>CAVRMX010000041.1:0-32429 GCA_963722275.1 uncultured Actinomycetes bacterium | reverse complement strand
CCGCCTCCCGGGCCCGGTTTCATGATCGGGGAGGCTGTCGCATTGCTTGTGGTGCTGGCTTGTCAAGGCTGGCGGCCCGGTTGGCCCGTGCGGGCTGTCGCCTGACTCACGTGCCTCGCACGCCCCTCGCGCCCCGCCTGCGCGCCGTCCTGGCCCGGGCGTGACGACCACGATGGAGCATCGATGTCGCTGGAACGGCCACGATGGAGCATCGTGGTCGTTTGCCGGGGCGGGCTGGGGCGGGCTGGGGCGGGCTGGGGCGGGTTCTGGGTGCGGGGCGGGGCGGGCGGGGCTTACGGGGCGTGCGGGAAAGCGGTGGCCGGGGCCGGGCGCGGGTAGTGCCTGGGTGCAGGCGGGGCCGTCGTGCGCCAGGCCTCATGGGGTGTAACCATCCCCGATCGCGGCCGTCCCGGGGCTGAGCCGCGTTCTTGACAAAAGCGACCATTTAAATGGACTATAGGACTCGTGTCCTCTGGAGATGCAGCGGCAGGGACCCAGCTGCTCTACTGGCCGCGGTCGCCGGAACAACCCGGCGCCGGGTCCGCCTCCCCCTGGGACGAGGACGTTCCCCCGCCGGGCCGGGACGCCACCCTGCTCGCGGTGGTGCCGATCCCCGGCACCGGCACGTCGCTGGCCATCGTCGGCTACGCGATCACCACGTCCACCGCCAGCCCGGCCGCGCCGGCCCACGAGCCCGTCCCACGACCCACGAGCCGTCACCACCCCACGAGCCGTCACCACCCCACGAGCCGCCACCACCCCACGAGCCGCCACCAGACCAGGGGCTGCGGCTGGACCACAAGCAGCGCCGCGTCTGGACCGACGGGCACGAGATCCAGCTCACCTTCCAGGAGTTCGAGCTGCTGGGCTTCCTCGCCGCGCATCCGGTCGCGGTGTTCACCAGGGCCGAACTAGTCGAGCAGATCTGGCACCGCACCCTGGCTCCGGACGGCCGGCCGGTGCCACGGGACAGCCGCACCGTGGACGTGCACGTGAGCCGGGTCCGGCGCAAGCTCGGCCCGCGTTACGGCCAGTGCCTGGTCACCGAATACCGCGTCGGGTACCAGTTCCGCCCGCTGGCCTGATAGCGGAAACCACCGCCGCCGCACGGCCAGGAATATCTGGTGTGGCACACTGGCTTGTAGCAGAAAAGGCGTGCTCCGGGGTCGGTGAAACTCCGAGCCGGCGGTGACAGTCCGCGACCCGTCCGCATCCAGCGGGCGGCTGACCCGGTGAAATTCCGGGACCGACGGTGAAAGTCCGGATGGGAGGCAGCACGCGAGCGGCCGGGCGATGCCCGGCCGTGCCAGAGCGCGTACGCGCCACCCCCGGAGCCGGATCATGTACTGGGCTTCGAGGAGGAGAGCGCGAATGTTCACGGGGATCGTGGCAGAACTCGGCGAGGTGGCGGGAGTCGAGCACCACGGCGACGCGGCCAGGCTCGCCATCCGGGGTTCCACCGAAGGTGTCGCTCTCGGCGAGTCGATCGCCGTCAACGGCGTCTGCCTGACCGTCACCGGGATCCTGGACGGCACCTTCACCGCGGACGTGATGGGGGAGACCCTGAACCGGTCCGGCCTGGGCGCGCTGACCCCCGGAGCGCCGGTCAACCTGGAACGCTCGGTCCGCCTCGCCGACCGCCTGGGCGGTCATCTCGTACAGGGCCACGTGGACGCCACCGCCGCGATCATCTCGCGGACGCCCGCCGAGCACTGGGACCAGGTGCGCATCGGCCTCCCCGGCCAGATATCCCGGTACGTGGTGGAGAAGGGCTCGATCACCGTGGACGGGATCAGCCTCACGGTCTCCGCCCTCAGCCCTCCCGGCGCCCCGCATGGCTGGTTCGAGGTCTGCCTGATCCCGGAGACGCTCAAGCGCACCACCCTCGGTACCAGAAAGCCCGGCGACACCGTGAACCTCGAGGTCGACGTGATCGCCAAGTACGTGGAGAGATTGCTTCAGCAGGGGGTGCCAGAGGGGTCGTCCCCCCGCGGCCAGCAGAGCCGGGAGGGCGACAAGTGACTCAGCTACTCGACGACGTCGACCGCGCGGTCAAGGACATCGCGGCGGGCCGCCCGGTGCTGGTCGTGGACGACGAGAACCGGGAGAACGAGGGCGACATTATCTTCGCCGCCAGCCTGGCCACCCCCGAGCTGCTCGCCTTCATGATCCGCTACACCAGCGGCGTGATCTGCGTGCCGATGCGCGAGGCCGAACTCGACCGGCTTCAGCTCCCCCAGATGACCGCCCGCAACACCGAGCACCACCGCACCGCCTTCACGCTCAGCGTGGACGCGCGGGACGGGATCAGCACCGGCATCTCGGCCGCCGACCGCGCCGCGACGATCAGGAAGCTGGTCGACCCGGCCATCACGGCGGCCGACCTGGTGCGCCCGGGACACGTGTTCCCGCTCCGCTACACCGAGGGCGGCGTCCTGCGCCGGGCAGGCCACACCGAGGCCGCCGTCGACCTGGCCCGGCTGGCGGGCCTGCCGGAGGCCGGCGTGCTGTGCGAGGTGGTGAACGACGACGGCACGATGGCCCGGCTGCCCGAGCTGCGCGCGTTCGCCGACACCCACGACCTCGCGCTGATCTCGATCGAGCAGCTGATCGAGCACCGCCGCCGCCACGAGCGCCAGCTGAGCCGCCAGGCGCAGACCCGGATCCCGAACGCCTACGGCCAGTGGCAGGCGTTCGGCTACCGGCACGAGTTCGACGGGACCGAGTACGTCGCGCTTGTGCTCGGCGACGTGGCCGGCCCGGAGGTGCTGACCAGGCTGCACTCGGAGTGCCTGACCGGCGACGTGTTCGGCTCGCTGCGCTGCGACTGCGGCGCGCAGCTGGACGCGGCCATGGCGGCGATCGCGGCCGAGGGCCGCGGGGTAGTGCTGTACCTGCGCGGGCACGAGGGCCGCGGCGTGGGACTGCTGAGCAAGCTGCAGGCCTATGAGCTGCAGGATGCCGGCGCTGACACGGTGGACGCCAACACCGAGCTCGGCCTGCCGGTGGACGCGCGCGAGTACTCGGCCGGCGCGCAGATGCTCGCCGACCTGGGGGTGCGCTCGGTGCGCCTGCTCACGAACAACCCGGCCAAGCTGAGCGGCCTGACCGATTGCGGCGTGGACATCACCGCCCGGGTCCCGCTGGCCTCGGCCGTCACTCTGTTCAACCTGCGCTACCTGATCACCAAGCGGGACAAACTCGGGCATCAAATTCAAGATCTAGAAGCAGCCGAACGGGCCGTGGCGCGTCCCCCGGCGCCGCTGAATGCCCACGCCGCGGCACCGCATTCCAGCGGCCTCGCCGGTACTGTCTTCGGCGCCTTCGGGTCGGAGTCCGCATGAGCGGCGCCGGCCGGCCGGGCGCCGGTGCGGTGGATGCCTCCGGGCTCAGCCTGGCCATCGTGGCCACTCGCTGGCACCGGGAGATCACCGACGCGCTGGTGGCGCGCGGAATCGCGGCGGCCGCCGCCTGCGGCGTATCCGATCCGGTCGTGCTCCGCGTGCCCGGCGCGATCGAATTGCCCGTGGTGGCCGCCGAACTGGCCCGGCACCACGACGCGGTGGCCTGCCTGGGGGTGGTCGTCCGCGGCGGCACCCCGCACTTCGAGTACGTCTGCGACTCGGTGACCGCCGGCCTGACCCGGGTCGCGCTGGACGCCCGCACTCCGGTAGGGAACGGCGTGCTGACCTGCGACACGGTAGAGTCGGCTCGGGACCGGTGCGGATTGCCCGGCAGTCACGAGGACAAGGGATGGGAGGCCGTGGTGGCGGCGCTCGATACCGCGCTCGTGGTGCGCTCCATCCGCCGCGCCCACCCCGGCGGCTACGCAGAATCCCTCTCCCAGCCGGCCGCGCAGCGACATTGACGGCGCTCCCGCGCTCCCGCTGACCCATGCCGACCCCCGTAGGGATGACTCATGCTTTCACTGGTACTGCCCAAGGGCTCGCTTGAGCGGGCCACCCTCGAGCTCTTCGACGCGGCCGACCTGACCGTGCGCCGGTCCTCGGACCGGGACTACCACGCGTCCATCGACGACCCGCGGATCGATAAGGTCCGGTTCCTGCGGCCGCAGGAAATCCCGTCTTACATCGAGCGCGGGCTGTTCGACCTCGGCATCACCGGCCGCGACTGCATCACGGAGACCGACGCGGAGGTCGTCTCGCTCGGCGAATTGCAGTACTCCAAGGTCTCGTCTAATCCCGCTCGCATCGTGCTGGCAGTGCCGGACGGGGCGCCGTGGCGGACCATCACCGATCTGCCGGAAGGAATCCGGATCTCGACCGAGTACCCGGCGCTGACCCAGCGGTTCCTTGACGAGCGCGGGGTGAAGGCCATGGTGATCCGGTCCTACGGGGCCACCGAGGCCAAGGTTCCCGACATCGTGGACGCGATCGTGGACCTGACCGAGACCGGCTCGTCGCTGCGCAAGAACGGGCTGCGGATCCTGGACACGCTGCTGTCCAGCTACACCGAGCTGATCGCGGCCGGTCCCGCCTTCGCGGACACGGAGAAGCGGGCCGCCATGGAGGACATCGCGCTGCTGCTGCGCGGCGCGATCCAGGCCCGCGGCAACGTCCTGCTGAAGCTCAACGTGCCCGCGGGCAAGCTGGCCGCGGTGACCGACATGCTGCCCGCCCTGTCCTCGCCGACGGTCACCACGCTGGCCCGCGGGAACATGAACGCGGTCGAGACCGTGGTGCCCAAGCGCGGCGTCAACACGCTGATACCGGCCCTGAAGGCGGCCGGCGCCCAGGACATTCTCGAGATCCCCATTTCCAAGATCGTGGAGTTATACGTGACCGTGCCCGAGCCTCACCAGGCGCCCAGGAGCGAACCGGTCATCCGCAGGCAGACCGCCCGGGTGCTGCCGGTGGACGCCGAGGGCCGGGTCCTGCTGCTGCACGGCTGGGATCCGCACCACCCCGATGAGCCGTTCTGGTTCACGGTCGGCGGCGCGGCCGATCCGGGTGAGGAACTGCGTGACGCGGGGGCCCGCGAGCTGTACGAGGAGACCCGCATCTCGGTCGAGCCCGAGCGCCTCGGCGAGCCGATCGCCCAGAACTCCATCGAGTTCTCCTGGGGCGGTCACCGTATCGCCCAGGACCAGACCTTCTACGCGGTGGCGGTCGGCGCCGTGGCGGTGAGCCTCGAGGGCCTGGACCAGTGGGAGCGGGCCACCACGGACAAGTACGGCTGGCTCACCGCGGAAGACTTCGACGGCGACGAGCGTCCCGCCCATCCCGATATCCCCGACCTGATCCGCGCCGCGGCGGCCAGCGTCCGCACCGGATAAGCACCCAGCCGTCGCTCCACGCCCTGCTGACCGCCGAGCGACCGGGGAGGTCGTGGCTGTGAGCTGCGCCGGTGGCGGGGAATAGGCTCGGTGGGGCAGCCGGTTCCGGTAGACATGAGTGACTCGGGCTGGCGGCGAGACCACTTGCCGGGCATAGCGGACAGGTAAGCCTCCGCGTAGCTTGGAAACGTGCGAGGACACTAACAGCCGAGGTGGCGCAAGTGCGGGACATCCTGAGCAGGATCACGAAGTGGTGGGAGGCCGGGGAGACCTTCGGTCTCGCCACGGTGGTGCGGACCTACCGCAGCGCGCCCCGTGATCCGGGCGCGGCGCTGGCGGTGTCGGCCGCAGCCGGCCACGAGGTCGTCGGCAGCGTTTCCGGCGGATGCGTCGAGGGTGCCGTCTACGAGCTGTCGCTGGACGTCTGCCAGACCGGGGAGCCGGTCTTCCAGACCTACGGGGTAAGTGACGACGACGCGTTCGCGGTCGGGCTGACCTGCGGCGGGATCATCGACATCTTCGTCGAGCAGGTCGACAGGACCCGCTTCCCCGAGCTGGGCGAGATCGCCGCGGCGGTCGAGCGCGGCGAGCCGGTTGCCGTCGCGACCGTGATCTCCGGTCCGGGCCAGGTCGGCGCGCGACGGGTGATCTGGGCCGGCGACAGCGCCCAGCCGGACGGCTGGCACTCCGGCGCGTCAGGCACCCTGGGATCGGCGCGGCTCGACGCGGCGGTCGATGACGATGTCCGCGGCATGCTGGCCCAGGGCCTGACCGGTATCCGGAGGTACGGCGCGCACGGCGAGCGACGCGGGGACGACCTGAGCGTGTTCGTGAACGCGTTCGCGCCGGCGCCGCGGATGCTGGTCTTCGGGGCTATCGACTTCGCCGCCGCCGTCGCCCGGGTCGGCAAGTTCCTCGGCTATCACGTCACCGTGTGCGACGCCAGGAAGGTGTTCGCCACCGCGTCGCGCTTCCCGGACGCCGACGAGGTGGTGGTCGACTGGCCGCACCGCTTCCTGGCCGGGACCGACGTGGACGCCAGGACCGTCATCTGCGTGCTGACCCACGACCCGAAGTTCGACGTGCCGCTGCTCGAGGTGGCGCTGCGCACGCCGGCCGGGTACATCGGCGCGATGGGCAGCCGCCGCACCCATGACGACCGGCTGGCCCGGCTGCGCGAGGTCGGCCTGACCGAGGACGAGCTGGCCCGGCTGCGCTCGCCGATCGGGCTTGACCTGGGGGCCAGGACGCCGGAGGAGACGGCGGTGTCGATCGCCGCCGAGCTGATCCAGCTCCGCTGGGGCGGCACCGGCCAGCCGCTGACCGCGACCGAGGGCCGCATCCACCACCAGTTCGCCGGCTAGCGCTTGCGGCCCACGCCGCCGCGCATGGAATGCGGTCGGCCGGTCGGCGCGGTGCCGGGCGCGGGCCGCCATTCGGTGATCCAGGGCATTGTCTAAGTGCAAGCGGTGACCGCTGCGCGACAGCCTCTAGGCATCTCGGGTGACTCCGCGAGATGTCGCCGATGACGGATAAGGCCGCTGAGGGCTGCCCGCCGTGCCCGGGGGCTACGCCTGCCGGACGGTAGAAGGCGGCGAGGTCGGTGGGGCGGTGTGGCGCAATGAACGCGCCGCCCGGTAGTAGCTCCCCGGTGTCTTCGAAGATTACGACGCCATTGCAGAGCAGGCTCCAGCCCTGCTCGGGGTGGCTGACAATGGTGTGCGCCGCTTCGCGGTCCGGAGCCGAAGGCGCCGGACAGGGCGGTGTATGCGGGCACATATCAGTGCCTCTGGTAGTTCATCGTGCGTCTTTTCGGTTGGTGTTAGTGTGCCGCAGCTCATGCTGCGATAAGACGTTTTCAGTCAACCCCGATGGCGGCCCGATGGAAATGGCCAATCCGAACAAGGTCCATCACCAGGGCCGATGACCCAGAAATCTCAAGGAACCGCCCCGGAGCCTTGAGGGTGCTCCGATGGGGCAGTTATCCTGCAGCGCCGGTTAGGCCTGCTGACCTGCGGTGATGTAAGCAGAGTAGCCTACTTCTACCGATGGTTTGCGCGCTGGTGCACAGCACCGCGACCGGCCGGGTCAGGTCGAGCAGGCCGGTGACGTCCGGGTGACGCAGAACGCCGGCCCGGCCGCGCAGGCCGCCGAGCAGGTAATCGTAAATCCTGGCGACATTCGGCCGGGTGATATCGATGCCATCCGGCGGCGGGCTCTGCGTCGTCATTTGCGCTGTCACTCCTGATTTCGGATGGATGCTACCAGGCTGAGCGCATACGCTTGGGGACCGTGGACGGCAGAGTTGCGGGGGTGTTGCTGGCCGCGGGGGAGGGCTCCCGGTTCGGCCGGCCGAAGGCGCTGGTGGAACTGGACGGCCAGACCCTCGCCGAGCGAGGCGTGGCCATGCTCCGGGCCGGCGGCGCGGACCCGGTCCTTCTCGTCACCGGCGCCGCCCAGGTCGCCCTGGGCCCGGAACAGCAGGTCCTTACCGTGTACAACGGGGAGTGGCGCACCGGCATGGGATCCTCGCTGCGCGCCGCCCTGCGGGCCCTGGCCAGGCCGGACGACGCGGCGGTCCCGCCCCAGGACACGGGCGCGGCGGTCGTCGCGCTGGCCGACCAGCCGCTGGTGGGCGCGGAGGCGGTCGCGCGCCTGATCGCCGCGTACCGGGCCGGCGCCAGCGTGGCCGTCGCCGCCTACGACGGCCAGCCGCGCAATCCGGTGCTGCTGGCCCGCGAGCACTGGCCCGAGGTCATCGCGACGGCCGCCGGCGACCAGGGCGCCCGGGCGTTCCTGCGCGCCCGCCCGGATCTCGTCACGCTCGTCGAGTGCGGTGACACCGGGCGCCCGGACGATATCGACACGCCTGCCGACCTCGACGGCATCGTCGTCAGAAGGCCTGGATCCCCCAGGCCCGGGTGACCTCTTCGCCCGGCTCGAGGACGAGCAGGTCATCGGTGGTCACGAAGGCGTTCGGCGGGCAGGTCATGGGCTCGATGGCCACCGCCTTGCGGCGGCGGTCAGGCCCCAGCGGGTCGCCGGTGAACACCTGCAGCCAGCGGTAGCCTTCGTCCGCCCACAGGCCCACCCGGGGACCGGCCCCGTGGTCGGCGGCGAGGTACGCCCAGGCGCGGCCGTCGCTGTCGCGGCGCAGCCCGGTGAGCGCGTGGTCCAGGCGGGTGGCGCCGATGGCGCGCGGCTGGCGGAAGTCGTACTCGGTGCCGCCGACGGGCTCCGGCGGTCCGGACGGGATGCCGCGATCGTCCATCGGCAGCCAGTAATCCGCGGGCAGGGTCAGCTCGCAGCCGTCGACCGAGGGCGCCCGGACCGTCAGGTACGGATGCGAGCCGGTGCCGTAGGGCGCGGCGTGGCTGCCGCGGTTGCGCGCGGTCACCGTCACCTGCAGCCCGGTGTCGGGATCCAGCCGGTACTCGGCCTCGATCTCCAGGCTGAACGGGTACCCCTGCTGGCCGTGCGGGGCGCTGCGCAGCCGCACCGAGCTGCTGTCCTGCCGGGCGGCGGTCCAGGCCGTCCAGCGGGTCAGGCCGTGGATGGCGTTCGCCCGGGCGGGCTCGGTGAGGGCCAGCTGGTATTCGGTGCCGCCGAAGACGTACCGGCCGCCGTCCACCCGGTTCGGCCAGGGGGCCAGCAGCTGGCCCGCGCCGGCGGGCGGCAGCTCGTCGGGTTCGTAGCCAGCGATCACCGGCTGGCCGCGGAAGGCCAGCTCACGCAGCCCGGCACCGAGCCCGGTCGCGGTGGCGCGGTAATGGCCGGCCTCAATCTCGTACTGCACTCCGGTAAGCGGAACGATCACGAGGTAAGGATACGGACAAAAGCAGCGCCGCGCGGCAGCCTGCCACCAGCCCCCACGCGAGGTCGACGCCCTGCGGCGCCGCGAGCAGCCGGGACGCGGCCGGCTCGAGCGGCTCCTGGCCCGCCATGCCGAGCAGCACGGCGGATACCTCGGCCGCGGCCTGGCCCTTGGCCGCGCAGTGCAGCAGCGACGCCGCCAGCGTGGTCGTCCGCTGCGCCGCGTCGCAGGTCACCGACGCGCTGAGCCAGTTCGCGAGCCATACCGCCCGGGTGCCCCCGGAGATGGCCCCGCCCAGCAGCCGGAGCGCGAGCAGCACGCCGCTGACCACGCTGTCGCCGCTCGGCACCAGGCCGGGACCGAGGCCCACCAGGTGCTCGGCCGCCTCGACGGCGCCGGCCAGGTCGCCGCTCGCGCAGCAGGCCGCCAGCTGCCCGGGGCCGTCATGGCCCGCCAGCCCGGGCGCGTGCTCGGGTGCCGCGTAGAGCCTGGCCAGGACCCCCGAGCCGTGATCGAGCCTGGCCCGGGACAGCGGCCCGAACACCGGCGAGGGATCCCACCAGCGGACGATCCTGATGTCGAGGCCGCAGGCCAGCACCCGGCTTCCGCCCGCCCAGCACTCCGCGGAGCCGGCCGGGGGAATGAGGGGACGCGCCTCCCACGGGCCGGTGATGATGGCGTTCGGCAGCCTGATGGCGTCAGGCGGCGACACCGCGATGACCCGCGGTTCGGGTACGGCGTCAGTGAATTCCAGGTAGACGGCGTGCGGCAGCGCCGCCAGGACCCTGCCGTTACGGCGGATCCCGCGCAGCAGGTCCCTGACCGCCAGGCTGGCCACCCCGGCGGTCACCGCGGGCTCGGCACCCAGATCGGCCGCATCCGCGCGAGCCAGGGGAGCAGCCACGTACGAAACAGTACTGGGGATGCCCGCTGGCTGGATGAGGTCGCCGCCGTCCCGGTACGCCCGGCCGTAACTAACGGGTCTGAAGTGAAAGAAATTAACGGCTGCCAAGTAATGGCAATGAGATTTGTCAGCTGTGCTCGAAATCCCAATTGCGACTTGCGATAGGAGGCCGGCGGGGCTGCTTGGGGAGCGGGGGACCGTCAGCCCCGCCGGCTAATTAACGATAACTGGACGAGGTGCCGATTTGGGTAACTTCTTGCGCCGTAAGTACTTCGAAACGTTTTCCGTGGGGGCAGGGGACACGCCCGGTCCGCGCGATCCGTTGACGTGCCCGTTAGCCGTGCCGGGCCGCAGTCGCCCGCTGCGCACCGCCTCGGCCGCCAGGACGCCGAACAGGTAGAAGTAGGCCGCTTCCTCGTCCTCGAAGAAGCGCACGTCCAGCCGGGCGTCGTCGGTCCGGCCGAACACCTCGAAGCCGCCGTCCGCCTTGACCAGGCACATGGCGCCCGGCACCTCATCGTCGACCGCGTAGGCCGCGTGCGGGATGGCGGCCAGGCTGAGGAGTTCGGCGAAGACCGACTGGGGCACCCGGTCCCGCCGCCCGGCGCGCCGCCCCGACGGCGGGGCCGCCGGCGCGTCCCACGGCTCAGGCTCGGTCCGGGGCGCAGGCTCGGTCCGGGGCTCGCCCTCGGACCGCGGCTCGTACGCCGGCCATCCCTCGGGCCGGGGATCCGGCCTGGGGTCCCGCGGAGGCTCGGACCATGGCTCGGTCTCGGGCGAGCCATGCCAGGCCGCCATCCGGTCCGGGGTGCTCGACGCGCGGTCCGCCCCCGCGTATCCGGGCCCGGCGTATCCGCCCGGCTCGCGCCTGGCGTCTGGCTCGCGCCTGGTGTCTGGCTCGCGCCTGGTGTCTGGCTCGCGCCTGGTGTCTGGCTCGCGCCTGGCGTCTGGCTCAGCGGCCGGCTGCGGGCCCGGCCGCGGCACTACCCGCAGCGGGCTAGTCCGCTCGGCGGCGGAGGGCGGCGATCCGCCACCGGATTTCGCCCCTCGGGCGCCGCGGCCTGGCGCTTCCGGCCGTGCCTGGGCCACCGGATCCCGGTTCGAGGGCGGGAACAGGGCCGAAGCCAGCGGGTACTCCACCCGCTCCTCGGTCAGGCCGGTGATGTCCTGGCGGGCCACCACGACCTCGAAGACCTCCCGGTCGATCTCCCAGTAACCGAGCTGCCTGGCCCGGACCGAATCGCGGCCCAGGTAGACGATGTGCAGCCGGTCGCCGATATCGTCCAGGACCAGGCAGGGCTCGCCGCGGTACTCGCCGACCAGGCGTGACTGCCAAAGCGCGTCCAGGTCGGCGACGTTGACCTGCTTGCGCCAGTGGCCGGCCGCGGCCGTGAAGCCGAGCTCGTCCGGCGGCGGGCCCGGGGAGAACAGCGTCGCCTCGTTGCCGTCGGGGCCGAGGCCGGCGTGGTAGGGGATACCGAGATAGGTGGCCATGAGCCGGTATCGCATGGCTTATGGCTCCATCTTCTGCCAGGCCAGCCCGTCGTAGCGGGCCACGAGCTGGTCCCCGTCCTGGCCGAGCCGGCACATGCCTGCCCCGATGGGTATCGCGATGGGCTCGACGTAGAACTCGGGGACGCCGTGCCCTCCGGCCGGCAGGTAGCCGTCGATCGCCCGGGCCAGCCAGGCCACCAGGTAGATCTCGCTCATGTGCGGCGTGAACTCCGAGTCCTCCCAGCCCAGGCTCAGCGCGAGGTAGGCCTCGGCGGGGTTGTGGAAGCGGACGTCCTGGGCGCGGTACACGTACCCGGCCAGCACGGTGCGCTGCCCGGTCAGGTACGGGCCGACCAGGCGCGGCGGCACGGCCTTCCACATCGGCGTGCCCGGTGCGATCGCGGTCAGTCGCTCGGGCTGGGTCACCCACCCTCCTTCCGTGCGCGTGCGGATGGATATCCCCGCTCAACCGATTGTGCCGAGTTCATGACCGTAATTAACTGGAAAGCGGCTCATTCAGAGAATTCATTACTCTATGCAGTTATTTAATTACTCTGAGACGTAACCGCAGCCGGGTGGTGACCGGACCTGGGCGGCGCGTGGCATAGGGTCGGTGAGGTGTCCGGGCATCTGAACCCTGGCGGACAGCAGTTCCGCGATGACGATGGCGCCGCCGACCCGCGCGTGGCCGCGGCCCTGGCCGCGTACCAGACCGGGCAGGGCAGCGAGCAGGCGGCGCTGACCGCGCTGGCCGCGGCGCGGCTGCTCGTCCCGGTGGTGGCGGTCCTGGCCGGCGGCCCTGCTGCTCAGGGGGACAGGGCCGCACAGGGGGACACGGCCGCACAGGGGGACACGGCCGCTCAGGGGGACAAGAACAGCGAGATGGTCCTGCCCACGCTCATCGGGCAGGACGGGCGGCCCGCCCTGCTCGCCTTCACCGGTCTCGACGCGCTGGCCAGCTGGCGTCCGGCCGCCCGTCCGGTGCCCGCCGAAGCCGACCGGGTGTGGCGCGCGGCCGTCGCCGACGGCTGCGCGGTGGTCATCGACGTGGCCGGCCCGGTGCCGCTCGCCGTCGAGGGCACGCGGCTGGCGGCGCTCGCCGCCGGGCAGCCGGTCCCGCCCGCGCACGAGGACCCGGATGTGCGCGCCGAGGTCGAGGCGGTTACCGCCGCGGAACCCATGATCGACGGCTTCAGCCTGGCCCCGAGCCGCGAGGTGGACCTGTCCGTCCGGCTGCGCCTGGCCGCAGGCAACCGGGCCGCCCGTGACTGGCAGCCCGCGGTGAATCGGGTCGCCCGTAGCATCGCGGCCCGGCTGGCCGTCCGGATGCGCCGCGGCGTCGAGTTCAGCGTCACACGCGACGCCGTAGGATCTTGACCATGTTCCGCTGGCTGACCGCAGGCGAGTCGCACGGGCGCGCGCTGGTCGCGATCTGCGAGGGCGTGCCCGCCGGAGTGCGGGTGAGCACCGAGGACGTGGCCGCCGCACTGGCCCGCAGGCGGGCCGGCTACGGCCGCGGCGCGCGGATGACGTTCGAGCAGGACGAGGTCGAGCTCACCGGCGGCGTCCGGCACGGCCGCACGCTCGGCGGCCCGGTCGCGATCAGGATCGCGAACTCCGAATGGCCGAAGTGGGAGACGGTCATGTCGCCCGACCCGGTGGACCAGGCCACGTTGGACGGCCAGGCCAGGAACGCGCCGCTGACCAGGCCGCGGCCCGGGCACGCCGACCTGGCCGGAATGCAGAAGTTCGGCCACGCCGATGCCCGCCCCGTGCTGGAACGGGCCAGCGCCCGGGAGACGGCGGCGCGGGTGGCGCTCGGCGAGGTGGCCAGGCGCCTGCTCAGCCAGGTCCTCGGCATCGAGATCCTCAGCCACGTGGTGGCCATCGGCCAGGCACGGATCCCCGGCGAGGTCATGCCGGGGCCCGACGACGCCGCCGCCATCGACGCCGACCCGGTGCGCTGCTTTGACGCGGCCGCCAGCCAGGCCATGGTGGCCGAGATCGACGCGGCCAAGAAGGCGGGCGACACGCTGGGCGGCGTCGTCGAGGTGCTGGCCTTCGGGCTGCCGCCCGGCCTGGGCAGCTTCACCCACTGGGACCGGCGGCTGGACGCCAGGCTGGCCGGGGCGCTGATGTCCGTCCAGGCCATCAAGGGCGTCGAGGTCGGCGACGGCTTCACCACCGCCACCCGGCGCGGGTCGGTGGCCCACGACGAGATCGAGGCCACGGACAAGGGCGTCGCCAGGCGCACCAACCGGGCCGGCGGCATCGAGGGCGGGATGAGCACCGGTGAGGTGATCCGGCTGCGGGTCGCGATGAAGCCCATCTCGACCGTGCCGCGCGCGCTGGACACCATCGACACCAGCACCGGCGAGCCGGCCAAGGCGATCAACCAGCGCAGCGACGCCACCGCGGTGCCCGCGGCGGGCGTGGTGGCCGAGGCGATGGTGGCCCTGGTGCTGGCCGAGGCCGCGGTGGAGAAGTTCGGCGGCGACTCGGTCGAGGAGATGCGCCGCAACGCCGAGAGTTACCTCAAGACCCTGGTGATCGCATGACCCCTCGGGGGCCTGTCGTCGTCCTGATCGGCCCGCCCGGCGCGGGCAAGTCCGCGGTCGGCCCGCTGCTCGCGGACCGGCTCAGGGTGGAGTTCCGCGACACCGACGCCGAGGTCGGCGCGGCCGCCGGCAAGCCGGTCAGCGACATCTTCATCGAGAACGGCGAGGAGACCTTCCGCGAGCTCGAGCGCGCCGCGGTCACCAGCGCGCTCGCCACGCTGCGCCGGCAGGGCGGGGTGCTGGCACTCGGCAGCGGCGCGGTCCTCGACACCGGGATCCAGTCCCTGCTCGACGGCCTGCCGGTGATCTACCTGTCCGCGCAGTTCGGCACCGTCGCCCGGCGGATCGGCCTGGACCGGCCCCGGGTCGTGGTGCCCGGCAACCCGCGCGGCCGCCTGCGCGCCATGCTGGACGAGCGCGACACGATCTACCAGCGGCTCGCCGGGGTCACGGTGCCCACCGACGACCTGGATCCGGACGAGCTCGCGGACCAGATCGCCGCGAGGATCACCGGATGACCGCCACCAGGATCGACGTCACCCCTTCCGACGGCGGGCCGCCCTACCAGGTGGTCGTCGGCGTCGGCGTGCTCAGCGAACTGCCCGGCCTGGTGCCGGAACACGCCCGCACCGTCGTGGTCATCCACGCCGAGGGCCTCGGCGAGATCGCCCGCCCCGTATGCGGCGCGCTGCGGGCCGCGGGCCTGACCGTGCACGCCGAACCCGTCCCCGACGGCGAGGCGGCCAAGACCGCCGACGTCGCGGCCGGGCTGTGGTCCCGGCTGGCGCGCCACGGCGTGACCCGGTCGGACTGCGTCGTCGGCATCGGCGGGGGAGCGGCCACCGACCTGGCCGGGTTCGTCGCCGCGACCTGGCTGCGCGGCGTCCAGGTCGTCCTGGTGCCGACCACGCTGCTCGGCATGGCCGACGCCGCGGTGGGCGGCAAGACCGCGATCGACATCCCCGAGGGCAAGAACCTGGTCGGCGCGTTCCACTCGCCGGCCGGAGTGCTCGCCGACCTGGTCACGCTGGAGACGCTGCCGCGCGAGGACTACGTCAGCGGGCTGGCCGAAGTGATCAAGACCGGCTTCATCGCCGACCCGGTCGTCCTTGACCTGGTCGCGGCGGACCCGCAGGGCGCCACGGTCCCGCACGGCAGGTACGCGCGCGAGCTGATCGAGCGCGCCATCGTGGTCAAGGCCGAGGTGGTGTCGAAGGACCTGAACGAGAAGGGCCTGCGGGAGATCCTCAACTACGGCCACACGCTCGGGCACGCCATCGAGCGGGTGGAGGGATACCGGTTCAAGCACGGCGACGCGGTGGCCATCGGCATGGTGTATGTCGCCGAGCTGGCCCGGCTGGCCGGCCGGCTGGACGAGCAGACGTGCGCGCTGCACCGGACCGTGCTGTCCAGCGTCGGCCTGCCCACGGCGTACCCGGCCGGGGTGTGGCCGTCGCTGCGCGACGCCATGGGCATGGACAAGAAGGCCCGCGGCGCTCGGCTGCGGCTGGTGGTGCTCGACGGCCTGGCCCGTCCCTCGATCCTCGATGACCCGCCTGAGGAACTCCTGTGGCAGGCATACCGGGAGGTGTCCAAGTGATCACGCAGGTCCTCGTCCTCAACGGCCCGAACCTCGGCCGGCTGGGCGTCAGGGAGCCCGAGGTGTACGGCTCGGCGTCGTTCGATGACCTGGCCGAGCTGTGCCGCTCGACCGGCCGCACGCTCGGCCTGAGCGTCGACGTCCGGCAGACCGACGATGAGCGCGAGCTGATCAGCTGGGTGCACGAGGCCGCCGACGCCCGGCTGCCTGTGGTGCTCAACCCGGCCGCGTTCACCCACTACTCCTACGCGCTGCGGGACGCGCTGGCCATGCGCACCGCCCCGCTGGTGGAGGTGCACATCTCCAACCCGGCCGCGCGCGAGTCGTTCCGGCACACCTCGGTAGTGACGGCGGTGGCGGACGGGACGGTGGCCGGCTTCGGCCTGGTCTCCTACCAGCTGGCCCTGCAGGCCATCGCCGAGCTGGCCGCCGAGAAGCCGGCTGAGGACACGCCGGCACCGTAATCCCCGCCCGCGGCAGGCCGCGCTGCGTGCCCTGGCCGCGCAGCCGCTACGCTCGCCTTATGCGGATAGGGACGTTTCTCAATTACGCGGGCGGCTTCGCCGAGACCGTGGTGGAACTGGCCGACTACGAGAAGGCCGGGCTTGACATCGTGTTCGTGCCCGAGGCGTACAGCTTCGACGCGGTGAGCCAGCTCGGTTTCATGGCCGCGAAGACCGAGCGGATGCAGATCGCGTCCGGGATCTTCCAGCTGTACTCGCGCACGCCCGCGCTGACCGCGATGACCGCGGCCGGGCTCGATTATGTTTCCGGCGGCCGGTTCACGCTGGGGCTGGGCGCCTCCGGCCCGCAGGTGATCGAAGGCTGGCACGGAGTGCCGTACGACGCGCCGATCGGCCGGGCACGAGAGATCATCGAGATCTGCCGGATGGTCTGGCGCCGCGAGCGGCTGGCCTACCAGGGCCGGTACTACCAGCTGCCG
The DNA here is from genome assembly GCA_963722275.1 of uncultured Actinomycetes bacterium. Taxonomy (GTDB): domain Bacteria; phylum Actinomycetota; class Actinomycetes; order Streptosporangiales; family Streptosporangiaceae; genus Palsa-504. The sequence continues at coordinate 15,820 of CAVRMX010000041.1, read as the reverse complement.
CTGGAGGGGGGTACCGGGCTGGGCAAGCCGCTCAAGCTGATCAACCATCCGGTCCGCGAGCGCATCCCGATCGCCCTGGCCGCCATCGGCCCGAAGAACGTCGCGCTCGCCGCCGAGCTGGCCGAATCCTGGATGCCGATCTTCTACCTGCCGGAGAAGGCCGGGGCGGTGTGGGGCGGCGCGGTGGCCGAGGGCATGGCCAGGCGTGACCCCGCGCTCGGGCCGCTTGACGTGATCGCCCACGCCGCGCTGGCGATCGGCGACGACGTGACCGCCCTGCGCGACCTCGGCCGGCCCCAGCTGGCCTTGTACATCGGCGGGATGGGCGCGCGCGGCCGCAACTTCTACAACGACCTGGCCCGCCGGCTCGGCTACGAGGCCGAGGCCAAGGCGATCCAGGACGCCTACCTGGACGGCCGCAAGACCGAGGCCGAGGCCCTGGTGCCCGCCGGGCTGGTCGAGCTGACCTCGCTGATCGGCCCGGAAGCCTACGTGCGGGAGCGCGTTGCCGCCTACCGCGACGCCGGGGTGACCACCCTCAACGTGACCCCGCTCGCGCCCACCCACGAGGCCCGCGTCCGCCTCATCGAGCAGGTCCGCGCCATTGCGGGCTAGCGGCCGGGCCGGCCTGCGTAGAGTTCAGCCATGGCAGAGATTCACGCCGCCCGCCGGGGGCGCGCGCAGCAGAAGATCGCTGAGGCCGGCGCCGACGCCGCCCTGATCACCTCCGGGCCGAACGTCCGCTATCTCACCGGCCTGGCCAGCTCCAACGCCGCGCTGATGCTGGCCGCCGACGGCGCGGCGGTGCTGGCGACGGACTCGCGGTACACGCTCGCCGCCCAGCGGGACTGCCCCGACCTCGAGCTGATCACCGAGCGGTTCATCGAGCCGCGGCTGGCGGCGGAGATGACCAGCCGGGGCCTGCGCACGGTGGCGTTCGAGGCGCACGAGATGTCGGTCGAGCGCCACCAGGAGCTCGCGGCGGCGGCCGGAGGAGTCACCATGGTCCCGTTCGGCCGGAAGATCGAGGAGCTGCGGACGGTCAAGGATCCGTCCGAGCTCGAGCTGCTCGCGACCGCCTGCCGGATCACCTGCCAGGCCATCGCCGACGTGTTCTCGCTGATCAGGCCCGGGCTGACCGAACGTCAGCTGGCGGCGGCGCTGGACGCGCGGATGGCCAGGCTCGGTGCCGAGCGGCCCGCCTTCGACACCATCGTGGCCAGCGGGCCGAACGGCGCGATCCCGCACCACGCGCCGACCGACCGGCCGATGCGCCGTGGCGACCTGATCACGATGGATTTCGGCGCCTTGTACGGCGGCTACCACGCGGACATGACCAGGACCGTGGCGCTCGGCGAGCCCTGGCTGGCAGCGGGAGATCTATGAGCTGGTCGCGGCCGCGCAGCGGGCCGGCCTGGACGCCGCCCGGCCGGACGCCGACGTCGGCGACGTGGACGCCGCCGCCCGCGACTTGATCCGCGACGCCGGGCACGGCGACCACTTCCAGCACGGGCTGGGACACGGCGTGGGGCTCGAGGTGCACGAGGCGCCGACGATCGGGTACGGCAGAACGGGTAAGCTCGCTAGTCGGGTCCCAGTCACCGTCGAGCCTGGTGTCTACCTGCCCGGCCGGGGCGGTGTCCGGATCGAGGACGTCCTGGTGGTGGGGGCCGGCGGGACTGGCCTCCTCACGACTACGACGAGAGAACTTCTCGTTCTTTAACCTGGAGACAGAACGTGGCCACCACGAACGACCTGAAGAACGGCATCACGCTGAACCTCGACGGGCAGCTCTGGACCGTTGTCGAGTTCCAGCACGTCAAGCCGGGCAAGGGCGGCGCCTTCGTGCGCACCAAGCTGAAGAACATCTCCTCGGGCAAGGTCGTCGACCGGACCTTCAACGCCGGCGTCAAGGTCGACGTGGCCAACGTGGACCGGCGCGAGATGCAGTACCTGTACCGCGAGGGCGGCGACTTCGTGTTCATGGACACGCAGGACTACGACCAGCCGCGGGTGCCCGCGTCCGTGGTCGGCGACGCGGCGAACTACCTGCTCGAGGAGCAGACCGTCACGGTGGCCTTCAACGACGGCACCGCGCTGTACGTCGACCTCCCGGCCGCGGTCGAGCTCACCATCCGCCAGACCGACCCCGGCATGCAGGGCGACCGCTCTACCGGCGGCACCAAGCCCGCCACCCTGGAAACCGGGACGACCATCCAGGTGCCGCTGTTCATCTCCACGGGGGAGAAGATCAAGGTCGACACCAGGACCGGCCAGTACCTCGGCCGCGCCTAATGCGGTGTCTCCCGCTCGCCTCCGGGGCGCCCTCGAGGCACCTCCTTCCCTCGTCGCTCGTACCTCGCTCCTCAGTCCAGTCGGTGCCGGCGCCCCTTTGGCTCGCTAATGCCGCCCGCGCGTAGCAAGGCGCGCAAGCGGGCCCTGGACATCCTCTTCGAGGCCGAGCTGCGCGGCCTGCCCGTCCTCGAGCTGCTTGCCGAGCGCATCACGATGGGCAGCCCGCCGGTGGCCGCCTACGCCGCGGACCTAGTCCGCGGGGTGGCCGTGCACTCGGCCAGGATCGACGAGCTGATCTCGGAGTATGCCGAGGGCTGGACCCTGGACCGGATGCCCGCCGTGGACAGGAACGTGCTGCGGATCGGCGTCTACGAGCTGCTCTGGGCGCAGGACGTGCCGGACGGCGTCGCGATCAGCGAGGCCGTGCTGCTCGCCCAGGACCTGTCCACCGACGCCTCGCCGACGTTCATCAACGGCCTCCTGGCTCGCATCGCCGAGCTCAAGCCCACCCTGCAGGTCTGACCGCGGAGCCTAGGGCCGGGACTGGGCGAAGCGGACGCGCAGGCCGAAGCGGTGCAGGACCCGGACGAACCAGAATGCGGAAAGAAACGTGCCCGCGACGATGCCGCCGATGGTGAAGGCGGTGGTGAACAGCAGGAACACCTTGACCGTCTCGGTGGCCATCAGCACGGCCAGGCCCACCGTGGTCACGAAGAAGATCCCGGCCCAGAGCCAGGTCGCGCCCTGGAAGAACCGGTGCAGCCCGGGGTGGTGAGCCGACGGCTGGCGCAGCGCGACGACCTCGGCGGCCAGCTGGGCGACCAGCGGCTTGCGGGTCGGCGCGGTCCGCGCGAACAGCACGCACAGGCCCAGGTTGGCCAGCGGGAACTGGAGCAGGAAGAACAGCATGCTGCCGGTGACGATCACCACGGCCGTCTGCAGGGTGAGCACCAGGGCCGAGATCGTGAGCAATCCGGGAACGCTGCGGGTGAGGACCTTGCGGCCGATCACGGTCAGCCAGACCACGCCGGTCGCGGCCAGCATGCCGGCGTCGCGGCCGCCCAGTTTCGCGCCGACGAAGTACCCGGCGACCGGCAGGCCGAGCGATTCGGCGAGGTTCCATCCCGCGGTCAGCAGCAGCCGCCAGGGGCGAGGCAACTCGAGGTGCTCAGCCATGGCGAAGAGCATACGGTGGCCGGCTGCAAGCGCGCTGGAATTGCCGGCAGGTGGCGCAAAGAAGAGCCTGACAGATCCCCACGGCTGTATAACGTAAGGCTGGTCACGTAAGTTCACGTCCTGAAAACGGAAAGTAACCTCGGTCAAGGCCAGCGTGAATGTCGGTGACCAGCACGGCACCGCACTAGATTGGACTCCTGGAAGGAGGCTGGCGTGGCGGCAGACTTCAGGCGCGACGGCGTCCGCTTCTCCCTGGTCTGGGACGTGCTGCGCGAAGTCGTCTCCGCCCGGGTGGCGGAGACCGGCAGGCAGGCGCTGGACATCGTCGACGTGGGCGGGGGGACCGGCGGGCTGGCGGTGCCGTTCGCCGCCCTGGGGCACAACGTCACCGTGGTCGACCCGAGCCCGGACGCGCTCGCGGCGGCGCAGCGGCGGGCCGCCGAGGCGGGCGCCCGGCTGACCGCGGTACAGGGCGACGCGGCCAGCCTGGACAGCGTGGCCGGCCCGAAGACGGCGGACCTCGTCATCTGCCATAACGTACTGGAATACGTCGACTCGCCGGCCGACGCGATGACCGCGATCGCGGCCGTGCTCCGGCCGTCCGCCACGGTAAGCGTGCTCGCGGCCAACGCGGTGGCGGCGGTCCTGCACCGGGCCATGGCCGGCCGGTTCACCGAGGCCCGCCAGCTGCTCGAGACCGATGGCGCGGCCGGGACCCCGCGGCGGTTCACCCTGCCGGCGCTGACCGTCCTGATCGAGGGAGCCGGGTTGCGCGCCGGGGAGGCGCACGGCCTGCGGATCTTCAGCGGGCTGGTGGCCGGCGCGCTGCTCGACGGGGACGCGGGCGGGGCCGGAGGGACCGAGGCGCTGCGCATGCTGGAGGCGGCCGCCGCCGCCACCCCGCCGCTGCGGGATATCGCCGCGCAGCTGCACCTGCTCGGCCACCGCTGACCGTCATGGACGCCGGCGCAGGTCCCCCAGCGGATCCCGACGACACCGGCTGCCACATCCTGCACGTGGACATGGACGCGTTCTACGCGAGCGTGGAGATCAGGGACCGGCCCGAGCTCGCGGGCCTGCCGGTCATCGTCGGCGGGACCAGCGGCCGGGGTGTCGTGCTCTCCGCGTCGTACCAGGCCCGGGCGTTCGGGGTGCGCTCGGCGATGCCGGTGGGCCGGGCCCAGCGGATGTGCCCGCGGGCCGTGTTCGTCGCGCCCAGGCACCGGATCTACGCCGCGGTGTCCAAGGAGGTCATGGCGATCTTCGGCACGGTCACGCCGGACGTGGAGCCGCTCGCGCTCGACGAGGCCTTCCTCGACGTCTCCGGCGCGCTGCGGCGGCTCGGGCCGCCCGCCGCGATCGCCCGGCACGTCCGGGCCCAGGTCGTCGGCCAGCAGGGCATCACCTGCTCGGTCGGGGTGGCGCCGACGAAGTTCGTGGCCAAGATCGCGTCGGCCCGCTGCAAGCCGGACGGGCTGCTGGTGGTGTCCCGCCCGGGCGTGCTCGAATTCCTGCACGCGCTGCCGGTCGCGGCGCTGTGGGGGGTGGGGGAGCGGACCGGGGAGGTGCTGGCCCGGCTGGGCCTGCGCACGGTGGCGGACATCGCGCACACCCCGCTGGCCAGCCTGCAGCACGAGCTCGGCGTCGCGCAGGGCTCGCACCTGGCCGCGCTGGCCTGGGGCCGGGACGAGCGCCGGGTGACGCCGCACGTACCGGAGAAGAGCATCGGGGCCGAGGAGACCTTCGCCGCCGACATCGACGACCCGGAGCAGATCAGGCGGGAGCTGCTGAAATTGTCCGGGCGGACGGCTCGCAGCCTGCGGGCGGGCGGCTACGCGGCCCGGACGGTGTCGGTCAAGCTCCGGCTGGCCAGTTTCAAGACGATGACGAGGTCCCGGACTCTGCCGTATCCGACTGACCTGGCTCGTGAGATTTACGCCACAGCCTGCGCCCTGTACGAGTCGGCGGCCCTGGACCCCGGCGCGCAGCTGCGGCTGGTCGGCGTCCGGGTCTCCGGCCTGGTCATGGCGGCCGGCGCGAATGCCCAGCTGACGTTCGATGACCGGCCTGTTGGCTGGCGGGAGGCGGAGCGGGCGGTCGACAAGATCGCCAGCCGGTTCGGCGCCGGCGCGGTCCGGCCGGCGGCTCTGGTCGAGGACCCGGACCCTCCGGCTGAGGGCGCTTTCTGACCTGCTAGGGGGTCCACCCTACCCAGCGGCGTGTCAACGCTCGTATTCTGGAAATTGAACCGGGTATGTGAGGTGAAAGGTCACCGCACACGTGCCGGGCGCAAGGTTTTTTATGGGAGGCGTCGTGCCGCTCTCTGAACACGAGCAGCGCCAGCTAGAGCAGATTGAGCAAGCGCTCTACAGGGAGGATCCGAAGTTCGGGCGTCTCGTGCGCTCCAGGGATCCGCGCGTGCACTATAAGCGCAAGCTTGTCCAGGCCCTCATCGGCGTGGTCGCCGGTGGCGGCCTGCTCGCGGCCGGGGTGGTCACCCACCGCGTGTACCTCGAGGCGGCCGGGGCGGCGCTCGCGCTGCTGTCGCTGATATGGGCGCTGGTCAGCTGGCGGCGGCACGTGGCCAGGGTGCGGCCCGCGCGGGCCAAGGCGCAGGCCAAGGGGCAGGTCCGGTCCTCCGGTTCCGGTCCCGGTCACCCGGCGCAGACCAGGCGGGCCCGGATGATGGAGCGAATGGAAGAGCGGTGGCGTCGCCGGCAGGAGGGCGACCGCAGGATGTAGCGGCCGCGCCGCCATCCTGCGCCAGGCCCCCAGCACGCAGCCGTCAGATCACGCCGGGCATCGGCACGCCCGCGCTCGGCGTCTCACCGTGAGCGGTGCCGGAACCTGAGGGTGGGGACGCGGTCGGGAATCCGCGCGGCGGTTTCGGCGAGGACGGTCATCATCGAAGCGGGGAACACCGCCGCGCGCCAGCGGGTGGAGCGGCGGGCACTGGCTGCCAGTCCGCGGCGGGCGGCGCTGCCGTCCCGGCGCAGGTGCTCCGATCCGGCCGGGCGGGCGGCGTAGCTGGCGCGCTCTTCGGCCAGGGCCAGGCGGGTGACGGCCGCGGCCGCGGGTTCGGGCAGTTCGGTCGTGACGCGGGCGGCCAGCGTGCGAGGCGGCTCGCTGGGGCGGCTGGTGACGCCGAAGTCGGCGAGGTCGTCGTGGAATTCGCGCCAGGCGGCGTGCGCGCGGCTGGTGTCGTCGTCGGCCCGCATCCACCGCCACCGGCGCAGGATCAGGCGGGTCACGGCGGGAGTGATCAGGGCGACGGCGGCGGTAGCGCCGAACGCGATGCCGACGGTGGCCCAGCCGGCGCCGAGGTTCAGGCCGGCCGTGCGGGCCATCAGCCGGTACAGGGCCAGGGCGACCAGCCCGGCCGTGACGGCGACGGCCAGCACGGCGCCCGCGGTGAGCGGCCGGCGGCGCCGGATGACGTCCGGATGGCCGGCCAGCGCCCGCTGGGCCGACGGGGCCACCATCGCGATCAGCGCCAGGGCCAGCACCAGCGCCGCGATCACGGCCAGCGCGATCGCCGTCCACGGCGTGGCGGCCCGTCGGGCTGCCGAACCCGCCGTTCCCCCGGTGCCCGGCCGGTTGGTCCGGCCGAGCCCGTTGCCTGGCGGCGTCGTCTTGACGCTGCCTGCCGGCTGGGTCGCCGAGATGATCGGGCTGTTGCCGTTGAGCTGGCCGTGCCCCGGCCCGCTGCTCATGTAGTTCGGGGCGTTCGCGGTGCCCTGGCCGGCTGGCGTGGGCTCGAAGCGGATCCAGCCCAGGCTCGGGAAGTACACCTCGGTCCAGGCGTGCGCGTCGATGTTCCTGACCTCGTAACTGCCGTCCTTGAGCCGGGTCCCGCTCGTGTAGCCGACCACGAACCTGGCCGGGATGCCGAGCAGCCGGGTCAGCACGGTCATCGCGTACGCGTACTGCACGCAGAAGCCGCTCTTGGCCCTGGTCAGGAAGTTCACTAGGTTCGCCGGGCTGCTCAGCGGCAGCGCGGCCAGGCTGTAGGTGAACTGCGGGCCCGAGAGCCAGGTGGCCAGCGCGTTCACCTTGCCGAACTCGCTGGTCTGGCCGGCCGTGTTGCTATCCGCCAGCCTCTTCAGCGCGGCCGTCCGGTACGACGACGGCAGCCGCAGGTCCGCCTCGAGGGCGGAAGTCCTCACCAGCCCGGGCACGTCCTCCAGCTGCGCCTGGGTCGGATCCACCACCGCGCTTGCCACCGAGTAGGACCGGCCGGCGATGGAGTCGCTGGAATAGACCATGAGGTCGGGATCGGCCAGCCACTTTCCCGGCGCGATGACCTGGATGGCCGGATAGGGCAGGGGCAGGAACGTCGGCTGCTGGCCCGGGCTGGGGAAGGCCTTGCTGACGGTGACCGACGTGGTCATCGTATGAACCGCCGCGGCGTCGGTCAGGCCCTGCGGGCCGGGAATCGAGCTGACCCCCACCGCATGAGCGGAATAGTCGTCCACCTCCCAGCCCGTGCTGCCCAGCGTGTCGAACACGTACTGCCTGAAGTACTCCGCGTCCGTGGCCTGCTGAGACGCCGACGCGCTTGTCGTGTACGTGAACACGGTGGCCGGCTGGCTCTCGTGCAGCTGCGTGACGGTCTGGGACAGGGCGGTCGACAGCGACAGGGACTGACCGCCGCCGTCTCCGCCGCTGCCGCCGATGCCGGGGCCGGAGGAGAACAGCCTGCTGGGGTGCAGGCCGGGCACGATCAGCGGCACGCACAGCGCCAGGACGATGGAGGCGAGCCCGACCCGGCGGCCGGCCGCGGCCAGCGTCCGGGTGTCCGGGCCCGGCGATCGCTCGGCGACCTGGCGGTGCGCGCCGGGCCGTCCGTCCGCGCCGAAGGACTCGCCGTCAGCAGACCCGCCGAAGGCCCCGCCGTCCGCGGCCCCGCCGGGCCGCGGCACCGGGCGCCACAGCGAGACCAGGCGGCCCCAGACCCGGATGCGTTCCCGCCCGTCGGCGCTGAGCATGGCCAGGTATCCGGCCCCGCCCAGGCAGAACACCAGGCCGGTGGTGAACTGGTCGTGCGCGGCGTTCATCATGACCGGCACGGTGAACAGGACGAGCAGCGGCAGGCCGGCCAGCGCGGCGGACCGCAGCCGCACCGCGATCAGGTCGGCCAGCACCGCGGTGATGCCGACCCCCCCGGCGGCCAGCAGCAGCAGGCCGGGCAGGTTCGGCGCCGGCGGCGCGTACCTGTTCGAGTCGTGTATCCCGCTGCCCAGCAGGTCCGCCAGCCGGGAGAGCGAGCCCGGCGTCGGGATCACGAGCAGCCACGAGTGCCGGACCTCGAAGATCAGGTTCAGGTACAGGATCAGGCCGGCGAAGCTGATCGCCAGGCAGGCTGGCGCCGGCAGCGTGCGCAGCCGGGTCAGCGCCCCGGTCGCGGCGACCACGGTCACCGCGCCGGCCGCGATCGCGAACCACAAGGTGTCGGTGAACAGGGGCAGCAGCACGGTGGAGGCCAGCATGCAGGCCACCGCCGTCGTCACCGTCATCCGCCCGCTCAGCGTCATCGCCGGTCACCTCCCAGGCCGCCGGCCGGCAGCGGCCTGTCGGCCGGCCGGTGCAGTTGCTGCCAGGCGGCCGCGAGCGGCGTGCTCGCGCTGGCCACCGCGACCCGCCAGCCCGCGGCCGACAGTATTTCCGCCGTCCGCGCCGTGTCCTCCGAGATCCCGTCGGACGCCCAGGCGGAGACGGCGAGCAGCAGCGCCATCGCCGGTGCGTTCCCGCGCCTGCTCGCGGCCAGCTGGCCGGCGTCGTCGGGGGACAGCCGGCCCAGCACCGCGATCAGCTGGCCGCCCGCGCTGGCCAGCGCGGCGGTGCCGGCCCGGAAGCCGGTGGCCTGCGACGGGTTGATGACCGCGAGCATGTCGAGCAGCGTGTCCTGGAAGGTGCCGCGCGGGGCGATCTCGCCGGCCTCGGTGATGAGCCTGGCCCGGAAGCCCTCGCCGGTCAGGTGCGCGCCGATGGAGGCCGCCGCGCTGACCGCGAACTCGAACGTCGAGGTCGGCCCGGTGCCCGCGTGCGCCATCCGCCGGGTGTCGAGGAACACCGAGGCGCTGTTGCGCCACTGGTGCTCCTCGCGGCGCACCATCAGCTCGCCGTATCTGGCCGTGGACCTCCAGTGCACCCGGTGCAGGCTGTCCCCGTCCTGGTACACCCGCGGGGCCGCGTCGTCCTCGCCGACGGCCGAGATCGTCCGCATCCCCCCGTCGCCCTCGCCGAGCCAGCTGCTCTGCGCGGCGGCGCGCGGCAGCGGGTAGATCCTCGGCGTGACCACGAGCGTGCTGGTGGTGCTGAACGACCGGCTGATCTCCACCAGTCCGAACGCGTCCGCGACCCGGACCCGGAGCGGGCCGATGGTGAACTTGCCCCGGCTGTCCGAACGGATCTGGTAGCTGAGCTCCCGGTGGCCGCCTGCCTCGATCTCGTCGAGCACGAACCGCGGCCTGCTGCCCAGCGTGTACGGGGTGACGTCCTCGGCCAGCAGCACGCCGGTGCGCAGCCGCGACACGTTCTCCACCCGCGCGGTCACCGTGGTGGGCTGGCCGGCCGGGATCCGCGGCGGGTCCAGCCGGCGGGCGCACGCCAGCCGGTACCGGGACCGGCGGGCGATCAGCGCGGACACCGCCGGCAAGATGACGAGCAGGGCGCCGACCCGGACCAGATCGGGTTCCGGGATGGCCAGGCCGCAGACCATGGCCGCACCGCCGGCGGCCATGAACGACCGGCCCCGGGTGGTCAGCGAGCTGAACAGCCCTCGCATGGCCCTCCTCCTAGCGCCGCGCTCCCTCGGCTCACCGCCTGGGCAGTGGCAACTGGGCGACGATCCGGTCCACCACGTGCTCGGGCAGGTGCCGCTCCACGATGGCCTCCGCCGTGGGCAGCAGCCGGTGCGCGAGCACCGGCCGGGCCAGCCGCTGCACGTCGTCAGGGATCACGTAGTCCCGCCCGTCCAGCGCGGCCCAGGCCCGGCTGGCGCGGAGCAGGTGCAGGGCGGCCCGGGGCGAGGCGCCGAGGCGCAGCTCGGGCGACGTCCTCGTCGCGTTGGCCAGGCTGATGATGTAGTCCTTGACCTGGTCGGACACCAGCACCTTCCGCACCGCGAGGACAAGTTCCTGCACGTCGCTGGCCCGCGCGACCGGCCTGAGCTGGTCCAGCGGCGAGGCGCCGCCGTGCCTGTCGAGCATGTCCCGCTCGGCGTCGGGCGGCGGGTAGCCGAGGGAGATGCGCGCGGTGAACCGGTCCCGTTGCGCCTCCGGCAGCGGGTACGTGCCTTCCATCTCCACCGGGTTCTGGGTGGCGATCACCATGAACGGCTCTTGCAGCGAGTACGTGGTGCCGTCCACCGTTACCTGGCGCTCTTCCATGCTCTCGAGCAGCGCCGACTGGGTCTTGGGCGAGGCCCGGTTGATCTCGTCGCCGAGCACGATGTTGGCGAACACCGGCCCCGGCTTGAACTCGAACTCGCGCCGCTCCTGGTTGTAGGCGCTGACGCCGGTGATGTCGCTGGGCAGCAGGTCCGGCGTGAACTGGATCCGCCGCACGGTGCCGTCGATCGCCCGGGCCAGGGCCTTGGCCAGCATCGTCTTGCCCACCCCGGGCACGTCCTCGATCAGCAGGTGCCCCTCGGCGAGCAGCACGGTCAAGGTGAGCTGGATGGGGTCGCGCTTGCCCTCGATTACGGCCTCGATCGCCTTGCCGATCCGGCGGGCCGCCGGGACTAGATCATCGATCGGGCTCCCCGTCTGCCGTCCGGTATCTAGTACCACATGGCCTCCTTGAAGGCGCTGGCGCGCACCACCAGCCAGCCGGGCGTCCCGTCAGTGAGCGCTCCCCGCCTAGCTGCCGTACCGCTACAGTACGTCTTTCTTCGCCAAACGCGCGACGCAGGTCAACCTTCTTCATCTAACGGACTGGCCGCCCTGCGGGTTCACCCGGCCCTCGCCGCCCCTTCGCCCTCCCCGCGGCCCGCCTCGCCCCACTTCGCACCACCCCTTCCTCCACTCCGCTCCACCTCGCCTACCTGCCGCTTCAGTGGGGGCGATGGCGCGATCACGGCCTCTTAGACGTTGACCGTGGGGAAATGTGGGGTACAGTGGAGCGCAGTGGAGGATAGGCGGCGGGAGGTGAGCACCTGTGTTCCTCGGTACTCACGCCCCCAGGCTTGACGAGAAGGGCCGGCTGATCCTGCCCGCGAAGTACCGAGAAGAGCTCGCCGGTGGAGTGGTGATAACCAAGGGGCAGGAGCGCTGCCTGTACGTCTTCCCGCAGGACGAGTTCACCCGCATCACCGAGGCGCTGAGCACGGCGCCGGTGACGGCCAAGTCGGTCAGGGACTACAGCCGGGTCTTCTTCGCCAGCGCTTCGGACGAGCTGCCAGACAAGCAGGGCCGGATCACCGTCCCGACCGCCTTGCGTGCCTACGCCGGGCTGCAGCGGGACTGCGTGGTGATCGGCGCGAACACCCGGCTGGAGATCTGGGACACGCAAGCCTGGGAGACCTACCTCGCCGCTCAGGAGGACTCGTTCTCCGACGCCGCCGAGGAGGTGCTCCCGGGAATTTTGTAGCCCTCATGCGCCGGCCCCCATCCGCCGCTCCCTGCTGGCATCACTTCCCCGGTGCCAGCCGGCAGCGCGAGCGGATGGGGCCGGCCGAGGACAACAACGACCGCCGCCCATGACCAAGACCAGGAGGGGACACGTGGACAGGGCCCCGCACGTACCGGTGCTCGCCGGCCGTGTCACCGCCCTGCTCGCGCCCGCCCTGGCCGCCGACGGCGCCGTGCTCGTGGACGCCACCCTGGGCCGGGCCGGTCACGCCCGCGCGCTGCTCGAGGCCTGCCCCGGCCTGCTCCTGGTCGGCGTCGACGCCGACGTGGCCGCGATCGAGCAGGCCGGCGAGCTGCTCGCACCTTACGCCGCCCGGGTCACGCTGGTGCACGCCAGGTACGACGAGATCCCGTCCATCGTGGCCGCCGTCACCGGGAGCGGGACGACCGGACCGGACCGCGTCATGGGCCTGCTGTTCGACCTGGGCGTGTCCTCGCCGCAGCTCGACGACCCCGGGCGCGGCTTCGCCTACGCCCAGGACGCCCCCCTGGACATGCGGATGGACCAGACCAGGGAGCGCACCGCCGCCGACATCGTCAACAGCTACCCGGCCGCCGAACTCGCCCGCATCCTGCACGAGTACGGCGAGGAGCGGTTCGCGCGGCGGATCGCCGACGCGCTGGTCCGCGAGCGCGCCCGCGCTCCGATCACCTCGACCCAGCGGCTGAGCGCCATCGTCAAGGACGCGATACCCGCGGCCACCAGGCGCACCGGGGGCAACCCGGCCAAGCGGACCTTCCAGGCGCTGCGGATCGAGGTTAACGACGAGCTCGAGACGCTGCGCCGCGCGCTGCCCGCCGCGCTGGACGTGCTGGCCGTCGGCGGCCGCGTCGTGGTGCTGGCCTACCACTCGCTCGAGGACCGCATCGTCAAGCGGGAGCTCGTGCGGCTGTCCACCGACCAGACGCCGCCCGGCCTGCCCGTCCCCGCGAGTGCGGCCACACCGCAGTTCCGCCTGCTCACCAGGGGCGCTGAACGCCCCGACAGCGAAGAAGTCACCGGCAATCCGCGCGCGGCCTCCGCCCGGCTGCGGGCCGCCGAGCGCATCAGGCAAGCAGCATGACCGGAGGGGGCACAGATAATGGCCACTGACACGATCCGGCGAACCCCAGGCTCCCCCCGGTCGCAGGGGGTTCCGGGGGGTCGCCCCCCCGGACTAACACAGCCCCGTCCGGTCACCGCCCCCCGCCACACCCGTCCGGTCACCCGTCCCAGAACCGGCCAAGGAACCGGGCGGAGCACCGGGGCACCCGCCAGGCCCGCCGGAGCCAGGCCGCGGTCCCGCTCGCCGCGGATGCCATTCATCCTGCTGCTCGTCGGCCTGCTCGGCGGCGCCCTGGTCTCGCTGCTGGTGATCAGCACCACCCTCGCCCAGGGGGCGTTCCGGATCACCAGCCTGCAGGAGCAGAACGCCAGCCTGGTCCGCCAGGAGCAGACCCTCACCAACGAGGTGGCGCAGGCGGGGAACCCGGCCGTGATCGCGCGGGAAGCCACCCGGCTCGGCATGCGGCCGAACCCCCACCTGGGCTTCATCGACCTGAAAACCGGGAAGATCGTCGTCGGCAAGCCGTCAAGTGCCGAGGCCGCGATCAACGTGCCCGGGTACAACCCGTGACGCCGCAGGACCCTACTCGCAGGCCGCAGACCACCCGCCGGGACGACCGGCGCCCCCCCGGATCAGCGCGTGCTCCCGGCCCGGGCCGTTCGGCCCTGGTGACCGGTGAGCGGCGCCCGGGCCGTCCCGCCGACCCCCGGAGGACCCGGCCGCCCCCGGCCCGGGCCAGGACGCGCCTGCCCCCCCGCGGCGACCAGGCCCGGCGGCTCGGCGTCAGCCTGCTCGTGATCATCTTCGTGCTGTCGCTGTTCGCCGGCCGCTCGTCCAGCTGCAGGGCATGGAGTCGGGTAAGTTCCGCAAGCTGGCGTTGCACGAACGGGACAAGACCATCCCGCTGCCCGCGCTGCGCGGCAGCATCACCGGCGCCAACGGGCAGGTCCTGGCGATGACCGTGGCCACCTACCTGGTGTGGGCCGATCCGTCGCTGATCCCGGCGGCCAGGCTGCAGCAGGTCGCCGACTCGCTGGCCGGCCCGCTCGGCATGACGCCGGCCGCGGTCCTCAGCCTGCTCGAGCACCCCACCTCGCGGCAGTACGTGGTGCTGGCCAAGGGCGTGTCCGCGCAGGCCAGCAGCCAGATCACGGCGATGGGGCTGCCCGGCATCCGCCAGACCGCCAGCTACGCGCGGTCCTACCCAGAGGGCAGTACCGCGGCCAACATCGTCGGCTTCACCGGCAGCCGCGCCGGCGTGCTGACCGGCGGGGCGGGCCTGGAGCTCCAGGACGACGCGCTGCTGGCGGGCCGGTCCGGCAGCGAGCACGTGCAGATCGGCACGGACGGCCAGCCGATCCCGCTCGCGGGCGTCCAGAACCAGCCGGTGGTGAACGGCAGCAGCCTGCGGCTGACCCTCGTGCCGGCGTTGCAGTACGCGGCCGAGCAGGCCTGCGCCAAGCAGGTCAAGAAGACCAAGGCGGACAACTGCACGGTGGTGATCATCGATCCGCGCACCGGGGACGTGCTGGCCATGGCGCAGTACCCGACGTACAACCCGTCGGACGTCACCAACGTCAACGAGACGGCCAACCTCGCGGTGCAGGCCCAGTTCCAGCCGGGCTCCACGGCCAAGGTGATCACCGCCGCGGCCGCGTTCGAGCGCGGCGGCCAGACGCCGATGAGCGCCTACAACATCCCTTACCAGATCCGCGAGGGCGGCCAGTACATCCACGACGCGGAATGGGCTCCGGGCGAGCGGTACACCATCGCTGGCATCATCGCGCACTCCTCCAACATCGGCATGTCCCAGGTCGCGACGCACATCAGCGAGCAGACCCAGTACGACTACCTGCGGGCGTTCGGCCTCGGCCAGCCGACCGGCCTCGGCCTGCCGGGCGAGACCGGGGGCGACCTGCCGCCGGTGTCGAATTGGTACGGGGACACCCGGTACACGCTGGCGTTCGGGCAGGGCGTGGCCGTGACCGCGATCCAGATGGCCGAGGTGTACGCGACGATCGCCAACGGCGGCGTCCGGGTGCAGCCGACCCTGGTCGAGGGCACCACCAACTCGGCCGGGAAGTACACCCCGGCCGCGCCGTCCCCGTCGCACCGGGTCATCCAGGCCAAGACCGCGCATGAGCTGCTGCAGATCCTGCAGCAGGTGCCGGCCATCGACGAGGCGGGCAACCAGCCGTGGGGGCTCATCCCCGGTTACGCGATCGCCGCCAAGACCGGAACCTCCCAGGAATCCAACGGGACCTGCGCGCTGTGCGTGCACGGGTCGAGCTTCATCGGCATCGCCCCTGGCGACAACCCGCAGCTCGTCGTCGCGGTGAACGTGCAGAACCCGCGCAAGGGCGGCTATTTCGGCGATGTCATCGCCGGCCCGGTGTTCTACCAGGTCATGAACGATGCGCTCGCCATCCTGCAAATCCCGCCGGACGGGGCCAGACCTGCCAAGGTACGCCTGACAGCGCCGTGATGGAGGTACCCTCAGCCCGTGGCGATCCGTCCCGCGTCCCGGCAGCAGCGGCCGCTGTCAGCGCTCAGCACGCTGCTCGGCGTCCGGCTGGCGTCCGCAGGAAACGCACTTTCCCCGAACGACCTGGGTTTCCTGTCCGGGCTTACCCTCGACTCCCGGTCGGTGCGGCCCGGTGACCTGTACGT
>CAVRMX010000040.1:0-64874 GCA_963722275.1 uncultured Actinomycetes bacterium | reverse complement strand
GTCGGTGGTGGAACAGGCGGGACGCTAGGCAGGAACGGGCGGGCGCGGAGGACGCGAGCCCGACGGTTACCGTAAGTGTCCCGGATACTGCGGTCGGGTCCCCGGATATTCACTCTGTGGCCAGGTAAGCTGTGTCCCTCACGCGATGATGCGAAAGGCGCCAACCACGCGGAATTCGCGAATGTGAGAGAATCGCGCATTGCGATTCGCCCGGCGGTCACCGCCCGCCGGGGGCGGGCCCGGGCACGGGCCCGGTACGGCAGAAGTGCATGGCGCGGGTGCACGGCGGAGGTGAGACGGCGGTGTGGCGGAAGCGTCGCGGGGAAAATAGCCGGCCCAGACGGCGCGGGCTGTTCGCGTGGCGCATGGACCGCCCCGCCTCTTCTCGCGTACCTTGGGCTGGATCGCTCGAAGACGATGAGTACAACCAGGGGAGGCCGAGCGGAGCCATGCCACGCGTTTACTGCGCCCGGTGCGGCCTGCCGAATCCCGACGGGGCCAGGTTCTGCTCGTACTGCGGGAACCAGCTGACCGCGCCGGTGCCGCCCGGGTCCGGGATGCCGGCCGGACCGGCTGTTTCCGGCGGGACCGGCGGCTACCCCGCGGCCGGGCTCGCCGGAACGCCCGGGGGAGTCCACCTCGACGATCTCGCTGGGCCGGACCGACGACGACCTCGGCGAGGACCTGTTCCCCGACTCGGCGGCGTTCGGCGCGCTGCCGCCGGGGAGCGCCCTGCTCCTGGTCATGCGCGGCCCCAACGCAGGCAGCCGGTTCCGGCTCGACGGTGACCTGACCACCGCGGGCCGCCACCCGGACAGCGACATCTTCCTCGACGACGTGACCGTCTCCCGGCGGCACGCCGAGTTCTACCGGCACGGCGCCAGGTTCACCGTCCGCGATGTGGGCAGCCTCAACGGCACCTACGTGAACCGGGAGCGGATCGAGGAGGCCGAGCTGACCGGCGGGGACGAGGTGCAGATCGGCAAGTTCCGGCTGCTGTTCCTGACCAGCCAGGACCTCGGCCCGGCGCCGTCCGCCGACCGCCGAGGCAGGGGCGCCCAGGACTACGCATGAGCGCCCCGGAAGCGCGCAGGAGTCCGGCCATGAGCGACCAGTACGCGCGCGGGCAGTTCGGCATCGGCGAGGTGCTCGCCCAGCTCCGCCCCGAATTTGCCGATGACATCAGCACGTCCAAGATCCGTTACCTGGAGGCCGAGGGACTGATCGAGCCGGCCAGGTCCCGCTCGGGATACCGGCGGTTCTCCGCCGCCGACATCGAGCGTCTCCGGTACATCCTGACCATGCAGCGGGATTCCTACCTGCCGCTGCGGGTGATCAAGGAGCGGCTGGCGGACGGGGCCGAGACGGCCAACGGCCAGGACCCGGAGGGCCGGACGCCCGCCGACATGACCCGCCGCCAGCTGCTTGACACGGCCGAGATCAGCGAGGCGGAGCTGACCGAGCTCGAGGACTACGGCCTGATCCGCCGGGTGGGCCGGATGTACGGCGGGGAGGCGCTGGCGGTGGCCCGGGCCCTGGCCGCGCTGCGGCAGTACGGAGTGCAGGCCAGGCACCTGCGTGCGGTCAAGGCGGCCGCCGACCGGGAAGCGAACCTGGTCGAGCAGGTGGTGGCACCGCAGCTACGCCAGCGTGGCGCGGGCGCGCGCGACGCGGCGGCCAGGACCGCGTGGCAGATCGCCGACCTGACCCTGCAACTGCACGCGACGCTGGTCGAGTCGGCGCTCGCCGAAGCCGGGCTCGCGTCGGCGCCCCTGCGCGCCCGCGCCCTCGAGCTGGACGCCCTGGACCCGGCCGAAGCAGGTCCCGCTCCGGACGCGAAGGGACCCGCGCCCGGGGGGCTGCGGTCGGCCTCCGGGCGATTACGGGTGTACCTTGGCAAAGGGAGTGGTGGCCAAACCGAGGTTCCCCAGGCACGTGAGGACGGAGCTGTAGTGCGGCAGATGGAGGTCATCGGCGTCCGGGTCGAGATGCCATCAAACAGCCCCATCGTCTTGCTTAAAGAGGCGCAGGGTGACAGGTACCTGCCGATCTGGATCGGGGCGGTCGAGGCAACGGCGATCGCCTTCGCCCAGCAGGGCATGGTTTCCCTTCGGCCGCTCACGCATGATCTATTCCGCGACGTACTCGAAGTGCTGAACGTCCAGCTGCGTACGGTGAACATCACCGCGCTGCGGGACGGGATCTTCTACGCGGACCTGGTCTTCTCCAACGGCGCGGAGGTGAGCGCGCGGCCGTCGGACTCGATCGCGCTGGCTCTGCGCACCGGCGCGCAGATATTCGCCAGCGAGGAAATCCTGGACGAGGCGGGCGTGGCCATCCCGGACGAGCAGGAAGACGAGGTGGAGAAGTTCCGGGAGTTCCTCGACACCATCTCGCCGGAGGACTTCGGCCGGGCCACCTGACCGGCTGCGTGCCGGCATAGCTCAAAGCCGCCGGAATGTCACGACGCGCCGTGGGTGGTCGTTGACGCCACGGTGTGGGCCGGCTTACGGTGCGAGTACCGTGGGTAGTCAGCTCCCGTGGAGGTGGGCGTGGCGGTAACCAGGGGTGACGACGGAGATATGGGCCAGGACAGCAGGCCCTCCGCCGTGGTCAGCTCGCAGGGCACCCTGTTCGATGACAGCGAGGTCCCGGGCTTGCCCGGTGTCCCCGGTGAACCCGGTGTCTCCGGTCAGCCCAGCGTGGACTCCGACGAGATCGGGTACCGCGGGCCGACCGCCTGTTCCGCTGCCGGCATCACCTATCGTCAGCTGGACTACTGGGCCCGCACCGCGCTGGTCGAGCCGAGCGTGCGCGCCGCCCGCGGATCGGGCTCGCAGCGGCTCTACAGCTTCCGCGATATCCTCGTGCTGAAGGTGGTCAAGCGGCTGCTCGACACGGGGATCTCGCTGCAGCAGATCCGGGCCGCCGTCCAGCATCTGCGCGACCGCGGCAGCGCCGACCTGGCCCAGGTGACGCTGATGAGCGACGGGGTCAGCGTCTACGAGTGCACGTCTACCGATGAGGTCGTCGACCTGCTCCAGGGCGGCCAGGGCGTGTTCGGCATCGCGCTCGGCCGGGTCTGGCGTGAGGTCGAGGGTGACCTGGCCGTGCTGCCCTCGGTCCGGGCCGAGGACGGCTTCGTGGCGGTGCCGCCTGGTAGTCAGGACGACCTGGCCAAGCGCCGGCTGCGCCGCACCAGCTGACCCGGCTTAGCGGCGCGCGTCCCGCCATCTGGTTTTCACTCAGGTAAGATCGCAAGTGCCGATGACACCGGCCGGGAGAGTCTCCGCGTAAATCCGCGGGCGCCGAAGGGGCAACATCCCCGGAACCTCTCAGGCACACGAACCGGACGGAACAGGCATCTCTGGAGCGGGTGTTGCCATCTGGGCGCCGTGACAGACGGGGAGCCAGCCAGCGACCGCGCTCGTTCCGGGGAGGCTCCATTGACAGACTTCGCCATTCGCCACATAGGCCCGGCGCCCGCCGAACAGCGGCACATGCTCGACAGCCTGGGGTACGCCTCGCTCGACGAGCTCACCGCCGCCGCCCTGCCGGAGGGGACACCCCCCGCTGACCTGCGTCTGCCCGATCCGCTGACCGAGACCCAGGCGCTGGCCGAACTGCGCCGGATGGCCGGCCGGAACCAGGTGCTGACCTCGATGATCGGCCTGGGCTACTACGACACGATCACCCCGGCCGTGATCCGCCGCAACGTGCTTGAGAACCCGGCCTGGTACACCGCGTACACCCCGTACCAGCCGGAGATCTCGCAGGGCAGGCTCGAGGCGCTGCTGAACTTCCAGACCATGGTCGCCGACCTGACCGGGCTGCCGTGGGCCGGCGCGTCACTGCTCGACGAGGCGACCGCGGCCGCCGAGGCGATGACGCTGGCCCGGCGGGCCACGAAGAAGGGCCACGTGTTCCTGGCTGACGCCGACTGCCTGCCGCAGACGCTGGCCGTGCTGCGCACCCGGGCCGAGCCGCTCGGCATCCACCTGGTCGTCGAGCCGGTGACCGCCGAGGCCATCGCCCGGCAGAGCGACTTGTTCGGCGTGCTGCTGCAGTTCCCCGGGGCCTCCGGCGTCATCCGCGACCCCGCGCCGCTGATCGAGGCGGCGCACGCCGCGGGGGCGCTGGCCGCGGTGGCCGCCGACCTGCTGGCGCTGACCCTGCTCCAGCCGCCCGGCGAGGCAGGCGCGGACGTCGCGGTGGGCTCGACCCAGCGGTTCGGCGTGCCGCTGTGGTTCGGCGGGCCGCACGCCGGCTACATCGCGGTCAGCGACGCGCTGAAGCGCCAGCTGCCGGGCCGGCTGGTCGGGGTGTCGGTGGACGCCGACGGCCAGCCCGCCTACCGGCTCGCGCTGCAGGCCCGCGAGCAGCACATCCGCCGGGAGAAGGCGACGAGCAACATCTGCACCGCGCAGGTCCTGCTGGCCGTGACCGCGGCCATGTATGCCGCTTACCACGGTCCTGACGGGCTGGCCGCCATCGCCCGGGCCGCTCACCGCAGCGCCGCGGTCCTGTCCGCGACGCTGCGCGATTTCGGGCACCGAACGAGCGCGGGTGACTTCTTCGACACGATCCGGATTGCCTTTGACGGCGGTCGCCATGAAGCGGCGGCCGCCCTGGAACGTGCGCACGCCGCCGGGTACAACCTCTACCTGGCGTCCGATGACGCGGTCCAGGTCAGCTGCGACGAGACCACCACCGACGAGCAGCTGCGCGAGCTCGTGGCCGCCATCTGCTGGCTGGAAAACCCCGCTGACGTGCAGCTATCGGACGGTTCGCCCGACGTGCTGCCCGGGTCGCTGCGGCGCACCTCGGAGTTCCTCACCCACCCGGTGTTCCGCGAGCACCGCAGCGAGACCGCGATGCTGCGCTACCTGCGGCGGCTGGCGGACTTCGACATCGCCCTCGACCGGTCGATGATCCCGCTCGGCTCGTGCACGATGAAGCTGAACGCGACGGCAGAGATGGAGCCGGTCAGCTGGCCGGAGTTCGCCGGGATGCACCCGTTCGCGCCGGCCGCCCAGGCGGGCGGCTACCTCGAGCTGATCGAGTCGCTCGAGCTCCGGCTGGCCCGGCTCACCGGCTACGACGCGGTCTCGGTGCAGCCGAACGCCGGCTCCCAGGGCGAGCTGGCCGGCCTGCTCGCCATCCGCGGGTACCACGCCTCGCGCGGCGAGGACGGCCGCGACGTCTGCCTGATCCCGGAGTCGGCGCACGGCACCAACGCGGCCAGCGCGGTGCTGGCCGGGCTGCGCGTCGCGGTGGTCAAATGCGACGCCGGCGGTGCCGTCGACCTCGGCGACCTGCAGGGCAAGCTGGCGGCGCACGAGGGGCACGTCGCGGCGATCATGATCACCTACCCGTCCACGGCCGGCGTCTACGAGCAGAACGTCACCGACATCTGCGCGGCCGTGCATGCGGCGGGCGGCCAGGTGTACATCGACGGTGCGAACCTCAACGCGCTGGTCGGGGTGGCCACCCTGCCGTCGTTCGGCGCCGACGTGTCGCATCTGAACCTGCACAAGACGTTCTGCATCCCGCACGGCGGCGGCGGCCCCGGCGTCGGCCCTGTCGCGGTCCGCGCGCACCTGGCGGACTTCCTGCCGGGCCGCGGCGGCACGGGCCCGGTTGCGGCCGCGCCCTACGGGTCGGCCGGCATCCTGCCCATCTCCTGGGCCTACGTCGCGATGATGGGGGCGGCCGGGCTCCGGCAGGCGACCCAGGTCGCGGTGCTGTCCGCCAACTACGTGGCCCGGCGGCTGGCGCCGCACTACCCGGTGCTGTACACCGGGCGGAACGAGCTGGTCGCGCACGAGTGCGTCATCGACCTGCGGCCACTGGCCCGCCAGACCGGTATCACCGTGGAGGACGTGGCCAAGCGGCTGATCGACTACGGCTTCCACGCACCGACGATGTTGTTCCCGGTCGCGGGCACGTTCATGATCGAGCCCACCGAGAGCGAGAGCCTGGCCGAGCTCGACCGGTTCTGCGAGGCGATGATCGCGATCCGGGCGGAGATCGCCCAGGTGGCTTCCGGCGAGTACGACGCGCACGACAACCCGCTGAAGAACGCCCCGCACACCGCGGAGATGCTGATCGCGGGGGAGTGGAAGCACCCGTACGACGCCGAGGAGGCCGCCTACCCGGCCGGCCTGGACCGCCGGGCCAAGTACTGGCCGCCGGTGCGGCGCGTCGACCAGGCCTACGGCGACAGGAACCTGATCTGCGCGTGCCCGCCGCCGGAGGCATTTACCTAGAGCGCTGGAGCGCTGGTCAGGTAACTGGGGTAAGTCCGGTCCGCCTGGTATCACGGGACCCGTGAGCGCGGGGGTGAGCGGCAGCTCGCGACTTCTTCCCGCCCGCCCCAGCGCTTCGTCAGCGCCTTGCTCGACACCAGGCGTTGCCGCGGTCCTTTGGCTCGCGGGAACGGCGGTTACTGGCTGGCGACGGGGAAGGCTTCCAGGTCAGCGAGGTGCGGAGGCAGGCTCATGGTAACCACGCTCTCCTGCTCCTGGGGGTCGGTACGGGCGACCACGGCCACCGTCATCACGTCGCTGCGGTTCACCGGGAGATGCGGGGTGCCCGGCGGTACGTACATGAAGTCGCCGGCCTGGACCACGGTGCGCTGCAGCAGGCCCTCGCCGTGCCACACCTCGGTTTCTCCGCTGACCGTGTAGATGGCGGACTCGTGCCCGCTGTGGACGTGCGGCACGCCGCGGGTCCCGGGAGGAATCGTCACCAGGTGCAGGCACAGGGCCTGGGCGCCCGCGGACCGGCTGCTCACGCCGGTAGCCAGGCTCATGCCCTGCTTGCCGTCATAGCCGCCGCCGGAGCGGATGACGATGACGTCTCCTGGTCTGGCGACGGCCGTGGCGGGTGTGTGGAGCGCTCTCTCCCAAACGTCGCTTACTCTGAGCATTTGACCATATCCTATCCGTGATATCCCCAATGACAGGTTATGGCTCTGTGTATTCATCTAGATACTCTCCGTAAGGTCAGTGTGTCCTGTCCTAACGGTTAGTAAGATCTAACTAGAACGTAAGTATGTCCGCAGGGGCAGGCTACGCGGAGGCGTGCCGCAGCTCGTCGAGGACGCGCTGCCGTGCCTGGACGGGATCGATGCCCAGGTCGCGGAGGGTGTCTGGGGTAAAGTCCCCGCGCGGGTTGCGCTCAGCCGCGCCGAGCAGGCCGAGCAGCAGGTGCTCGGTGCCGATGTAACTGTGGTGCAGGGCCCGGGCTTCCTTGAGGGCGAGCCCCAGCGACTGCTTCGCCTCCCGGGTCAGCGATATCCGCCCGGTCCAGTTCAGCGGGTCCTGTGAGGTCAGCGGCGCCCGCTCGAGCGCGCCGGGCCCGAAGCCCTCCTCGACCTTGCGCTTGATCTCATCAAGGTCGATGCCGATCGCGGCCAGTGCCTCGGCGTCGCCGCTGGCCGTTCCGGCGCCGAGCGGATTGCCCAGCGGCGCGGTTCGGTCCAGCTGGCGCTCGACCGCGTCCGGGTCGATGCCCAGGCCGCCCAGCGCCCGGGCGGCCACGCCGTCTCCGGACGCCAGCGCGTGCAGCATGTACACCGGGCGGATCTGGTCGCCGCGCTCGGCGGCCTTGGCCCTGGCCAGGATCACCACGGTCCTGGCCTTGCCGGTGAATCGCTCGAACATCGTCGGTATCCCCTCAGGTCAGCGAACGCGGGCGGGACGGCTGCCGTCCGCCCGGCGGGCGTGCTTCTTGTGGACGGCCTGCCTGGACACGCCGAGGATCGCCGCGATCTCCTGCCAGGACCAGCCATGTTGCCGTGCGTTGTCCACCTGGAGCGCCTCGAGCTGCTCCAGCAGCCTGCGGAGGGCGGCGACGGCCCGGAGCCCGGTGCGCGGGTCTGAGCTGTCGGCCGCGGCCGCCAGGGCGGGTGCGTTGTCCATGGCGTCAATTTACGTTGACAACCGCCCGGTGTCAACCTGAGTTGACAGCGGGGCGGCTGGCCCGATTACGAAGCGCTTACGAGAGCTGGCTGAACCGTGCAAGATCGCGCTACGTAGTCATAACTAGGGGAGGAGGGCCGGGTCTGACCGTGCCCGTCGGGATCCAGAACGGGACCACCCTGCTCGGCTGAGCATACGATTCCAGCTAGGCAGTCCTAACGGGAGGTGCGGGTGACCAGCGTTGCCAGGCGATCTGGCCCGGCTCGCCATGCCGGTGCGGAGACGTACCCCGGGCCACGGCAGGCGCCGTCGCCCCGTCCGGGTCCGTCCCGCCGTCCGCAGGCGAGACCGGCGCCCGTGCGGCCCGGGAGCCGTCCGGCCCGTGTCGGCGCGCGCGGCGCGCTCGCGGTCATCATCGCGGGCGCGCTGGTGGTCGTCGCCCTGTGGTGGCACAGCACGCCCGGCGTCCACGGGCTCGGCGGCTGGCTGACCGGCGCGGGCGAGGTCCTAGGCCTGCTGTGCGGGTACGGCGTGGTGGTCCTGGTCGCGCTGATGTCGCGGCTGCCGCCGCTCGAGCGAGGCCTGGGCAGCGACAAGCTAGCTCGCTGGCACGCTATGGGCGGGCGGTACATCGTCAGCCTGGTGGTCGCGCACGGCCTGCTCATCGTGTGGGGCTACGCGGTCACCGCGCACGCCAGCGTGGTGAGCGAGACCGCGACGCTGCTCACTCAGTATCCGGACGTGCTGATGGCGACCGTGGCCGGTTTCCTGCTGCTCGGCATCGGCATCGTCTCGATGCGCGCCGCCCGGCGCCGGGTCCGCTACGAGACGTGGTATTTCCTGCACCTGTACACCTACCTCGCGATCGCCCTGGCGTTCAGCCACCAGCTGGCCGATGGCGCTGCGTTCGTCAGCAATCTGGCCGCGCGGTTCTGGTGGTCCGCGATGTACCTGACGGTGCTGGTCCTGGTGCTGTGGTACCGCGTCGCGGTCCCGCTGCTCGCGTACCGCAGGCACCGCTTCGAGGTTCTCGGGGTGAAGGCGGAGGCGCCGGGAGTCATCTCGATCTACATCGGCGGCGGGCGGTTCGACGAGCTGGACGCCGAGCCCGGGCAGTTCTTCCGCTGGCGGTTCCTGACCAGATCGCTGTGGTGGTCCTCGCACCCGTTCTCGCTCTCCGCCGCGCCGGGGTCCGACGTGCTGCGGATCACCGTGAAGAACCTGGGTGACCACAGCCAGGCGCTGGCGCGGCTCCAGCCGGGGACCCGCGTCTTCGCCGAGGGTCCCTACGGCGCGTTCACCCCCGCCGATTCCGGCCGCGGGGTGCTGCTGCTGGCCGGCGGGGTCGGCATCACCCCGCTGCGGGCCATCTTCGCGACGCTGCCCGGGCACGTCACCTTGATCTACCGCGCCAGCAGCGAGCGGGACCTCGTGTTCCGCGACGAGCTGGACGCCATCGCGGCCGCGCGCGGCGCGACCGTGCACTACCTGGTCGGCTCCCGGGCCGAGATCGGCGGCGACCCGCTGTCTCCCCGGGTGCTGCGGTCGCTGGTGCCCGGCCTGGACCAGCAGGACGCCTACGTCTGCGGGCCGGCCGGCATGACCGCCTCCGCGGTCCGCGCGCTGCGCGCCGCCGGGGTGCCCGGGCAGTCCATCCACGTCGAGTCGTTCGAGTTCTGAGGGAGAGGATCGGCGAAATGCGCCGGGTTATCCTGGCCGTCACCGGCACCATCGCCGGCCTGGTGGCCCTGCTGTCGTTCAAGTCGCACGTCCCGTCCGTCCCGGTGGCGGCCACGACCGGCGGGTCGGGCGGCAGCTCGTCGTCGTCCTCCTCTTCCTCGTCGGGCGGCCAGACTACGACCGTGCCCGGAGAATTCCCGCAGGGGTCGCTGGCCAAGAACCTGCCCGCGGGCGAGACCGCGGTCGACGGGAAGGCGGCCAACACCGCCTACGGGCCGGTGCAGATCCAGCTGATCGAGCGGAACAGCAAGATCGTCAAGGTCGCGGTCCTGGTGCAGCCGGCCAACACCCTCCACGACATCCAGATCGGCGCGATGGCTTTCCCCAAGCTGATCAGCGAGACGCTGACGTCGCAGAATGGCAAGATCGACGCGGTGTCCGGCGCCACCTACACCAGCGGCGGCTACATCCAGTCGCTGCAGAGCGCACTGGACAAGCGCGGCTGAGCCCGCATGACGGACGGCGGGGCGCCCGGGCGGCGCAGGCACGCCGAGCACGTGATGGGCACGGTCGTCTCCTTCGACGTGCCCGCCCGCGCCGGGGAGCCGCACGGTGACGGATCTCTCGGCCAGGCGGTGCGCTGGCTGCACTGGGTGGACGCCACCTTCTCGCCGTACCGGGACGACAGCGACGTCGCCCGGTTCGGCCGCGGTTCGGTGCCGCTGACGGACTGCGCGCCCGAACTCGCCGAGGTGCTCGAGGCGTGCGCGGCCATCAGCGCGCAGAGCGGCGGGTACTTCACCACCACGCCCGGCGGCACGTTCGACCCCTCCGGGTACGTGAAGGGATGGGCGATCGAGCGGGCGGCCGCCATCCTCACCGCGGCGGGCTCGGCCGAGCACAGCGTCAACGGCGGCGGCGACATCCAGTGCACCGGCGACCGGGTGTGGCGGGTAGGAATCGCCGACCCGCTGCACCCGGGCAGGCTGGCGCTCGTGGTAGCTGGCCGGGACTTCGCCGTGGCCACGTCGGGCGTCGCCGAGCGAGGGGCTCATATCATCGACCCTTACACCGGGCAGCCCCCGGCCGGCCTGGCCAGCGTCACGGTGGTCGGGGCACGGCTGGCCGAGACGGACGCCTACGCCACGGCGGCGTTCGCGATGGGATCCGCCGCCTGCGAGTGGGTAGAGGGCCTGGACGGCTACGAGGCGTTCGCCGTCACCGCGGCCGGCGCGACCTGGCAGACCAGCGGCTTCGGCAGGTACCTGGGCTGACCCGCCGGCTCGCTCAGAGCAGGGTCGGCTGGCCCGCGTCGTAGACGAGCAGGCCGTCGTCGCGCCGCCGCAGCCCTGGGGAGAGACGATGCTCCTCGAGCCGCCCGTCGTGCAGGAGATGCCGGACCGGCACGCCGCGTGCCGCCACCACGAAGTCGGCGAGCAGCCGGCGGTGGCAGCGCCACCACAGGCTCTCGGCGCACATCACCACCGTCGGCTCGATGCGAGCCTGGGCGAGCGCCTCGTCCGCCGCGGCCAGGAAGCCGTCCGTCCGCATGTGCGCGGCGTAACCCCGGAACATGTCCTCACGCCAGGCGGTGTCCGGTGAGTCAGGGGCGGCCTTCCTGAAGCCGCCGAGCCGCTTGTCCCAGCGGTAGAAGATTCCGGCTTCGGGCAGCCAGCGTTCCAGCTCGGCGCGCACCACGTGCGGATGACGGCGGCTGCCGGGAGCCGTCCTGACGTCGATGAGCACGGCCACGCCGGCCCCCGGAGCAGTTCGGTCATCCGCTCGGCCGTGGCGGTCCCGTGCCCGAACGTCAGCAGCATGTCACGGTGATCCTACGCTGGCCCGCCCGGTGCAGCGGGATCCTGCTCCGCACGCAGAGCAGCCTGGACAGCATGAGCGTGACGTTCCTGTACCTCCTGTTCGGCATCGGCATCGCGCGGTCCTGGGAGCTGCTCGGGCTGGAAGGCGGCGGCCCCCTTGACCTGCTGTCCCGGCGTCTCGGCAGCCGGCAGCCGCTGGCCGGTGCCCGCCCGCGCCGGATCCGGCTCCGGGCGGGGAGTGACCAGAACTCGTTCGCGCGCCCGGCTCACGCCCGGGTAGCATGATCGTCATGCACCGGTGTTTCCCCATCACCCCGCCGCCCCGCTCCTAGCGGGGCGATAGTCCGCGCGTCGGGCCCGGTGCGTCGAGTACAGAGCCAGCCATCGAGTACGGCCGGCTGAGCACCGTGGGCTGAGCTGACGCGCTCCCCCTGCCCGGCGAGCACCCATCTTGTGCTGCCGCCTGGGTGATTTCGGTGCGCCCCGCTTCCGCGACCATTCCCTTCTCGTCGCAGGAGCGTTTCCCGATGCGTGCGTTCACCACGGGGTCCGCGGCCGCCCGCCGCCGGCCCGGTACTGGCCTTCTCTGCCTAGTGATATCCGGCTTGCTGTGGGGGACGGGCGGCCTCACCGGCAGCCTGCTCGGCCGGGTGGCCGGCCTGTCGGCGATTGCCGTCGCCGCCTGCCGGCTTACCGCCGGCGGCGTGCTGATCGTCGCCCTTCTCATCGTGACCCGCAGGCCCTGGCCGACGGGCCGGGCGGCCTGGACCCGGATCACCGTCATCGGCCTGCTGGCCGCGTTCTACCAGAGCTGCTACTTCACGGCCGTGTCGCTGACCTCGGTGCCGCTGGCCACTCTGGTCGCGATCGGTGCCGCCCCGGTCATCGTGCTGGGCGCCGACCGGCTGGCCGGGCGGCAGGTCGGCCGGTCCGCGGTCGCGACCACCGGCCTGGCGGTCACCGGCCTCGGCTTGCTCGTGGGCCTGCCGTCCGGATTCCCCGAAACCGCGGTCCTGGCCAGCGCGGGCATGGCCGTGCTGGCCGCGGCGGGCTTCGCCGCGGTCACCCTGACCGGCTCCCGCCCGGTGCCCGGACTCGACGACCTCACCGTGACCGGCTTCGGCTTCACCATCGGCGGCCTGGCGCTGCTGCCGCTGGCGCAGCTGGCGGGGGGCATCGGCTTCAGGCCTGGCCCCGCGGCCATCGGCCTGCTGGTCGCGCTGGGCACCGGCCCGACCGCCGTGGCCTACACGCTGTTCTTCCGCGGCCTGCGCTCGGCCGCCGCCGGCACGGCCGCCCTGCTGGCCCTGCTCGAGCCGCTGACCGGCGCCATCCTCGCGGCCCTGCTGCTCGGCGAGCGGCTGAGCGCGGCCGGGATGGCGGGCGCGGCCCTCATCGGCACGGCCGTGGCCCTCACCGTTCGGGCGGACCGGAACTCGACGCAAATGAACAGGACGACCAGGACCTGCTCGTCCGGGAACGGGATTACCGACGGTGGCCGCGCCCACTAACACGGCCGTCGTCGGCGGTGTCCGGGCCAGGAGCATGATGCCCTTCGACATGAAGACCTGTGCCGGCATGTCCGTGGCCCCCGACCATTGGCGGCGCGATGTCGGGCTGCTCACCAGCCTGTATCGCGGTCCGTGAGCGGTTCCCGGGTCAGCTCGCCTGCCGGTACCGGTCGAGGATGGCGGCGCGCAGCCCCGGTGCCGTCGCGCCCGCCGCCGACACGATGGGGGGCACCAGCCCGCTCGCGACCGTGGTGAGGGCGAGCGCGATGTGCTCGACGCCGATGTGCGAGTCGTTCATGGCGAGCGACTCGCGCAGGGTGAGCTCGAGGATCTTCTTGGCGGCCGGGGTGAACGGGATATGCCCGCCGGGCGGCGGGCCGGCCGCGCGGTAGCGGCCGGCGGCCGCGGGAGGCCGGGGACCGGGCGCGTGTGCCATGGCCCGCCGGGCCCGGCGCCTGCGCCGCCAGTTGCGCACGATCCGGGGCGGCCGCGGGCCCGGGCGGCTGCGCCGGCCCCGGTACGCCGCCTGGGCGGCGTTGCTGAGCGCCTGCGGGCCGAAGGACGCCTCGATCCTGGCCCGCACCGCATCCAGGTCGATCCCGATCGTGGCCAGCGCGTCCCGGTCCAGGCCGCCGAACAGGCCTGCTCCGGCGCCCAGCCCGACCCGGCGGACTATCTCCTCCTCGACCAGCTCCGGCGTGACGCCGTGCGCCCGCATGACCGCGCTGGCCGGCTGGCTGGTGGACACGGCGGCGAGCAGGATGTGCTCGCCGCCCACGTAGCGGTGGCCGAGCCGACGGGCGTGCTCGACGGCTTGCCTGACAACGGTGCGAGCGTCCTGGCTGAAGCGCTCGAACATCATCGCCTCCCGATCCGCCGGCCGTACTTGCGGTGCACGGTCTGCTTGGTCACGCCGAGGCGTTCCGCGATGTCCTGCCACGACCAGCCGAGCTCGCGTGCGGTCTGCACCTGCAGCACCTCCAGCCGCTCGGCCAGCGCGCGCAGGGCCGCCACCGCGCGTAGCCCGACATCGGGGTCGTTGCTGGTGGCGCCCTCGGCGATTTCAAGTACTGGTTCCATGTGTGTCAGCATATGCTGACACCAGCATCTCGTCAACATATGCTGACGAGCGCGGCGCGCGGCTTAAGCCGTACCGAGCGCGGCTAGCAGCTCGCGTTCGCGTCCCGCGCTCAGGCCCGCCGGTCGCGGCCGGTCAAGTCCCTGCGCGCGTTCCCACCCCAGCACGTCGGCCTGGAGCTCGGATCGCGGCCGGTGCCGCAGTCCGGCGGCCGCCGCGGCCTGGCCGCTGCGCGCGGAAAAGCCCTCCCAGCCCGGTTCGGCCACCCACATCGGCAGCGATTCCGGGCCCAGTACTCGCGACGCCTGGCCGAGCAGCCACGCTCCGCCGACCGGCCCGGTGTGCCCGCCCCGGCCTGCGCGCATCCAGGCAATCGCGGACGTCCACCACCTGCGTCGGCATGTCCGGGACGGCCGCACGAGCATCGGCCCGCGCGGGTCGCGCGCCGCGCGCGCGGCCCAGTAGCCGGATCGGCCGGTGTGATCGCCCGGGCCGCCGATCAGCCCGGCGCGCGCGATCAGCAGGCGGTCGCCGGCGGCCGCGGCCGATGCCTGCTCGCACGCCACCTTCGCCTCGCCGTACCGCTCGGCATCCGCCTCGTCGCGGTCGTCCGGGGCGAGCAGCGGCGCGGACTCGTCGGCGCCGATGGCCGCGTGGGACGCGTAGACGCTGCCCGAGGAGACGTACGTCCAGTGCGCCGCCCGCTCGCCCAGGGCGGCCAGGGCACCGCGGACGAGGCCGGGCTGCCAGGAAACCTCGATCACCGCGTCCCATTGGCGGCCGCCCAGGTGGCTTGCAGCCGCGGATCAAAGAGTCAGGAATGCTTGAGAGACCGCACAGCCGGCCTACAGGCCGGCTGCATATGGTTTCGGCTAGGTTCGGACAGGACGCGAGGGGCGGCTGTGGCAGCGGCAGGAAAGGCTTGGACCGTGTTTGACAAAGTGACCATCACGTACCGCGGAGCCAAGTACGAGATCGGGCGGGGCTGGGACTTCTACGGCATCTGGACGTCCGGAGCGCCGCGGTCCCAGCCGCTCGAGCGGTGGCCAGAGACCCCCGAGGGCTGGTCGGCCGCGTGGACCCGGTTCGCGAGCATCGAGGCGCCTGGCACGATCGTCCCGGTGGGCCGGCACACCGCGCCGGCTGGCTCCGGCGCCGCGCGGGTGAGCCGTCCGGCGCTCAGCGGGAAGGCCGCCGCGATCGCCGCGGCGGCGCTGCTCGGCCTCGGGGTCGCGCTGGGGGTCGCCGGGCTCTTCCCGTCGTACCTCGGCGGTTCCAGCCTCGCCCAGCAGGCCGAACTGCTCGTCCCGCACGCCATCTACCTGGCCGTCTGGACCGCGAGCGCCGTGCTCATCCTCCTCGGCGGCGCCCGCCTGCGGCTCGGCGCGCTGCTCGGCCTGGGGCTGAGCGTGGTTACGTTCGGCCTGTTCTTCGCGGACGCAGGCACGGCCATCGCGGGGGCGGGGAACGCCGGCGGCGCCGGGCTCGTGCTCGCCCTCCTCGGCTGGCTGGCCTGCGCCGCGGGGTCGGTGGTCGCGTTCGGTGTCCGCCCGGCCAGCGCGCCGGCTCCGGACGCCCAGCCGGGTCACCCGGGCCCGCTGGCGCGGCCGCGCGGATCCGCGCTCGGTCCCATGGTGATGCTGGTGCTGGCCGGCCTGGGGGTGGCCGCCGCGTTCGCGCCGGCCTGGGACACCTTCACGCTGCGCACGTCCGCCGGGCAGTCGCAGTCGGTGACCTTGGGTAACGCCTTCGCCAACCCGGGACTGGTCATCGCCGGGGACGTCGCCGTGATGGTCGCGTTCGCGGCGGTGGTCGTGGTGGCCGCGCTCTGGCGCCCGGTCCGGCACGGGGCGGTGCTGCTCGCCGGGGCCGCGATCCCGATGGCGGCCCAGGCCATCTCGGCTCTCGTCCAGGCCGGCCAGACGCCCTCGCCCGCCCAGTTCGGCATCTCGTCCGCGCAAGCCTCGCAGCTCGGGCTCACGATCAGCTCCGGCATGACGCTGGCCTTCTGGGTCTACTGCGGGTTCCTCGTCGCGCTGATCGTCTCGTGCGCGTGGATGCTCTTCACGCCTGATCCGGCCGCCGCGGCCACGGTCCTGCCGGGCGGCGCCTACGGCTCGGACGCCGCGCCGCTCGACGACCTCGCCAGCGAGACGCCAGCAGGCGAGACCCAGGCTGGCGAGACGCCAGCGGGCGAGACCCAGGCTGGCGAGACGCCAGCAGGCGAGACCCAGGCTGGCGAGAGCCCGGCCGACGACACCGGCGACGGCCTGACGCCGGCCTTCGAGACCGCGCCCAGCCGCGCCGCCGGCGACGGCGGAAGTTCCGCCCTCTGACGGCGGTTCCCCGGATCCGCGTCCGCCAGCCGGCCCTGGCTGACGCGGCTGTGGCCGCATGGCTCCGGGCCCGGCCCGCCCGCGACGACCAGCGTCACGTCAGCGCTTGCGCCACGCCGGCTATAAGCGCTACAAAGAGATGTCGGGTGATGGTGTTCTTGTCGAATATTCGGCTGGCCGGGCGGGCGCCGTCCTGACGGCCAGCCGGTGATGTCGAAGGGCCGGGCTATGGTCATGGAAACCGGCATCACAACGCCGCTGTTCGCGGTGCCCAGCGTGACCGCCGCCGTGGGCGAGGGCGGCGCCGAGGACGGCAGCCTGCTCATCCGCTCGGCCGAACCGCTGGCCGGTTACCCGGCGACCGTGATGGACAGCGTGCGGGCCTGGGCCGCGGCCGATCCCGCCCATCCGCTGGTGGCCGAGCGCGACGCCGGCGGCGGATGGCGGATCTGCCGCTACGGCGAGGCGGTGGCCGCCGCGGACGCCATCGGCCAGGCGCTGCTCGAGCGCGGGCTGGGTCCCGGGCGGCCGCTGCTCGTGCTGTCCGGCAACGGCGTGGACCACCTGCTGCTCACCCTCGGGGCCATGACCGCCGGGGTCCCGGTCGCGCCGGTCAGCGTGGCGTACTCGCTGCAGAGTCATGACCACGCCCGGATCAGGGCGATCACCGGGCTGATCCGCCCGGGAGCGGTGTTCGCCGGTGACGCGGAGCGGTTCGCGGCGGCGCTGGACGCGATCAGCGCGGTGCCGGCCATCGTGCGGGACGGGGCCCGGCCGGGAGCGGAACGGCTGGAGGACCTCATGGCCACCGTGCCCGGCCCGGCCGTCGCGGCCGCGGACCGGGACGCGGTCGCGAAGATCTTGTTCACCTCCGGCTCCACCGGCGCGCCGAAGGGAGTGCTCAATACCCACCGGATGCTCGCCGCCAATCAGCAGATGATCCGGCAGGCCTGGCCGTTCCTGCGTACCGAGCGGCCGGTGATCGTGGACTGGCTGCCGTGGAGCCACACGTTCGGCGGCAACCACAACGTGAACATGGCGCTCACCGCGGGCGGCACGCTCTACGTCGACGGCGGCCGGCCCGTGCCCGGGATGTTCGCCCAGAGCATCGCCAACCTGGCCGAGGTCCGGCCGACCATCTATTTCAACGTCCCCGCCGGGTACGCCCAGCTCGTGCCCGCCCTGGAAGCCGACGCCGCGTTCGCGGCCCGCTTCTTCTCCCGGCTGCGGCTGATGTTCAACGCCGCGGCGGCGCTGCCGGCCACGCTGCGCCAGCGGCTGGGCGACCTCGCCGTGCAGACGGCCGGGCATCCCGTCCCGGTCACCGGCTCCTGGGGCGCGACGGAGACCGCCCCGGCGGTGACCAGCGCGCACTTCGACTTCGCCGACGCCCGCTGCATCGGCGTGCCGTTGCCGGGCGCCGAGGTCAAGCTGGTCCCCGTCGAGGGCGCGTACGAGATCCGGGTGAAGGGCCCGATGGTCACCCCCGGGTACTTCGCCCGGCCGGATCTCACCGCGGCCGCGTTCGACGCCCAGGGCTTCTACCGCACCGGCGACGCCGTCGGCCTGGCCGATCCGGACGACCTGAACGCCGGGCTGGTGTTCCGCGGCCGGATCGCGGAGGACTTCAAGCTCGACACCGGCACGTTCGTCCGGGTCGGCGCGGTCCGCACGGCCCTGCTGTCCGCCGCGCCGCTCCTGGCCGACGCGGTGATCGCGGGCGAGGAGCGCGGGGCGGTGTGCGCGCTGGCCTGGCTGAACGCGGCCGAGGCGGGCAAGTTCCTCGGCCGGCCACCGCACGCTGAAGGTGAGCTGATCACCGACGAGACCATCCGCGCGGAACTCGCCCGCGCGCTGGCCGGGCACAATGCCACCGCGGGCTCCGCGGCCCGGATCGAGCGGCTGCTGGTGATGGCCCGCCCGGCCGGCCTTGACGACGGCGAGATCACCGACAAGGGTTACGTCAACCAGCGGCAGGTCCTCGCCAACCGCGCGGCGCTGGTCGAACTGCTCTACGCCCAGCCGGTCCCGGCCGGGGTCGTCGTAACGGAAAGGACGGCGGATGCGCCAGCAGAGCGTGATGAGCGGTCATAAGGCCGTCACGGCCCGCCCGCTGAGCCCTGGGGCGACCGCGTTCGGCAGGATGCTGTCCCGGGCATGGTCGCTGCCGCCGCAGCGGAACCGGGTTGCGGTCGAGCGCGACATCCAGGTGCCGATGTCCGACGGCACGGTGCTGCTGGCCGACCACTACCTGCCGGTCAGCGTGGCGTCGGCGGCCACCGTGCTGGTCCGCTGCCCGTACGGCCGCAGCGGCCCGTTCGCCCTGCAGAACGCGCAGATCCTCGCCGAACGCGGCTACCACGTGCTGCTGCAGAGCTGCCGCGGTACGTTCGGGTCCGGCGGGGAGTTCGAGCCGATGCGCCACGAGATCGCGGACGGGCAGGACACCGTCGCCTGGCTGCGTGAGCAGAGCTGGTTCGAGGGACGGCTAGCCACCTACGGCGCCAGCTACCTCGGGTTCGTGCAGTGGGCGCTGGCCATGGACCCGCCGCCGGAGCTGGTCGCGGCCATCGTGCACATAGGCCCGCACGACTTCAGCCGGACCGCGTACCGTCACGGTGTCTTCGACCTGTACAACTACGTCAGCTGGAGCGACCTGGTCGCTCACCAGGAGAGCACCAGGGCGCTGCCAGCCCTCGTGCGCCTGGCTACGGCCGAACGGCGGCTGCGCCCGGTGCTCGACCGGCTGCCGGTCGAGGCGGGCGTCCGTGACCTGCTCGGGCGCGAGCCGACATCGTCCGAGAGGTGGCTGGAGCACCCGCAGCTCAGCGACCCGTTCTGGGCGCCGCTGCAGTGCGGTGCCGCCCTGGAACGGATCACGGTCCCGGTCCTGGTGGTGGGCGGCTGGCACGACTTGTTCATCGAGCAGACTCTCGAGCAGTACCGCACGCTCGCCGCGCGGGAGGTGCCTACCCGGCTGCTGGTCGGGCCTTGGGCTCACCTGGACCTGACGAACAAGGGCGGCGCCGCGGTCGTCGAGAGCCTCGCCTGGCTCGACCGTTACGCCAGCCCAGGCAAGACCGGTCCCCGGCCGGCCCGGCCGGGGCCGCTCACCCGGACCACTCGGTACGCATCTGGGTGGGCGGCGAGGGCGCGGGGGAGTGGCGCGAGATCCCCGGCTGGCCGCCGCCAGGCGCCACGCAGCAGCGCTGGTACCTCGGCGCGCACGGCTCGCTTAGCACCGGGAAGCCGTCCCCGGATGCGCCGGCCTCCAGCTTCCGCTATGACCCGGCCGACCCTACGCCGTCGCCGGGCGGCGCGATCCTGGCCCGGACCGGGGGAAGCCGCGACAACCGTGCCGTGGAGCGCCGGCTGGACGTGCTGGTGTTCAGCAGCGATCCGCTGGACGAGCCGCTCGAGGTCATCGGCGAGGTCGCGGCCGAGCTCGCCGCCACCCGCGACAACCCGTACGCGGACCTGTTCGTGCGGCTGTGCGACGTGGACCCGCAAGGCCGGTCGCGGAACATCTGCGACGGCATCGTGCGGCTCACCGGGGCCGACCCGCTGACCGGAACCACGCGGGTGAGCATGTTCGGCGCGGCCCACCGGTTCGGCCGCGGGCACCGGATCAGGCTCCAGGTGGCCGGGGGAGCCCATCCGCGCTTCGCCCGCAACCCGGGCAACGGCCTCCTCGACGCGGCCGCCGAGGATCTCGTGACCACCCAGTACGAGATCAGCCTGGCCGCGGAACACCCATCGGCGCTGCTGCTGCCGGCGGCGGAACGTAGCACCACGGACCGTTCGGGATAGTCAGATTTTTCCCGAACGGTCCGGGTACCCGCCCAGGTCCTTCCCGATTGCGTCCGCGGCCAGGCGCTAACCCTTGAAGTACCGCATCTGCTCCTCGTGCATGACCCGCATCCACTTCGGGCTGTCCGCCGTCAGCCGCGGGTCGTCGTACGGCTGGCCCGCGGACACGGCGTCCAGGTAGGCGGCATCGAGGGCAAGCCGCCTGCGGAGTTCGCCGGCGTCCCCGACGTGGCCGTGGCCGGGCACCACCTGACGCACGCCGGGCACGGACACCAGCCGCTGCAGCCCGGCGCGGTAGTCGCCGAGCGGATCCGGGGCCACGGTGTCCAGCAGCGGAATCTCTATGTCAGAACACATGTCCCCGGCGATCAGGACGCCGCTGTCCGGCAGGAACACGGCGCCGTGCCCGGGCGCGTGCCCGTCGTGCACGATCAGCCGGGCCTCCGGCCCTTCCCACGGGATGACCGGATCGTCCAGCGACCGCATCCGCCCGACCAGCTCGAGATCGTGCCCGGGCGCGGATTGCCGGACGCCGTTGAGGATGCCGTCCCGCTCGGTCTCGGCGAGGGTGATGGCGGCAGGCGCGGCGTACCTGGGCACGTCCCCGAGCTCCCGGCTCCACAGCACGTGATCCCAGTGCGGATGAGTCGACCAGCCCGCTGCCGGCCGCAGCCCCATGGCGGCTAGCTCACCGGCCAGCGCGGTCAGGTCCGCCACGGTCACGGCCGGGTCGATGAGCAGGCAGGTCCCGGCCGGGCCTGCCACCACGGTGGTCGTGGTGGTGGCGTACGAGCTGGTGCCGACGAGCACTCCGGGGGCGATCTCCGCCAACCTTCCCATCCGGGCATGTTGTCACAGGCCGGCGCCATCGGGGAAGCGGTGTCACGGGCCGGGAATCGGTTTCACGGGGCGGGGGCCAGCCGGACGGGCAGCGCCTCGAGGCCGTGGATGAGCGTGCTCGGCCGCCACCGCAACGTGTTCGCCGGCACCGCCAGCCGGATCGAGCCGAACCTCGCCAGCAGGCCGGAGAAGGCGATCTCCGCCTCCAGCCGGGCCAGCGGCGCGCCCAGGCAGTAGTGGATGCCGTGGCCGAACGCCAGGTGCCCCGAGCTGTCCCGGCCGGGTTCCAGCCGCTCCGGGCCGCCGAACCGGGCCGGGTCCCGGTTCGCCGCGCTCAGCGCCACGAGCACCAGGTCGCCCCGGCCGATGCGCACGCCGCCGATCTCGAGCGTCTCGGCCGCGTGCCGGAACGTCGCGTTGTTGACCGGGCTCACGTACCGGAGGAATTCCTCCACCGCACCGCCGATCAGCGAGGGGTCGGCTCGCAGCCGGGCGAGCTCGGCCGGGTTGAGCAGCAGCGCGAGCACGCCGCCGGCGATCAGGTTGACGGTGGTCTCGTGCCCGGCTACCAGCAGCAGGAAGGCCATCGACACCAGCTCGTTCTCGCTGAGCCTGTCCCCGTCGTCCCGGGCCGTGATCAGGGCCGACAGCAGATCGTCGGCGGGCTCGCGCCGCTTGGCGGCCAGCAGGGTCATGAAGTAGCGGATCAGCGCGGCGGCGTGTATACGGGACAGCTCGGGCGGGGCCGTGTCCGAGACGGCGGTGGCCGACCAGGTGCGGAAGTCGTCCCGGTCGGCCACCGGGACGCCGAGCAGCTCGCAGATCACCGTGATCGGCAGCGGGAACGCGAACGACGCGAGCAGGTCCACCTCGGGCCGGCTCCCGAGGGCCGACATGTCGTCAAGCAGACCCGTCGTGATCGCGGTGATCCGCGGCCTGAGGCGTTCGACGCGGCGCGCGGTGAAGGCCTTGTTCACCAGCCTGCGCAGTCGCTCGTGGTCCGGCGGGTCGCTGTTGAGCATGTGCATTTCGAGGGCGGCGAAGATCGAGTCCGGCTCCGGGTCCCAGCCCGGCATGCGCTTGCCCAGCCGCGGATCGGCCAGCGCCGCGCGCGCCTCCGCGTACCCGGTGACCAGCCACGCGGACATCCCGCCTGGCATGATCACGGCCGTGACCGGGCGCTGCTTCCGCAGCCTGGCGTGCACGGAATAGGGATCCTGGAAGTACTCGGCGCCCAGGTGTTCGGCAGCCATATGCGGCGCGGCCATGTGTGCCCCTCGTCAGCTCAGCGAGCCCCCCGGCCCCGTAGCCCCGGCCCCGTAGCCTCCGGCCCCGTAGCCTCCGGCCCCGCAGCCCTCGGGCGCTATCTTAAGTAATAACTTGAGTGTTGTAAAGGAGGTGCCCCCGGCCCCGGCGGGCGGCTGGGTGGCCGGCCGCGCCCGGCCCAGCGCCGACGGCCACCAGTTCCACCGCCCGATCAGCACCGCCGCCGACGGCACCAGCAGCGTCCGGACCAGGAAGGTGTCCATCAGTACGCCGAGCGCGAGGCCGACGCCCACGTCCACGATCGTCCGGACGTTCTGCGCCCCGGCGCTGCCCGAGCCCACGATCGCCAGCACCCCGAACGTCCCGGCCAGCACCAGCCCCGCCGAGGTCACCGTCGTCCCGGTGACGCTGAGCGCCCGGCCCACCGCCTCGCGCAGCGGCAGGTGGTGGGCCTCTTCCCTGATCCGCGTCATGACCAGGATGTTGTAGTCCTCGCCCAGCGCCAGCAGGAACATGAACAGCAGGAACGGCAGGATGAACGTCAGCCCCGGCTGGCCGGCGCCCTTGATGAACACCAGCACGGTCAGCCCGAGGGCGGAGAAGTAGGAGAGCACCACCGAGAGGATCAGGTACAGCGGCGCGATCAGGCTCCGCATGACCAGCGCGAGCAGCACCGCGATGACCGCGATGGCGATCGGGATGACGGTGCGCAGGTCGTTGTCGGACAGCTGGGCGACGTCGTAGGTGAACGCCGCCTGCCCGGTGACCCCGGAGGCCGGGGCGCCGGCGGCCCGCGCCGCACGGGCGGCCGCGGCCCGGACGGCCGGCACCGCCTGCGCCGCGGCGGTACTGGTCGCGCTCCCCGCCGCGAGCGAAGCGGCGAACGAGATCGTGCGCCCGTCCGCGCTCACGTACGAGCCGCTGGCCCGGTAGGACTGGTACGCGGCCAGCTTCGCCCGCGGGACCCGGGCCGCGGCCGCGGCCGGAATCGCCCGCGGCGGGCCGTAGGCGGCGTACAGCGCGGCGTACTGGACCGCGGTCAGCGCCGTCCCGTTGGCGTTCAGCGGCCCCGAGACCGAGGTGAACGCCGGGTCGGCGGTCAGCTGCCGCCCGGCGGCGGCCACCGAAGCGGCGACCGCCCAGGCGGGCTGCCGCAGGCGCAGCACGATGACCGTCGGGTTGGCCGCTGTCTGCGGGAAGTGCCTGTTCAGCAGGGCGTCACCGGCCGCAGAGTCGCTGCCCGCCGGCCCGGTCACCGCGCCGCCGAACCCGGCGGCCAGGTAGCCCGCCGAGGCCACCGCGAGCGCGCAGAAGACGACGAGGCCGATGACCAGCGTCGCCAGCGGCCGCCGTACGATCCGCGAGCAGGCCGGCCCCCACCAGCCGGCCCGCCCGGTGCCCGGGCGGACCGAGGACGGCCAGAACGCGACCGGGCCGCAGATCGCGAGCAGCGCCGGCAGCAGGGTGAGCCCGGCGATGAGCATCAGCCCGATCGCGATGGCCAGCGGCGCCGCCAGCCCCGAGTACAGGCTGAAGGTGGCGCTGGCCAGTGACAGGAGCGCGGCGATGAGAATGCCCGCGGAGAACGTAATCGTCTCGCCGACCCGCGCCACCGAGAGCACGATCGCCTCGTGGCAGCCCAGCCCGGCCCGCATCTCCTCCCGCACCCGGAACATCAGGAACAGCGCGTAGTCCGTGCCCGCGCCGAGCACCAGCACGATCAGCAGCAGCGAGGCGATCTGCGACACGCCCAGCCCGTGCACCGCGGCCTCGGCGGTGAGCCGCTCGGCGACCAGCACCACCACCACCGCGGGCAGCACCGCGATCAGCGGCGCCAGCGCCGACCGGAACACCGCGATGAGCAGCGCGATCACGAAGATGATGGAGAACCACTGGACCTGGCCGCCGGTCTTGGTCGAGGTGGCGTTGGTGTCCACCCTGGTGGCCACCGTGCCCGCCGTGTGCACCGAGAACCCCGGCGGCGGCCCCGCCGCGCGGATCGCGTCACGCACGTCCGTCACCAGGGTGGCCTGCTGGGACGCGGCGAGGCCGCCGGACTGGGCCAGCGCGGCCAGCACCGTGAGCTGCTCGGCCTGCCCGTCGGCCGACTGGCCGGCGTCCCGCACCGCGACCACCCTGGCGACCCGGGACAGCGAACCCGCCAGCCGCGCGACGAATGCCTGGTCCGGGCCGGACAGCGTTCTGCCCGGCTGGGCGGCCACCACCGTGACCGCGGTCAGTGTGGCCCCCTGCAGCGGCGAAGCCAGCCGGGCCGCCTGCTCGCTGGGCGCGCTGGCCGGCAGGAACGAGGTGTTATCGCTCTGCGTCACGCCCGACAGGGACGGCAGCAGCGCCATCGCCGCGGTCGCGCCGGCCACCCAGGCGAGCACGATGGCCCAGCGGAAGCGGACGGACAGCCGCCCGGCCGCGGCGAAGATACCCACGAAGCCCATCGTGGCCGGCCGGAGCGCGGGCCTGTTAGATCTGGGAGCGCGTAAAGTTGCTTCGTGGCAGATCCGCACGGCTACCGGCCGGCGCCGGGCGAGATTCCCGAATCCCCAGGGGTCTACAGGTTCCGCGATCAGCGCGGCCGGGTGATCTACGTCGGCAAGGCCAAGTCGCTCCGGCAGCGGCTCAATCAGTACTTCGCCGACTTCGCCAGCCTGCACCCGCGCACCCAGATGATGCTCCAGACCGCGGCGGGCGTCGAGTGGACCGTGGTCGGCACCGAGGTCGAGGCGCTGCAGCTGGAGTACTCCTGGATCAAGGAGTTCGACCCCCGGTTCAACATCAAGTACCGGGACGACAAGAGCTACCCCTACCTGGCCGTCACCATGGGCGAAGAGTACCCGCGGGTCCAGGTCATGCGCGGTGCCAAGCGCAAGGGCACCAGGTACTTCGGCCCGTACAGCCACGCCTGGGCCATCCGCGACACGGTGGACACGCTGCTCCGGGTGTTCCCGGTGCGCACCTGCTCGGCGGGGGTGTTCAAGCGGTCCGGCCAGATCGGCCGCCCCTGCCTGCTTGGCTACATCGGCAAGTGCTCCGCGCCGTGCGTCAAGCGGGTCAGCGCGGAGGAGCACCGCCGGCTGGCCGAGGATTTCTGCGACTTCATGGCCGGGCAGACCAGCCGGTTCGCCGGGCGTCTCGAAGCCGAGATGAAGCAGGCCGCCGCCGAGGAGGAGTTCGAGCGCGCCGCCCGGCTCCGTGACGACCTGCGGGCGCTGGAGCGGGCGATCGAGAAGCAGGCGGTGGTGCTCGGCGACGGCACCGACTGCGACGTGATCGCGCTGGCCGAGGACCAGCTCGAGGCGGCCGTCCAGGTGTTCTACGTACGCGGCGGCCGGGTCCGCGGCCAGCGCGGCTGGGTCCTGGACAAGATCGAGGAAGTGACGCCGGCCGGGCTGGTGGAGCAGTTCCTCGGCCAGGTATACGCGGACAGCCCGGCCGGGGCGGAGGCGGTCAACGCCGGCATCCCGCGCGAGGTCCTGGTGCCCGAGCTTCCGCCGGACCCGGAGACCATGACCCAGTGGCTGGCCGAGCGCCGCGGCGGCCCGGTCAGCCTGCGGGTACCTCGGCGCGGCGACAAGAAGTCCCTGCTGGAGACCGTGGCCAGGAACGCCGGCCAGTCGCTCGCCCTGCACAAGACCCGCCGCGCCAGCGACCTGACCACCCGGAGCAAGGCGCTCAGCGAGATCCAGGAGGCGCTGGACCTAGACGATGCCCCGCTGCGGATCGAGTGCTATGACGTCTCGAACCTGCAGGGCACGCACGTGGTCGCGTCGATGGTCGTGTTCGAGGACGGCCTGGCCCGCAAGAGCGAGTACCGCCGGTTCGCGGTCAAGGGCACCGACGGCACCGACGACATCTCCGCGATTCACGAGGTAATTACCCGGCGGTTCCGCCGCTACCTGGCCGAACGCGAGAAGACTGGCGAGCTAGACACCCTCGGTGACCCGGACCCCGAGGAAGAAGACGTAAGCACGCGGAAGAAATTTGCCTACCCGCCCAACCTGGTGGTCGTCGACGGCGGGCCGCTGCAAGCCGAGGCGGCGGCGCGGGCCCTGGCCGAGCTGGGCATCGACGACGTCGCCGTCTGCGGCCTGGCCAAGCGCCTGGAAGAGGTCTGGCAGCCCGGCGAGGAGTACCCGGTCATCCTGCCTCGCAGCAGCGAGGGGCTCTACCTGCTGCAGCGGGTGCGGGACGAGGCGCACAGGTTCGCGATCGCCTACCACCGGCAGAAGCGCGGCAAGGCCGCCACCACCAGCGCGCTCGACGACCTGCCCGGGCTGGGCCCGGCCCGGCGCAAGGCCCTGCTCAAGCACTTCGGTTCGGTGCGTAAGCTCAGCGCGGCGAGCATCGTCCAGATCGCGGCGGTGCCGGGCATCGGCCCCCGGCTGGCCGCCACCATCGCCGCCGCCCTGGGCTCGAACCAGGCCGAGGCCACCGACACAGGGGGAAGCCATGAGGACGGCTGACGACCCGGCGGACATCGTCGTCATCACCGGCATGTCCGGGGCGGGGCGGTCCACCGCGGCCAAATCGCTGGAGGATCTGGGCTGGTTCGTGGTCGACAACCTGCCACCGGGCCTGCTGCCGACCATGGTGGACCTCGCGGCCAGGTCCAACGGCGCGGTCAGCCGGATGGCCGCGGTCGTCGACGTGCGCAGCCGCGCCTTCAGCACCGACCTGAAGTCGGCGATCAGCGACCTCGGCGCGCGCGGCGCGACCGCGCGCGTCGTCTACCTCGAGGCCGCCGAGGACACGCTGGTGCGCCGGTTCGACAGCGAACGGCGGCCGCACCCGCTGCAGGGCACCGGCCGGGTCACCGACGGCATCACGGCCGAGCGCGAACTGCTTCGCGAGGCGCGCGGCGACGCCGACCTGGTACTGGACACGACCAGGCTCAACGTGCACGAGCTGCGGGCCAGGATGCGCGACTTCTTCGGCGGCGGCACGGCCGCCGGGCTGAGGCTCAGCGTCGTCTCGTTCGGCTACAAATACGGCCTCCCGGTCGACGCCGACCTGGTGGCCGACTGCCGCTTCCTGCCCAACCCGCACTGGATCCCCGAGCTTGCCCCCATGACGGGGCAGGACGAGCCGGTCCGCGAGTACATTCTTGCCCAGCCTGGCGCCAAGGAGTTCTTGCGCTATTACGCGGAGTTGCTCCATGTGGTGCTGCCCGGCTATGAACGGGAGGGCAAGCGGTTCGTCACTCTCGCGGTCGGCTGCACCGGCGGCAAGCACCGCAGCGTGGCGATAGCCGACGAACTGGCGGCGCGCGTGGCCGGCGCGCTCGGTAGTTCTGCGGTCGGGGCCGAGGTGCAGGTGGTGCACCGGGATCTGGGTCGGGAGTGAGCAGTTGGGGACTGGCCTCAGGGCGGTAGCGCTCGGCGGCGGACACGGGCTGGCGGCGTCGCTGTCGGCCCTGCGCCGGGTGACCGATGATCTGACCGCGATCGTCACGGTGGCGGACGACGGCGGGTCGAGCGGGCGGCTGCGCCGCGACTTCGGCGTGCTCCCCCCCGGTGACCTGCGGATGGCGCTGGCCGCGCTGTGCGGTGACGACGAGTGGGGCACCACCTGGAGCAAGGTCGTGCAGCACCGCTTCGACGGCGACCGCGAGCTGGCCGGCCATGCCGTCGGCAACCTGCTCATCGTCGCGCTGTGGGACCTGCTCGGCGACACGGTCGCGGGCCTGGATTGGGTGGGCAGGCTGCTCGGCACCGGCGGCCGGGTGCTGCCCATGGCCGCAGTGCCGCTGGATATCGTCGCGGAAGTGGTCGGCGCCGATCCGGCCCGGCCCGACGAGGTCAGCACGGTCCGCGGCCAGGCGGCGTGCGCCAGCACGCCCGGCCAGGTGCGGTCGATCACGCTGCTGCCACCGGACCCGCCCGCGGTGCCCGAGGCGGTGCGCGCGGTGCTGGAGGCGGAGTGGGTGGTGTTCGGCCCTGGCTCGTGGTTCACCAGCGTGCTGCCGCACCTGCTGGTGCCCGAGCTCTCCTCCGCGCTGCACGTCACCACGGCCCGGCGGCTGCTCGTCCTCAACCTGGCGCCGCAGCCGGGCGAGACGGAGGGATTTTCGCCCCACAAGCACCTCGAGGTCCTTGCCGGGCACGCGCCTGCGCTTACTGTGGATATCGTCCTCGCCGACACCAAGGCAGCCGGAACCGGTAACCTGGCCGACCTGGAGAAGGCAGCCGCGGTGCTCGGGGCGCGGCTGGTGATGGCGGACGTGGCCGCGGCCGACGGCACGCCCAAGCATGACCCGAGGCTGCTGGCGGGGATGTACGCGCAGATCTTCGGGAGCTACCGCGCGGTGCCGGGGCATCCTGGGCCGGGACCTAATTGGGGGGAGTGACGCCGCATGGCGATGACCAGCGTGGTGAAGGACGAGCTCAGCCGGGTCCAGGTGATCAAGCCCTGCTGCCGTAAGGCCGAGGTCTCCACGCTGCTCAGATTCGCCGGCGGCCTGCACCTGTCCGAGGGCCGGGTGGTCATCGAGGCCGAACTCGACACCGGCGCGGCGGCCCGGCGGCTGCGCGCGAGCATC
Source organism: uncultured Actinomycetes bacterium (assembly GCA_963722275.1). Classification (GTDB taxonomy): domain Bacteria; phylum Actinomycetota; class Actinomycetes; order Streptosporangiales; family Streptosporangiaceae; genus Palsa-504. The sequence goes on along the minus strand of CAVRMX010000040.1, from coordinate 36,055 downwards.
GCCGAGGTGTTCGGCCACCCGGCCGAGTTCCTGGTGCTCTCGCCGAGCGGCCTGCGCAAGGGCAACCGCTACCTGGTGCGCGTGAGCAAGGGGCAGGCCGGCGAGAGCCTGGCCCGCCAGGCCGGGCTGATCGACAGCTACGGCCGCCCGGTGCGCGGCCTGCCCCGGCAGGTGGTGTCGGGTTTGGCCTGCGACTGCGAGGCCGCCTGGCGCGGCGCGTTCCTGGCCCACGGGTCGCTGACCGAGCCGGGCCGCTCGATGGCGCTCGAGATCACCTGCCCCGGGTCGGAGGCGGCGCTCGCCCTGGTCGGCGCGGCGCGGCGGCTGAAGGTGCACGCCAAAGCGCGTGACGTGCGCGGCGTGGACCGGGTGGTGATCAGGGACGGCGAGGCGATCAGCGCCATGCTGACCCGGCTCGGTGCGCACCAGGCCGTGCTGGCCTGGGAGGAGCGCCGGATGCGCCGCGAGGTCCGGGCCACCGCCAACCGGCTGGCCAACTTCGACGACGCCAACCTGCGCCGCAGCGCGCGCGCCGCGGTGGCCGCGGGCGCGCGGGTGGAGCGTGCCCTGGAGATCCTCGGCCCGGACGCGCCGCAGCACCTGACCATGGCGGGCCAGCTGCGGATGGCACACCGGCAGGCCAGCCTGGAGGAACTCGGCCAGCTCGCCGACCCGCCGCTGACCAAGGACGCGATCGCCGGCCGCATCCGCCGCCTGCTGGCCATGGCCGACCGCCGGGCGGCCGATCAGGGCATCCCGAGCACCGAATCCACCCTCACCGTCGACATGCTCCCCTGACCCGGTCCTGAACCAGAGGGCAGCATCATCGTGGATACAAATACCCCCCATTGGGGTGTAACGATCCACGATCATGGATGTCAGGCCTTGGGGGAGGCGTCTGCGGCAGCAGCGTTCCGGTGCTCGGCTGCGTGCTGGAGAACGGCAGCCTCGTCGGCGCGGCCGAGCTCGCGTGGCAGCCGATCCTCGACGACCCGGGTTTGCTTGACACCTAGATTCGCTAGGCATCGGCCCGCCGTCCACCTCCGAGCTCATGGGGCCCGTGATGCCAGGCGGACTGGACTTACCCTAGTTACCTGACCAGCGCTCCGGCGCTCTAGGATTCTTCGTGCTCAATATGAGCCGCACCGAGTTGTCCTGCGTTCCCGGCCTCGGCGTCGTGGCCTGCCTGGCCTTGGCCGCCGGATACGCCGTCCGGGTCGCGCAGGCGTTCCTTCGCCGCGATTAGGTGCGCGCGCTCGGCCGCGTTGCCGGTCTGCGCGATCGCGGTCTCGTAGGCGGCCCGGGCCTCGGCGGTCCGGCCCAGCCGCTGGAGCAGGTCGGCGCGGATGGCGTGGAACAGGTAATAGCTACCCAGATCCAGGCCGTCGACCAGCGCGAGCGCGGCGGCCGGGCCGTCGACCTCGGTGATCGCCACGGCCCGGTTGAGCGCCACCACCGGGCTGGGCGCGACCGCGAGCAGCTGGTCGTACAGCCGCAGGATCTGATCCCAATCGGTGCCGGATGCGACCGCCGCGTCGCTGTGCACGGCGTTGATCGCCGCCTGGATCTGGTACGGGCCGGGCTGGTTGCGCCGCAGGCACTGCCGGACGATGGCCTGGCCCTCGGCGATCAGGGCCCCGTCCCAGCGGCTCCGGTCCTGGTCCGCGAGCAGCACGAGGTCGCCGTCCGCGGACGTGCGGGCCGCCCGCCGTGACTCGGTGAGCAGCATCAGCGCGAGGAGGCCCAGCACCTCCGGCTCGTCCGGCATCAGCTGGGCCAGCAGCCGCCCGAGCCGGATCGCCTCGGCGCACAGGCTGTCGCGCGCCAGCGCCGTACCCGAACTCGCCGTGTACCCCTCGTTGAAGATGAGGTAGACGACGGCGAGCACGGCTGAGATCCGGCCGGGCAGGTCCGCGTCCGCCGGGATGCGGTAGGGGATTCGCGCGTCCCGGATCTTGGCCTTGGCCCGGACCAGCCGCTGGGCCATGGTCGGTTCCGGTACCAGGAACGCGTGCGCGATCTCGGCCGTGGTGAGGCCGCCGAGCAGCCGGAGCGTCAGCGCCACCCGCGCGGCGGGGGCGAGCGCCGGGTGACAGCAGGTGAAGATGAGCCGCAGCCGGTCATCGCGCACCGGGCCTTCCTCCTCCACAGGCTCGTCCTGGGCGTGCAGAAACGCGGCCTGGGCGTGCTTGCCGTCGCGGGCCGCCTCGCGGCGCAGCCGGTCGATGGCCCGGTTGCGCGCGGTGGTGATGATCCACCCGGCCGGGCTCGGCGGCAGCCCGGCCGACGGCCACCGCCTGGCCGCCTCGGCGAAGGCATCCTGGACCGCGTCCTCGGCGGTGTCGATGTCGCCGAAGACACGGGTCAGGACGGCCACGGCACGGCCATACTCCTGGCGGAAGACGCGCTCGACGCCGGCGAGCGCAGGCGCAGGCGCAGGCGCAGGCGCAGGCGCAGGCACAGGCACAGGCGCGGGACCGGGCATGGGCATGGGCAGGGTCAGCCCTCCGCCATGTCCACCATCGGCCGGACCTCGACCGGCAGCGTGCACGCCACCGTGGCCTTGCGGGCCCAGCCGAGCGCGGCGTCCAGATCCGGCGCCCTGATGATCCAGAACCCGCCGACGTGCTCCTTGCCCTCGGCGAACGGCCCGTCGGTGACGACCACGTTGCCGCCGTCCGCCCGCAGCACGGTGGCCGTGTCCGGCGGGTGCAGGCCGCCGGTGAACACCCAGGCGCCCGCGGCCCTCATCTCGGCGTCCAGCGCGTCGATGTCCCGCATGACCGGCTCGAGGATCTCGGGCGGCGGCGGATCCCCGTCCGGCTGGTAGATGCTGAGCATGTACTGCTTCATCTCGGTCATCCTCCTGAGGCTACGCCGGCCCTTCGGGCCGGCCTTTACCCCTATACGAATCCATCGGACGCGGATCGACAGGCCGCAAGGCCCGGGCGCGGGGCACGCGCCCGGGCCGTTCGGATCCCTGACTTTGTTCTTTTGATAAGGTCTAGACCTCAGGATTCTGTCCTGCCTGCCCGGTACAGGGGTCACGACAGGCTCCGGGACGCGCGGGCCAGGTGCCGCCTCCGGGTCATCCCCGTGGGGCGGCGTCCGATAGTCTCGGAGCCGCTGGCGAGCACGGGGATCGACGAGGAGATTTAGTACTGTGACAATTCGCGTGGGAATCAATGGTTTCGGCCGTATCGGCCGTAACTTCTGGCGGGCCGCCAACGCCGCTGACGGCGACCGCGGCATCGAGATCGTGGCGGCGAACGATCTCGGTGACATCGCCACGATGGCGCACCTGCTCAAGTACGACACCGTGCTCGGCACCCTGCCGCACGACGTCTCGGTATCCGGCGACACCATCCAGATCGGCGCCAAGTCGGTCAAGATCCTGGCCGAGCGCGACCCGGCCAAGCTGCCGTGGCGCGACCTCGGCGTGGACGTCGTGATCGAGTCCACCGGCCGGTTCACCACCGGCCCGACGGCCAAAGCCCACCTCGAGGCGGGCGCGAAGAAGGTCATCATCTCGGCGCCGGCCAAGGACGAGGACATCACGATCGTGATGGGGGTGAACGACGACGCGTACGACCCGGCCGCGCACCACGTCCTGTCCAACGCCTCCTGCACCACGAACTGCGTCGCGCCGATGGCCAAGGTGCTGCTGGACAACTTCGGGATCGTCAAGGGCCTGATGACGACCATCCACGCCTACACCAACGACCAGGTCATCCTGGACTTCCCGCACAAGGACCTGCGCCGGGCGCGGGCCGCGGCGCAGAACATCATCCCGACCACGACCGGGGCGGCCAAGGCGACCGCGCTGGTGCTGCCTGAGCTCAAGGGCAAGCTGGACGGGATGGCCATGCGGGTGCCCGTCCCGGACGGCTCGGTGACCGACCTGGTGGTCGAGCTGAACCGCGAAGTGACCAAGGACGAGGTGAACGCCGCGTTCCGGGCCGCCGCCGAGGGGCCGCTCAAGGGCTACCTGTACTACACCGAGGACGCCATCGTGTCCTCCGACATCGTCGGCTCGCCCGCGTCGTGCACCTTCGACTCCTCGCTCACGATGACGTTCGGCAGCCAGGTCAAGGTCATCGGCTGGTACGACAACGAGTGGGGCTACTCCAGCCGGCTCGTCGACCTGGCCGCGCTCGTCGCCGCCCGGCTGCGGTAATGCACTCGATCGACGAGCTGGAGGTCATGGGCCGCCGCGTGCTGCTGCGGTCGGACCTGAACGTCCCGCTCGACCTGACCGGCACCGGGGAGATCACCGACGACGGCCGGATCCGGGCCAGCCTCCCGGTGATCAGCAAGCTGTCCGACCGGGGCGCGCGGGTGATCGTCCTCGCGCACCTCGGCCGGCCCAAGGGCGCCACGTTCGAGGAGCGTGCGGCCGGCGGCCCGTCGCTGCGGCCGGTGGCGGCGCGGCTGGGCGAGCTGCTCGGGCGGCCCGTCTCGTTCGCCGCCGACGTGGCCGGGCCTTCGGCGGAGGAGACCGCGTTCAGCCTCGGCGACGAGGACGTGGCGGTACTGGAGAACGTGCGCTTCGAGCCCGCGGAAACCAGCAAGGACGACGCCGAGCGCGGCGCTTTCGCGCAGCGGCTGGCCCGCTTCGGCGAGCTGTACGTGGGCGACGGGTTCGGTGCCGTGCACCGCAAGCACGCCTCGGTGTACGACCTGCCCGCGCTGCTCCCGCACGCCGCGGGCGACCTGGTGCGGGACGAGGTGGCGGTGCTGCGCCGGCTCACCACCGACCCGGCTCGGCCCTTCGTGGTGATCCTCGGCGGCAAGAAGCCGTCGGACAAGCTCGCCGTGATCGGCAACCTGCTGAACCTGGCGGACCGCATCCTGATCGGCGGCGGCATGGGGTACACGTTCCTGGCCGCGCAGGGATACGAGGTCGGCCACTCGGTGCTCGAGGCTGACCAGATTCCCGCCGTCAAGGAGGTCATGGCCGAGGCCGAACGGCGCGGGGTCGAACTCGTCCTCCCCGTCGACCTGGTCGCGGCGACCCGCTTCGCGCCCGACGCGGAACATTCCGTCGTGCCGGTGACCGACTTCCCGGCCGACCGGGAGGGCGTGGACGCGGGCCCGCGGACCCGGGCGCTGTTCGCGGAGAAGCTGGCCGACGCAAAGACCGTGTTCTGGAACGGGCCGGTCGGGGTGTTCGAGTTCCCGGCCTTCGCCGCGGGCACCCGCGCGGTGGCCGAGGCGGTCGCGGCGGTCGACGGGCTGACCGTGGTGGGCGGCGGAGACTCGGCCGCGGCCGTCCGCGCGCTGGGCATCCCGGAGAAGTCCTACAGTCACATCTCCACCGGCGGCGGCGCCAGCCTCGAGTACCTCGAAGGCAAGACGCTGCCCGGGCTGGTAGCGCTCGAGGCGGATTCGTGATGGCCAGCGCCCGCACGTCCGGGGGTTCCGGGAAGCGGCTGCCGCTGATGGCCGGGAACTGGAAGATGCATGAGAACCACCTCGAGGCGATCGCGCTGGTCCAGAAGCTCGCGTTCACCCTGACCGGGAAGGACTTCGACGCGGTCGAGGTGGCCGTGCTGCCGCCGTTCACCGCGCTGCGCAGCGTGCAGACCCTGATCGACGGGGACAAGCTGCGGATCGCCTACGGCGCGCAGGATATTTCCCAGTTCGACTCCGGTGCCTACACCGGCGACGTGTCCGGGCCGATGCTGGCCAAGCTGGGCTGCCAGTACGTGCTGGCCGGGCACTCCGAGCGGCGGCAGTACCACGCGGAGACCGACGACGTGGTCAACGCCAAGGCGCTGGCCGCGCTGCGGTCCGGGCTCACGCCGATCTTGTGCCTGGGGGAGCCGCTGGAGGTCCGCCAGGCCAGGCAGCAGCTCGGTCACTGCATGGGCCAGCTCGACGAAGGTCTCAAGGGGTTCCCGGCCGACGCGGTGGCGGCGATGGTGATCGCGTACGAGCCGGTCTGGGCCATCGGCACCGGCATGGTGGCCACCCCGGAGGACGCTCAGGAGACGTGCGCGGCGATCAGGTCACGGGTTTCGGAGTTTCATGGCGCCGAAACGGCCACGAGTGTGCGTATCCTGTATGGCGGGTCCGTCAAGCCCGACAACATCGCGCCGATCATGGCGCAGCCGGACGTTGACGGCGCCCTCGTCGGCGGAGCCAGCCTCAACGCCGGGCAGTTCGCTCAGATCTGCCGGTATCGTGAACTGGCAGCGTAGGCTTACATCAGCAATGCCCTTGTCACTCGCGGGAGATGGATAGCAGCTATGGTCGTCGGGCTCTCCGTTGTCCTGGTCATCACGAGCCTCGTGATGGTCTTGCTCGTCCTGCTGCACAAGGGAAAGGGCGGCGGGCTGTCTGACTTGTTCGGCGGCGGGGTGAGCTCTACCCTCGGCTCTTCCTCGGTCGTCGAGCGGAACCTGGACCGCATCACGATTTTCTTCGGGGTCCTGTGGTTCGTCTGCATTATCGCCCTCAACTTGCTGATCAATCGCTAGCCTGTAGCTCTATCCCGCACCGTCGTTATCCCGCATCGAAGTTCTGGCTTGATAGCTCTATGGCCTTCAAAGGGGTGATCTGTGAGTAGTGGCAACGCCATCCGCGGCAGCAGGGTCGGCGCGGGTCCGATGGGAGAGGCCGAGCGCGGCGAGGCTGCGCCTCGCGTCTGGGTCTCGTTCTGGTGCGCGAACAAGCACGAGACGCGTCCGAGCTTCGCGACCGACGCCGCGATCCCTGACACCTGGGAGTGCCCCCGGTGCGGCAATCCCGCGGGCCAGAATGAGCAGGCCCCGCCGAAACCGCCCCGCGTCGAGCCGTACAAGACGCACCTCGCCTACGTGAAGGAGCGCCGCAGCGACTCCGACGGCGAGGCCATCCTGGCCGAGGCCCTGGCCCGCCTCCGCGGCGCCTGAGGCCGCTCGTCAGCAACGACCGTGGGCCGTTACCCCCGCTAGGCGGGTGGTAACGGCCCACAGTGCTGTGGTCACGGTCAGAGACCCTCGTTGATCAGGCGGCCGGCCTGCTCGTACTTGGCGGGCTTGTATTTCTTGAAATAGAAGGCGGTGCCGACGCCGGCCAGGACCACCACGGCGTCGATCGGACCCAGCCAGTTCGCGTAGCTGTAGCTGCCGGCGCCCAGGAAATCGATGTTCGTGAACAGCAGGTACACCACGAAGGCCTGGGAGATGAACGAGAGCAGCGGGGCCAGCCTGGTCCGCCACCAGTGCGCCTCGTCCCGGTGGAAGCGCTCGTAGTAGACCAGCACGCTGAGCGAGACCACCGCCTGCACCGACAGGATGATGATCACGCCCATCACCGCCATCAGGCCGTAGAGCTGGATGTAGGCCTGCGTGTTGGGGTTGTTGCTGCCGGTGAAGATGGCGAAAAGCCCGATGATGATGGCGGCGACGACCGACTGGGTGAGGGACGCGATGTGCGGGCTCTTCCACTTGGGGTGGGTCTTGCCGAGCGCCCGCGGGGCCAGGCCCTCACGGCCGAGTGAGTACATGTACCGCGCGGTGGTGTTGTGGAAGGCCATGCCGCAGGCGAACGAGCCGGTGATGATCAGGTAGCTCATCACCGAGGCCACCCATTGCCCGGCATAGTGGCCGGCCGGGGTGAGGAAGTACTGGGCCGCGTTGTGTTGCGACACGGCGGCGGCGGCCCTTGTGGTCGGGTACCCGGCGAGCGAGGCCCAGGCCGTGACCGTGTAGAAGACGCCGAGCCCGATCACCGAGATGTACAGGGCGCGGGGGACGATCCGCTTGGGGTCGCGGGATTCCTCGCCGTAGTTCGGTGCCATCTCGAAGCCGACCCAGGACCAGAAGGCGAAGAACAGGCCGATGCCGATCGCGCCGGCTGCGAGCGTACCCTGCGCCGGGAAGCTCTTGAAGGCGTTCACGGGGTTGAGCGGGGCCGCGGTCACGTGCCCGCGGGCGAACAGGAAGACGTCGAAGATGAGCAGGATGACGATCTCGCTGATCAGCCCGATCGCGAGCACCATGCTGGAGATCCGGACGTCGAAGTAGGTCAGGATGCTGATAATCACCACCATGGCCAGGGCCAGCCAGGGCCAGGCGATGGTCACCCCGAACTGGTTCAGCTTCAGGCTGAGGAAGTAGGCGAAACCGCCGGCCAGGGACGCTTCGAACACGGAGTACGCGACCACCGAGGCGTAGCCCGTGCCGATGCCCAGTTCCCGGCCGAGCCCGTGACTGATGTAGGAGTAGAAGCCGCCCGCCGTGGTCTTCTTCCTGGCCATTGCGACGTAGCCGACCGCGAACACGACGAGCACGACCGCCGCGAACTCGAAGGCGGCCGGGGCGCCGACGCCCTGTCCGAAGCCCACCATGATCGGGACATTGAACAGCATGGCCGAGATCGGGGCCGACCCGGTCACGGTCAGGAACAGGACGCCGCCGAGCCCGATCGCGCCCTTGCGGAGCTTGGCTACGTCCGAGCGCTGCGAGACGTCAAAGTCCTCGGCAGGCGGCCGCACGGGCAGGCGGGGGACTTCGGGGACCTGGGGATGTGCCATGGTACACCTCCGGCGCATTTGCGGGGAGCGTAACAGCCTGCGGGAACCATGATCAAGAGTTCTGGTTCAGTTAATCAGAGTGAAACAGAACCTCTTGACATCAAACGGTCAGGGCGGTACTTCTTTGGTTTAGCCGAACGAGCCATATGGTTGCGGCGCCCGCGAACGGTGACGGAGGTCGCGGTGACCGAGGAACTGATCTCATTCGCCTCGAAGCAGGACATGCTGGCGAAGTCCAAGCAGTTCTGGAACCCGGACAAGACGCAGTTCTGGATCGACTCCGGGGTCCCGCTGGTCATCGACCGCCGCGAGGGCTACTTCATCTACGACGTCGAGGGCAAGCGCCTCATCGACGTCCACCTCAACGGCGGCACCTACAACCTCGGCCACCGCAACCCCGAGGTGGCCGCCGCCGTGACCGCGGCCATGCAGCGCTTCGACATCGGCAACCATCACTTCCCGAGCCTGGCCCGCACCGCCCTCGCCGAAGCCCTGGTCAACGCCACGGCGGCGGCGGCCGCACCGGCATCGGGGGCCCCGCAAGGGGCCTCCCAGGGGGGGTCTGGGAGGATGGGTCTCTCCCAAGGGGGGTCCGGGGGGATGGGTCCCCCCGGAAAAGGAGCAGGGGGGTCTGGGGGGATCGTTCCCCCCGAGGCAACGCGGCTAACAAAGGTGATGTACGGCAGCGGTGGCGGGGAAGCGATCGACATCGCGCTGAAGAGCGCGCGTCACGCTACGAAGAAGCGCGGCATCGTCTCGGTGGCCAAGGCCTACCACGGGCACACCGGGCTGGCCGTGGCCACCGGCGACGAGCGGTTCGCGACCCTGTTCCTGTCCGACCGTCCTGACGAGTTCACCCACGTGCCGTTCAACGACCTGGACGCGATGGAGGCGGCGCTGCGCGGCCGGGACGTGGCCGCGGTGATCATGGAGACGATCCCGGCCACCTACGGCTTCCCGCTGCCCGCGCCCGGCTACCTGGCCGGGGTCAAGCGGCTGTGTGAGCGCTACGGCGCGCTCTACATCGCCGACGAGGTGCAGACCGGGCTGATGCGCACCGGCGAGCTGTGGGCCATCAGCAAGCATGGCGTCAACCCGGACATCCTGGTCTCAGGAAAGGGCATCTCCGGCGGCATGTACCCGGTCAGCGTGGTGCTGGCCACGGAGGCCGCCGCGGGCTGGCTGACCGAGGACGGCTTCGCGCACATGTCCACGTTCGGCGGTGCCGAGCTCGGCTGCGTAACGGCGCTCAAGACGCTGGAGATCACCTGCCGGCCCGAGGTCAGGTCGATGGTGCACTACATCGCGGGGATGTTCACCGGCGGGCTGGCGCAGATCCAGGCCCAGTACCCGGACTGGTTCACCGGCATCCGGCAGGACGGGCTGGTCATGGGCCTGGAGTTCGGCCATCCGCAGGGCGCCAAGTTCGTCATGAAGCGGCTCTACGAGAACGGGGTGTGGGCGATCTTCTCCACCCTCGACTCCCGCGTGCTGCAGTACAAGCCGGGCATCCTGCTCACCCCGGCGCTCTGCGAGGAACTGCTCGAGCGGACCGAGGTGGCCATCGCCACGGCCAGGGACGACGCGGCCAAGGGGGGACGGCGGTGACCGAGGCGCGGATCAGCGTGGCCGAGCTGCTCACCGACCCGGCGGGGGTGCCGCGGGCGCGGGCCATGCTGCAGCGGGCGGAGTGGGCCGCGCGCGCCTTCGCCCGGTACGACAAGGCTGGAGTGGACGCGATCGTGCGCGCCGCCGCCGCGGCCGGCGCGGCCAAGGCCCGCGAGTACGCGGACTGGGCGGTGCGCGAGACCGGGTTCGGCGTGGCCGAGCACAAGGTGCTCAAGAACATCGCCTGCAGCACCGGGATCGTGGACTATTACGCGGGCCACGACTACGTGACGCCGCGGATCGACGCCGAAGCCAAGATCGTCGAGGTGCCGCGCCCGGCGGGCGTGGTGCTGGCGCTTACCCCGTCGACCAACCCGGTCGCCACGGTGTTCTTCAAGTGCCTGCTCGCGCTGATGACCCGCAGCGTGGTCGTGCTCAGCCCGCACCCGCTGGCCAAGGAGGTCTGCGCCGACGCCGCGCGCACCCTCGGCGCCGCGGCCGTCGCGGCGGGTGCCCCCGACGGCGTCATCCAGGTGGTGGACGAGCCGTCGGTGCCGCTGATCGACGCGCTGATGACCGACGAGCGCACCAGCGTCATCGTCGCGACCGGCGGCGTTCCCGTGGTGCGCGCCGCCTACAGCTCGGGCACGCCCGCCCTCGGCGTCGGGCCGGGCAACGTGCCGGTGCTGGTGGACGCGACCGCCGACCTGGCCAAGGCGGCCAGGCGGATCGTGGACAGCAAGAGCTTCGACAACTCGGTCCTGTGCACCAGCGAGTCGGTGCTGATCGTCGCCGAGCAGGCGGCGACCCCGCTGCTGCGGCAGCTGAAGCAGGCCGGCGCCTACCTGCTCGAGGCGGGCGAGCGGGACCGCGTATCCGCGATGCTGTTCCCAGGCGGGCGGTTCGACATCCGCTTCGTCGGCAAGGACGCGAGCTGGATCGCGGCCGAGGCGGGCCTGCGGGTACCGAACCGCACCCGTGTCCTGCTCGCGCCGTTCGACCTGGTGATGCCGGAGGAACCGCTGGCCCACGAGAAGCTCTGCCCGGTGCTCGGCCTGGTCCGGGTGCCGTCCGCCCGGCGCGGGATCGGCGCCGCGCGGGCCGTGCTGCGGCTGTCCGGCCGCGGCCACTCGGCGGCCATCCACAGCACCGACCCGCAGGTGATCATGGAGTACGGGGCCGCGGTCGAGGTCCTGCGGGTCGCCGTCAACGTGGGCAGCAGCCTGGGCAGCGCGGGCTACCAGACCAACCTGGCCCCCACGATGACGATCGGCACCGGGTTCTTCGGCCGGTCCTCGGTGGCGGAGAACCTGCACCCCAGCCACCTGGTGCAGTGGACGCGGCTGGCCTACAACCGCGACCCGGCCGAGCCGTTCGGCGACTTCGCCGGGCTGGTGCCCTGGCAGGCGCCGGCCGGCCCGGTACCCCCGTACCCGGTGGCGTCCAACCAGCGGGGCGACCGCCCGCCGCCCGCAGGCGGCGGAGAACGGGCAGGCGGCCCGGGCCGTTCGGAACCTAATGGTTCTGGGCCCGATACCTCGGCGCTGCGCGAGGAGATCCGCAGGCTCATCCTCGAAGAGCTATCCCAGCTGGCCGGAGGCTGACCGTGGCCGAACTGCGCTCGTTCATCTTCCTGTCCCGGCTGCAGCCGCAGACGATGTGCTACCTGGGCACCTGGATCCGCGGGTCGCTGCCGCGAAGTCACGTCTCCGCGCAGGTCATCGAGGTGGCGCCGGGCCTGGACATCGAGCCGCTCACCGACGTGGCGGTCAAGCACGCCGACGTGCGGGCCGGGATCCTGGTGGTCGAGCGGCAGTTCGGCTACCTGGAGATCCACGGCGGGACCGACGAGGTGCAGGCCGCGGCGTCGGCCGTGCTCGGCGCGCTGGGCGCGACCGCCCGCGACGCCACCAGGCCGGAGGTCCTCGCGTCCAAGATCATCACCATGCTCGACCCGCAGCAGGCGTTCCTGGTCAACCGGAACAAGATCGGCTCGATGGCGCTGGCCGGCGAGTCGCTGTTCGTGCTGGAGATGCGGCCTGCCTCGTACGCGATCCTGGCCGCCAACGAGGCCGAGAAGGCGGCGCGGATCAAGCTGGTCGACTACCGGATGATCGGCGCCACCGGCCGGCTCTACCTGTCCGGCTCAGAGGCCGACGTCCGCCAGGCCGCCGACGCCGCGGAAGACGCTCTCAGGAGCCGGCTATGAGCGACCTCGACGAGCTCCGCGCACTGGTTCGCGAGGTCCTCCGGGACGTGCTGCCTAACGGCCTGACCGGTACCGAAACGGTTAACCTTTCAACCGACGAAGGCCTGGCGGCGTTCGTGACACGCCTCCTGGACCTTGACCCGGATCAGCGTGAGGAGCTCCGGTCCGGCCGGAAACGGTTCAGGCTGGCCGCCCCATCCGCCGCCGCAGCCGCCGCGCCGGTCCCGGCCGGTGCCGCCCATGGGGCCGAACGGGCCGGGGAATCCGCGCTGGTGCGCCGCATCGAGCGCGGCGCGGTGACCGAAGCGGTGATCAAAGCAGCGGCGCGGGCCGGCCAGCGGCTGGTGCTCGGCCGCGGTGCCGTGCTCACCCCGCTGGCCAGGGACCGGGCCAGGGCGAGCGGCGTGCAGATCGAGAAGGAGCGCTGATGCTGACCGCAACGGTGATCGGGAGCGTCTGGGCCACGCGCCGGCTGGCCGAATTGCCCAACGGCGCCTTCCTCGAGGTGGAGGCCGAGGGCACCGGACAGCGGCTGATCGCCTTCGACGTGCTCGGCAGCGGGGTGGGCGAGCGCGTGCTCATCACCCAGGGCTCGGTCGCGGCGGCCTGGTTCGCCGGCAAGCCGCCGCCCGTCGACGCCCTGATCATCGGCTCTATCGACCCGGACCCGGGGACCCAGCAGGAAGGAGAGTGAACGATGGCGGATAACGCGATCGGACTGATCGAGACCAAGGGGTACGTGGCCGCGCTCGCGGCGGGAGACGCCATGGTCAAGGCGGCGAACGTGACGATCGTCGGCCGCGAGGAGGTCGGCGACGGGCTGGTGTCCGTGACGATCGTCGGGGACGTCGGCGCGGTGAAGGCGGCCACCGAGGCCGGCGCCGAGACCGCGTTGACCGTGGGCGAGCTCGTCTCGGTCCACGTGATCCCGCGCCCGCACCCCGACCTGGCCAGGCACTTCAAGATCAGCGGTGACTAGCGCCGCAGACCCGGGCGACCCGCGAGCGGCTGAGCTGCGGGTCTACCTCCTGGTGCGCGACCTGCAGCCGCAGTTCGCCGCGTACCTGGGCACCCCGACCCGGGCCCGCGGCTACCCGCCGTTCGCCGGGCAGCACGCGCTCATCGTCGAGGTGGCGCCCGCGCTGGCCATCGAGCGGGTCACCGACCTGGCGCTGCGCGCGGTGCCCGCGGTCGAGCCGGGCATCGTGTTCGTCGAGCGGCAGTTCGGCGTGCTCGAGGTGCACGGGCGGGACTCCGGCGACGTGCGCCGGGCCGGGCAGGCGATCCTGGACGGGCTGGGCGCCGACGAGAAGGACCAGCTGAGGCCGCGGATCCTGTTCTCCGACGTGATCGAGGACGTGACCGACGCGCACGCGATCATCATCAACAGGAACCGCTCCGGCTCCATGATCATCCCCGGGGACACGCTGGGCGTCAGCGAGGTCACCCCGGCCCTGTTCGCGGCGGTCGCGGCCAACGAGGCCGAACGGGCCGCGCCGGGCGTTACGCTGGTCGACGTGTCGATGATCGGCGCGGCCGGGCGGATCTACCTGAGCGGGCCGACCGCCGAGGTCCGGCGCGCGCAGCGCGAGATCCTCGAGGTGCTCACCGCCGTGGCCGGCCGGGAGCACGCGGGGTAGCCATGAGCGAGCACGACCTGTCGGCCGGCGGCGACGTCATGGACCGGGTCCGCGGCTGCGCGCAGGACGCGCTGGCCGCCTACGGCGGTCACCCCGGGGCGTCCGTCGAGCTGCTCAACGTCTCGGAGAACGCGACCTTCCTGGTGTCCGGCGCCGAGACCGGGCCCACGGTGCTCCGCGTGCACCGGCTGGGCTACCACACCGAGCAGGAGATCGCGTCGGAGCTGGCCTGGATGGACGCGCTGCGCGCGGAGGCCGGCGTGCGCACGCCGCGGGTGGTGCCGGCCGCCGACGGGCGGCGGGTGGTCACCGTCCGGGAGCGGGGCAGCACGGCGGAGCGGTACTGCGTGCGGTTCGAGTTCCTGCCGGGCACCGAACCGGGCGGGGAACCGGCGCTGGCGGCTACCCATTTCGCCGAGCTGGGCGAGATCACCGCGCGGATGCACCGGCACGCCAGGGAATGGTCCCGGCCGCCCTGGTTCACCCGGTTCCACTGGGACTACGCGTCGGCGTTCGGCCGCCAGGCCCGCTGGGGCCGCTGGCAGGACGGCATCGGCGTCGGGCCGTCCGAGCACCGGGTCCTGTCCCGGCTGGACGACGTGCTCCGCGCCCGGCTGCGGGCGTTCGGCTCAGGCCCGGCCCGGTACGGCCTGGTGCACGCGGACACCCGGCTGGCCAACCTGCTGGTGCACGACGGGTCGGTCAGCGTCATCGACTTCGACGACTCCGGATTCAGCTGGTACCTGTACGACCTGGGCACATCGGTCAGCTTCTTCGAGCACGAGCCCGGCGTCCCCGCCCTGGTGGACAGCTGGCTCGAGGGCTACCGGAAGGCCGGCCGGCTGTCCGCCGAGGACCAGGCGGAGATCTGGACGTTCATCATGTTCCGGCGGCTGCTGCTGGTCGCGTGGATCGGCTCGCACCGGGCCGTGGACATCGCCGCCGAACTCGGCGCCGGATACACGCAGGGCAGCTGTGACCTTGCGGAGTCGTACCTAAGCACTCACTGAGAGGGACCTGCCATGTTCACATCGATCGCGGGCCGTGCCGTGGTGGTGACCGGCGGCACCCGCGGGATCGGCAAGGGGATCGCCAGCGTGTTCGCCCGCAGCGGCGCGAAGGTGCTGATCACCGGGCGGGACTCGGACACCGCCCGGGCCGCCGCCGAGGAGCTGCACGCCCTGGCCGCCGCGGCCGGCCCGCCCGGTGAGGTCTCGTTCGTGCTGGCCGACGTGGCCAGCCGGGAGGACTGCCGCCGGATGGCCGCGATCGCCCGGGAGCGCCTCGGCGGCATCGACGTGCTCTGCGCCAACGCCGGGATCTTCCCCGAGGCCCGCCTCGAGGACCTGACCGAATCCGATCTTGACCAGGTGTTCGGCACCAACCTGAAGGGCACGGTGCTCAGCGTCCAGGCGTGCCTGCCTGCCCTGGCGGCCTCGGGCCGCGGCCGGGTCATCCTCACCTCGTCCATCACCGGGCCGATCACCGGCTTCCCCGGCTGGACGCACTACGGCGCGAGCAAGGCCGGCCAGCTCGGCTTCATGCGGACCGCCGCGATCGAGCTGGCGCCCAAGGCCATCACCGTCAACGCGGTCCTGCCGGGCAACATCGCCACCGAAGGCCTGGCCGACCTCGGCTCGAACTACGCGAGCGGGATGACCGCCGCGATCCCGATGCGCCGGCTTGGCACCGTCGACGAGATCGGCTACGCCGCCCTGTTCCTGGCCACCGACGAGGCCGCCTACATCACCGGCCAGACGATCGTGGTGGACGGCGGCCAGGTGCTGCCCGAGTCACCCGAAGCGATGGCGGCGGGTTCCGCGTGACCGAGAGTCCGCCAGCACGGACGCCGGAGGAGGTCAGGCGCGCCCTGGCCGAGCAGATCGGCAGCGGCCGGCTGCGCCCCGGGCAGCGGCTGGGCGCCGAGCGGGCGCTCGCGGCGGAGTTCGGGGTCAGCCGGGCGACGCTGCGCCAGGCGCTCGCGGTTCTCGCCGACGGCGGCGTGGTCCGCCGGGTGCCTGGCCGCGGCGGCGGCACCTTCGTGGCCAAGGGCAAGATCGAGCGGGACCTGTCCCGGATCGTCGGCGTGCCCGCGCTGCTGCGCAGCCAGGGCGTGGTGGCCGGGACCCGGGTGCTCAGCGCCCGGCTGGCCGAGGCGGACGACATTACCGCGCAGGCGCTGCATGCCCGGCCCGGCGACCTGGTCATCGACCTGGTGCGGATCAGGCTCGCGGACGGCAGCCCGTTCTCCCTGGAGCACGCCAGGTTCCCGGCCCGGCGCTTCCCCGGCCTGCTTGAGCTGCCGCTCGGGGGTTCGGTCTACGAGCTGCTCGAGGAGCACTTCGGCGCCGAGCCCACCGGCGCGGTGGAGCGGATCGAGGTGGTCCTCGCCTCGGCGGACGAGGCGGCCATCCTCGACGTGGACCCAGGAGCGCCGCTGATGGCCATCACCAGGACGACCAGCGACCCCGACGGCGAGCCGATCGAGTTCTCCCGCGACCTGTTCCGGGCCGACCGGACCCGGATCGTCGTCCGCACCGAGGGCGGCACGTCCCGCGCCGTCCCCGGCCGGGCCCGGGTCGTCGAGCTGCACCCCCAGGCGGCGGTATGACTAGGGGGCCGGGGGGGAACGGGGGGGCGGGCAGCCCCTCCCAAGGGGGTCCGGGGGGATGGGTCCCCCCGGCAGGAACAGCGGGGGGATCCCGGGGGGTCGCCCCCCCGCGCCAACACGCCAGTCGGCAGAGTACGGTTCATGGACCGGCAGCGGGTCAACCTGGACGGTTTCGCCATCGAGGACCCCGGACTCGGGCTGGCCGCGCTCCGCTCGCCGAACGACCCGGCGGCCAGCCTGGCCGTGGCCGGCGGCCGGGTGACCGAGCTGGACGGCGTGCCCGAGGCGGAGTTCGACTCGATCGACACCTACATCGCCCGGCACGGCCTCGACCTGAGCGCCGCGGGCGAGGCGATGGCCCTGTCCGACGTGGCGTTCGCCCGCCTCCTGGTCGACCCCGCCGTGCCGCGGCACGAGATCGTCAGGCTGAGCGCCGGCGCCACCCCGGCCAAGCTGGCCCGCGTGCTGGCCCAGCTCCGCCCGCCCGAACTGGTCATGGCGATGACCAAGCTGCGCGCCCGCCGCACGCCAAGCAACCAGGCGCACGTCACCAACCGGCTCGACGACCCGCTGCTGCTCGCCGCCGACGCGGCCACCGCGGCGGCGTTCGGGTTCCGCGAGGTCGAGACCACCGTGCCGGTGCTCGGCGACGCGCCGAGCAACGCGGTGGCCTGCCTGATCGGGGCGGCGTTCGGCGCCGACGGCGTGCTCATCCAGTGCTCCGTCGAGGAGGCCATGGAGCTCGAGCTCGGCATGCGCGGGCTGACCTCCTACGCCGAGACCGTCTCGCTGTACGGCACCGAGCAGGTGTTCACAGACGGCGACGATACCCCGTGGTCGAAGGCCTTCCTCACCTCCGCTTACGCCTCCCGCGGCATGAAGATGCGGGTGTCCTCGGGGGCCGGCGCCGAGGTCCTGATGGCCGGCGCGCAGGGCCAGTCGATGCTCTACCTGGAGGCGCGCTGCGTGGCGCTGGCCCGGGCCATCGGCGCCCAGGGCGTGCAGAACGGCGGGATCGACGGTGCCAGCGTGGCCGCCGCGGTGCCGGGCGGGCTGCGCGAGCTGATGGCCGAGAACGTCATGGTGATGATGCGCAACCTGGAGTCCTGCTCGGGCAATGACGCGCTGATGAGCGAGTCTGACATGCGCCGGACCTCCCGCACGCTGCCGATCGTGCTGGCGGGCTCGGACTTCGCGTTCAGCGGGTTCGGGTCGATCCAGCGCTACGACAACATGTTCGGCCCGAGCAACTTCAACGCCGAGGACATCGACGACTTCCTGGCCATGCAGCGGGACTGGGGCGTCGACGGCGGCCTGCGGACGGTTGACCCCGCCCGGATCGGTGAGCTGCGCCGCGAGGCGGCCCAGGCCTGCCGCGCGGTCTACGCCCACCTGGGCCTGGCGGACTTCACCGACGAGCACGTGGAGCTGGCGGTGGACGCGGCCGGGTCGAAGGACCTGGGGGAGACCGACACCCTGGCCGTGCTGGGCGCGGCGCACGCCATCCGCCAGCGCGGGCTGACCGTGGTGGACATCGTGGCCGCCCTGGACGAGTGCGGCTACTCCCACGAGGCCGAACGGACCATGGCCTTCGCCCGGGCCAGGCTGTCCGGCGACTACCTGCAGACGTCCGCCATCTTCGACGAGCAGTTGCGCGTGCTGTCCCTGGTCACCGACCCGAACGACTACGCGGGCCCGGGCACCGGCTACGAACCCTCGCCGTCCCGGCAGGCCGAGATCGACGCCATCCGCCAGGCCCGCGGGGTCGCCGACCTGCGGGCCGAGCAGGCGCGGTTCGCGGTGCCGTTGCTCGGCGTGAGCGGCCCGGCCGGCCCGGGCAGGACCCCCGCGACGTCGTCATCGGCGTCTCGCCCGCCGTCGGCCGGGACGTGTGGCGGTGCCTGTCCGGCCTGGCGGTGACGGACGTGCTGCGGGAGATGCTGGCGGGCCTGGAGGAGGAAGGCTGCGCCGGACGGGTCGTCCGCTTCAACGCCAGCGTCGACCTGGGCCGGATCGGCCTGGCCGCGGCCAGGCTGGCCGGCTGGGGATCGGAATCGGGCTGCAGGGCAAGGGCACCGCGCTGATCCATCGCCGCGACCTGGCCCCGCTGGCGAACCTGGAGCTGTACTCGGTGGCGCCCTCGGTCACCCCCGAGCTCTACCGGCTGCTCGGCGCCAACGCCGCGCGGCACGCCAAGGGCGGCACGCCCGACCCGGCCCGCAACCCGTACTCCGACGAGGCCATCGAGGCCCGCTACCACACCACCGTGATCGCCCTGATGGAACTGGAGCGCCGCCGCATGGTCCCCGGGGCATCCCCCGAAGAGCTGTCACTGGAGGGACTAACGTGACTCGGCCCCCGCCCAGGCCTCCCGCCCAGCCCCGCCCCGCGCCCAGCCTGCCCCCCGCGCCCAGCCTGCCCCTCGCGCCCGGCCTGCCCCTCGCGCCCGGCCTGCGTCCTGCGCCAACGACATCAATGCTCCATCGTTGTCGCTGGAACGACATCAATGCTCCATCGTTGCCGTTGACTGACAGGACTGGATGGTGCTGAGGTGACTGGTGTGCGGGCGCTGTCGGGCAAACCCGTAGACGGGCTCACTGTGGAGGCGGTGCGGGCGGGCGAGGTCGGCGTGGCGGACCTGCGAATTCACCCGGACACGCTGGAGCGGCAGGCGGTGGTGGCGGAGCAGCACGGCAACCCGCAGCTGGCCGGGAACCTGCGCCGCGCGGCCGAGCTGACCCGGCTGCCTGACGACGAGGTGCTGGCCGTCTACGAGGCGCTGCGGCCCGGCCGGTCCACGCCCGCCCAGCTCACCGCGCTGGCCGCCTCCCTGGCCGGGCGGGGGCTGCCGCGCTGCGCGGCCCTGGTCACGGAGGCGGCCGAGGTCTACGCCCGCCGCGGCCTGTCCGCTTAGGGAGGCCGCCGGGTGACGGTGATCGCCGGGGTCGACGTCGGCAACGCCACGACGGAGGTCGTGCTGGTGTCCGGCGGCAAGATCCTGGGCGCCGGACGGGTGCCGACGCGCGGCCGGAAGGGATCGCCGGGCTCGCTGCGTGCCGCGGCCGCGCTGGTCCGGCGGATGGAACGCCAGCTCGGGTGCGCCGTCGGCGAGGTCAGGATCGCGCCGCTGCGGCCGGTCATCACCTCGGTGGTGACCGTGCCCGGCGCGGCCCCGCCAAACGGTCGGCTGCGCGTGCTGGCCGCGGGCGTGCCTACCCCTGGCGGGACCGGGGCCTGCGTCGGGCCGCCGTTTCGGCTCGGTGATGCGGCGCCGGGTGGCGCGGCGGACGTGGTGGCTATCGTCCCGGCCGGCCTGCGCTACGACGAGGCCGCCGTGCGGCTGCGGGCCTTGCTGGCGGCCGGGACCAGGATCGGTGCGGTGCTGGTGGCGGGCGACGAAGGCGTGCTGGTGGCGAACCGGCTGCCTGGCGGCCTGCCGGTCATCGACCAGGTTGACGCGCACGTGGCCGCCGCGTGCCGTCTGCTCGCGGTCGAGGTACGCCCGCCCGGGCACACCCTGCGGGTGCTGGCCGACCCGGTCGCGCTCGGGGCCCGCCTCGGCTTGGATCCGCTGGACGAGGCCGAGGCGGGTGACGCGGCCGCACTGAGCCGGATGCTGGCCGACCAGGCCAACGCCGTGGTTGGCCTGCTGCCAGAGACGCCCGGCGTGCCCGAGACCCCGGCCGAACCGTGGGTGCTGACCGCGGGGGAGGGCCGTCTCACGCTGCGGGCCGCGTGCCCGCGGCTAGCGGGCTGGCCGGTCGGTGCCATACACGCGTACGGCACCGGTGCCGTGGCCAGCGAGGTCGATGACCTGTTCGCGGTGGACCTGGCCGCCGCGGCCGAAGCGGCCACCGCCCGGCTGGGCAGCACCGGCCGGGCGGTCCTGGTCGCCTCGCTGGGCCGTGCGGGCGACGATGACACCGCCTCCATGCTGCGGGACCTGCTGGAAGTCCCGGTGCACAGCCCGGTCAGCGAGTCGGCTGCGGCCCGGCTCGGCGCCCTCACCACGCCGGGCGGCCGCGAGGACGCGGTCGTGGTCGACTTGGGGGCCGGCACGATCGACGTCATCTGGTCGGGGCGCAGCGTGGTGGCCGCCGGCGCGGGCGATCTACTCACCGCCGCGGTCGCGGAGATGCTCGGCATCCCGCGCGCGTCTGCCGACTGGGTCAAGCGCGGGCCGTGCGTGCGGGTGGACGGCGGACAGCGGTGGGAGGGCGAGGACGGCCGCCGCGGCTTCCTGGACGTGCCCGGCGCCCGCCTCCGCGGCGGGCATGCTCGCAGTGGAAGGCCCGGGCGGCTGGCTGCCATTCGACCGGCACCACGGCCCGGGGGAATGGCGGGCCATCCGGCTGCGGCTGAAGCAGGCCGTGCTGGCGGCGAACTTCCGCCGGGCGGTGCACACGCTCGGCCAGGACCCGGCGCAGGTCCTCGTGGTCGGCGGCCCGGCCGGCGATGAGGAACTGCTCGGCGTGCTCGCCCGCTCGCTGCCGGATGACGTGGCTGTCGGCCGCGGCGACGTAGGCGGCATTTGCCCGGGCGGACCACTCGGCCACCGCTACGCGGTCGCGCTCGGCCTGGCCCTGGCCCCAGCGCCCCCGGCGCCGTAACGTTCCCGGAACGCCGCCCACGTACCGTGATACCCGTGGGAGGGAACGAGACCGTGCTCCGCCGTCCTCGTGTGGTGAGGCCAGGAACCGCGCTGGCGGTGGGCATCGTCACCATGCTGATGCTGGCGGGGACCGCGGTGGTGAGCACGATGACTCGACGTGGTCAACGCGGCGCTGGAGCCCGCGCACCTATCGGTGTGGACGGCGCCCCCGGCTGACGGCGCTGGGCCCCGCCGCTAGGCGGGCGGCCACTGTTTGGCCATCAGGGTCAGCACGTCGTAAGTGGCCACCGGCTTCCCGTCCTGGTTGGTCACGGTGGCGTCCCACCGGACCTCGCCGTGCGCGGCGTCCTCGCGCGGGGTGATCTGCTTGCAGGTGAGCGTCACCGTCAGCTCGTCGCCCGGGTAGACCGGGGTCAGGAAGCGCAGGTTCTCCAGGCCGTAGTTGGCCAGCACCGGACCGGGATCGGGCTGGACGAACAGGCCCGCGGCGAAGGAGAGGATGAGGTAGCCGTGGGCCACCCGGCCGTCGAAGAACGGGTTCGCCCGGGCGGCCTCCTCGTCCATGTGCGCGTAGAAGGTGTCACCGGTGAACTCGGCGAAGTGCTCGATGTCCGCGAGCGTGACCTGACGCGGCCCGGCGATCACCGTGTCGCCGATGCGCAGCTCCGTGAGCGGCTTGCGGAAGGGGTGGCCGCCATCGGTAGTCCGTTCGGCACCCGGGATCCAGCGGCGGGTCACGGCGGACAGGACCCGCGGGCTGGCCTGTACGGCCGTGCGCTGCATATGGTGCAGCACGCCGCGGACGCCGCCCATCTCCTCGCCGCCGCCGGCCCGTCCCGGGCCGCCGTGCACCAGCATGGGCAGCGGCGACCCGTGGCCGGTGGACTCGGCCCCGTCCTCGCGGTCCAGCACCAGCAGCCGGCCGTGCCACGGCGCCAGGCCGAGGACCACGTCGCGGGCGAAGGACGGGTCGGCCGTGACGATCGATCCGGCCAGGCTGCCCCGGCCGCGTGCCGCGAGCTCGATCACCTCGCCGGTGTCGCGGTAGCTGATAATCGTGCTGACCGGCCCGAACGCCTCTACCTGATGCGGCTCCGGGCGGCTGGCGTCGTCGGCCTGCAGCAGCAGCGGCGCCATGAACGCGCCCCGCTCGGCGCTGGCTCCGACGACGTCCACCCGGTCCGGGTCACCGGACACGATCCGGCTCGCCGACAGCAGCGCCTTGACCGAACGGCGGACCTCCTCGCGCTGCTCAAGGCCGGCCAGCGCGCCCATCCGCACGCTTTCCTCCGCCGGGTTGCCCACCACCACCTTGGCCAGCCGGTCGCGCGCCGCCTCCGCCACCTGGCCGGCCAGCGCGGCCGGGACCAGGGCGCGCCGGATCGCGGTGCACTTCTGGCCTGCCTTCACCGTCATCTCGCTGACCAGCTGCCGGATGTACAGGTCGAACTCGGGCGTGCCCGGGCCCGCCTCGGGACCGAGGACCGAGCAGTTCAGCGAGTCCGCCTCGGCGTTGAACCGTACCGACCGCCCGATGATGACCGGGTGGGCGCGCAGCTGCCGGGCGGTGGCGGCAGACCCGGTGAACGACACCAGGTCCTGCTCGCCGAGATGATCGAACAGGTCACCGACGCTGCCGCAGACCAGCTGGATCGAGCCTTCCGGCAGCAGCCCGGAATCCACCATCAGCTCGACCAGCCGGGCCGTCAGGTACGCGGTCTGGGTGGCCGGCTTGACCAGGCTCGGCACGCCGGCGATGAACGCCGGCGCGAACTTCTCCAGCGGACCCCAGACCGGGAAGTTGAACGCATTGATCTGCACCGCCACCCCGTGCAGCGGGGTGAGGATGTGCTGGCCGACGAAGGTCCCGCCCTTGCCGAGCGGCTCGACGGGGCCCTCGGCCAGGATCGTGTCGTTCGGCAGCTCGCGCTTGGCCCGGCTGGCGTAGCTGAGCAGGACGCCGATGCCGCCGTCGACATCGAACTTGGCGTCCCCGAGCGTCGCGCCGGTGCGGGCGGACAGGGCGTAGAGCTCCTGGCGGTGCTCGCGCAGCAGCTGCCCGAGCGACTTGAGCAGCGCCGCGCGCTGGTGGAAGGTCAGCTCGCGCAGCGCCGGCCCGCCGACGGTGCGGCCATAGCCGAGCGCCGCACCCAGGTCGATGCCGGCCGACGAGACCCGCGCGACTTCCTCGCCGGTCACCGCGTCGAGCACGGGCCGCCCGTCGTCGGCGGGCTCGGTCCATGCCCCGCTCACGTAGCTGCGCAGCGCCGTCATCGTCAGCTCCTTACCTGCCGGTCCCCTCAGTTACGCTATCTTCCCGTCTCCGGTGACGCAGCAGCAGAAGCCCTCATCATGGTGGCTAGTGCTTGAAGGACTGCCGTTTCTGCTGGATCTCGGGCGGCGGCTGCGCATGCGGGTGATGCTCGAGGACCCGGATGTGCAGCCGCAGGTCACTGAGCAGCAGGCCGGCCAGGTCCATGCTGAAGCCGTTCCTGATCACGATCCGCATCACGGCGGTGTCCGTCATGTCCGCGGGGAAGGTGTAGGCCGGCACCTGCCAGCCCCGCATCCGCAGCCGTTCCGACAGGTCGAATACCGAGTAGCCGGTGATGTCGTCGCGCAGCTTGAACGCGAAGACCGGCAGGTCCCTGCCCTCGGTGAGAAGCTCGAACGGCCCCATCTTGGCGATCTCGCCGGACAGGTGGAGCGCGACATCCTGGCAGGTCTGCTGGACGCGCTTGTAGCCCTGGTGACCGAGCCTGACGAAGTTGTAGTACTGCGCGGCGACCTGTGCGCCGGGCCGGGAGAAGTTGAGCGCGAACGTCGGCATCTCCCCGCCGAGGTAATTCACCCGGAAGACCAGGTCCTCAGGCAAGGCGTCCGGGGTCCGCCACAGGACCCAGCCCACGCCGGGATACACCAGGCCGTACTTGTGCCCCGACGCGTTGATCGAAGCCACCCGCGGGACCCGGAAGTCCCATTCCAGGTCCGGCTGCAGGAACGGGGCGACGAACCCGCCGGAGGCCCCGTCCACGTGGACCGGCACGTCGTGGCCCTGCTCGGCCTGCAGCCGGTCCAGGGCCTGGCTGATCTCCAGCACGGGCTCGTAGCTGCCGTCCATGGTGGAGCCCAGGATCGCGACCACGCCGATGGTGTTCTCGTCGCACTTGGCCGCGGCCTCGGCGCCGCGCAGGTGCAGCCGCCCCGGCACCATCGGTACGTAGCGCGGCTCGACCTGCCAGTAGCGGCAGAACTTCTCCCAGCACACCTGGACGTTGGATCCCATCACCAGGTTCGGCCTGGCCGCGTCGAGCCCCGCCGCCTGCCGCCGGGCGCGCCACCGCCAGAGCAGCGCCATCCCGCCCAGCATGCACGCCTCGCTCGACCCGGTGGTGGAGCAGCCGGTAGCGGAGCCGCCTGCGGGTGAGTTCCACAGGTTGCTGATGATGTTCACGCAGCGCCGCTCGAGCTCGGCGGTCTGCGGGTACTCATCCTTGTCGATCATGTTCTTGGCGGCGCACTCCGCCATCAGCTTCTCGGCCTCAGGCTCCATCCAGGTGGTGACGAAGGTGGCCAGGTTGAGCCGGGCGTTGCCGTCAAGGATCAGCTCGTCCCGCACGACTTGCAGCGCGGTGCCCGGCAGCATGCCGTGCTCGGGCAGCCGGTACCGCGGGATCTGCTGACTCAGCTCGCGGACGTAGACCGGGTTGACGTCGAGTTCGGCGTCCTGGGTGGACTCGTCCACCTGGGTGTGCAGCGGCATGGACCCTTCTCCCGTCTCCGCGGATGGCTGGGGCGCCCTGATCCCCCGGGCAGGCCGTGGTGAGCCTTTCCTCCGTCAGGCTAGCGTCTCGGTCCGAGGGCGTGTCATCGTGCAGTGAGCTAGCCCGCCCGGCGCCGTCCCTGAACCAGCCGAGCAGGACCGGGTCAGCCGAACGGTTGAGCGCGGCCTGCTGCCCCGCCCATGACCAAGGCACCGTGAACTCCGTCGGCGGCTGCTGCGGATAGCGGGTAAAGCCGCCCAGCGAAGAGACGGAGCATGACACCACTGACCCTTGACGACGCGGCCGTGATCGAGGCGTCCCGCGCCGAACCCGATCTCTTCGCGTCCCTCTTTGACCGCCACGCGCCGCACATCCACCGCTATCTCGCCCGCCGGGTCGGCGGCCAGGCCGCCGATGACCTGGTGGCGGAGACGTTCCTGGTGGCATTCGGGAAACGGGCCGGCGACGACCCCCGCTTCCGGGACGCCCGGCCGTGGCTGTACGGCATCGCCACCAACCTCGTCGGCCAGCACCGGCGGGACGAGGTCCGCCAGTTGCGGCTGCGGCAAGCCGCGGGTCCCGTCCTGGTTCAGAACGATTATGCCGAACGGACCGTGGTCGACCTGACCGCGCAATCCGTTCGCGCCTTGCTGGCTAAGGCGCTCGCCGGGCTCGCCGAGCCCGACAGGGACGTCCTGCTGCTGATCGCCTGGGAGCAGCTCAGCTACGACGAGGTGGCCCGTGCGCTCGGCATCCCGGTCGGCACCGTCAGGTCCCGGCTGCACCGCGCCCGGACGAAGATACGTCAGGCCCTGGCCAGCACCCCGGCCGCCGCGACCTACGAGGAGATCCTGAACAATGAATGACCTCGACCTGCTCCGGGACGCGGCACCTGACGCGCCTCTGCCTTCGCTTCGTGATCTATCAGCACCACGGCAGCGCGTTGTGGCGGGAATCGCGGTCTACGGAGAGCAGGGCCGGCACGCATTTCCGCCGCCGGCGGCCGAACGCCGGCGACGGAAATGGCACGGCCCTGCTGCGCGTGTAGCGATCGGTGGCGTTACGGTGGCCGCCGCCGTCGCTATTACGGCGGGAGTCCTGGTGGGGACGCACGCGTCGACCCGCTCGGGGGGGACGGCGCCTGCTGTGGTGCCGGCCCAGCTGACGGCTCGGGAGGTACTGGACCGGGCAGCCCGGGCGGCGCTGAGCGAGCCGGCGGTCGCGCCCCGGGCGGATCAGTTCGTGTATACGAAGGTGGGGGGAGGACCTGGGCAATCGGTAGTGCAGACGTGGCTGTCCGTGGACGGGAAGCGGAACGGCATGGTGGTCACCACCAGTCCGCAGGGGAAGGTCCAGTCCTCGGCCATCTCCGGTTGTCCTACCGGGGAGTTGCGCTTCCGCACGCCCGGAATCGGCGGCAAGCCGCTACACCTCGGCGGCAAGCCGGTGACCCCCGAGCAGTACAAGCAGAAGTACGGGACCAGCGTGCCCATGGACGGGCCCGTCGTCACCACGCACTGCACCCCGGTGCTCGCGTACTTCCCCGACATGCCGACCAGCGCGAGCGCGATGGCCTCATACCTGCAGCAGACGCAGGGGATCCAGCCCGGCAACCTGAACGACCTGGCCAAGACGGTCGGCTTCATGCTCCAGTCCGACTACATCCTGCCCGCTCAGCGGGCTGCGCTCTATGAGTTCCTGGCCACGACGCCCGGGCTGATCGTCGAGCCCCACGTGCGCGACATCGGCGGGCGCCCCGGCGTGGGCGTGGGCTGGTCGTTCGAGGGCAGCAAGGCAGTCAACATCTTCGACCCCGGCACGTACGCCTACCTGGGCCTGACCACCTGGGGCGAGCAAGGGCAGGAAGGCGGGGACGCCCTCCTGCAGACCGCCATCGTCAGCCGCCCGGGCCAGCTTCCCTGAACATGATGCGTGGCCGGGGCACGCGCCCGGCCCGTTCGGGTTAATGGTCTTTCCTGGTGTACCGGCAGAGCAGGAAGCCGTCGTCCGCCAGTACGTGAGCCAGGTTCAGCGGCAACGGCGGGGTGGCCGGCCCCGTTCCCGCCACGATCCGGCCCGCGCCCGGGCCGGCCAGCAGCGGGCCGATGGTCAGGCACAGTTCGTCCAGCAGTCCGGCCTCGAGCAACTGGGCGAGCAGGCGCGGGCCTCCCTCGGCGAGGATCCGCCGGAGGCCGCGTTCGGCCAGCGCGTTCACCGCGGCCTCGAAGTCGACAGTCTCCTGGCCGGCGATGATCACGTCGGCGTGCGGCTCGATGGCGGTCCGGACGTCCCGCGGGGCCTTCGCCGTGGTGATGACGATCGTGCGGGCGTCCGGCGGGGCCGCGGTAATCAGCGGGCTGTCCGGGTCGAGGTCGAGCCGCCGGGTGACCACCGCGATCGGCGGGGTCAGCGTCCGGCCGGACCCTTCGTCCCGCAGGTCACGCCAGAGCTCTCGCGGCCTGACCGGCTTGTACCGCTCGGCGCGCGCCGTCGCGGCGCCGACCAGGATGACGTCGGACAGCGTGCGCAGCAGCGCGAACACCCGCCGGTCCGTGTCGGAGGACAGGCCCGCCGAGGCGCCGTCCAGGGTCGCGGCGCCGTCCGCGCTCGCCACCATGTTGGCGCGCAGCCACCGGCCGTCCGGATAGGCATACAGTGCGGGCAGGTCCGGCTGGTCTGCGGCGACCGGGAACAGCTGGCGCGGGCTCACTGGGTGGACCGTAGCACGACGACGGCGCGGTCGCGGACCTCGATTTCCTTCTTCGGCGGGTGGATCGCCCCGGGCACCCCGAGCGAGGTGTCGATGACGACCTCCCAGCCGGCCGCGTAGCTGGCCTCGGGCAGGGTGAACGTGAGCGGATTGCTGTGCGCGTTGAACAGCAGCAGGAACTTGGCGTCGCTGATCTTCCCGCCGCGCGGGTCGGGCTCGCTGATCGCGTCCCCGTTGAGGAACACCGCGAGCGACTTCGCGTAGCTGGCGCCCCAGTCCGAGTCGGTCATCACCTCGCCGGCCGGGGTGAGCCAGAACGATGTCGCCTTGTTCGCCGTCCGGGCCCGGGCCGCGGAAGAACCGGCGCCTGCGGAACACCGGGTGGTCGCGGCGCAGGCCCGCCAGCGTCTCGGTGAACTGCAGCAGGTCCTGCTCGCCGGCGGCCAGGCCCCAGTCCAGCCAGGACAGCTGGGTGTCCTGGCAGTAGCCGTTGTTGTTGCCGGCCTGGGTGCGGCCCATCTCGTCACCGGCCAGCAGCATCGGGACGCCCTGCGACAGGAACAAGGTGACCAGGAAGTTCCGCTTCTGCCTGGCCCGCAGCTCATTGATGGCGGGATCGTCGGCTGGTCCTTCCGCGCCGCAATTCCACGAGCGGTTGTCGTCGGCGCCGTCCCGGTTTCCCTCGCCGTTGGCCTCGTTGTGCTTGTGGTTGTAGCTGACCAGGTTGTTCAGGGTGAACCCGTCGTGGCAGGTGACGAAGTTGATCGAGGCGACCGGGCGGCGCCCGCTCGTCGCGTAAAGGTCGCTCGAGCCGGTGAGCCGGGACGCGAAGTCCGGCACGGCGGATGGCCGGCCGCGCCAGAAGTCGCGGACCGCGTCGCGGTACTTGCCGTTCCATTCGGTCCACAGCGGCGGGAAGTTGCCGACCTGGTAGCCGCCCTCGCCGACGTCCCACGGCTCGGCGATCAGCTTCACCTGGGAGACCACCGGGTCCTGCTGGACCAGGTTGAAGAAGGTGGACAGCCGGTCCACGTCGTGCAGTTCCCTGGCCAGCGCGGCGGCCAGGTCGAACCGGAACCCGTCGACGTGCATCTCCAGGATCCAGTACCGCAGCGAGTCCATGACGAGCTGCAGCGAGTGCGGGTTGCGGGCGTTGAGGCTGTTCCCGCAGCCGGTGTAGTCCAGGTAGCGCCAGCGCTCGGAGTCCGACAGCCGGTAGTAGGCGGCGTTGTCGATACCGCGGAAGGACAGCGTGGGCCCCATGTGGTCGCCCTCGGCGGTGTGGTTGTAGACCACGTTGAGGATGACCTCGATGCCGGCCTCGTGCAGCGCCTTCACCATCGACTTGAACTCGCCGACCTGCTCACCGCGCTGGCCAGCCGAGGAGTACCTGTTGTGCGGGGCCAGGAAGCCGATCGTGTTGTAGCCCCAGTAGTTGGTCAGGCCGCGGGCGACCAGGGACTGCTCGGCGACGAACTGGTGCACCGGCATGAGCTCGACGGCGGTCACCCCGAGCCGCTGCAGGTGCGCGATCACCGCGGGGTGGGCGAGCCCGGCGTAGGTGCCGCGCTGAGCCGCCGGGACCTCCGGATGGCACAGCGTCAGCCCGCGGACGTGTGCCTCGTAGATGATCGTCTCGTGGTAGGGGATCTGCGGCGCCCGGTCGTTGCCCCAGTCGAAGAACGGGTTGATGACCACGTTCTTCGGCATGTACGGCGCGCTGTCCCTGGTATTGCGCTTCCTGGGGTGGGCGAACTGGTAGTCGAACAGGGACTCGTCCCAGCGCAGGTCACCCTCGACCGCCTTGCCGTACGGGTCGAGCACCAGCTTGGACCCTTCGCAGCGCAGCCCGCGCGGCGGATCGTACGGCCCGTGCACGCGATAGCCGTAGCGCTGCCCCGGCGCGATGCCGGGCAGGTAACCGTGCCAGACGAAGCCGTCGATCTCGGTCAGTTCGACCCTGGTCTCGGTGAGCGAGCCGTTACCCTCGTCGGCCTCGTCGAAGAGGCAAAGCTCTACGCGTTCCGCGACCTCGGAAAAAAGGGTGAAATTCGTGCCCCATCCGTCCCATGTCGCACCAAGCGGGTATGGCGTTCCCGGCCAGATACGCAATCGCCCCCTTTGGCGGCCAGTCGGGTCGCGTTCGGCCAGCGGCCGATTCTACCGGGTTAGCGTATGCCCGGAGGGACGTACGATACCGGATCGTGACCAGCGGGTCGGGGTTCCTCGGTTTTCTCGAGGGTTATCGGGAGTTTTACCCAGATTTACCCGCCCGACTTACGTCGCCCCGGCTTACGTCACCCCGACTTATGCTGCGCTGACTCGTGCTGCGCTGACTCGTGCTGCGCTGACTCGTGCTGCGCTGACTCTTGCGCTGACTCTGCTGCGCTGACTCGTGCTGCGCTGCGCCGCTGTGATCTCGCTTCGGCAAACCGGTCCAGCAGGACGTCCGCCACCTCGGCACGGGCGCCGAGCGCGGGGGACACGGCGACCGCGCCCGCGGCCAGCGCGGCCTGGCGGATCCGGTCGGCGAACAGGCCCGGGGCCAGCAGGTAGGTCGCGACCGCCACCCGTGGCGCCCCGTCCCGCAGCAGGCCGGCTACCGCCGCCGCGGGGGAGGGCTCTGCGGCCGAGGCGTAGCCGGCCGGACCGCGAACCATCCGGTCCTGGCCCGCCACTGCGCCGCCATCCGGGAGATGGTGGCATTCGCCTCGGGGTCGCTGGAGCCGGCCGCCGCGAGCACCACCGCGGTGCGCGCCGGGTCCTCGAGGCCTTCGGGATCTGCCTCAGCGAGGCGGCGTTCCAGCGCACTCAGCAACAGCGGGTGCGGCCCGAGGGTGTCGCCGTACCTGACCCGCCGCGAAGTCCTGGCCAGCATGCGGGGGAGGTCGGCCTTGCTGTGGTACGCCGCCGTGAGCAGCAGCGGCAGGACGGTTACCTCGCGGTCCGCCTCGATCGTGCCCAGGACCTGAGGCAGCGACGGCGGGGCATGGCCGAGGAAGGCGGTACGCAGGTCCAGCCCGGGCGAGCGCTCCCTGGCCACCGCCGCCAGCTCCGCGATGGTGGCCGAGGCGCGCGGGTCCGTGCTGCCGTGCGCGACCGCGACTAGTACCCCCCGCAGGGTGGCCGAGGGGGTCCAAGGGGAGTCTGGGGGGATGGGTCCCCCCGGGCTAGCAGAGTCACCTTCAGGCATGGATACCGCACTCCGTCTTGCCGGTCCCGGCCCAGCGGCCGCTGCGCGGGTCCGCGCCCGGCTCGACGCGGAGCGTGCAGGTCGCGCAGCCGATCGACGGGTAGCCGTCGTAGACCAGCGGGTTCACCAGCACGCTGTTGGTGGTGATGAACTCGTCCACCTGCTTCTGCGTCCAGCTGACGATCGGGTTGACCTTGACCATCTCCCGCCGGTCGTCCCACTCGACGACCTGGGACTGGCGGCGGTTGTTGGTCTCGTCCCGGCGCACGCCGGTGATCCAGGCGTCGTAGTTGGTCAGCGCCCGCTCGAGCGGCTCGACCTTGCGCAGGTAGCAGCACAGGTCCGGGTTGCGCCCGAACAGCCTCGGCCCGAGTTCGGCGTCCTGTTCGGCCACGGTGCGCGACGGGGTGACGTTGACCAGGTGGATCGGGTACACCACCTCGACGGCGTCCCTGGTGCCGATGGTCTCGGCGAAGTGGTAGCCGGTGTCGAGGAACACCACATCGATGCCCGGGTGGACGGACGAGGCGAGATGGATGATGACCGCGTCGGTCATGGAGGAGGTGATGCAGATCCGGTCACCGAACGTGTCCACCGCCCAGCGAATTACCTCTTCGGCCGGCGCGTCGGCAAGTTCCTCCGCGGCCTGTTCGGCGAGGGTTCGCATCTGCTCGGGGTCCTCCAGGCTGGTCTGCTGCGCCAGGCCGCGCGTTACGACGGGGCTCACAGTGTGACTCCTATTCCGGCAAAGCGTAGCTGGAAAGACCGTGTGCAACTGCGGCAATGCCATTCACCGTCGGCCGCACCTTGCGGTTCGAGGTCCTCCTCGCCGCAGTAAGGGCAGTAGAAAGGAACGGCCCTGTTAGTCATGCGAGCTCCTCCTCGCTCGCCCGAACGGTCCAGGCGGCGAAGCTCTCGCCGGGCTGGCGGGCCGCGTCGAACCGGCGCAGCACCCGTTCCACGTAGTCAGGCAGTTCCTCGGCCGTGGTCTTGAGCCCGCGCACCTTGCGGCCGAAGCCCGAGCCCGAGCCGTCGCCGCCGTTCAGGCTGCCGCCCAGGTGCACCTGGAAGCCCTCGACCTGCTGCCCGTCCGGACCGGTGACCAGCGAGCCCTTCAGGCCGATGTCAGCGGTCTGGATCCGGGCGCAGGAGTTCGGGCAGCCGTTCACGTTGATCGTGACCGGGGCGTCGAAGCCGGGCAGGCGCCGTTCGAGCTCGCTGATCAGGTCGGCGGCCCTGGCCTTGGTCTCGACGATGGCCAGCTTGCAGAACTCGATGCCGGTGCAGGCCATCGTGTGCCTGCGGAACGCGCTGGGGCGGGCCGGCAGGCCAGACTTGTCCAGCTCGGCCACGAGCTCGTCGGTGCGCTCCGGTGGCACGTCGAGGATAACCATCTTCTGCTCGGTGGTGGTGTGCACCCGGCCGCTGCCGTACCTGGCCGCCAGGTCGGCGATCACGTCGAGCGCGTCGGCCGACAGCCGGCCCACGACGGGCGCGAAGCCGACGTAGTAGTTGCCGTCGCGCTGCCGGTGCACGCCCACATGGTCGCGGATCCCGTCGCGCGGCGCGTCGGGGGACGGGCCGTCTGGCAGGGCGTAGCCGAGATACTCCTTCTCCAGTACCTCGCGGAACTTCTCCGGGCCCCAGTCCGCGACCAGGAACTTGATCCTGGCCCGGTGCCGCAGGCGCCGGTAGCCGTAGTCCCTGAACAGCCCGGCCACGCCCGCCCAGACCTCGGCCACCTGGGCCGGCCGGACGAACGCGCCGAGCCGCTTGCCGATCATCGGGTTGGTGGACAGGCCCCCGCCGACCCACAGGTCGTAGCCCGGCTCCTGGTTCGCGTTCAGCACGCCCACGAACGCCACGTCGTTGATCTCGTGGATGGCGCACTGCGCCGAGCAGCCGCTGATCGAGGTCTTGAACTTGCGCGGCAGGTTGGAGAACGCGGCGTCGCCGATGTACCGCTCGCCGATGGCGGCGATCTCCGGCGTGCCGTCGATGATCTCGTTTGCGTCGATGCCGGCCAGCGGGCAGCCGAGGATCACCCGCGGGGTGTCACCGCAGGCCTCGGTGGTGGACAGGCCCACCGACTCGAGCGCCTCCCAGATGTCGGGGACGCTCTCGATCTCGATCCAGTGCAGCTGGATGTTCTGCCGGTCGGTCACGTCCGCGGTGCCGCGCGCGTACCGGCGCGAGATGTAGGCGATGACCCGCAGCTGGTCGTTGGAAAGCCGGCCGCCGTCGATGCGGATCCGCAGCATGAAGTAGCGGTCGTCGAGCTCCTCCGGCTCGAGCACCGCGGTCTTGCCGCCGTCGATGCCGGGCCGGCGCTGGGTGTACAGCCCGTACCAGCGGAACCGGCCGCGCAGGTCGGCTGGGTCGATGGAGTCGAAGCCGTACTTCGAGTAGATGTCGATGATCCGCTGACGGACGTTGAGCCCGTCGTCGTTTCGCTTGCTTTCCTCGTTCTTGTTGAGCGGCTCGCGATAGCCGAGCGCCCACTGGCCTTCGCCGCGTTTACGCTTGGTCCCAGTTACGACTGGCATGTGGAGAGGGTTCCTTCAGGTTCGGGGACGCGCCTGTCACGAGAACCTGGGCTCCGCTGGTCGCCCGTTTAGACGCGGCTCAGCCGCGGGGTCCAGCAGGATGGCGCCCGGCATCGCGCGCGCGCCCGGTGGCAGAATCCGGGCCGGCGATTATCGGGCGAGTAGACAGATGGCACTGCGGACGCGCAGGAAGTCGACGTGCCGTCGCACGACGAGCAGCGGGTCCGTAACACTCATGACGCCAGGATCACATGTAACGGACCAGGCTGTCCAGGCATCGTCCGTCATGTGGACGGTGCGAAGTGTCACATCCTGCGGCATACGCGTGGCAACGTGGCCATGCCGGTCCCTATTCCCGGTTGCTGTCTCCCGGCGTTGCTGTCTCCCGGCGTTGCTGTCTCCCGGCGTTGCTGTCTCCCGGCCTAACCCTGGCGGAGCCAGCTGAGCGATGGCTCCGCCCCGGTAAGCCCGGGCTGCCCGGCCGGCGGGAGGTGCTGGCAGTCGCACCAGGTGCCGCCGGGGCACTCCTCATGGTGGCGCTTCCGGCACGGGACGCAGATCATGTTTCCATTGTGCGACTCATCCACGCATTGCGTCCCCTTACGCGGGTAAATCCGGGACATGCGCCAGGGTGAGTACCTGCTCCCCTTCCCGGACCGACGGACCGCCGGGACCTTGCTGGCGGAACGGCTCGCTCGTGCCCTGGCCCTGGACGATTGGGCCGAACGGACCGTGGTGCTCGCCCTGCCCAGGGGCGGGGTGGCCGTGGCGAAACAAGTCGCCATCGCCCTGGGCGTGCCGATGAACGTCATCGTGACCAGGAAGATCGGCTATCCACGCCAGCCCGAACTGGGCGTGGGCGCCATCGCGGAGGGCCTGGGAACGGCCGTGTACGACGCCGATCTGCTCGGCCGGCTGTCGCTCTCGCAAGCCGACCTGGCTCCGGTCGTCGCCGCCGAGCAAGTCGAGCTGGCCAGGCGGGTGCAGGCGTACCGAGGCGGCCGCCCGCTGCCGCGGGTCGCCGGATGGTGCGTGATCGTGGTGGATGACGGCCTGGCGACCGGCGCGACCGCACGGGCGGCGCTTCGGTCGCTGCGTGCGGCGCAGGCGGCCTATCTCGTGCTAGCGATCCCGGTCGCCGCGCCGGCCGCGGCGGAAGAGATGCACGCGGAAGCCGACCGAGTGATCATCTTGGCGACGCCCCGGCGGTTCCGGTCCGTGGGGGAGTGGTACACATCGTTCGGCCAGCTGACCGACGCCGACGTACTGGCGCTGCTCGGCTGAGCCGGGTTCTTAGGCCTAGGCGGTCCGGCCTAAGCGGCGTTGGCGCGACGCATGCGGCGGCGGCGCTCGGCCGACCGCTCATCCTCGTTCAGGCCACCCCACGTGCCGTACTTCTCCGGCCGCGAAACCGCGTAGTTCAGGCATTCGAGCCGCACCGGGCAAGCAGCGCAGACTTCCTTGGCCTTCCGCTCCCTGATCTCCCGCTCCGGCTGGCGCTCACCGTCGGGGCCGAAGAAGAGCAACAGGTCTTCGCCCTTGCACGCGGCAGCATCTTGCCACCCCCAGTTCGGGCGGGGAAGCACAGCTGACTGCCGACGTACCTGAGACATGGATCAATCACCTCAACCAAGATGCATCAAATGGTGCGTTACAGTGGAGCGGAGGCTCGTGAACACGCGAACAATGCCCTGTCCGGAAGCCTCCGTTGCAAGATACAACGCGTCTTCGCGACGTAGTGTTCCCGTGCCCGGCTACGGCGACCGCGTAGGTAAGTGGTTACCATACCGAACGGCTGGCGCCCGCGCACCGGTTCACTCGTTCTGCTAAACCTTTGCGCAGGCCGCTGCATGCCCGTCGATAATGATGCCACCCGCGACACCGGTCTTGCATGCGGGGTGACGAAATTCCCTACCTGAATTCCGGCCTCCAGCTAGCCTGCTGGAGAGTGTTGGTGAC
Source organism: uncultured Actinomycetes bacterium (assembly GCA_963722275.1). Lineage (GTDB taxonomy): Bacteria > Actinomycetota > Actinomycetes > Streptosporangiales > Streptosporangiaceae > Palsa-504. Next base: position 682 of record CAVRMX010000040.1, on the reverse strand, counting down.
GAACTGGACAAAGAGAAGGGAGCAAGGCCACGATGGGCACCATGTCAGCGTCGGACGCAGCGCCGCTGCCCCGGCTCGGCGAGGTTTTCTTCGACGTACGCGGCAGCTCCCGCAGCATGCGCCTGAGCTGGTACGCGGACACCGGGGTCTCTGTCTTCAGCATCTGGCAGGGAGGCACCTGCACCGGCACGTTCCGGCTTCCGATGGAGGAACTGCCGAGGCTGATCGACGCCTTGCAGCGCGGCGCGCAGGCCCCTGACCCCCGCGGCTCAGGTGCGTACGCCAGCCAGCTCCCTGGCGCGCCGACCGACCCGAGGCTGACGGCGCTGCCTGGCGGTTACGGCGGCCGCGACACGGATTTCACCGGCCCGGTCACCGGAGACTTCCGCGCGCTGCGATCCGACGACTCGGCCGGCACGATGGTTTTTGCTCCAGCCCCGCCGCAGGTAGCCCCGCCAGCCCCGCCGCAGGTAGCCCGGGCGCTGCCCCCGGCCCCGCTGGCGCTTCCTCCCGGCCCGGCGTCGTCCCAAGGATTCCAGGCGCCGCAGAGCACGCAGGATTACGTCGGCGACTACACCGGGCAGTATTACCCGGAGCAGCGCTATCCGGACCAGGGCGCCGGACGGCAGCGGCCCGCGGCCGACGGCTACGGTGACGCAGCCCGCTCCTACAGTGCCCAGTA
>CAVRMX010000039.1:0-326555 GCA_963722275.1 uncultured Actinomycetes bacterium | reverse complement strand
TCGGCCGGGAAGGTGCGCTCGATCGAGGCGAGTTCGGACGGGGCTGACTTGACCACCAGGATGGCCATGTCGTCGTCGATGTCCCCGGGCACCGCGAACTCGGCCGCCGTGGCCACGGCGTCGGCGTCCCCGCTGGCCGCGGCCGCGCGGACCGCCTGCTGCAGCATCTGGACCGCCTCGGCCTCGGTGTAGTGGCCGGAGCCGTCGGCCCGGGTCCGCCGGTCGGTCAGGCCGTCGGTGTAGAACACCAGGATGGCCCCGGGCGGCATACCGATCGTCTGTTCCTTGTAGGTGGGCAGCCCCCGGATGCCCTTGCCGCGCACGCCGAGCAGGACGCCTTTGTACATGAACTCAAGCTGGCGCACCTGCCCGGCGCTGATCAGCAGCGGGGCGTCATGACCGGCGTTCGCGAAGGTCAGTTCCCTCGACCACGCGTCGTAGATCATGTAGATGCAGCTGACGGTGGGCGGATCCCCGGCCGCCATCCCGTTCCCGGCCACGGGGGCCAGCGCGCGGCACCAATCGTCGAGCTTGCGCATGATGTCCGCGGGCGACTTCTCGTCCTGCGCGAACGCCCGCAGGGCGGCCCGCAGCTGGCCCATGATCGCCGCCGCGCGCGCGCCCCGGCCCTCCACGTCCCCGATGACGATGCCGACCCGCCCGGCGGCTAGCGGGATGATGTCGTACCAGTCGCCGCCCACCTGCGTCTGGATCCCCTGGCCCTGCGTCTCGAGCGGCTTGGCGGGCACGTACCGGCAGGCGACCTCCAGGCCGTCCAGGTCCGGCATGGCCTGCGGCAGCAGGCTCTTCTGGAACGCCAGCGCGGTCTGCCGCTCGGTCTCGAACAGCATCGCGTTGTCGATCGCGATGGCCACCCGGCTGGCGATGGCGCCGATGAGGTCGCGGTCGGGCGCGTCGTAGTGGTGCTCGTCGCGTTCGGTGAGCCTGGACAGGGCCAGGCTCATCACGCCGAGGAGCTCGCCGCGGGCGCAGAGCGGCGCCGCGATCACCGACGTCAGCCCGGCCTCGTGCGCCGCCGCCATGCTCTCCGGGCTGGGCGCGGGGTAGTACTCGCTGTCCAGGTCGTTGATGGCGATGGTGTCCAGGCGCGCCATCGCCTGCTGGCAGAAGTGCCCGTTCGGGTAGTGGATCTGCTCGCCCACCTGGGCCCAGGTCCCCGACGGCGGCACCCATTCGCTCGCGTGCCGCATGGCGCGGCGGAAGAGCTGATCGCCCTGGAACAAGTCGATGAAGCAGTGGTCGGCGAACTGCGGCACCAGGATCTCCGCCACGTGCTTGAGCGTGGTGCCGATCTCCAGCGAGCCGGCCAGCCGCTCGCCCACCCGCTCCAGCAGGGCGATCCGGTCCTGCTGGCCCTGGCCGTCACGCTTGCTGGCCTCGCGGGCCAGGATCACCATCCCGTCGATGTCACCGCCGGGGTGACGCAGCGGCACGGCGAAGGCCCGGACGAGGGTGCGGGACCCGTCGCCGCGCACGCTCTCGAACGTTCCCTCCCAGGACCGGCCGTGCAGCACCTGCCCGGCCAGGTCCTCCGTCTTGCGCGCGCCGTCGTCGGCGAACAGGCCCAGGGACAGGACCGGGCAGCCGGCCAGCCGGGCCAGGTCACCGGAAACCCGGAAAAGCCTCGCCGCGAACTCGTTGATGTAGAGGAGATTGCTGAGCCGGTCGGTGACCACGACCGCTATATCGGCGTGGTCGAGCACCATGTCGGCGGGGAGGTACGCGTCGAAAGCCGCCTCACCCCAGCCCGTCACGCCCGCGCTCCCCGACCCAGGCAGCGTTGCCGATTGACATGATCACGCTCCGGACACCGTTTGACACCGGCTGCTAATGGACACGAAAATGTGCGCGGCGGTCTGACTGGGGAGTTCAGTCGGGATGGCGTCCATCGAGTCGCCGGCTGTCACGCGCACACCATCGTCGGCTGCCATGAGAATCACCTCGCGTCCGGGTTGTATCCCGACGCGCTTGAGTTTAAGCATCAAAACAAGATCACTCTGGATTTGCTCGCCTATTCGCCGGATGACAACCTGCGTATCGTCCGCGGATGCGACCTTTGTCATCGCCTCACCCGTCTCATTCGTGGCTGCCTTCACCCGGTCGAGGCCCTCCGCGGGCAGGCCGAGTTCGGCCAGGCCGGGAATGAGATTGCCGTGCGGGCAGTGCACCGGGTAGCCGAGCAGCTCGAGCAGGCGGCGCTCCACGCTCTCCGAGATCACGTGCTCCCAGCGGCACGCCTCGATGTGCACTTCCTCCCACGGCAGCTTGATGACGCCGACCAGCAGGCACTCGGCCAGCCGGTGCTTGCGCATCACCCGGGTGGCGAGCGTCCGGCCGACGTCGCTCAGCGAGAGCTGCCGGTCCCCGGCGACGTGCAGCAGCCCGTCCCGCTCCATCCTGGCCACCGTCTGGCTGACGGTCGGGCCGCTCTGCGTCAGCCGCTCCGCGATGCGCGCCCGCAGCGGGACGACGCCCTCCTCTTCGAGTTCGAAGATGGTGCGGAGGTACATCTCCGTCGTGTCTATGAGCCCCTGGGCTGTCAACTCCTCATCCTCCTGCTTGTGATGCTATGCCCGCCGCTAAGGAGATAGGCGCTCGACGGCCCAGCCGCCATCGTGACGCCGGTAGCGAAGCCGGTCATGCAGCCGGAACGCGCCCGCCTGCCAGAACTCCACCGTCTCCGGCACCAGCAGGTACCCGCCCCAGAAGTCCGGCATCGGGATGACGGCCGGCGGGGCCCAGCGCCGCTCGAGCTCGGCCATCCGGTCCTCGAGCTCCGCCCGGGACCCGATGACCTGCGACTGCCTGCTGGCCCACGCCCCGATCTGGGATCCCCGCGGCCTGGACCGGTAGTAGGGCTCGCTGTCCTGCTGCGACATGATGCGCACGCTGCCCTCGGCGGTCACCTGGCGGTGCATGGCGTACCAGGGAAAGACCACGCAGGCCCGGGGGTTCGCGGCGAGGTCCTGGCCCTTGCGGGAGGTCCGGTTGCTGTAGAAGGTGAAGCCGGACTGGCCGTGCGCCTTCAGCAGCACGGTGCGGGCCCGCGGGCGGCCCTCGGCGGAAACGGTGGTGAGCACCATCGCGGTCGGCTCGGGCAGGCCCCCCGCCGCCTCCGCGTCCGCCATCCAGCGGGCGAACTGCGTCATCGGGTCACCGGCCAGCAGGGCCTCCGACAGGCCCCCAGGGCCGTCCGGGGATGCATCACGCTTTGTCGTGTCCATGGGTAATGATCCTCACACCTGTTTCGGCTACCGCAACCCTGGTCAGGGCGGTTGAATGGTAGCGCTGGAATCGTCCCCGGCCGTCCATCCGCACGGTGCTTTACGGCTCTTCGGGTCCGGTCAGGCAACATGGCGTGAGGTGCCCTCTGACACCCCATGAGGAAGAAGAGAGGAAACACCGATGTCGGACTTCAAGCCAGGACTTGAAGGGGTCATCGCCTTCGAGACGGAAATCGCCGAGCCGGACAAAGAGGGCGGTGCGCTCAGGTACCGCGGAGTTGACATCGAGGAACTCGTCGGCCATGTCTCCTATGGGCATGTCTGGGGCCTTCTCGTCGACAATGCATTTGCGCCCGGGCTGCCGCCGGCCGAGCCGTACCCGATCCCGGTCCATTCCGGCGATATCCGGGTCGATGTGCAGAGCGCCCTGGCCATGCTGGCGCCCGCCTGGGGACTGCGGCAGCTCCTTGACATCAGCGATGAGCAGGCCCGCGAGGACCTCGCCCGCGCCTCGGTGATGGCGCTGTCCTTCGTGGCGCAGGCCGCCCGCGGCGTCGGGCTGCCCATGGTGCCGCAGCGCCTGGTCGACCAGGCCGCGACGATCACCGAGCGGTTCATGATCCGCTGGCGCGGCGAGCCCGACCCGCGGCACGTGAAGGCGGTCGACGCGTACTGGACGTCGGCGGCCGAGCACGGCATGAACGCCTCGACGTTCACCGCCCGGGTGATCGCCTCCACCGGGGCCGACGTGGCCGCCGCCCTGTCCGGGGCGGTCGGCGCGATGTCCGGCCCGCTGCACGGGGGCGCGCCCGCACGGGTGCTCGGCATGATCGAGGAGGTCGAGCGGACCGGGGACGCCGAACGGTACGTGGCCTCCGTGCTGGACCGGGGCGAGCGGCTGATGGGATTCGGGCACCGGGTGTACCGGGCCGAGGACCCCCGCGCCCGGGTGCTCCGCCGCACTGCCAAGGAGCTGGGCGCGCCGCGCTACGAGGTCGCGCTGGCGCTGGAGAAGGCGGCCCTGGCCGAGCTCAGGGCGCGGCGCCCGGACCGGGTGCTCGAGACCAACGTGGAGTTCTGGGCGGCCATCGTGCTGGACTTCGCGGGCGTCCCGGCGCACATGTTCACCTCGATGTTCACCTGCGCCCGGACGGCGGGCTGGGCGGCCCACATCCTCGAGCAGAAGCGCACCGGCCGGCTGGTCCGGCCGGCCGCCCGGTACACCGGTCCCCCGACCCGGCCGGTCAGCGACGTTCCCGGCGCCGACGAAGTGCTCGACCGGCAAGCGTTAGCGGCCGCCGGTAAGCTGCGGCAATGAGCAACATCGTGATTCCGGCGCAGCTCAGGCCGCAGGACGGCAGGTTCGGCAGCGGTCCGGCCAGGATCCGTCCCGAGCAGCTGGCCGCGCTCGCGGACTCCGGCGCCGCCTACCTGGGCACGTCGCACCGCCAGCCGCCGGTCAGGTCGCTGGTGCGGCGGATCCGCGCCGGGCTGGCCGAGCTGTTCGGCCTGCCGGCCGACTACACGGTCGCGCTCGGCAACGGCGGCACCAGCGCGTTCTGGGAGATGGCCACGTTCGGGCTGATCCGCGAGCACTCCCAGCACCTGAGCTTCGGCGAGTTCTCGGCCAGGTTCGCGGCGCTGGCCGCGCGTGCGCCCTGGCTGTCCGAACCGACCGTGGTCGAGTCCGCCCCGGGCAGCCATCCGGCGCCATGGGCGGATCCCCGGGCGGACGCCTACGCGCTGACCCACAACGAGACCTCGACCGGCGTGGCCATGCCGGTGCACCGGGTCCCGGGCGCCGACCCCGGGTCGCTGATCGTGGTCGACGCGACCAGCGCCGCGGGCGGGCTCCCGGTACGGGCCGACGAGTTCGACGTGTACTACTTCGCCCCGCAGAAGGGACTCGGCTCGGACGGCGGCCTCTGGATCGCCCTGATGTCGCCGGCCGCCGTGGAGCGGGTGCACGAGATCGCGGCGAGCGGCCGGTACATACCTGACTTCCTCTCGCTGCGGATCGCCCTGGAGAACTCGAGCCTGGACCAGACCTACAACACGCCCGCGGTGGCGACCCTGTTCCTGCTGGCCGAGCAGGTCGACTGGATGCTCGGTCGCGGCGGCCTGTCCTGGACCACGGCCCGGACCGCGCGGTCGGCTGCGATACTGTATACATGGGCGGAGAAGGCGGCCTTCGCGGACCCGTTCGTCGCCGATCCCGCGCAGCGCTCACAGGTCGTCGGCACGATCGATATCACCGGCGGGCTGGCCGCTGACGACATGGCGGCGACCTTGCGGGCCAACGGAATCGTCGACACCGAGTCGTACCGCAAGCTGGGCCGCAACCAGTTGCGCATCGGCATGTTCCCGGCGGTCGAGCCGGCCGACGTGGAAGCACTGACCGCCTGCATCGGCTACGTGGCCGAACGCCTGGCCGGCTGACCGGGCCGGCTGAACGCTAACGGCTAACGGAGAGGCGGCTAACGAATGACCGAGCCGATCAGTACCGTTAGCACGAGGAGCACGAGTACGGCCGGAAGCAGCCATCGGGGCAGCCGGTTCACCAGCACAGCCTACAAACCTGAAGACGCGACAAGATCCGAGGTGGGTCATGGGTGACAACGCTCACCGGGAAGACGTACTGAGCGAGCCCGTGCATTCCCCGCAGACGGGTTTAGGCCCGGGGACCCGCCGGAGGCGGGAGGGGATCAGGCAGCAGGGGATCACGCGAGCCCCTGGATCGAGTGCCGCTCCGGGGGATCTTATGCGGCTGTTCGTGGCCATCGCGCCGCCTTCGGCGGCGCTCGATGAACTCGACGTGCTGGTGGAGCCGTTCCGCGCCAGGCGGCTCGACCTGCGCTGGACCAACCGGGAGGCGTGGCACGTGACCCTGGCCTTCCTGGGCCAGGTGGACGAGGCCGCCGCGGCCAGGCTGATGCCGCGGCTCGAGCGGGCCGCCGGGCAGCATCAGCAGGTGCGGCTCGCGTTCGCGGGGGCGGGCGCCTTTCCCGCCGCCGCCCGGGCGAACGTGCTGTGGAGCGGCCTGTCCGGTGACCGCGGGGCGCTGGCGCGGCTGGCCGAATCCGTCGCCGCCGGCGCCAGCCGCGCGGGCACGCCCCCGCCGGACAAGGGCCGCCGGTTCCAGCCGCACCTGACCCTGGCCCGGTGCCGGATGCCCGCCGACGTCACCGAGCTGGTGGCCGCGCTGGACGGCTACCAGGGGCAGCCGTGGACCGCGGACCGCCTGCACCTGGTCCGCAGCCGCCTGGGCGCGACCGAGTACCCGCGGTACACCTCGCTGGCGAACTGGCCGCTGTGCACCCCGCCGGTCACGACGACTGGCTGAGCTTCTCCAGGACCGGCACCGCCGCCCGGAGGGCGGCGCGCTCCTCGGCGGTCAGCTCGGCTAGCCGCAGGGCCAGCCATGCATCCTTCCGCCGCCGGACGCGCTGGACGACCGCCCGGCCCTCCTCGGTGACGGTGAGGATCACCTGGCGCCGGTCGGTCGGGTGCGGCGAGCGGAGCACCAGGCTCCGTTCCTCGAGCACGGCGATGACGCGGGTCATCGACGGCGGCTGCACCTTCTCGTGCTCGGCCAGCTCGCCGGGGGTCATCGCCTGGTGCACTTCCAGGGCGGAAAGCGCGGCCAGCTGGGTCTCGGAGAGCACCGCCTCGGTCATGCCCGACGCGGTGCGCTGTGCCCGCAGGCGCCTCGCCAGCCTGCTCACGGAGATCCGGAGAGCCGTGGCCAGCCCCGCATCTGTCCTGGTCCGCGTCGCTGTCATCATCGGTAACCTTCGTCGGCTGGCCTTGCGCGTGGACTAAGTACATCACGAATGAGCGCCCTCAGGCGCCCGGCGCGGGCTGAGCACCCCCGGCGCTGGAGGACCTCGTAGCCTGGAGGGGTGAAGCTGACCCGCGAACGGGCCGAACGCCCCTCGCCGCCGCCCCCGCTTGAGGCGGACGACCAGCTGGTCATCAGGGTCATCACGGCCGGGTGGGCCGTCGCGCTGGCGGTCCTGCTCGTCGTCCGCGGCAGCCTTCCGGCCGGCCAGCGGTGGTGGATCTGGACCTGCGCGTGCGGCCTGGCGTTCGGGCTCTTCGGGCTCTGGTACATACCGAGGCTGAAGCGCGGCCGGGCGCGGGCCGCGGCCGCGAGGGCGGCCCAGGGTGAGCAGGCCCAGAGTGAGCAGGCAGAGGGCGAGCCGGGTCAGTCCGCCCCGCGGGACAGCGGCTCGAACACGGTCTCCTCGACCGAGACGCCGGGCAGGTCGACGAGGTCGTAGCCGAACTCGTCGATGACCGGTGCCACGACGCGCGCGGCCACCGCGTCGGCCATGGCCTCCGAGTGCGCCCCGCAGCCGTGATCGGCCGACACGACCCGCCCGTCGTCCGGCGCGTACTCGTTCGCGCAGGCGCCGAAGAGGCGGCCGAGCTCGCCGCTAAGCGGAACGTAGAAGCCGCAGCTGACGCAGTGGGCGGGCGCCGCGTGCGCGATCGGCGACCGCGGGCCGTGGTCGCCGCCGTGCCAGCGCTCGGAGGCCTCTTCCCGGCCGATGGCGGACAGCACCCGCGACCGGCCGGGCGCGGGCAGCTCGCCGGGCTCGGCAGGCCCCCCGTCGCCCTCCTCCGCGTCGCCGCCGAACCAGTCGGTGACGGCGTTGTCGCCCTCGAGCGCGACCAGCGGCACCAGCCGCTCGTCGTCCGGCGGCGCGGGCAGCAGGTCGCCGACGCCGAGGTCACCCGGCCGCAGCCGCTCGTGCCACGGCACCCAGTCCGGCGCGAGCAGGGCTCCCGGCCCGGGCAGCAGCACGGTCTCGCTGACCGTCACCAGCTTGGACCGGGGCGCCCGGACGACCGTCACCGCCCATCGCCAGCCGGCGTAGGCCGGGTCGGCGCATTCGAACAGGTGGGTCACGATGCGTTCGCCGTCTGCCTGCACGCCCAGGTGACCGCCGATTTCGGCGGCGCTCACCACGGCGGTGACGGCGTCCCGCGCGAGATCGACGGCCTCGGCGCAGGCCTGGTCTGGTTCCCTGGTTCGGGTGCGGGTGGGGCTCACGGCTACCAATTCTCGCTTATCACGCAGGATGCACGCGCGGTTGCCGGCCGGCTGACCGACGGTCAAGGGGTCCGGGTCGCCGCAGTGCTGACGACCAAGAATACTGGTTACATGCGGCTGTCCGAGGCGATGCGGCGAACTGGCACTGCCGCCCGCGCCACGGGCGGCGCGGTCCGGTCCGGCGCGCGGGCCGGCGCCACCGCGGGCCGCCGGACGGGCGGCCTCGTGCACCGGGTGACCGGCGCCTCCGGGGCCGGGCGGACCGGACTGTCCACGCTCATCGAGCTGACCGCGACCGGCGGCGCCGCCGACGCGTTCGTCGCCGTGTCGCTGGCCGGGACGATCTTCTTCAGCACCTCGGTGGATCAGGCGCGCGGCCGGGTGGTGCTGTTCCTGCTGGTGACGATGGCGCCGTTCGCGGTCCTGGCACCGTTCATCGGGCCGGCCCTGGACCGCATGCAGCAGGGCCGGCGTTACCTGCTGGCCGGCACCATGCTGGCCCGCGGCCTGCTCTGCTGGGGGATGTCGGCCGCGATCAACAGCCCGGTGACGCTGCTGCCCGCGGCGTTCGGCATCCTGGTGCTGCAGAAGGCCTACGGCGTGGCCCGCGCGTCGGTCACGCCGCGCCTGCTGCCCGCGGAGATCACCCTGGTGACCGCGAACGCGCGATCCCAGCTCATCACGCTGACCGCCTCCATGCTCGGCGGGGCGGTGGCGGCGGGGATCCAGGTGACGGCCGGGGCGGCCTGGGTGCTCCGGGCGGGCACGCTGATCTACCTGGCCGGCATGTTCCTGGCGCTTCGGCTCCCGAACCAGGTGGACACGCTGCCGGCACCGGCCGCGGCCGGCCCGCCGCCGCCCGCCGCCGGACCGCCGCCCGGTTCTTACCCGAACGGGAACGGGCAGCACGCCCCCGCCGATGGCGGCGGCGACCCCTGGGTGGGCCGGCCAGGCCGGGACGGCCGCACCATCCCGTACGAGCCCGCCGCCCTGCCACCGGGAGCGGGGCCACCAGGAGCGGGGCCACCAGGAGCGGGGCCACCAGGAGCGGGGCCACCAGGAGCGGCCGGGGCCAGGCCCGCGGCCGGCCGGCCGGGACGGGCGGCCGGCGGTGGCGGGGCCTGGCCAACGTGGGCCCGGTGGTGGGCGAGGCGATGCGGGGCAACGCGGTGCTCCGCGCATTCTCCGGCTACATGGTCTTCTTCCTGGCGTTCTACCTGCGCAGCGAGCACTTCGGCGTGTCGCACAACTTCGCCCTCGGCGCCCTGGTGGCCTCGGCCGCGGCCGGCGGCCTGGCCGCGATGGCGATCGGCTCGCTGATCCGCGCCCGGGCGCCGCAGTTCATCCTGTTCGCCATGCTCACCCTGGCGCCGATCGTGACCGCCGCGTGCGCGTGGTTCTTCAGCCTGACGGCGGCGATCGCGGTGGCGTTCACCGCCGCGCTCGCCGCCGGGCTGGCCAAGCTGGCGCTCGACTCCACGGTGCAGCGCGAGATCGGCGAGGAGATCCGGTCGTCGGCCTTCGCGGTCTCCGAGACGCTGAACCAGGTGGCGAACGTCGCCGGCGGCCTAGCCGGCGTGCTGGTCTCGATGCTGGACAACGGCCAGGCCGGGCTGGCCATCGCGGCCGCCTGGCTGACCGTCGCGCTGGTCACGCTGGTCACCCGGCGGCGGCGGCGCATCCTGGGCCAGCGCGAGCAGCCGGTGCCGCGCCGCCGCCCCAGGCCCAGCCCCGGCTAGGACCGCCTCATGATCACGCGAAGCGCCTCGCTCACGGCTCGATGTCGTCGGCGACGCCGCGCAGCACCGTGGCGATCCGCTTCGCCTCCTTGGCATCCAGAGGCTTGCCGCGGCGGTAGGTCGAAGAGGCATTATCGAGCAGCTTGATCAGGTCCTCGATGATCTCGATCATCTCGTCGGGCTTCTTGCGGGGCTGCTTGACCACGGCCACGGTGGGCGGCGGCTCGAGGATCCGTACCTGGAGCGCCTGCGCGCCGCGGCGGCCCTCGGCCACCCCGAACTCCACCCGCTGTCCCTGCCGCAGCGCCGTCGTCCCCGCCGGCAGCGCCGACGAGTGCACGAACACTTCGCCGCCGTCGTCACGGGCGAGAAAGCCATATCCCTTGTCGGAGTCGTACCACTTGACCTTGCCGGTAGGCACGCGCGGACCTCACGTCGAAAGAGAAGAACTGAGACAACCAGCGATCAGGCGACCGACAGGATGCTATGGGCACTTCTAAGGCTATCGGTCCGGGGCGCCGGAACGCAGCTTCGTTACGGGCGGCTTCCTGGCCGCCCGGAGAAAGCCGAACGGCCCGGGGAAACCCCGGGCCGTTCGGGTGACGCGACTTCCAGGTGAATCAGAAGTCCATGTCACCGCCGCCGCCGGGCGCCGCGGGGGCCGGGTTCTTCTCCGGCTTCTCCACGATCACGGCCTCGGTGGTGAGGAACAGGCCCGCGATCGACGCCGCGTTCTGCAGCGCCGACCTGGTGACCTTCGCGGGATCGATGATCCCGGCCTTGAACATGTCGACGTACTCGCCGGTCGAGGCGTCCAGACCCTGCCCCGGGGGCAGCGTCTTGACCTTCTCGACCACCACGCCGCCCTCGAGGCCGGCGTTCACCGCGATCTGCTTGAGCGGCTCCTCCAGCGCACGGCGCACGATCTGCGTGCCGGTCGCCTCGTCGCCCGAGAGGTCGAGCTTCTCGAAGGCGCTGCGGCCCGCCTGAAGCAGCGCGACGCCGCCGCCGGGCACGACACCTTCCTCGACCGCGGCCTTGGCGTTGCGCACCGCGTCCTCGATGCGGTGCTTGCGCTCCTTCAGCTCGACCTCGGTGGCCGCCCCCGCCTTGATGACGGCGACGCCGCCGGCCAGCTTGGCCAGCCGCTCCTGCAGCTTCTCCCGGTCGTAGTCGGAGTCGGTGTTGTCGATCTCGGTGCGGATCTGGTTGACCCGGCCAGAAATCTGGTCCGCGTCGCCAGCGCCGTCGACGACCGTCGTCTCGTCCTTGGTGACCACGACCTTGCGGGCCCGGCCGAGCACGTCGAGGTCGACGTTGTCCAGCTTCAGCCCGACTTCCTCGCTGATGACCTGGCCACCGGTGAGGATGGCGATGTCACCGAGCATGGCCTTGCGGCGGTCGCCGAAGCCGGGGGCCTTGACCGCCACCGACTTGAACAGGCCGCGCATCTTGTTCACGACCAGGGTCGCCAGGGCCTCGCCCTCGACGTCCTCGGCGATGATGACCAGCGGCTTGCCGGACTGCACCACCTTGTCGAGCAGGGGCAGCAGGTCCTTGTTCGCCGAGATCTTGGAGTTCACCACGAGGATGTAAGGGTCCTCGAGGACGGCCTCGAGCCGCTCCGGATCGGTGACGAAATAGGGCGCGATGTATCCCTTGTCGAAGCGCATGCCCTCGGTGAGCTCAAGCTCGAGGCCGAAGGTGTTGGACTCCTCGACGGTGATGACGCCTTCCTTGCCGACCTTGTCCATGGCCTCGGCGATCATCTCGCCGATGGCCGGGTCGCCGGCCGAGATGGAGGCGGTGGAGGCGATCTGCTCCTTGGTCTCCACGTCCTTGGCGAGCTTGGAAAGCTCCTCGCTCACCCGCTCGACGGCCGCCTCGATGCCCTTCTTGAGCGACATCGGGTTCGCGCCCGCCGCAACGTTGCGCAGGCCCTCGCGCACGAGCGCCTGGGCCAGCACGGTGGCCGTCGTCGTGCCGTCGCCGGCCACGTCGTCGGTCTTCTTCGCTACTTCCTTGACAAGCTCGGCGCCGATCTTCTCCCACGGGTCCTCGAGCTCGATCTCCTTGGCGATGGACACGCCATCGTTGGTGATCGTGGGGGCTCCCCACTTCTTCTCGAGCACCACGTTACGGCCCTTGGGGCCGAGGGTTACCTTCACGGCGTCGGCGAGCTGGTTCATACCGCGTTCGAGGCCGCGCCTGGCGTCCTCGTCAAACGCGATCATCTTCGCTGCCATAGGCTCCAGTCCTCCGTGGCGTACGTGCGGATCGAGCCGACGCCCGCGACGGACGGCATCTCGCGCGGCAGTCTCTTCCTGCCGCGAGAGGGTGCCTCATCGCCCGATCCCGCCATCATGCATGCTGGCACTCGCATAAGGAGAGTGCCAGCATCATTTTTAGCACTCTCCTAGTGAGAGTGCAAACGCCCGGCTGGCCCGGAACCGGCTACGGCGTACGTGACCAGCCCGGCTGGGCGCAGCGGAACGACGACGGAACATCAGAGCCAGCGTGCCCGGAGGTCCTGCGACGGTGCGGCACCGGCTAAGCGGGCACGGGCTAAATCAGATCGGCCCGGCCCCGATGAGGGCCGGGCCGGCCAGTTACCCGGCAGATCTGCGGGCCCGCGCTAACCGGGCCCGCGAGCGGATTTAAGGGACCACGATAACCTTGTCGGCCTGCGCGCCCCGGTCGCTCTGCGTGATCTCGAACTCGACTCGTTGTCCCTCTTCTAGCGTGCGGTAGCCATCCGACTGGATCGCTGAGAAGTGGACGAACACGTCCTTGCCACCGTCGACGGCGATGAAGCCGTATCCCTTATCCGGGTTGAACCATTTGACGGTGCCCTGAGCCATTCCAAACAACTCCCTAACTGCGCTCGGGCCTCGAGCCCCGCCCTTGTCAACGCGGAACCCGTCGATCGCACCGGGTGAGAATGGCAGCGTACGCGCGATGCGCAAACCCCGTTCCCGTCCGACGGCGACCGGAATTGACCTTACCTTGTAGCGGGGATGCCTGGCGCCACTTACCCACCAATCACGCCATCTGGCGCGGGTTGGCTGCAACCTCACCGGCCCCGGGCGCCCCGCCGGCTACCGCCGGAATGACGGAAACCTTCTCTCCGGCCGGCACTCGCGTGTCGAGTCCCTGCGCGAAGCGCACGTCCTCGTCGCCCACGTACACGTTGACGAACCGGCGCAGGTTCCCGCCGTCGTCCATGAGCCGGCTGCCCAGGCCCGGGTAATCGGCGTCCAGCCCGGCGATGACCTCGCGGAGGGTCCCCTCCGTGGCGGTCACCTCCGACGCGCCCCCGGTGTAGGACCGGAGGATGGTAGGGATGCGCACCTGCACGGTCACGACATTGCCTCCTGGAATGCTTCGAGCGTGGGCCTGATCGGGGCGGGCACGTCCACCGCCTCGATCACCGCGTCGAGGGTCTTCAGCCCGTCGCCCGAGTTGATGATCACGGTCTCGGCCTCCGGGTCGAGCCGGCCCTCCTTGAGCAGCTTGCGCAGCACGCCGAGGGTGACGCCGCCTGCGGTCTCGCCGAAGATGCCCTCGCAGCCGGCCAGCAGCCGGATCGAGTCGACGATCTCGTCGTCGCTCACGTCGGCGATCGCCCCGCCGGTGCGGCGCACCACGTCGAGCGCGTAAGGCCCGTCGGCCGGGTTGCCGATGGCCAGCGACTTGGCGATGGTGGACGGCCGGACCGGGCGGACCACGTCGTGCCCGGCGGCGAACGCGGCCGACACCGGCGAGCAGCCGGTCGCCTGGGCGCCGAACACCCGCCACGGGGCCGGCTCCACCAGGCCGAGCGAGGTCAGCTCCGTGAAGCCCTTGTCCACCTTCACCAGCTGCGCGCCGGACGCGATCGGCACCACCACCTGCTCGGGCAGCCGCCAGCCGAGCTGCTCGGCGATCTCGAAGGCGAGCGTCTTGGATCCCTCGGCGTAGTACGGCCGCACGTTGACGTTGACGAACGCCCAGTCCGGGTGCTCGCCCGCCAGCTCGGAGGCCAGCCGGTTCACGTCGTCGTAGGTACCGTCCACGGTGACGAACGTGCCGCCGTAGACCGACGTGGTGATGATCTTGCCCAGCTCCAGGTCGGCCGGCACCAGCACCACCGAACGCACCCCGGCCCGCGCCGCGGCGGCGGCCACCGCGTTGGCCAGGTTGCCGGTGGACGGGCAGGCGAGCACCTTGAAGCCCATCTCGGTGGCGGCGGCCAGGGCCACCGCGACCACCCGGTCCTTGAACGAGTGGGTCGGGTTGCCCCGGTCATCCTTGATCCACAGCAGGCGCATGCCCAGCGCGTGGGCGAGGTTGTCGGCGCGGATCAGCCTGGTGTAGCCGGGCTCGGTGGTGGGACGGCTGGCGATGTCGGGCGGGACCGGAAGCAGCGGCGCGTAGCGCCACATGTTCGGCGGCCCGGCCTCGATGTCGGCCCGGGTCAGCGCCGGGTAGTCGTAGCGGACTTCCAGCGGCCCGAAGCACTCCTCGCAGGCGTAGTGCGGGCCGAGCTCGTAGACCTTGCCGCACTCGCGGCAGGACAGCCCGGTGGCATAGCCGAACCCGGGGGATGCGGGGGACGTTCGTGTCGTTTCTGCGGTCACCGGCGAGGAGTTCCTTCCCCATCTTTCCCAGCGGTCACCCTGACCGCGGGCCGGACTTGGCACCGTCTCACGCGCCTCGCCGTTTACGACGGGCATGCATGCGCGCTAGGTTGCCGGGGCTTCACTGGGCCGATCCCTCCACCCCTCTGGATGAGCGTTATTCAGTTGTATGCAAACGGGATAAGACTACCTCAGCGGCACCACCCGCTCCGCATGGGGATGTCGTCATGGCGGTGGGCTAGCCTGCCGGACTATGAAGCAGCGAGTCCTCGTGGCGTCTAACCGCGGCCCGATCTCGTACCAGTTCGGCGCCGGCGGCTCGCTGACCGGGCAGCGCGGCGGCGGCGGCATGATCGCCGGGGTGACGTCCGGGCTGGCGGCGCTCGGCCCGGAGGTCAGCGTCACCTGGATCTGCGCCGCGCTCAGCGACGCGGACCGCGCGGTCGCCCGGTCGCGGGACGCGGCCGCCGGGGACGAGGAAGGCATCCCGGTGCGGATGCTCGACATCGCGCCTGGCACCTTCGACCGGGCCTACAACAACGTGGCCAACTCGACCCTGTGGTTCCTGCTCCACCAGCTCTTCGACACCCCGAACCAGCCGCAGTTCGGCCGCGAGTTCCGCCGCGACTGGGAGTCTTACCTGGCCTACAACGAGGCGTTCGCCAGCGCGCTGACCGAGGAGGCGGGCCGCGAGCCGCCGCCGTCCGGCGGCCTGCGGGTGCTGATCCAGGACTACCACCTGTGCCTGGCCCCGCGGCTGCTGCGGGAGCGGATGGGCGCCGCCGCCCGCGACGCCGGCATCGGGTACTTCTGCCATACGCCCTGGGCGCCGCCGGACTACTACCGGATGCTCCCCGAGGACGCCGGGCGGGCGCTGCTCGACGGCATCCTCGGCGCGGACCGGGCCGGCTTCCACGCCGAGCGGTGGGCCACGGCGTTCATGGACTGCTGCGCCGCCCTGCTCGGCGCGGAGGTGACCCGAGCCGGCGGGCTGGGCGGCCCCGGCCCGGGCCCGGCCGGGCGGGTGAGGTACCGGGGCCACGTCACCGAGGTGGCCGTGCACCCGCTCGGCGTCGACGCGCCCGCGCTGCGGGAGCGCGCCCGCGCCGGGGACGTCCAGGCGCACGCCAGCGCGCTGCGCCGGGCCGCGGGCGACCGCAAGCTGATCGTCCGGGTGGACCGGACCGAGCTGTCCAAGAACATCGTGCGCGGCCTGGCCGCGTACCGCGAGCTGCTCGCCACCCGGCCGCAGTGGCGGGGCCGCGTCGTGCACCTGGCCTTCGCCTACCCGTCCCGGTCGGCGCTGGCCGAGTACCGCGCCTACACCGACCGGGTCCGCCAGCTCGCGCGCGAGATCACCGAGGAGTTCCGCACCGCCGACTGGAACCCGCTGATCCTCGAGGTGAAGGACGACTACCCGCGGTCGCTGGCCGCCTGCGCGCTCGCCGACGTACTGCTGGTGAACCCGATCAGGGACGGCATGAACCTGGTCGCGCAGGAGGGACCGGTGCTGTCCGAGCGCGGCTGCGCGCTGGTGCTGTCCCGCGAGGCCGGCGCCGCCGCCACGCTGGCCGCCGACGCGCTGCTTGTCAACCCCTACGACGTCACCGAGACGGCCGATGCACTGCACCGGGCCCTGCTCATGCCCGACGCCGAGCGCCAGCGCCGCAGCGCCGCGCTGGCCGCCACCGCCGCGGCGGACCCGCCGGCCCGCTGGCTGGGCGGCCAGCTCGTCGCGCTCGGGTCCTGACCAGGGCGGCCGACCCGGGCCGTTCGGCAGTAAAGATCTTTTCCCGAACGGTGCCGGCGCGTGCCTGCCCGCCTGCTTACTGCCCCAGCTGGCCGGCCAGCTCGGCGAGCAGGGCCACCACCCCGTCGGGTCCCGGCACCACCAGGTCGGCCGCGGCGGCGACCTGCGGTGACTCGGCGCTGGCGCTGGCCACGGCGCAGCCGGGGACGCCGCCGGCCCGCAGCGCGCGCACCGCGGCGAAGGCGGGCAGGTCCCCCAGGTCGTCGCCGCAGAACAGGACGGACCGGGCGGCCCGCTCCCCGGCCAGGCCGGTCAGCGCGGTGCCCTTGTCCGCCCCCGGCGGGCGCAGCTCGATGACGAAGCGGCCCGGCTGCGCGTCCAGCCCGAGCCGCTCGGCGAGCCGGCCGAGCGGCTCGCGGAGGCGGTCAAGCGCCGCTTCGGGATCGGCGGCGCCGCGGGTGTGCACCGCCACCGCGTGCGCCTTGTCCTCGACCCAGGTGCCGTCGGCCGCGCCCGCCTCGCGCAGCACGCCGGGCAGCGCGCCGCGGGCGGCCTCGACGGCCGGCGGGGCCGCGGCCGTGGTCAGCTCGCCGTCCTGCCACCGCTGCCAGCCGTAGTGGCCGATCACGATGAGGCCGGGGACCGCCCCGAGCCCGCCCAGGCCGACCGCGTCCGCCGCGGGCCGGCCGGTGATGACGGCCAGCGTGCCCACCGCCCCGGCCAGGGCGGTCAGGGCGGGCACCGCGCCGGGGTGGGCGCGCGCATCGCCCGGCCGGTCCACGATCGGCGCCAGCGTGCCGTCGAAGTCCGCGGCCACCAGCGCGTGCCGCGGGTCGGCGAGCAGCGCGTCGAGGCCGGCCCTGCCTTCTGGGGTGGGGCCCTCTGGGGTGGGGCCCTCCGGGGTGGGCAGCGTCACCCGGGCCGTCCCTTCGTCCGCGGCGAGCGCATCCGCTGCCGCCGGGCCCGCTGCGCGCGCAGCCGCTTGACCAGCACCGGGTCGAACGCAAGCGCCTCGGGCCGGTCGATCAGCTCGTTCAGCAGCTGGTAGTACCGGGTGGCCGGCATGTCGAGCACCTCGGCGATGGCCTGCTCCTTCACCCCGGGCGACCGCCAGCCGCGCCGCTCGAACGCGAGGATCCGCATGTCACGTTCCGACAGCTCGGACATGCGACCTCCTCCGCCCGGTTCACTCCCCGACCGTACCTGAGCGGCCGGGGGCGGACCTCCGGGCCCTGTACCTCCGAACCCTGTACCTCCGAGCCCTGTACCTCCGAAGAGGGGCGACGTACGCTCACGGGTCGTGACTCATTTCCGCTACCTCAGCTTTCTCACCGACTACGGGCTCGAGGACGGCTTCGTGGCCGCCTGTCACGGGGTCAGCGCCCGGATCGCACCGCACGCGGACATCATCGACGTGACCCACCTGGTCCCGCCGGGTGACGTCAGGCGCGGCGCGGCGGTGCTCGCGCAGACCGTGCCCTACCTGCCCCCGGCGGTGCACGTGGCGGTGGTCGATCCCGGCGTCGGCACGGCCAGGCGCGGGGTCGCGGTGGCGGCCGGGGACTCGGTGTTCGTCGGGCCGGACAACGGCCTGCTGTCCTGGGCGGTGACGGCGGCGGGCGGCGCGGCGCGCGCGTTCAGCCTGACCAACCGGGAGCTGTGGCTCAGCCAGGTGACGCCCACCTTCCACGGCCGGGACATCTTCATGCCGGTGGCCGCGCACCTGGCCGCGGACGCGCAGCTGGCCGCGGCGGGCGAGGAAATCGACGTTGGCGAGCTGGTCACCCTGGCCGCCCCGGAACGGATGGTGCACGACTTCACCGCGGCGGGGGAAGTGCTCACCGTGGACCGGTTCGGCAATGTCCAGCTCAGCATCACCGGCGCGGACGCGGCGGAAATCGGTGTCAAGCCGGGCGGGACCGTGCTGGTGTCCTTCGGCCACCGCCAGCTGACCCTGCCCTACCGGGAAACGTTCGGCGCGGTGGCCACCGGTGAGCTGGTCGCCTACGCGGACAGCGCGGGACTGGTTTCCGTGGCGGTGAACGGCGGGAACGCCGCGCAGCGGCTCGGCCTGCCGCCCGGCGCGCGGATATCGATCACGGCCATCCCGCAAACTATTCACGGATGATTCATTCCGCGCGCGGCGACCGCATGGCACGATAACGTCAGGCCGGATCCGGACATGGCCGCCGCAGACCGGGCCGGCCAGCCCCGGAGGAGATATCTGACCAAGTGTCACACCGATCGTCACGCCGCACCCTGGTCCCTGTTGCCTCAGGACTAGCTGCGGTACTTGCTGCTTCCTGGCTCATCGGGGCTGCCCAGGCGCGTGCCGCCACGGGCTATGCCGACGCGGGCAACGGCGTCCAGGGCCAGGAATGGTGGCTGGGCGGCCTGCACGTGACGCAGGCCTGGCGGACCACCGAGGGCGCCGGGATCACCGTGGCCGTGCTCGGCACGGGCGTCGACGCCGGGCACCCCGACCTGATCGGCTCGGTGGCCACGGGACCCGACTTCAGCGGCTCGGGCCGGACAGCGGGCGGCCCGTTCTGGGGCATCGACGGGACCGAGGTCGCGGGGGCCATCGCCGGGCACGGGCACGGCACCGGCCGTGAGGCCGGCCTCCTCGGCATCGCGCCCGCGGCGAAGATCCTCTCCATCCGGGTCAGCCTGGAATTCAACGACCCGCTGAACTCCGACCGGGGCGTCGCCCAGCGGCTGCCCGGGGCCATCGCCAGCGGCATCACCTACGCGGTCGACCACGGGGCGCGGATCATCGACCTGCCGCTTGACCCGGGGACGACCGGCCTGGCCGGGCAGGGCAACCCGGCCGCGGCCGGCGGCAGCGCGGCCGAGCGGGCCGCGGTGAGTTACGCGCTGCGCAAGAACGTGCTGCTGGTGGCTCCGGCCGGCGACGACGGCCAGGGGAAGGGCCTGGTGAACTACCCGGCCGCCTACCCCGGCGTCATCGCGGTGGGCGCGATCGCCCGTGACGGGCAGGTCGCCCCGTTCAGCAGCAGGCGCTCGTACGTGTCGCTGACGGCACCGGGGGTCGGCCTGATGGCCGCGGTCCCGCCCGACGGCTACGCGCGGATAAGCTCCTCCAGCACGTCGAGCGGCATCGTGGCCGGCGTGGCCGCCCTCATCCTGTCCAGGTTCCCGCACCTTACCGTGGCCCAGGTGAGCCAGGCGCTGACCAGCGGCACGACGGCCGCCCGGGCGGCCCGGCCGGGCGCCGGGCACGGCATCGTCGACGCCGCCCAGGCGGTGGACCTGGCCGCCAGCATCACCGTGGCCGACCAGCCCAGCCAGCGGGCCACCGCCCCGGCCCGGCCGCATAAGCCCGAGCGGCTGTCGACCACCGCGGCGCACCGGGCCGGCGCCAGCGCCCTGGCCGGCTCGCTGGTGCGCGCCGCCGTGGCCGGGCTGTGCGTGCTGATCGTGCTGCTCGTGGTGCTGCTCCTGGTGGTGCGCACCCGGCGGGAGCGGGTCAGGGCGGCCGCGGCGGAATCCGGGTCCGGCCGGACCCGTGCCCGGGGGCAGCACGAGCAGCGCAAGCTCGAGCCCGGCTCCGGCCCGGGGCCCGGGTTCGTCCCGGCCACCGGGCCTGGCGGTCCCGGCCGGTCTCAGCTAGCCCCGCCCGGACCCCGGCTGGCCGGGCCCGCCGCTCCCGGCGGGTGGGCCGCCACCGGAGGCTGGCAAGGCGGGGGCGTGGGCGAGATGCAGCAGTCCTCGACCGCGCCGTCCCGGCCGGTCATGACCCCGGCGCCGAAGCCGGCCAAGGCGGCCAGGGCGGCCCGGGCGGCCGCGGGTTCCGCCGGGCCGCCCTGGGCGCCCGCACCGGAGCCCGAGCGCACGATCGAGCCGCTGCCGACGGTGGCGAACAGCGCGCTCCCGCCTGATCCGGGTCCCGGTATCAGGGTGCCCGGAGACATGGCGGCGCTGCCCGCCGTGTCGCCCGACTCCATGCTGCCCGCGCCCTTCCACGTCAGCGCGTCGCAGGACCCGGACTTCCCGCCGCGGCCCGCGGTCAGCGACGACTCCGCCCCGGACCTGCCGACCCGGGCGAGCCTCGGCTTCGCCGCGGCCCCGGTCCCGGTCGACTACGCGCCGCCCCAGGCACCCGACTTCACCGTGCCGTCGCGCGCCGCAGGCCTGGTCCTCAGCGCCGACCGCAACCCGGTTACCCCGGCCCGGCCGGCTCCCCCGGCGGCCAGGCGGCCCTCCGGGCCCGGCGCCGCCAACCCCAGCTACATCTGGGACCTGGCCGCCACCGACGTGTTCCCGGCCGCCGCCGATCCCGGCCCTCCGACGGAGGCGCCGGGCGCCGTCCCCGAGGACGGCGAGCCCGGCGCCAGCGTGGGCTGAGCCGCCCGGCTAGGCGGCCACCATCCCGGTGGCCTGCGCGCGCTCGAGCGCGGGCTCGAGCGCGAGCGCGAGCACGTCGCGGACATCGCCCATGGTGTGCACCTCCAGCTTGGCGAGCACCTCGGCCGGAACATCGTCCAGGTCCGGCTCGTTCCGCTGCGGGATCAGCACCGTGGTGATCCCGGCCCGGTGCGCGGCGAGCAGCTTCTGCTTCACCCCGCCGATGGGCAGCACCCGCCCGGTGAGCGAGACCTCGCCGGTCATCGCCACGTCGGAGCGCACCGGCCGCCCGGACAGCAGCGACGCCAGCGCGGTGGTCATCGTGACGCCCGCGCTAGGCCCGTCCTTGGGCACCGCGCCGGCCGGCACGTGCACGTGCACGCCGCGGTCCTTTAGCTCGCTGACCGGAAGGTCGAGCTCGGCGCCGTGCGAGCGCAGGTAGGACAGTGCGATCTGGACCGATTCCTTCATCACGTCACCCAGCTGCCCGGTGATCGTGACCCCGGTCTCGCCGGTTTCCCTGTCCGCCATGGACGCCTCGATGAACAGGACGTCCCCGCCCGCACCGGTCACCGCGAGACCGGTCGCCACGCCGGGCACCGCGGTCCGGCGGTCCGGCGCGGCCAGGCTGGTCTCCGGGGTGAACCGGGGACGGCCCAGGTAGTCCCGCAGCTCGCCCGCGCCGACGTTGACCGGCAGGGCCGTGTCGCCGAGGGCGACGCGCGCCGCCACCTTGCGCAGGATGCGCGCGATGGAGCGCTCGAGCGACCGGACCCCGGCCTCGTGGGTGTACTCGGCCGCCAGCAGCCGCAGCGCATCCGGGCCGACCGACACCTCCTCGGCAGACAGGCCGGCCTTGGACAGCTGCCTGGGCAGCAGGTGATCCCGGGCGATGAGGACCTTCTCGTCCTCGGTGTACCCGTCGAGCTGGACCAGTTCCATCCGGTCGAGCAGCGGTCCGGGGATCGTGTCGAGCACGTTGGCCGTGGCCAGGAAGACCACATCGGACAGGTCGAGCTCGACCTCGAGGTAATGGTCGCGGAACGTGTGGTTCTGCGCCGGGTCGAGCACCTCGAGTAGGGCCGACGCTGGGTCGCCGCGGTAGTCCGAGCCGATCTTGTCCACCTCGTCGAGCAGCACGACCGGGTTCATCGAGCCCGCCTCGCGGATGGCGCGGACGATCCGGCCGGGCAGTGCCCCGACGTACGTCCGCCGGTGCCCGCGGATCTCCGCCTCGTCACGGACGCCGCCCAGGGAGACCCGGACGAACTTGCGGTCCATGGCCCTGGCGACCGATTCGCCGAGCGAGGTCTTGCCGACGCCGGGCGGGCCGACCAGCGCGAGGACGGCGCCGGAACGCCGCCCGCCGATGATCCCCAGGCCCCGGTCGGCGCGGCGCTTGCGCACCGCCAGGTACTCGACGATGCGCTCCTTGACGTCGTCCAGCCCGGTGTGGTCCTCATCCAGGATCCGCCGCGCGTCGGCGATGTCGTAGGCGTCCTCGGTCCGCTCGTTCCACGGGATGTCGAGGACGGTGTCCAGCCAGGTGCGGATCCAGCCGGTCTCGGGGGACGCGTCCGGAGTGCGCTCCAGCTTGTCGACTTCCTTCAGCGCGGCCTCGCGGACCGCCTCCGGCAGGTCGGCGGCTTCCACCCGCGCCCGGTAGTCGTCTTCCTCGGTGGCCGAGTCGCCGTTCAGGTCGGCGAGCTCCTTGCGCACCGCGGCGAGCTGCTGGCGGAGCAGGAATTCCTTCTGCTGCTTCTCCATGCCCTCGGAAACGTCCTTGCGGATGGACTCGGCCACCTCGAGCTCGGCCAGCTGCTCCTTGGTCCAGCCGATCACGAGCTCCAGGCGCTCGACCAGGTCAGCGGTCTCGAGCAGCTGCAGCTTCTGCGCGGTCGAGAGGTAGCTCGAGTAGCCCGCCCGGTCCGCGATCGCGGACGCGTCGGTGAGCTGCTGTATCGCGTCAATGACCTGCCAGGCGCCGCGCTGCTGCAGCATGCTGGTGATCAGGGACTTGTACTGCTGGCCCAGTTCGTCGGCCCGCGGGCCGCCGCCGGTCTCCTCGACCACGGTGCCCTCCACCCACAGGGCCGCCCCCGGCCCCGTGGTCCCCGAGCCGATCTTGACCCGGGCCGTGCCGCGCACCACCGCGCCGGGCTGCCCGCCGGGCAGCCGCCCGACCTGCTCGACCACGGCGAGCGTGCCGATGCCCGCGAGCCCGCGATCGGCCAGCCGCGGCACCAGCAGCACCTGTGCCTTTATCTCCGAACGCATGCCGGGAACCTGCCGGGACGGCATCCGGGCCGCGTCGATGGCCGCGCCGACCTCCGGCTGCGACGTCTCCAGCGGCACCACCATCCCCGGCAGCACCACTTCGTCGTCGAGCGGCAGCACCGGCAGCGTGAGCGTTTCACTCATGTGATGGCCTCCGTATAACTTGAGTCATACTCACTCAAGAAAGAAGAGCCCCGCTAAATTTCCGGCCAGCGTTCGCCCAAAGCGATCGCCCTGGGCGCCTAGCTCACCTCGCCCTCCGCGCCACCCCGCTCCCCGCGCCCCGTCCGCGCCCCTCTTCCGCGGGGTTTCATGATCGTGAAGGCTTTTGGCGCGTTTTCCGACCCCAAAGTCTTCGCGATCACGGGGATTGTGCCCCGTTAGAGTGCGGGGGTGCGGTCTGCGTCGCCACCGGTCAGCAGCACGTGCAGGTTGCGCGGTCCGTGCACGCCTTCGACCCGGATCAGCTCGATGTCGCTGGTGGCGGAGGGGCCGGAGATGAGGGTGTGCGGGCGCGCCGGGTCGAGCCGACCGAACGCTTCGGCTAGGTCGGCGGCGACCTGGCTGGCCTGGACGACGACCAGGTGGAAGTCGGGCACCAGGGTGAGTGCGCGGCGGCCCTGGCCGGGGCCGTGGTCCAGGATGATCGTGCCGGTCTCGGCGACCGCCACCGCGCAGCCGGTCACGACGCCGGCCATCCGGTCGAGTTCGGCCGCGGGGAGCGCAGGCTCGTCGCGGGCCAGCGTGATCCCAGCGGGCAGTCCCGCCAGCCACTCGGCGGGCAGTCCCTCCGGCACGAGCACCGGACCGGGCGCCGCGCCGGCCCGGGCTGCCAGCACGCGGGCGATGGCCGCGGCGAGGCCGGACTCGGGGACGCGCTCGACGACGGCCCGGTAGTCGGCGGCGCGCTCGGCGAACAGCCCGGCGATGTCGTGCGCGGCCGCGTCGTGGTGGGCGCGCAGGTACTCCCGGGGCAGGGCCGCGTACGCCGCGTCGGCGTCGCGGTCCGCGCGCTCCCCGCCCGCCGGGCTCCCGTCGCTGCGCGCGCCGCCAACCGGGCCGCCGGGGGCGGCGGCGCGGTTGGCGGCGCGGATCCGGGCCAGGATCTGGTCCCTGGACGTGCTCATCGCCGCCCTCCCCGGGTCCGCGCCCACCAGGCGCGGAACGATTCCGGCGGCGGGGCGGGGGCGTCGCGGGTCTCGGTCCAGCCGCTCAGCGGCGGCGGCAGCCGCCTGATCCGGCCGGACCTGGCCACCAGCTTGCCGCCCAGGGCGCCGGCGCGCTGGGCGGCGGCCAGCAGCCGGGGCGAGCGAAGCACCCGTCCGGAGAGCTGGAACACGGCTCGTTCGGGTGAAAGGGCCTTGTCCCGCTTGGCGTCCACGACCTTGGCGCGCAGGTGCACCAGCGCCTCGGGGATGTTGATCGCGACCGGGCACACCTCGTAGCAGGCGCCGCACAGGGTGGAGGCGTAGGGCAGCGACGCGTCGGCCGGGGAGGTGACGCCGCGCAGCAGCGGGGAGATGATCGCGCCGATCGGGCCCGGGTACGGCGAGCCGTAGGCGTGCCCGCCGGCCCGCTCGTAGACCGGGCACACGTTCAGGCAGGCCGAGCACCTGATGCAGCGCAGCGCCTGGCGGCCGGTCTGGTCGGCCAGCGCCGAGGTGCGGCCGTTGTCCAGCAGCACCAGGTGGAAGTTCTCCGGGCCGTCCCCGGGCGTGATCCCGGTCCAGGTCGAGGTGTAGGGGTTCATCCGCTCGGCGGTCGAGGACCGGGGCAGCAGCGCCAGGAAAACCTCCAGGTCCCGCCAGCTGGGCAGGATCTTCTCGATCCCGACCACCGAGATGAGCGTGCGCGGCAGCGTGACGCACATCCGGCCGTTGCCCTCGGACTCCACCACCACCAGCGACCCGGTCTCGGCGATCGCGAAGTTCGCGCCGGACACGCCCACCTGCGCGGACAGGAACGCCTGGCGCAGGTGCGCCCGCGCCGCGGCGGCGAGGGCCGGCGGGTCGTCGGTCAGCCCGGGCGGCGCGTCCGGCATCTGGGTGCGGAAGATCTCCCTGATCTCGGCCCGGTTCTTGTGGATGGCCGGGACCAGGATGTGGCTGGGCCGGTCGTGGCCGAGTTGCACGATGAGCTCGGCCAGGTCGGTCTCCAGCGCGGTGATGCCGTCGGCGGCCAGCGCCTCGTTCAGCCCGGTCTCCTGGGTGGCCATCGACTTCACCTTGACCACGCCGCGGGCGCCGGCCGCCCGGACCAGGCCCGCCACGATCGCGTTCGCCTCGTCCGCGCCGGCCGCCCAGTGCACGTGGCCGCCCGCCCGGGTGACGTTGGCCTCCAGCCGGAGCAGGTAGGTGTCCAAGTGGGCCAGCGTATGGTCCTTGATCGCCTTGGCCGCCTGGCGGAGTTCCTCCCAGTCGGACAGCTCGGCGACCGCGCCGGCCCGCTTGGCCCGGATCGCGTGCGTGGCATGCGTCAGGTTGGCCCGCAGCTGAGAATCGGCCACGGCGGTCCGCGCCGCCGCCGGGAACGACGGCATGCCGACGTAGGTGGGCATGCTGCCATGGGGCGCGGTCACCGCGCCCCCTCGGTCCGGGCCAGGATCTCCGCCAGGTGCATGACCGCCACCCCGGACCGCTGCCGGGTCAGCGCGCCGCCGATGTGCATCAGGCACGAGTTGTCCGCCGCGCAGAGCACCTCGGCTCCGCTCTGCCGGACCGCCGCCACCTTGTCCGCGCAGATGGCCGCGGACACGTCGGGGTTCTTCACCGCGAAGGTGCCGCCGAACCCGCAGCACGCCTCGGCGTCCGGCAGGTCGGCCAGGTCCAGGCCGCGCACCGCGCGCAGCAGCCGCAGCGGGGCGTCCCCCACCTTGAGCATCCGCAGCGAATGGCAGCTCGGGTGGTACGTCACCCGGTGCGGGAAGTAGGCGCCCACATCGGTCACCCCCAGCACGCCGGCCAGGAACACGGAAAGCTCGTAGGTCCGGGGCGCGACCTCGGCCACCGCCCGGGCCAGGGCCGGATCCCGCGCCTCGGCGGCCAGCGCCGGGAAGTACTCCCGGACCATCGAGGCGCACGAGGCCGACGGGGTCACCACCGCCTCGAAGCCGCCGAAGGCAGCGGCGAACCCGCGCGCCATCGGCACCGCCTCCCGCCGGTAACCGGTGTTGAAGTGCATCTGCCCGCAGCATGTCTGGGCCGCCGGGAAATCCACCTGATGGCCCAGCCGCTCCAGCACCGTGACCATGGCCTTGCCGGTGTCCGGGAACAGCGTGTCGGTCAGGCACGTGACGAACAAGCCGATACGCATCAAGCCGCCTCCGCCCGCCACGGTACAAGACACGCCCGCGCCGGGACACGGGCCCCCGGATACATCCGACCTTCCGGCCTCAGCCCAGGTCCGCGAGCAGCGCCGAGCCGTCCCTGGCCCGCGCCGCGTCGCACCGGCCGATGACGGCCAGCGCCGCCACGTACCCGGTGTCCACGTCCAGGTCGAGCAGGGACACGTCCCGCGGGGACCGCGGATAGGGCCAGGACACCAGCCGGGGCGGCCCGCCGTCCGCGGCCACGACGACGTCGCTGAACGCGGCACGCAGGCCATCCCCGGTCGCCTTGGTCACGGCTTCCTTCCTGGTCCAGGCGACCAGGAAGGCGCGGGCCCGGCCGGCCGGCGGGACCGCGGCCAGCGCGGCCCGCTCGGCCGCGGACAGCGTCAGCCGCGCGAGCGCCTCCGGGTCGCCGTCACCGCCCAGCGGGCGCGGGCGGCCGTCGAACTGCTCGACGTCCACGCCGACGGGTGCCCCCGCCACCGCGACCGCGACCAGGTCGCCCGAGTGCGCGACCGAATGCTCGATGCCGCCCTCGACGCCGCCGCCCTCGATGACCGGCTTGCCGTGCGGCTCGCCGCACTGGCCGCAGGTCCGGTCGAAGCGCACGTCCGCCGGCCGCTGGCCGGTGTAGCGCGCGAGCACCGCCTTGGCCAGCGCGCATCCGGTCAGGAACCGCTCGCGGTCCTGCGGGCGCCGGTAGGCCGCCCAGCGCCGCCGCTCAGTCCCGTCGAGCAGCCCGGCGAGCCGGTCCGAGGCGTCCTGCCTGCGGGCCCACCAGACGTCAGCGGTCCCGTCCGGCCGCGGCTCCGCCACTTCAGCCACCTCGCCAGCCTAGCGGCTGCCGGACCGGCGAACCCGCCGCCGGACGCTATCCTGATGCTCACGATGAGACCCCGCGCGGCGCTCGCGCTCACTGGCCTGGCGGTGCTCGCGATCACAGGATGCGGCGGCACGACCACCGTGCCCGCGAACGGGGCGTCCGCGTCCGCCAGCGGGGCCTCCGCGCCCGCCAGCGGGGCCTCCGCGCCCGCCAGCAAGGTACCGGCGCCCGCCCGCAGGCCGGCGGTCGCGCCCGCCAGCACGGCCCCCTGGCCGGCGACCAGCCTGCATTACGCTCCCAACAGCAACTTCGGCCCGTCCGGCACGTACCTGCCGGGGGCTGACGGTTTCAACCTCGCCGATATCGACGTCCGGTCGAAAAGCCAGCTCGACAGCCTGCCGGCCGGGCTGCGCGGGCTGGTGTACCTCGGCGACTGCGACGGCGCCACGGCCAGCTTCCAGTCGGCCGTCGACGCGTTCGCGGGCGACCCCAGGCTGTTCGGCTTCTACGTCATGGACGAGCCGCTGCCGGACAAGTGCCCGGCCGCGAACCTGCTCGCCGAGGACAACTGGATTCACGCGCACGTCCCGGGGGTCCTGACGTTCGCCATCCTGGAGAACCTCGGCCCGCAGATCGCGCCGACCTACGCCGGCTCCTACACGCCGGCGGATTCGGGTCTTGACCTGATCGGCATCGATCCGTACCCGGTGCGTTCCGGGCTCAGCCAGCCCGACTTCGGGGAGATCGCCAGGTACGTGCGGGCGGCCGAGGCGCACGGCTGGCCGCAGGCCTCGATCGTGCCGGTGTACCAGGCGTTCGGCGGCGGCGGTTACTCCAACTGGGTGCTGCCGACCGCGGCCCAAGAGCGCCAGATGCTGGCCGCGTGGGCGGCCGCCGTCCCGGCTCCGAAATTCGACTACGCGTACAGCTGGGGCCCGCAGCGAGGAGACCGGGCGCTGAGCCAGTCGCCGGCCCTGCGGGCCGTGTTCGCGGCTAAGAACGGCAAGGCGTCGTCACCGTGACCGGGCCGGCCCGCCTCAGTCATCCGGCCGATGACGAGGCGGCCCTTCCGGCGGTAGCGTCGTGACCCGTCGGGGGCAGGACCTACGGGAAGGCAAGCCAGTGCAGGTAAGCGAGGGCATCCACCGGTTGACGCGCGGCGTCACGAACTTCTACCTGATCGGGGAATCCGGCAAGTACACGCTGGTCGATGCCGGGACGCCGGGCGACTGGGCGTTCTTCGCGCGATCGCTCGCCGAGCTCGGCGGCAAGCTGGCCGACCTCGACGCGGTGCTGCTCACCCACGCGCATTCCGATCACACCGGGTTCGCCGAGCGGGCTCGCACGGAGGCCGGCGCGCGGGTGTGGATCCACCGCGCCGACGAGGAGTCCGCGCGGACAGGGAAGGCGGGCAAGCACGACGGCAAGATCACGTCCTACCTGCTCCGGGCCGCGTTCTACCGGACCACCTTCTCGCTGCTGCGCCGCGGCGGCGGCCGGATGATCCCGATCGCGGAGGTGTCGGCCTTCGCCGACGGCGAGCAGATCGACGTGCCCGGCCGCCCCCGGGCGGTGCACGCCCCCGGCCACACTCCGGGCAGTGCCGCGATCCTGTTCGAGAGCCGCCGGGCCCTGCTCACCGGCGATGTCATGGCCACGGAGAATCCCCTCACCGGCCGGCGCGGCCCGCAGATCATGCCGTCCGGGCTGAACGCGGACACCGGCCAGGCGCTCGCCTCGCTGGAGGCGCTGCACGGGATCGACGCGGACCTGCTGCTGCCCGGCCACGGCGATCCGTGGAGCGAGGGCGTGACCGAGGCCGTTCGGCAGGCTAAAGCGGCCGGGCCCTCCTAAACCTGGGGCCGGGGGGCTAGCCGGGCGGCGCAGCCGTCCAGCACGCAGTCCAGGCCGAACTGGAAGCGCTCGTCCCTGGTGTTCGGGTCGTCGGGATCGACGCCGGATTGCATCAGCCGGGTGATCCGGGGAAAGCGGCCCGAGGCCTCGAACCACTTCTGGTAGCGCTCGTGTTCGGCCTGGATCTCCTCGGCCGTCAGGGCCGCCTCGGCCCGCTCCTGCTCGCGCTGGAAGCGTATCTCCTGCGCTTCGCGCATCACCGCGCCGATCACGAAGGTCGCGACCGTCATGAAGATGCCCATGATCAGGCGGGCATCATCGACGCCCGTCCCCTCGAGCAGGCCGAGCAGGCGCTCGAGGTTGCGCACGTCGCTCGGCCCGGAGGGCGGCCGGGTGCCGATGAACTCCATGGCCCACCGGTGCCGGCTCAGCGCCGCCCTGGTCCGGTGGGCGAAGACGCCGAGATCGGCGCGCCAGTCGCCGGACGGCTCGGGCACCTCGATCTCCGCCTCGATCGCGTCCAGCATCAGGTCGAGCAGCTCTTCCTTGGACCCGACGTACCAGTAGAGGGACATCGCGCCCGCGCTGAGCTCGCGCGCGATGCGCCGCATGCTGATCGCTTCCGGGCCCTCGGCGTCGGCCACGGCGATGGCAGCCCTGACGATCTCGTCCCTGGACAGCCCACGGTCGCGGCGGGGCGGCTGCGATCCGCGCTCCCGGTGCCGCTGAACGTGCCCCGCGATCCGCTGCTCGTGGGCTTCCTCCCGGGCCGCGTGGCCGGAACGCGGGTAAGAGCGCTGGTACCGGAAGAAGGGCCCCGGCTCCTCGTCAGTCATTTTTGCTCGCTCGCTCTGCTTTCCTGCTCGCTCGCCTCCGGGGCGCTTTAAGGCGCCGCCTTCCCTCGTCGCTCGTTCCTCGCTCCTCAGTCCAGGCGGCACCGCGCCCCTTTGGCTCGCTCACTATCGGTTCCTCTCGCCGCCTCAGCATGCCCGAAACGAGGCGCCGCCGCCTACGGCCGGGCACCAGCGCGGCCAAAAAGCTTGGCGCTCGTACAGCGTACTGCTATAGTACATCGTACTAGAACGTACAGCGTACGAGTAACGGGGAGTGATGATGGGCGAGGTTCCCGCCATCGAGGCGGAAGGACTGGTCAAGAACTACGGGAAGACGAGGGCGCTGGCCGGGTTCGACCTGGCCGTGCCGGCCGGCTCGGTCTACGGGCTGCTCGGGCCGAACGGCGCGGGCAAGACCACCGCCGTCCGCGTGCTCGCCACGCTCCTGCGCCCGGACGGGGGCCGGGCGCGGGTGCTGGGCCGCGACGTGGTGACCGAGGCGGCCGAGGTGCGGCGGCGGATCGGCCTCACCGGGCAGTACGCGGCGCTGGACGAGTACCTCACCGGCCGGGCCAACCTGATCATGATCGGCCAGCTCAGCCGGCTCACCGCGAGCGCGGCCAGGCACCGCGCCGACGAGATGCTCGAGCGGTTCGGCCTGACCGGGGCGGCCAGCCGCGCGGTCAAGACCTACTCCGGCGGCATGCGGCGGCGGCTGGACCTGGCCGCCAGCCTGATCGGCTACCCGTCGGTGCTGTTCCTGGACGAGCCGACCACCGGCCTGGACCCGAACGCCCGCGCCATGACCTGGGAGATCGTGCGGGAGCTGGCTTACTCGGGGACGACGCTTCTGCTCACCACGCAGTACCTGGAGGAGGCGGACCAGCTGGCCCGCCGGGTGGCGGTGATCGACGGCGGCGCGGTCATCGCCGAGGGCACGCCCGACCAGCTCAAGTCCTCGGTGGGCGATGAGCACCTCGAGGTCGCGCTGGCCGCGGGCGCCGACGTGGAGGCGGCGATCGTCGCGGTCAAGCCGTACGCCACGGGCAGCATCCAGCCGGGCGGCGACGGGCGGCGCCTGTCGGTGCCGGTGGCGGCGGCCGAGGGGCTGACCACGCGGGTGGTCCGGGCGCTGGATGACGCCGGGGTCCAGGTCAACGACGTGACGATCCAGCGGGCGTCGCTGGACGACGTGTTCCTCTCGCTCACCGGCCATCTCAGCAGCAGCGAAGACGACAGCGAAGGGAGTGATGCGGCATGAGCGCGATCACGGCGGACCTCGCGCCGGAACGGGACGTGACATACGGCCGCAGCCCGCTGTCTCACTTCGTCACCGACGTCTGGGTGCTGACCAAGCGCAGCATCGCGCGGATCAGGCGGGAGCCGGAGACGCTCGCCGACGTGACCTTCCAGCCGGTCATCTTCATCCTGATGTTCGCGTACGTGTTCGGCGGCGCGATCTTGCTGCCGGGCGGCGGCAACTACCACGAATACCTGATCGGCGGGATGCTCGGGATGGGCCTGGCCCAGACGGCGCCCGGCGTCGCCGTCGCGCTCGTCACCGACATGGCCACCGGGATCATCGACCGGTTCCGCTCGCTGCCCATGTCCCGCTGGGCCGTGCTGGCGGCCCGGTCGGTCGCCGAGCTGCTCACCCAGATGATCGGCGCGGTCGTGGTGGTCTCCGTCGGCCTGGCCATCGGCTGGCGGGTGCACACCAACGCCGCGGACGTGATCGCCGCGTTCGCGCTGGCCCTGCTGTTCGGCTACGCGTTCACCTGGGCGGGCATCTGCCTGGGCATGACGCTGCGCAGCCCGGAAGCAGCCCAGCAGACCGGGTTCATCCTCTTCCTGCCAATGATCTTCATCTCCTGCGCATTCGTGCCCATCCAGGGCATGCCCGGGTGGCTGCAGCCGATCGCGGAATGGAACCCGATGTCCGCGATCGCCACCGCCTGCCGCAAGCTGTTCGGCAACCCGAACCCGGCCGCGGCGATCCAGGCCTGGCCGATGCAGCACCCGGAGCTCGCCGTGGTCTGCTGGGCGGCGGCCATGCTGGCGGTCTTCGCGCCGCTGGCCGTGCACCTGTACCGCCGCAAGGCGCTGGGCTGAGCGGGCGCCACCGCCGCCGGGACCCTGGACCGGCGGCGGTGGTATGGGCTATACATCGGATGTATGACCGAGCACTCACCTGAATTCGCCGGGCTGACGGCGCTGGTCACCGGGGGCGCCTCCGGGATCGGCCTGGCCACGGCGCGGCTGCTGGCCTCCCGCGGCGCCCGCGTGGCCGTGCTGGACCGGGACGAAGGAATAGAGCCCGGCGGGGAAACCGCCGGCCTTTACCCGGTCCTGGCCGACGTGACCGACGATGCCGCGGTCCGCGCCGCCGTCGCCGAGGCCGCCCGCGCCCTCGGCCGGCTCGACATCCTGGTGAACAACGCCGGCATCGGCGCGGCCGGCACGGTCGAGGGCAACGACGACGCCGAATGGCACCGGGTGCTCGACGTGAACGTGCTCGGCATCGTGCGCACCACCCGGGCGGCCCTGCCGCTGCTCCGCCAGGCGGCGCGGGATCGCGGCCAGGCCGCGATCGTCAACACCTGCTCGGTCGCGGCCACCGCGGGCCTGCCGCAGCGGGCGCTGTACAGCGCGAGCAAGGGCGCCGTCTACTCGCTCACGCTGGCCATGGCGGCCGACCACGTGGCCGAACGCATCAGGGTGAACTGCGTGACCCCGGGCACGGCCGACACCCCGTGGGTGGGCAGGCTGCTGGCGGCCGCGCCCGACCCGGCCGCGGAACGCGCCGCGCTCAACGCGCGCCAGCCCATGGGCCGGCTGGTCAGCGCGGACGAGGTTGCCGCGGCCATCGCCTACCTGGCCAGCCCGCTGGCCGGGGCCACCACCGGCATGGCGCTGGCCGTGGACGGCGGGATGCAGGGCCTGCGGATCCGGCCGAGACCGGCCTGAACGACCCTCCTGACCGCCAGAGATCGGATGACATCGACGTATCTGTTTGATATCAGCCGCGCAATGCCGGGTTACAAGCCATTGACATCGCGGATACATCCGATCTATTTTCCTGGCACACGGTACTCCGGGTGTTCCTCATGCGCGGCCCGCACCAGCGCGCCGCAGGCCCGGAGAGCGCCACCAGGAGGTTCCCATGAGATTCCGCAGACGCCCGGGCGTGGCCCCCCAGGGTCCCTCCCGCGCCACCCTCACCACCGCGCTGGCCGCGGCGGCCGCGGTCACGCTGATCGCCGCCTGCAGCTCGGGCAGCTCGGGCAGTTCGGGTGCCGGCGCCACGTCAACCGGCTCGGCCAGCACCACCGCGCAGACGCCCATCGGGGTGGACCTCACCTACAACAACACCGCCTTCTGGGCCGCGTACATCAACTACGAGAACCAGTACGCCGCGCAGCTGCACATCCACATGATCGGCCCGCTGCTCGCGGGGAACGATGCCAACGTGCAGAACACCCAGATCGAGACCCTGGTCAACGAGGGCGCGAAGGCCATCGTCGTGAACCCCGAGACCGCCACCAGCCTCGGCCCGGCGATCAGCTACGCGGCCAAGCACGGCGTGCAGCTCATCTCCGTTGACACCATCGTCGGCGTCGGCCACGTGTACATGGTGGTGCGTGCCTCCAACCTGGAGTACGGCCTGGACGCCTGCGCCGCCATGAGCTCGAAGTTCAAGTCCGGCTACGTGCTCGACCTCGAGGGCGACCTGACCTCCTCCAACGGCGCGGACCGGACCAACGCCTTCAACCAGTGCATGGCCAAGAACGCTCCGAACGTGCACATCCTCAAGGCCCCCACCAACTGGATCACGGCCACAGCGGTCACCGACGCGCAGAACGCGGTGAACGCCTACGGCAGCCAGCTCAAGGGGATCTACTCGCAATGGTCCAGCCCGGACACCGGCATCATCCCGCTGCTGAAGTCCAAGGGCCTGACCGGCAAGGTGCTCCTGGTCAGCGACGACGGGGTGCCGTTCGAGATGTGCGACATCTCCCAGGGGACGCTGACCGCCTCCCAGTCCCAGCCCGCCAACCTGTACGCCTACTGGGCGCTGAAGTACGCGCAGGACGCGGCCAAGGGCGTCAAGCTGACCGCGGGCGAGCCCGGCGGCGGCGCGCCCACGCTGGCGATGGTCAGCTTCGGAGGCACCAGCAACCTCGGCGACCCGATCGTCCCGCCGTTCGTGACCAAGTCCCCGCAGACGCTCCAGGTCACGCCGGTCGATGGCCTGTCCGGCGCGGTGGCCACCACGCCGGTCACCAACGCGTCGCTGTGGGGCAACGTGTACGGCAGCGCCCACGGCGGCGTCTGCAGCTCGTCGTAGGCGTGGTACATGAGCCAACCTGACGTCCCCGCCGCGCTGGCCGCCACCCCGGTGGCCAGCGCGGCGGGGATTCACAAGCGGTTCGGCAGCACGCGCGCGCTGCACGGCGTCGACCTCGGCCTATACCCGGGCCGGTGCCTGGGCCTGGTCGGCCGCAACGGCGCGGGCAAGTCCACGATGGTCTCGATCCTGTCCGGTATCACCGCCGCGGACGAGGGCGAGGTGCTGTTCGACGGGCAGCCCGCGCCCTCGCTCGGCGACATCGCCGCCTGGCGCAGGCGCATCGCCACCGTGTTCCAGCATTCCATGGTGGTGCCGGGGCTCACCGTGGCCGAGAACGTGTTCCTCGGCCGCCAGCCGCGCCGCGGGCCGGGCGTCGTCGACTGGCGCCGGATGCGTGAGCAGACCAGGAAGGTCATGACCGAGTGGGGCTTCGACGTGGACGCCGACGCGCCGTGCGCGAGCCTCACCGTCGAGCAACGGCAGGTCGTCGAGATCACCAGGGCACTGGCCGCGGGCACCCGGTGCCTGCTGCTCGACGAGCCCACCGCCGCGCTCGAGCGCGGCGCCGTGCAGCGGCTGTTCGACCACATCCGCCAGCTCCGCGCGGCCGGGGTCGCGATCTTGTACATCTCCCATCACCTCGAGGAGGTCTTCGAGATCTGCACCGAAGTCGCCGTGCTGCGGGACGGCGAGCTGATGCTGGCCGCGCCGCTGGCCGAGGTGACCAAGGACGGCATGGTCGCCGCGATGGTGGGGGAAGTCAAGAAAGATCATTATCCGGAACGGCCTGGCGCGGCACCCGCGTCGGATGTTCCCGCCGCCCCGGGCCGGCGCCGCCGCACGGTCCCGCCGGACCTGGTCGTCAGCGGCGTCAGCCTGACGTCCCCCGGGGTGTCCCTGTACGGCGTTTCGATGACCGTGCGCGGCGGCGAGCGGGTGGGCATCACCGGACTGCGCGGCTCGGGGGCGACCACGCTGGCCAGGATCGTCGCCGGGGCGGCCGCTCCCGACGCCGGCCAGGTGCGCCTGAGTTATCCAGGAGGGAGCGACCGCGTGCTGCGGCCGGGCGACCGGGCCGGGGCGCTGCGCGCCGGGATCGGCTACATTCCCGAGGACCGGCAGGCCGAGGGGTTCGTGCCGCTGCTCGGCGCGGCGGAGAACATCGCGATGACGATCACGGAGCGGATCTCGCGGGCCGGGCTCATCAGCCCCAGGCGCCGCGAGGAGCGCGCGGCGCCGCTGGCCCGGCGGCTGTCGCTGGTGGCGGCCGGGCTCGGCCAGCCGGTCCGGGAGCTGTCCGGCGGCAACCAGCAGAAGGTCACCGTGGCGCGGGCGCTGGCCAGCGACCCGGCCCTGATCGTGGCCATCACCCCGACCCGGGGCGTCGACGTGGCCTCGAAGGAACTGCTGCTGGCCGAGCTGGACCGAATCACCCGGCAGACCGGCGCGAGCCTGCTGCTCGCCAGCGACGAGCTTGACGACCTGACCATCTGCGACCGCGTGCTGGTGCTCGTCCGCGGCGAGATCTTCACCGAGTTCACCGAGCCGCCCTACGACCGCGAGGCCCTGATCGCGGCCACCGAAGGGCTAGGAGTCACATGAGCGAGACCAAGGACAACCTGGCGGCGATGGCCGCGGACGTCGGACCCGCGTCCGCCCGCAGCCGGAGCCGGAGCGCCGCGGCGGTCTCCTGGCTGCGCGAGGCCGCGCTGCTCCCGGTGCTGGTCGTGCTCATCGTCGTGGGCACCATCCTGAATCCCCACTTCCTGACCGTGTCGAACATGACCGGCATCGGCCAGGAGTTCTCCTCGCTCGGCGTGGTGGTCGTCGGCGAGTCGCTGATCCTGCTGATCGGCGGCATGGACCTGTCGCTGGAAGCCACCTACGGGCTGGCGCCGATGGTGGCCGCGTGGCTGATCGTGCCCATCTCGGCCTTCGGCAACGGGATGATGCTCAATCCCTTTATCGGCATCCTGATCGTGCTGGCGGTCGGCGCGGCGGTCGGGCTCATCAACGGGCTGCTGATCGTCAAGGGGCGGCTCAACGGCTTCATCGTGACGCTTGGCATGACGATCCTGCTGGCTGGCATCCAGGACGGCATCGTCAAAGGGCAGGCCCCGTATAACCTGCCGAACGCATTCGGTTACCTCGGCTCGGCGAATATCGGGGCGATCCCGGTCTCGCTGATCGTCGCGGCGGCGATCTTCGTCGTCGTTGGGCTGTTCCTGCGGTATCACCGGACCGGCCGGGCGATCTACGCGATCGGCGGGAACCGGCCCGCTGCGCGGGCCGCCGGAATCAAGGTGAACGGGGTCCGGATCGGCGTCTACGTGGCCGGCAGCATGCTGGCAGCGGTTGGCGGCCTGATGGAGACCGGCCGGGTATCGGAGGTGGCCGCCACCCAGGGGTACGGTGAGGGCATCATCTTCGCTGTGTTCGCCGCCGCGGTCATCGGTGGCGTGTCGCTTCAGGGCGGCAAGGGCAACATGGTCGGCGCCGCCTCCGGCGTGATCCTGCTCGGCCTGGTGCAGAACCTCCTGGACCTGGAGAACGCGCCGAACTACTGGATCGACGCGATCGACGGTGCCGTGATTCTGTTCGCGCTGGTCCTGGCCCGCCTCATCGGAGGCGAGGCGGCCGCGGAATGACGAAGATCACCGGCTTCGAGACGTTCGACGTGCGGTTCCCCACCTCGCGGACGCTGGCTGGTTCTGACGCGATGAACCCGGCCCCTGACTACTCCGCCGCCTACGTGGTCATCAGAACCGACGCGCCGGGCCCCGCGCTGGCCGGGCACGGGTTCGCGTTCACCATCGGCCGCGGCAACGACGTGCAGCTCGCCGCGATCCGCCTGCTCGAGCCGTTCCTGGCCGGCCAGGATGTGGACGAGGTGCTCGCCGACCTCGGCGGGCTCGGCCGGCGGCTGGCCCGCGACAGCCCGCTGCACTGGCTGGGCCCGGCCTGCGGCGTGGTGCACATGGCCATCGGCGCGGTGCTCAACGCGTGCTGGGACCTGGCCGCCCGCCGGGCGGGCAAGCCGCTGTGGCTACTGCTCGCCGAGATGAGCCCGGAGGAGCTCACCGGCCTGGTCGACTTCCGCTACCTGTCCGACGCGCTCACCCCGGACGAGGCTCTCGCGCTGCTCGAGCGGGGCGCGGCGGCCCGGGACGGCCGGATCGCCGCGCTCCGCCGGGACGGCTACCCGGCCTACTCGACCGCGCCCGGCTGGCTCGGCTATTCCGACGAGCGGCTGGCCGCGCTGTGCGCGGATGCCGTCGGCGAGGGCTTCTCCCAGGTGAAGATCAAGGTCGGCGCGGCGCTTGACGACGACAAGCGCCGCTTCGCGATCGCCCGTGACGTGGTCGGCGACGACATCGGCATCGCCATCGACGCGAACCAGGTCTGGGACGTGCCGACCGCCATCGCCTGGATCACCGAGCTGGCGCCGTTCCGGCCCGCCTGGGTGGAGGAGCCGACGGCGCCTGATGACATCCTGGGCACCGCGGCCATCCGCCGGGGGGTGCGCCCGGTCCCGATAGCCACCGGCGAGCACGTCGCCAACCCGGTCATGTTCAAGCAGCTGCTGCAGGCCGGCGCCATCGACGTCATGCAGATCGACGCCTGCCGCGTGGCCGGGGTGAACGAGAACATCGCCAACCTGCTGCTGGCCGCCAAATTCGGCGTGCCGGTCTGCCCGCACGCCGGCGGGGTCGGCCTCTGCGAGATCGTCCAGCACCTGTCGATGTTCGACTACGTGGCGCTGTCCGGCACGACGCAGGGGCGCCGGCTCGAGTGGATCGACCATCTGCACGAGCACTTCGCCGCGCCCGCCGTAGTGGCCCGCGGCCGCTACCGCGCGCCGCGGGCGCCGGGAGCGTCCACCGAGATCCTGCCGGAGTCGCTGGCGGAGTACGTCTACCCGTCCGGCCCCGCGTGGCGCGGCTCCGGGGTGCCCTGACCATGGACCGGGAACCATCCGGCGGCGCCAGGCCCCGGCCGCCTGGCCTCCCGCCCGGGACGTCCCCTCTGGTCTTCGGGCCCCTCGTATTCGGCGGCGCGCCCATCGGCGGCCTCTACGCGCCGGTCAGCGCCGAGGTGGCCGCCGGGACGCTGGCCGCGGCCTGGGCCGCGGGAATCCGGGCCTTCGACACCGCGCCGCACTACGGGTCCGGGCTCTCCGAGCGGCGGATCGGCGAGTTCCTGGCCGGCCGGCCGCGGGCTGAGTTCACCGTGTCCACCAAGGTCGGCCGCCTGCTGGTGGCGGCCGACGGCGACACACAAGGCGTCGAGGGGTTCTACGGCGCGCCGCCGCTGACCCGGGTCCGCGACTACAGCCGGGACGGGGCGCTGCGCAGCCTGGAGGAGAGCCTGCGGCGGCTCGGGCTGGACCGGGTGGACATCGCGCTCATCCACGACCCCGACGACTTCCTGGCCGAGGCGGCCGACGGCGCGTACCGGGCGCTGGCCGAGCTCCGCGCCCAGGGCACGGTCCGCGCCATCGGCGCCGGGATGAACTCGGCGGCCGCGCTGGCCTGGCTGGTCGAGCGCTGCGACGTCGACTGCGTGCTGATGGCCGGCCGGTACACGCTGCTCGACGACTCCGCGGCCGCCACGTTGTTCCCGCTGTGCCTGCGGCGCGGCGTGACGGTGCTGGCGGGCGGCGTGTTCAACAGCGGCATCCTGGCCGGAGCAGGTGACGGCGGGACCTACGACTACGCTCCGGCCCCGCCCGCCGTGGCGGCCCGCGCCCTCCGGATGCGGGACGCCTGCGCCCGGCACGGCGTCCCGCTGGCCGCCGCCGCGCTGCAATTCACCCTGGCCCATCCCGCCGTGACCGCCGCCGTCGTCGGCGCCCGCAGCCCGGAGGAAATAACAAGCGACGTCTCCTACCTCTCCACTCACATCCCGGACGCGCTACGGGCGGACCTGGAGGCACTCTCCCATGATCATGAAGACTTTAGGGTCGCATAGAACACAAAAGTCTTCGTGATCATGAAATTTCGCGTGTGCGTTCGATGAGGATGGCGGCGGTGTAGGAGAGGGCCGGCGCGGCGGAGGGGGGCGCAGCGGAGGGGGGCGCAGCGGAGGGGGGCGCGGCGGCAGTGATGGGCGCAGGGGCGGCGATGGGCTTGCGGAGTTCCAGGCGGAGCCAGGTCAGCGGGAAATCGGCGAGCAGGCGCTCGGCCACGCGCTCGGCGGCGGTCTCGATGAGGCGGAACTTGCCCGCGCGCACCACGGCCGCGATCGTGCCCGCCACCGCCGAGTAGTCGAGAGCGTCCGCGAGGTCGTCAGTCGCGGCGGCCCGGCGCACGTCAGCGGCCATGTCCACGGTGAAGACGAGGGTCTGCTCGATCTCGCGTTCCCAGGCGTGCACGCCGATGACCGCGGCCACGCTGAGGTCCCTGACGGATACGTAGTCGGTCACGGCACCGAGGCTAGCCACTGCTCGACGCCGGCGATGTGCACGGTCGCCCAGGACCTGGCCACCTCGGGCTCGTGGGCGGCGAGCGCGTCCACGATGGCCCGGTGCTCGGCCAGCGTCCGGGCCCGCGCCCCGGTCTGGGTCAGGCCACGCCAGACCCGGGCCCGGGTGGTGGGCCCGGACATCGACTCGAGCAGCGAGGAGAGCACCGAGTTCCCCGAACAGGCCACGATCCGGCGGTGGAACTCCAGGTCGTTGGCCACCAGGTCCTCGGCCGCCGGGTCCGGGCCGATGCTGTCGAGCAGGGCACGCAGGCCGTCGCTCTCCTCGTCGGTGATCCGCTCCGCCGCCATCGCGGTGGCGGCGGGCTCCAGGATGCGACGGACCCGGAGGAACTCGAGCAGCGTGTCGTCCCGGTGGAAGTCGACGATGAAACTCAGCGCCTCGAGCAGCAGCCGCGGCTCCAGGCTGGTCACGTACGTCCCGTCGCCGCGCCGCACGTCCAGGATGTTGACCAGGGACAGCGCGCGCACCGCCTCGCGCAGCGAACTGCGCGACAAGCCCAGGTCGGCGGCCAGGTCCGCCTCGCGCGGCAGCCGGTCGCCTGCGCGCAGCGCGCCGGACGTGATCATGGCCTTGATCTTCTCGATGGCCTCGTCCGTTACCGCCAAGCCGCTCCCCGCCCGGATAGATCCGATGTTTGCCCTGAGTATTGCATACCGCCGATCCGGGCTGATTGACCGCGGCGGCTGGTACCAATGAAGGCATGGCCGATGATGAGGCAGGGTTGCGGGACGAGGCGGAGAAGTGCCTGCGGTCGCTGGCGGGCGACCACGCGCGGCTGCGCGAGGATCAGTGGACCGCGATCCGCGCCCTGGTCGCGGACCGGCAGCGGGCGCTGGTGGTGCAGCGGACCGGCTGGGGCAAGTCCGCGGTCTACTTCATCGCCACCGCGCTGCTGCGCGCCCGCGGCGCCGGGCCGACCGTGATCGTGTCCCCGCTGCTCGCGCTGATGCGCAACCAGGTCGAGGCGGCGATGCGGGCCGGCATCCGCGCCCGCACCATCAACTCGGCGAACACCGCGGACTGGGAAGCCCTGTACGCCGAGGTGGCCGCGGGCCAGGCGGACGTGCTCCTGGTCAGCCCGGAGCGGCTGAACAACCCGTCGTTCCGCGACCAGGTGCTGCCCGAGCTCAGCCGGTCGGCCGGGCTGGTGGTGATCGACGAGGCGCACTGCATCTCCGACTGGGGGCACGATTTCCGGCCCGATTACCGGCGGCTGCGCACGCTGCTTGACGACCTGCCCGCCGGGATCCCCGTGCTGGCCACCACCGCGACCGCGAACGCGCGGGTGACCCGCGACGTCGCCGAGCAGCTCGGCACCGGCGGGCGGGGCGAGACGCTGGTGCTCCGCGGCCCGCTGGACCGGGACTCGCTGCGGCTGGCCGTGGTGACGCTGCCCACCGCGCACCAGCGGCTCGGCTGGCTGGCGGCCCGCCTCGGCGAGCTGCCCGGGTCCGGCATCGTCTACACGCTGACGGTCGCGGCGGCCCAGGAGACCGCCGCCTTCCTGCGCGAGCAGGGGCTGACGGTCGCGTCCTACACCGGCCGGGACGAACCGGACGAGCGGGCCCGGGCGGAGGACGACCTGCTCGCCAACCGGGTCAAGGCGCTGGTCGCCACCAGTGCCCTCGGCATGGGCTTCGACAAGCCGGACCTCGGCTTCGTCGTGCACCTGGGCGCGCCGCAGTCGCCGGTCGCCTATTACCAGCAGATCGGGCGGGCCGGGCGAGCCATGTCGGGCCAGCAGGGTAGCCGTGCCGAGGTGATCCTGCTGCCTGGCCGCGAGGACCGGGACATCTGGGCCTACTTCGCCTCGCTTGCCTTCCCGCCCGAGCGGCAGGTCCGCGCGGCCCTCGCGGCCCTGGCCGAGGCGGGCAGGCCGCTGTCCACCGGCGTGCTGGAGACGCGCGTGGACCTGTCCCGCGGCCGGCTGGAATCCATGCTCAAGGTGCTCGACGTGGACGGCGCCGTGCGCCGGGTCAGCGGCGGCTGGGCGGCGACCGGCGAGCCGTGGGAGTACGACGGCGACCGCTACGAGCGGGTCGCCGCCGAGCGCGCCCGCGAGCAGCAGGCCATGCTGGCCTACCAGGCGACCGGCGGGTGCCGGATGGAGTACCTGCGCCTGCAGCTTGACGACCCCGCCGCCGCGCCCTGCGGGCGCTGCGACAACTGCACAGGCCAGCGGGCCCAGGACGACGTGCCGGAGGCGAGCACGGCCGCCGCCCGCGAGCGGCTGCTCCGGCCGGGCGTGACGGTCGAGCCGCGGCGGATGTGGCCGACCGGGCTGGCGGCCCTCGGCCTCGACGTGGCCGGGAAGATCCCGGCCACGCTGACCGCCGAGCCGGGCCGGGTTCTCGGCCGGCTCACCGACATCGGCTGGGGCGGCATGCTCCGGGCCCTGCTGGCCGAGGACGCGCCGGACGAGCCGGTCACCGAGCCGGTGATAGCCGCCGCGATCAAGGTGCTCGCCGCCTGGGACTGGGCGCAGCGCCCGGCCGGCGTGCTGACCCTGCCGTCACTCACCAGGCCCCGCCTGATCACCAGCTTCGGCCAGCGGCTCGCCGACGTGGGCCGGCTGCCCTACCTCGGCGCGCTCGGCTACGCCGGCGACGCCGGTCCCGGCCCGCGGCGGCACAACAGCGCGCAGCGGCTGAGTTCCCTCTGGCGCGCGTTCGAGGTGCCCGGCGACGTCGGCGCCGCCGTCGGCGGCCTGGACGGCCCGGTGCTCCTCGTCGATGACCGCATCGAGACCGGGTGGACGATGACGGTAGCGGCCCGGCTGCTCCGCGAGGCCGGCGCCCGCGGCGCCCTGCCGCTCGCGCTGGCCGCGACGTCCGGCTAGGCGACGTACGGTTCGGCGCCGTCCTCGCTGATCATGGGGCGGCCCGCGACGGCCCAGCCGGTCATGCCGTCGCCGACGTTGATGGCCTTCAGCCCGCCGGCGGCCAGCGCCTGGGCCGCGTAGGCCGACCTGTTGCCCGTGCGGCAGATCACGTAAAGCTCGCGGTCCCTGGGCAGCTCGTCCACCCGCGCGCCGAGCTCCCCGAGCCGCACGTGCACCGCGTCGGGGGCATGACCCGCCGTCCACTCGTCGTCTTCCCGCACGTCAAGCAGGAACACCCCGGCGGGCAGGTCCGCCGACAGCACTTCGGGCACGGCGACGGGCTGGTTCATGTCGGTCTCCTCAAGCGAGCTCATCGTCGCGGCCCGGTGTCGCTGGCCGCGACGCTACTGTACCGCCGGCGGTAAAGGGTGCGGGAGCAGGGGAACCGCGGGTCGTTCGGCGGGAAAAGGCGAGCGCCGGTCAGCCGTCGACGCCGGCCGCCACCCGCGCAGGCCCCGGGGTTTCCTCCTTGATCCCGTACCTGGCGTACAGGCGGCGCAGCGGCCGCGGCGCCCACCAGTTGGCCCCGCCGAGCAGCCGCATGGTGGCCGGCACCAGCAGCACGCGGACGACGGTGGCGTCCACGAGCAGCGCCACGATCATGCCCACGCCCATCAGCTTGATGAACGTGATGCCGGAGGCCGAGAACGCGCCGACCACGATGATCAGCAGCAGGGCCAGGCTGGTGATCAGGCCGCCGGTGCGCTGCAGGCCGGCCGCCACCGAGGCGGTGTTGTCGCCGGTCTGGTCGTAGCGCTCGCGGATCCGGGACAGCAGGAACACCTCGTAGTCCATGGACAGGCCGAAGATGATCGCCAGCATCAGGATCGGCATCGTCGGGTCGATCGAGCCGGTCGGGGTGAACCGCAGCAGGCCGGACAGGTGCCCCCACTGGAAGATCCACACCACGACGCCGAACGTGGCCGACAGCGACAGCACGTTCATCACGATCGCCTTCAGCGGCAGCACCACCGAGCCGAACGCCAGGAACAGCAGCACGAACGTGGAGACGCAGGTCAGCAGCGCCATCCAGGGCAGCGTCGCGCCCAGGCTGGCCAGCTCGTCGACCAGCCCGGCGGTGGTCCCGCCGACCAGCACCGACGCGCCGGACGGCGCCGGGAGGTCCCGGATCTGGGTGACGAGGTGCCGGGCGGCCGGCGACACCGTGGGCGGCTGGTAGCCGATGTCGACCCGGACCGCGTCGCCCTTGACCCCGGTGAGCTCTGTCCCCGTGATCTGGGCCCCGGTGACGCCGGGGATGGCCTCGACGCGGTGCAGGTAGGCGGTGAGCCCGGCCGGATTCGCGGCGCCGGCCCCGGTGATCAGCGCCTCGATCGGAGCGGTCGAGTTGACCGGGAACTGGCTGTCCAGCGTTTCGGACACCTGCCGGACCGTGGCGGCGGCGGGCAGCGTCCTGGCGTCCGTGCCGCCCCAGGAGATGCGCAGGAACGGCGCGCCCAGGGCCAGCAGGCCGATCACGATCACCGTGGCGTAGACGGCGGGCCGGCGCATGACGCTGTGCGCCAGCCGGTACCAGCCGCCGCTGGTCTCGTCCCGGATAGGTCCGCCGGCCCGCACCGAGC
This sequence comes from uncultured Actinomycetes bacterium, assembly GCA_963722275.1. Classification (GTDB taxonomy): domain Bacteria; phylum Actinomycetota; class Actinomycetes; order Streptosporangiales; family Streptosporangiaceae; genus Palsa-504. Next base: position 282,357 of record CAVRMX010000039.1, on the reverse strand, counting down.
GGCGGATGCGCAGCGCGTTGACCCGGTGGCCGAGGACGGCGAGCAGCGCGGGCAGCACGGTCAGCGCGGCCAGCATGTCCACCGCGACGGTGGCCACCCCGCCGAAGCCCATCGAGCGCAGGAAGTCCTCGGGGAACAGCATCAGGCTGGTCAGCGCGACCGCGACCGTGACGCCGGACACGGCCACGGTCCGGCCCGCGGTGGCCACCGTCCGGGCGACCGCCTGCTCGACGGTCGGCTGGCGGCGCAGTTCCTCGCGGAACCTGGTGACCATGAACAGCCCGTAGTCGATGCCCAGGCCGAGGCCCAGGATCGTGGTGATGTTCACCGAGTAGACGGACACGGTGGTGGCCATGGTGAGCAGCCGCAGCACGGTGAACGAGCCGAGGATGGCCACGCCGCCGATCGCCACCGGCAGCGACGCCGCGGCCAGGCTGCCGAAGATCACCAGCAGCAGGAGCAGCAGGACCGGCATCGAGAAGCCCTCGGCCTTGGCGATGTCGGCGGTGACCTCGGAGTTGATCGCGACTTCCATCGGCACGGTCCCGCCGGCCCGGGCCGTCAGGCCGGCGGCCGCCAGGCTGGCGGGGGTCAGTTCGGCCTTGATCGCGTCGTAGCTCCGGTGCCTGGCGGCGTCGTCGGCCCCGGTGAGCTGGAGCACCGCGTAGGTGGCGTGCCGGTCGGTGCTGACCAGGCGGGGCGATCCGGTGGACCAGTACGTGCTGACCCGGGTCACGTCGGCGCGCGGCAGGCCGCTCAGCGCGGCGGTGACCGCCTGCCGGTACCCGGGGTCGCCGACGGTCATGGCGGCGCTGCGGTACAGCACGACGACATCGGCGTCGTCCCGGCCGAACACCTGGCTGGCCTGGTCCGCCTCGCGCTGGCTCTGGCTGGCGGGCGGGGTGAAGTTGTCGCCGGAGGAGAGCGCGCCGAAGACGCCGGTCCCCCAGACCGCGGCGAACGCCACCAGCGCGAGCGTGAGGCCGAGAGCCAGCCGCCGCCTTCGGTACAGGATCCGTCCCCATGCCTCGAACATCTCGCCTCCCGTATTGACGCGCTTCTGTTGATTACTCAAGTAAACGGCGTAAACTGATTACGACGCTAACTTCGCATACGCCGTTCACCATTGTCAAGGGAGCTAACATCGAGACCACGTTCGGCGGCTGGCCGGCCCGCCCGGAGGGTATGACTAGGTCAGGAGGCAGCTGTGACAGATCTAGTTGAGGAGCCCGGCGCGGTTCAGCCACCGTCCCGGCGGGACCGGCTGCGCGCGGCGACCACCGAGGAGATCATCCAGACCGCGCGCCAGCTCCTGGTCAAGGACGGCCCGGATGCGGTGTCGCTGCGCGCCATCGCCCGCGAGATGGGCATGACCGCCCCGGGCCTCTACCGGTACTTCGACAGCCACGAGGAACTGACCAGGCACGTCTGCGCCAGCATCTTCACCGAGCTCGGCGCGGACATCCACCGGGCCATCGAGGCGGCCGTGCCCCCACCCGGCGGCCGGTACGATCCCGAGATCGCGAAGCTCACCGTCAAGATGATCGCGGCCTGCCGGGAGTTCCGCCGCTGGGCGCTGAGCCACACGGCCGAGTTCGGCCTGCTGTTCGGGATGCCGCTGCCGGGCCTGAACGACGGGCGCTACGACATCGCCGACGAATGCGCCCTGGCCTTCGCCGGCACCTTCTTCTCCCTGTTCCTCGAGCTGTGGAACGCGCTTCGGTTCCCGGTGCCGGAAGCCGGGGAGATCGACCCCGGCCTGCGCGACCAGCTCGGCCGCTACCGCGACGCGCTGGGCGCCGGCATCCCGGTCGGCGCGGTGCTGACCTTCCTGCGCTGCTGGACCGTGCTGTACGGGGCGGTGGCGATGGAGGTGTTCGGCCACATGAGGTTCGCCCTGGAAGACCCGGCGCCGATGTTCGAGCTCACCCTCGGCGACCTAGCCGCGCGAGTCGGCCTGCGCTACCCGCTGCCCCAGTAAGTCCCGCCCCGGCCCTCGATCGTGCAGCTCTCGATCGTGCAGCTCTCGATCGTGCAGGGCGATGAGCGCGGCAGCGAAGGCGCCCGCCGCCAGCAGCTCGACATGAGCCCGGCGCGGCGCCTCGTGCTGGATGCGGCTGTGAAAGCGGTCGACCGCGCCGGGGAACGGCGACCAGCCGAACCACAGGTTGGCCGGCTTGTCCATGTCGGGCAGCGCCGCCCCGGCCATCCCGGCCAGCACGGCCGGCCGGCGATCGGACGGCGACGCCGCGGCGAGGGCGCCCGCCAAGGCCAGGCTGATCAGCCCGTCGGGCACGGCCACCCGCAGGAACCGGCGCTGGCTGCCCCACTGGCCCCAGTGCGGCAGCGAGTCGAGGACGAAATGCGAGGCCGCGCCGGCCGCGAAGGCGGGCAGCGGCCGCCGGACCAGCGCGCCGATCAGGGCTCCCGACAAGACGTGGTTGGTCAGCAGCACACGCCCCCACCTTCCCTGGTCGCCGCGCATCCACCGTACCCGGCGGCGGCGGCGCGGCGGGACGGCAGGAAACTCCGGGGCGGTGCGCCGGGCACTGCTGGTAGCGTTTTCGTGGCGGGCTGGTAAGCAGCGAATTTCGGACGAGGACTGACGCGTACCCATGCTGGACAGGCGAGAGATACGGGAGAACCCGGACGCGGTGAAGGCCGCCGTCCGGGCCAAGGGCATTGACCTGGACGTCGACGAGCTGATCGACCTCGACCGGGTCAGCCGCAAGCTCCAGCATGAACTGGACCAGGCCCAGGCGCGCAGGAAGAGCTCGTCCAAGGAGTTCGCCAAGGCCGACGACGCCAGGCGGGCCGAGCTGAGGGCCGAGCACGCCGAGCTCGAGGCCCAGCTCAAGAGCCTCCGCGAGCAGCTCGCGGAGACGACGGAGAAGCTGCACCAGCTGCTGCTGCTGACCCCCACGATCCCGTGGGAAGGCGCCCCGGTCGGCCCGGACGAGTCCGCGAACGTGGTCCTGCGCACCGTGGGGGCTCCTCCGGAGTTCGGCTTCATGCCGCTGGATCACGTGGAGCTGCTGGAAAGGCGCGGATGGGCGGACTTCACCCGGGCCCGCAAGGTCGCCGGGGAACGGGCCTACGCGCTGACCGGCGACCTGGTGCTGCTCGAGCGCGCGGTGCATTCCTACGCCCTCGACCTGCTCAGGGACAAGGACTTCATGCTGGTCAGCGTCCCGTCGCTGGTCCGGGAGGCGGCGCTCATCGGCACCGGCCAGTTCCCGGCGCACCGCGAGGAAACCTACGCGATCCCCGCCGACGACCTGTACCTGGCGGGTACCGCGGAGGTCGCCCTGGTCGGCTTCCACAGCGACGAGATCCTGGACTATAAGCGCCTCCCGGTCAGGTACGCCGGCATCTCGCCGTGCTTCCGGCGGGAGGCGGGCAGCGCCGGCCGGGACGTGCGCGGGCTGCTGCGGGTCCACCAGTTCGAGAAGGTGGAGCAGTTCGTCATCTGCGCCGCGGACGCGGCCGAGTCCGACCGCTGGCACGCGGAGCTGCTCGGCACCGCCGAGCAGCTGCTGCAGGGACTCGGCCTGGCCTACGAGGTGGTGGAGTGCTCCACCGGCGACATGGGCGCGGGCAAGTACCGGATGAACGACATCAACACCTGGATGCCGTCGCTGGCCGCGTACCGCGAGACGCACAGCTGCTCGTCGCTGCACGACTGGCAGGCCAGGCGGGCCAGCCTGCGCTACCGCGACGCGGACGGCACGGTGCGGTTCGCCTACACCCTGAACAACACCGCGGTGGCCACGCCGCGGATCCTCGCCGCCCTGGTGGAGAACCTCCAGACCAGCGAGGCGCAGGTCCGGGTGCCGGCGGTGCTGCGTCCCTACCTCGGCGGCCGCGACCTGCTCTGAGGGGAGCACAGCGGCGGGAGAAGAGCGTACGCTGCGAGTCGTGAACCTTGAAGCTGATCGGGTGGCCGACCTTGCGGGCCGACCGCTTAGCGGGCTGACCAGGCGTGATGTAGCGCTGGCGCTGCTCACCGTGCTGCCGGCGGATGCGCTCGGCTCACTGCCAGGCATCCGGCGGGGCATGCTCGCGGCCGGCAACCCGCTGTCCGCGGTGTTCTGGTCGTCGGCGGAAGCCATCCTGCACGAGATCGACGATGGCGCGGCCACGGTCGGCGACGTCAGGACGTGGCTGGAAGCCACCGGGACCGAGCCGAACGGGATCATCGGGCTGCACGTCTGGGACGATCAGTCCGAGCGCAGCCAGCTCGCCGCGGAGATGCACACCAGGCTGGTCAGCCACCTCGAGGAGCGGCTCGCCGCGGGCGAGATCGATCCCGACCTGCTGGCGGTGGCCGATCCGGCCGCCTGCCGGGCCCACATCGAGGTGCAGGAACGGTGGATGACCTCGGCGCTGCCCGACGGCCGGGTCCCGATGGACGCGCTGCTTGACGAGGAGGACGAGGAGTTCCTGGCCGAATGGGACGCCGCCGACGCCGAGGCGCTGGCCGCGGCCCAGGCCCTGCTCGACCGGGTGGGTGACCGACCGCTGCCGCGCGAAGACCTGCGCCGCGCCAGCGCCCGGCTGCGCCAGGACATCGCCCGGCCGGGCTGGCCCGGCAGGCTGCTGATCGAGTGCAGCGGGCTGCGCCCGAAGGACCTGCCGGCCGACGACACCGAGCTGTGGCTCATGCTGGCCGTGGGCGTGGCGTCCCCGCAGGGGCCGGACGACTGGGGCACCCCGGGCCAGGACGACGGCGAAGCGGACGAGACGGATAGCGAGCTCGCCGCGATCTGCGCCATCGACCATTTCGACTGGCTGGCGGCGATCACCGCGCTGGCCGAGGGCGGCCCTGGCACCGCCGCGTCGGCCGCCGACCTGGCCGCGTACGTGCGGGATTACGACCCTCAGGATCCCGAAGACCCGGACGACGGCACGCTCGGCGCGGAGCCGGACGACGAAGGCGGCGAGACGGCGAGGACGAGCCCGGCGGCTTCCTCCTGGCCGACGACGACGAGTTCGACGACCTCACCATGGAGGGCCTGTTCCTGCCCGTCACCTCGCTGTGGCAGGTGCTCGGCGCGATCGACGACGACGAGCGGCTGACCCCGCTGGGCTGGTGGGGCCTGCCCGAGGCCATGCTCCGGGTCTGGGCCCCGTCCGGCGGGCTCGCCTAGCCCGGCTCGGCGGGCTCCCCTGGCCCCGGGTCGTCCGCGCCGAGCCGCTGGTACGCGGGCGCCAGCACGTCGGCCAGCGCCTTTCCCCTGACCGTGACGGGCGGCGGGTCGAACATCCGCAGCAGCAGGTCGGGAGCGGCGGCGGCCGGCGCGGTGGCCAGCGCCCGCAGCCGTGCCGGGCTCAGCCCGGGTGACCAGAAGCCGTCCAGGCATTCCTCGAGCGGCGGGGCCGGCACGTCCAGGACGGCCCGCGAGGTCCCGGCCGGGCCGCCGGGCCCCGGAGCGCCGCCCTGAATCCGGCGCAGCGCGGCCAGCAGCTCGTCCCGGCCCTTGCCGCGCCAGGCCAGCATGGCGAACGGGTCCCGGTCGAACTCCTCGGCCAGCACGTAGCAGACCGCGGCCAGGTGCTTGCACGGCACGCCCCAGTCCGGACAGCTGCAGTGCATGTCAAGGTCCGCGGCCGACCGCGGGAACAGCGGCGTGCCGCACTCGCCGAACACCTCCTCGATCTCGTGCGGCATCTCGCCGGCCAGCAGCTTGGCCCGGAAAAGCGCCTGGCTGGCCAGCTGCTGCATGACCCGCCGCCACTGCGCGGTGGTCAGCGGCAGCACCCCGATCCGGACCTGGTAGGGGCGCACCCGCGACCCCTGCACCCGGGCGGTGACCTTCCCCTGGGCCAGCGCGAAGTCGAGCACCTGCCCGGCCCGGGCGTAGCTGCGGCCGCGGGCCAGCCGCCCGCTCATCCCGTAGGACTCGAGCACGCTGATGAACCGCCGCGACCACCACTGCTCGCCGATCGCGCCGCGCCTGCTCCTGGCCTTGATCCCGCCGTCCACCCGGATCGGCCGGGCCGGCGGCCACTCGTCCCAGTAACTCATTCGCTCACCGCGTCTTCGGACAAGGTCAGCACGGACCGCAGGTCGTCGGCGGACAGCTCGGTGAGCCAGCCTTCGCCGGTGCCGACGATCTGGTCGGCCAGGGCCTTCTTCTCCTCGATCATGGCGTCGATCCGCTCCTCCAGGGTGCCGACGCAGACGAACTTCCGCACCTGGACGTTCCGGCGCTGCCCGATGCGGAACGCGCGGTCGGTGGCCTGGTCCTCCACGGCCGGGTTCCACCACCGGTCGACGTGGATCACGTGGCTGGCCGCGGTCAGGTTGAGCCCGGTGCCGCCGGCCTTCAGCGACAGCAGGAACAGGGCCGGCTCGTCGAGTTCCGCGAACGTGGCCACCATCGCGTCGCGCTGCTTCTTGGTGGTGCCGCCGTGCAGGAACAGCACCGGGCAGCCGAGCCTGGCCGCCAGGTGGGGCTGCAGCATCCGGCCGAACTCGGCGTACTGGGTGAAGCACAGCGCCTTGTCGCCCTCGGCCACGATCTCGTCGCAGATCTCCTCGAGCCGGGCCAGCTTGCCCGAGCGGCCGGGCAGCCGGGAACCGTCGCCGAGCAGGTGGGCGGGATGGTTGCACACCTGCTTGAGCTTGGCCATGGTCGCCAGCACCAGGCCGCGGCGGCTGATGTCGTCGGCGGCCTCCTCGATGCGGCTGAGCATGTCGGTGACCGTGGCCTGGTACAGGCTCGCCTGCTCCGGGGTGAGGTTGCACCAGACCTTCATCTCCTGCTTGTCCGGCAGGTCGGAGATGATCGTCTTGTCGGTCTTCAGGCGGCGCAGGACGAACGGCTGGGTGAGGCGCTTGAGCGCCTCCGTGGCTCCCGGCGAGCCGTGCCGCTCGATCGGGATCGCGTACCGCTGCCGGAACTTCTCGGCCGGCCCGAGCAGGCCCGGGTTGGTGAAATCCATGATCGACCACAGCTCGGACAGCCGGTTCTCCACCGGCGTCCCGGTCAGCGCGATCCTGGCCGCGGCGGGCAGCGCGCGGACCGCGCGGGCCTGCCGGGTGGCGTGGTTCTTGATGTTCTGCGCCTCGTCGCAGACGACCCGGGCCCAGCTCACCTGGCCGAGCGCGGCCTGGTCCCTGGTGGCCACGCCGTACGTGGTGATGACCAGGTCCGCCCCGGCCAGCGCCTCCGCGAGCGACTCGCCGTCCAGCCGGTCCGCCCCGTGGTGCACGTGCACCCGGAGGTCCGGGGTGAACCGCGCCGCCTCGCGCTGCCAGTTGCCGACCAGCGACATCGGGCAGACCAGCAGCGTGGGTCCCGCGGACGGCCCCTCCCCGGCGACCAGGGACAGCAGCTGGATCGTCTTGCCCAGGCCCATGTCGTCGGCCAGGATGCCGCCGAGACCGAGCTCGCCCAGGAAGGACAGCCAGGAGAGCCCGCGTTCCTGGTACGGGCGCAGCTCGCCGGAGAAGCCGGCCGGCGTCCCCATCGGCCGCAGCCGCCGGTCGGCCTGGCCGGACAGCAGGTCGCCCAGCCAGCCGTCGGCGTCCACCCCGACCAGCGGGACCTCCTCGTCGGGGCCGCCGGTGCCGCCCAATCCCAGGCCGAGCCCGGCCGCCAGCGCGTCCGCCGCGCTCATCGTCCCGGCCTGGTTGCGCTCGAGGAACTTCAGCGCCGCCTTCAGGTGCGCGTCGTCCAGCTCGACCCACTGGCCGCGCAGCCGGACCAGCGGGACCTTCAGCCGAGCCAGCTCGGCCAGCTCCTCCGGGTCGAGCGCCTCGTCGCCGACGGCCACGTCGTACCGGAAGTCCACCAGGTCGCCGAGGCCGAACCTGGCCGCGGCCGGGCCTGCCGCCGACGGAGCGGTCTTGGACCGGGTGGTCAGCTTCAGTCCGAGGCGCGCCTTGCGCACCCAGTCGGGCAGCAGCACGCCGAACCCGGCGCCGGCCAGCAGCGGCCCGGTCTCCTTCAGGAACCGGAACGCGCCCGGCGTGTCCAGCTCCACCAGGGCCGGGGCCGCCTCGCGCAGCGCGTCCTCGACCTCGCCGAAGAGCCGGGCGGCGGAGCCCAGCCCGGCCAGCAGCTCCTCCACCGGATCGCCGCCGGGTGCCATCCCCGCCCCCTGGCCGGCCCAGACATCGGCGGCGGAGATCATCAGGCTGGGGTCGTCGGCGGACTGCAGGGCGAACTCGACCCGCCAGGGCGCGGCCTCCGGCGCGTCCGGCTCGGCGAGCCGGAAGCAGGTACGCACCGGGCCCGCCGGGATCAGCGCGCCGTCCCGCCACGCGTCCAGTTCGGCGGCCAGCCCGGCGATCTCGTCCTCGTCCTGCGGCGTCACCACGTCGAGGCGGGCATCGGTCGTGGTCAGGGCCAGCACGTACCGTTCGGCCACCGGAAGGCGCGCCGGAGTGCGGCCGCGCCGCGCGGGCAGCAGCGAGGCGGGCAGCCGGGCCCGCGCGGCGGCGTCGGCCAGGCCATCCAGGGCGCCGCTGAGCAGTGCTCCCGGCGCCTGCCCGCCGGCCGCCCGGCAGGACGGGGGCATCGCGGCGGCCAGATCATGGGCCCGCTGCGCGTCGGCGCCGCCGAGCACCGGGCGCCACCTGGCCACGTAAGTCTCGCCCTCGTCCGCGAGCACGGGCAGCACCCGGCCGCGCGCGGCCAGGTCCGCGGCGAAGCGGGCCACCGCGGCCAGGTAGGCCAGCGACCCGCCCGCGGCCGCGACGTCATCGGGCTGGCCGGAACCGCCGAGCACGGCGAGCGCGGCGGCGGGCCCGAACGCGAGCACCGGCACCCGCCAGCTGGCCAGCGACACCCGGCCCGGCGACACCCGGCCCGGCACCGGCTCCGGCCGGACGAGTTCCGGCGAGGCCAGCGGCCCGCCCCGGGCCGAGGGCAGCTGCAGGGTCAGCTCGGCGTGGACGGCCTTGCGGGCCGCGTCGCCGGCTCCCCGGGCCGCCCGGCCAGCAGGTCGGCCAGCTCGGCGGCCTGGCACGCGAACGGATGCGGACGCGGCAGGCTGATGTCGTGCGGTACGGCCCCCGAAGAGGCAGACCCGGAAGGGGCGGCCCCGGTGACCGGCGGCAGGTCCGGGTCCTCGGCCCACAGGCAGAGCGCGCCGTGCGCCCAGATCCCGTGGATGACCCGCATGAAGTACTCCTGATTGCGCCTCTGCTCAGCACGCTAACAGCGCCCTGGCCGAGATGTGCCGCGAAACGCCGAGGCCGGCTTACTCCGGCTTGGGCGGCTGGTGCTGGCTCGGGGGGGACGACCCCCCTGACCCCCCGCCGGGCTGGACCGGATTGGCCGCCGTGGTCGCCTCCGGCCCCGGGGTGATCTTACGGAACTGCTTGTTCATCGACCGGAGCAGGAAGACCAGCGCCACGCCCATGGCCGCGATCACCAGGAACCCCAGGACCCCCGGGGCCACGTTGTCGCTGGCCGAGGAGGACGCGGCGGCGGCCGCGAGCACGCCGATCGTCAAAGGCTCACCCTCTCCCGGACGCCCGCGAACAGGTCATCCTCGGGCAGTTCGCTATCCACCACTGACCTAGCCAGATGATAGTCCTCCGTCGGCCACGCGGCCCGCTGGACCTCGAGCGGGCAGCGGAACCAGAAGCCCTCCGGGTCGATCTGGGTGGCGTGCGCGATCAGCGCCTGGTCCCTGATCTCGAAGTAGTCGCCGCACGGCACCCTGGTGGTGATCTCCGGCTCATGCCATTCCTCGCCGCGCTCTTTGGCGCGGTCCGCCCATTCCTCGAAGATCTTCGTGTACGGCGACTCCAGGCCGCGGCGGAGCATCTCCTCGTGCAGGGCCACGAACTTGGCTCCGTGAAATGACACGAAGTAGTACATCTTGAGCGGCTGCCAGGGCTCACCGGAATCCGGGTAGGCGTCCGGGTCGGCGGCCGCCTCGAACGCCGCCACGCTGACCTCGTGGGTCATCACGTGGTCCGGGTGCGGGTAGCCGCCCTTCTCGTCGTAGGTGAGGATCACGTGCGGCCGGAACTCGCGGATCGCGCGGACCAGCGGCTCGGCCGCCTCTTCGACCGGCACGAGCGCGAAGCAGCCTTCCGGCAGCGGGGGCTTCGGGTCGCCTTCGGGCAGCCCCGAGTCCACGAACCCGAGAAAGCGCTGCTCGACCCCGAGGATCTCCCTGGCGCGGGCCATCTCGGCCCGCCGCACCGCGGCGATGTCGGCCTTGATCTCGGGCCGGTCCATGGCCGGGTTCAGGATGTCGCCGCGCTCACCCCCGGTGAGCGTGCAGACCAGGACCTGGGCGCCGTCCCGGACGTAGCGCGCCATCGTGGCGGCGCCCTTGCTCGACTCGTCGTCCGGGTGCGCGTGCACGGCCATCAGCCGGAGCTGGTCCACACTTTCCAACGGTGGTCTCCCTCGTTTAACCTTGCTTGCCCCGGGGGAAGACCCCCGGCACCCCGAAACGACGTACTAGTGCCGCAACACCTGTTCGGCGGTACGACATTCCCCGTTCCGGAGCAGTTGCTCCGGTGCTCCATTTGACTAGAACGCATTAGTCACCGACGCTAGTTAGCCTCAAGAGATTACCCCCGGAGGACTGACCGCGGTCCCGCGGACTGTAAGTCCTGCGCAGTACCTAGGAGTGCCCGTGACCGAGACGCGCGACGACACCGTCACCTGGCTGACCCAGGAGGCGTTTGACCGGCTCAAGGCCGAGCTTGACCACCTTTCAGGACCGGGGCGCGTCGATATCGCGGCGAAGATCGAGGCGGCCCGCGACGAGGGCGACCTGAAGGAGAACGGCGGTTACCACGCGGCCAAGGACGAGCAGGGCCAGATCGAGGCGCGGATCATCGTCCTGCAGCACATCCTGGACAACGCCCGCGTCGGCGCCCCGCCGCGCACCGACGGCGTGGTCGGCCCGGGCATGACCGTCACCATCCGGTTCGTCAAGGACGACGACGAGGTGACCTTCCTGCTCGCCTCCCGCGAGGAGAGCGGCTCGCCGATCGACGTCTACTCGCCGCGCTCGCCGCTCGGCGCCGCCATCACGGGCAAGAAGGTCGGCGAGAAGGCCACCTACTCGCTGCCGAACGGCCGCGCCAACACCGTCGAGATCCTCGAAGCGGTCCCCTACGTGGGCGCCTGAAGGTCAAGATCTAAATTAACCCGAACGGGCCGTGGTGACTGCCACCACGGCCCGTTCCGGCTACTCCGGGGTCGCCGCCCGGTTAGGACACGAGTTCGGGCTGACTGGCGGTTTCGCCGCTTTCGCCTGCTGGCGCCCGGCCGCGCAGCGGGACCTCCTTGATGAACCAGGCCAGGACGAAGATGACCACCGCGGCAGGCAGCGCCCAGATGAAGACGCCCTGTACGGCGTGCGCGATCGCGAAGAACACGTCGTGCTTGACTTGCGCGGGCAGCGAGTCGACGGTGGCCGGGTCGAGCTGGCCGCCGCTGGCGCTGATGTGCACTCCCGATCCGGCCGCGGCGGCGAGCGAGGTGGTCAGCCGCCGGGCGAAGACGGCGCCGAAAGCGGCCACCCCGAGCGACCCGCCGATCTGCTGGAAGAACATCCGGGCGCTGCTGGCCACGCCCATGTCCTTCTGCTGCACGCTGTTCTGCGCGATCAGCGAGACCATCTGCATGAGGAAGCCCATGCCGAGGCCGAGGACCACGTAGTAAAGCGCCGACGTGGTCTTCGTGGTGCTGACGTCCAGGCCGGTGAGCAGGTACATGCCGACGCCCATGACGGCCCCGCCGAGGATCGGGAAGACCTTGTACCTGCCGGTCCTGGTGGTCACCTGCCCGGCCACGATCGAGGTGACGGTCACGCCCAGCATCATCGGCGTCAGCATCAGCCCGCTCAGGGTCGGCGATGCGCCCTGCACCGTCTGCTGGTACAGCGGCAGGAACGTCAGCGCGCCGAACATAGCCAGGCCGGTGAGGAAGGTCAGCGCCATCGTGACGGAGAAGTTCCTGTTGCGGAAGACGTGCAGCGGGAGCATCGGCTCGGCGGCTCTCGTCTCGGTGACGCAGAACCCGATCGTGGCCGCCACGGTAAGCAGGGCCAGGCCGATGATCTGCCCCGATCCCCAGCGGTATTGGGTTCCGCCCCAGGTCGCGAGCAGGATCAATGACGTGGCCGCCAGGGCGAGCAGTGACCCGCCCAGGTAGTCGATCTTGTGGCTGACCTTCTTGGCCGGCATGTGCAGGACGGCCATCAGGTAGACAAGCGCGGCGCCGCCCACCGGGATGTTGATGTAGAAGATCCAGCGCCAGGAGAAGTTGGTGGTGATGAAGCCGCCGAGCAGCGGGCCGCCGATGGTGGCGAGCATCATGACCACCATCATGTAGCTCATGTAGCGCCCGCGCTCCCGCGGCGCAACGATGTCGCCGAGCGTCGCCATCGCGCCGACCATCAGCCCGCCGGCCCCCAGGCCCTGCAGCGCGCGGAACGCGATGAGCTCGGCCATGGACTGCGACAGGCCGGACAGCGCCGAACCGATGAGGAAGATGATGATCGCGCCGATGAAGAGCTTCTTCCGCCCGTACATGTCGCCGAGCTTGCCGTAGAACGGCGTGGTGATCGTGGACGCGAGGATGTAGGCCGTCACCACCCAGGACAGATGCTCGACCCCGCCGAGGTCGCCCACGATCCGCGGCAGCGCGGTGCTCACGATGAGGTTGTCCAGCATGGCCAGCAGGATCGCCAGCAGCAGCCCGGGCAGCACGATCATCACCTCACGCGGCGCGAGGAACTGCCCGCCCGCGCCCGCAGGCCCTGTCACGCCCGATCCGGTCCCCGCACCGCCCCTTGGCTCCGCCACCCGTCTCTACCTTCCCGCTCGCCGCGGCCGGCGTCTTTGACTTACCGGCCGGCAAGTCACTATGCTAGGACCGTAACTAACCGGCCGTCAAGTAAATATGGCGGCCCCAGGCTCCTCCTAGGAGTGCGAAACGGAGATGCGCGACCCGGGACTCACGCCGCGGACCGACACCCGGTCCCGCGTGCAGGAAGTGGCGCTCGAGCTGTTCGCCGAGCAAGGGTACGAGAAGACGTCACTGCGCGAGATCGCCGAGCGCCTCGGGGTGACCAAGGCTGCCCTCTACTATCACTTCAAGTCCAAGGAAGACATCGTCCACAGCTTCACCGACGACTATTTCGACGAGATCGACGCCCTCCTGGACTGGGCCAGGGAGCAGCCGCCCAGCGAGGAGACGCGCCGCGAGCTCCTCGACCGCTACGTCGGCGTCGTGCTGGCGGGCAGCTCGGTCTTCCACTTCCTGGAGCAGAACCGCGCCTCGATCCAGGGCATGGAAACCGGTAAGGACCGCTTCGCGCGCTTCCGCGACCGGCTGGACACGCTCGTCGATCTCCTGGCCGGCTCCGGAGCCCCGCTGCGCGACCGGGTGCGGGCCACCGCCGCCGTCCTCAGCGTCGGCGCGACCTGCATGTTCTACCTGCAGCAGGTGGACGACCAGGACAAGCTCCGGGCCATCGTGCTCGAGATGGCCACCGACCTGATCAGCTGACTCCTTATCCGCTGACCGCCGCCGCCCGGACCAGGGGCAGCACCCGGTAGGGGACCTGGGTGGCGAGCGAGATCAGCGTGGCGGAGCGGACCACGCCCTCGGTGCCGACGATCGCGTCGAGCACGCGCTGCAGGTCGGCGTTCCCGCGGGCCACCACGCGGCAGAGCATGTCCCCGGCGCCCGTGATGGTGTGCGCCTCGAGTACCTCGGGGATCGCGGCCAGCCGTTCCGCCACCGGATCATGGCCGCCGGCCTGGCGGATCTCCAGGGTGATGAACGCGGTCACCTCGTAGCCAAGCGCGGCCGGATTCACTTCGGGTCCGTACCCGGTGATCACGCCGCGCTCCTGCAGCCGCTCCAGGCGCGCCTGGACGGTGCCGCGGGCGACGCGCAGGCGCCGGGAGGCCTCGAGCACGCCCACCCGGGGCTCGGCCGCCAGCAGCTCGATGAGGGCGGCGTCCAGCTGATCGACCCGCCCGGGCGAAGTGGTGGTCATACTGGCCACAAATACCATCATCCGTTCGGCATAAATAGTCAATATGACTAGCATAATCACGGATGGTTGCGCAGATTGGAACCCGGGCGCATCCTGTCGACATGACTACGCCAGCGCAGGACGGTTTCCCCGTCATCGGCATGGACGCCGTGGTGTTCGCGGTCGGCAACGCGAAGCAGGCGGCGCACTACTACTCGACCGCGTTCGGCATGCGGCGGACCGCGTACCGCGGCCCGGAGACCGGCTACCCGGACGAGGCCGTGCACGTGCTGGAGTCGGGTGACGCGCGGTTCGTCTTCCGCGGCCCGACGCGGGCCAGGACCCGGCTGGGGCAGCGGGTGGCCGCGCACGGCGACGGGGTCGCGGACCTGGCGCTCGAGGTCAGCTCGGCCGAGGAGGCGTATCACTACGCGGTCTCCAAGGGCGCCCGCGGTCTCGAGGCGCCGCACCTGCTCGAGGACGACCACGGCAAGGTCATCGTGGCCGCCATCGCCACCTACGGCGACACCAGGCACACGCTGGTGGAGCGGTCCGGATACTCCGGCGCCTACCTGCCCGGGTACGTCCCGGCGGCACCGCTCGGCCAGGCCGGCGAGCGCAGCTTCTTCACCGAGATCGATCACTGCGTGGGCAACGTCGAACTCGGCAAGATGGACGAGTGGGTGGACTTCTACCACCGGGTCATGGGCTTCACCAACATGAAGGAGTTCGTCGGCGACGACATCGCCACCGAGTACTCCGCACTGATGAGCAAGGTCGTCGCGGACGGGACCCGGAAGGTGAAGTTCCCGCTGAACGAGCCCGCGGCCGGCAAGCGCAAGTCACAGATCGACGAGTACCTGGAGTTCTACGGCGGCCCCGGGGTGCAGCACATCGCGCTGACCACCGACGACATCGTGGCCAGCGTCCGCGCCATGACGGCGGCCGGGGTGGAGTTCCTGGCCACCCCGGGCAGCTATTACGACGAGCTAGGTTCCTGGGTCGGCGACACCCGGGTGCCCGTGGACGAACTGCGCGAGCTCGGCATCCTGGCCGACCGGGACGAGGACGGCTACCTGCTGCAGATCTTCACCCAGCCGGTGCAGGACCGGCCGACCGTGTTCTTCGAGCTGATCGAGCGGCACGGCTCGCAGGGCTTCGGCAAGGGAAACTTCAAGGCGCTGTTCGAGGCGATCGAGCGGGAGCAGGCCAGGCGCGGCAACCTGTAACGGCGACCCCGGCCAGCCGGTATCCTCGCGCTTGATGGCGGGCGGGAAGACACCCTTCCCCTGACAGCCGAGGCTGAGCCCGCGGGGCCGCGGAGCGATTTCATGATCAAGACGGGCAGCACTGTGATGCTGGCACTGGCCGGCCTGGCCGCGCTCGCGCTGGCGGGCTGCAGCACCACGACCAGCACCACCGGGCAGCCCTGGCCGGCCGCCAGCCTGCACTACGCGCCGGACGGCAACTTCGGCCCGTCAGGTGAGTACGTGCCGCGCGGCGATGGCTTCAACCTCGCCGACGTCCACTCCAAGGCGGAGCTCGACAGCCTGCCGGCCGGCGTGCGCGGGCTGGTGTGGCTCGGCGAGTGCGGCGGCGCCACGGCCGGCTTCCGGGCGGCCGTCGACCCCTTCGCCGGCGACCCGAAGCTGTTCGGCTTCTACGTCTCCGACGATGCCACGCCGTCGAACTGCCCGGCCGCGCGCCTGCTGGCCGAGGACAACTGGATCCACGCGCACGTGCCGGGCGCCCGGACGTTCGCCCTGGTGGAGAACCTCAGCCGCGCGACCAGCCCGTCGTTCCAGGGCTCGTACACGCCGCAGAGCTCCGGCCTGGACCTGGTTGGCATCGACCCGTACCCGGTCCGGTCCGAGCTGGACGGCCCGGCCTATCCCGAGATCGCCATGTACGTGCGGGCGGCCGAGGCGCAGGGCTGGCCGCTGCGGTCGATCGTGCCCGTGTACCAGACGTTCGGCGGCGGCCGGTACGCCGACGACGGCAACGGCCACTGGGTCATGCCGACCGTGGCGCAGGAAAATCAGCTGCTGGCCGCCTGGGCGGCCGTCGTCCCGGCTCCGCTCTTCGACTACGCGTACAGCTGGGGCCCGCAGAACGGGGACACCGCGCTGAGCCAGTCGGCTGCCCTGAAGGCCGTGTTCGCGGCGAAGAACGCCAGGTCCCGCTAGGCGAAGGCGAGGGTGTAGCCCGCGCCGCGCAGCGCGGCGATCACCTCGCCGCAGTGCTCGGGGCCCCGGGTCTCGATCTGCAGGACCACCTCGGCCTCGTCCACGTGCAGCCGCGGGGCCAGCCGCTCGTGCCCGACCTCGAGCACGTTCGCGCCGAGGTCGGCCAGGTCGGCCAGGAGCTTGGCGAGCGAGCCCGGGCGGTCCGGCAGCCGGCAGCGGAACGCCAGGTAGCGGCCGGCCGCGGACAGGCCGTGCCGGAGCAGCTTGACCATCAGCAGCGGGTCGATGTTGCCGCCGGAGAGCACCACCACCACCGGCGGGACGAAGTCGCGCGGGTGCTCGAGCAGCGCGGCCACTCCGGCCGCCCCGGCCGGCTCGACCACCTGCTTGGCCCGCTCCAGGCACAGCAGCAGCCCGCGGGACAGGCTTTCCTCCGAGACCGTCACCACCCGTCCGGCGTGGCCGGACAGGATGCCGAACGGGATGTCACCCGGGCTGCTGACCGCGATGCCGTCCGCCATGGTGGGACCGGCCTGTACCGACACCGGATGGCCGGCCGCCAGCGAGCCCGGGTACGGCGCGACCGCCTCCGCCTGCACGCCGACCACCTCGATCTCCGGGTCGAGGCTCTTGACCGCCACCGTGATCCCCGCCACCACACCGCCCCCGCCCACCGGCACCACGACCGTCCGCACCTGCGGGCACTGCTCGACGATCTCGAAGCCGAGGGTGCCCTGGCCGGCCACGATGTCCGGGTGGTCGTAGGGGTGGATGAACACGGCCCCGGTCCGCTCGGCGAAGGCCAGGGCCTCGCCCAGGGCGTCCTCGACGCAGCTGCCGTGCAGGATGACGTCCGCGCCGTAACCCCGCGTCGCCTGCACCTTGGGCAGCGGCGCGCCCGCCGGCATGACCACGGTGGCCGCGCAGCCGAGCAGGCCGGCGGCGAAGGCGACACCCTGGGCGTGGTTGCCCGCGCTGGCCGCGACGACGCCGCGGGCCCGTTCGGCGCCGGAAAGCCTGGCGATCCTGTTGTAGGCCCCGCGCACCTTGAACGACCCGGTCCGCTGCAGGTTCTCGCACTTCAGGAACACCGGCCCGGCCACCATCTCGGACAGCACCCGGGAGTGGAGCACGGGCGTGTCCGAGATCACATCCTGGATCAGCTTGCGGGCTGCGAGCACCTCGTCGGAGCCGACCATGCCTGGTGTTGTTGCCACGGGATGCAAGTGTGCCACCCATTCGCGGGCACGGCGGCCCGCGGCCGGGCTACGGCAGATGCGAAGACCCGCGATCACGACATACTGTCGAAAGGTGCAGCAACACAGCCAGCAACCCCACGCCAGCATTCCAGCTCCCGCCACCCTCGGAGAGCTGCGCGCCAGCGGTCACGTGTACCGCGGCGTCAAGGAAGAGATCAGGCAGAACCTGCTCGCCATGATGCGGGCGGGCCAGGACCCCTTTCCCGGCATCGTCGGATTCGGCCAGACCGTCCTGCCCCACCTCGAGCGCGCCCTGATCGCCGGGCACGACATCATCCTGCTCGGCGAGCGCGGCCAGGGTAAGACCCGGCTGATCCGCACCCTGTCCGGGCTGCTCGACGAGTGGAGCCCGGTCGTCGAGGGCTGCGAGATCAACGACCACCCCTACCAGCCGGGCTGCGCCCGGTGCCGGCGGCTCGCCGCCGAGCTGGGCGACGGCCTGCCGGTCACCTGGCGGCACGCCAGCGACAGGTACGGCGAGAAGCTCGCCACCCCGGACACCAGCGTCGGCGACCTGATTGGCGACATCGACCCGGTCAAGGTGGCCGAGGGACGGACCCTCGGCGACCCGGAGACCATCCACTTCGGCCTGGTGCCGCGTACCAACCGGGGCATCTTCTCCCTGAATGAGCTGCCCGACCTGGCCGAGCGGATCCAGGTGTCCCTGCTGAACGTGCTGGAGGAGCGCGACATCGGCATCCGCGGCTACGCGCTCCGGCTGCCGCTCGACCTGCTGCTCGTGGCCAGCGCGAACCCGGAGGACTACACCAACCGGGGACGGATCATCACGCCGCTCAAGGACAGGTTCGGCGCGGAGATCCGGACTCACTACCCGCCGACCCTGGCCGACGAGCTCACCCTGATCAGGCAGGAAGCCAACATCTGGACGGCCGCGGAGCTCCCCGACCACCTGGTGGAAGTGATCGCCAGGTTCACCCGGGGGGTCCGCGAGTCGTCCGCCGTGGACGCGCGCTCCGGGGTGTCCGCGCGGTTCGCCATCGCCGCGGCGGAAAGCGCGGCCGCGTCCGCGGTGCGCCGCTCGGCGCTGGCCGGGTCGCAGGCGGACACGCCGGTCGCCCGGGTGTGCGACCTGCCCGCCATCGTCAGCACGCTGCGTGGCAAGGTCGAGTTCGAGGTCAGCGAGGAAGGCCGGGAAGAGGAGGTGCTCGGCGCGCTGCTGCGGCGGGCCATCGCCGAGGTGTTCCGGTCCCGGCTGGGCGGCGTGGACCTGTCCGGCCTGCTCGCCAAGTTCGAGGAGGGCGGCACGGTCGAGTCGGGCGAGCTCGTGCCCGCCACCGAGCTGCTGCAGCGGATCGGCGACGTCCCCGGCCTGGCCAAGATCATGGCCAGGCTGGGCATGGACGGCGGCGAGTCCTTCGGGCACGCGGCGGCGGCGCTCGAGTTCACCCTGGAAGGGCTGTACCTGCTGCGCCGGCTGTCCAAGGACACCGACGGCAGCACCAGCGTGTACGGGGCCTAGGAGCGTCAGCATGCCGAATTACCGGTACGGCCGCTACGTCTACGGGCCGGACCCGCTCGCGCTTCCCTTCGACGTCCGCGGCGCCGTCGACGACATGAGCGACGCGATCCTCGCCGGGGCCAGCCCGGCCGACGCGCTGCGGGAGCTGCTGCGCCGGGGCCTCGGCGACCGGGCGGGCCGCCAGGGCCTGGACGAGATGCTCCGCCGGGTCCGGGAGCGGCAGCGCGAGATCCGCGGCAGCGGGCGCCTCGACGGCATCCTCGAACAGGCCCGCGCCCTGCTCGACACGGCCGTCGGGCAGGAGCGCGCCGAGCTGTTCCCCGACCCGAGCGACGAGGCCAGGCTGCGCGAAGCCGACCTCGACGCGCTGCCTGCCGACACCGCCCAGGCGATCCGGCAGCTGGCCGACTACGACTGGCGCTCGCCCGCCGCCCGCGAGACCTTCGACAAGCTCCGGGAGCTGCTGCGCAGCGAGGTGCTGGACAGCCAGTTCCGCGGCATGCGGCAGGTGATGAGCAATCCCGACCCGGAGGCCATGCAGCGGGTCAAGGACATGCTCGGCGACCTGAACCAGATGCTGGCCGCGGACGCGCGCGGCGAGCACACCCAGGCCGACTTCGACCGGTTCATGGAACGGCACGGAGACCTGTTCCCCGAGCAGCCGCAGAACCTCGAGGAGCTGGTGGATTCGCTGGTCCGGCGGATGGCGGCGGCGGAACGCCTGCTGCGCTCGCTCAGCGACGAGCAGCGTGAGGAGCTCGCCGGGCTGATGGCCAGCGCGCTCGACGACGCCGGGCTGGCGGCCGAGATGGCCAGGCTCGCCGACGCGCTCCGGGCCAGGCGCCCGGACCTGGACCGGGCCGGCATGTCCGGCGGCGTCCAGATGTCCGGCGAGGATCCGCTCGGCCTCGGCGACGCCACCACGGCGCTGGCCGAGCTGGCCGACCTGGCCGAGCTGGAGACCGCGCTCGGCCAGGACTACCCGGGCGCCAGCCTGGACGACATCGACGAGGACGCGGTCCGGCGTGCCTTCGGGCGGCAAGCCGTAGACGACGTCGAGGCGCTGCGCCGGATCGAGCGCGAGCTCGAGCGGCAGGGCTACCTCACCCGCAACGCCGGCCAGCTCGAGCTCACCCCCAAGGCCGTGCGCAGGCTGGGCGACACGGCGCTGCGCCGGATCTTCGCCGACCTGAGCTTCGGCCGGTCCGGCGACCACGACCTGCGGGACGCCGGCCAGGCGGGCGAGCTCACCGGCACCACCCGGGGCTGGGAGTTCGGCGACGAGCAGCCCCTCGACGTCCCGGCCACGGTGCGGAACGCCGTGCTGCGCGGCGGGGTCCCGGCCCCCGGCGCCCCGGTCCGGCTGGACGCCAGGGACTTCGAGGTGGCCGAGACCGAGCGGCGCAGCGCCGCGGTCGTGTCCCTGCTCGTCGACCTGTCCTACTCGATGCAGTTGCGCGGGACCTGGGCGGCGGCCAAGCAGACGGCGCTCGCGCTGCACGCGCTGCTGCGCAGCAAGTTCCCCCAGGACGCCGTCCAGGTCGTCGGCTTCTCCAACTACGCACGCGAACTGCGGGAGACCGAGCTGGCCGGGCTGGGCTGGGACATGGTGCAGGGCACCAACCTGCATCACGCGCTGCTGCTGGCCGGCCGGCATATCGACCGGCACCCGGAGCACGAGCCGGTTGTCCTGATCGTGACCGACGGCGAGCCGACGGCGCACCTGCAGCGTGACGGGCGTTTCTGGTTCGACTGGCCGCCGTCCCCGGAAACCGTCGAGCTCACCCTGGCCGAAGTGGATAAGATGACGCGGCGGCACGCCGCGCTCAATATTTTCATGCTGGCTGACGACGCTAGGCTCAGCGCGTTCGTTGACAACGTAGCGAGGAGGAACGGCGGACGCGTGCTGCAGGCGGCGCCCGAACATCTCGGTGAGTATGTCATCCGTGACTTCCTACGCACCCGCGGCGCCAGTCGAAGGTAGATTTTCCTAGTCGGCTGAGGACCCTCGGCTTGCTGCGGCCAGGCGCTTCCGGGCGGCCGTCACTGGCCGGCAACGAATACAGCTTTACCGCATGCCTGCACAAGGAGGAATCGTGAGCTCTACCAGCGGATCAGCCGAGAGGTCGTCGGGCCGGACGATACTCGCGGTGATTCTCGGCATCATCGCCCTGTTGTTCATCGTGGTCGCAATCATCTACGTAGCCGAGCCGGCCAAGTCGCTGCCCAGCTTCATTCCCGGGCACATCGCCGGCTCCACCGGGCATCACCCGCTGAAGGCCACCGGCTCGCTGGTCGTCGGCATCGTGTTCGCGGTCGGGGCCTGGTTCGCCCTCGCGTACAAGCCCAAGCCGCAGGCCGCGGCGCAGGACAGCAAGGAGAGCTCGCCTGCGGGGCGGAGCTGAATCTTCCCACTCGCCGCCGGCCGCCTTTTTAGGCCCTGCCTTCCCTCCTCGCTCCTTCGTCGCTCGTCAGTCCAGGCAGGGCCGGCGGCCTTTGGCTCGCGGGGGATTCGGCCTGTGCCGGGCCCTCAGCTGTCGCTGAGGGCCTGGCGGAGGTCGTCTAGGAGGTCGTCGCAGTCCTCGATGCCGACCGACAGCCTGATCAGGTCGCCGGGGACCTCGAGGGCCGAGCCGGTGACCGATGCGTGCGTCATCCGCCCGGGGTGCTCGATCAGCGACTCCACGCCGCCGAGCGACTCGCCCAGCGTAAACAGGCGGGTCCTGCCGCACGTCCGCACCGCGGCTTCCTCCCCGGCCAGCAGCCGGAACGACACCATGCCGCCGAACGCCCGCATCTGCTCCTGCGCGGTCTTATGGCCCGGATGCGACGGCAGGCCCGGGTAGCGGACCTCGGCGACCGCGGGGTGCTCGGCCAGCATCTGCGCGACCCGCATCGCGTTCCGGCAGTGCCGGTCCATCCGCGGTGCCAGCGTCTTGATGCCGCGCAGCGTCAGCCACGACTCGAACGGGCTGGCCACGCCGCCGGTGGCGTTCTGGGTGAAGGCGAGCCGCTCGGCGAGCTCGCCGTCGGCGACCACCAGGGCCCCGCCGACCACGTCGGAGTGGCCGCCCAGGTACTTGGTGGTCGAGTGCACGACCACGTCGGCCCCCAGCGCGAGCGGCTGCTGGAGGTACGGCGACGCGAACGTGCTGTCCACCACGAGCAGCGCGCCCGCCTCGTGCGCGACCCGGGCCAGGGCGCGGATGTCGGCGATGTTCAGCAGCGGGTTGGTCGGCGTCTCGACCCAGACCATGGCGGTGGTCCGGGCGGCGAGCTGCTCGCGCACGGCCGCCAGGTCCGAGATCGGGACCACGCCGTGGCTCAGTCCCCAGCCGGAGAACACCCGGGCGAACAGCCGGTACGTCCCGCCGTACGCGTCGTCCGGTACCAGCACGTGATCACCGGGCGAGCAGGCCGTCCTGATCAGGCAGTCCTCCGCGGCCAGGCCGGAGGCGAAGGCGAGCGCCCGGGGCCCTGCTGGCTCCGGGGGGGACGACCCCCCCGGCCCCCCCCGAGTCCCTGACTCGAGCGCGGCCAGGCACTGCTCGAGCGCGGTCCTGGTCGGGTTGGCGGACCGGGAGTACTCGTAGCCGCCGCGCAGGCCGCCCACCCCGTCCTGCTTGTACGTTGACACCTGGTAGATGGGCGGCACGACCGCCCCGGTGACCGGGTCGGGCTCCTGGCCCGCGTGAATGGCCAGGGTCTCGAAGCCGTCCTGATGAGTCACGGCAGCATGCCTTTCTCTAGGTATCAGGTGTTCGCGGCCAGGAAGGTCAGTACGTCCTGGCGGGTGAGCAGCCCGGACGGCTTGCCGTTGACGTGCACCAGGGCCGCCCCGGCCTTCTCCAGCGCGAGTACCGCCCGGGAGACCGGCTCGCCCAGGCCGACGGTCGGCAGCGGTGCGGACATGTGCCCGCCGACCGGATCGGACGGCTTGGCGCGGCCGACCACCAGGGCGTCGAGCAGGTCGCGCTCCACCACGGATCCGACCACCTCGGCCGCCATCACCGGCGGTTCTTCCTTCACCACCGGCAGCTGGGATACGTCGTACTCGCGCAGCAGCGCGATGGCCGCGCCGACGCTCTCTTCCGGGTGGACATGGACGAATTCGGGCAGGCTGCGCTCCTTCCTGGCCAGCACGTCGGCGACCAGCGGCTCCGAGGTCTGCGCCGCGAGGAAGCCGTAATCGGCCATCCACTCGTCGTTGAAGATCTTCGACAGGTAGCCCCGGCCGCCGTCGGGCAGCAGCACGACGATCACCGCGTCCGGCCCGGCCGCCTCGGCGACCCGCAGGGCGGCCGCCACCGCCAGCCCGGACGAGCCGCCGGCGAGCAGCGCTTCCTCCCGCGCCAGCCGCCTCGTCATGCCGAACGACTCGGCGTCGCTGATCGCGATGATCTCGTCGCAGACGGCCGGATCGTAGGTAGCGGGCCAGATGTCCTCGCCGACGCCCTCGACCAGGTACGGGCGCCCGGATCCGCCCGAGTAGACCGAGCCCTCCGGATCGGCGCCGATCACCCGCACCGCGCCGCCCGACACCTCCTTCAGGTACCGTCCGGTGCCGGTGATGGTCCCGCCGGTGCCGATCCCGGCGACGAAGTGGGTCACCGTCCCGTCCGTCTGCGTCCAGATCTCCGGGCCGGTGGTGGCGTGGTGCGAGGCCGGGTTCTCCTGGTTGGCGTACTGGTCGGGCTGCCAGCCGCCGGGGATCTCTGCGGCCATCCGGCGCGCGACGCTGTAATAGGAGTCCGGGTGATCGGGCGCGACCGTGCCGGGGCACACCACCACGTCGGCACCGTACGCGCGCAGCACGCTGATCTTGTCCTGCGCCACCTTGTCCGGGCAGACGAAGACGCACCGGTAGCCACGTTCGGCCGCGACTATCGCCAGCCCGACCCCGGTGTTGCCCGAGGTCGGCTCCACGATCGTGCCGCCCGGCTTCAGGTCTCCGCTCGCCTCGGCCGCGGCCACCATCCGCAGCGCGATGCGGTCCTTGACCGACCCGCCCGGGTTGAAGTACTCCACCTTGGCGAGCACGGTGGCCCCGGGGACGCCCCGGGTCACCGACCGCAGCCGGACCAGCGGGGTGTTCCCCACCAGCTCGCTCAGTGAGTCAAAGACCTGCATGGTTGTTCCTCTTCACGCGACATAATCTGGATGCACCCTATGCGAGGAGGCAGGACCATGCCCGAAGCAGTGATCGTCGCCACCGCACGGTCGCCCATTGGCCGTGCGGGCAAGGGCTCGCTCGCCAGCATCCGCCCCGACGACCTGGCGGCGCAGATCGTGGCCGCGGCGCTGGCGAAGATCCCGCAGCTCGATCCCGCCGACGTGGGCGACCTCATCCTGGGCTGCGGGCTGCCCGGCGGCGAGCAGGGCTTCAACATGGCGCGCGTGGTGGCGGTGCTGCTCGGCCACGATCACCTGCCCGGCACCACCGTCAACCGGTACTGTTCCTCGTCGCTGCAGACTACCCGGATGGCGTTCCACGCGATCAAGGCCGGCGAGGGGGACGTGTACATCTCGGCCGGGGTCGAGTGCGTGAGCCGACTCTCCCGGGGCAGCAGCGACTCATGGCCCGACACCAAGAATCCCGCCTTCGCGGAGGCGCAGCGCCGGACCGAAGGAGCCCGCGACGGCGGCGCCGGGCCGTGGCATGACCCGCGCGAGGACGCGCTCATCCCCGACATCTACATCGCCATGGGCGAGACAGCGGAAAATGTCGCCGGGATACGCGGCATCACCCGCGAGCAGCAGGACGAGTTCGGCGTCCGCTCGCAGAACCTGGCCGAGAAGGCCATCGCCAACGGCTTCTGGCAGCGGGAGATAACGCCCGTCACCCTCCCGGACGGCTCGGTGGTCGCGGCCGACGACGGCCCCCGGCCCGGGACGACGATGGAGAAGGTAGCCGCGCTGAAGCCGGTCTTCCGCCCGGACGGCACGGTCACCGCGGGGAACTGCTGCCCGCTCAACGACGGGGCCGCGGCGGTCGTCGTGATGAGCGACGTCAAGGCGGCCGAGCTCGGCCTCACGCCGCTCGCCCGGATCGTCTCCTCCGGGGTGACCGCGCTGTCCCCGGAGATCATGGGCCTGGGACCGGTCGAGGCGTCACGGCAGGCGCTCGCCCGGGCCGGGATGGCCATCGCCGACATCGACCTGGTGGAGATCAACGAGGCGTTCGCGGCTCAGGTCATCCCGTCGTACACCGACCTCGGCGTGGACCTGGCCAAGCTGAACGTGAACGGCGGCGCCATCGCGGTCGGCCACCCGTTCGGCATGACCGGGGCCCGCATCACCACCACCTTGCTGAACAGCCTGCAGTTCCACGACGCCACCATGGGCCTGGAGACTATGTGCGTCGGCGGCGGCCAGGGCATGGCGATGATCTTCGAGCGGCTCAGCTGAGCGTTCAGCTGTTAACTTTCTAGCCCCCAGGGGGTTGCCAGGCGGCGTGCGATGAGGCAATCTCAGCACAAGAGGAGCTTCCCACGGAGGTGCCAGTTGTCGCTGATCCACTCACCGAATCTGCACAGTAGCCTCATCGCACGCATTCCGGTCGTAACCGGCCGCGACCTCGCTGAGTGGTTCCATCGTCTCGAATCTGGCCCCGCGTTCCTGCGCCGCGAAGAGCGCGCCCACTGGCTGGCGGACGACGCCGGCATCTCCTGCGGCTACGCCTACGCGATCGTGCACGAATACGAGATGCGCAGGCGCCTGCGCCTCAACGGAGCCTGACCGCCTCACCCGCCGCGCGACCGCCGGCTCCGCCCGGCGCCGATGTCGCGCGACTTCACCCGCCTTCCCTCACCGCACGCCGCCCGTCGGGCTCGCCTGAGTGCAGTTGGCGCTGACCCGCTCGTTCGGACCATGCCTGCGCGACCTCGGCCGGTCAGGTACGGTCCGTGCGGCGCGGCCTTGACGCGGCCGGCCGGGGGGCGTCCGCGTTTAGCGGACCCGGCATATTGCCCGCGGTATACATTGTAGAAATGTCGGGATTTAACGGCATAAGTATTGGCCGTGGGGCACAATTAACCCTTGTGGGCACAAGACGCCGGATGATCTAAGGGACTATTGTTTCGGCTGAGGCTGCATTGGCAATTGAGAGTTGCGCGGTGCCGTGTCAATGGGGCCCCGTCAATGAGTGCCCCCGGTCGGAGTCGAACCGACACTGGGGACCCTTTTAGGGGGCCGGCCTCTTCCCTTGGGCTACGGGGGCGGATTCATAATACCGCCCGTGCAATTGCCTAACCGGGGAGTAGCAAAGACCTCTTCAATTATTTTGCCTACCGGCCGCGTCTTCTGCATACAAATTGCATAGCGTAACTGTTACATGATCAACATTAGCGCTAAGTAATCGGGCTAGTCTGTTTCCGCGTTGGCGTAGGCATGGGCGCGGGTGAAAATGGCGTCCAGCATTGGCGGGGTAACGCGTCCAGTGAACGTATTCTGCTGACTTGGGTGATAACAGCCGATGAGCAGCACTTCGCCCGGTGCCTGCGGATTCTTCAGCGGGACCGCGGCGCCGTGACCGAACGCCGGGCGCGGCCGAGGGAGCGTGAATCCGCATTGGCCGAGGGCCGGCCATATCGCCTGCCAGGCAAATCCGCCCAGGCACACAATAACTCGCAGGTCAGCGGCCACCAGGCGCAGTTCGGTCACGAGCCAGGGCGCGCATGCGTCCCGTTCCGCGGGTTCCGGCTTATTGGCCGGCGGGGCGCACCGCACCGCGGCCACCATCCGCGCGTCCAGCAGGCGCTGCCCGTCGCCCATCGCCACGCTGGTCGGCTTTTCCGCCCAGCCGCACCGGTATAGGGACGCGAAAAGGAAATCGCCGCTGCGGTCACCGGTGAAGATCCGCCCGGTCCGGTTCCCGCCGTGCGCCGCGGGCGCGAGGCCCACGATCAGCAGCCGCGGCCTGGCCGACCCCCAGCCGGGAATGGGGCGGCCCCAGTAAGGCTCGTCGCGGAACGAGCGGCGCCGCACGACGGCCACTTCCTCGCGCCAGGCGACCAGGCGCGGGCAGGCGCGGCAGACCGACTGACGTGCCACGAGTTCGCCGATCGTGACCGCCCCGGCGGCCAGGTCCGCCACCTCCGCGGCGCTCGCCGCGACGGGCGTATCCGGCCCGGCGGGATCGTCCGGCCAGCGGCGGCCCGCGTCCACCGGGACCTCAGCCGCGCGAGTCCCCGGCCAGCGACCAGGCCATCCCGTCGAGGATGTCGTGCTCGCTCACCAGGACCTCGCCGAAACCGAACCGCTCCATGAGCCGGTCGAGCACGAGCGCGCCGCCGCCGATCACGTCGACACGCCCCGGGTGCATCACGCCGATGGCGGCGCGTCCGGCCCGCGTCTGGGCCAGCAGGCTCCGGGTCACGGCGTGCACGTCAGCCGCGGACACGCGCGCGTGGTGGATCCGGGCGGCGTCGTAGGCGGGCAGTCCCATCGCGATGGCCGCGACCGTGGTCACCGAGCCGGCCAGGCCGACCAGCGTCCGGGCCTGCCGCACCGGCATGGCGGCCGCCACCTCCTCCAGGGCCGCGTCGATGTCGGCGGTGGCCGCCGCCACCTCCTGGTCGGCCGGCGGGTCTCCGCGCAGATGACGTTCGGTCATCCGGACGCAGCCGACATCGACGGAGATGGCCCACGGGGCTCCGGAGGGGCGGCCAGCCCTTCCCCGGGGGGGTACGGGGGGGCGGGCAGCCCCCCCGTGAGCAGGGGGGGTCTGGGGGGGATCGTCCCCCCGAGGCAAGCCGAGCACGAACTCGGTCGAACCGCCGCCGATGTCGGCGACCAGGAACGGCCCGCGATCGGGTCCGGCGGCGAGTTCCGCGGTCGCCCCGGTGAACGACAGCATCGCCTCCTCGGCGCCGGTGAGGACCTCGGGCGCGACGCCGAGCACCTCCTTGACCAGGCGGACGAACTCGGCCGCGTTATCGGCGTCCCTGGTGGCGCTCGTCGCCACCATCCGCACCGCCTGCGCGCCGGAGTCGGCGATTATGTCCGCGTAGTCGCGCAGCACGGCGATGGTCCGCGCGAGCGCCTCAGGCGCCAGCCGCCCGGTCCTGTCCACCCCCTGCCCGAGCCGGACGATCTCCATTCGCCGGGTCACGTCGGTCAGTTCGGCACGGCCGGGATCGACGTCCGCCAGCAGCAGCCGCAGCGAGTTCGTCCCGCAGTCCACGGCGGCCACCCGGCAGGTCACTGGTCATCTCCGGGGACGCACGGCTCATCTCCGGGGACGCACGGCCCGGCTCGCCACCAGGCGCCGGCGGCGTCGAGCGCTTCCCGGCCGAACGGGTTCACGCCACCTGCGGCGAGTTCGTGGGCGACCAGCGCATGCAGGCACTTTACCCGCTCGGGCATCCCCCCGGCTGACTGCGTGCCGGGCGGCAGCGGCTCGACGCCCGCGGCTCGCGCGGCTGCTTCCCGGCGCCCGAGATAGTCGCGATGCGCGGATTCGTAACGGTGCCGCAGCGTGTCGTCGGCCAGCCTGGCGGTCATGTCCCGCATCAGCCCGGCGGCTTCCAGCTTGCTGACCGCCGCGACCGCCCGCGGGCAGGTCAGGTAGTAGAGCGTGGGAAACGGGCTGCCGTCGGATAGCCTCGGCGCCGTCTCGGCGACATCCGGGAGCCCGCACGGGCATCGGTGCGCGACGCCGAGCAGCCCGCGCGGCGCGCGGCCGAGCTGGGCGGCGATGACCGCCTCGTCCCGCGGTGCCATCACTTCGCCGGGCCCGCGTCCGCCTGCTGGACCGATCGCCACAGCTTGTCGTACCAGGGCGCCGGGCCCGGTTTGGCCTGATGGGCGGTGCTGACCAGCGGCTGGCCGTCCTCCACGATGTAGCACCGCGCGCCGGGGAAGCACATGTCCAGCTCCTGCCGGGCCAGCTGCTCGATGTAGGCCGGGCTGTCGAGCCTGGCTTGCTGCGCTTCCAGGCTTTTCACCTGGGCCAGCATGATCTGCTGCTGAGCCACCAGCGAGTCGATCTGCCGCCGCTGGGTCACGTACTCACGTACCGGGTACGCGAGGCTCAGCGCGATCGCGCAGATCACCACCGCAAGCACCGCAGCCCGGCCGGTCAGCCGGGTGGTCCGGGGAGCGGCGGCGGGCGGCGGCATCAGCCGATGCTGGTCCGCGCCGCGAAGCGGGGATAGGCGCCCGCGCCCGCGTAGCTCGCCGCGTCGCCGAGGAGTTCCTCGATCCTGAGCAACTGGTTGTACTTCGCGACACGCTCACCGCGCGCCGGCGCGCCGGTCTTGATCTGGCCGCAGTTGGTGGCGACGGCCAGATCCGAGATCGTGGTGTCGTCGGTCTCGCCCGAACGGTGGCTGATCACGCAGCTGAACCCGGCCCGGTGGGCCAGGCTCACCGCGTCCAGGGTCTCGGTCACCGAGCCGATCTGGTTCAGCTTGACCAGCAGCGAGTTCGCCGACCGTTCGGCGATACCGCGGCGGATCCGTTCCGGGTTGGTGACGAACAGGTCGTCGCCGACCACCTGGACCCGCTCCCCGATGCTCGCCGTGAGCTGCTGCCAGCCCGGCCAGTCTTCTTCGGCCAGCGGGTCCTCGAGCGACACGATGGGATAGGCGTCGACCCAGTTGGCGTAGATGGCGGCCATCTCCGCCGAGGTCTGCGGCTTGCCCTCGAAGTTGTAGGTCCCCTCGGAGTAGAACTCCGAGGCGGCCGCGTCGATGGCCAGCGCGACGTCCTGACCGGGGATGAATCCGGCCTTGCCGATCGCCTCGACGATCAGGTCAAGTGCGGCCCGGTTGTGCTCGAGGTCGGGAGCGAAGCCGCCCTCGTCGCCGACGCCGGTGGACAGGCCGCGCTGCTTGAGCACCGACTTCAGCGCGTGGTAGACCTCGGCTCCCCAGCGCAGCGCTTCGGTAAAGGTCGCCGCGCCGGCCGGGGTGATCATGAACTCCTGGATGTCCACGTTGTTGTCGGCGTGCGCGCCCCCGTTCAGGATGTTCATCTGGGGGACGGGCAGCACGTGCGCGTTGGGCCCGCCGAGGTAACGGAACAGCGGCAGGCCGCTGGAGTCCGCGGCGGCCCGGGCGACGGCCATACTGACGCCGACGATGGCGTTCGCGCCGAGCCTCGACTTGTCCGGCGTGCGGTCGAGGTCGATCAGCGCCTGGTCCACCAGCCGCTGGTCGTCGGCCTCATGGCCGAGCAGTTCCGGCTGGATCTCGTCGATGACGCCCTGGACCGCGCGGGTCACCGCCTTGCCGCCGTACTCCGAGCCGCCGTCCCTGAGCTCGACCGCCTCGAATGCGCCGGTCGAGGCCCCGCTCGGCACTCCCGCGAGCCCGACGGTCCCGTCGTCCAGCGCTACCTCGACCTCAAGCGTCGGGTTACCGCGGGAATCCAGGATCTGCCTGGCATAGATCGCTTCAATGGAGGCCACCGCCGGCTCCTTGCCTGTGCTCTTGTCACCCGTCTGGATGGGCCCAGCTTGATGAGTTCAGCGCAAGCTCGCCCACGGTAAGCCTAGTGGAGCACGGGCACTTCGGGCGGCGGCCACGCCGTTAAGCCGACGACTTGAGGGTCGGGATCTGCGTTGTCCTCGATGGCCCCGAGGATCCGGCGGTGGTCGGCTCCGAGCGAATCGCTGTGCCGCTTCGCCATCGCCGCCGAGCGCATGAGCGCCTTGCGCGGCGCGGCCCGGAGCGTGCAATCGAGCAGCGACCAGGACAGCTCGTTCAGCGCGCCGCGCACCGTAGCCGGGTCCTGCGTCCGGTCGCAGACCTCCGCCAGCGCGGTCAGCAGCTTCGCCGCCCTGGGTTCGGGCGCCATGTCCACCCGGAAGGCGTCCACCATCGGGCACGGCGCGCCAACCACGGCGCCGGCCTCGAAGGCGTTGAGCAGCGGGCTCACGTCACCCGCCGTCATCGGGTCGTAGAGCCCGGGGAACGGGATCTCCTCGTACCCCTGGTCATAGCCGCTGACATAGATCGGCGTCTGCGAGCCCGACCGGGCCAGCACGTCCAGCGCGAGATCCATCAGGCTGACCGGCCAGCCGAGATCGCTGATGGCGAGAACGCGGAACTCCGCCCGCTCGCTGCCGGCGCAGGCCAGCAGGAGCAGCTGCGCGGACTCCAGGGCCGACTGCACATAGAACGCGATGTCCGGGCTGTGCAGCCTGATGACCCGGTCTTCTGCCTCATCGGCCCAGCTCAGCAACCGCTTATAGATGATCGAGTTGTCCAGGACGTGGGTGAACCGGCCGGCCGAGATCAGCATGTCGCTGCCGGCGGCCACCCCCGACGCGACCCATTCCGCAGCACGCTTGGACGCCGTGTACATGTCCGGGGAAAAGGGCCGCAGGGCCTTGCCCGTGGAGGCGCACACGACCTGCGGGACCCCTGCTTCCGCCGCGGCGGTCAGCACGGTGCGCGTCCCCAGCACGTTGGTGGATACCGTGCGGTGCACCTCCACCTCGGCCAGCCCCGGATCGCGCTGCGCGGCGACATGGAACATCACATCGGGTTTGATCTCGCGCATCAGCGTGTCCATAGCGGCGCGATCCCTGACATCGGCGTGCCGGTACTCGGCGTCCTCGCGCCTGGGCCAGTTGCCGGTGACGCCACGGCTCACGCTGACCAGGCGGCCAGGACATCGCGCCGCCAGCTGGGCCATCAGCTTCGAGCCGATACAGCCCGTCCCGCCGGTCACCAGCACGGAGGCGTCTTGCAACCGGTCAGCAAGCTTTGCCTCGGGCAAGCACAGCCCGCGTTCGGCGATCGCCAGGAAGCGCGCGTGTTCCTCCGCGGCACCCGTCTTGGCCGCGATGAGCGACTGGGTCAGCTCACGCAGCTCCGCCAGGACGCCGTCGCCAAGGCGCCGCTGCCCGGGCGGCGCGACCGCGCGCATGTTGCTGATGATCTCCGAAACCGTCTCCACCCCATACCTCCGCCCGAATGACCTACGCCTTGTCTCGCGATGACGCCGTCCGGCTCTTCCCACCCAGGTGCTCATGCGGTGCGGGGACAGACACCTGGCGTCGCCGGAAGCCCCCTTATCCTGCCCATATGCATGCGCATCTGGAGTGATAGTTAACGACTTGCTACCACTTCAGAGGCCATAGCCACACGCATCAGCTGATAGGCTACTTCAGCCGGCGGGGCCAGGGCGTGGAAGGTCATTCCTGGTCGTCTGGTCGCCAGAGGGCATGAGCTGGGCATGGAGGAGGGGCTCGCTCTGTCCGCGCTCGTTACAAGCCGGGAGGGACTAGTGACGGACGTCATAGCCGGGTCTCCGGGCTCGAACGCCTGGGCCTCGCCTGAAAATGAAGATGGCGTTAAATCATTTTCTACTTTGACGGTCGGAAATACCCAAACAGGTTCGCCAGAGTGGGTTCTAGACGATCTGTTGTCGGCCGCTGATCCAGCCGAGACCATGCCGGACAACGTGAGCCGCGCCGCCTGGGCGCGGACGCTCCGGCGCCGCGCCGCCGGTACGGACTCCGCGGCGGGCGATGTCCGCCAGGCCTCCGCCCCGGCGCCATCGCCACAGCCAGCGCCACTGCCCCCGGCACGGCTGTCGGATGCCAGGCCCCAGACGCTGCCCGACCTGGAGTCCGCCCCGACGCGCCCGATGCCCACCAACATGGTCCGGGTCGCCGCCCCGCCGCAGGCCGCCGTCCCGCCGCAGGACCGGCTGGCCAGCCCGCCCCGTCCGGCCGGCCCGCCCCGTCCGCCGTCCGCCGGGCGCACCAAGGCGGTCGCCGCGGCCCCGGCCAAGCCGGCCCGGACCGGACCGGTTCTGCCGGTACCGCCGAGTGATGACGAGAAGTTCCGGTACGTGCGGCGCAACGCGTGGATCCTCACGCTGTTCTCGGTGGCCAGCTTCCCGCTGCTGATGTTCAGCCAGGTCCGGCTGATGGTGCAGTACCACTGGTTCTGGATCTATAGCCCGTGCGTCATCCTGGCCGCGCTTTTCCTCGCCCTGCCGCTGCTCACCGACGGGCTGAGCCGCAGCTTCAGTTTCGACGAGCACCGGCGGCTGGTGGATGCCTGGCGGCCGGACGTGTACCCGTCAGTGGACGTGTTCCTGCCGGTGTGCGGGGAACCGATGGACGTGCTCCGCAACACCTGGAAGTACGTCGCGGCGATGAGCGAGCACTACCAGGGGACGGTTACGCCGTACGTGCTGGATGACTCGCACAGCCCGGAGCTGAAGCAGATGGCCAGGGAGTTCGGGTTCGCGTACGCGACACGGCCGAACCGGGGGTGGTTCAAGAAGTCAGGAAACCTGTGGTTCGGGTTCCAGGTTTCCTACGGGGATTACATCCTGCTGCTGGACGCCGACTTCGCCCCCCGGCATGACCTGCTGAACGAAGCGCTGCCGTATATGGTGGCCTACCCGGACACCGGGATCGTCCAGACCCCGCAGTTCTTCCGGATCGCCGATGACCAGACCTGGGTCGAGCGCGGCGCCGGGGCCGTGCAGGAGCTGTTCTACCGGTCGATCCAGACCGCGCGGGCCCGCAAGGGCGGGTCGATCTGCGTGGGTAGCTGCGCGGTGTACCGGCGCGCGGCACTGCACGACAACATGGGCATGACGCTGGCCGAGCACTCCGAGGACGTGCTGACCGGCTTCGACCTGAACAGCAAGGGCTGGAGGCTGCGCTACCTCCCGGTCGCGCTGTCCACCGGGAACTGCCCCGACAACGTGCTCGCCTTCCTGAACCAGCAGTACCGCTGGTGCTCCGGAACGGTGGGCCTGCTGTTCGGCAAGCGATTCTGGGGCGCCAAGCTGCCGGTATACACCCGGATGTGTTACATCTCCGGGCTGATCTACTACATCTACACGGCGCTGTTCACCTTTGTGGTCCCGGCGCTGACCATCGCGATCCTCGTGTTCGTGCCGAACGTGCTGCTGTTCAAGAACATGATCTTCATGGTGCCGGTGCTGCTGTACTCGGCGGTGATCATCCCCTCCTGGCACCACGCGCCGTACCGGCTGGAGGCGTGGGCGGTCCGGGTGATCGCCGGATGGGCGCACCTGTTCGCGTACTGGGACGCGGCCCGGGGCAAGCGCATGGGCTGGAAGCCGTCCGGCGGGGACAAGAAGAAGCAAGACGGCCGGCGCTGGTTCTGGGCCTGCTTCATCGTCTGGACCGTGGGCAGCTCGGTGGCGTGGACCGGCCTGGCGTTCTGGCGCATGATCACCATGAACCCCTACAATTTCATCGTCCTGTTCGGCCTGGGCTTGTTCGAGCTCGTGATCGCCGCCCGAGTACTTCTTCAGCCTGCAACGGATGGCCACGCCTGATATGACAGATGCCTCCGAGGCGCCAGACCAGACGGAGGCCCGGGAGCCAGGGTTCATGGGCTGGTTTCAGCCCGTGAGCCGGCCGCCCGCCGCAGACGCGGGCGGCTCGCGTGACGACGCCCACGGCGCCCGCGCCGAGACCGGTCGCTGGCAGGCCGAGGCCGCCGCGCGCCGGGCCAGCCACGACAGCACGCACACCGAGACCAGCGGCGCCGACGCGCCTGCCGACACAGGGCCGACTGACACTGGGCCTGCCGACACAGGGCCGGCTGACGGCGACGCCGATGGTCCCCGGATCGGCCTCGGTGCTGTCCAGGCCGAGACCAGCGAGCCTCCGACCGCTGTCCAGGCGCCGGCAGCCCGGGCCAGCGCCCCGAAGCTCCCGCCGTCTGCCGTCACCCGCCCGCAGCTCATCCTCGACGAAACCCTGGTCGACATGGGCGGCCTGCGCGGCGGCCGGAACCCCGGCCAGGCCGGCTGGGCGAACTCTGCTCCGGGCGCCGCCGTCCCGGACGCGTCCCGGGCTGACGGCGTTGACCAGGAGGACACCGGCGGGACTCCGCAGCCACAGGCCAGCGCCCCTCCCGCCGAGACCCGCGATCCAGAAGGCACCGCCGAGTACCCGCGGCCGCGGGCCGCCGGGCCCGGCGCTCTTCCAACCAGGCCCGCCAGCCCGAAGCTCCCGGTGGCTGACCGCCCGGCTGACATCACCCGCCCCCAGCTCATCCTCGACGACACCATCGTCGACATCGGCGGGCTGCGCGGCGGCCGGAATCCTCGCCGGGCCGGCGGCACGAGCCCTGCTCCCGGCGCCGCCAGCTCGCGGACGGGCTCCACGCCGAGCTCGGGCGCCTCCCTCCCCGCGGAGACGCCCGCGGCCGACGGCAACGGCGCCCCGGCCGGTACCAGCAGCGCGCCGGCCGACAAGCCCTCGGGTAAGAAGAGCCGCTCGGTTTTCGGCCCGGAACCTGCGTCGCGGCCCGACATGCTTACCGACGCCGAGACGGTCGTGATGCCTT
The DNA here is from genome assembly GCA_963722275.1 of uncultured Actinomycetes bacterium. Taxonomy (GTDB): domain Bacteria; phylum Actinomycetota; class Actinomycetes; order Streptosporangiales; family Streptosporangiaceae; genus Palsa-504. The sequence continues at coordinate 247,157 of CAVRMX010000039.1, read as the reverse complement.
CGCTGAAAAGCCCGACGGGCCAGGCCGCGGGACAGTCGGCCAAGGCTGACGAGGCGGCGGCGAATGCGCGGAATGCTGCTGCCGTCAAGGAGCAGGCCATCACGACCATGGTTCCGGTCGGGACGAGCGCCGCCTTTGCCGAGGCGGTCACCCAGGTCATGCCCACGACGGAGCGGCCTGCGCGACCAGCTAAGCCGGATGCGCCGCCGGCGAAGGTCGAGGTAAAGCCGGACCGGCAGCCGGTGCAGCCATCGCGGCGGTATACCCCCAGCCGCCGCACGACGATGATCAGCCGCCTCGTCCTGCTCGCCATCTTGTGCCTGCAGGCGGTGCTGTCCCTGCGGCTGCACAATACGGCCTTCGAGGACGAATCGCTCTACCTTTACGCCGGGCATATGGAACTGCAGCACCTGCTGCACGGCACGCCGCTGCAGGGCGCCTACGCGTCGTATTTCTCCGGCTCTCCCGTCCTCTACCCGGTCGCGGCGGCGGCCCTCGACCAGCTAGGCGGCCTGGCCGCGGCCAGGGCGCTCAGCCTGTTCGAGATGCTGGCCACGACTACCCTGCTTTACTCGATGACGCGGCGCCTGTTCAATGAGCGGATCGGCTTGTGCGCGGCGGCGTTCTTCGCGGTAACCGAATCGGCGGTCTTCCTCGGCAACTTCGCCACCTACGACGCCACCTGCCTGTCGCTCCTCGCCCTGGCGGCGTGGATCATGGTCCGCACCGCCGGGCTGCGCTGGCCCGTGTTCCTGCTCGCCGCGCTGCCGGCCGCGCTGGCGGTGGGGGTGAAGTACGCGGGGCTGTTGTTCGTGCCGACGATCGCGGTGCTTCCGGTGCTGGCCGGATGGCCCGAACGCGGACGGCGCGTGCTCTGGTACCCCGCGGCGTTCGGCGCGGCGGTGGCGGGCCTGCTTTACGCGGCGCTGCGCCTGGGCGGGAAAGACTACATGACCGCCATCCAGACCACGACCACCAACCGCGTGCAGGGCCTCATCTCGGACACCATCATCTTGCGGGAGGCGGCGGAGTGGGGCGGCGTACTGTTCGTGGCGGCCGTGGTCGGCACCGTCGCCTATGTGTGGCGGGTCCGCACCGAGCCGGACGAGAAGATCGCTCCGGCCGGCGGCCGGTTCCGCAGGGCGGCGCTGGGAGTGCTGCTGACCGGGACGGCGCTGCTTGCGCCGGCCTACCAGGCGCATCTGCACACCGATATCTCGTTCCTCAAGCACATCGGGTTCGGGCTGTTCTTCGCCGCGCCGATGGCCGGCTTCGGGCTGGCCCGGATCATGGGCGATTACTTCCGTCGTCCACAGTTCGGCATCGCGGTCTGGAGCCTTGCGCTCGTCCTGGGCATGGTGCAGTCCGGCTATCTCTTCCATTCGTGGCCGTCCTCCGGCCCTTTCACGAACGCGTTCGCCAAGCACCTGAAACCGAACGCCCGGTATCTGGTCGAGGTGCCTGAGGTGCCCATCTACTACCTGATGGGAAACGCCGACGCGCAGCCGAAGCAGTTCACGTCCACCTTCTACATCGTCTACAAGAACAAGAAGGGGCAGTTGCTGACAGGCCCGGCCGGCTTTACGGCCGCCGTCCAGGACGGGTACTTCCAGATCATCGCCTACAGCAACACGGTGACGCTGGCCGCGGACGGCGCGCTTGCGAAGGCCCTGACGGCCTCGCGCATGTATTCCCAAGCCGCGGACGTTCACCTTAGCGACTCGTTCGGCCCCGTGGATTACCACATCTGGGTGAAGAGGGCCAGCAGCCCAGCCCGCAGAGCGGCCAAGCCGCGCCGGGGCTAGACGGCTCCGCCGCCGGAGGAGGCGCGCTCATGGTGAGAGGAGAGTACGAGCCCATTACCGTATCGCGGCGGATCGGCTCGCCAGCGAGTGTTATCTTCCAGGTCCTGGCGGATCCGGACAGGCATCGCGATCTCGACGGCTCCGGAATGCTGCGCGGAATGGTTTCCGGCTCGAGGATCTCGGGCGTGGGGGACATCTTCGTGATGAAGATGTACTTCACCGAGCTGGGCGAGTACGAGATGAACAACCACGTCGTCGAGTACGAGCCGGACCGGCGCATCGGCTGGGAGCCGGAGGCGGGGCGCGGGCACCCCAATACCGCCCCGGAGGCTGAGCGGCAGGCCCGCTGGGGGCAGCGGTGGTCGTTTGAGCTGACTCCCGACGGCCCGGACGCGACCATCGTGACCGAGATCTTCGACTGTTCCCAGGTGCCAGAAGACGAGCGCGTGGATATCGACAACGGCACTATCTGGGTCGACAGCATGACCCGGACGCTGGAACGACTTGACAGGCTGTGCGCCAGGCCGCCCGGGACAGCAGCGACGCCCTAGCAAAGCACTACTAGTTCGTGAGCACCTTCACGTAGCGAACCACCATCGTTCCCTGCGACGACGTTCGGTTGTCCGGCGCGGTGCACCGGCACTGAATACCCGGATATGAGCCGCCGATGGCGACGTTGAGCAGGATCGAGAAGCCATGATCAACCGCTACGGTCCAGGCTGCCTGCCCGACCTCGGACTCGTTCAGGCTGAAGAACTCGCGCCCGTCGAGATACCAGCGGATCTGCTGGGCCGCGGGATTGCGCCGGTCGATGATCACCGTATAGGTATGGAAGCCTTGCTGGCATCCGGCGCACGCTTGCAAGCCGCTGCCCCGGCCGCCGGTCTCGTGGCAGGGGCCGGTCGTCCCGTCGGAGTTGCGCTGGGTCAGGTTCCCGCAGTGCAGGGTGCCTGAAGTCTTGCTGAGGCCATTGACATCCTCCATGATGTCGATCTCGCCAGTCTTGGGCCACATCCCCGACCCCAGCATCCAGAACCCCGGCCAGTACCCGAGCGGGTTCGCTGGGCCCGGCTGCTTGATCGACGCCGTCACCATCATCTCGCCGCCGGCTGGCGCCCCGAACTGGCTCCTGGTCCTGATCCTGGCTGCGGTCCAGGCCGCGCCGGCGCTTCCCGCGGCGCCGTGGCCCAGGACGATGAGATCGAGGTTGCCCTGGCCGTCGAGGTGGGCGTTGTACAGGGACGAGGTCATCGTCTCGATCTCGCCGGTGCCGAAAATTCCCCGGCCGGTGTTGAACTCCCAGTAGCCGGTGTTGACACCGCCGTTGGCCGGCCCGTTGAAGTTATCGGCCCAGACCTGTTTCCACGGTGGGGTTGGCTTGGGTGCGGCCGGTGACGAGCAGCCGACCCCGACGAGAACCATGAGGGCACCCAGTCCGGCAGCCAGCCACCGCGACCTGAGCGAGTCACGTGTGCGCAGCCTTCCCCCCCACATACTGTCGGCGTTGCCCTCCGCCGATAAGCCCGTCTGACATCCGGTAGATCCTATCCGCTTCCATGTATACCAGCGCTTCACTCAGGCAACTGACGTCATAGCTACCCTGAGTTACAGTATAATTTATTTTTGTAACTAGAGCTCCGGACCGCTGAAGTGACTATATGAATTAGTTCAGCTACATAAGGTAATCGTTGCGCTAAGGCGTAAACCGCCCAGACGACTCGCGCGTCTTAGTTTTGTTACCATTTATTTCGCTAATTTTGTAAGTGAGTTAACTTCAGCCTCACTGAGGAGTAGAGACGGGAGAGGACGGACTCCGGGTCTCGTGAAGGGGGATAACCGTTGTCCATCGAGGTCGAAAATAAGGCCGATATGGTACAGCAGTTGCGCGAAACCTTCCACGACATGCGGCAGCCGGTCGCGAACACGATGGCGCTCGCTGCAGCGGCGCTGACGGTACCGGCTCTTCCCGCGGTGGCGCGCGACCGCCTTGAGCAGATTATCGAACAGGCCGAGTGGCTGGCCGATATGATCCACGACTGTTTGGTGGCGCAACAGCAGGAAGAGCCCGACGATTTCGAGAAACCGGGCCATGACCTGGCCGACCTCGTGCACGTCGTCGACGAGGCCATCGCGGCCGAGTGCCTGACCTGGCCCGGAGAAGTGACGATGACCGCGCCGGCCGGACCGGTGTGGTGCATGTTCCACCCGGTGCTGCTACGCCGGGCCGTCTCCAACGTGCTCGACAACGCGGTACGCGCGGCCGGTCCAACCGGAACGGTGAGCGTGGAGATCCAGCAGCACGACGACACCATCATGCTCGCGGTGGAGGACAGCGGGCCGGGGTTCGGTGAGATACCGAGCGGCGCCGGCCTGGGGTTGTCCGCCGTGGCCAGGAACGTCATCAGGTATGGCGGAAGGATGGAATACGGCTGCGGTGAGCGTGGCGGCGCACGCGTAAGACTATGGCTTCCTTAAATCGAAATCGGCCAAGAGGAGCGGGGCCGATGCGGCTTATTCTTTGTGACGATAATCGAATTCTGTGCGAAGCATTGGCGGTCGCACTGGAAGCTCGAGGTCATCAGGTATTGGCGACTGCCACTACCAGCACGCTCGGGATTGCCGAGGTCGCGAGGCATCGGCCGGACGCGTGCGTGCTCGATCTCCGCTTCCCCGATCCCCCGGATGGCCTCGGTGCCGCCCGGGTGATCCGCCAGCGCTCCCCGGAAACCGCGGTTCTCCTGCTTTCCGGTCTTGCTGACCCGGCCGTCCTGGCCGAGGCGACGCAGATCGGCGTAGCCGGGGTCCTGCGCAAGGACCAGAACGTCGATCACATCGCCGGGGTCTTGGACGTCATCGCCTCCGGCGGCGTGGTTTACGGCCCCGTTCAAGCCCATCCAGACCGGTCCCCGAACCGGCGCCGCTACCACCCGGCCCGTGACCTCACCTCACGGGAGAAGGAAGTGCTGCGCCGGATCGTGGCGGGCCAGAGCACCAGGCAGATGTCACGTGAGATGAACGTCGCGACCAGCACACTGCGCACCTACGTCAAGAACATGCTGGCGAAGCTGGGCGCGCACACCAGACTCGAGGCCGCCGTCCTGGCGACCCGCGAGAACCTGCTCGGCGACCAGACGGCTTAACGGCAGGTCAGACGATGGAAATCAGCGCCGTCATCATCGACGAAGAACGAACGTTTGCAGACGCGCTGGCGATACGGCTCAACGCCGAGGAGGACCTCAGCGTGATCGCGGTCGCCCAGCCAACGGCCACGACCATGGGCTGGCACGCCGACATCATCCTGCTCGACGTCGACCTCACCGGGTCCATCCGTTTCTGCAAGGCAACCTCGAGAGGGCCGAACGAAACCCGGGTGATCATGCTCAGCCACACATCGGAGCCGCCCAGGATCGTGGCCGCCATCGAGGCGGGCGCGCGCGCCTGGGTCCGCAAGGACGAGTCGGTGGAGCACCTGCTGCGGGTCCTGCGCGGGGTCGCCCAGGGCGAGACCTGGCTGCCGCCCGCGGAGACGGGCAACGTGCTTTCGCTGCTGCTGAGGCAGCGAGACGGGCGCGAGGATAACGACCGGCTGCTCGGCCTTCTCACGCCCAGGGAGCGCCAGGTGCTGGCCTGCCTGGCCGAGGGGGCGGGCCGGAACCAGGTGGCTGAGCAGCTCAACCTCAGGGCGAACACGGTGCGCACGCACCTGCAGAACATCATGGCCAAGCTGGGAGTCCATTCGGCACTCGAAGCGGTGGCGCTCACGCGCGCCTGGCCTACGCCCCCGGCGGGGGCGTCGCACAACGGAATGACGCAGTGATACTACGCCGGATGAGGGTGTTCCCTGTCCGGTATACCGGACAAAATTACACAGAGCCAGCGCAACGTAGCGATCCTGGGTTGTGGGGAGGAGGGTGCGGCGGATGGGGATCTGCCAAACCCTATAGCTGCGCTGTCTGGGTACAAATGGAGGGGAGTGGGGAAAGAGTATGGAGCGGGTGAAGTGGGGGTGCTTGAGCATTCCTGCAGATAACCTGGCGGACTTGTCCGCCACGGCCGACGTTTCCTCGGCTGTGGCGGGATTGTCGCTGCGCGAGCTGTGCCATGACTTGATCGAACCGGCGGCCACCATCAAGTGGCTCGTCCGGGCCGCCGAAGCCGAATCCGGGCAGGATCTCCGGAACCGGCTGGGGGCCATCGCCATCGCGGCGGACCAGATCGCCGCGATCTGCGAGCACATTCTCAACGGGCCGCAACGCCACGGAGGCGTCCGTCTCGACCTGATCGCCGACGACGCGGCGGCAAGTGCCCAGGTGCGTTACGCCGGCCTGATCGACGTCGTGTCCAAGCCGGTCACGGCGCTGGCCCAGCCCGGCGACATCGTCCGGATCCTGTCCAACATGCTGACCAACGCGTGCCGGGCCGCCGGCCCGGCCCGCCGGGTCCGCGTGCTCATTGACGAGGCCGGCGGCCAGGCGCGGATGACGGTCGCCGATTCAGGCGACGGCCTCGGCCATCCGGGGCCTGGCGGCCGGGCTGGCCTCGGGCTCGAGATCATCGGTGCGCTCGCGCTGAAGTACGGCGGCAGCGTCCACTTCGGCGTCAGTGATCTCGGCGGGCTCGCGGTCTCCGTGTGGCTCCCCGCGCCGGGGGGGTCGTCGAATTGAGGATCGTGATCGCCGACGCTCACCGCATCTTCGCCGGCGCCCTCGAGTCACTCCTGCGCAGGTCAGGTCACGACGTGGTCGGCTGTGTGGCCGGCCTCAGCGCCGCCGTGGACGTAGTGCTGCGCGAGCACGCCGATGCGTGCGTGCTCGACGCCGACCTATCCGGCAGCGGCCTGCCCGGCGCGTTGCAGGAGGCCATAGCCGGTTCGCCCCGTACCGCGTTCGTGGTCCTCGCGGATTCGCCCAGCTCGCCAGGGTTCGCCGGCACGCTAGCCGCCGGCGTGCACGGGGCGGCGCTCAAGAGCGATGACTTCGTTGAGGTCCTGCGGGTGCTGACTGGCGCCGCGAGCCGGCTGGCGCGACGGGCCGCCGGGGGCACGGTGCTCTCGTTGTCGGCCCAGGCCGCCCACCGGCCGGTCCGGCACAGCACCCGCTACCCGGCCCTGGACAACCTGCTGACTCCGCGGGAGCGCGAAGTGCTGGCCCGGCTCGTGCAGGGCGAGAGCACCACGAGCATGGCGAGGTCGATGGGCGTGCAGTTGTCCACGACCCGCACCCACATCGACTCCGTGCTCATCAAGCTCGGGGTCCACTCGCGGCTTGAGGCCGTGGCCTATGCCGTCCGGGAGGGAATCATCGACGTTCCTGGCCGCCTCGAGCTAGAGGGCGCCCCTGACGCTCTTAGCGGATTATGCGAACCAGCCTCCTCATCGTCGACGACCACCGCGTCTTCTGCCAGGGCCTAGAGGCAGTCTTCGCGGCGGAGCCGGACTTCGAGCCGATGGCGATCAGCAACCCTGATCAAGCCCTCGGCATCGTGGCGGCGTGGAGGCCGGACGTAGTGATCATGGATCTGCGCCTGGGTGAGGTCAGTGGTGTCGACCTCACCAGGCAGATAAGGGCCTTGCCGTTCCCGCCCGCGGTCGTGGTGCTGACCGCCTACGCCGACATCGCCATGGCGCTGGACGCGATCCGGGCGGGCGCGGTGGGCTTCCTGGCCAAGAACGCGTCGGTCGAGCAGGTCATCAGCGCGGTGCGGGCCGCGGTACTGGGCGGAAGCTGGCTGCCGCACGAGCTGCTCGGCAAGCTGGTCGCCGAGTACCAGGATCCGGGCGGGGCTCCTCAGCTCATCGAGCAGCTGACGGCGCGCGAGCACCAGGTCCTCAGCCTGATGGTCAGCGGCCTGGACCGCAGCGGCATCGCGGAGAAGCTGCATCAGTCACCGAATACCGTCCGCACCCATATCCGCAACGTGATCGTGAAGCTCGACTGCCACAGCGCCATCGAGGCGGTGGCGGTGGGGCTCCGGTCGGGCCTGCGGCCCGAATAGCGGTCGCAGGCCGTCCTACTTGAGCAGCAGCACCAGGGTGCTGCCGATCACCGCGGCGACGAAGACCACCATGATCAGATCCAGCAGGAACCGGCTTCGCGGCTGGTCATCCGGCTCGGCGTCGTCCTCCTCATCCGGCTCGGCGGCCAGCAGATCGTCCAGCTCGGTGAGCGTCTGGTCATCCGGCCCGGTGACGGTGGCCGGCCCGCCCTGGAGGAGCCCGGCCTGGATGAGCTCGATGGTCGGCAGCGGCAGCGTCGCCGTGGCGGACCTGGGGGCTGCCCCGGAATAGGACTCCGCTCGCTGCGGGACCTGGACAACGGCCCCGCCCTGGGCGGCTGCGGGCCACGGCACCCTCGCGATGGCCAGTTCCTCGGCCCCCTCCGGCGCGGCCATGGGCTTGGCCAGCTTGGTCAGCAGCAGGACGGTGCGGAACACGATCAGCAGGTCGAACCCGAAGCTGCGGCGCCGCAGGTAGTCCAGGTCGATGGCCAGCTTGGCATGCAGTTCGCAGGTGGCGTAGTGCTGCTCGGGATCGACGCCGTTGAGGTCCGTCGCCTGCTGGACCTGCGTGTAGAAGATCTGCCCGGGTCCGGTCAGGCCGGGCCGCACGCTCAGGATCTCGATCTCGTCGTCGTCGTAGCACGGGATGAACCGCGGGACTTCCGGTCGCGGGCCGATGAGCGTCATGTCGCCCCGCAGCACGTTGATGAGCTGCGGCAGCTCATCGAGCTTGGTGGCGCGCAGCAGGGCGCCGAGCGCGGTGACGCGGGAATCCGCCCGGCTGGTGACCAGCGGGCCTGCCTGGTCGGCACCGGACACCATCGAGCGCAGTTTGAGTATGGTGAACTGCTCGCCCGCGCTGCCGGTGCGGACCTGCCGGTAGAAGGCGGGGCCGCGGCTGGTGAGCCGCACCGCCACGGCGAGCAGCGCGATCACCGGACCGACGATCATCAGGGCGAGGCCGGCCACCAGGATGTCCACCGCACGGCGCATCCGCGAATCCGGGGCGACCTCCAGCCTCCCGACCGCGCGGCCGCTCGCCCGCGTCATGACGCGGATCTGGTGGCGCGCCAGCACCACGAGCACCGTCGTGGTGATCAGGTAGGTGATCGCCGAGGTGATCGCGCCGCCCAGTGCGCCGTAGCGCGGGATCAAGATGGTGTCCAGGGTGACCGTGATGACGGCCCCCACGCCCATGCCGACCGAGTTCAGTCCCGGCCGGCCGCGGCCGAGCAGGAACGCGGACGCCACGGCCGCCGCGCCCTCGATGGACAGTCCGATGATGATGATCTCGGCCGGGGTCACCGCGGACCGGAACGCCTTGCCGTAGAGCAGCGGCAGGCCGATGAGGGTGGCGATGGCCACGATGGGCGTCAGGACCAGGGTCAGCGCGGTCGCCCGGGGCAGCAGGCGGCGCGCTTCCGTGACCGCCTCGTCGGCCTCGAGCCGGGCGAAGCGCGGGTAGAGCACATAGTTGAGCGCGGTCGGGGCGAGCCGCATGAGCTCGGCGAACTTGGACGCGACCGCGTAGATCCCCAGCACCGCGGGTCCCGCGAGCGCGCCGAGCAGGATGAAGTCGAAGCGCAGGTTCATCAGCCAGAGCATGTTGCCGAGCTGACCGCGGCCGCCGAACCCCGCGATCTTCTTGGCCAGGGCGCGCGACGGCCGGTCCCAGCCGGTGAAGAATCCGCGCTGCCGCAACCGGACGAATCCGGTCAGCATGGCTAGCGTGCCCGAGGCGATCAGGGCGATGATGACCGAGGTCGTGCCCTTGTAGCCGACCGTCAGGAGCACCGCCGGGTAGATCGGGACGAACCAGAGTTCTTCCGCGACGATGACCAGGTTCGCTCCCGTGATGTCCCCGCTGCCCTGGCAGCAGCCCTTGGCGGTGACCGTCCAGAGCTGGGTGACGACCAGGACGGTCATCAGGAGCACCTGCGAGAGCGGCAGCTGCCGGAAGAACACGTGCTGGAACGGGATCGCGCAGGCGAGCCAGGCCAGCGAAGCGACGGCCGCTCCGGCCACGGCCATCAGCGCGAGCGTGGGCCGCACCCGCCGGTCCCGGCCGTAGTCGCCGGCCAGGAAGAAGGCCGAGGCGGTGGGCAGCCCGCACGACAAGATGACCCCGAACAGCCACGGCAGCACGCGGATAAGCGCGTACTCGCCGACCACGGTGGGCCCGCCGGTCCGCGCGACCAGCAGGCTGGCCAGCGACACCGCCGCCAGGGCAGCGCCCTGCGCGCCCAGGTTCGTGAGAGCTTGCTTGGACAGCCCCCGGGACCCCTGCTGGCTGGCGGCCGAGCGAGCTGCCGGGGCCGGGCGGACCGGCGGGATGTACGGCGCGAGAGGCCCCCGGAGGGCTCCCGCCACGGCGCCGTCGCTGCCGGTCCGCCGGACGACCCGGCGGACCGCCGATGCCGAGCGGGTCATGGCGGCCGGGCGCAGCCGGGCGAACGAGCGTCGCCGGCTGGCCTGATGCACCCGCCACGCGTCGTGGCCGAGGACCGCGGTCATCCCGAACAGCAGCCACAGCGGCCGGAAGTGCAGGACCTCCTCGTAGAAGGAGTTGACCCCCACCACGAGCACCCCGGCCACGATGCCCGCCGGATGCGGCACGGCGGCGGACATCGGCGGCGACAGGTCTCTGCGCAGGACCGGCCCGGCCCGGACGACCACGCAGCCGCACAGCAGCAGCAGGGCGAACAGGCCGAGGCCGCCGCGCTCGTCCAGCGCGGCGAGGAAGTCGTTATGTGCCTCGTTGGCGTACGGGTAGAGCCCGGCGCCGAGCAGCGGCTTGGTGGTCGCCGGACCGAGGCCGATGATGCCCTCGCTGCTCTGGTACAGCGCGATGGTCTCCCGGATGAGCAAGCCGCGCTCGCTGCTGCTCTGCTTGCTGCGGCCGATCGAGTTGACCAGCAGCGGCTGGCCGCTGGTCGCGGCCGCCTGCCTGATCGTGTTCAGCGGGAGCAGCGTGAAGAAGGTGCCGACGGTGACGCCGACGATCAGCAAGGTCGCGATCGCCCCGGCCCACCCGTGCCGCCGGTAGTGCTTGACCATGAGCAGGAACGTGATGCCGACGCCGAGCGCCAGCGCGCCGCCGTTGGATTCGGTCAGCGCCAGCGCCCAGACCAGCATGATGTAGCCGGTGAACCTCATCCACCGCTTGGCCGGCGTGCGCGACGCGTAGACCACGAAGATGGTGGCGTCCCAGTACCAGGACGCGTAGTTCGGGTCGCCGAAGGTGAACATCACCCGGTTGCCTTCGGCGGCGGTCAGCCCTTCCAGCGGCGTGATGTGGCCGAGCCAGGCGGCGATGACCACCCCGGCCCAGACGATGCCGGACCAGCTCCAGGCCACCAGCGCGTAACGCATGGCTCGCGGACCGGTCAGCACGTTGACCACCGTGGTGCACCACGCGAACAGCAGGAGGTCGATCGCCACCGTGATCAGCGCGGTGCTCGGCAGCGACGAGACGAGGCCGGACGCGGCGCCCGCGACGACGAACAGCGCCACCGGGATGAAATACGGCGCGCGCAGCTTGCGGTGCGTTCCGGCCAGCCAGACCATCGCGGTGACGATGGCGGCGATGATGAGCAGGTCAACCGGCGAGCTGTTGCCGGGCCCGGTCGGGTGCAGCATCGGCTGGAAGACGATGGCGATGACCAGCGTGATGACGGCGGCGCGCTGGGCGGTGCCGCGGGCCAGCGGGGCCGGCGTGTCCGGCTCCTCGAGGGCCGGGCTCACCGGGCGTATCGTCGTCAACGTCATGAACGGCGTCCTGTCAGGCGGCGGAAGACCAGCAGGTGGTTGCGGGCGAACTCGTCGTGGTCCGCGGTGGCGGCGGTGAGGGCGAGGTCGGCGAGCAGCACGTCGCGCCAGCAGTCCGGGGGCACGCCGAGCCGCTCAAGCCCGGCCTTGACGAACGAGCGCGCCAGTTCGGGATACCAGCCGGTCCCGTCGACCGCGTACTCCACGCCGGCCCCCCAGCGATCGGCGCGCAGGCCCGGGTGACCGGTCACGCGGCGCCCCGCGCGGGTGTGCCGGTCGAGGTACAAGGAATAAGAGGTCACGAACCGGGCCAGGTCACGGGCGGGCGTGCCGGCCGGCCGGGCGGCCTCCCAGTCGATGACGCCGAGCACCCGGCCCCGCTCGACCATCAGGTTGCCCGGCCAGAAGTCACCGTGCACCACGGATTCCGGCGTCCGGTGATCCGCCAGCCGGGCGTGCAGGCTGGCCAGGCCGGCCAGGTCGGCGTCGGCTCCTGGTTCGCCGCCGAACCGGCGGCCGATCGCGTCGGCGACGCCGTCCAGCATCTGCGCCAGGCTGACCTGCTCGCGCCCGGCGGCGCTCTGCAGTCCGGCCAGCCAGGTGCCGGCCGCGGTGAAGTCAGCGGCGACCGTCGCGGCCCGCGCGGTATGCCGCCAGGAGTGGTACGCCGCGAGCATCGACTGCCCGGGCATCGCGGTCATCACGAGCACCGGCCTGCCGAGGTGCTCGACGGTGGCGACCACCTTCGGGATCGTCGCGCTCACCGGCCCGAGCGAGCGGCTGGCCACCTCGGTCAGCTGTTCCGCCTCACGCTCGACGCTGAGCGCCGCGGCGTCGGTGGTCGGCACCTTGGCCACGTAGGCCGGCCGGGCCGCCCCGGGCGGGAAGAGCAGGATAGTCACCTTCGCGTTCGGGTCCCTCGACATCGCCAGGCAGGCAGCACGGCCACCCACCTGGTCGATGAAGGTGGCCAGAGTCCGCGGCGGCGCTATGGTCATTCGGCCCGTCCCACCAGCACCGCGCCGCCGGCCCGCAGCACGGCTGCGAGCCGCCATGACATGGGATACCTGAGCATGCGGAGCCCGGCCGTCAGCACCATGCTGACCAGCTGCCCGGCCCCCGGCGGCACGGACAGCACCGTGTCGGCGAGGTAGCGCAGCACCGCCCGGTCCCAGCTGGCCACGATCAGCGGGCGCTGCCGGGACGGCACCGCGATGTAGGCCCGGACGCGCCGGCCCGGACGGGCCCGGAGCGACCACGGCGCGACGGCGGCGGCGAAGCCCGCCGCGCCGTCGGCCCGGCGCGGCGGCCGCGCCAGCCAGACCGTCCCGCCGGGCAGCAGCGCCGCCCAGGCGGCGTCATCGGCCGGCGTGCCGGTCACGCCGGCACCGGCCATGTCAGCACCGGCCATGTCAGCACCGGTCATGTCAGCACCGCGAACGGCCGCATCCGGGCGACCGGGCGCACCAGGCCGTGCCCGGACAGGATGCCGAGCGCCTCGTCGACGCCGCGGTCGTCCAGGTGCGGGACCTCCGCGGGCGCGGTGCCGTCGTAGCGGTAACGGGCTGTCTTCCGGCCCTGCGGGTCGGGCCCGGAACGGCCGGCCCGCTCGAAGGCGGAGATGATGCTCCCGGTGCCGTGGCACGCGGTGTACAGGCTCCGGTGGGCAGTGTCCTCCGGCACGCACAGGTACGACGAGGTGCGGTTGGTGCCGGGCAGCAGCAGCGGCTGGCCGGTCTTGGCGAAGACCGGGTGGTCCTGCATCATCGAGGCGGGGTGCGCCCGGCAGGCGTTGTGCCGGTGCACGAACGCCTGCGTCCCGCCCACCTCTTCCTCGTAGATGGAATTGTGCGGGGAGTCGACCACGAGGCTGGCGGACGCCCCGAACGCCGAGCTGGCCATCCGGCGCAGTTCGGCGTAGGTGGCCATCCGGTAGGCAAAGCCGTAGTTCATGGCGAGCCGCGTCGCCAGCAGCACCCGCCGGCCGTCGTCGCCGTCGACGGGAACGGCGGGCCAGCCCTCGGCGAAGTACGCCGCCAGCCGCTGCTTGAGCCCGGACCGCGGGGTCAGCAGGTGGGTGAGCGGCTTCTGCACCGACATCTCCGCGCGAAGCATGCGGGACGCGCTCTTGCGCTTGCCGTACAGCGCGCCGAGCTGGCCGGTCAGGACGCCGCCGCCGTTGTGGAACTGGATGGTCACCTGCCCGGCGCGGATGCCGAGTTCGGCCGCCGCGGCCGGGTCGAGGATGTCCTCGACCTGCTGCAGCTCGAGGAAGTGGGTGCTGGGCCCGATCCCGCCGAAGCGCAGGCGGCTCATCTGGACCACGAGCCACGGCAGTTCCCTGGCGGCCCGCCGGGCGCCGCCGTACGCGTCGATGTCGAGCCGGCCGCGCTCCTCGATGTGGTCAAGCTCGTCCTCGCTGAGGCCGTAGCGCTCGGCGGCGAAATCGGCCCCCTCCGTGGCGGCCCGCAGCACCTCTTTGGAGGTCAGCTCCCTGCGCCAGTTGGGCGGGCTCGGGAACCGCTCCGCGACCTGGCGGTAGAAGTCGGCCACGGCGCTGGCCGGCGGCTGCTCCATGTCCAGCGTCATCAGCGCCATCCCGCAGTTGAGCGCGGCGTCGGTGAGCGCGGGCCGGATCTCGCCCTTGGTCGCGACCGCGATGCTCGACGGCATCTCCGACTTCTCCTTGTGGCAGAAATCAGGCAGCACCACAGGCGGCGCTGCGAGGCCGGCGCCGTCCGTACCCTCACCGAGACGCTCGATCATGCGCTCGTCGGCGGGGGCCGCTTCGCTGTCGAACACGGTGAACTGGCGGTCCCCGGCGTCACGCGAGCCGGTGAGGACCTCTATCTCCATCTCTTTCCTTTCCTGCCGCGAACGCGGCTTGTGCGGCTCAGGCCGCGAGACCGGATAGTGCCTCGCACACTCGGTCCACGTCGGAATCGGTCAGCCCCGGGTGCAGCGGCAGCGAGAGCAGCTGCGGGAAGATCTGGTCGGCGGCCGGCAGTTCGGCGCACGCGTCCAGGCCGAGCAGGTTGCGGAAGTACGGCAGGTGATGAACCGGGATGAAGTGCACGGAGGTGCCGATGCCGGCCTCGGCCAGCCGCTCGGCCGCCGTGTCCCGGTCGATCCCGAACGCCCGCCGGTCGATCCGCACGATGTACAGATGCCAGGCGTGCGTGTCCGTCGCCGGGCGCGGCGGAAGCGCCAGGCCGCGGACGCCGCCGAGCTGCGCGTCGTAGCGCGCCGCGATGGCCGCCCGGCGCTGCTGCCAGGCCTCCAGGCAATGCAGTTGCTCCCGGCCGATGGCCGCCTGCAGGTCGGTGAAGTTGGCCTTCATGCCGGCGTCCTCGACCGTGTACCGCCACGTGCCCGACCGGTGGTAGCGCCGCCAGGAGTCGCCGCTCATCCCGTGCAGCCGCATCCGCCGCCAGCGCTCGGCCAGGTCGCCGTCGGTCGTGGTGATCGCACCGCCCTCGCCGATCGGCAGGTTCTTGGTCGCGTAGAAGCTGAAGCAGCCGGCCCGCGAGAAGCTGCCCACCGGCCGGCTGCCGACGGTGGCGCCCAGGCCGTGAGCGGCGTCTTCGACCACATTCCCCGCCGGTATCCCGGCCGCCGCCGCGAGCTCGGCGCCGTCGACCGGATAGCCGCCCATGTGCTGGATGACCATGGCGGTCGCGCCGTTCCTGGCCGCCTTGGCCACGCCCTCCGCGGACACGGTGAGCGTCGCCTCGTCGGTGTCCACCAGGACGGGCCGCAGCCCGGCATGGATGATCGCCTGGACGGCGCCGCAGAAGGTGAGCGCCGGGGTGAGCACCGGCGCGCCCGCGGGCAAGCCGAGGGCGGTGAGCGCCATCTCGATGGCGGCCGTGCACGAGCTGACCGCGATCGTGTACGGGGCCTGCACCCACTCGCCGAACTCCTGCTCGAACGCGAAGCACTCGGCGCCTGTCGTCACCCAGCCGCTGGCGAGCACGCGCACCGCGGCCTGCTGGGCCTCGGGCGTGATCTCGGTGCGGCAGAACGGCACCCGCTGCGCCGTCATGACAGGGCCAGCTCGGATCGCGCGGGCGGGGTGCCGACGGCGGATCCACGGTAAGCCTCGTCGAGCACGGCGCCGAGCGCGTCCGGGGTCAGTTCGGTGCCGAGCCGGCTCCGGCCCGCGCGGCCCAGCCGGGCGGCCTCGGCCGGATGGTCGATCAGGTACCCGATGGCCCGGCCGAGCAGGTCCGGCGATCCCGGCGGCACCAGCAGGCCGGTCTCGCCGGCGACGACCACGTTGGGCACCGCGTTGACGGCGGTCGCGACGACCGGCAGCCCGGTGCCCATCGCCTCGACGATGGCACACGGCAGGCCCTCGTACCGGCTGGCCATGGCGAAGACATCGAGGCCGGGCAGCAGGGCGTCGACGTCGCGGCGCTCGCCGGTGAACAGCATCCGGCCTGCCAGGCCGTGCTTGTCCGCGAGCCGTTCGATCTTCGCGCGAAGCTCGCCGTCGCCGATCCAGACGCCGAACACGTCGGACCGGCCGAGCCCGGCCAGGGCGAGGACGAAGTCCTCCGGTGCCTTCTGGAACGCCAGCCGCCCCACCGTGCCGACCACGTGCATGCCCGGCGGCACGCCGAGAAGCCGGCGGGCCTCGGCCCGGTCATGCGCCCCGGGCGCGTTCAGCGCCTTGGCCACGCCGACGCCGATGGTGCGGACCTTCTCGGCCGGCGCGATCCGGCGGACGATGGCCTCGGCCGCGACCGCCGGGCCGACCGCGAGGAAGACGTCGGTGAACCGGCCGACCTTTCGTTCGATCGTGATGTAGGCCGTCCGGCGCAGCCAGGACTGGAACTGGTGGAACGGGAAGCCGTGAAAGGTGTGCACGATGCGGGGGATCTCCACCCGGTGCGCGGCCAGGCGGCCGATCGCGCCGGCCTTCGAGCTGTGCGTGTGCACGACGTCGAAGCCCTTCAGGCAGGCCTGGAGGTCGGCGAGGGCGCGGCGGTCGTCGCCGGGCGCGATCTCGCTCCGCAGATGCGGCATCAGCACGACCTCGTGGCCGGCCTCGCGCGCCTTGGTGACCAGGTCATCGCCCTGACCGGTGATGAACACGATCTCGTAGTGCTCGGGATCGAGGGCCAGCGCGCCGCGCAGCGCTACCCCGCCGGCGCTGGCCATGAACCTGGTGACGACCTGTGCCACCCGCAGCCTGTTCGTCATGCTGGAACCCCCATGGTCGCCGTGGCGCTGAGCAACTCACGCAGCGGTGTCCCCGGGCGGTCGCCCAGGGTCACCTGCAGGCACGGCAGCGTGGTGCTGAGCGTGTCCGCGATCTCCTGCACCGGCGGATGACTGCCGCCCAGGCCGGTGCCGAGCGCCAGGGTGGACGCGAACGCCCAGTAGCGGCGCAGTTCCCCGGCCATGTAGGTGCCGGCGACGAGATAGCGCGCCGCCAGCGCCGGTTCGCACGGGGCCACCCCGGGTTCGCCGCCGCGGACCAGCACGACGAGCCTGCCCGGTGTCATCTGGTCCGCCCGACGCGGCCACGCGGCTTCCCGGCGGCCGTGCGGCATCCGCCGTCCCTTGCCGTCGTGCGCCTCGGCGGGCAGCCGCAGCGGCTCGACCACGCCCCACGCGTGCCGCCCGTCGCTTACACACAGGTTGTCGCAGGTAGAAATGGCCCCGCTGAGCAGCTCACCGTGGACCAGCGTGGACTTGCCGACGCCGCCCGGGCCGGCCAGCAGCACCGCCTGGCCGTCGGCCCCGGCCAGGCCGCAGACCGAGGCGTGCAGGGGAGCCCGGCCCCGCTGCTGGCTCTGCCATAGCGCCGGGTACTGCAGCAGGACGGCGCGCAGCAGCA
This sequence comes from uncultured Actinomycetes bacterium, assembly GCA_963722275.1. Classification (GTDB taxonomy): domain Bacteria; phylum Actinomycetota; class Actinomycetes; order Streptosporangiales; family Streptosporangiaceae; genus Palsa-504. Next base: position 229,739 of record CAVRMX010000039.1, on the reverse strand, counting down.
GCCGGGCCCGGGAGCGCAGCACGGCGGCCGCCGCGCGTCCCTTGCCGGAGGGCCGCCAGCGGGCGACCACCTCGAGGGCAGGCTCGCCGGCCGTCACCCGCAGGTCCAGGCCGGACGAGCAGGCATCCTTGACGACCACTTGCCCGGGGCGGCACCAGGCGTCGCGGGTGAGGACCCGCCATCCGGTGACGTCGAAGGGCGCGGAATCCCGCTCGACCGTCACCCGGACGTCGGGCGGGCTGCCGTCACCGGCCGTCAGCTGGCCGGCGGCGCCCTCGGTGAGCACGCCGGCGATCCACGGGACCGCGCACGTCAGTTCCACCCGCTCGCCGGCGGTGTGGAGCATGGCCCGCATCAGAATTCATCCGGGTAGGGACTCGCCATGGCCATCGCGGTCGCGGTCGCACTCGCGGTCGCCAGCTCCTGCGCCGGGTGGTATTCCTGCACCAGGTCGCCGAGCAGCGACCGGACCAGGTCGTCGTCTCCGTCGCAGGCGGCGGCGTAGAGCAGCTTGAGGGAGTCGGCGAAGTTGTCAGGCAGCCGCCCCGGCCGGGTGGCCGAGATGGCCGGGTTGACGGTGGGCAGCCGCTGCTCGAGCTCGCCGAACAGGGTCTCGTGCAGCTTCTCCCCAGGCCGCAGGCCGGTGAAGCGGATCTGCACGTCGGGCACCCGCAGCTGCTCGGCGTACCGGCGGACCAGGTCCACGATCCGCACCGGCTCGCCCATGTCGAGCACGAAGGTCTCGCCGAACTCGCCCATCGGCGCCGCCGACAGGACCAGGCCCACCGCTTCCTCCACGGTCATGAAGAACCGCGTGACGTCGGGGTCAGTCACGGTCACCGGCTCACCGCGGCCGATCTGGTCGGCCACGACGGCCAGCAGCGAGCCGCGGCTGCCCAGCACGTTGCCGAAGCGGACCGAGCAGACGTGCATCTTGCCGTCCGCGTTGGCCTGGACGATCATCTCGGCCAGCCGCTTGGTGGCGCCCAGAATCGACCGGGGCTCGGCGGCCTTGTCCGTGGAGATCAGCAGCACCCGCGCCGTGCCGGCCTCGGCCGCCGCCTGCACCACGTTCTGGGTCCCCAGCACGTTGGTCTTCACGCCCTCGCCGGGATGCTGCTCGAGCAGCGGCAGGTGCTTGTGGGCCGCGGCGTGGAACACGACGTCGGGCCGGACGGCGCGGAACACCTGCCGGATCCGGGTCTCATCCCTGATGTCGGCGATGATGATCTCGGCGCTGTCGAGCAGCGCCCGCCCGTTCAGGTCGAGCTGGAGCGTGTGCATGTTCGACTCGTCGTGGTCGAGCATGTACAAGGCCGCCGGGTCGTGGCTCCTTATCTGGCGGCACAGCTCCGAGCCGATCGACCCGCCCGCCCCGGTGACCAGGACCCGGGAGCCGGTGAGCATGGCCTGCACCGAGGGCTCCAGGATCCGCCGCTCGGCCCGGCCGAGCAGGTCGCTGAAGCTGACCGTGCGCATGTCCGCGGCCCGCGCCACCCGCTCCAGGGCGGACAGGAAGGACGGCAGGTAGCGCACGTGCACGCCGGTGTCGGCGGCCGCGCGGATGAGGCGGCTGAGAGACGCCTGCGGCAGCGAGGGGATCGCGATGATGATCACCTGGACCTGGTGCTGGCGCACGATGTCGCGCAGGGCCGCCAGGGGGCCGAGGACGGGCGTGCCGAACACGGACCGGATGCCTGGATCGTCGTCGAGCAGGCCGACCGGCCGCAGCCCGTAGTCAGGCGTGCTCCGCAGGTCGCGCATCAGGGTCCTGGCCGCGGAACCGGCGCCGACGATCAACGTCGCCAGCCCGGTTCCGTTTTGCCGGACGCGCTTGCGCGGTCTCAAGGCGCCGTGCCAGCCACGGCCGGCGATCCTCGGATCAGTCATCTTCCCGCTCCCCCAAATGAATGTCATCTGGTACCCGCAAGTCGGGCACCGTGTCCGGATCCCTTACCTCTGTGGCCCGTGCCTCCGGCAGCCGGGCGTCCAGCACCCGCGCCTGCTGCGGCGCGGCGGGCTTGCTCCGCAGCGTGGCCAGCCAGCCCAGGTGCCGGATGCCGATGACGCCGAGAATGGGCCAGTCCGCGGTGACACCGAGATCGGCGGCCTGGTCCAGCGCCGCGTGCGGCGCGAACCTGGGCAGCACGACCACCAGCGCGGCGTCCGGCGGCGGGGCGCCGAGCCGGATGTCGTTCAGGGTGACCACGGTGCGCTGCGCCTTCTGCGGCCGGGCCGCCGCGATGTCGGTCGGCCGGTCCGTAGCCAGGCCGACGGGGCGGTGGCCGCCGTCGATGGCCGCCGGCCGGCGTCCGTCGCCGTTGGTGGGCGCGTCGTCGCCGAGGTGGCCGTGATCGAGCCGGGCGGTGGCCCGCACCCAGGCGCTGCGCGCGTCACTGCGTTCCGCCGGGGGCAGCTCCTCGCGCAGCCGGGCGGCCAGCGCCGCGAGCCGGTCCTGCGGGCCGGGGCCGGTCAGCACGATGGTGAGCACGCCGGCCCGGTGGGCGGCCAGGTTGAGGCGTTCGGGGAGGCCATGGTCGACCCGCACGATCCGGCCGCGGTGGATGTCGGAGCTGCCGAGCAGCACGGCGCCGAGTTCCCTGGCCCCGGCTCCCGGCTGTCCCACGGTGGGCCGTATCACCTCGCGGAGCGTGGCGAACAGCAGGCCGAGGATCAGGCCGAGCAGCGCGGCGAGGACCGCGTCCACCGCGACGTGCCGCGATACCCCGGTGGCGAACGTCGGCACGCTGACCACCGACGCGCCGGTCTCGGCGGTCAGGGTGGCGAGGATCTGCTGCGTCTGTGATTCGTTGGTGGCCTGCTGCTGCTCGACCGCGCCCAGCTGCGACAGCAGGGACTGCACCGGCACGCTGGTCGCCGCGTTCGTGGCGTTGGTCGAGCTGAGCTGGGAGAGCAGCTGGTTGCGCCGGGTGGCGAGCTGCGAGCTGGTCTTGCTGAGCGCGGCGAGCTCGGGGTTGTCCTTGATGCCGAGCTGGTTCAGCTGGTAGACGATCCAGTCGGCCAGCGACTTGGAAAGGGCCATGGCGACCGGGGCGCTGGGATCGCTGACGGTCAGCTCCATGATGGCCGAGCTGCCCAGCGGCGTCACCGTGATCTCGTGCCGGGCGACCTGCGTCGCGTCCCGGCTGACCTTGGCCTCGTTGATCGCGCTCTGCACCAGGCTGGGATCCTTGGCCACCGCGCTCACCCGGCTCTGGATGGCCTGCACCTGGGTGTCGGCGTCAGGCGTGGTGCCCTGGCCCTGGACGGCCGCGGTCGCCGCGTAGGTCACCTGCTGATGCATTTTCAGCGGCACCACGGCGGCCGCCGGCAGGATCATCAAGATGAGCAGCAACCACCGATGCCGCCAGAAAATACGCCGAACCGCCTCGCTGGCTTCCACTATTCACACCCTGTTCTTTTCCGCGCGACCAGGCCTTCACGTTATGTCCGGCCATCGCCCGCCACCTCGGCCAGCTGCGAGCTTCCTTCTACGTCGATTGCGGGAGCCGACGAAAGGCAGCAGGTGACAGACTCGACGGGATGAACTACCAGGCCTGGAGGCGCCCGCCTCACACCTCGCTGACTGGTCCCTTCCCGGCGGGCGCCCTGCTGGCGGCTGGGCTGGCGGCCGGGCTGCTGGCCGGCTGCTCCTCCGGCCCGGGGACGGGAGCCGCCGGCGCTCCGGGCGCCGGAGCCTCCTCCGCGACGACGGCCGCGACCAGCACCGCCGGCGGCCAGTCCGCGGCCGCGCCCGCGGCCGCCGGGTCAGGCCCGGTGCGCAAGATCCTGGTGATCATGGAGGAGAATCACAGCATCCAGCAGATCTTCCCCAGCGGCATGCCCTACCTGTGGACCCTGGCCCAGCGGTACGCGTACGCGACCAACTGGAGTGACGTGGCCCACCCGAGCCTGCCGAACTACCTGGCGATCTTCGGCGGGTCCGATTTCAACGGCCCGCAGGACTGCGCCCCGGCCGCCGGCTGCACGTATCCCGGGCCATCGGTCTTCGGGCAGGCGCTGGCCCGCGGCGAGACGGCCAAGGCCTACGAGGAATCCATGCCGCAACCCTGCGACCAGGGGTTCGTCGGCGACTACGACGTGAACCACAACCCGTGGGCGTACTTCCCGAGCGAGGCCGCGAGCTGCCGGGCCCACGACGTGCCGGCCGGCACGCCGGCCGGCGGGGCGCTGGCCGGCGACGTACGCGGCGGCGCGCTGCCCACGGTCGGGCTCATCACGCCCAACCTGCAGCACGACGGCCACAACGGGACGCCCGCGCAGGCGGACGCGTGGCTGCGGGCCTGGATGCCCGTGCTCATGTCCGGCCCCGACTGGCGATCGGGGCGGCTCGCCATCGTGGTGGTCTTCGACGAGGGCGAGACCACCGAGCAGGTGCCGTTCGTGCTCATGACGCCGCGGCTGTCCGCGCTCAAGATCACCGAGCCGGCCAACCAGTACGCGCTGACCAGGCTCATCGATAAGGTCATCGGCGCTGCGCCGCTGCGGAAGGCGAGCAGCGCCGCCGACATAACGTCAATGCTGGAGGGAGCCCGATGACCGGGGGGCGTGTCATATTCGTCGGTGCCGTGCACGAGGCGGTACCGGCGCTCGGCGTGCTGATCGACAGCGCGGCCGAGATAGCCGAGGTGGTGACGCTGCCCGCCGAGCGCGCGGGCAGCACATCCGGTTTCGTGGACCTGGAGCCGCTGGCCCAGGCGCACGGCATCGCCGTGCGCCGCTGCGCCGACATCAACTCCGCGGAGTCCGTCCAGCGGACCAGGGACCTGCGGCCGGACCTGATGGTGGTGACCGGCTGGACCAGGCTGCTGTCCGCCGAACTGCTCGGCGTGCCGGCCCACGGCGTGGTCGGGTTCCATGCCTCGCTGCTGCCGCATTACCGCGGCCGCGCGCCAGTGAACTGGGCCATCCTGCGCGGCGAGGCGGCGGCCGGCAACACGATGATGTACCTGGACCCGGGCACCGACACCGGCGACATCATCGACCAGCAGCCGGTGCCGATCACGCCCGACGACACCTGCGCGAGCGTTTACGCGAAGGTCGGCGAGGCCGGGGCGGCCATGCTCGGCCGCCACCTTCCCGCGCTGCTGGCCGGCACCGCGCCCCGGCGCCCGCAGGGGCCGGCCGACGGCCCGCCGCTGCCGAAGCGCACGCCCGGGATGGGGATCACCGACTGGGACCGGCCCGCCCGCGCCGTCCACGACTGGATTCGCGCGCTCACCTGGCCGTATCCGGGTGCCTTCACGTTCCTGGCCGGGCGGAAGGTCATGCTCTGGGCCTCCGCGCCGCCCGGCCCGGCCGGGCCGGGCGGGACCCCGGGCGAGGTGCTCGGCTGGGACGCGAACGGCATCCGGGTGGGTACCGCCGACGGGATCGTCCTGCTGACCAGCGTGTCGGACGCCGACGCTGCGGCCGGGCCCGCCGCCGCCTGGGCCGAGCGGACCGGCCTGCGGCCGGGCGCGGTGTTCGAGCCGGTCGGCGGGGAAACCGCCGCGTGGGCGCTCGGCCTCGGGCCCAAGCCCGCCGAAGACCTGGCCAGGTAGCGCGGTGGAGCGGACGCGGGTCGTCGTCATCGGGGCGCATCCCGACGACGAGCTTCTCGGCGCGGGCGGCACGCTCGCCCGGCACGTGCTGGCCGGGGACGAGGTGCACGCGATCGTCGTGGCGGACGGCGCGGGCAGCCGCTACCCGGCCGAGCTGGTGGCCACGCTGGAAAAGCAGGCGCGCCGCGCGGGCGAGGTCATCGGCTTCACCTCGCTGCAGTTCCTGTCGATGCCGGACCAGCGGCTCGACACCGTTCCCCTGATCGAGCTGACCCAGCGGCTGGAGGGCGTGCTCGACGAGATCGGCCCGGACACCGTCTACACGCATTTCCCCGAGGACGTGAACGCCGACCACGGCCTGGTGGCCAGGTGCGCGTGGACGGCGTGCCGGCCGTACGGCCGCCCGCAGGTGCGCAAGTTCGCGGTCTTCGAGACGCCGTTGTCCACCGAGTGGGCGTGGCCGATGACGGGGTCCGAGTTCCGGCCGGGCCTGTTCGTCGACGTGACGGACACGCTCGAGACCAAGATCGCGGCCATGGAATGCTACGAGACCGAGCTGCGGGACTACCCGCACCCGCGTTCGAGCCGGGCGCTCAGGGAGCGCGCCGCTTACTGGGGAAGCCACGTCGGACGGCTCGCCGCCGAGCCGTTCGTCGTCCTCAGAGAGGTGACATGACCGGTCGGGCCGCGCTCGTGGCCATTTCGGTGGCCGCCGCCGCGCTCGTCACGGCGTGCACCGGTCCCGGGCCGGCCACCGCGAACCGCTCCCGCGGGCCGGCCCGGACCTCCGTCACCGTGGATCAGGGCACCGTGGACCAGGGCACGGTCAGGCACCTCAGGTACCGCTACCTGACCGACCTGCCGGACGGGACCGTCGCCCGGGACTACGGCTACGACCTCGTCGATCTCGGCCCTTACCGCGCCGCGGTCGACGCGCTGCCTGCCGGCCAGCGCGCGCTGGTCTGGATCGGCGGCTACTCGCTGGCGGACTGCGCCTTCGACCTATCGGACGCGGACGTCCGGCAGGCCCTCGCCGGGCTGGCCGGGGACCCGAAGGTGGCCGGCTACTACCTCGCCGACGAGGCCGACGACGCGCTGCCGGCCTACGGCGGGCACTGCCCGCACGTCGCCGCGCAGATCACCCAGCGCGGCCGCCTGGTCCACGCGCTGGCGCCTGGCGTGTTTACCTACGAGGTCGTCACCGAGCCGGGCAACTTCGCCGCGTTCGCGCGCGCCACGGACGTGATGGGCGCCGACCCGTACCCCTGCCTGCGCGGCCGCTCGTGTGACTGGGCCCAGATACCGGCCTACATCGCCGCGCTCAACGCCGCGCACGTGCCGAGGTACTGGGCGCTGCTGCAGGCCTTCGGCTACGGGAAATGGCGCGCGCCGACGGCCGCGGAGCTGGCCCGCATGGTCGGCCAGTGGGAGCACTCGAGGTGGCAGGGGGAGCAGACGTTCGCGTGGAGCTACCAGGGCTGGTCGCTGGCCAGCCACCCGGCCCTGCTCGGCGTGCTGAAACGTCTGAACCTAGGGTTGATTGCGTAGTCTCGTTACGCCTGTTGGGGGTTGACGGCATATCGCGTCAGCCGGTACCCATGAGAGCTGGGGGGCTCTCCGACCATGTCTAGGGAGGACCCAGTGCCCAGGATCACTGGGAGCTACTCGTTCCGAATCGCCGTCGCGGGCGGGCTCGCGGCGGCTGCCGTCGGCGGCCTGGCCAGTACCAGCGCCGCGGCTCCGGGCGCGGCCAGCGTGGCCGCGTCCTGTTCGGTCGCGAGCTTGATCTCCGCAATAAACACAGCGAACACCACGCCGGCCGATAGCTCGGTTTCGCTGACGAGCGGGTGTGTTTACTCGCTCACGGCGGCCGACAACGCCACCGACGGCGGCAACGGCCTGCCCGTCATCACCGGCCAGGTCAGCATCGCGGGCAACGGCGCCACCATCACCCGGTCGGGCACCGCCGCCTTCCGCCTGCTCGACGTGGCCTCCGGCGGCAGCCTGTCGCTGAGCAACGTGACGCTCAGCAACGGCCTCGCCGACGACGGCACCAGCGGCGGCGGCGCCATCTTCAGCCACGGCCCGCTGACCGTGTTGCACACGACGTTCAGCGGCAACTCGGCGCCGGCCGCGACCGGCACGTCCGGCGGCGCGATCGACGCCAGCGGGACGCTGTCCGTGTCGCTCAGCACCTTCAGCGGCAACACGGCCCAGGAAGGCGGCGGGATCCTCACCCAGAACACGGCCTCGGTCACCGACACCACCTTTAGCGGCAACACGGCCACGATCTTCGGCGGCGGCGCGATCGTCAGCGTCGTCGGCACCTTGACCGTGACCGGCAGCACGTTCACCGGGAACACCGGGCCGGGCGGCGGCGCGATCGACAACGACGCGACCGTGAACATCCGCAACAGCACCTTCACCGGCAACACGGCCGGGAGCAACGGCGGCGGCGCCATCGGTAACTTCGGCACCGCCAACATCACGCAGTCCACGCTGTCCGGTAACAGCTCGGCGTTCGGCGCCAACCTGCACAACCTCACCACCGGCGCGCCCATGACCGTGACCCAGAGCATCGTGGCCAACGGCGGCGGCGGCGGAGCCAACTGCAGCGGCTCGCCGGCCATCGTGGACGGCGGGTACAACATCGACACCGGCACGTCGTGCGGCTTCTCGGCCGCCAGTCACTCCCAGAACAGCACCAACCCGCAGCTGGGCCCGCTGGCGTCCAACGGCGGCCCGACCCAGACCATGGCGCTGCCGGCCGGCAGCCCGGCGGTCAACGCCATCCCGGCGACCGTGCCCGGCTGCTCCGGGAGCACCGACCAGCGCGGCGTGTCGCGGCCGCAGGGTACGGCCTGCGATGTCGGCGCGTACGAGCTGGTCATGCAGGCGCCTCCGCCGCCGGGCGGCCCGATCAAGGGCCTCGCTGGCAAGTGCGTCGACGACTTCCACAGCGGCACCGCCAACCGGAACAAGATCGACCTGTTCCACTGCAACGGATCTGCCGCGCAGCGCTGGGTATTCGCCTCCAACGGCGAGCTGCAGGTCTTCGGCAAGTGCATGGACGACCGGGCCTTCGGCCTTCGCGGCACCAAGGTCGTGCTGTTCACCTGCAACGGCGGCTCGAACCAGAGGTGGACGCACAAGGCCAACGGCGAGTACGTACTGGCCTTCAGGAACCTGTGCCTGGACGTCCCGGCGTTCAACACGAAGGACGGCACCCCGCTCGACGTGTGGTCCTGTGACGGCGGCGCGAACCAGCGGTGGTCGCTGCCGTAATGAACAAACAACGGGGTCCGGCATCTGATGTAGGCGCGCATACGTCAGATGCCGGTTCCCGGGAGAACCTTGTTACCGATAGATAGCTACTTATCACTTGGCAACCTCGCGTGCGCGCACGCGGCAAGAACCCTTGGGGGGGTCGCGTGTCTTCGATAGCGTTCACCGCTGCCGCCGGGAAACAACCCGGCCGGCCAGCCCGGCCGTTTCCGGCGTTTCCGCGTCCGCGCGGCGTCGTCCGCCGTCCTGCTCACCGCCACCGGCGCGGCCGGCATCGCGTTCGCCCCGGCCGCCCTGGCCTCGGTGGTCCCGTGCTCCGCGGCCAGCCTGATCTCGGCCATCAGCACGGCTGGCTCGGGCAGCACCCTGACGCTCACCAGCGGCTGCACTTATACCCTCACCGCCAAGAACAACACCACCGACGGCGGAACCGGGCTCCCGGTCATCACAAAGAGAATCACCATCGCGGGCAAGGGCGCCACCATCACCCGGTCCGGCTCGGTCGCCTTCCGCCTGATGGACGTGTCCTCGGCCGGGAACCTGACGCTGAGCAGCATCAAGATGACCAACGGCCTGGCCAACGACGGTGTCAACGGCGGCGGCGCCATCGACAGCCACGGCACGCTGAGCATTTCCGGCTCGACGTTCTCCGGCAACTCCTCGCCGGCGACGAGCGGCACCTCCGGCGGCGCGATCAACAGCAGCGGCACCCTGACCGTGTCCAACAGCACGTTCACCAGCAACACGGCCCAGGAAGGCGGCGGGATCTTCAACCAGAAGACCGCCACCATCACCAACAGCACGTTCAGCAGCAACACCGCGACGATCTACGGCGGCGGCGCGCTGCTCAACGCGGCCGGGACCGAGACGCTGAAAGGTGACACGTTCACTGGCAACTCCGGCCCCGGCGGCGGCGCCATCGACAACGACACGACGCTGAACATCAGCGACAGCACGTTCACCGGCAACACGGGCGGCGGCAACGGCGGCGGCGGGGTGCAGAACTTCGGCACCACCACCATCACCCAGTCCACGTTCTCCGGCAACAGCTCGCCGTACGGCGCCAACATCTACAACTACACTGGCTTCAGCCTCTCGATCTCGATGTCGATCGTGGCGGCCGGGGTGAACGGCTCCAACTGCGGCGGCCAGGCGCCGATCATCGACCACGGCTACAACATCGACACCGGATCGAGCTGCGGCTTCACCGGCACCTCGAAGAACAACACCCAGCCGCAGCTGGGCACGCTGGCCTCCAACGGCGGCCCGACCCAGACCATGGCCCTGTCGGCCGGCAGCCCCGCGGTCGACGCCATCCCGTCGGCCACGTCCGGCTGCACCGGCACCACCGACCAGCGCGGCACCACCAGGCCGCAGGGCAGCGGGTGCGATGTCGGCGCCTACGAGCTGATCGTCACTAGCGGCGATAACCAGCCGCCGACCGTGCCGACCGGCCTGACCGTCACCGGCGTCACGGCCCACTCGGTGTCGCTGTCCTGGCACGCGTCCACCGACAACGTGGGCGTCACCGGGTACACCGTCTACCGGAACGGCAGCTCGGTCGGGACCACCGGCGGCGCCAACGCCACGTCGTTCACCGACACCACGGCCGCGCCGTCGACCACGTACAACTACACGGTCGACGCCTTCGACGGGGCCGGCAACCACTCGGCCCAGTCGTCGCCGCCGGTGCAGGCGACCACCCCGGCGGCGGGCGGGATTACGCCCGTGCAGTCCGGAGCCATCTCCACGCCGGGCCGCGTGAGCAGCGCCACCATCCCGTTCGGCACCGTCGTGCAGGCGGGTGACCTGCTGGTCGGCTGGTTCGCCCAGTACGACTCCACCGGCCAGGTCCAGGTGTCGGACAACGTCAACGGAGCCTGGACCCGGGCCGGCGCGTCGACCACGTTCTCCAACGGCGGCGGCGACATCGCGCTGTACTACGTGCAGAACTCCAAGGCCGCGCCGTTCGGCCTCACGGTCACGGTCTCCTCGTCCAGCCCGACCTACCTGGAAGCCTCGGCCGCCGAGTACAGCGGCGTGGCCACCACCGCGGCCCTGGACCAGGCCGTGGCGGCCAAGGGCAACAGCGCGTCGCCCAGCTCCGGGTCCACCCCGGCGGTCGGCGCGGGCGAGCTGGTCGTGGGCGGCATCGTGACCGGCGGCTCGCCGGGCAACGTGACCGCCGGCACCGGCTTCACCATGCGGGTGATGACCAGCGGCGAGTCGGCCGACCTGGAGGACATCGTGGCGAGCACGGCCGGAGCGCAGGCCGCCACGGCGACCTTCAGCCAGGCCACCGACTGGTACACGGTCGTGGCGGTGTTCCACCACACGTGATCCATGGCGCCGGGCTGGCCCCTAGCGGGTCAGCCCGGCGACCGCTCCCAGTCCCGCACCCGCTCGAGGTAACGGCGCGCCGCGGCGCGCAGCTCCATCTCGGGCTCCAGGCCCGCCTCGCGGGCCCTGGCGGCCAGCCGGAAAAGCTCCGTGCCGATGTCCTCGCCGTCCAGGTCGGCCAGCGCGGCAGGCACCCCCGCCCGCGCCGCCCGCCGCTGCAGCTGCGCGGCCAGCGCCAGGGCGGGCTGGCCGAAGGGGACGCCGTCCAGGGCGGAGGAGTCACCCGGCGCCGCGGCGGAGGACCCGGCTCGTTCGGCCCTTTCCTGCTTCTTTATCGCGTCCCAGTTCAGCTTGACCTCGTTGGCGTCCGCGACCGTCACGTCCCCGAACACGTGCGGATGCCGGCGCACCAGCTTGGCCACGATCCCGTCGGCGACATCGTTGACCGTGTACCCGTCCGCCCGCTCGGCGGCGATCCGCGCGTGGAACACCACCTGCAGCAGCACGTCCCCGAGTTCGTCGCGGAAGGCCTGCGCGTCACCGGACTCGAGGGCTTCGAGCGCCTCGTACGGCTCCTCGAGCAGGTGCGGCGCGAGAGACGAATGGGTCTGCCGGGCGTCCCAGGGGCACTCCGCGCGCAGCTTGTCCATGGTCGCGACGAGGTCAAGCAGCCGGGCGCCGGGCAGGTCAGCGGAGCCGTGCAGGACCTGGGCGCCGGGCCAGCCGCCGCCGTCCGCGCCGGGCGGGGCCAGCCACACCACCGCGTCGTCCCCGGCCCCGGCCGGGGGGTGCTCCGCCACCTGGTAGCCGATCCCCGCCTCGTCCAGGGCCGGCAGCTGGGGATGGCCGGGCGGGGCGAGCACGACGGCGGCGGATCTCAGGGCCTGCCAGGCCGGCCAGCTGAGCAGCCCGGGCGCGACCCGCGGGCTGGTCACCAGGACGGTCAGCAAGCGGGCGTCAGCCCGGCCTGCGGCGCCGGCTTCGCCGGTCCCGGGGGTGCCGTCACCTTGCTGGGTACCGAGACGACCTGGTACTGGATGTAGTTCAGCTGGCCGTACTGCGGGTTGACCTTGATGTTCAGGGACTTGGCGGCCAGGCACCGCGCGTGCTCGAGCTTGGCCGTGGTAGCCGTCTGCGCCGCCGTGCTGGTGGGCACCTGGCCGCCGTTGGCCTGCAGGATGAACTGGTTGTCGATGGCCTGGTACCGGCCGACCTCGGCGGCCAGGTTCGGCGGGATCCCGTTGGCGACCAGGATGAGGTTGAGCGTGACGTTCGACAGGCCCTGGGCCTGCGCGTTGGCCTTGGCCGCCGCGTAGATCTGCGCCAGCGCCCGCTGCGCCTGGGCCGGGGAGACGGTGATGCCGGCCTGCCGGGCGAGCTCGTCGTTGATCTGGAACCGGACCAGCCAGGTGAGCGTCTCCTGCGTCTCCTGGGCCGGGCTCAGCTGCACGGTACCCGGGTAGTGCTTGACGGTCTGGCTGAGGTTGGTGACCTCGGTGGCGAGGGTCGCGATCGTGATCCGCTGGCTGCCGACGATCGCCGCGGAGCCCATCTTGACCGGGCTGCACGCGGTCAGCACGAGACCAGCGCCCACGGCGACGGCGGACACCTTGATAAGTCTCCGAAGCACCGGACTCCGCCTTTCATTACTGGCCCTTCTCACGTTGCCGCCAGGTCAGCGAGTACCGACCGGATGACTTCGCCGCACCAGGCCAGCAGCTCGGTGTCCCGCAACGGCTGCCCGCCGATCACGGCAGTCTTAGGCACTGGTATGAGCATCGTACGCACCGTCGGCTTGAGCACTGTCTTCGGGTACAGGCGCTGCACCCTGACCTGCCGCGAGTCGGGCAGCTCGACCGGCGCGAACCTGATATGGCTGCCCGACGCGGTGATGTCGGTGAGCCCGGCCCGCCGGGCCGCCGTGCGCAGCCGCGCCACCTCGAGCAGGTTGAGCACCGGCTCGGGCGGCTCGCCGTACCGGTCGGTGAGCTCCTCGCGGGTGGCGGCGACGTCGGCTTCCGAGTCGATCGCCGCGATCCGCGTGTAGGCCTCGAGCCGGAGCCGCTCGCCGGGCACGTAGTCGTGCGGGATGTGCGCGTTGACCGGCAGCTCCACCCGGACCTCCGGCTTCTCCGCCGGGCCGTCGCCCTTCAGCTCGTTGACCGCCTCGCCGATCATCCGCACGTACAGGTCGAACCCGACCCCGGCGATATGCCCGGACTGCTCGCCGCCCAGCAGGTTCCCGGCGCCGCGGATCTCCAGGTCCTTCATGGCGACGTACATGCCCGCGCCCACCTCGGTGTGCTGGGCCACGGTGGCCAGCCGCTCGTGCGCAGTCTCGGTCAGCGTGCGCTCGGGCGGGTAGAGGAAATAGGCGTAGGCGCGCTCGCTGCCGCGGCCCACCCGGCCGCGCAGCTGGTGCAGCTGGGAGAGCCCGTACATGTCGGCCCGGTCGATGATGAGGGTGTTGGCGTTCGGGATGTCGAGGCCGGATTCCACGATGGTGGTCGCGACCAGGACGTCGTAGTTCCGCTCCCAGAAGTCGACCATGATCTTTTCCAGCTCGTGCTCGTTCATCTGGCCGTGCGCGACGGCGATCCTGGCCTCCGGGACGAGCCCGGCGAGCTGGGCCGCGACCTTGCGGATCGAGCTGACCCGGTTGTGCACGAAGAAGACCTGGCCGTCTCGCAGCAGCTCGCGCCGGACGGCCGCGGCGACCTGCTTCTCGTCGTAGGCGCCAACGAACGTGAGCACCGGGTGGCGCTCCTCCGGCGGGGTCAGGATGGTGGACATCTCCCTGATCCCGGCCACCCCCATCTCCAGCGTCCGCGGGATGGGCGTGGCCGACATGCCGAGCACGTCCACCTCGGTGCGCAGCCGCTTGAGGTACTCCTTGTGCTCGACGCCGAACCGCTGCTCCTCGTCGATGATGACCAGGCCGAGCCGGGTGAACCTGGTCTCGGGGGAGAGCAGCTTGTGCGTGCCGATGACCACGTCCACCGTGCCGTCGGCGAGCCCGCGCAGGGTCTCGGCCGTCTCGGCGCTGCCCTGGAAGCGGGACAGCGGCCGCACCGTGACCGGGAACGGGGCGTAGCGCTCCGAGAACGTCGAGAGGTGCTGCTGGACCAGCAGGGTGGTCGGCACCAGGACCGCGACCTGCTTGCCGTCCTGGACCGCCTTGAACGCGGCGCGGACCGCGATCTCGGTCTTGCCGTAGCCGACGTCACCGCAGATCAGCCGGTCCATCGGCACCGGCCGCTCCATGTCGACCTTGACCTCGTCGATGGCGCCGAGCTGGTCCGGGGTCTCGACGTAGGGGAAGGCGTCCTCGAGCTCGCGCTGCCAGGGGGTGTCCGGCCCGAAGGCGAACCCGGGCGAGGCCATCCGCGCCGAGTACAGCCGGATCAGCTCGGACGCGATCTGCCGGACGGCCTTGCGGGCCCGGCCCTTGGCCTTGGCCCAGTCCGCCCCGCCGAGCCGGTGCAGGGTCGGGGCCTCGCCGCCGGAGTACCTGGTCACCTCGTCCAGCTGGTCGGTCGGCACGTACAGCCGGTCCGGCGGCTGCCCCCGCTTGCCTGGCGCGTACTCGATGACCAGGTACTCCCGGGTGGCGCCGGCCGCCGTCCGCGACGTCATCTCCACGTACCGGCCGACGCCGTGCTGCTCGTGCACCACGTAGTCGCCGGTCTTGAGCTGCAGCGGGTCGACCCCGCCGCGCCGCCTGCTCGGCATCCGCCGCATGTCCCTGGTCGTCGGCAGCCCGGCCGGATGCCCGGCCAGGTCGCTCTCGGTGAGCAGGGCCAGCTTCGCGGCCGGCCACACGAACCCGTTCTGGATCCGGGCCGTCGTCACGTAGGGCACACCGGGCTCGGGCGGCTCGTCCACGTCCTGCAGCCGGGCGCCGATCTCCTCGCCGCGGAGCATCTCGGTCAGCCGCTGGGCCGGCCCGTGGCCCTCGGTGACCAGCACGACCCGCCAGCCCTCAGCGAGCCAGCCGCGCACGTCGGTGATCATGCGGGTGGTCTCGCCGCGGTAGGACGGCGCGGGCGAGGCATTGATGCCGAACGGGATCCGGTCTCCCGCCCTGGTCCCCCGGTTTGCCTCGTCCGGCTTAGCGCCTGCTTCCCGGCCTGTTTCCGGGTCGGTGTCGGCCACGCCGAACGGCGCGATCGTCCACCAGGGCAGGCCGAGCGCGGCCGCCGCGGCGCGGATCCGCGCGATCGGCTGGAAGGCCGCGGGCCCCAGGTCCACCGGCGCCTCCCCACCCGCCGCCGCGTTGACCCAGGACGCCTCGAGGAACTCCTGGCTGGTGCGGACCAGTTCCTCCGCGCGGGCCCGGACCCGCTCCGGGTCGCAGGCGAGCACGATGCCGCCGGCCGGGACGTAGTCCAGCAGCAGTTCCATCCGGTCCGCCAGCACCGGCGCGAACGCCTCCATGCCCTCGACCGCGATCCCCTCGGCCAGCTTGCCGAGGATGTCGGCCAGGGCCGGATGGGTGTCGGCGAGTACCTTGGCCCGCTCCCTGACCTCCGGGGTGAGCAGCAGCTCGCGGCACGGCGGCGCCCACAGGCCCCGCTCGGCCAGGCCGATGCTGCGCTGGTCGGCGACCTTGAAGTAGCGGATCTCCTCGATCGTGTCGCCGAAGAACTCGATCCGCAGCGGATGCTCCTCGGTGGGCGGGAACACGTCGACGATGCCGCCGCGCACGGCGATCTCACCGCGGCTGCCGACCATGTCGACCCGTGAGTAGCCGATCTCGACTAGCCGGACGAGCAGGTCGTCGAGCTCGCACGCCTGGCCGGCCTGCAGCGTGACCGGCTCGAGGTCGCCGAGCCCGGCCACGATCGGCTGCAGCAGGCTCCGGACGGGCGAGACCAGGATCGTCAGCGGGCCGTTCGGCTCACCGGGGCGGGCCGGGTGGGCGAGGCGCCGCAGCACGGCGATTCGCTGCCCGACCGTGTCCAGGCGCGGCGACAGCCGCTCGTGCGGCAGGGTCTCCCAGCCGGGGAAGTACGCCACGCCGTCAGGCGGGAGGAACGAGCCGAGCGCGGCGGCCAGGTCTTCGGCTTCCTTGGCCGTGGCCGTGACCGCGAGCACGAACCCGGCGGCGCCCGGCTCTGTACCCAGCTCTGTACCCAGCTCTGTACCCCCAGCTCTGTACCCGGCTCTGTGCCCGGCTCTGTGCCCGGCGCGAGGCCGCGGGCCAGCGCGGCCGCCAGCACCGGCCGCAGCGCGGGCGGCGCGACCAGGTCTTCGCCGGCCAGGTCCGCCGCGCCCGGGTCCGGGAACGGCGCTTCGGCGCGCGCGACCAGGCCGCGTAGTTGCGGGTCGTCGTCGATAATGGCGAGCAGTCCTGCGAGGCTCATGATGTCCTTGTGATCGCTGTTCGTCCCTTGTCCTGGCTGCCCCTCGGGCGGGGCCTGTCCGCAGGGTTTACGGACCTGGTCCGGGCAGCACGAATCCGCCGGGCTTCAGAAGACCCGGCTCTTGTCGGAACCCCTTAAGTTTACGCGTTGTCCCGGCACCCGTGCGCGCTGGCGTCCGGCCGGCCGCGCGCCGCTGGCCGCGCCTTCGGCTCATTGAGTAATTAGTTCGCTACGATATTTTTGAGTAGCGGGATCTAGCGGGGATTTTCGGGGACGCGGGGAATTCATGAGCACAGGCGGCGGTCAGGCCGAGGCGCAGCAGGCGGTGCGGCACGCCGCAGGCCAGGCACGCACCGCCGCGGCCAGCCGGGCGCACCGCGACACCCTGGTCCGGGAGATGTTCGCGCAGCCCGTACGCGACTGCGCCTACCGGTGCGTGGGCCGGCCGGTCAGCGTGCTGCGGGCCCGGCTGGCCCCCAGCCGGCCCGGCCCGTTTCCCGCGGTGTACGAGAAGGCCGCATCGGATCGCGGCATTCAGGCGTATATGCAGCTGCGCGGGCTGATCATCAGCCAGCGCGAGACCGCGCGGGCCCTGCCCGCCTGCCCGGACCGGCTGACCCGGGCCGTCGGCGCGGCCTGCCGCTTCATCTGCTGGCTGACCCGCGGCCGCCTGACCGATGCGCACGACGAGGTGCGCTACGTGATCAAGAAGCCGGAAGACCGCTTCGCGCGCGTCGTGTGACCTGCTGACTTCCCGCTCCGCGCAGCCCGGCAATTCCGTATCGTTAAACGCACGCTGTTAGTGATCCTCGGAGGCACCGCTGACCGCACAACCACCGCCGGCCCTGCCCGCGGAGCTTTCTGACTGGCCTGCCTGCACGCTGGGCGAGGCGCAGCTAGGCGACCTCGAGCTGCTCACGTCGGGAGCGTTCGCGCCGCTGCGCGGCTTCATGGACGCGGCCGACGCGGCCGCGGTGACCGAGCGCGGCACGCTGGCCGACGGCACGCCCTGGCCGGTGCCGGTGATCCTGGAGGTGCCCGCAACCGCGGTTCCTGCCGACGCTGACCGCCTGGTCCTGCAGGACACCGAGGGCTCGCCGCTGGCCGTGCTCGCCATCACCGAACGGCTCACCGCCCCCGGGCTGGTCCGGCTGGCCGGGCCGGTCACGGCGCTGCGCGAGCCGGAGCACGGGCCGTTCCGCCAGCTGCGCCGGCGCCCCGAGGACGTGCGCGCCGAACTGGCCGACGGAGGCGACGTGCTCGCCTACGCGACCCGGCGCCCCCTCAGCGGACGGCACATCGGCCAGCTGCGCCACTACGCGGGCCAGCTAAACGCCCGCCTGCTGATTTTGCCCCTGGTCAGCGGGCCGGCCGAGATCGTGGCCCGGCCGGAGGCGCTGGTCCGCGCGGTCCTGGCGGCCAGGCAGCATCTTCCGGCCGGCACGCTCGTGGTGCCCGTGCCGCTCGCGCCGCATAGCGCCGGCGGGGGCATGGACCTGTGCGCCGAGGGAATCGTCGCCGCGGCCTACGGCGCTACCCACCTGCTGTCCGACGCACCCGGCGTGACGGGCGGCCAGAGAAACGGCACGCTGACCCTGCCCGGCGTGCCGATCCCGGTCATCAGCGCAGGTGAGTGGGCGTACGACCCGCGCTCGGAGGTGTGGCGCCCGCTCGCGCTGATCGAGCCGGGAGCCGAGCAGAGCGAGCTGACCTCCGCCGAGCTCGGCTCGCTGCTCGATTCCGGCGCCGAGGTGCCGGCCTGGTTCGTTCCGCCGAACGTGACCCGTGAGCTGCGCCGGGCCCGCCCGCCGCGGGCCGAGCGCGGGCTGGCGATCTTCTTCACCGGCTTGTCCGGGTCCGGCAAGTCCACCATCGCCCGCGGGCTGGCCGAGGCGCTGACCGAACGCGGCGACCGGACCGTCTCGCTGCTCGACGGCGACCAGGTCCGGCACCTGCTGTCCGCCGGGCTGACCTTCTCCCGGGCCGACCGCGACCTCAACATCGCGCGCATCGGCTTCGTGGCGGCCGAGGTGGCGCGGCACGGCGGCATCGCGATCTGCGCGCCGATCGCGCCCTACGCCGAGGCGCGCGCGGCCGCCCGCCGGATGGTCACCGAGGTCGGTGACTTCCTGCTCGTCTACGTGGCGACCCCGGTCGACGTGTGCGCGGCCCGCGACCGCAAGGGCCTGTACGCCAAGGCCCGGGCCGGGCTGATCACCGGTTTCACCGGCGTGTCCGATCCCTACGAGGAGCCCCGTGACGCCGACCTGGTGCTCGACACCTCGCAGCTGACCCGCCAGCAGGCCGTCGACGCCGTGCTGAAGCTGCTGATCTCCGGCGGGTGGCTGGCCGGCCTGGCTGAGGAGGCGGAAACCGGCGGCGGCGCGACCGCCAGGACGTCCGGGTCGATGCTCCGGCTCGGCCCCTTCGGCCCGGCCGTCCGCCGGCTGTAGCGCCGAGCTTGCCCCGCGTAGACGGCCTGCTCAGTCTTCGTCTTCTGAGCGGGCGCCTTCCTCGAGCCTGGCGCGGAACCCCGCGGCCCGCGGGCGGCCGTTCTTCAGCCGGGCCAGCAGCGCGCCCGACATGACGTCCCGCTGCCTGGAGAGCAGCACGAAGCTGGCTATCCCGCTGACCACGAAGGCCAGCGCGAGCAGCAGCAGGCCGCGGGCGCCGACCAGGTACAGCACGATCGCCGAGACGACGAGCAGCATGATCCGGGCTGAGGTGTAGGCGAGAGTGGCACGCATGACGGTCCCAGCATAATCAGTCCCCGGCCAGTGCCGCCGCCAGCAGGGCCGGATCGATGTTGCCGCCGGAGAGCACGGCCACCGCCGGCGTCGCCCCGGGCAGCTCGTCCCGGTGGTGCAGCCACGCCGCGACCGCGGCCGCGCCGCCGGGTTCGGCCACCAGCCGGGCCTGGCCCGCGAGCAGCCTGACCGCGGCGAGCATCTCGTCCTCGGTCACCGTGACGATGCTGGTCACCAGCTCGCGGATGTGCGCGAACGGCAGCACGCCGACCTGCTCGACCCGGAGCGCGTCCGCGACCGTGCGCTGGACATCGGCC
The DNA here is from genome assembly GCA_963722275.1 of uncultured Actinomycetes bacterium. Classification (GTDB taxonomy): domain Bacteria; phylum Actinomycetota; class Actinomycetes; order Streptosporangiales; family Streptosporangiaceae; genus Palsa-504. The sequence continues at coordinate 210,120 of CAVRMX010000039.1, read as the reverse complement.
GGGGGCCAGCTGACCCGCTCGCCGCGGCGCAAGGACTCGCGCGCGTCCGCGGCGAGTTCGGGCTCCACGCCCACCACAGCCGCGTCCGGGCAGCACGCCCGGATGGCCGCCGCGATTCCCGAGATCAGGCCCCCGCCGCTGACCGGCACCAGGACCAGGCCGACCTGCGGGCAGTCGGCCGCGATCTCCAGGCCGACGGTGCCCTGGCCGGCGATGACCGCCCGGTCGTCGAACGGCGGGACCAGCACATACCCGTGCCGGGCCACGAGTTCCGCGGTGGCGGCGACGCGCGCCGCCAGGGTCGGTTCGACCGGCACCAGTTCCGCGCCGTAGTACTCGATCGCGTCCGTCTTGACCTTCGGCGCCGTCCGCGGGACCACCACTACCGCCCGCACCCCGAGCAGGGCCGCGGCGTACGCCACCGCGAGACCGTGGTTCCCGCTGGAATGCGCGACGACTCCGCGCTGCCGGGCGGCCAGCTCGCTGGCCGTGATCGCGGCGTACGCGCCGCGCAGCTTGAACGACCCGGTGGGCTGCAGCGACTCGGGCTTGACCAGCAGCGGCGGCTCGAGCCTGGCCACCGGGAGCAGCGGCGTGCGGACCACCACCCGCTCGAGCCGCCTGGCCGCGTCCCGTATCTCGGCCAGGCTGACCAGTCCCGGTCCGGCCCCGCTCATCCCGTCACCCCTCGCCGTTTCCCTGAGTCGCGTTTCCGGTGTCGCGTCGCGCCCGCCATTTGCCATTGTCGACCCGGCACGGCCGACGTCCCGGCACCGGAGCGATCCCTGCGAGCGGGCACGTTTATTACTGAACGTTATGAGTCGCTACGGTTTACTGCTAAATCGTTCGCGAAACGCCAAGCAAATTTCCAGAAATCTAGGTAGAAAGTACTCGTTCAGCGCCAAACTAGAGGGACATCAAACCAGAGGCTCAAGGGAGACAGTCGGAGGAGACTGAACGTGGACGGCAACAACGAGCGCCTGCTCACGCCTGGAGAGGTGGCCGCACTGTTCCGGGTGGATCCGAAGACCGTTACCCGCTGGGCGGCCTCCGGGCGCATCACGAGCATCCGGACTCCGGGGGGACATCGCAGGTTCCGTGAGTCCGAGGTACGGGCCCTGCTACGCGGCGACAGCGAACCGGCACCGCAAGGCCACCCGGCGGCCTGACCCCGGTAAGGGGGTTGGTGTTCGGCCTGGGGGGTGCAGGGGGCTGTGTGGGGGGTTTCCCGAGGTTCCTCACGTGTTCCGGCGCCTGGGTCGGCTTGCCGGGCGGCCTGCGGTTCCGCAGGTTCAGGGCTCTTCACCCTCCGCGGTGTCCTGCCACGTGTGCTCGCCGTTCAGCCTCGCGAACTCGAGGAACTCCTGGCGCAGGGCCTCGTCGTCCTGCCGCCACCGGTCACGGCGCTGCTCGGCTTCTTCCGGGGTCAGCGCGTGCTGGGCCAGCCGGGAGTAATCGGCGTCCTGGGGCCCGATCTCCACATAGACGTCGCCGAGGACGCGCCCGTCGTGGCCCGTCGCGGTCTGCGGGACCATGAGGTTCCCGTTAGGCAGTCGAATGACAAACATCGCTGATCACCCTAGATGCCATAGCGCCGGTTGAAATACAGCATGACCTGCAGTGCCGTCCGGGTATCCCCGCTCAGCATGTCCACGAGAGCCGGCCGCTGCCGGGACGCGATCGCGGCGAACGCGTCCGCGAAGAACTCTTTGCGCCCCAGGCCACCGGGCTGCCGGTGGAAATCACTGGCGAAATGTGGCTGACATTGATCGTAGAGCATGCGGAACTCCGCTGAGTCAGATTGCCATTTACCTGGCGGGCTGTCGAGATCATCGAGCGCGTGCCCGACCTCGTGGCACATCACGTCCGGAGTGGGGGACGGCCGGGAGCCGACCACGATCTTGCGTTCTCCGTAGGCGCCCGCACAGGCGTCCCAGGTGGCCCGCCCGGCCGGCAGCGGGACGCCGCGCAGGCTGGTCATGTCATCGAGTTCCGGGACGCCGCCCGGGCCGATGAAGATGGCGTCGAGGCCGTCGGCGAGCTTCTCCTTGATCCGCATGGGCAGCTCGGCCAGCCGGTCGACGGCCGCTACCACCTGCTGGGGCGGCGGCGACGCCGGATCCCATTGCCGCCACAAGATGGCCTCGAGCGACCCGCAGTGCCTGCGGCCGTCCGCGGCCCGCGGCCGCTCCCGCGGATGCGCGGCCGCGAAGGGCAGCCCGGCGTGCGCGACCGCCACGGCGGGCCGCCAGGCCGAGCGCCCGAGCCCGCCAGGCTGACGCGGGACCCCGGCCGCCACCCGGGCGAGCCCGGCCGCCTGGGCGTCCGCGTGCGCGGCGGCCTGCGCTGGAGCCGGCTCCGCTGTTTCCTGCCAGCGCGCCCGCGGTCCAGGCGCGGCCGGCACCGGCGGCGCTTCCCGGATCCGCGCCCTGGCCGCCCCGGCGCGCACCGCTGGCGTACCGTCCTCCCGGCGGGTGCCGCCGCCCGGGCGAGCGCCCGGGCCGCGCTGGTCGGGCCGCGGGCCGGCCGGACCGCCAGGCCCCGGCGGGAACGGCGCTTCCGGTACCGGTGCCCCGCCTGGCCAGGGTGCGGCGGTGTGAGCCAGCTCGGCGGGCGGCCCGTCCGGCGCGGCCCGGCCGGCCGGGCCGGGCGCGTGGCCGCGCGCCGGGTCCGGCCCGAGCGGAGCGGGCGCCGCGGCGGGCCCGCCGCGGCGGCCGCGGCGATGCCTGCCCTGAGCGCCGGAAACCCCCGGAGCCGTCTCGGCCGGGGGCCTGCGGGGGTGAGCGAGCCGACGGATGCGGTCGAACAGCCTTAGCCGCATGTACCGTTCTCCTGCTCTGTTGCCCTGACGGCCAGCGTATGTCGAGTTCGCCCGCCACGTCACCTGATGTGCCCAACGGCCGGTAACGGCGGGTCCGGCGCAGAAGTTGGCTTATTCCCGCCCGTGGCGCGGACGCCTGAGGTTAGGCTTCCGCCATGCTGCTGTCCGGTGCCCTGTTTGCCCTGTTCATGATGGGCTTCTGGCTTTACTGCCTGACGGACGCCGTATTGACGCCTGCCGCCGAGTGCCGGGGCATATCGAAGCCGGCCTGGATCGCCGTCATCACCTTGACGTTCATCGGCGGGGCCATCGCCTGGCTCATCGTCAGGGCGCCGGTCCGTGACCCGTCCGCCCCGCTCGCGGCGCGCCCCGGCGACCCGGGCGACCGCCACTTTCGCGCCGGGCGATGGACGGACGCGGACGACGCCCTAGCGCGTCATCCCGCCGGACGGGCCCGGGGCGCCGACACCAGCCGGGCCACGCCGAAGGGGCCCGATGACGACCCGGAGTTCCTCCGAGCGCTCGACCGCGCGATCCGCGGTAACTCGCAGCAGGCCGGCGAAGAGGTCTGAGACCTTGGAGCACTGGTCAAGTACCTAGGGTAAGTTCTGTCGCCTGGCATCGCTGGCTCCATGAGCTCGGGGGTGAGCGGCGGGCCAGCCGGGGCGGACCGGCGCGGCCCGGGCGATGGCACCCGGGCTTGAACGGTGCTCTAGCTCACGCCGGCGTAGGAGTGCAGGCCGGCGATGAACACCTGCACGACCAGGATGTTGAAGATCAGGCTGGTGAAGCCGAGCAGCTGGACGTAGTGGGCCCGGCGGCCGCGCCAGCCCGCGGTCGCCCTGGCGTGCAGGAACGCGGCGTAGAGCACCCAGGTGATGAAGGCCCAGGTTTCCACCGGGTCCCAACCCCAGTACCGGCCCCAGGCCTGGTCGGCCCAGATCGCGCCCGCGATGACGCCGAACGTCCAGACCGGGAAGCCGAACACGATCGTCCGGTAGGTGAGCCGGTCGAGCTGCTCGATACTGGGCAGCCTGCGGACGATTCCGTTGCCCGGCTCGGCCCGGCCGGCCGCCACCCGCCTGGTGTACCTGTCGACCCAGAGGTAGACGAAGCCGAGCACCGCGGCGACGAAGAAGATGCCGGTCGCCAGCGTCATCGCCGTGACGTGGATATCCAGCCAGTACGACTGCAGGGCAGGGACGAGTTCCCCGGCCGCGGTGTAGATGAGCGTCTCGGCGAGCCCCAGCGTGACCACCACCGCGCCCATTACGAAGACGCCCAGGGTCCAGGCCCGGTAACGGATCATCGCGAACAGGAAGAAGATCGCCGCGACGCAGGTCAGGGCGGTGACGAACTCGTACATGTTGCCCCAGGGCGCGCGGTGCACCGCCAGCCCGCGGGTGACGACGGCGGTGGTGTGCGCCGCCACCCCGGCCGCGCTGAGCACCAGCGCTGCCAGCACCCAGTGGCCGGCCTCGCGGACCGCGCGCAGCGCGGGAACCTCCAGCTCGGGCATCGAGTCACCCCCGCCGGCTGGCGGCCCGGAAGCCTCAGCAGTGGCGGGAGCCGCCGGAGCGGCGGCCGGAGCGGCGGCCGCGCCGACGGAGGCCAGGGCCTCGGCCCGGTCCTGCGCCTGGTCCTCCCGGGCCGCGGCGGCCCGGCGCGGCCGCCCGAAGGCGAAGTCGCCGGCGAACGCCACCACCGAGAGAGAGTAGATGACCAGCGCCGCGATCAGGAAGGCGTTGCTGACGTGGCCCAGGGCAACGTTGACGGGCATGGCCCCTCACTCTCCCTCGTCTTGTTGTGCTGCTTGCTGCGGTGCGGGCGGGGCGGGGGCAGCCTGGTCGTGGGCCGACCGGAGCTCGGCGGCCAGCGAGGCGAACTCGGCCTCGAAGCCGCCGCTGGCGTCGGTGCGGGCCAGGCCGCCGAGCTGCACCATGGTGCCGTCCTGGACGGCCCGGGCGCGGACGAAGACCCGCCTGCGGCGGATCATGAACGAGAGCAGCAGGCCGCCCAGGGCGGCCATGCCGCAGATCAGGGCGGGCAGCTGGCCCGGGTCGTGGGTGATGGCCAGGCTCGCCCAGGGGACGTAGCCGGTGAACGTGATCGTGCCCCGGCCGCCCGGCAGCGTCAGCGACTGGCCCGGCTCAAGCACCTGCGGGATGGTCGTCAGCCGCTGCATTCCGCCGGTGTCCAGCTGGTAGACCGAGGTGTTCATGCCCAAGTTCCCCGCGTAGGCGATCAGGCTCACCACCGGATTGTCGGCGGCGGGGAACACCGACTCGAGCGTGCCGCCGACGTCCACCGCGGTCGGCACGAACACGCCGGTGAAGCCGAGCTGTTCTGGCTGGGCGTCGGGTACCTTCACCACGCCCTCGGAGAGGAAGTTTCCCGTCGCGCCCGCGATGAACGGCGTGGCCTGGTTGTACACCACGTGCCCGCGGGCGTCTGTGACCCGGAACTGCGGCGCGTACCCGTGTCCGATCAGGTACACCTTCGCGCCGTCGATCGACAGCGGGCGGTTGACCTCCAAGTGGCCGGCGCGGGCCGGGCCGCCCGGCTGCTCGGTGTAGCTGACCTGCGCGTCGAATGCGGACGGCTGGCCGCGCTGCGCACCGGAGGCGATGTAGCTGGCGTCGAACCTGTTCAGCGTGATCGTGAACGGGCCCAGGTCGGCGGCCGTGACGAACCGGCCCGGGTAGAACTCGTCGAGCGCGCTGGCGGTGTCGGCGAACGTCTGGCCCTGCACCAGCAGCCGGTCGGCCTTGTAGCCGAACAGCCCGCCGAGCGCCACCGACACCAGCACGCCGAGCAGCGCCAGGTGGAAGAGCAGGTTGCCCGCCTCCCTGAGGTATCCCTTCTCCGCCGCGACCCAGCCGCCCGCCTCGGCGGGATCGCCCGCCGCGGACCGGCGGAGCCGGAACCCGTGACCGGACAGCACCCGGGCCGCCACCTCGACCGCGTCGCCGGGCGGCAGCGCGGTGACGTACTCGGCGGACCTGGGCAGCCTGGCCAGGTGCCGCGGGGCCCGCGGCGGCAGCGTCCGCGCGGAGCCGGCCAGCCGGAAGGCGCGCGGCACCACGCAGCCCACCAGGGAGACGAACAGCAGCAGGTAGATGGCGGCGAACCAGGGCGCGCCGAAGACGTTGAAGAGGCCGAAGCGGTTCAGCCAGGGCGCCAGCCCCGGATGCGACGCGTAGTACTGCTGCACGCCGGCCGGGTTGTTGCCCTGCTGCGGCAGCATCGACCCGGGCACGCTGCCCAGGGCCAGCAGGAACAGCAGGATCAGCGCGATCCGCATCGAGGTGAGCTGCCGCCACGCCCACTTCAGCCAGTCGGCGAGCCCGAACGCGCCGGCGCCCGGCGACGCCGGGCGGGAACGCGGCTGGTCGTCTGGTTCGGCCGCCGGGTCGAACGGGTCCGTCTCCGGCGCACGCACATCGGTCATCGGCTCACCACCATCGCTAGCCCTCCGCCTTCCCGGAGATCTTCGCGAGGATCGCGGTCAGTTCCGGATACGTGGCGGCGCCGAAGACCGCTCCCGCGATGTGCCCGGTACGGTCGATCACCAGCGTGGTCGGGGTCCCCTCGAGCGGAACCACGGCGGTGAAATCGAGGGCGATCTCCGAGCTGGGGTCGTTCACGCTCGGATACGTGATTCCGAAGTTGCGAGTGAATGCCTCGGCGCTGGCCGTGGTATCACGCTCGTCCACGCCGAGGAAGGTCACGCCGGCCGGCTGGTGCTGCTCGGCCACCACGGCCAGCGTCGGGGCCTCCGCTCGGCACGGGGGGCACCACGATCCCCAGAAGTTGACCACGACCACCTTGCCCCGGTAGGACGAGAAGCTCAGCTTCGAACCGGTCAGCGTGGTGCCGGTGAACTCGGGCGCCAGCGGGCGGTGCCCGGCCGGGTAGAGGACCGCGCTGTTGTTGCCGTCGACCGTGATCACGCCACGGTTCCCGCTGCCCGCCCAGCCGGTCACCAGCACCACGATCAGCAGCACCCCGGCGAGCACGGCCGCCGCGAGCACGACCGTCCGGCGCCGCATCGGCCGCGAGAGGGCCCTCAACACGGCGCTCTCAACACGGCGCTCTCAACACGGGGCTCTCAACACGGGGCTCAGCACGGGCAGACCTTGCGATCTCCTACAGGGGGTAGTACTGCACTATTGTGCCGCATCGCCTTGAGTCACCTGTCTCCGGGCCGGCACGGTGTAGAAGACGCCGACGAGCCGGTCGCCCGAGTAGGTGAAGCTGGTCACGCTGCCCAGCGCGCACTCCCGGGTGGCGGGGTTGTGCCACAGGCGCTTGCGCTCGGCCATCCGCCGGGTCACCCAGATGGGCAGCTGGTGGCTGACGCAGACCGCCTCCTGGCCGGCCGCGGCTTTCCGTGCGGTCTCCATCATGGCCAGCATCCTGGTCGCGACGGCGTGGTACGGCTCGCCCCAGGACGGCCGGAACGGGTTGATGAGGTACGGCCAGTGTGCCGGGCGGCGCAGCGACCCGTCGCCCACGCCGAACTTCAGGCCCTCGAAATGGTTCCACGACTCGATCAGCCGGTCATCGGTCACGATCTCCAGCCCGAGCCGCTCCGCCACCGGGCGCGCGGTCTCCTGGGCCCGCTCGAGCGGTGAGCAGAACAGTGCCGCCACCGCTCGTTCGGCGAAGTAATCCGCCGCGGCGCTGGCCATCGCGCGGCCGTTGGCGGACAGGTGATAGTTAGGCAGGCGGCCGTAGATGATGCCGGCCGGGTTTTCCACCTCGCCGTGCCTGAGCAGGTGGACGATGGTTTCGTCGGACATAGCCCGGCCAGCTTACCTAGTCCCGGCCGGGCTTACCTGCCGCAGCGCATCGCGGACCTTCCCCGCAAGAGTCAGGCGTTCAGCGCGGCGGCGGCGGCCTCGGCGGCGGGGGGCAGGGCGCCGGCGATGCGCTCCAGCGCGGCGTCGTCGTGCGCGGCGGACAAGAACCAGGCCTCGTACGGCGACGGCGGCAGGTAGACGCCGCCGTCGAGCATGGCGTGGAAGAACGCGGCGTAGGCGGCGGCCGACTGGTCCTTGGCGTCGGCGAATGACCGCACCGGCGCCGTCCGGCCGAGGAACACCGAGAACAGGCTGCCCGCCTCGGACAGCCAGAACGGCACCCCGGCCGCGCTGAGCGCCGAGGACGCGAGCTTCGCCACCGCGGCGGCGGCGGCGTCGACCCGCGCGTACACCTCGGCGGTGCACGACCGCAGGGTGGCGAGCCCGGCCGCGACCGCGAGCGGGTTACCGGACAGCGTGCCGGCCTGGTAGACCGGCCCGGCCGGGGCGAGCCGCGACATGATCTCGGCGCGCCCGCCGAACGCCGCGGCGGGCAGCCCGCCGCCCATCACCTTGCCGAACGTCACCAGGTCGCCGGCTACGCCGTCGACGCCGTACCAGCCCGAGGAGGTCACCCGGAACCCGGTCAGCACCTCGTCCATGATCAGCAGGGCGCCCGCGGACCGGCAGAGCGAGGCGAGCAGGGCGTTGAACCCGGGCGCGGGCGGCACGATGCCCATGTTCGCCGGGCACGCCTCGGTGATGACGCAGGCGATCGACGCGCCGCGCTCGGCGAACACCGCGGACACGGCGTCAGGATCGTTGTAGGCAAGCACGATGGTGTCCCCGGCGGCGGCGCCGGTGACGCCGGGCGAATCGGGCAGCCCGAACGTCGCCACGCCGGAACCCGCGGCCGCGAGCAGCGCGTCCACGTGCCCGTGATAGCAGCCGGCGAACTTGACTACCAGCGGGCGGCCGGTGAAGCCGCGGGCCAGCCGGACCGCCGACATCGTCGCCTCGGTACCCGAATTGACCAGGCGGACCTGCTCCACCGGGGCGCGCGCGACGATCTCCTCGGCCAGCCGCACCTCACCGGGGGTGACCGTGCCGAACGAGGTGCCGTCGCGCAGGGCCCCGGACACGGCGTCCAGCACCGCCGGATACGCGTGCCCCAGGATCATCGGCCCCCACGAGCACACCAGGTCGACGTACTCCCGCCCGTCCACGTCGGTCAGGTAAGGCCCGGACCCGCGGACCATGAACCTGGGCACCCCGCCGACCGAGCCGAACGCCCGGACCGGGGAGTTCACCCCGCCGGGGATGACCTCGCGGGCGCGGGCGAACCAGCTGTCACTGCGAGGGGTCAGGGGGGTCGTCCCCCCAGGGCTAGCAGAGCTCTCGGCCACGGTTAAGGTTAAGCCTCGCAGGCGTCCACGAGGTACTCGAGCAGCCGCAGCGCGTCCGGCAGCGGGTGCTCGTGCGGCGACCGGAGCCAGCGTGCGGCCAGGCCGGCCGCGTCACGGGACGGCGGGGCCAGCACGTAGCTGTCCCGGCAGTGCCAGCGCAGGCCCTGGACGACGCTTTCCGGCTCGCAGTCAAGCCCGGAGGTCCACCACTCGTCTTCGTCGGCGGGCGAGCCCCTGGTCACCACGAAGAACAGCATCCGGTCCTGGCCGATCACGGCGACCGGGCCGGGGGCCGCGCCGGCCGCCTCCATCTGCCCGAGCGCCGCGGACCCGGCCGCCGCCGGAACGTCGAGCACATCAAAAACCCGGCCGGTGACGAGGATGACATTCGCCTCCGGCCGGGTTTCCCACCAGCTCTGGATCACACCGAGGTCTACCGTCGCCTGCATCTGCCAGGCCGGCGACACAGGGTGCGCGCCCGGCGCGGGGCACCCCACCCGGTCGCACGAGCAGGCGCGCCCCCGTTCCATCGCGGCGCGCGTGCCGCGGTAGGTATGCGCGCCGGCGCACACCGGCCAGCCCATGGACGCGTACTGCGCCGCCACGTCGCCGGGCGGCTGGTGACGCTCCGCTGCCCGGCCATGGCCGCGTAGCCCCCGGCGCCGCACCACGTCGACCATAGACCCCTGCCATTCCTGCCGTAAAAACTGCCGTACGGGATCCGGGCCGACCTGATGTCAGGCCGGCCCGGAGATCTGGTCTCACCGTCCGGTTATCCGCTGTTACCTATCGTAGAGCCTGGCATCCTCCGCCGCCCTGAAAGAGCAGAGATTCCAGCCGCGAACGTGATGACCCAGGCCGTTCGGCCCGATACGCGCGCTGTGACCGGCGCGGACGGTCGCGGTCCGCCGCAACCTCAGCCGAGCTGGCGGGCCACCTCGGCCGCCCAGTAGGTCAGGATGACGCTCGCCCCCGCGCGGCGGATCGCGGTGAGCGTCTCGGCGATGATCCGGTCCCGGTCCAGCCAGCCGTTGGCCGCCGCCGCCTCGACCATCGCGAACTCGCCGCTGACCTGGTAGGCCGCCACGGGCACGGTCACCGAGTCCGCGACCCGCCTGATGATGTCCAGGTAGGCCAGGGCCGGCTTGACCATCACCATGTCGGCGCCCTCGCCGATGTCAAGTGCCGCCTCACGCAGCGCCTCGACGGCGTTGGCCGGGTCCTGCTGGTGGCTGGCCCGGTCACCGAACGCGGGCGCGCCCTCCGCGGCCTCGCGGAACGGGCCGTAGAAGCCGGACGCGTACTTGGCCGAGTAGGCGCAGATCCCGACGTCGCCGTGGCCCGCGGCGTCCAGCGCCGCCCTGATCGCCGCCACCTGGCCGTCCATCATCCCGCTCGGCGCGACCAGGTGCGCGCCCGCCGCCGCCTGGGCGACCGCGATCGCGGCGTACCGCTCGAGGGTGGCGTCGTTGCTGACGTCGCCGTCCGCGGTGAGCAGGCCGCAATGGCCGTGGTCGGTGTACTCGCACATGCACAGGTCGGCCAGGATGACGCAATCGTCGCCCACCTCGGCCCGCAGGTCGGCCAGGGCGAGCTGGGAGATGCCCGCCGGGTCGTCGGCAGCCGAGCCGCGGCCGTCCTTGACCTCGGGGACGCCGAACACGATCAGCCCGCCCACCCCGGCCGCGGCCGCCTCGGCGGCCGTCTTGCGCAGGCTGTCCCTGGTGTGCTGGACGACGCCCGGCATCGAGCTGATCGGCTGCGGCTCGCCGATGCCCTCCTTGATGAACACGGGCAGCACCAGCTCGCCGGGGCGCAGCGAGGTCTCGGCCACCAGCCGGCGCAGGGCGGGCGTCCGCCGCAGCCGCCGGGGACGTGCGGCGGGAAAGCTAGCGCTCACAGTCGGTACCTCCTCAGCGCAGTTGACCTAGCGCAGTGCTGACCTAGCGTAGGCGGCGCCGGGCGCCGCGGCGGCGCTCGCTCGGCCGCCGGACCGGTTCGCCTGCCTGCTTAGCCGCGTCCCGCAGGCCGGCGCCGTAGTCGGCCATCGCGTCGACCAGTGCCGCCATCGACGGCTTGGGCGCGGTCACGTCGACGCGCAGCCCGAACTCGGCCGCGGTCTTGGCCGTCTGCGGGCCGATCACGCCGATTACCGTGACCGCGTGCGGCTTGCCCGCGATGCCGACCAGGTTCCGCACGGTGGAGGACGAGGTGAACAGCACGGCGTCGAAGCCGCCGCCCTTGATGGCCTCGCGGACCGGAGCGGGCGGCGGGGCCGCGCGGACCGTCCGGTAGGCGGTGACGTCCTCGGCTTCCCAGCCGAGGTCGATCAGCCGGGCCAGCAGCGTCTCGGTGGCGATGTCGGCCCGCGGCAGCAGCACCCGGTTGATCGGGTCGAGCAGGTCGTCATACGGCGGCCAGGCGGCGGCGAGGCCCTCGGCCGACTGGTCCCCCTCGGGCACCAGGTCCGGCCGGATGCCGAACTCGAGCAGCGACGCCGAGGTCTGCTCGCCCACGGCGGCGACCTTGACGCCGGCGAACGCCCGGGCGTCCAGGCCGTACTCCTCGAATCGCTCCCGCACCGCGCGGACGGCGTTCGCCGAGGTGAACGCCACCCACTGGTACCGGCCGGTGACCAGGCCCTTGACCGCGCGCTCCATCTGCTGCGGCGTCCGCGGCGGCTCGACCGCGATCGTCGGCACCTCTTCCGGCACGGCGCCGTAGTCGCGCAGGCGCTGTGACACCACGGCGGCCTGCTCCTTGGTCCGCGGCACCAGGACCCGCCAGCCGAACAGCGGCTTGGTCTCGAACCACGACAGCCGGTCCCTGGCCGCCACCGCCTCGCCGACCACGGCGATGGCCGACCCCCTGGTGTTGGCCAGGGAGACCCCGGCCGCCTTCAGGTCGGGCCCGATCCGGCCCAGCGCGGAGACCACGGTCTGCTGTGCGCTCGTGGTGCCGTCCCAGGTGATGGCGAGCCGGGTCGTCTCGGGCCAGCCCGCCGCGATCAGCATCTTGCCCAGGTCGGCCGGGGCCGCGTCGGCACCGAGCACGACCAGCGTGGCCGGGCTGTACGCGACCTGGCTGGCCTCGGCGGCGTGGATGATGCGCACCTCGCCGTTGCGCTCGCTGGCCAGCGGGATGCCCGCGTAGGCCGGGACCGCGGTGGCCGCGGGCACGCCGGGCACGATCTCGAACCTGACCCCGGCCTTGGCGCACGCCGCCGCGTCGGCGACCGCGCCGTTCAGCAGCGGGTCGCCGTGGAACAGCCGGACCGCGAGCTGGCCGTGCTTCGCCGCCTGCACCAGCGCGCGGGCCGATCCCGCGCCGTCCGCCGGGTCGGCCAGGGTGGCGTCCCGGCTCATGTGGCGCCGCGCCGCCGACGCCACATCGGCTCCGGCGACAACCAGGCCGGCCTGGCCGAGCAGCTCGGCGGCCCGCACCGTGAGCAGGCCCTCGTCGCCGGGGCCCGCCCCGGCGAGGGCGACCCACCCGGCCGCCGGCTGCTCCTCCGCGTCGCCGGGCCTGCCCGCTCCCTGCTGCTGACTACCGCGCTGCTGACTACCGCTCACTGCACATCATTCCCGCTGTTCGTCGGTCCCTCTGGCACGCTGATGAGATCTGAAGCCCCGGACCGCAGCAGCTCCGCCGCCAGGTCGCGGCCGAGCTGCCAGGCGGCTGCGGCGGGCGCGGCGCCGTGCGCGCGCAGCACCCGGCTTCCGTCCGGGCTCATGACGGCGGCCCGCATCCGCAGCTGGTCCGCACCCGCTGCGTACGCGCCGATGGGCGCGCTGCAGCCGGCCTCGAGCGCCTCGAGCAGGCTGCGCTCGGCGGTCACCGCGGCCGCGCTCGCCTGGTCGGTTACCGCCTGGAGCAGGGCCGCCAGCCCAGGATCGCTCTCGCGGCATTCCACCGCCAGGGCGCCCTGGCCGGGGGCCGGGAGCATCTCGTCCGGCTCGAAAACCTGCGTGATCGCGCTGACGTGCCCGATCCTGGCCAGGCCGGCGTAGGCCAGCACCACCGCGTCGAGCTCGCCCTCGCTGACCTTCCCCAGCCTGGTGCCGGCGTTGCCGCGGATGGGGACGCAGCGCAGGTCGGCGCGGAGCCCGAGCAGCTGCGCGGCCCGGCGCGGCGAGCCGGTGCCGATCCTGGCCCCGGGCGGGAGGTCGGCGAGCTTGGCGCCGTCCCGCGCCACCAGCGCGTCACGCGGGTCGTCCCGGGGCGGCACCGCGGCCAGCATGATGCCCGCCGCGGGCCCGGTCGGCAGGTCCTTCAGCGAATGCACGGCCAGGTCTACCTCCCCGCCGAGCAGCGCCTCGCGCAGCGCGCTGACGAAGACTCCGGTACCGCCGATCTGGGTCAGCTGCGCCCGGCTGACGTCGCCCAGCGTGGTCACCCCGACGATCTCGACCTGGCGGCCGGTCCGCTCGGTGATCAACTCGGCCACCTGGCGGGACTGCGCGATGGCCATCGGGCTCCTGCGGCTGCCCAGCCTGAGAGGCGCCGGCCTCAGCGTCACCGCGCTCACCGTGAACCTTCCTGCTCCGGGGCGGCACCGGTAACCGCCTCGACTGCGCGTGGGTCAAGATCGAAGAGAACACGCAACGCCGCGGCGTACTCCTCGCCCCCCGGCGAGCCCGCGAGTTCCTTGACGCGCACGGTCGGCGCGTGCAATAGCTTGTCTACCACTCGCCGCACGGTCTGGGCTATCTCATCGAGGGCATGCCCGCTCAGGCCGTCGGCACTCAGCCGGCCGGCCAGCCTGGCCAGCTCGGCGTCGACGACCTTGGCCGCCTTGGCCCGCAGGGCGACGACCGTCGGGGCGACCCGGGCGGCGTCCATGGCCGACTGGTAGGCGGCGAGTTCGGCCTCCAGGATCGCGCGCACGGCGGCGACGTCATCGTCCCTGATCGCGGTCGCGTGCTCGCTCAGCTGGTCCATGCCGATGAGCACCACGCCCGGCAGCCCGGCCACGGCGGGCTCGGCGTCCCGCGGCATCGCCAGGTCCATGATCACCAGCTGGCCCCGGCCCTTCCTGGCCGCGAGCGCGACGGACACCATGTCGCACGTGATGACCTGCCCGGCCGCGCCGGTGCAGCAGATGACGACATCCGCGGCCGCGATGGCGGCGGGCAAGTCGGCCAGCCCGGTGACCGTGATCGCGGTCGTGCTCGTGCTCACGCTGGCGGCCAGCCGTTCGGCGTGCGCGCGGGTCCGGTTGGCCACGGCGATGCTCGCCGCGCCGCTGCGGGAGGCGCTCGCCGTCGCCAGCGCGCTCATCGAGCCGGCCCCCACGATGAGCACGTCCCGCCCGGCCAGCGCGTCGGCGCCGGGGCTGGCCGGCCCGAGGCGAGTGGCGGCGAGCTCGACCGCGGCGGTCAGCAGGCTGAGGCCGGCCCGGCCGATAGCGGTCTCGGCGCGGGCCCGCTTGCCGGTGCGCAGCGCGAGCCGGCCGAGGTCGTTGAGCACCCGCCCGGCCGTGCCGTGCTCCTCGGCCTGCCTGATCGCCGAACGCACCTGGCCGAGGATCTGGTCCTCGCCGACCACCATCGAGTCGAGGCCGGCCGCCACCGCGAGCAGGTGGCTGACCGCGCGGTCCTCGTAGTGCACGTACAGGTGCGCGGTGAGCTCGTGCGAGGGCACGCCGCAGTGCCGCGCGAGCAGCTCGCAGATGGCGGTGACGCCCGCGTGGAACCGGTCCACGTCGGCGTACACCTCCACCCTGTTGCAGGTGGAGACGACGAAGGCCTCGGCCACGGGCTCGGCCTGCACCACGTCGCGGAGCAGCTTGGCGAGCGTGTCACCGCTTACCGCGGCCCGCTCCAAGACCGCCACCGGGGCGCTCTTGTGGCTGAGGCCGACCACCAGCACACTCACCTGTCCACCGCCTAGCCCTTGGCCGCGAGTTCCGGCGTCACCTGAGGTCTTGAACGCCCGTCGAGGGTCCTGGGGTTCCCGCTACGGGATCCGCCAGGCGCATCCGCGGCCGGGGACGCCGACCGGCGCTGCGCGTGGAAGGCGAGGATCTGCAGCTCGATCGACAGGTCGACCTTCCGCACGTCTACTCCTTCCGGCACGCTCAGCACGAGCGGAGCGAAGTTGAGGATGCTCGTGACGCCAGCCGAGACGAGCCGGTCGCAGACGGCCTGCGCGGTCCCGGCAGGAGTGGCGATCACGCCGATCGCGACCTTGTGCCTGGCCACCACGGCCTCTAGCTCGTCGACGTGCCGGACCGTCAGCCTCGCGATCCTGCTGCCCACGATAGCCGTGTCGCTGTCGAGCATGGCGGAGATCGTGAAGCCGCGGGAGACGAAACCGCCGTAGTTGGCCAGGGCGCGGCCGAGATTGCCTGCGCCCACGATGACCACCGGCCAGTCCTGCGTCAGGCCCAGCGTCCGGGACACCTGGTAGACGAGGTAGTCGACGTCGTAGCCGACCCCCCTGATCCCGTAGGAGCCGAGATGGGACAGGTCCTTGCGCAGCTTGGCCGAGTTGACGCCCGCGGCGGCCGCGAGTTCCTCGCTGGCCACGGTGCTGATGCCGCGCTCGGCCAGGCCGTAGAGCGCGCGAAGGTACACAGGCAGCCGGGCCACGGTGGCCTCGGGTATCCCGCCGACCTGGCCGTTCACCTCGCCCTGGACCCGGCCATTGCTGTCAGCCTGGCCGCTGGCTCCGGACGGCATCGCGTTACTGTGCATCGCGGCAGCGCTCCTGGGGTTGGGCTCTCGGGGTTGGGATAAGGCGGCGGTAAGAGCCCGCGTCAGCCGACGTCGTCTCCACGGTACGCCTTTGTGCATCGATTCACAAAGTGACGCCAGCCGGGCCGGGCCCGGAGCGATCGAGCCTCCGCGGCACCGCGGCCCTGGTCAGGGCGGCTAGCCGAGCGCGGCGCGAAGACGGGCCTCGCTCACCCGCCAGAAGTCGATCTGCACTCCGTCGACGAGTGTCACCGGGATCTTGTCCCAGTACTCGCGCATGTCTTCTGGCGACGCGGTGATATCGCGTTCCTCCCAGCCGACGCCCAGGTCGGCGGCCACCCGCTCGATCACTGCCCGCGCGTCGTCGCACAGGTGACAGCCCGGCCGTCCCAGCAACGTGATCCGCGCCACGCTAACCACTGTAGGGACGGCCCGCCGACGGCACCTGCCGCTGGCCGGGCCACCCCTGGTCGGGACGCTGGGGACGGGCCGGGGGCAACGGCTGGGGCCGCAGGGGCCGCTGCGGCACCGAAGGCCCACGGCCCCCGGGCGGCGGCCCGGCCGGGGGCGGCTGCGGCCGCTGCGGCCGCCCGGCCGGCGCCTGCGGGCTCGGCAGCGGCGCGACCTTGGCGTACTTGAGCTGGAGCTCGATGACGTTGGTGGCCAGCACGCACGCTCTGCGTTCGGCCACGAAACGCTGCATGTAGAGCTGGCTCTCGTGACTGTCGAAGGCGGCCCGGTCCCGGTAGATCTCGTAGAAGATCCGCTGCATGGGCGCGTTCGGCACGAGGTGGATGACGTACACCAGGGTGTCGGGTTCGCCTGTCCTGACCTGCTCCGCTGATTCCTCGGCGAGCCGGTCGAACTCGGCGACCCGGTCGTCGAGCAGGGTGAAGATCAGGATCCGGCCGTACGGGCGCGCGGGCGCGGCGGCCGGCGACCCGGCCGGCGGGCGGGCAGGCTCCGGCGGGCGGGCAGGCTCCGGCCGGCCGTGGGTCGCGTACCGGCCCCCGGGGCCGCGGGCCTCATCGGGCCAGCCCTCGCCATCGCGCACGCCGTCTCGCCTCCCATTTCGCGTGACATCCCGCCGGACGTCCCGCTGAACGCCGCGCCGGGCCGCTGCCCGCCGCGGCCGTTCGCCGGCCCTGCTCACACCGAACCACACAAGCGCCGCTGCCGTCATGCTGAGCAGCGGATACGCCGCCGTAGCCGGGAGCGGGAAGCGCTGCCCGGCGGTGATGAGGACGGCGAGGCCGGCCAGGACGACCACCAGGGCCGACCGCGCTGAGCCGCCAGCCGGGTCACCATCAGGCCGAACCACGACCATGACCACGCTCATCACCACGGCCAGCACCGCCACAGCCTGCCCGGCGTCCAGCGCGTAATGCGAGATCGGCTGGAAGTGCGGGCCGGTGAGCGGCCAGGCCTTGCTGAACGGCTGGGCGGTGAGCGGGTCGGTGGCCAGGATCACCGAAGTCACCACGGTCAGCGCGCTGGCGATCAGGCGCATGCCGAACCTGGCGACGTCGTTGGCGACGGCCAGCTCGACCAGGCCCCAGGCTAGCCACAACGGCGCCAGCAGGAGCCCGAACAGCTGAACGGCCCGGAACGTGGCCGGGCCGAACCCGCTGGCGAAGCCCATGCTCTGCGCCGCGAGCGCAATGGTCAGCGCCAGGGTCGCGGCCGTCCACAGGACGAAGCCGATCTGCGGCTGGCGGACGCAGCGCCCGGCGAGCATGCCGGTCGCCACGGCCGCGACCAGCACGCCCGCGAAGCTGACCAGGACGGGAAGAGACATCAACCCCTATGGTGCCCGATGCCCGGCCACGCCGGGAGCTGGACCAGGGAGTCGTTACTTCTTGTTCCGGCGCTGAATGCGGGTCTTCTTGAGCAGCTTGCGGTGCTTCTTCTTGGCCATGCGCTTGCGGCGCTTCTTGATCACAGACCCCATGAGGCCACCCTTCTTAGGCACTGCGGATGACGGGTACGCCAACCCGCTCGCCCGGTGGGGGCGGCTGGATACACACCCAACGTTAGAGGTTACCCCCGAAACGGCGTGCTAGGGCGGCCGATGCCGGCCACGCGCCGACGCCGAGCTGGCCGGACTACGGCGGAACAGAGATCCGGCCTCGGCCCGCGGCCCGCGGCCCGGGGGCCGGAGCCGGGGACCACTCAGCCGGTACCTACGAAGGCGGCCCGGAGGTACTGATTGACCGCCGCTTCTGGCACCCGGAAGGAGCGTCCGACGCGGATCGCTTCCAGCTCGCCGGAGTGCACCAGGCGGTACACGGTCATCTTCGACACGCGCATGATCAGGGCCACTTCGGCCACGGTTAGAAACCTGACGTCGCTTAGGGGGGTTTCGCTTGCCATCGAGTTGCCTCTTCCGTACGAAGCCGAGCACTTGACGGGATTCGGCGCACCAGTCACGTACGTCTCCAGGGTAAGTCCCGCACAGAAAAGAGCAACCCCGTCCAAAGCTTCATTGTTGTTACTGTTTGGGCGCAATCATCCCGGCTGCCGCCAGCGTAATCTTCGTTCACCGCGCTGAGCTGCGTCTTCTGGGGTAAGTCTTTCACCTGTTATCAGTTGACAACTGTCACAAGAGAACGGCATTCGGTGAAAAAACCCCTCCGCCGACCTGCTTGCACGTTCATTTGCAATCACCGTCAGATCACCCGTCAGATCGGAGCAGAGAGCCCGTGCCGGGCAAATACCGCACGCCAGGTGGTCATGATCGCGGCGTCCACGGGATCGGCGGGATCGATCCCCGCGCCGACCGGAATGTAGCTGGCGGGCGCGCCGTCCGTCATCCGCGTGGGCGCGTCTTCGCCGGTTCGTTCGGTGGCCAGCGCCCGCCAGGCGGCCGGCACCGGAAGCGCGGGATCGACCGGGTGGCCGGCCGCCACGGCGAGCAGGTGCGTCCACGACCGGGGCACGACGTGCACCAGCTGGTATCCGCCGCCCCCGGTGAGCAGCCACCTGCCGCCGGCCGTCTCGTGCGCCAGGTCGTGCACCATGAGCTGGGCGCGCCGCTGTCCGTCGATGCTGAGCTCGAGGTCGGCCAGCGGGTCGAGCCGGTGACTGTCGCAGCCGTGCTGGCTGACCAGCACCTCGGGCCCGAACGCGCGCAGCAGGGGCGGCACCACCGCGTCGAACGCCCGCAGCCAGCCCGCGTCGCCGGTGCCCGCGGGCAGCGCCACGTTGACGGCGTAGCCGCGCCCCTCGCCCGAGCCGATCTCCGACGCCAGCCCGGTCCCGGGGAACAGGGTGGCCGGGTGCTCGTGCAGGCTGATGGTCAGCACCCGGGGATCGTCGTAGAAGGCCGCCTGCACCCCGTCGCCGTGGTGCACGTCGACGTCCACGTACGCGATCCGCTGCGCGCCCTGGGCCAGCATCCACTTGATCGCGATGGCCGGGTCGTTGTAGACGCAGAAGCCGCTGGCCGACCGGCGCATCGCGTGGTGCAGGCCGCCGGCGATGTTCGCCGCGTGCCCGCTCTGGCCGTGCCAGACCGCGCGGGCCGCGGCCAGCGTGGCCCCGGCCACCAGCGCGGACGCCTCGTGCATGGCGGCGAAGACCGGGTTGTCCGGGGTGCCGAGCCCGTACCGGCCGTTGGCCCGGCCGTCCCGGCCGGCCTGGCGCACCGCGTCTATGTAGTCGGCGTCGTGCACGAGCTCCAGCTCGGTCAGGTCTGCCGGGTCCGGGGCCAGCACCGTCACGCCCGGCCGGGACAGCACGCCGAGCTCGCGGGCCAGCGCGATGGTCAGCTCGACCCGCACCGGGGCCAGCGGATGCCCGGGACCGAAGTCGTACCCGGTCAGGCGCTCATCCCATACCAGCGTGAGCGCATCACCCATTACTCGGCACCGAGTTCCCTGCCGCGGTCGCGGGCCGCCTCGATCGCCGCCAGGAACGCGGCCCGCACGCCGTGCTTCTCTAGTTCCCTGATGGCCGAGATCGTAGTGCCGCCGGGTGAGGTGACGGCCTCGCGCAGGATCACCGGGTGCTCACCGGACTCGCGGAGCATGGTGGCCGCGCCGTAGACCGCCTGGATGACCATCTCCAGCGCGGTACCGCGCGCCATGCCGAGCAGGATGCCGGCGTCCACCATGGACTCGACCAGGTAGTAGACGTACGCCGGGCCGCTGCCCGACAGCGCGGTCGCGGCGTCCTGCTGCGATTCGGGGATGCGCAGCACCTTGCCCACCGGGCAGAGCAGGTCCTCGGCCCGGAGCAGGTGCTCCTCGCCGGCGTGGGCGCCGGCGGAGATCACGCTCATCGCCTGGTCCACCAGCACCGGCGTGTTGGACATGACCCGGACCACGGGCACCTGCCCGGGCAGCCGCCGGGAGATGAACGCCGTGGTGATCCCGGCCGCGACCGAGATCACCAGGGTGCCCGCGGGCACCACGGGAGCGATCTCGTCAAGCAACCGCCCCATGTCCTGCGGCTTGACCGCCAGGACCAGGGTGTCCGCCATCTTCGCGGCGGTGGCGGCGTCCGCGGTATGTACCCCGTAACGCTCGCTCAGCTCGGTTCCCCGCTCCTCCCGCCGGACCGCGGCCATCACCGCCGACGGTGGCCGGCCCGCGCGCAGCAGGCCGGACAGCAGCGCCTCGCCCATCTTGCCCGTGCCCAGGATCGCGATCACGAGCTGCTCCCGAGTGAGCGGAGGAAGAAGGCGAGGTTGCCCGGCCGTTCGGCCAGCCTGCGCACGAGGTAGGCGTACCAGTCGCCGCCGTAGGGAACGTAGACCCGCATCCGCGCGCCGGTGTTGGCCAGCCGCCGCTGCTCGCCCGGCCGGATGCCGTAGAGCATCTGGTACTCGAAGCTGTCCGGGGCGCGGCCGGTCAGCAGGGCCAGCGAGGCGGTGATCTCGATGAGCCGCGGGTCGTGGGTGGCCAGCATCGGGTAGCCGGAGCCGTTCATCACCGCCCGCAGGCAGCGCGCGTAGGACGAGTCGATCTCGCGGCGGGAGGTGTAGGCGACGTTTTCCTGCTCGCTGTAGGCGCCCTTGCACAGCCGGACCCGGGTCCCGTAGGCGGCCAGCGCGCGGCAGTCGGCCTCGCTGCGCCGCAGGCAGGCCTGGACCACGCAGCCGAGATCGCCGTACTCGGCCCGGAGCTGGGCTGCGATCCGCAGCGTCGGCTCGATCGCCGCGAACTCCTCGGCGTCCAGCGTCACCGTGGTGCCCGCCTCGCGCGCCGCCGCGCAGATCCGGCTGATGTTCCCCCTGGCGGTCCTGGTGCCGAGGAACAGCCCGACGGCGGTCGGCTTCACCGAGACCTCGGCGGCGCCGCCCTGGGTCAGTCCCTCCGCGCCGAGCTTGCCGGCCAGCTGGATGTACTCGTCGGTGACGGCCGCGGCCTGCGCCGGGTCCTTGGTGTCCTCGCCCAGGTAGTCCAGGCTGACGAGCAGCCCGGCGGCGCGCAGCTTCCGGGTCACCCGCACCGCGTCGTCGGCGGTCTCGCCGGCCACGTACTTATCGACGATGGCGCGGGTCTGCGGCGCGGTCGTGATGAGCTGGCGCAGCCGGGTACTGGCTGACGCCGCTAGCAGGGCCCTGCGGAGCACGGCGGGCCCACCTCCCGTCCTTCTGGGTTGTTAGCTGACCTGGCGGCGGCGCAGCGTCACCTTCACGTTCGCGCCGGCGTCGGGCGGCACGATGACCTCCTGCGCCGCCGGGATGCCCGCGGCCAGCAGCGTCTCGTCCACCGGCACGGTCCGCTTGACCAGGGCCAGCCCGATCGGGCCGAGCTCGTAGTGCCGGGCCGCCGACCCGGTGAAGCCGATGGCCTTGCCGTTTTCATCACCGGCCAGCTCGACCGGGTCGCCGTGGGCGGGCAGCCGGTCCGCGCTGCCGTCCAGGTGCAGGAAGACCAGCCGCCGCGGCGGATGGCCGAGGTTGTGCACCCGGGCCACCGTCTCCTGGCCGCGGTAGCAGCCCTTGTTCAGGTGCACGGCGGCGTCGATCCAGCCGACTTCGTGCGGCAGGGTCCGGTGGTCGGTGTCCAGCCCGAGCCTGGGTACCCGCGCGGCGATCCGCAGGGCCTCGAACGCCCACATGCCCGCCGCCGCGGCCCCCCGCCGTACCAGCTGGCCGGCCACCTCGGGCAGCAGGTCCCGGGCCACGACGAGATCAATGGCCCCGAACGGTCCCGGATTCACCCTGGCCGCCACCGTGTCGAGCCCGCTGGCCAGGTCGCCGCCGCCGGGACCGAGCACGGTGAGCACCGCGTAGTCCTGGCTGACGTCGGCCACCTCGACCCGCAGCATGAACCGCATCGAGTCGAGGAACTCCGCGAGCGCCGCGGCGGTTCCCGGTTCCACGTGCAGCCACACCGCGGTGCCGTCATCGGTCAGGGTCAGGTGGTGTTCGACATGCCCGTTCGGGCTGAGGATGAGCGCCTGAGCGGCGGTTCCGGCCGCCAGCCCGTCCAGCCGCTGCGTGGTCAGGCTGTGCAGCCAGCTCAGCCGGTCCGGCCCGGTAATCCGCAGCACGCCGCGGTTGGACCGGTCGAATAGCGCTGCCGACGCCTCCGCCGCGCGCTGCTCGCGCATCGGGTCGCCGTAGTGCGCGGCGACGCCCTCGTCCGGCCAGCTCGCCTCGACCGCGCCCGGAAGCTTCAGCAGCGGGCTGGTGTCAGGCATCAGCGGCCTCCCGGCAGTCGGTGCAGCGGCCGAAGACGGTGAGGTGGCCCACGTCCGTCTCGAAGCCGTGGCGCTCGTCGAGCGCGGTGATCAGCGGGCGGATCGCGTCCGGGCCGATCTCGGTGACCCGGCCGCAGTCCCGGCATACCAGGTGCACGTGGTCGGCGTCGGTGGCCAGGTGGTAGGTGGGCGCCCCGTGCCCGAGGTGGGTGTGGGTGACCATGCCGATCTGCTCGAGCAGCTCGAGCGTCCGGTAGATGGTGGAGATGTTGACGCCGCGCGCGGTCTGCTGGACCTGGGCGCCGATCTCCTCCGGGGTCGCGTGACCGAGCCGCGCCACCGCCTCCAGGACGAGCTGGCGCTGCGGCGTCACCCGGTAGCCACGGGCTCGCAGCTGCTCGTCCCACCCGCGCACGGTCACGCTCGGGGACGGTACCTCCCGGTCCATGCGCTCATACTAGTTCGGCCAGTGTGATCGGATGCACGGCGAAACCCTCTTGCCTGTCCCCCCGCCTCGCGGCTAACGTGCGAGGTACGCGGGAAAGGAGGTGGTCCAACAGCATGCATAGACAACGGACTCGTGAGGTGGCTGTCAGCTAGCCGCCTACCCGCCGGCATGACGTCCAGCGAGGCGGCGGCCGGCTGAAAATCTGGCAGACACCGAGTCCCCGGGCTGGCCGACCTAGTCCAGTCGGTCCCGGCATGGCGTAAGCGCGCGATGCCGGAGTCGCCCGGGGACTTATTTTTTTGCCTTGATCGCTTCTTCGTGAGGCTGGCTCAGCCGCCGATGTCGTCCGAGCTGGGCCCCTAGCTGGCCCTTTTGAGCTGGGCCGACAGGTGCGGCTGAAGCCCCTGGCCCATCGCGGCCATGTCGTAGGCGTAAGCGAGATCGCCCTTGGCCAGCCCGTAGAGGCGATGACCCGCGGTGACCTCCTTGGACGTGGCGGTGCGGGCGACCACGTTGGTGGCCATCTCGATCCGGGTGCCGGCGATCTCGCCCAGGTAGATCTCGACGATCCCGGTGGGATGGGCGAGCATCACCTCGATCTGGCTGTCCGGGCGGGGCCGCCAGTAGCCGGCCTCGGTGCCGAGCGGCGCCCCGATCCGTCCCTCTTCGTCGAGCCGCCAGGTGCGGCTGGTGTAGATGAGGAACGGCTTGCCGTTGTGGCTGAAGCTGATCTCCTGCCCGAACCTGAACGACTCGATCGTCGGGTATCCGCCGATGCCCGCGCCTTCCCACCGCCCGAGCAGGAAGCGCAGTGGTTCTAGGTCGGGATGGGGTTCTAGGTCGGGATGGGGCTCCAGATCGGGATGGGGCTCGTGGTCAGGATGCATCGCCACGGCGACCTCCGGCTGCGAACGCCCGCACGGCCACGTACAGGCACGCCACGGCGGCCACGGCGAACACGCCGATCACGATGGCGGCGCTCAGCATGCCGTGCATAGGCCGCAAGTGTACGGGCCGCCCGCCCGCGCCGCCCGGCGGCGCGCCGTATCCGGCCCTCGGCCGTGCGGCTAAAGTTTCTGCCATGCCCGAGAGGTCTCTAGTCATCAAGGTCACGGCCGGAAAAGACGACCCTGAGCGCTGCAACCAGGCCTTCACGGTCGCCGCGGCCGCGGTGGCCAGCGGCGTCCCCGTCTCGCTGTGGCTCACCGGCGAGTCAGCCTGGTTCGGCCTGCCCGGCCGGGCCGAGGACTTCTCGCTCCCGCACGCCGCGCCGCTGGCCGGCCTGCTGGCGGGGGTCCTGGCCGCGGGCTCGGTGACGGTGTGCACCCAGTGCGCGGCCCGGCGGAACATCGAGGGCGGCGACCTGATCAGCGGGATCAGGATCGCCGGAGCGGCCACGTTCGTGGCCGAGATCATGGCCGAGGGCGCCCAGGCCCTGGTCTACTGACTCCTACCCCGGCGCGCCCTGGGCGGCCAGCCGGTCGGCGCGCAGCTTCAGCACCAGGTCCTCGTGCCGGTGGTCAACCGGCGGCAGCGTGCCGACGACCCAGCCGAGCAGCATGTCGGCCAGGCTGGGGTTGCGGACGAGCGCCGGCCCGTGCAGGTACGTGCCGACCACCCGGCCGGCGTAGGCGCCCTCGGTCCCGTCCCCGTTGCCGACGCCGGTGACCACGGTGGCCAGCGGCTTCGCCTCCGGGCCGCGCCGGGTCATGCCCTGGTGGTTCTCGAAACCGGTGAGCCGCTCGACGCCGAGGGCCGGATCGACGTCCGCGACTATCTCGCCCACGCCCCGCCGCTCGCCGCGGCCGCTGCGGATGTCGAGCAGCCCGAGCCCGGGAACCGGCTCGCCTTCCGCCCCGCCGAACTCGGTCCCCATGATCTGGTAGCCGGCGCAGACCGCGAAGATGACCGCGCCGCGGGCCGCCGCGGCGGCCAGCCCGCCGCCCGACGCCAGGCGGCGCGCGGCGAGGATCTGCGGCAGGTCCTCGCCGCCGCCGAGCAGGTAGATGTCGCCGTCCACGGGCACCCGCTGGTCGGCATTGACCTCGGCGATCTCGACCGGGAGGCCGCGCATCCGGGCCCGGCGGGCGAGCACAAGCAGGTTCCCCCGGTCGCCGTAGGTGCTCAGCAGATCCGGGTACACCCAGACCAGCCGGACGGCTGACGGTCCCGGGGGCCCGTACCCCGGCCGCGGCCGGTACCGGCCCGGACCCTCGCTCATCGTCCCTCCACTAGCCCACGCGCCCGAGGGCCGCGCGGATCTGCTGGAACGCCGTGTAGTTGGCGATCACTTCCATGGAGGGGCTGCGCGCCAGGCTGATCGCCTCGTCGACGCCGCCGACCACGCGAAAGGCTACCTCGTCGGCTTCCAGCCGGACCGCGAGGTCGAGCCTGCGCTCGCCGGCCACGAACACCGGGCGGCCGCGCAGCCGGCGGTAGTCCACGTCCCAGAGCCAGGAGGTGTCCTTCCCGTCCGGGGTCTGGGCGTTCACCGCCAGCAGGATGGGCACCGGCGGCGGCACCAGGATGTCCAGCGCCTCCAGCCAGCCGGCCGGGTTCTTGGCCAGCAGCAGCCGGAGCGCGGAGCCGTTCCGTTCCACCTGCGTGTACCGCCCGGCGACCGAACGCACCTGCGCGACCGCGCCCATGGCCTGCCCGGCGCTGATGCCGAAGACCTCGGCTACGGCGAGCGCGACCACCGCGTTGGACCGGTTGGCCCGGCCGGGCAGGGCCAGGTCGAGCGGCCGGGACCGGCCGGAGGGGTCGATCACCTCGTTGCCCGCGAGCACCCACCGGACCGGGGGCCGCCGGTTGGGGCACTCGCCGCAGTCCCAGTCCTCGCCGTCGCGGCGCAGGTGCGATCCGCACTGCGGGCAGCACCAGGAGTCGTCGTGCCAGCGCTGGCCCGCGGCCACCCAGGTGACCTGGCGAGCCTGCCCGGCGGCCCACGCGACCAGCGGGTCGTCGGCGTTGGCGATGACCCGGCACTCCGGAGCGGCGGCCAGCGCGGCCCGCCAGCGGCGCGCCAGCATCCAGATCTCCGCCGCGCGGTCCATCTGGTCCCGGCTCAGGTTCAGCAGCACCACCACCCGGGCGCTCGTCGCCGTCAGCATGGCCGGCATGTACTTCTCGTCGACCTCGAGCACGGCCAGCGTGGCGTCCGGGGCCTTGGCCAGCGCGGCGACCAGGCCGGCCTCCATGTTGGCGCCGAACGCGTTGGACGCGATCTGCTGCCCCATGGCGCCGAGCGCGGCGGTGATCAGCCGGGTCGTGGTGGTCTTCCCGTTCGTCCCGGTCACCAGGATGACCTGCCGGCCGCGGGCGAGCAGCGAGAGCAGGTCGGGTTTCAGCCGCAGCCCGATGACCCCGCCGATGACCGAACCGTCGCCGCGGCCGGCCAGCCGGGACGCCCGCCCGGCCGCGCCGCCGACCGTGGTGGCCAGGCGGGCGCGCAGGGGAAGGCTGAACCGCCGGGACGGCGGGCTGCTAGTGCTCATCTCGGGCCCGATGCTATCCGGTCGCGGGCTGGCGCACGTCCGGCCCGGCCCGGTCAGGAGCGCCGCCGCTTGCGCCAGTCCAGGCGCGATGGCGGCGGCCCGAGGTTGGGCGGCGGCCGGTCCGGGGAACGCCAGCTCACCGGGCCCGGCGCGGCTTCACGGGCCGGTTCCGGCGCCG
Organism: uncultured Actinomycetes bacterium; assembly: GCA_963722275.1. Taxonomy (GTDB): domain Bacteria; phylum Actinomycetota; class Actinomycetes; order Streptosporangiales; family Streptosporangiaceae; genus Palsa-504. Next base: position 183,613 of record CAVRMX010000039.1, on the reverse strand, counting down.
CGGCGGGGACGGGCAGGCTCCGGAATTCCTCGAGCGTCAGCCGGGTGGCGGCGCCAAGTCCGCCGATGCCCGGGTTGGTGTCGGCCAGGACCACCGGCCGGCGGCCGGGCCCGCGTACGTGACGATCATCGCGCTGGCCGGGAGCTGCTGGAGTTCGTGCTGCTCGACCAGGAATTCCCGGGAGCGCTGCAGGGCCAGCGCGAGCGACTTGCTGTCGCCGGTCGCCTTGGACGTGGTCATGCCCCACGCGGTGCTCGTGCTGACGCTCGCGCTGACCGACTCGCTCTCGCTGCTGCTCTGCGAGTTCCCGGTCTGGACGCTGCGCGAGAAGCTCGCCCGCGACGGCAGCAGCAGGCTGCCGTCGCTGCTGCCGTGCCCGGCGCTGCGCGACCGGCCTTCGCTTTCCGACCACGAGGTGGCGGTCGAGCTCACCGAACCGGTGGTGCTGGTGTACGCGCTGCCGGTGGTGTCCGTGACGGACACGCCTACCGTCTCGGTGAGCTGGGAGAGCACGAAGCGGTGCTCGGTGCCGAGCTGCTCGCTCGCGGCCTTGGCCTCCTCGGCGTTCCCGAGCCGCATGAAGGCGACGGCCGCGTTGCCCCGGCCGAGCCGCTGCCTGACGTGCGGAGGGATGCCGCGGTAGGCCAGCACGAGCCCGGTCGCCGACCGCTCGCACGCGTCGCTGAGCCGGTCGAGCACCTCGCCGCGCAGCTTGTCCGCGCCGAGCACGAACAGCGTGTGCTGCCAGGGCCGGCCCGGCGGCGTGTCGCACAGCAGATGGGTCAGCGCGACCGCCAGGTAGGTCCCGAGCACCTTGCTCCCCACGGCGCCCACCCGCCGGCCCAGCGCGACCACGCGCAGCGTGCTGCGCGGCAGCGGGGCCAGCGCGGTCCCGACCGGCGCGAGCTTGCGCAGCTGGGATTCCAGGATCCAGGCCCGCTCCAGGACCACGCGGTCGGTGGCGCCGCGGCCGAACAGGGCGGTGAGCCGGTCCGCCTGCCCGGCGGTGATCAGCCCGGCGGCCACGTCGTCGCGCGGGTCGCCGGCCTGGGCCAGCGCCCGCAGCCCGGCGGCCACGCCGGCCACCGTGGCCTGGCGCTGCGGATTCTCGGCGAGCACGTCGATGACCCGCTCGAGGATGGCGTTGTCGAGGGAAAGGTCCCGGGCCGAGCCCTGTTCCTCGGCCACGCTGGCCGTCAGGGACAGCAGGTCGGCCAGGGCATCGCGGCCGAGCCCGGTGCCCAGGTCGAGCCGGGGCAGGTCGTCGGGCAGCACCCAGACCAGCGGATCGACGCTCGAGGCCCGCGCGAAGCCGATCAGGTCCAGGGCGGCCGAGCCCTCGGTCAGGTCGAGCACCGTCACCTCGCCGTCCGCGGCCAGCCGGCTCGCGCCGGCCGTGGTGAGCATCGCGGACCAGCCGGAGAGCGTGCCGCCGGCGATGTCCACGCGGTGCACCCCGTCCGGCACGCAGACCGCGTACCAGCGTTTCTGATGGTCGTAGGCGACCCGGAGAGCCTGCCATTCGCGCATCCGGGCGGCGTGCTCGGCCTGCCAGGCGAAGAGCCGGCTTTCCTGTGCGGCCCGCATCTTGCCGACCCTGGCCCGCTCATCGGCCAGCCTGGCCCGCAGCGCGCGCTCCCCCTGCCAGACGGCGTACCCGCTGACCGCCGCGATCAGCGCGCAGCAGATCACGCCGAGCCCGGCGACCAGGACGCCCAGCCAGCCGACGGCGCCGAGAACGATCGCCGTCAGGCCGAGCGCGGCCGAGATCGCGAAGGCCGCCCGGAGCGGCCGGTTGAGCACGCTCTCCTCACGGCGCTGGGCGGCCGCCCAGTCGGGGTTGAGCCGTTCCTGCTCCGGCGGGGTGGGGCGCCGCGGCGGCGGCCCGGGATCCGGGTACGGAGTCGCGAACTGCCAGCCCAGGCACAGCCGGCCGGCGTTGGCGGAGGTCATGCGCGCTCCCGGGCCCGGACCAGGAGCCCGCGCGGGACGAGCCGGGGCGGGTTCTTCACCGCCAGCAGGAACTCGCCGTCGCGCAGCGCGGCCGGCCCGGTTGCGCCGGCCTCCTGGTCCGGCGGCGAAGCCGGCCCCAGCAGCCGCCGCGCCGCCGCGGTGTCGTCCATCCGGCAGGCCACCACGACGTTGGACAGGTCCGCGAGGTCGGCCGCGACCTGCGCCGACGTGGTAGCCGCGAGGACCGGCAGCCCGCTGGCCGGACCGCGGCCGATCATCTCGGTGACCGGCTGCCGCGGCAGCGCCCCGCACTCGGCCAGCCAGATCATCCCGTCGCCGTCCACGCCGATCCCGTGCAGCGCCGCCCCGGCGGCCAGCAGGTCCTGGCAGACCAGGCGGGTGAGCATGGCCGAGGTTTCCGCCCCCGCCGCGCCGCCGAGCCGGAAGAGCACCACGGCGCGTTCGGCGATCGCGCGGCTCAGGTCGATTTCCGCGGCCGGGCCGGGCGGCGGCGGGCGCAGCCAGCGGCCGAACGGCGACGCGCGGAGCTCCCGCAGCTGCCGGCCGAGTTCGGCGATGGTGGCGGGCTCGGCGGTGATGAGGCTCGTCGATACCCGGGTCCGTTCGGCCAGTACCTCCCGCCGCGGGTAGACCGCCGGCACGTACTCCATCCTGGCCCGCATGGCCACCGGGTTGAGCAGGTGGATGACGTCGTCAAGCACCGGAACGCGCGGGTCGCCTGGCGCGGCGTCGAGCAGCTCGAAGACGTCCTCGAGGTAGGACACGCAGCTGCGCCGGTACTGGCGGCCCGGTCCGTCCCAGCTGAGCATGGCCGTGATCAGCGCGGCGCGGCGGCCGGGGGCGCCGTGCCGGAACGGCTCGTAACTGGCTGCGGCGTCCCCGCCCTCGCCGAACACCAGCAGCGGCGCGCCCGCCGCGGCGCAGACCGCGGCCAGCTTCCCGGTCAGCCCGGGATCGGCCGTGTGGTCGACGGCGAGCACCGGCTTGCGCCGCCGGATCGCGGCGTGGACCAGCTGGAAGCCGGCGGTCAGCACGTCCGGCCCGGACGAGCCGCACACGCAGGTGCCGCCGGCTGCCTCCGCCCACGACAGCGTGACCCGGGCGCCTGACCCGGCGGCCACCCCCAGGCAGCCGCCGTCCCTGGTCACCACCGAGCCGGCCCGGATCGCGCGGGCCGTGGCCGCGCGCCTGGCCGCCACGATCAGCCCGGGCCGGGCCGGCCTGAGCTCCCACTCGTCGGTATGCAGCCAGCTCAGCCAGCCGGCCAGGGCGGCCTCGGCGGCGCCGGCCATCAGGGCGATCGGCAGCTGACGGGGCAGCCAGGTCCCCATCCCGGTGAACGCGGCGGTGAAGTGCAGCAGGTGATCGGCCTGGTGGCCGCTGGCGCCCAGGTAGTCCGCGATCCGGGCGGGCCCGGCGGTGAATCCGGCGGCCGCGGCCCGCGGGCCGGCCGCCACGGTCCACGCCAGCCCGGCCGCCGCCGGGACCGCCAGCCACGACAGGCGCCACCGGGTCACCTTGGTGATCAGGTAGAACCCGGCCGCGAGGAGGATCGTCAGCTGAGCGAACAGCAGGTGCAGCAGGACCGCCGCCACCACGCAGACAGCGAGGATCTCGTCACGGTAGGGAAGTCCCCTTGGGACGAGGTATCGGGCACGCCGTGGCATCTATCCCGCCTCTGTCACGACCTCGGCCGGCGTCTCGGCTCCCAGCGTCCCAGGTGGGACGCGCGCGTGTCCAGGCAGGCACACCCTCGGAGGGCCAGATGTAAGAATGACGTTCCAGCCTGCGCCTCAGTAGTGCCACTCGCAATCATGGGCAACTCCGGTTTCAGCGGCGATGGTCAGGACAGGGCTTGGTCAGGACAGTGGCGGTCACGATGCTGGCCCCGGCGAGCGCCAGCATGATCACGGCCGCGCCCCGGGTCAGCCAGAGCATGGGGATGATCTTCAGCAGGCTCCGGCCGCCGATGATGGCCCCGCCCGCCGCCACCCAGAGCGCCAGCACGGAGCCTATCCCGACCGCGAGCGGGTCGTCGTACCTGACCGCCAGGCTGACCGTGAGGATCTGGGTGAGGTCGCCGAATTCGGCCGCGAAGACCACCGCGAAGGCCATGCCCGCGACCGGGAAGAACCGCTTCCTGCGGCCGTGGTCCGCGACGTCCTCGTCACCGCCGTCGCTGTGCTGGCGCCACAGCAGCACCGCCCCCACCAGGAACAAGACCCCGGCGATGGCCTGGACCGGGCGGTGCGGCAGCAAGCTGAGCAGGCCTCCTGCGGTGACGGCCAGCGCGACGTGCACGGTGAACGCGGCGGCGGCCCCCGCGAACACGTAGAGCGGCCGGTACCGGCTGCCCATGACCAGGCAGGCGAGCACGGTCTTATCGGGCAGCTCCGCGGGCAGGATGATCAGGAAGGCCGCTGCTGCGGCGGCTGGATTCATCGGGAACCCATCGGGTCGGGCCAGACCGGGGGCCCTGGGACCTCCGGCTCGGCAGCTGGTCACTGCGGGCCGAAGGTCTCACTCAGACCGTACTGGTCCCCGGGGACCGGGCCCGGAATTCCGGGCCGAGATTGTCGGCCTCCCGGCGATGGAGCTACTCCCCTTCGCTGGTCCCATTCTAGTCCAGCCGGACCACGCTGGCTAAGGGCGTGCCGACCGGCGCCTCGGTGGTGTCGATCTCGACCCTGAACAACTCCGGCTTCAGCATGACCACGGTGAGCCCGGCCGGCTGGCCCCCGGCGTCGTCGAACCTGACCGTCACCGTGATCACCGGCTGCCCGGGTGACAACCGGAGGCTGCGGGCGATGGACGGCTGCGGGAGGCACATTTCCACGCTCGCGGCGGCGGCGGGCCACGCGTTCAGCACCGAGCCGAGCGCGGAGAACTCCGGGTCGTCCTCGGGCTCCTCCCCGGTGAGCGGCTCGTTCAGGTAGGCGGTGGACACGGCGGCCGGGTCACCCGCGGACACCCAGACGCAGCGGACCACGCGGATCGGCGCGCCGGCCGGCAGCCGCAGCGCCCAGGCGACATCCTGGGGCGCCTCACGGCGCGAGACGTGCCGGGTCTGGCAGGCGATCGTGCCGCCCATCGGATCCAGCCGGGTACCGAGCCCGGCCGTCCCCTCGACCGGTATCCAGTAGTCGGCCGGGCTGGCCCGGTACAGCTGCCCGTCGGGCAGCTGCCGGACGAGAGAGCGGCGGGCCAGGTCACCGAGCGCGGCGTCGATCTCGGTCAGGCCGACGTTGTACCTCCTGGCCAGTGCGGTGCGCCGGGGCAGTCGCCAGCCCGGTTCCCGGTGCACGAGCGCCGCCGCCATCCGGTCCGCGAGCACCGTGATGGCCCGCGCCGGGGCTCGCGCTCCGGCGTCATCCGGCGGCGAGGCCGGCTGCGGGGGGACCGGATGGTCGCGCCCGGCGGAGCCGGCCGTCATCGGTCACATCGCGATCGGGCCGCGATCAGCCCGCCGGTCACGGAAAGCAGCATGAGGACCAAACGGACCGGGCCGTTTCCCCTGGTCGCCGACCATGCCCTGACCGGCGGAATCACCTGGAGGGATACGGGCGCGGCGAACGGAAGCATCGCCCCCGCGCCCTTTCCCGCATCCAGCGCCAATGTGGCCCTCACCCGTCTTCAGCCGACGCGCGGACGGCATGATCGTGCCTGCCCACGCCCATTGATATTCACCGCAGGTGAACGGAAGTTGAATATAAGAGGAACGAACAGACGGCTACTTGATGTCATATAGCTGAACGAGGGCCCGGCCCGGAGGTGCGCCGGCCGGCCCCGTAGCGGGCCGGATGACCGCACGCCGGGTAATGAAGCGGGGATAATGGCCCGGGCGCCGCCCCCTCCGGCACCGGGCGTCTCGCCCGTCACATTGGCATCACAAGGGCTGGCTAGGCCAGGCAGGCCGCCAGTTTCGGCCTGCTAGTGAACAGGCCGCGAGGCCAAGACACCATAAGTTAACTTTCTGGTCCCTCTTTGTCCACCTTGCATTTGCCCGCGGGTATTGCTGGCGCGGCCAGACTGTACTGGCACACCACGGTTATATAGGCTGACCGGCCGCCTGGGGCCCGCGCTCATTGCGGCCGGGGAAAATAGAGGGGTATTGACTATGCAGCTTCGATGCAGACAGCAGGTTACGACGGCGGGGGTCGCCGCCGTCGCGATGGCGCTTACTCTCGCCGCATGCTCCTCGTCGGGCAGCAGCAGCTCCTCACCGGGCGGCGGCTCCTCGTCGAGCAGTGCCGCCCTCTCGGGCACGCTCAACGGGAGTGGCTCAACGCTGCAGCTCGTCTACGAGCAGGCTGCCATCGGTGCCTTCAAGTCGGTCCAGTCCGGCATGACGGTCAACTACGGGGGCGGGGGCTCGGGCAAGGGACGCACAGACCTGGCCTCGGGGACCGTCAACTTCGCGGGCTCCGACTCGCCGATCCCTGCCAAGGAGGAGGCGAACTTCAAGGGCAAGACGGTGCTCTACTATCCCATCCTGATCGCCCCCATCACGGTCTCGTACAATCTGTCCGGCCTCAGCAAGCCGCTGCAGCTGTCGGGGCCGGTGATCGCGAACATCTTCTCGGGCAAGATCACGAAGTGGAATGACTCGGCGATCGCGGCGGACAACCCCGGCGTGACTCTGCCCAGTACCGCGATCACTGTCGCCGTCCGCTCCGACTCCTCGGGTACCACCCAGAACTTCTCCCAGTTCCTCGTGGAGGCCGGGGGAAGCGCATGGACGCTCGGCAGCAGCTCGATCATCAAGTGGCCCTCCATCGCCCACGCCGGCAGCGGCAACGGCGGCGTGGCGCAGATCATCAAGTCCACCCCAGGGGCCATCGGGTATGTGGACTTCGCCACCGCCAAGGCCTCCTCGCTGACATACGCTTCCGTCAAGAACAAGGACGGCAGCTATGTAGCGCCTTCGGTGCAGGCGGCCACCACCGCCGCCGACAACGCCACCGTCAAGCCCGACCTGACGTTCAGCGCGATCTGGGCGCCCGGCGCGAGTTCCTACCCCATCACCGCTCAGTCTTGGGTTTTGGCCTACCAAACCCAGCCGAACGCGAACGACGCGAAGATGCTCCAGGCCTATGTCGGCTACCTGGTCGGCGCCGGCCAGCAGCTGCTGCCCCAGCTCGGCTACGCGCCACTGCCCTCCAGCATCGACCAGCAGGCGAAGGCGCAGCTGAGCAAGATAGGCATGTAATGATGAGCGCTGTGACGCAGCCAGCTCAGATTGGCTGGTCGCCGTGAGCACTGCGACACGGGTGGATCCGGCTGTCCCGGCCGGATCCACCGGCCCGCTGTCACGGCGGCGCCCGCTCGGTGACCGCGGTTTCCAGCTCCTCACGCTCGCCGCCGGCCTGCTGGTGCTGGTGATCCTCGTCCTGATCGCCATCTCCACCAGCCAGCAGGCCTCGTCGTGGTTCAGCACCGAGGGCCTGAAGATCTTTGCGAACAACTGGGACCCCGCGGCCAACCAGTTCGGCGCGCTGGCCTTCATCTACGGCACGCTCATCACGGCGGTGATCGCGCTCGTGATAGCCGTCCCGGTCAGCGTGGGCATCGCCTTGCTGCTGACCGAGGTCGTGCCCTACCGGTGGGCGCGGCCGATCGTGACCGTGATCGACCTATTGGCGGTAGTCCCGTCGGTGGTCTGGGGCCTGTGGGGGATCTTGGTATTCGCCCCCTGGATCCAGCACATCTACGCCTCGATAGCCTCGGGCGTCAACGGCATCCCGGTGCTTGGCTCCCTGTTCGGGCCGCCCACCAGCGGGGCCTCGTTCTTCACCGCCGGCATCATCCTGGCCTTCATGATCACGCCGATCGTGACCTCGCTGTCGCGCGAGGTCATCGCGACGGTGCCGACGATCGACAAAGAGGGCGCGTACGCGCTGGGCGCCACCCGCCTGGAAATGATCCGCGGCGCCGTCTGGCCGCACAGCCAGGGTGGCGTCGTCGGGGCGGTGCTGCTCGGGCTGGGCCGGGCGATGGGCGAGACGATCGCCGCCGCCCTGGTGATCGGCTCGTCGGCCACGATCACGTCACACCTGTTCACGGCCGGCTACAACATGCCCTCGGTCATCGCGAACCAGTTCGGCGAGGCCTCCGGCGAGTTCCGCGCCGCGCTGATGGGGATCGGCGTGCTCTTGTTCGTCTTTACGATCATCATCAACGTCATCGCCCGCGGGGTCGTGGAGCGCTCCGCCCGGCGGAAGCGGGGTGCCTGATGGCCGTCGTCACCGAGCAGCAGCTCGACCTGCGAGAGCCGGCCGGCTGGCGGCGCACCAGCAACCGCATCGCAACCGTCCTGATGGTGCTCGCGTTCGTGCTCGCTATCATCCCGCTGGGATTCGTCCTGTTCACGGTGATCGCCAAGGGCGCCTCGATCATCAGCTGGTCCTTCCTCACCGGCGGCCCGATCCCGCCGAACGTGCTGCCCGCGGGCATAGGCGGAATGGGGCCGGCGGTACTCGGCACGCTCGAGATCACCGCCCTCGCCACGGTCATGGCCGTGCCGCTCGGCGTGCTGGGCGCGATCTACCTCAACGAGTACGGCGGCAAGGGCCCGCTGGCGCGGCTCATAGGGTTCATGGCCGACGTCATGACGGGCGTGCCCTCGATCGTGATGGGCCTGTTCATCTTCTCGATCTGGGTGCTGCACTTCGGCTATTCGGGCCTGGCCGGCGCCTTCGCCCTGGGCTGCCTGATGCTGCCGGTCGTGATCCGCTCCAGCGATGAGATGCTGAAGCTGGTGCCGGACGCGCTGCGCGAGGCCAGTTACGCCGTCGGGGCCACCAAGGCCCGCGTGACGGTCACCGTGGTGTTGCCGGCCGCCGCCGGCGGCATCGTCAGCGGCGCGCTGCTCGCCGTCGCCCGCGCCGCGGGCGAGACGGCACCGCTCCTCTTCACCATCCTCACGGTGACCACAGCGAACAAGAATGTGTTCAGCGGCGCCAACACCGCGCTGGCCACGCAGATCTTCGCGAACGCGACACAGCCGTACACCGGCGCCCAATCCCGCGCCTGGGGCGCGGCGCTCACGCTCATCGCCATCACGTTCATCTTGATGATCGTCGCCCGCATCATCACCGCCCGATTCACCAGATATTCGCGCTAGGAATGTCATGTCAGAAAGCAGCGCCAGGAAGATTATGGAAGAGCCCGAGCAGACCGTCGTCACTACTTCCCTGCCCAAGCCTGCGGCCCTCCAGGCGCCGCCGGAGGCACCGGTCTCCGACACGCCGGGTGCATCTGTCTTCGATACGAAGAACGTCTCGATCTACTACGGCTCCTTCCGGGCCGTCACGGACGTATCGCTGACCATCTACGAGAACGAGATCACGGCGTTCATCGGCCCGTCCGGCTGCGGCAAGACGACGGTGCTGCGGACGCTGAACCGCATGAACGACCTCATCCCGACCGCTCGCGTCGAGGGTGACGTGCACTACCGCGGGGCATCGCTGTACGACAAGGCTGTCTCCCCGATTGCCGTGCGCCGGCGCATCGGCATGGTCTTCCAGAAGCCGAACCCGTTCCCCAAGTCGATCTATGACAATGTCGCCTACGGGCCGCGTATCAACGGCCAGCGCAACAAGGGCAAGCTAGATGAGATCGTCGAGCGCTCGCTACGCCAGGCGGCGCTGTGGGACGAGGTGAAGAACCGGCTGAAGAGTTCGGCCCTGGGCTTGTCCGGCGGACAGGCCCAGCGGCTGTGCATCGCCCGCACGCTCGCCGTCGAGCCCGACGTCGTGCTGATGGACGAGCCCTGCTCGGCGCTCGACCCGATCGCGACGGGCCGGATCGAGGACCTGATGCGGGAGATCAAGTCGCGGTACACCATCGTCATCGTCACGCACAACATGCAGCAGGCCACGCGGGTCAGCGACCGTACCGCCTTCTACTCCGTGCTCCGCGACGAAAAGAGCGACACCGTACCGGCGTCCTGGTCGAGTACGGCCGCACCGCGCAGATCTTCGAGAACCCGCGCGACAGCCGCACCCAGTCCTACGTCACCGGCCGGATGGGCTGACCCTGTTAGTCCGGCGCGGATCCGGCGAGGTAGATCACCCGGCGGGCGATGTTGACGGCGTGGTCACCCAGACGCTCGTAGAAGCGCGCCACCAGCGTCATCTCCATCGTCACCGGCAGCGCCATCCGCCCCGAGGCGAGTTCGGCCAGCAAGCTGCCGTGCAACTCGTCCATCTCGTCGTCGCGCCCTTCGAGCGCCGATGCGACGGAACGATCGCGCTGGTACCAGGAATCCACCGCCTGGCGCCACATCTCGGACGCGAGGGTCCCCATCCGCTCCACGAGCCCTCGGGTGCGCGACGAGAGATCCTCGCCGAGAAGATGGTTGGCCCGGGAGGCGATCTGTACCACGAGGTCGTGGGAGCGCTCGAGTTCGGGCACGATACGCAGTACTGAGAGCAAGAAGCGCAGGTCCGAGGCGACGGGAGCCTGCAGCAGGATCTCCCGGTTGACCAGTTCCTCGATCTCCCGGTAGAGGGCGTCGATGACCAGCTCACGTTCGTTCAGTACCTGGAGCACCTCGTTGTTACCGGTCAGGAGGGCTTGAGTCGCGCCGGGCAGGTCCTCGGCGACCATGGCGAACAGCTCGATGACCTTGGCCTCGATGGCCTCCAGGTCACGCTCGAACTCCTGTCGATTCTCGGCCACAGCCAAAGCCTACTGGTCTCGAGGCAAATGATCGCCCCGCCGGATCGTGGCCGCGCTACTACGACAGCCTGCGTCTGTTCTCTCCGGCGGCATATAGCTCGATGCCCGGGATGCCGTTCCCAGGCGCTCCGGATCGCTACCCAGGCCGCGATGAGGTAGCGGACTACCTCGAGCGCTATGCCTCATGGCTCGGTGCCGAGATCCAGACCAGCACCCGCGTGCAGGCCATCCGGCAGGACGGCAGGCATTTCGTCGTCATCACGGAGGGCGGACGGGCACTGCGCGCGTCCGGCATCGTGGCCGCGAGCGGATCGTTCTCCAACCCCTACCGTCCGAGCCTCGAAGGTGAGGAGGCTTTTGCCGGCGAGCTTTCACATGTCGCCGATTACCGCAACCCAGTGCCCTATGCCGGTCGACGGGTGATCGTCGTCGGCGCAGGCGATTCGGCTGCCCAGGTCGCCAACGAGCTTGCATCTGTTGCGACGGTGACGCTGGCCAGCCGCCATCCGGTGCGATTCATCCCGCAGCGGCTGGGCGGTCAGGATGTCCATTACTGGCTGCGGGAGAGCGGCTTTGATACCTTGCCTGCCGAATGGCTGAGCAAGATCACCGAAGGCAGCGTGGTCACCGACAGCGTAGGGTTCCAGCAGACCCTCGCTTACGGCCTCGTCGATCGGCGCCCGATGTTCACCGCATTGGACCGAGACAAGGTGGTCTGGAGTGATGGCCATCGCGAGCCGGTCGATGCGATCATCCTGGCCACCGGATACCGGCCCAGCATGGGGTACCTGCGCGAGCTAGGCGCCCTCGAGCCAGACGGAACTCCGATCCACGTCCGCGGGATCTCCTGCACGCATGTCGGCCTGGTCTACCTCGGCCTGGAACACCAGCGCTCGTTTGCCTCCAACACCCTGCGGGGGGTCAGCGGCGACGCCCGCGCGGTGATCGCGCCGCTGGTCGCCTGGATCCGCGGCGCACCGGCCACGGTCGGGCTCGCTTCCCAAGATCACATGCCGCTGGCATCTACCTGCTCACTGGTCCACTAGCCGCAGATCCTCATGTTCACCGGCTGTACAACCAGCACCGATGGCTGCGATCCCGCCGCCGCGTCACGATGGAAGATTGGCCTCGCCGCCGGGTGCCGCGACCAATCCACGCACGTTACATGCGGACCCAGGTATCACCTTGAGCACAAAGGTCACTTGAGCTTCAGATCCGCGTCAGGTTCGGCGTTTCGGCTTCTGCATTTATCTTCGCGTTCCGGCATGTTTGTCCGGGGAAATGTCGTAGCTGCGGGATATTATCGAATTCAGATCCTAGAGATGTGCCCGCCGGTGTCACCGTCCCGGCCGCGGGCGACGGAGAACCCCAGGAAACGACCGTGATCCCGGCATGCCGTCCGTCCCCGCGGAAGGAGGTGACCCCCATGGGCACGACCGCCCCGGCCTCGGCGCGCGAGGCGCTGGAGATGGTGCGCGCGGGGCTGGGCTACCTGGCCACCGCAGATGCTACGGCGCTGGCGGCCGAGACGCAGGCGCAGACCCTGATCGCGCTGGAGCAGGCCCAGGCGATGACCACCGCGGCGCGGGCGTCGGTGCTGGCCGCGTTCACCTCCGGGCAGGGCTACTGCGCGGACGGGGCGTACAGCCCGCGGGCCTGGCTGATCCACCAGACCCGGATCACCCCCGGCGCTGCCGTGGGGCACACCGCCTGGGCCCGGCGGGCCGGGACGCACCCGGCCGTGGTCGCCGCGCTCGCCGCCCGGGAGCTGTCGGAGTCGTACGGCAAGACGATCTGCACCTGGACCGACAAGCTCCCGCCAGGCAGCCGGGCCACCGCGGATGAGATCTTGCTGGCCGCGGCGCCGAAGGGGATGGAGCTGGCGGACCTGGCCATGCTGGCCAGGGAGATGTTCGAGCGGTCCCGCCCCGACCAGCCCGATGAGGACCCGGGCCGCGGCCTGGAGGACCGGGCGGTCCAGCTGGTCGACCACCTTCGCCGGCGCCGGCGTCCTGCACGGCGACCTGACCCCGGAGTGCGCCGCGGTCGTCACCGCGGTCCTGGACGCCCTGTCGGCCCCGGCCGGGGCGGAGGATGACCGCACCCATGAGCAGCGGTACCACGATGCGCTCCAGGAGGCGATGCGGCGGCTGCTCGCGGGCGGCCTGCTGCCGGAGCGGGCCGGGCAGCCGGTCAGGGCCCTGGTGCACGTGTCCCTGGCCGACTTGATGCTGCTGGAGGGCAGCTCCGCGCTGATGCAGGCCAGTGGGCCGCGTCGGCGCGGGCCCGGTGGGCCGCGCACCGCGCCGCGGCCTCGGCGGGCGGCGGGAGCGACGGCGGGGCGTGGCTGGACGGGGACGCCGCCCGGGCGTTCACCTGCGATGCGTCCATGACCCCGGTGGTGACCGGCGAGGTCAACCCGGCGGCGCTGGAGGACCTGGTCCGGCTGTGCGTCCAGCTCGACAAGCTCAGCCATGACGCCGGCGACAGCGGCGGCGGCTCCAGCGACTGTACCGGCACCGGCCCGGGCGCGGCCGACGCCGACGGCACGCGAGCGCGGGAGGCGCTCGAGCAGGCCATCATCGGCCAGGCCGTCGATCTGCTGTCCGGGCCGGGCGGCCTGGCCGGGTTCCTGCGCCGCCGCCAGCTCGGCGCCCGCCTCGCCGGGCCCAGCCTCCCCCTGGACGTGGGAGTGTCCTCCGACATCCCGGCGGCGATCCGCCGGGCGGTGATCCTGCGGGACCAGCACTGCCGGTTCCCCGGCGGCTGCGACCAGCCCGCCGCCGCCTGCGAAGTGCACCACCTGACCCACAAGGCCGACGGCGGCAAGACCAGCGTCCAGGACTGCGCCCTGTTCTGCACCTTCCACCACCAAGTGGTCATCCACCTGCAGGGCTGGACCGTGATCCTGAACCCCGACGGCACCACCACCGCCTGGAACAAGGACAAAACCAAGATTCTCAGGAGCCACAGCCCGCCCGCCCGGCCCGGGTGACTCCCCGGAGTCGGTACCGGGCTACCACAGGCCGAGCAGCGCTCCGAGGGAGCGGGCGGCCTGGCCGCCATCGTCCTCCGCGATCTGCAGTGCGGCGGGGACGTCCAGGTCATCGGCCAGGGCCGCGCGCATGGCGGCCACCGCCGCGCCGTCGTTTCCGCCTGGGCGGCCGGCGGCCGCGTGCAGCCGCTCGAGCCTGGCGCCCGCCACGTCCAGGCCGGCCCGGCTGAAGTCCCAGTCCTGATCCCAGCGGCGGTCCAGGATCAAGAGCCGAACGGCCGCCGCGGAATGCTCCTTGAGCAGCTCGCTGACCAGGACGAGGTTGCGCGCGGACTTGGCCATCTTCGCCCCCGCCACCCGGACCACGCCCGCGTTGAGCCGGGCACGGGAGAAGGGCGCCACGCCGGTGAAGGCCTCGGCCAGGGCCGCCTGATAGGCGTGATGGGGGAATCGCAGGTCCCCGCCTCCGGCCTGCACGTCGACCGCCGGGCCGAACGTGTGCAGCGCCATCGCCGCGCACTCGGCGTGCCAGCCTGGCCGGCCGGTGCCCCACGGGCTGGCCCAGCCCGGCTCCCCGCTCTGGGACGCCCGCCAGACCGCGACGTCGAAAGGATCGTCCTTGGCCGGGTCGGCCGGGTCATCGCCGTATTCGGCGGCCAGCCGCAGCGCCAGCTCGCGATCCGGCACGGCCCGGCGCGCAGCCGCCGCGCCGCGGAAGTAGACCTGGCCGCCCCGCTGGTACGCCGCCCCCCGCTCGAGCAGTCCCGCCGCCAGCGCGATCACCTGCGCGATGTAGGCATGCGCCCGCGGCTGCTCGGCTGGCTGGCCGACGCCGAGCGCGGCCATGTCACGGTCGAAGTAGAACTGCTGGATGGCGGCGAACCGGTCGTACGGCGAGCCGGCCCGGTCGGCGGCGGCGAGCAGCACGTCGTCCACGTCCGTCACGTTCCGGCAGATGATCACTTCGGCGCCGCCCTCGCGCAAGACGCGGGCGAGGGTGTCGATCCAGACGAAAACCGCGGCGTGGCCGATGTGGGTCACGTCGTAGGGGGTGATCCCGCACGCGTAGACACGCGCCCGGCCGATCAGCGGCAAAGTCGTGCCGCCCAGCGTCATCAGGCCAGGAAGGCCTGCCCCTAGGCCAGTGGCCTCTATCCGATCCATCAGCGACCTCCCACGGCAAAGCACCTGCGGGAGCCACGCTATGGCATCGGGCGCGGCCGCCGTACGGATACGGCAGCCGCGCCCTGAACGTCGCGGCTAGAGGGTGACCTCGACCTTGGTCACCTGGCCGTGGTCCGCCTGCACCGACCGCTCGGCGCGCAGGCCGTTGGGCGCGAGGACGCGCAGCGTCCAGGAGCCAGGCGCCGCGAAGAACCGGAACCCGCCGTCGTCCCCCAGCGGGACCTCGGCCACGAACTCGTCGTCGGTGCCCAGCAGGCGGGCGTACCCGGTGGAGACCGGCGCGCCCTCGCGGGTGACCCGTCCTTCCACCACGGCCTGGGTACCGGTGGCCGCGCTCACGCTGACGCCACCCGCGGGCGCGCCGCACCCGTCCCCGGCGCTCGCAGTGCTGGCCGGATTCGCTTCGCTCGCAGTGCCAGCCGGATTCGCTCCGCTCATCGTGCCTCACCCAGCTCGATCGGGACGCCGACCAGCGACCCGTACTCGGTCCAGGAGCCGTCGTAGTTCTTGACGTTGGGCTGCTCGAGCAGTTCGTGCAGGACGAACCAGGTGTGCGCGGACCGCTCGCCGATCCGGCAGTACGCGATGGTGTCGCGGCCGAAGTCCAGGCCCGCCTCGTCCCGGTAGAGCGAGCGGAGCTGGTCGTCCGAGCGGAACGTGCCGTCCTCGTTCGCGGCCTTGGACCAGGGCACGTTGCGCGCGGTCGGGATGTGCCCGGCCCGCTGAGCCTGCTCCTGCGGGAGGTGGGCCGGCGCCAGCAGGCGGCCGGTGAACTCGTCGGGCGAGCGGACGTCGACCAGGTTGCGCTTGCCGATGGCGGCGATCACCTCGTCGCGCAGCGCGCGGAGCGAGGAGTCCTGCTCGCTGGCCTTGTAGCTGGTCCGCGGGCGCTCGGGCACTTCGGTGCTCAGCTCGCGCGAGTCGAGTTCCCACTTCTTCCTGCCGCCGTCGAGCAGCAGCACCTTGTCGTGCCCGTACAGCTTGAAGTACCAGTAGGCGTAGGCGGCGAACCAGTTGTTGTTGCCGCCGTAGAGCAGCACGGTGTCGTCGTTCGAGATGCCGCGCTCGGACAGCAGCGTCTCGAAGCCCGTCTTGTCCACGAAGTCGCGGCGGACCGGGTCCTGCAGGTCCTTCTTCCAGTCGAGCTTGATCGCGGTCGGGATATGGCCCTTGTCGTATGCGCTGGCGTCCTCGTCAACCTCGACGATGACGACACCAGGCTCACCGATATGGGCCTCCGCCCAGTCGGCGTCCACGAGGACGTCGGATCGGCTCATTGTGGATATACCTCCTTCTCCGGTCGCGTCCTAAGCGGACGGCCGGACCCTTTGATTCCGCTGAATGAACAGGTAAAAATGGCAGCCCAGGCACAGATCGAAGGCCGCGTTGAGGAACGCCGCGGCCAGCGCGAGCGCGGTGAAGACCAGGCCGGCCGGCGTGGCGCCGACGGCCAGGCAGATGAGCCCCACGCCGGCGATGACCATGCCCATCGCCTGCGAGAACCGGGGCGGGGCCTCGGCCTCGGTGTGCGCGGGCGGCCCGAGCCGGGGCCTGACGAGGCGGCGGTAGAGCAGGCCGTAGGGCGCGTACCGCAGCCCGGCCAGTGCCCCCACCGCGAACACGGCGACCTGTGCGGCCAGCAGCCAGGCGCTGCCCGTGATCAGCACCACCGCCAGCACGACCGTGGTGATAACCGCGCCGAACCGGGGACCACGGGGGTCTATTTCCATGCCTGAACTCCTCGCCAGCGAACGGCCTGCTTCCTGGGTCACCGCCCTGAGCCCACGGGAGGCCGCAGGCGCCGGAGTCAGCCGAACACGGCGCCGGGGAGCCCCCGGATCAGGACAGCACGGACCGCGGACAGATAGCGGTGGCGACGTGGCAGAAATCGACGGCGCGCCGCTTGGTCAGCGTCTTCGCGGTCCGGGAGATCACGAACCCGATGCTATGCGGGCTCAACCGGACTGTCACGCGGTAATCCCGGGCGAGGCGGGCTCGATCGCGGTGCCCAGCGCCGCGATCACATCGGCCTTGCGCGGCAGGCCCACGGCGCGCTTGACGATGGCGCCGTCCGGGTCGAGCACGAGCACGGTGGGGGTGCTGCTGATGCGCAGCCGCCGGGCCAGGTCGAGCCGCGCGGCCGCGTCGACCTCGACATGACTAACGCCGTCCACCATGCCCGCCACCTGGGCGAGGATCTGCCTCGTCGGCCGGCACGGGGCGCAGAAGGCGGTCGAGAACTGGACCAGCGTGGCCTGCCGGCCGAGGGGGGCGCCGAGATCGGTCTCGGTCAGTACGTCCGCCCTAGGGGCACGGAAGCGCCCGGCCCGGCGGCGCAGCGCCAGCCCGAGTACGGAGGCCGCGACCAGAGCCGCGGCGAGCGCGATCAACCCGCCAGTCACGCCAATGCACAGCGCCCGGACGGCCGCATCCATTCCCGCTTAGGTGGCCGTGGCGGTCAGCAGCACCTTGTGGTTCGCCGTGATCTGGAAGCTGCTTATCGGCCCGGCGCTGCTCGCCATCGAGCCTGGGTACCAGACGTTGCCCTCGTCGTAAGCCGTCGTCCAGGCGGCCACCTGGGTCCGCGTCCCGTCGGGGTGGACGACCCACAGCTGGCACGTGGTCCCGACCGGAATGCGGTCGACGAGAACCTTGAACGCGTTGCCCCACGACTCGCGCGAGTAGGCGACCGAGGCACTAGGCCCGGTGACGCTGGTCGTATTCACGGTTTCCCACTGGCGAGGCCCGGCCGAGAACGGAACCACCACGGTCCGCGTCCCCAGGGAGCTCAGGCCGCCGAACAGGCCTCCGGCGATAGCCACGACGGCGGCGGCGGCCGCCACGAGACGCCACCGGGTCCGGCGCCGCCTCGCCGCGGCCAGGTCAAGTACCGTGCCTATCAGCTCTTCTGGCGGCCGGTCATCGGTGACCGTGCGAACGGTGTCATCGGCGCGGATCCGGCTGATCTCGTCCGGATTCACCCGGGCCAGGAGGGCGGGCAGACCGGCCAGGCCGGCCAGTTCGTCCCGGCAGTCCCGGCAGGTCAGCAGGTGAGCGTCGACCAGGGCGCGCTCGGCGGGGTCGATAGCGCCGAGCACGTACACGCCAAGCGATTGCCTGGCGTCCGTGCAGTCCCACGTGGGGGTCATGGCGCCAGTCCTCGTTCCTGCAGCGCCAGCTTGAGCGCCTTCAATGCGTAAAACGTCCGGGATTTCACGGTACCTGCCGGTATGCCCAGCGTGGCTGCGGCTTCGGCGACCGAGCACCCCCGGTAGTAGGTCTCGACGATGACCCGCCGGTGGTCTGGCCGCAGCGAGGCCAGGGCGTCCGCGACGGCCCAGGACTCGAGCGTGCGGTCGGCGTCGTCGTCGGAAGGGAGCAGCTCCAGCGCCGCCTGGCCGGTCTCTGGCGGCCTGGCCTGCCGGGCCCGGTAGGAATCGACCGCGAGATTGCGCGCGACGGCGAACAGCCACGGCCGGGCCGGCCGGTCGGCCAGCGCCTCCGGGTGGCGCCATGCCCGCACTATCGTCTCCTGCACTAGGTCCTCCGCACGCTGCCTGTCACCGCCGGCGAGGTGGAGGGCATAGCGAAGCAGGGCACCGCCGTGCTCGGCGTAGAGCGCCCGGACAAAGGCTTCGTCTGCCACCCGCCCTGGGCGGGGCGCGGTTCCCGCGTTCGGCACACCCTTTGGTACGTCCGGCCGTGCCTGGCGGTTCAAAGGGCCAGGAAAATTCGTACCGGCGGGTACCGCCCCGGGTGTCGGGGCGTCCGGAGGAGTGGGAGGTCCGTGCTGGCTCATGATTGCGTCACCCTGAATGTGACTTCGGAACGTACTGGTACGGATACTGTAGGGCGTTATCGATCCAGTCTGCCGCAATACGCGCGGAATGCCCAGCCCGGACTCAGCCGCCGGCGAACTGCGGCAGCACCTCGATCACGGCCGCGTCCGGAAGAACCAGGTCGGCCGCCACGCGGCGGCCGGCGGCGGCGCCGTCCACCAGGAAGGAAGACCTGGCGAGCACGGAGCGCAGCCGCCCGTCGTCCCCGCGCCGGGCCATGACCACGTTGAGTGCCTCCGCCAGCGTCCTCGCCTCGACCGATTCCAGCTCCTGGCCCGCTGCCTCCCTGGCCGCGGCCCAGTACTGGATTGTTACTTTGGCCATCTGAGATATCCTTCTCTACACGGACCCGGGCGCTGTTGCCCCCGGGTCCTTGTCTGTTTATACAAGTAGTGAGGTGCGACCGCACCAGCGAGTGGAGGTGCCGCCGAGTGAGCGACCTGCTGCTGATCACCAGCGTGCTTGAGCCGTCCGCCGAAGTGCTGCCTGCCCTGGGACTTCTGCTGCACCCAGTCCGCGTGCTGCCTGCGGACGCGTCTGCCCTGGTGGAGGCCCCGCCCGCCGACGCGGTGCTGATGGACGCCCGGCGCGACCTCGCGCACGCCAAGAGCATCTGCCGCCTGCTGCAGACGACGGGCCTGGACTGCCCGCTCTTCGCCATCGTGACGGAGGGCGGCCTCGCGGCGGTCAATGCCGAATGGGGCGTCGATGACGTGATCTTGCACACAGCCGGGCCCGCCGAGGTGGAGGCCAGGGTGCGGCTGGCCATCGGCCGCCGGGCCGTCGCCGCGGTGGCCGACGCGCCCGACGAGATCCGCTCCGGCGAGCTGGCCATCGACGAGGCTACCTACGCGGCCCGGCTGCGCGGCCGCGTCCTCGACCTCACCTTCAAGGAATTCGAGCTGCTCAAGTTCCTCGCCCAGCATCCGGGCCGGGTCTTTACCCGCGCCCAGCTGCTGCAGGAGGTCTGGGGCTACGACTACTTCGGCGGCACACGCACGGTTGACGTCCACGTCCGGCGGCTGCGGGCCAAGCTCGGCCCCGAGCACGAGGCCCTGATCGGCACCGTGCGCAACGTCGGCTACCGGTTCGTGCCGGTCAAGAGCGAGAGGCTGGCAGGTGACGAGCGGGCCCGGGGCAAGCAGGAGCTGGCCGCTCCACGGGGGCACGCCGCGACCGCGGCGCGATGACCAGCCCGCAGATCACCAGCGCTGAACTCACCACCGCCCAGGTCACCGAGGTCCTGGCCCTGGTCAAGGCCGCGCGCCTGGCCGACGGCGTGGCGCCGCTGTCCGAGCACGGGCTGCTGCACCTGCGCTACGACGGGACCGGCCGGGACTTCATCCTCGCCGAGGGCGGCGAGATCGCGGGCTATGCCTACCTGGATCCGCCGTCCGCCCGGGGGGACCTGACCGGCGAGCTGGTGATCCACCCGGACCGCCGCCGGCACGGGCTCGGCCGGGCGCTGGCCGGCGAGCTCGCCGCCGCGGCGGGCGGCCAGGTGCTCCGGCTCTGGGCCCACGGCGACCTGCCGGCGGCCGCCGCACTGGCCAGGACGGCGGGTTTCGAGCGCTTCCGCGCCCTGTGGCAGATGCGCCGCTCGCTGCGCGAGCCGCTGGAGCAGCCGTCCTTCCCGGCCGGCCGGACGTTGCGCACCTTCGTCCCCGGTCAGGACGAGGATGAGTGGCTGGGGCTCAACGGCCGGGCCTTCGCCAAGCATCCCGAACAGGGCGGCTGGACCAGGCACGACCTGGAACTGCGGGAGCGGGAGCCGTGGTTCGACCCGGCGGGCTTCTTCATCGCGGAAAGAGACGGCCTGATGGCCGGCTTCCACTGGACCAAGGTGCAGGACCCCGGCCTGGGGGAGGTCTACGTGGTCGGGGTGGATCCCGCCGAGCAGGGCAGCGGGCTCGGCCGGGCCCTCACCCTGGCCGGGCTGCAGCACCTGCGCGATCAAGGGGCTGGACCAGGCGATGCTCTACGTGGACGAGGACAACGTCCCCGCGATCAGGATGTATGAGGCCCTCGGGTTCACCCCGGCCAGGGTCGACGCCATGTACCGCCGCGGCGGTACGAGCCGGTAAGGCCGCGACTAGTTCTCCTGGATGCCCAGCGCTTCGTCGAGTTCCGCGGCCGTCAGCGGCCGGTCAGCAGCCGCCACCGCGCTCAGCACCTCGGCGTAGAGCTCTATCTCATCAAGGGCGACGCGGTCGTGCACACGAAGATCCAACTGCCTGGGAATCGTGCTCACCTCCGGCGCTGATCGCTTGCGCCCCAGGTTACGTGCCGACACTGCTCCTCCGCATGACCCATCAGGGTCATTCCGTTACCACCTTCACGTGCGGTTTTACCCACCCAGGCGATAACGATTCTCCAAACCTGCGACACAGTTACTATCAATCAGGTAATGCGCGTCACAAGCGTCACATCCGCATCTCTACGTAGAACGCGCATTACCCGTAACGTCGGCCAGACAGGCACGAAGTAGTATGAACGCGGGCACTAAGCCGTTCCGGTTGCGGGCAGTGTGAACACAGACAAGAGTCATGCTCGTATTCGCCCCGTCCCACCCGCCCCGAGCCCGCATACTACAGAAGTAGCGGTCTGCCGGATCCCTAGGCGACCCGTCTTGTCGCGCCGCTAGATTCCGGACACCGTTCCCGCCTACTTAGACAAACATGATCTCGGGAAGCCATGAATGACAACAGTGATCTCCTGCCGAACCTCGCCCACGAAGACGCCTTCGAAATGCAGATGCGCGGGTACAGCCGCCGTCAGGTCGACGAGTTCATCGCCCGCTGCCGCAGCCAGATCCGTGACCTAGAGCAGCGACTTGCCCGTGCCCTTGACGACGGCGAGGAACTGCGGCGTGACCTGGCCACCGCGCGCCAGCAGGCGCTCGGCGCCAAGCCCGCGCACGAGGAAGTCAGTGAGCGCATCGCCCAGATCCTCAAGCTGGCCGATGACGAGGCCAGGTCCCAGAAGTCCAAGGCCCACGAGGAGATAGCCAGGCAGCGCAACGACGCCCAGGCCGACGCGGAGAAGTCCCGCGGCGAGGCGAGGGAACAGGCCGAGCGCATGCTGACCGCCGCTCAGGAACAGGCCGAACGGGCGATCACCTCCGCGCGCGCGGAGGCGGAAAAGACACTCACCGCCGCCCGGACCGAGGCGGAGCGCACCACCACCGAGGCGAGGAAGAAGTCGGAGAGCGCGCTGGCCAGCGCGAAATCGCAGGCCAAGAAGGCGCTCGACGAGGCGACGGCGCGAGCCACCGCCATTCACGACGGCGCGGAGCGCCGCCTGAACCTCCTGTCCACCAGGCACTCGGAGACGATCAAGCGCCTCACCGACATCCTGGAAGGCGTCTCCAGCCTGGTGGCCGCCGAGACTGCCCGCATGTCGCTCGAGGACGAGGTCGACCAGGCCACCGCCAAGACGATCAGCGCGGCGGAGTCCAACGGCGCTCCGCGGCCGACCGCGGAATCAGCTGCGCCCGCGGCGGCCGGGCGGCCCGCGAGCCCCGCAGGACCGCACCCGGCACAGGGCCGGCCCGCCGCGCCTTCCCCGAGCCAGCCGGGCCAGCCGCAGCCGGGCCAGCCGTCGCCTCGGCCCCGTCTCAGGAGAAGCAGCCTTCCCCGGGCCGGGCTGGGGTCATCGACACCGAGGAGAAGGCCGAGGGCGTCCGGATCATGCCCGGCGGCGACAGCTTAGGGCCGCCGCCCCGCTACCGGTAAGCCCAGGCCCAGGCCCTGCGTGAGCGTATCCAGGCGTCGCAAGATGACGCCCTCGCGCAGGGCCCACGGGCAGAGCTCCAGCTGATCGACGCCCAGCAGTTCCATGATGGCGTCGGCGACGATGGCTCCGGCTGGCAGCTGAGCCACCCGGGCGATCGAAACGCCCGGCAACCTGGACCGCTCGGCCTGGGTCATCGTCGGCAGCCGTTCGGCCAGGGCCGCCACGTCTGAGTGCCGCAGAACGCGCTTGACGTAGGGGCCCTCGCCGGACGGGGCCGCACCGGCGATCCTGGCCAGCTGCCGGAACGTCTTCGAGGTCCCCACCACGTCATCGGGAACTCCCTGGCGCAGCATGCCGCCCGTCTGCCTGGCGATCTCGGCTCGCACGTGCTTGCGGAGGCGGCGCACCTCCTGCGGCGACGGCGGATCGGTGCTGATCCAGTCCCGGGTGAGGCGCCCGGCGCCGAGCGGCAGCGAGGCCATCGCGTCCGGCTCCTCGTCGATGCCCGAGGCCACCTCGAGCGAGCCGCCGCCGATGTCGATCACCAGCAGGCGCCCCGAGGACCAGCCGAACCAGCGCCGCGCGGCGAGAAAGGTGAGCCGGGCCTCCTCATGGCCCGTCATCACGTTGATCTGCGCCCCGGTCTTCTCCCGGATCCTGGCCAGGACCTGCTCGCCGTTCACCGCATCGCGGACGGCCGAGGTGGCGAACGCGATGATTTCCTCGACGCCCTTGTCCTCCGCGATCCGCAGCGCCTCTTCGACCAGCCCGCGCAGGCTGGCCTCGCCCGGGCCGGACAGCGAACTGCCGTCCTCCAGGTGGGCCGCGAGCCTGAGTTCGGTCTTGTGCGAGAAGGCTGGCATGGGCCGTGCCCCTTGGTAGGCATCTACCACGAGCAAGTGGACCGTGTTCGAGCCCACGTCCAGCACCCCAAGTCGCATACTCTGACGCTACCCTGCCAGTGGCTGGAAACGCCTGGTTAGGCCGGGGATCCGGGGTCACGCGCGAGGACGTTACGGGAAGGTGAATCATGCGCAACGGGGAGGTGTCGTACTGGTGGCGCGCACGCGGCATCCCGCCGCGGCGGCCCT
The DNA here is from genome assembly GCA_963722275.1 of uncultured Actinomycetes bacterium. Taxonomy (GTDB): domain Bacteria; phylum Actinomycetota; class Actinomycetes; order Streptosporangiales; family Streptosporangiaceae; genus Palsa-504. Next base: position 160,112 of record CAVRMX010000039.1, on the reverse strand, counting down.
CGCTGCCCGGCAGCACCGAGGCCGATGTGTGCATCGTCGGCGCAGGCTACACGGGCCTGTGGACCGCTTACTACCTCAAGCTGGCCGACCCGGCGCTCCGGGTCGTGGTCCTCGAGGCCAGCTTCGCCGGGTTCGGCGCCTCCGGCCGGAACGGCGGCTGGGTGACGGCCACCCTGCCCGGGTCACGGACCCGCTACGCCAGGCACCCGCGGGGCGCCGAGGGCGTCCGCGAGCTCGAGCGGCAGCTCCGCGGCACGGTGGACGAGGTGGCCAGGGTCTGCGCCGCCGAGGGCATCGACGCGGGCCTGGTGAAAGGCGGCACGCTCACCGTCGCGACCTCGGCCGCCCAGGAGGCCCGGCTGCGCCGCCGGCTCGAGCAGGAGCGGGCGTGGGGAGACGACGCCGGGATCGTTCGGTTCCTGGAAAAGACGGAACTGGCCGACCGCCTGCAGCTGACCGGGGCCGCCGGCGCCCTGTACTCGCCGCACTGCGCCCGCGTGCAGCCAGCCGACCTGGTGGCCGGCCTGGCGGAGGCCGTCACCCGGGCCGGCGTTCGGCTCTTCGAGGCCACCCCGGTGACGTCGATTTCGGCCGGCCGGGCGCGCACGCCGGCCGGCGACGTGCGGGCACCGTACATCGTGCGCTGCACCGAGGGGTTCACCGCGGACATCCCGGCCGAGCACCGGACGCTGCTGCCGATGAACAGCTCCATGATCGTCACCGGACCGCTCGGCGACGAGGCCTGGAAATCGATTGGCTGGGATCACTTCGAGACGCTCGGCGACGAGGCGCACGCGTACATCTACGCCCAGCGCACCCCGGACGGGCGGATCGCGCTCGGCGGCCGCGGCGACCCCTACCGGTTCGGCTCCGGGCTGGACCACGACGGCACGATCGCGCCGTCGACCATCGCGCAGCTCGGCCGGATCCTGCGCCGCATGTTCCCGGTCGCGGCCGAGGCCGGCCTCGAGCACGCCTGGTGCGGCGTGCTCGGGGTGCCGAGAGACTGGTGCGCCACGGTCACCCTGGACCCGCAGACCGGCCTGGGCTGGGCGGGCGGCTACTCGGGCCACGGGGTGGCCGCCGCCAACCTGGCCGGGCGCACGCTCGCCGACCTGGTGCGCGGTGTCCCCAGCCCGCTGACCACGCTGCCCTGGGTGGGTCATCGCTCGCCGCGCTGGGAGCCCGAGCCGGCCCGCTGGGCGGGGGTGCACGGCCTCTACGCCCTGTACCGGACGGCGGACCGGATCGAGTCCGCCCGCCGGTCCCCGCGCACGTCCGTGCTGGCCCGCGCGGGTGACCTGATCTCCGGCATCCCGCACTAGGGTGCCGGGGCCTGCTTACCTGCGGCGCGGGTGGCCCGGATGCTCCGCGTCGATGAGGTCCGCGTAGTCCGGATGAGCCTCGATGAACTCCGCGACGAACCCGCAGTAGTTCGTGAGCGTCATGCCCTTGGCCCGGACGTCGTCCAGCGCCCTGGTGACCAGCGTGGTTCCGATGCCGCGGCCGCGGAATTCGGGCTCGGTGATCGTATGCCGGAACACCATTCTCGGCCCGGAGTGCTCGTAGACGATGGTGGCCACCACCTGATCGCCGATCATCGCGTCATAGCATTGCGACTCGACGTTGTCGCGCACCGTTATCTCGGGTGTCTCGGCGACCATGCTCCCGCCCATCTCAGCTAGCGGACTGGGTTGACTACTCGGAAGACGAGTCTAGGTTCACGGGTCCGGTGTCGCGCACACGCAGAACTCGTTGCCCTCCGGATCGGCCATGACCACGTAGTCGTCGCCGGGTTCGTCGTGGTGCCGGACGAACGCCGCCCCTAGCCCGGTCAGGCGCTCGACGTCGGCAGCCTGGTCGTCGGTGTACAGGTCGAGGTGCATCTGGTCGCGGGCGGTGACCGGGGTGCGGGACAACTGCAGGGACAGGCGGCCGTGGCCACCCCGGAGCACCCGGAAGTCGCCGTCGTCGGACGAGGGAGCCAGGTGCAGGGCCTGCGACCAGAAACGGGTCATGAGCTCCATGTCGGCGCAGTTGATGACGGTGCTGCCCAGCCGGATGGCCATGCCCAGAGCCTCTCACGACGACGCCGGGCCGGCCACGGCGATCCGCCGCGGTCGGCCCGGGTCATCCGCGTTAGTAGACGTTCTTGGTCTTGCTGTGGCTCCCGATCATCCCCTTGCTGGTCCCGGTGAACGTGTAAACCTGCAGGTGAGCGGTGTAGCGCAGGGTCATGCTCCGGCATATCCCCTCGTGGTAGCCGAAGGCCACAGCGCCGATGTTGGTGTGGAATTTCCGGTTGGAGTTCGACGCCACCACGACCGCTCCGGCCGCGAAGACACCGTGCGCGGTGTCTTCTGAGCACACGTTGACCTTGATGCCCCGGCTGGTCTTGACGTACGTTCCCCAGGCCTTGACGCCGTGCAGGCCGGGGAAGGAAAGCTTGTGGGTGCTGGATTGCATGGCGGCGGATGCCGGCAGTGCGCTGAGGGCGAGCATCGCCGTCGACGCGGCAATGATGGAAATTCGGCGCAGCATATGAATCCTGTACCTCCGTATTGGCTAAGGAAAGCCTGAAGGCTAGCAGCGTCACCTCCCGTGGGCAATGAGGCGCACGGTAACCGCGTGATACCGCGAATGCATCAGGACCCGCTGGCGGGCTTGATGTTCTGGTTGATGTGGAACGTGTTGTCCGGGTCGTAGCGGTCCTTGACCCGGGCCAGCCGGTCGTAGTTGCCGCGGTAGGACGCCTTGACGCGATCCTGGCCCTCGTCCATCAGGAAGTTGACGTAGCCGCCGCCGGCCGAGGTCGGGTGCAGCGCCTGCCAGTAATCCTGGGCCCATTGCGAGATGCGGCCGGCGTTGGCGGGATCGGGGTCCACGCCGACGATGACGCCGGCCCAGCCGCCGTCCCGGTAGGCGAAGGCGGTCGCGTCCGCGGGCACCCGGCTGGCGGCACCGTCGATCGGGTACAAGTGCATGGTGGAGTGACCGGTCGGCAGCTCCGCGCCGTACTTGACGTGCACGTCAATCCCCGCGTCCGAGATCTCGTTGAAGAAGTCGGCACGCCAGTACCACTGCAGCCCGGCCGGGTAGAGCGGGTCGAACGCGCCCTGCAGCGCGCTGAACGGCATCGGCTGCACGCCGACTACCAGCGGCGAGCCGTACGTCCGGACCGGCTCGAGCACCTCGTCGGCCCGGTCATGAGACCCGGTGTAGCACCACACGATGCCGCAGGCCTTGCGACCCCAGAGCTCCTCGGGGAACGGCGGCGCCGGCGGGATGGTGAGCAGCGCGATCCAGCCGCTCAGCTCTTCCGGCAGCGACGGCACCAGCTCCCGGTACCAGCGCATCACTGCGGCGGTGTCGGCGATGTCGTAGAGCACCGGGCCGCCGATGATCGTGCCGTGGTCGCCGATGTCATGGCAGCGGAACGTGAACGAGGTGACGATGCCGAAGTTCCCGCCCCCGCCGCGCAGCGCCCAGAACAGGTCACTGTGCGAGCTCTCGCTGGCCGTCACGAACGTGCCGTCGGCCAGGACGACGTCGGCGGACAGCAGGTTGTCGACGGTGAGGCCGAAGCGCCTGGTCAGGTAGCCGATGCCGCCGCCGAGCGTCAGGCCGGCCACGCCGGTCGAGGCGAGGAAGCCGGAGGGGGTGGCCATGCCGAACGCGACGGTCGCGTGGTCGACGTCCCCCCAGGTGCATCCGGCGTCGGCGCGGACGGTGTGATTCTCCGGGTCAACGGTCGTGCTGCGCAGCATCGACAGGTCGATGACCAGCGCGTCGTCGCCCACTCCGAGGCCGGCTGCGTTGTGGCCGCCCCCGCGGACCGCGATCGCGATGCCGTGCTCGCGGGCGAACCGCACGCAGGCGATGACGTCGGCGGTGTCGTGGCAGCGCGCGATGGCCGCCGGGTACTTGTCGATCATGGCGTTGTAGACCGCGCGGGCCTGGTCATAGCCGGGATCTCCCGGCATGATCAGGTCACCGCGCACGGCGGCGGCCAGTTCCGCGTACGGAGCGGTGGTCGTGGCGGCTGAAGTAGTCATGTCGCCCCCTTCGGGTGCGTCGTAGGTACGCACCGAAGGTAGGAATCGCGGCGTTCGCGCAGCGTTCGGCCCGCGGGCCCGGCGTTACGCCGTCGGGAGAACGCCCCGGAGACCCACGTCGCGCCGGGCGAGGTCATGCTCGCAGCGGCGGAGCAGGGCGACGCTGCCGTGGTCCGACGCGAGCTGCGCCGCGGAGCGCAGCCGCGCGATGGCGGCCTGCTCCTCGTCATAGGCGGCCCGCATGCGCAGCACCTCGGGCAGCCACCACACGTCGTCGTGCACGCGCCCGGCGGCGAGGGCGGCGTCCAGGATCGCCCGCGCGGCGCCGCGCGGGTTATCCCGGGCCGACAGGTCGGCGAGCAGCGACAGCCAGTACGGCATGCGCGCGAACGAGCCTTGCGACTTCAGGTTGTCGATGCCTCGCCGGGCCAGGGCGGTGCCGGCCGGGCCGCCGGCCGACCAGCCGTCGAGAATCAGCCCCCACTCACGGTAGTAGGCGAAGTCATACCGGCCGCACAGCTCCCGCAGCTCAGCGACGGCTCTCCTCAGCTCGGGCAGGTCGTGGTGCATCTGGTAGGTGATGGAGCCGTAGGCCAGGGCCACGGCCAGGCTGTACGGCTCGTCGATGGCCCGGGCTAGCCCGATGGCCTCGTGGCAGGCGGACAGGGACTCGCCGTCCTGGCCCAGCAGCCAGCGGGCATGTGCGGACCAGGCCATGGGATGCACATCCGCCCGGGTACCGATGCTCAGCAAGACGGCCGGCCCGGCCAGCTTGGCGGCAAGTTCGAGATGGCGCAGTCCCTCGGCGGGCCTGCCCAGGCTGAGCGCCGACCCGCCGAAGGCGAAATGGGCCTGGCCGATCAGCTCGGAGTCCGGGCCGACGAGGCTCAGAGCGCGGGTGGCCAGCTGGTTGCTGTCGGCGATGCGCCCTTGCACGAACCGCGACCCGAACAGCGAGATCATGCCGGCCACCGTCGAGTCCTTGCGGCCCAGCGACTCGGCCAGGGCGATCGAGCGCTCCAGGGTCCGCTGCAGATCCGGGGACGCGTAGCCGTACCTGGCGTTGAGCGGTGCCGCCAGCGCCTCGAGGACGGCGAGCTCACGCGCATCCCGGCCGCGCCCCGCGGGCATCTTCCCGATGATCGACAGGGCCAGCCGGTGCAGCCGGATCGCCTCGGCGTACCCGAACCTGGCCGCCGCGACCTCGGCCGCGCGCCGGTAGTACGCCACCGCCCGCTCACCCTGCCCGCCCCGGGCGTTCTGCTCGGCCAGCTGGGCTGCGACCGCGTCGGTGTCGTCGGCGTGGAGCAGCTCCAGGCCCTGGGCCACGCGCCGGTGCAGCAGCCAGCGTTTTGGCGGGCTGACCTGCGCGTATGCCGCCTCGCGGAGCATGTCATGGGAGAAGTCGTAGCCGTCACCGAACTCCCGCATGATCCGGCGCCGCCACAGCTCGTCGACGGCCTGGACGACGATGTCGGCCTCCAGGTCGCTCGCCTCGGTGAGCAGGCCGAGGGTGAAGTTCGTCCCCACCGCGGCCGCGAGGCCGGCTACCTCCCGGGCGGCCCAGGTCGCCTGCTCGAAGCGCTTGCGCAGCACGGCCTGCAGGTCACCGGGCGGCAGCGGCGTGCCGCCGGGATCGCCGGTGCCCCGCACCGCCTCGATGACGTACAGCGGGAAGCCTCCGGTGGTCGCGTGCAGCAGTTCCGCGTCGGCCGTCCGGAGCGGCTGCCGGGCAACCGCCCGGGCGAGATGCGCGGTGCCGGCGGCGTCCAGCGGGCCGAGGATGAGCTCGGTGAGCAGCCCGGTGGCCCGCATGCGGACGGTCCACTCCTGCAGTTCGGGATCCTCGCCGAGGTTGTCGTCGCGCAGGGTCCCGGCCACCAGGAGCGGCCTGCCGCCGGCCAGCCCCAGGCAGAAGGTGATGAAGGCCAGCGTCTCCTGGTCACACCACTGCATGTTGTCCAGGACCAGCAGCATCGGGCGGTCCACCGCGATCAGCGCTCGCACCAGGCCTTCGAAGAAGCGGTGGCGCTGCCAGGCATCGGCCATGGCCCGCGGCCCGGTCCCGCGCGGGCCCCCGGCCGGGATCAGCCTGCCGACTTCGGCCCGCCAGGCGGGGTCGATGGTCGCCGCCGCCGACTGCACCGCGTCGTGCCGCAGCCAGTCCGCCACCGGGGCGAGCGCCAGCCGCCCCGACGTACCGAAGCACTGGCTGCTCGCGACCACGGCGCCCTGCTGCCTGGCCATGGCGGTGACCTCGGCCACCAGGCGGGTCTTGCCGACCCCCGCACCGCCGCGGACCAGGACCAGGCCGCACCGGCCGGCCGCCGCGGCCCGCCATACGTCACGGAGCAGGCCGACTTCAGCCGAACGGCCGACGAGCTGTGCCGCCGCCCCTGGCCGCCCGGCCCGGGGTTCGGTCGTCTCAGCAGATCCCGCCGCCGGGCGGCCCTGCGCCATCATGCGCTGGAAGGCCTGGCGCGTGGCCGCGTCCGGGACGACGCCGAGCTCGTGCTCCAGCACCGAAGCGCAGTGGTGATAGGTGCTGACCGCGCCGGCCCGGTCGCCCAGATCGGCCTGCAGCCGCATCAAGGTGCGGTAGCCGGTCTCCTCCAGCGGCTGCAGCTGAATCCGGCGGCGCGCGGCCTCCACCGCCCCGGTCAGGTCACCGCGGCGCGCCCGCGTCTCGCTGAGCAGGTCGCACAGGCCGACACACTGCCGCTCGATCTCCGACCTGGCCTCGAGGAGCCAGTCCTCGTACACGCCGGGCAGCAGGTCGCCCCGGTACTCGGCGATGGCGGCGGCGGCGTGCACCAGGATCCCGTCGCTGTCCCCGGCCGCCGCGGCGGTCAGGGCCGCCTTCCGCTCGACATCGAAGATACGCACGTCGACACGGCATGTGCCGGTGTCACGCCAGCACAGGTCCCGTGGCGTCACGACGAGCGAAGGCTCGTCGCCCAGCACGTGGCGCAGGTGGTGCAGCTCGCGGCGCAGGTTGGTCAGCGCCTGCGCATCGGCGGATTCCGGCCAGAGCAGGCCGGCGATGCGCGGCCGGGGCTGCGCTGACCCGGCGTGCGCGACCAGGAAGGCGACCAGGACAATCGCGCGCGACGACCGGACCCGGACGCTGCCGGGCCGGTCGTCGGCGATTGCCTGCTCCCCGAGGAGCGAGACATGCAACACCTAGCCATGCCCTCCCGGGTCTCAGGCTAACTCTCAGCCACGGGTTTCCCAAGGACGGCAAAGGAGTTCATGATCGCTCGCGCTGGCTGCGCCACGGGACGGGCTGTCATATCCGGTTCCTCTCAGCCGGTTCCTCTCAGCTGGCCGCCGCCGCGGTGTTCAGGAACACGACGCTAGGGCCGGCAGCGTTCGCGAAGCGTTCGCCGGCCGTGCTCCGTTCGGGCCGATGCGACCGAGGACGTCCAGGCCGGCCGTCGCGGGCCGGCCTGGACGTCATGATCAGGCGAGGTCGAACCGGTCGGCGTTCATCACCTTGTCCCAGGCCGCGACGAAGTCGGTCACGAACTTCTCCTTCGCGTCGTCGCTCGCGTAGACCTCCGCGAGCGCGCGCAGCTCGGAGTTCGCCCCGAACACGAGGTCGGCGCGGCTGCCGGTCCACTTGACCTCGCCGGTGGCCGCGTCGCGCCCCTCGAACGTGTTCGCGTCCTCGGACGTCGCCTGCCACGTCGTGCCCATGTCGAGCAGGTTGACGAAGAAGTCGTTGGTCAGCGACCCGGGGGTGGCGGTGAAGACACCGAGCTTGGATCCGTCGTAGTTGGCGCCAAGGACGCGGAGGCCGCCGACGAGGACCGTCATCTCGGGAGCGCTCAGGGTGAGCAGGTTCGCTCGGTCGATCAGCAGGTACTCGGCGGGGAGGCGGCTGACCTTCCCGAGGTAGTTGCGGAACCCGTCCGCCTTCGGCTCGAGCGCGGCGAACGACTCCACGTCGGTCTGGTCCTGCGACGCGTCGGTACGGCCCGGCGTGAAGGGAACCTCGACGCTGACGCCGGCGTCCCTGGCGGCCTGCTCGACGGCCGCGGCGCCCGCCAGCACGATCAAGTCGGCCATGGAGACCTGCTTGCCGCCGGCCTGGGCAGCGTTGAACGCCCCCCGGATCCCCTCCAGGGTACGCAGCACCATCGCCAGCTGGTCGGGGTTGTTGACCTCCCAGCCGCTCTGCGGCTCGAGGCGGACGCGCGCGCCGTTGGCGCCGCCGCGCTTGTCGCTGCCGCGGAAGGACGAGGCCGACGCCCACGCCGCGGACACGAGCTGAGACACCGGCAGGCCGGAGGCGAGGACCTGGCCCTTGAGGGCGGCGACGTCCCCGGCGTCGATGAGCTGGTGCGTCACCGGCGGAACCGGGTCCTGCCAGATGAGCGTCTCGGACGGGACCTCCGGGCCGAGGTAGCGCACGACCGGGCCCATGTCACGGTGGGTCAGCTTGAACCAGGCGCGGGCGAAGGCGTCCGCGAACGCGTCCTGGTCCTCCATGAAACGCCGCGAGATCGGCTCGTAGATCGGGTCGAGCCGGAGCGAGAGGTCGGTCGTCAGCATCGTCGGGACGCGGCGCTTGGACGGGTCGGCGGGGTCAGGGACGGTACCCGCCCCGGCGCCGTCCTTCGGCTGCCACTGGTGCGCGCCTGCCGGGCTCCTGGTCAGCTCCCACTCGTAACCGAACAGGATCCGGAAGAAGCTGTTGTCCCAGGTGGTCGGCGTGTCCGTCCAGGTGACCTCGAGGCCGCTGGTGATCGCGTCGGCGCCCTTTCCGGTGCCGTAGGTGCTCTTCCAGCCTAGGCCCTGCTGCTCGAGCGGGGCCGCCTCGGGATCGGGGCCCACCGCGTCCTCCGGACCCGCGCCGTGGGTCTTTCCGAAGGTGTGACCGCCCGCGATCAGGGCGACCGTCTCCTCGTCGTTCATCGCCATCCGGCGGAACGTCTCACGGATGTCGCGGGCCGCCGCGAGCGGGTCCGGGTTGCCGTTCGGGCCCTGCGGGTTGACGTAGATGAGGCCCATCTGGACGGCACCGAACGGGTCGGCGAGCTCGCGGTCGCCGCTGTAGCGCTCGTCGCCGAGCCAGGTGGTCTCGGGACCCCAGTAGACGTCATCCTCGGGCTCCCAGGTGTCCACGCGGCCGCCGCCGAAGCCGAAGGTCGCCAAGCCCATCGACTCCAGGGCGACGTTGCCGGTGAGGACCATGAGATCGGCCCACGAGATCTTCCGGCCGTACTTCTTCTTGACCGGCCACACCAGCCGGCGGGCCTTGTCCAGGCTGACGTTGTCCGGCCAGCTGTTGAGCGGCGCGAAGCGCTGCTGGCCGGCGCCGGCGCCGCCGCGGCCGTCGCTGATCCGGTAGGTGCCGGCGCCGTGCCAGGCCATCCGGATCATGAGCGGGCCGTAGTGGCCGAAGTCAGCCGGCCACCAGTCCTGGGAGTTCGTCAGCACCTCGGCGATGTCACGCTTCACGGCGGCGAGGTCGAGGCTGTTGAATGCCTCGGCGTAGTCCCATTCCTCGCCCATGGGGTTCGTCACGGCGGGGTTCTTGGCCAGGATCTTCAGGTTGAGCCGGCGCGGCCACCAGTCCTGGTTGGCGTCACCCGCGGTGGGGTGCACGAGGCCGGGCAGGACCGGGCACTCCCCGCTCTCCTGGGTGGGTCCCTCGGCAACTACTGGATCATGATTCTCGGACATGGGAATCCTTTGCTGACTAGGCGGATCACGGTGATCAGGAACTGCGGGCGGTAGAACAGCCGGGGCACAGGCCCCAGTAGACGACCTCGGCCTCGCCGATGGAGAAGCCGTGGTCGTCGGAAGCGGTCAGGCAGGGCGCCTCGCCGACCGCGCAGTCGACGTCAGCGACGACACCGCACGACCGGCACACGACGTGGTGATGGTTGTCCCCGATGCGTCCTTCGAACCGGGCCGGGCCGCCAGCCGGTTCGATACGGCGTATGAGTCCCGCCGTGGTGAGCGCGTGGAGCGCGTCATACACGGCTTGAAGGGAGATATGGCCGATGCGATCGCGCACCCCCAAGGCGATCGCATCGACGCCGAGGTGGTCACCGTCCCTGACGGTCTCGAGCAGTGCGACGCGAGCGGCCGTCACCCGCAGGCCAGCACCGCGCAGCTCCTCGGCGGTGGTCGGAGTCTGGGATGCGGTCATGACGCCAAATCTACTCTTATTAACACGAACGATCCAAGGTAACGAATGATCCAAGTTTAGTGCGCGCCAGGAACGTCCGCCCGGTTGAGGGCCCTGGTCGGCCTGGGACGCCTGCGCTCCCCCCGCCAGTTCGGTGCCTGGTATGCCGGGATCGCGCTGAACGTGGCTCGTCGCTTGCTCCGGGAAGCGGTCGCCACGCTGGCACCGGGCCAGCGGGCGGCGGTGCTCGCCTTCTACTGGCAGGGGCTCAGTCATGCCGAGTCCGCGCCCTCTTGGCCCGGGAGCACGAACGCCCGGCGCAGGGTGAACCCTGATGGTGCCGGGCATCTTCAGTTCAGGAGGTTCCTGTCCGCCTGCCGACCGTCAGGTAACCCACGAAGGTGGCGGTTAGCTGAGGCGAGCCCAGCGACTCAAGCCGGTTCCTTACCCGGGAGAGGAAGTCGGCGCTCCGGGACTCGCCGAGAGCGTTCGTGCCGGACTGGGTAGCCAGGTTGGCCAGGTAGTCCTCGGCGCTGTAGACGACCTGGAAGGGGTAGCGCAGGCACGCTACCTCCTGGAAGAAGGCCCTGGCCTCGGCCGGGAAATGGCGCGGCCCGATCTGCCCGGGTGGCGGCGGCGGGTCGCCCTCGTAACCCACCGCCCGGTAATCCTGCTGCACATCTATCCAGAAGCGCTCGGCGTCCGGGGGCCGGGCCCACATGCATCCCGCCGTAACCAGGGAGGCACCGGCTTCGAGCAGGCCGAACGGCTTGGCGTAACGAAGCCCGGGATCGATCCAGTGCAGCGAGTTGAAGGCGACGACGGCATCAAAGGGCGCGCCGCGGGGTTGCCAGTCCTCGAATGAGGTGGTCAGCACTTCAGCCGAAGGGAAGCCAGCTAGCCGGCGCCGGGCGATGGCTGCGAGCCCGGCGCCCAGCTCGACAGCGGTGACAGCCAATCCCCGCTCGGCGAGAGGCACGGTCGCCTGCCCGGTGCCGCAGCCGATCTCGGCCACCCGGTCTCCGGGAACAAGCCCGGCCAGCCTGACCAGATCGTCAAACAGCCGGGGCGGGCAGACCGGCCTGGTGCGCTGGTACGCCTCCGCCGCCGCATCAAATCCGGCGCGCAGCTCATGGCGCTTCCCGCTGGCCTCCACGACCTCCATCGTGCCGCAGCCGGGCGGCAGACCGGCACGCTTGCGCACGGTCGATGGAACTCAGGTCACGCTCTAGTAGTGCTTTGTCAGGTTTAGGCAGCTGCCGGGTTTGTAGAATGATGTCCGGTATGACCCTCCGGAGGTCGCGGGATCTGGTCCCGGTTGCGGGGTTTCGCCGCGGGGGTTCCCGGTGGGCTGGCGCGGGAGGATCGGCGGGCCGCCGGGGGAGTTGCGGGTACGCGGGCTGATGGCGGACGGGGCCGGTGAGGCCAGCCGTGCTCCTGGGCTGCCGGCCCGGCATCCCGGTCCCGGATAACGGGGAGGATCCGGCCTGCGGGGAGGAAAAGGTACCCCAGGGTTGCCCAGATCCTCCCGGTAAGCCATATCCTCCCCGTTAAATGCGGCGCCGGGCAGGTCCCGGGCGCCGGCGGACCGCCGGGCCGCCGCTCACCCCGGGCTCACGGGGCCCGTGATGCCAGGCGGACCGGACTTACCCAAGTTACCCAACAAAGCACTACTAGGAACCAGGATGGTGCTGGCCGGGGGAGGTGACGCCGGTCTCGTAGGCGATTACGACAAGCTGGGCGCGGTCGCGCCCGTTCAGCTTGCTCAAGAGCCGACTGACATGAGTTTTGACCGTGGCGATGCTGAGGTGCAGGTTCGCGGCGATCTCACCGTTGGACAGGCCGACTGCCACCTGCCCGAGCACCTGGCGTTCGCGGTCGGTGAGCTGGGCGAGCGCGTCGCTTGCGGGCGGGACGGCCCGTGGCCTGCTGGCGAACTCGGCGATCAGGCGCCGGGTGATGCTCGGCGTCAGCAGCGCGTCGCCGCCGGCGACAACCCTGATTGCATCGAGCAGCTGCTCGGGCAGGGTGTCCTTAAGCACGAAACCGCTGGCACCGCTGCGCAGAGCCTCGAAGACATGCTCATCCTCGTCGAAGGTGGTCACGATGAGGATCCGGGGCAGCGGAACCTGACCGCTGTCGAGGATGACCTTGGTGGCTTCAAGTCCTTGCATGATGGGCATCCGGATATCCATCAGCACCACGTCGGGCTTGAGGGCCTTTGCCTGGCGTACCGCCTGGACGCCGTCACGGGCCTCGCCGACGACATGGAGATCGGAAGCGGAGTCGACGAGGACCCTGAACCCGGCCCTGATGAGGGCCTCGTCGTCGGCAATCAGCACCCGGATCTCGCTCCCGGGACGCGCCGGGCGGCTGGCGGGACTGCCGCTCACTTGTGATCCTCGGCAGGCAGCCGTGCCACGACGGCGAAGCCGCCCTCGGGCTGGGCCCCCGCGGTGAGCTGGCCACCGAGCATCGCGGCTCGTTCCCGCATTCCGACGATCCCGAGGCCAGGGGGCCCGGAAGGCGGCTGCGCCGGGCCCGGGCCGTCGTCGGTAACGGTGATAGTGAGCTCGGAGTGGCCATGAGCGACCTCGACCCAGGCGTGTGCCGCGCCGGCGTGCTTCACCACGTTCGTCAGCGCTTCCTGGGCGATGCGGTAGGCGGACAGCTCCAGCGCCGTGCCGTAGCGCCGCGGCTCCCCGGTGCGCTGGTAGCAGAGGTCGAGACCGCCGCGGCGCAGCCGGTCAACGAGCGCCGGCAGATCACCGAGAGTCGGCGTGGCGATCTCGTGCCCGGACGCAGGGTCCCGGGTCTGCCTGAGGATCTGACGCAGCTCCTCGAGAGCGGAGCGGCTGGCCGTCTCAATGGCCGTCAGCGCAGCTCGTGCTTCCTCCGGCTGCTGATCGATCAGCAGCCGCGCCACGCCCGACCGCACCGCGATCGTGCTCAGGCTGTGGGATACCACATCGTGCACGTCCCTAGACAGCCGAAGGCGCTCCTCGGCTCGCGCGCGCCCCTGCATCTCCTCGGCGCGGCGGCGAGTCTCAAGCTCCAGGCGCTGCCGGTAGATGCGGCGAACCCGCACCATGTCACCCGCAATCCACGCCGGGACCGCCGCGATGGCCTGAACGGCGTCCTGGTCCTGGCCCGGGTAAAGGTGGATGCCGATCGGGAGCACAGCCCAGGTGGCCAGGCCCGCCGTGATCGCCGCTGTCAGCGATGTCCGCCGGTCGCAGCGATCAGCCGCGGTGAACACGGCAATCGCGAAGTTGGGGCCGGCGTTGCTGACGAACGGAGTGAACCGCACGCCCGCGAGCGTCGCGGCCACGAACACAGCAGCGACCGCGGCGACCGTAGCGGCTGGCCATCTCCGCCGGACGATCAGGGGCGCCGCCGCGAGAACGCCGAACCCTGCGACGGCCAGTGGTGAGCCGATCGGTGCTGCCGCGCCGAGCAAGACGGGCAACGTGAAGGCAGCAAAGCAGCCCGCGGCGATGACGTAGTCGATGGCATCCGGGGCCGCCCGGTTCCTCAGCCGGCGGGAGAGCCTGGCAAACCACGGCGGGGAGACAGCCCCGGCCGGCGGCCCGGCCGCATGCAAGATCGCCATGCTTTGACCGTAACCGGGTGCTAGGGCTGCGGCGATCAGTCTCCGGTCGGATCAGGCATCATCCTCTGGATCGACGCAGCGGAAAACCCCCTGCCGGCGGATGACGGCACGTCGAGACGCTGGCCCGACGACGCCGGCCGGGCCGGCCGGGCAGCCTGGGACCATGACAACCAAGATCCGCCGGAACATCCGGCAACTGTCCCTGCCCCTGGCTGTTCCTGCCGTCGCGCTGTTCGCCAGCGGACTGGCCTCTGGCTGGTTCTCCTATCTCGGCCGGTCACCGGTCCGGCAGGCTTACGTCCCCGGCGCGTCGGCCTGGTGGCAGCAGCTTGGCGTGGCTGTCCTCGCCTGCACGCTTTTCGGCTACGCTCGGTGGCGGCACCAGCGCAGGTTCGGCCGTCACAGCGATCGCCTGTGGCTGCTCGCCCCGCTCGGAAAGTCCGCCGCCCGCCGAGTCGCCCGGACCGTGTCCGCCGGCATCCGCCAGCCATCCGGATTCGGCCGCGCACTCCTGGCGTTGCCCCCTGCCGCGCTGTTCCTCTATGCCTTCTACCGCGCCGGCGAGCAGGTCACCGGCGGCCTGGACCCCAACTTCACGGTCAACGCATGGGGCGGTCCGACATACCTCGGTGCCATGGCCTGCCATTACCTCGACCTGCTCCTGCTGATGGCCGCCGCGTCATGGCTGCTCAACCGGGTCCTGCTGCCAGACCCCGCAAGCACGACAGCCAACAGCGCTGCGCCCGGCCAGGCCTCAGCGGGCACACTGCCCAGGGCAGCCCGTACCAGGGAACTGGACGACGTCAGCACACACTCATGAGCGACCGCCAGCGATGCCAATGAGGAAGCGGCTGCCCGCCGCCCTCGGGCTCTCCCGAGGGCGGTGCGGGAGCGCTCTGCGCGGTTGTTGGCTCGAGGCCGATCATGTTGTAGGCCGTTCAGGTTGGAGTGTTCTGCGCACCCGGTACACGGTTCTCATGATCATGCTTTCCTTCGATGTGCCGAGGCGGCGGCTTCCGGGATCGGGAGGGCGGCGGCGCGTGGTGATTCGGCTCTCGCGGTGCGGGTATCGCCCGTTGAGCTGGTCCGCATCTGAAGCGAGAGGAGACCGCCCGTGACGATCGCCGTCACCACCCCGACCGGCAACGTCGGATCGCACGCCGTGCGGATGCTGTGCCAGGCCGGTGTCCGTCCCCGTCTGTTGCTGCGCAACCCCGACAGGCTCGACGCCGAGGTGCGTGACCAGGTCGAGCTGGCCGTTGGCGACCAGCGTGACGCCGGCTACGTGGCCGAGGCAACCCACGGCGCCGAGGCGGTCTTCTGGGTGCACCCGGACGACTGGTCGCTGCCCGACCCCGACGCCGACGCCGAACGCACCGGGGAAGGCCTGGCCGCCGCGATGCGGCAGAACCGGATCGCCCGCGTGGTGTTCCAGAGCAGCATCGGCGCCGAGAAGCGCCGCGGCGCGGGCTTCGTCGACGGCCTAGCCCGGATCGAGCAGCGGCTCGACGTCGCGCGTGAGGAGACCGGTACCGCGTTGCTGCATCTGCGCTGCGGCTACTTCATGACGAATCTGCTCACGGAGCTCGACGGGCTGCGGGCCGGGCGGCTGATCACGACCCGGCCGCTGGACGACCCGATGCCGTGGGTCGACCCGCGGGACATCGCCGCCGTGGCCACGCTGCGCCTGCTCGCCGGCGACTGGACAGGCCGACAGGTGCAGGCGGTGCACGGACCGGCCGATCTGACCTGGATCGAGGCCGCCGCGGCGCTGTCGACCGCGACGGGGATGTCGATCAAAGCGCAGCAGATCACCGACGACGACCAGCGCGCCGCCCTGCGCGACGCGGGCATGAGCGAGGTCGCCGTCGAGGGGATCATTGGCATGAGCATCGGCAAGCGCGAAGGGTTCAACCCGGAACAGCCGCGTACGGTGCTGACAACGACGCCGGGCAGCCTGGCCGGCTGGGCGATCACCCACCTGCGACCGGCGCTGTAGCCGCGCGGGCGCGCTTCGTACGTCTCCCCCAATGATTGTGCTGTGGACTGGGGCGGTAAGCGGGTAATAGATCCAACATGTTGCCGTACGAGTTCTGGCGCCGGGTCGAGCACCCGGCATGTTCCTGTCCTATCCTGTCTCCGCCGACCGTCGGCCTGAGACACGCCGGGTCCAGCGCTTCACGGCGGCTTTCCGTCTCAACCCAGATCGAACTCACAGTTGGCTCTAGAGGTGAGCGGTAGGGAAACTGATTACTGTGGTGCAGCTGCACTGTCGTGATTGTTGTGAAATATTTAGCACTTCTCCCTGGGGTGGCAAGGTCAGCCCCCGTCTCCCAGCCGTCAGTCCCGCCACCGCCTGGCGGAACCTTCCGGAACGGGACGGGAAGAAATGACCGACTATTCCGGCGGGGCCGAGAATCCAGTTGGGGAAGGTATTATTTCTGCGCTCCACTGGGACGCGAAGACCCTGCGCGATACCCTGCGTGAGGCTATTCTGACTTCCCCCGGTTCCTTCCTCACAACAGTCGAGGACGTCGACACGAAGTCGCCGGATTACTGGATAGACGAGATACAGTCCTCGACATGGGCGGTGGCGGAATGTGAGGGAAACGTTGTTGGCGTCGCGGCCGCCAAGCGTCCAGATCCCCATAAGGACAAAGAGGATCAGGCGACGACCCGGTACATCGAATCAGTTTGGATATGTCCTGATCTCCGCGGGCGCCGACTGAGCGAGCGGCTGATCAGATACCTGCTGGAGGCAGAGTATCGAAAAAATCAACATATCAGGCATTTTCTGCTCTGGGTCTTCACGACTAATTCCTCTGCCATCAGACTGTATGAGGACATGGGGTTCGCGCGGATGCCGGAGACGAACAAGGGCATCAGAACCGAGATAAAGTACCGCCTGAACTTCGACCGCGAGGTTTACGTGGCTGTCCACTTGGCGGTGAACGACGCCGCCCGCCGGCATGATGAGCGCCAGCACGGAGTGACTTACCGGATACTGGGCGATAAGGATTCCGCATAGTCGAGTTCCAGATGCCGGAAAGCGTTGCGGATGGAATCGAGCGCTCGAGGGCCGTCAGATAATTTCGCCACTGGACGAGGCTGGCCACTGAAACAGGACGGCATCAGGGTTCCTGAGGCTCGGGCTGATGGTCTCCCCGCCCAGGACCTGCACTCGCATGAGGATCACGAACCTGTCGGTTCGGCTATTCCTCAGCCAAGGTAAACCGAACTATCACATTCGCCTACCAGGGTCCTGGCGCGCACCGACATCTCCGGCAGCGTGCTGAATAGCGGAATTATGACAGCCCCCGCCTCGACTCTCGGTGGCGCCTCCTCCCAGTGGGGCAGGATCCGTCCAGCGTTGCTCCCTGGCGTCGCGAACGTCAGTTCCATCTCAAGCAGGGCGGCCTCGATGGATGGCATCGCGGCTATCCCGGGAACCCGCTGCTTCCAGTCCGCCAGGTCGTTACGCCACGCCTTGACGTAACGCTCGCAGAGGTCAGGCTTGATCATCAGCAGGCATTTCTCTGCCTGCTTTACCGACATCTCTAGCTCGCTCCGCATCTCCAGATGGGCCTCGGGCAGGCGCGTGAGGATGTCCTCGAGGAAACTCCGCCGTGCCTCGAGGAAATAACCCCAGTATTCGTGCGTCGCCTGCGCTACTTCCAGACCGAGGTGGAGCAGTGTGTAGAGGCCCTCAGCGATGACGTCGCCGAACTCCTGCCACGCCGCCCGCCTCGCTTTTGCGAAGGGGTAGTAGCAGAGCTGTGTGGCCTCCAGGGAAGAGTTAGCCAGTTTCCCTGCTGACGCATAGTCGAACATGAAGAGCCAGTCTTCGTTGTAGATGTCCGGGAAGAAGCCGATATCTGACTCGCAGTCCAAAGCCAGGGCGGCGCCGCTCACGAAGATGTCCTGGGATCCTCCCGTCTCGCGGTTGGCGTGACAGACAATTGAATTATCCGGGAAATCAGTCACCCGGAGCCCGGCCGCAGAGAACGATCCCAGCATGTCGACCGTACGCTGCAGGTTAGGGTAAGCAATGTCCCTTATATCGTCATCCAGGAAAAAGACCCGGCGCCACCCCAGCATCCGCGCCAGGACCAAGCCGATATTCCGCTTCATGCTGAGATCGGTGGTGTAGAAGCCACAGGCCTTTGGCAGCTCGCCTTTCATAGCGAGCAATTCGGGGAAGCAGAGCAGCTTGTGTGAATAATCGTGTGGCAGGTCGATGGCGATTGCCTTGTGATACGAGCGGGCGGCGAGGAACTTGACCGCCTCGGTGCTGTCGAGGCGCCCGCTGCACAGGATGAGAAGCCAGCAGCCCGCGGCGCGCGCCAGCGTGACGGCGTGATCGAGATGAGCCGCAAGGCGTGACGCGGGTACGACGATCGCGTCGAGGCTCAGCGAGGCGGACGGAAGGTTCCACGATTCCGCCATCGGGGTAAGCGCGCTGTGCGTGTCGTGCTGCCTGATGCCTTCTGCGAACGAGTTCATCGGTATCCCCGCCTTCCGGATGGGGCGGGACGGAGCTTGGCGGGGATCATTCGGCATCCAGTGCCCACTGGTAGAGGACGACGTCCGGGCTGTTAAAGTCCGGCGTCATCGCCTTGTTCTTGATCACTTTGACCGACATCAGGATCGCGAACGACTTGGCGTCGCCGAAGTTCGTAGCGATGAAACGCTCGTTACCGCCGCGCAGCTTGGCGTCGGTCAGGGTGCGGACAGCGCCGTAGACCCCCCGGCTGTGAATGCCGTTGCATATGGTCAGGGTGCAGGCTGCGTTCAGCGGGTTCGGTACCCGGACGAGGAGGCCGACATCCTCCGCGAGCACCTTCTTGTCCTCGTCCATCCAATGTGGCCAGAACTGGCGCTCTTCCCCGTCGACGTCGGCGATGAAGATATCGCCGGATTCGAGAGCCGCGTCAGTGACCTGCCTGACTGGCAGCTGGGCCATCTCGGACAGCCTCCCGGTTATTTCGTTCCAGACCACGCCGCCGAGGAGGATGAGGTGCCCGGTAAGTTCGTCGGGTTCTACGTCGGAAGGAGTCTTGAAGTGCACGGTAGCGGTCGGGTTTTCCGCTCGTATGTGCCCATGCAATTCCATCAGGGCGTCTATGTCGGCGTATGTCTGCAGTTCGGTATAATTTGGATTTGACAGATCCCCGAACGGTCCGATCTGGTCGTCCGGAAGCTGTGCGCAGACAAAAGTTACCAGATCGGCGTCTTGAAAATGCCAGGACCGGTTGAACGTCGACCCCTCCGCGGATGATTCCCCGCTACCCGAGACCCTGAGCCGGCTTAGTTCTGCTGTGAGCTTCTCATACTCACGTTTCTCGTCCGGCGTAAGCTCGTCGGCCCGAAACAGCCTCGGTTCCCCTGCGGCCGATCGTGGGGTGGCGAAGAAACGCGCGTAAGCCTCTAGCCGATGCTGCGGCGGCAGCTTCGGTGCCTTGGTGCTTTCCCATGATGACACGGTGGCGGCGGCCAGCTGTTTCTCGGCGCTGAACGCCGCCGCCAGCTTCTCCTGGGTTAGCCGGTGACCTAGCCGGAGCTGCTTGAGCCGCTGGGCGAGCTGCTGGGCGGCGGGAGGTGCGGGTTGCACGACGAGGCCACCTCCCAGGAAGCACGGACGGCTGTGGTGCCAGGAGGCGCACCACAGCCGACAAGCGTTCAAGATTGTTGCACGCAGCGTAGCCCATTTCGGGCCTTGAAACTAGCGCATATACGTGTTTACCATAAATCAGAGAACAACGCAAAATATTACCAAAGTCTGCCAAGGTTAGGTAGAGACAAGTAGAGATTTAAAAGATCTTCGGATGACGCCTGTACTCTGTTGGGGGTAAGACATGACCACCACGAGCCCCCACGGACGGCCGGATTTTCAACGTGAACTGCTGGCCATCTGCGATGACCCCATGGTCAGGAGCCTTGCCCGGCGGCGGGCCGGGGACCAGGACTTGGCCATGGACGCCCTCCAGGCGGCGTACTGCGCCGTGGCCCGGGTGGCTGACCCCACCGCTATCAGGAATCTCCGAGCTTACTTCTGCCAAGTGCTGACCCGAGAGGTATACCGTCTGCTCGGGCAGCTTGGGGCCATGCTAGTGGAGGACTTCACCAGCGTGGCCGACGCAAACCAGGGGCGATCCGGCGCCCCCCTGCCGGGGCCGCAGTCGGTGGCCGAGACGGTCAGCACGCATCTGCTCACCGAGGCCTGGCTTGAGCCTTTCGTCAGCCGGCGCGCGGAACTCACCGCCGACGTGCCCGGCCGCTCGCGCGATCCCGCCCGCTACCGTGACGTGCTCGTCACCGTCGCCGAGCGCGTGCTATGCCGGGTCATCACCACAGACATAAGCGATGCCGACTACAACGCCTCCCTGCGCGCCGCCTACCTGGAGTGGTTCGACGAGCCCGGCTGCGCGGAGAACACACGCCACAAGCGGTTCGAACGGGCCCGCGAGGACGTACGCGCCCTGTTGCGGACCATCATCAACCGCGACGATCTCAACCCCTGAGCTGCTGTCAGGTCGACGGCCCGGCCTCCTCATACCTGTCAGGCCGACAGCTGAGGAGGCAGCCATGTCCATCGACCCCTTCACCGCGCACCCCGAGCCTGACCCGGGCGAGCACCACGTTCCCGACCTCAAGGCGCAGGCCCGCGCCGCCCTCGAACACTGGCTTGAGGATCACCCCGAGGTCGCGGGCGAGATCAAGGAGACGGTGCGCGCCCACATCTACCTGAAGGAACTCGAGCGACGCGCGGACGTGGCCGAGCAGGCGAAGCAGGTCGCCGAGCAGCGTGACGCCACGCTGATGACCAGGCACGACCCCGGCGGCTACCGGGTCCTCGGGTTCGCGCTCGGCGCGATCCTGGTCGTCCTGCTCGTGATGCTGGACACCATCCCGCTGAACTGGTCGGCCCAGGCGTTCGGCCTCGACTCGGGCGGGACCTGGCTGGTGACGCTCATCCTCGTCATCGCCTCGGTCGGGGCGATGCTCGGCTTCGAGCTCACCCGGCAGCGCCCGCGTCGTCGCGGCCTGCTGGCCGCGGTCGTGACGGTCGGGTACGTCGCGCTGCTGGGCCTGCGGACCGAGTTCCTGATCACGGTGGCCGGCGAGCCGCTCCTGGTCGCGCTGCTGCAGTCCGCCATGCTGACCGCGATCTCGGCCGGGCTGGTGCTGTGCGGGGCGGCGGTCCTGGGCCGGACCCGCCCGCTCAGCCTGTCCCGGTCGCGTGCCGCCGTGCGCCACGCTCAGCATGCCGCCACCGAGGACCGCGCCGCGCAGACACGGGCCGCCGAGATGCTGCAGCGGCACATCGGCGGGCTCTGGCAGATGCAGCTGCCCTGGGCGCTTCGCTCGGCCGCCCCGGCCGGGGTCGACCGCGCCGAGTGGGCCGCCGCCCTCGAGCGGGCCATCCGCCAGTTGTTCTCCGCGTCGTGACCGGCGGCGGCTTCCCGCTCCCCCCGCAGATCTCCCTACCCGACGCCGACACGAGCCGCCGAGGACATAATGAACTAGCCATGATCACGCTGCCGGTGTGGAGTTGTAGTCATGAACGACCTCACGCCGAGTTATGAGCCCGACGCCGACCAGGTGATTCTCGAAGGCCGCCCGGCCGGGCCGGCCGGTGAGGCAGGCCTCGTGCCGGTGGCAGGCGTCGACCTGGCCTTCGACCGAGGCGACGGGCATCTGGTCCGGGTGGTGGCAGATGCCGGTGACCGGGCCGCGGCGACGCTGCTGACCCGCCTGTTCGGCCCGCGGGGCGCGCGCGTCCTCGGTGAGGTGGCCGCCGGCCCGGCAGAGCCGGGCGCCCCATGGCCGCACGCGCTTCCGCCCGAGCCGGTTCTGTGCGCGGCGCTGTCCAGCCTGGCCCGCCTCGACGCGGCCCGGGACACCAGTCCGGTGCCGCGCCGCTCGCCCTGGTGGGCGGCCGAGGCCTCGGTGCTCGCCGAACAGGCTGGCCTGCACGACCGGGCCCGAGCCGAGGCCGGCCGTCTGCGGGGCGCCATCGTGCCGCACCGGCCCTGCATCCCTGGGCTGGACGTCGCCGCCGAGGTGGAGGTACTGGAGAAGGACTCGGTGCGACTGGCCGGGCTGAATTGGGTACTCGATCCGGCTCTTGTCCCGGCCGGGCTCTTCCGGCTGGGGTTGTCGCCGCACTCCGATCTGCTCGTCCGGTACGACGGCGGCGAGGGTCTCATGACGGTGGAGGCTGTCCTGGCACCTGGCGCGGATGTCGCAGACGCCGGCCGGTGCCAGGTCCGGCTGGTCGACCCGGCCGTGCGGCGGGTCCTGGCTCAGGCGGACTGCCACCTGACGGAATCCCGGATCCGGGCGGAGCTACGGCTCCCGTTCCCGCTGGACGAGCTTGACGAAGCCTGGATCGAGGTGGTCGAAGGGGCGCACCGTCCGGTCCGCAGCGCCAAGGCGCGCCTGATCCGGCGGGCGCTGCGCTGGGCGGACGCCGCGCTGCGGGCCGAACGCGCCCCGGCGGGCCTCGCGCCGCAGGCGGCCGCCGGGGACTGGGCGGCGCTGGCTGCCCTCGCCTGGCAGCGATGCCGCCGCGACTGGGCCGCGGCCGGCGACTCCGCCCGGGCCACGGCCCAGCCCACCCAGGGTGCCCAGGCTCCCGGCCCGGCCTACCTGGCCGAAGTCCTGGGCTGCTGAACGACGCCGCCGGGCCAGCAGACCGCTGGCCCGGCGGCGGGAGGCCCGGGCCTCAGGACGTCTCGATGACGACGGTCACCCGGCGGTTGAGACCCGAGCCGCCCGGGACCTGCGGGTCGCTGGCCCCGTGCCCCACAATGATCAAAGAGGTGGCCGGGACTCCGCGGGACTCGAAGAAGGCAGCCACGGCCGAAGCCCGCTCGTACGACAGCGTGTAGTTCATCCCGGCGGTACCCGGCGCCGACGCGAAGCCATTGATGACCGCGGTCACTCCCGCTCGGCGCAGGCGGGGCAGGAGCGCGCTGAGCTGGGCTACGGCCCTGGGGCTCAGGGCGGCGCTGGCGTTGGCGAACAGTACTGGCGCCGAGACGAAGCCGTGCCCTGCGCCCTGGCTCAGGCCGGCCGAGACCAGCGCGGCGAGCTGCGAGCCGGTCACCTCCGGCCCGACCACGGCGGCCTGGGCGGCGCCGGCCGCCAGCAGGTCGGCCTGGGCGGCGCTGGCCGCGGCGGCGGTCGGCAGGAACGGGGTAACGACGAAGACCGTGTCGCCGGCCAGTTCGCCCGCTGGAGGCCGGCCGGCCAGGTTCGCGGTGTACAGCACGAGCACGCGACGTCCGCCGAAGACGTTGCCGTCCTCCTCGAGGCCAGCCAGGGCGCTGGCGGCGTCCGCGCTCTCTGCGGCCAGGCTGCCCGCTGATCCTGGCGGGTCGTCCAGCCGGCCGGTCCTGGCCCGCAGCCCCAGACCGCGCAGCCACGCGGACACCGCGTCCCGGGCCTTGGCCGACTCGGCCTGCCTTCCCGCGGCGACCGCACCACGCCAGTGCTTGAGGCGGCTGGCGTACTGCGCGGACAGGTAACTGGTCGCGCCTTTCCCGGGCGCGGCCGGCCGGCCCGCGACGACGACCGCGGGCGGAGGAGGAGCCGCCGAGCTGAGAACGCTCCGCGGCGGCGTGCCCGCCTGCAGCACGGTGAGGTCCTCTCGCGGCCGGGCGGTCGCCGGCACCAAGCCGGAGAGCGCGGAGCCGAAGGCACGCCCGTTCAGCACCGCCACCAGCGCCGACGGAGCCACCTCCTGGGTGATCGTGACCGGCGGCCCTGCCGAGGGGAGCGCGGCCGGCCCGCCGACGTCCAGCGCCCCGCAGCCGGCCAGGGCGACGGCCACGCTCACCACCCCGCCCCACTGGATGATCTTCCTCACGTCGGTCCTCCTACGCCAGGTCCCGCGGCCAGGCCGCGGGACGTCTGCTCTCACCCGTGACGAGGACAGGCGAGCGCAGGGCTGACACCTTCCGGCATCCTCCGGCGGCTGTCAGGTGACCGGGGCCAGCGCCTCTATCCAGGTAACCCGGACACGAGGAAGGAACGACAGTGCTGCCAGGTGACCCGCGAACTCCGTCGCAGATCATGGGCGAGCTGCTGACCGGTCACCCGGAGGCAGCTAGCCTGCTCGCCGAGGCCAGCCACCGCCAGGCGCTGGCCCGCGGCTCCGCGGCGGCCGGGCGCCGGGCGTTTGCCATGGCCCATGGTGCCCGGCTTCACTACGAGGTACTGCGGCACCGCCTCGATCCGCGCGTGCGCCGCACCGTCGGCTTCGGCGCGGGACTGGTCGTGCTGGTGCTGCTGGGTGCCGGGCTGACGCTGCTCGACGTCATCGAGCTGGGCGGGATGTGGTCACTGCCGACGGACCTCGCCGCCACCGCGATGTGGCTGACCGGAGCCTGGCTGGCCGCGGTGGCCAGCCGGGAACAGCACTGGCCTCTGGTCATCGCCGGGGTCGCCGCAGGCGTGCTGCTCAGCCTGCTGCTCATGTCCTTGCACGGCTTGGGGTCCGGTCCGGGCAGGCCAGCGTCCCGCGAGAGCGTGCTGTTCGGAGTCCTGGTCGGCGTGGCCCTGTTCGTCCTCGTGGTGGGCGCGGCCGTGCTCATGGCCCGCATGGAGTCCGGCTCTCTGTTCCGGGCCCGGTGGCGCTGGCACCGGGCCCAGGCCGCTCACGAGGCGGCGGTCCGGCTCGAGCAAGACGACCAGGAGGCCATGGCGATCGCGACCGAGGCCTGGCTCGGCTTGGTCCGCACCCAGGTGAGCGCAGTCGCCGACGACGAGCACCTCGCCCAGGAGACCGTGGCACTGGCTACGGCGCTGCTGGAAAGCGGCCGACCGCAACTCTCACGACCTGAGCCATAGGCTTGCGGTGCAATCGGCGACCTTAGGAGGCGGTCGGCCCGTCATCGGCCTGCCATACTGCCCGGACCGCGGCCGCTTCGGCCGCTGCCTGGGCCCGGCCGGCCGTGGCCGCTGCTGCCCGGCGCGACACGTCAAGCACGTTGCGCCCGATGGCCCGCATTGCCGCGCGGTCCGGCCGCACGAGCGCGACGCGGGATCCGCCGGCGGCCAGCGCGGCAGCCTGCCGGCCGGGACCGGGCATGACGGGCCCGATGCCCTGGGCTACGGGCGCCACGATAACCACCCGTTCGTATCCGGCCGCCAGGTCGGCGTTGGCTACTGAGCGCATGCCGCCGTCCATGAAACGACGATTCCCGATGGTGACCGCCGGCCAGACTCCGGGCACCGCGCAACTTGCGCCGACCGCATCCACCAGGCCGGCGTCCCCAGCGGAATCAAAGACCACGAACTCGCCGGTCCGCGCGTCCACGGCTGTCACCTTGAGCATCTTGGCGGGCCAGCCGCCGGCGGGCAGCCGGGCCTCGAACACCTTGCGCCGGCTGGCCTCGGGCATGGTGCGCGCGGCCAGCGCCCGGTGGCCGATCCGCGCCCGCGCCCGCACCGGGTCCCGGCTGGTGTTCGCGACCCACAGCAGCCTGCCGATGATGCCCCAGCCGATCCGGGCGGCGGGCTCAGGATCAGGCGGCGCGAGCTGAGCCTGGTACAGCGCGTCAGGCTCCTGCCCGGAGGCGATGTCGGCGCCGACAACCGACCCGGCCGATGTCCCGATGATCACGTCAGCCGCGGTCAGGTCGATACCCCGGCCGGCCAGCCCTGCGATCACGCCGATCTCCCAGGCGATGCCGGTGACACCACCGCCGCCCAGGACAAGCGCGCGTCTGTTCATGACTCCCCTTGTACACCCATCCCGCGCTTCCGACTCCAGCTGGGGCGACACCGGCAGCACGCGGCGCCGCCACGCAGCAGCGGCCAGCTTCGACCGGGCGGCGACAGAGTCGTTGCTGGCCACGGGCGCGCGGCGTCGCCGACCGCACCGGCGAGGCGAATGGGCACCGCATTCGGCTGCTGCATCTCCCCGCCTCACCCTGTCCCGCCACATGACCGGCTGGGTAGGTGTATCGGAACTGCCCCGCAGGTGGGAGACTACTTGACGTCGTGGTGAGCTAGCTAAGGGGAAGGCATGCGGGGCAGGGGCACATGATCCTCGGCGCGGCTGGCGCCGCGGCGCCGAATGAGGCGTTCACGGAGCTGATGGATCACGTGGCCCAGGGCTTCGAGGCACTAGGAGCCGCGATCCTGGTCGTCGGCGTGGTCTGGTCCTTCGTGCTCGCGGTGGTGGCCGCGCGGCGATCCGGGTGGTCGGCCAAGGCTTACCTGGTACTGCGCCAGGCATTCGGCGGGACCTTGCTGCTGGGGCTGGAAGTCCTGGTCGCCGCCGACCTGCTTCGCACCGTCGCGGTCGCGCCTACCCTGGACAATGTGCTCCAGCTCGGGCTGATCGTGGTGATCAGGACATTCCTGAGTTTCTCGCTGGAAACCGAGATCGAGGGCGTTGCGCCGTGGCGGCGGGCCCTGACGGGCGGCGCGGGAACGATCCGCCGGGCCTCGGCAAGCGCGCTGGAGTCCGAGAGGCCGTCGTAAGCCGCGACCACGCCACGCCCGCGGCGCGGGCCTTTCTCACTCTCCTTTTCACCATTGCTGTCAGTCGCGGTTGGGTGCGGCCCATTCGTGGCCCGAGCCTGAGGCGGCCGGGGACGTTGTTAGCGCGTAACGATCGCGGCCAGGTGGCTCAGCGAGTTGTCGAGATGGTCTGGAGTGAACGGCGGGAACTGAATGTGCTGGCGGGGAACCGGCCCTACCGCCGACCAGTCATAGGAGAGTGTGACCCTGGTCTCGTCTGGACCGAGCTGGGTCAGGTCGTAGCGCCAGATCCAGCCGCCGAACTCTAGCTTGCCTGTTGCCGGTGACACATAGCCCGGCTGCCACGAAATGACGCGCGGCGGCTCGAACGCGAGGACCTGGTTGGCCATCTCGTAGCTGCCGACCGGGTGGTTTTCGTGGTACATGGCCACCCGGAAGATCTGACCTGAGCCGGTTAGCCGTTGGTCATCGAGGGAGTCGCGAACCCGGCCGGTGCCGTCAATGGCGGCATGCCGGGATGGGTCGGCAAGCACCGCGAACACGGTTTCGGCCGATGCGCCGATCGTGGTCGTCGCGCTGACGCTCTCCTCGGTCATGGTGGCTAGTCTCCGATTCCTCTGATTTCCTCACGGTTTGCGTGAAGAAATGCTGTCGTGCCCCACGATGTAGACGACGCGGCGAAGCAGGACTCATCGCACCGAATGCGTCATGAGCGCGTTGGCCAGTCGCTGTGGCGAGCCTCGCGCGACGGTGGTCTCGTCATGGCCGGCGGGGGCTTGCATTGGCGGTCCAGATTTGCTGATCGTAGTCTTCTGTCATGGGCGCGCCTGTCACCTCGGTCGACTTCCACTTCGACATCATGTGCCCGTGGGCGTTCCAGGCATCGGTCTGGATGCGTGATGTCAGGGACCGGCTGGGCCTGGAGGTCCGGTGGCGTTTCTTCAGCCTGGAGGAGATCAACCGGGCCGAGGGCAAGAAGCACCCGTGGCAGCGCGAGTGGTCCTACGGCTGGTCGATGATGCGGATCGGTGCGCTGCTGCGCCGGATCGACCCCGAATTGCTGGACCGCTGGTACCTGGCCGCCGGCACCGCGCTGCACGTAGAGGGAAACAAGCCGCACCGGCGGGAGGTAGCCGAGGCCCTCATCGGCCAGCTCGGGCTCGATCCGGCTCTGGTGGGCCAGGCCCTCGGCGACCCGAGCACGCACGATGAGGTGCGGGCCGACCATGACCGGGTCACCGGACTCGGCGGCTGGGGCGTGCCGACCCTGGTGTTCGGCGGCCGCCAGGCCCTGTTCGGGCCGGTGCTGATCGAGCCGCCGTCGGGCGAGGCGGCTATCCGGCTGTGGGAGCTGCTGACCGGCTGGCTGGATTTCCCGAACCTGTACGAGGTGCAGCGGCCCAAGCGCCCGGCCGACCTGCAAGCTATCGCCGCTACCTTCCAGCCCTACCTGGAGGCCAGGGACTGGGTGACCATCCAGAAGGAGACTCCATGACCGGCCTGGATAGTATCCGCAGCGCCCTTGGCCAGTCCTACAGCGCGATCGAGAACCTGTGTGCCGTCATGTCTCCCGCGCAGTGGCGAGCCCAGTCGCTGTGCCCGGACTGGACGGTGCGCGCTGTGGTCGGCCACCTGGCCGGCGTTGAGCAGATGCTGGCCGGCTGGCTGCCGGGCAGCGCCGATGAGCTGCCGCCCGTTGACCGGGTGACGGCTTTCGCGCAGCAGACAGCAGGCCTTGACGACACTGCCTTCGCGGCACGGGTCGCCCAGACGTTCGGCCAGCGCCGCGCGGACCTGGCCGCACTCGGCGAGGATGACCTCAGCCGGCCGTCCTGGACGCCGGTCGGGCCGGCCAGCTACGGCTCGTTCATGGCCATCCGCATCTTCGACTTCTGGGTGCACGAGCGCGACATCACCACGCCGCTCGGCCTGCCGACCGACGACGGTGATGCTCGTGCCGCGATGGCGCTCGCCGAGGTGGAGCGCTCGCTCGGCTACATCGTCGGCAAGAAGGTCGGCCTGCCGGATGGCAGCAGCATCGTGTTCCATCTCACCGGCCCGCTGCGACGCGATCTGTACGTCGCGGTGGACGGCCGGGCCAAGGTGGTCAGTCACGTCGACCGCCCCGACGTGGAGCTCAGCACCGACTCGGTCACGTTCGTCCAGCTGGCCTGCGGCCGCATCGACCCGCAAGAGCAGATCGACGCGGGCCTGGTCCGCTGGACCGGCGACGCCGAGCTCGGCAGTCGCGCGGCCCGCAATCTCCGGTACACGATGTGAGCACCCGGCGGGCGCGGCAGACCTCCGTTGGTCAGGCTGGGCGATCGAGGCCTACTTCCTGGCCGGCGGGATCATCTTCGGGCTGCTCGCCGTTCACCACCGCGCCCAGCAAGCGCACGCACGACGACACGCGTCTCGTCTCCCCTGGCTGGACACGGATCGGCCGAACGCCCTCACCACGCCCACCATCAAGAGCCTCCCGACCGACTGGGCGGCGTCTCACCACAGAGAAGGAGTGCAGCTGCCAACGCGTTCTTCCGGATCGTACCCGTCACTCAGCGTCACACTGTCGATCGGCATCACCTTGAGGCCGGCCGAGCCGCCGGTTCCTCTCGGACCGGGCTGGCGGCTCGCCGCGGCCGTAGGCTGGCAGACATGACCATTCAGCGGATGGATAACGTCGGCATCGTCGTCGACGACCTGGACGCCGCCGTGGCATTCTTCACCGAGCTCGGCATGGAACTGCAAGGCAAGGGACAGATCGAAGGCCTGGTGGCGGACCGCACCGTCGGCAGTGCGCATGACGGTGCGGTACCGCCGAACCGAGCCGCCGACTGGAGATCAATCGCCGTTTCCGCAGGCACCGGGTGACCGAACAGCCCCAGAGTGCGGCCGGGAATTATGAGCCCTCGCATGCGTTAGTATGAGCGGTACCCAAGAACCGAACCGGTCGTCCACGACGACTTTCCCCGTGCCGTGGTCACCAGCCCACTCACCGGCGGCTCCGGGTCCGCGTGAGACGTTTGTCGAGGCCCGCTGCGTTGATCCTCGGAGATCCGCAAGTCGGCTCGGCGCTCGGAGCACAGGTCCTGTGCT
Organism: uncultured Actinomycetes bacterium; assembly: GCA_963722275.1. Lineage (GTDB taxonomy): Bacteria > Actinomycetota > Actinomycetes > Streptosporangiales > Streptosporangiaceae > Palsa-504. Next base: position 130,708 of record CAVRMX010000039.1, on the reverse strand, counting down.
CGGGACGTTCCTCGCCCGGCCGCGGGACTGTGCGGCATACTGCCACGGCCAGCGTGCCCTGGTACTCCAGAGGAGGAGTCTTTGGCTCGACCAGGCCAGCGCCAGACGAGCGCTCGCCGTACCGCCCCGCGCAATCAGCGACGCGTCCGCCACCACGGCGACGTCGTGTCGGTGCTCGCCCGAAACGCCCGTGAGGTCGAGGCGGCTGCCCAGCGCGGCCGCGTGACGCCTGCCGTGCGCACGAAGTTCCAGGCCATCGCCCTGCTGCTGCGGGACGAGCGCGCCCGGGTCCGGGCGGCGGCCGGAAGCGACAGTCATCGGGCCGAGCAGCTCAGGCGCCTGGACGGCATCGCGACCATCCTGGCGACGACCGCCGTCCGGGACGCTCAGCTACTGGCGCTGCTCGCCGAGGACTCCGACGTTTCCGACGCGGCCCGTGCGCTCAAGCGGGAGATGCTGCGGGAGCTCGGCATCGAGCCGGCGCCCGAAGAAATCCCGCCGGCCGAGACCGCAACCGCTCCCGCTGGCCCGGAGCGGCGGGTCGTGCCGCAGTCGGTGGTCTCCCGGCAGTTGGCGAACCCTTTTCTGGCCCCCGACTTCTCCGCCGTTCCGCAGCTCACCTCCCGTCCGCGCCGCCTGGCCAGCTGGGAACTGCTCGGCCCGCTGCTGAGTTCCTTCGAGCGCGCTGGCGGGAGCGCCCCGGCCTGCATGGCGCTCCCGGCGCCGACCGCACGCTTCACCCCAGCGGGCCTGGAGCTGATGCCGCACCAGGGGCAGGTGATCGCCGCGGCCGCTGCCGGTCACCGGACGTTCCTGCTCGCCGACGAGCCGGGCCTGGGCAAGACGGCCGAGGCGCTGCTCGCCGCGGAAGCGGCGAACGCCTACCCGCTGCTCGTCGTCGTGCCGAGCGTCGTCAAGACCAACTGGGCCCGTGAGGCGGCCCGCTGGACGCCCCACCGCCCTGTCACCGTGGTGCAGGGCGACGGCGAGGCTGTCGACGGCTTCGCCGACATCGTCGTACTCAACTACGAGGTGCTCGACCGCCACATGGGCTGGCTCGGCGACTTCGACTTCCGCGGCATGGTCGTGGACGAGGCCCACTTCATCAAGAACAAGACCTCGCAGCGCTCGCAGCGCGTCCTCGCGCTCTCCGACCGGATCCGGTCCCGTGCGGCGCGGCCTCTGCTGATGGCGCTGACCGGCACCCCGCTGATCAACGACATTGACGACTTCCGGGCGATCTGGCAGTTCCTCGGCTGGATCGACGACAGCAAGCCCCTCGACGAGCTGGTAGACGCGCTCGAGGACACCGGCCTGACGCCCGCCGACCGCGGTTTCTACGCCGCGGCGCGCCAGTGCGTGATCGACCTCGGCATCGTGCGCCGCCGCAAGCTCGACGTGGCCGCCGACATCCCCGCCCGCCGCATCGCCGACCTCCCCGTCGAACTGGACGGACGGGTCGGCCGGTCGATCCGGGCGGCCGAGCAGAACCTCGCCGGCCGGATGGTGGCCCAATACGAGACCGCGCTCGCGAACCGATCCTCCGACGCCGGCGTCGAGGGTATCGACCACGACCTCGTCCGCCGGGTGGCCCGGTCGGAGCTGAAGGACACGACGACTAAGCAGTCCGGCGAGAACGTGTTCACCATGATGCGACGCATCGGCCAGGCGAAGGCCGAACTGGCCGCGGACTATGCGACGCAGCTGGCCCGCAGCGCCGGCAAGGTCGTCTTCTTCGCCAAGCACATCGACGTGATGGACGCCGCCGAAGAGACCTTCGCCCGGCAGGGGGTGCGCTTCTCGTCGATCCGCGGCGACCAGACGCCCACGGCGCGGCAGGCGAACATCGACGCCTTCGTGAACGACCCGGATGTCGCGGTCGCGGTGTGCTCGCTGACCGCGGCTGGCGTGGGCCTGAATCTGCAGGTCGCCTCGAACATCGTGCTGGCCGAGCTGTCCTGGACCGACGCGGAGCAGACCCAGGCCATCGACCGCAGCCACCGCATCGGGCAGGCTGAACCGGTCACTGCGTGGCGCATCATCGCCACGCAGACCATCGACGCCCGGATCGCCGAGCTGATCGACGGCAAGGCAGGGCTTGCCGCCCGGGCGCTGGACGGGTCGGACGAGGAGGTCTCCTCGTCGACCGATGTGCAGCTCGATGCGCTGGTCGCATTGCTGACAGATGCGCTGCGGGCATCTGTCGGACATGACGAAGCCCCGGGTTCCTGACCGTCAGGATTTCCCAGGCGAGACTGTGTCCGAGGACCAAGGCCTGCTAATTGCGCATGCTGGTCCTACCGCCCGGACCATGACCATTGTTCTTAGTGCTGCCCGGTGATGGCGGCTGATCGGGTCATCAGGTGGACCGCGATCAGCGCGGTGCTCCAGGCGACCCGCGGCGCAGTGACATCGACCGGTTCCGGCACCACTTCAGCCACACCTACCGGACGTACATCAGGGCCGACTATCCGCAAACTGAAGAGTATTCTTCTATGCCCGTACTACGCCGGGCTGGCTGAGGTGCTGACCAGGGCATTCGGCGTCCCTGTCGTCCTAGCCGAAGCCCTACGCGACGTGAGCGGGATTGCCGCGGCCCACATCTACGGATCCTGGGCCGCCCGGCACGAAGGGCAAGCCGGCCAGCGCCCGGTGGGAGACATCGACGTCCTTGTCCTCGGCGAACCGAACCGGGACCAGCTCTATGCCGCCCTCAGCACCGCCGAGCAGCGACTGGCCCGGCCGGTACAGGCCACCATCCGCGACCGCACCTGGCTGGAGTCAGGATCCGGCGCCTTCCACGACACGATCACCAGCCGCCCACTGGTCAGGCTGGCCCTGCCATCTGACTAGCCGAACCGCTCTGGCGGCGAGGCTGCCAGCAGCGCCTTCACTCCCGACAGGGCCTCCTTCGCCTTCCCGGCCTGGTCTCTGGCCTGGCCCTCGTCGCCAGGCCCATTGGTGGCCGTCCAAATAGTGCGCGGTGTTCCGGCCATCCATGGCTCGCGGTCCCGGAGGCAGTTAGCCGACTGCCTCGCTGCCTGCGCGGACCGTAGTCCGCGTGGGCTGTTCAGCCCACATCTGCTCCTCAGATCTCCCACGGTCGGACTATCAGCTTGGGAACTGGCTTTCAGGTCTCCGTTGTCGGTGACCTTGAAGGTCAACCGCTATTTTCCAAGTGTCCGCCAGTGCCCGTTGGAGACTGTCTTTGACCCCTACCGGGCGCGTAACGGGCATGCTCGTCCTCCGCATCTTCATCCCGAGCTAGCGGTGCGGCCCCTGTTCGTGATCGAACCGTGCAGCCTGGCGCGTGCGCGGACGACTGCCCAGGATCGCCGCGCGCCGTTCGGGCCTGGCCTTTGGCCTGGCCCGTGCCGTCAGGCCCGCTGGGCTGGCAGAGAGGCTCCGGGGTCAAGCATGACTTCGCGTGCACGTTCACCAGCCATTTTTCCCTGTGCTCGTTGCCCCTGCGGTCAAAGTCATGCTTGATGCTGGAGGGGCGGGCACGTCCACTCAGCGGGCCATGCCCGGATCTGAGCCCAGCCAGGACTGGCGCACCTGACACTCTGGGCCGTAACGTTCCCGGAACGCTGCGGGCGTAGCGTTGCCTCTTATGGTGGGGATACCGGCGGCAGGCGGGCCGGAACCGGCCGCGGCCCGCTTCCGGCTGGCGTCTCCGGTGACAGCGACGGTCCTGGCCGTCCTGTCGCTGATGCTGCTGGCCGGAGCGCTGGTGCTGAGCGCCTCGACCGGTCAGCTGTCGGTCCTGGGCTCGGGGCCGATTGTCCCCGTCGTGGTGGTCTACGCGGCGGTGGGCTTCCTCGTGGCCCGCCGCCAGCCGGGCAATCCGATCGGCTGGATCCTGATCACCTGGATCGTGGTGTTCCTGCTGAGCGGCGTTGCCGGCGGGTATGCCGCCTTGTACTACCGGTTCGGCCACCATGGGCTCCCGCTGGCCCCGGTTGCCGTCGTGCTGGGACCGTTGTGGGCACCGGCGCTGCTGTTGTTCCCGGTGGTGATTTTGCTGTTTCCGGACGGCAGGCTGGCGGCACGGCGCTGGCGGTGGATACTGCGGGCCTATGCGGTGGCCGGAGCGCTGGCGTCGGCGGCCATCTTTGCCCCGGCGGTCGCCGCCGTGGCCCGTCATGACGTCCGCATTGACGCCGCAGGCAATCTGATCAGCACCGGGCGGCCGCACGGCGGCCTTCTCTCTGTGGCGGCGCCGCTGGGCCTGGGCTTGATCTTGGTGATCGTGCTGTCGTTCGTGGCCCACCAGGTGTTTAGCTGGCGGCGCGCCACGGGCGAGCGGCGCCAGCAGCTGAAGTGGCTGGCCACCGGCGCCGCGGTTACCCTGGTCGTGGTTGCCGTATCGCTCGGGTTCAGCTCGAGCATTGTCGTAGGAGAGATTCTCGGGATCGGGCTGGCCGCGCTGCCGGTAGGCATCGGTGTGGGGATCCTGAAGTACCGCCTCTATGAGATCGACCGGATCATCAGCCGGACCCTGGCCTACGCGATCGTGACCGGCCTGCTGGTTGGGGTGTACGCCGGGCTGGTGCTGCTGGCCACCCAGGTGCTGCGGTTCCACAGTTCGGTAGCGGTGGCCATGTCCACGCTGGCCGCGGCGGCGCTGTTCAACCCGCTGCGGCGGCGGGTGCAGCACGCGGTGGACCACCGGTTCAACCGGGCACGGTATGACGCCGACCAGACCGTGACGGCGTTCGCGGCCCGGCTAAAAGACGCGGTTGACCTGGACTCGGTCCGCGGCGACCTGGCCGCCGTCGTGGAGAACGCTCTGGAACCAGCCCACGTGTCGGTGTGGATCCGGGCACGCGAACGGTAGTGACACGGTACCGGCGAGCTGGACGATTGGCGGCTACGATGACGGCTGCGCGCAGCTCCGGTCAGCACGCGGCCAGTGAGCTGTCGTTGGTCTGCGTGCCCTACGGCTGTGGCCCGGCGTGCGGCGGGCGGGCCTCCCAAGGCAGAGCCCGCCGCTGATGCCGGGCCAGCGGCGCCTCAGGGTGATTCGACGATGCACCATCCGCAGCCGAACCGCTGTTACATCACGTGACCAACGGATGAATTGCAGTCGGCTCGAACAATTACAACACGCCGAATATTCGCTGCTTGTCGAGGGCGGATTCGCCGCGGCCGAGCGGTACAGAACGCCGGTTCTAGGCACGATCCCTTGTACAGGCGGTCGTAAGCTCCTGGCAGCATCGGCGGCTGGTTGGGTGCCTGACCGAACCTGCTCGTTGCGTCGCTATTTCCCGGCGATGGCTGTCCCTGGGGACCAGGGATCTGCGCAGCGGTGGCGCCCCGTGTTGGGCGCCACCGCTGGCCGTGAATCTGATGGGTCAGCCGTGGATCACGGAGAGGGTGTTGTCGCTGTTGCTGATGTAGGCGGTGCCGCTAGCGGGGTCGATGGTGGTGGCGCCGGGGTAGTTGCCGACCGCGACCTTCGGATGAGTCTGGCCGCAGCCGGTGGTGTCGGTGCCGTTGCAGGTGGCGCCGTTGATCACGGTCACGCTGGTGTCTTCGATGTTGGCCACGTAGACCGTGCCGGTGGCGGGGTCGAGGGCTACGCTGACGGAGCCGAACCCGGCCGGGGCTGTCGTGGGGGTCTGGCCGCAGCCGCTGTGGTCGGTGCCGTTGCAGACGGCGCCGTTGATCACCGAGACGGTGCCGGGGTGCTCGCCGTCGGCGATGTTGGCGGTGTAAATGGTGTCGCTGGCCTGGTCGACCGCGATGCCCCAGGGATTGAATCCGGCCGTAATGGTGGCCGGGGTCTGGCCGCAGCCAGTGGTCGTGGCGGCGTCGCAGGTAGCGCCGTTGATGACGTACACGCTGTCGCCGTCGAACGGAACGGTGTTGGTGACGACGTTCGTGGCGTAGATGGTGTTGGTCGCCTGATCGACGGCCAGGCTCAAGGCGGATCCGAATTGCGCGCCGCCGGAATCGCCGACCTTCAGCATTGCTGGCGTCTGGCCGCACCCGGTGGTGCGGGTGGCGTTGCAGGTGGCGGCGTTGAACACCGAGATCAGGTTCGGGCCGCTGCTGGTGAGGGTGGCCACGTAGAGGGTGCCGGTCGCGGTGTCGACGGCGATGCCGTCGGGGTTCCCGCCGGGTACCTGCAGTGTGGCGGGCGTCGCGCAGCCGGCCGTACTGGTGGTGTTGCAGGTGGCGGCGTTGATCACCGAGACGGTGCCCGAGTTGCCGTCGCCAGCGTTGGCGACGTAGATGGTGTGAGCCTGGCGGTTCACCGCGACCGCCGTCGGACTCAAGGCCGGGGACCGGGCCGGTGGCTCTGGCGGGCGAGGGTCGGTGTGGCCAGCGCGGCAGGCTGGTCTCGCGGATCGGCGTGGCGCGGTTGGTGGTCATCGCTGAGGCGGTGCGTGCGTTCAGCCGCCGCCGGGGCGGCCCGGGCCCGGGTAGGCGATCGTCACCAAAACGGCGGCAAGCAGCACGACTGTGACCGCCATCAGGGCTTGCTGCCACCCGGGGATTCCGCTGGTGGCCAGCGGGTGGGCGTGGGCGGGCAGCGGTGGGTGCTTGTTCCAGCCGGGCGGCCAGGGCCGTGGGGCGGCCAGCGCGGCGGGCATCGCGGCGGTGAGGGACGCCAGCACGACGCTGGCCAGCCAGAGCAGAATGCCGGCCGGACGGCGGATGGCGTGGATGAGGTTCATGGCGCTCTCCGTGCGATTGCTGGGCGGCGCTCGGCGCACCGGGGCGTTTCCACAGTTGGCTGCGGTGTAGGGCGCGCACCACGCATGACCCCCCGCAAGACGGCCCACAGGATCGCCCACAAGAAACTGCGGCCGGTGTTTTCGCAGGTGAGGACTGCGGGAGGGAATGCGGCGCTGGCTGGGTGGGTCATGGCGCGCGCGAGTCGCCGACGGGGTCCTGGTGGCGGTGGCGGGTAACCGCTGCATGCGGGCCGGCCTGGGACGCTAGGAGATGGCGGAGGCAGGCGGGCGTGCGTATTGTTGGGCGCAGGATCAGTTCCGCCGGGCGCCGTTTGGCCGCGGCGGGCAGGTTGGGAGGGGACGCTGGGGCGGTGGCCGCGCAGCCTGAACTCAGCTTCGCCGGGCTGCTGCGGCAGTTGCGGGCCGAGGCCAGGCTGACCCAGGAGGAGCTGGCGGAGGCGGCGGGGGTGTCCCCCGGGTCGGTCAGCAATCTGGAGCGGGGTATCAACCGCACCGCGCACAAGGACACCGCGGTGCTGCTGGCCGGGGCGCTGGGCTTGGCCGGGCCGGCTGGAGAGCTGTTCGTGGCGGCGGCCCGTGGCAAGGCCCCGGCCGCAGATGTGCTGCTGGCTGCCCAGGGCGGGGCGGCGGCGCGGCTTGCGGGCGTGACCGGTTCTCCCTACCGCGGGCTGAAGGCGTTCGATGAGCAGGACGCGGGGTTCTTCTTCGGCCGGGAAACGGCCGCCATCGAGGTGCTAGACCGGATGTCGCGGTCGCTGGGCGGCACGGGCCTGCTGGTGGTGTCGGGGGTGTCGGGGGCGGGGAAGTCGTCGCTGTTGCGGGCGGGGGTGCTACCGCGGCTGCGGGCGGACGGGCTGCCGGCCGTTCCCCGGAGCGGCGTGGTGGCCACGGGTGGTGTTCACCCCGACTAGGGCGCCCTTGGATGAACTGGCCTTGCGGGCCGGGGTGCTGGCCGGGGCGGACGCGGCGGCGGTCCGCCGCGAACTGGAGGGTGCCCCGGCCTGGTTCGCGCTCACCGCCCGCCAGGCCGCCCTGGCCTGGCCACCCGGGCCAGCCGGGGATCCGGACGGCGGCCCGCCAATGAATGATCAGCCCGGGCAGCGGCGGCTGGTGCTGGTGGTCGACCAGTTCGAGGAGCTGTTCACCCAGTGCCCCGAGGAAGGGCAGCGGCGGGCGTTTATCACCGCGCTGCACGCGGCGGCGACCGCCGGCCACGGCCCGGACCAGGCCCCTGCGGCTTTGGTGGTGCTGGGGGTGCGCGCGGACTTTGAGGCGCGGTGCGCGGACTATCCGCAGCTGGCCGGCCCGGTGCAAGACCGGTACCTGGTGACCGCGATGACCGAACGGCAGCTGCGGATGGCGATCACCGAGCCGGCTAAGAAGTCCGGCGCGAAGGTCGAGGACGATCTGGCCGACCGGCTGCTGGCCGAGGTACGCACCGGCCAGCCCGGAGCCTTCGGCGCCGGGGCGCTGCCGTTGCTATCCCACGCCCTGGACCAGGCCTGGCGGCACCGCGCTGGCGAAGCGGTCACCCTCGTCGACTACGAGCGGGCCGGCGGCATCGAGGGCGCCGTCGCCGCCAGCGCCCAGCGCGCCTACGACTGCCTCACCCCCGCCCAGCAAACCGCCGCCCGGCAGGTCTTCACCCGGCTGACCGCCACCAGCTCCGACGGGACAGACACCGCCGACCGCGCCACCCGGGCCGAACTCACCGAAGGTCGCAGCCCTGCCGAAGCCGAAGACGTGGCAGCGGTACTGGAGGCCTTCGCCGCCGAACGGCTACTCACCCTCGCCGCCGACACCGTCGAGCTCAGCCACGAGGTGCTGCTGACCGCCTGGCCGCTGCTGCGCGACACCTGGCTGGCCGACACCCACGCCGACCGGATCGTGCGCACCCGGCTGCACACCACCGCGGCCGACTGGGCACGCCACGCCCGCGACCCGTCCTACCTCTACACCGGCAGCCTGCTGGCGGCCGCCGCCGAAACCGCCACCCGGATCACCGCCGACCCGGCCCGGCACCCACCGTTCAGCCAAACCGAACGCGACTTCCTCCACGCCAGCGAACGCACCACCCTCCGCAGCAGCCGCCGGCGGCGAATGCTCGCTGGAGCGCTCGTTGTCCTGCTCATCGCCGCGATGCCGGAGCGGGCATCGCTGCGGCCGCGGCCCGCAACGCCAGCCAGCAGCGCACGATCGCCGTCTCCGGCCAGCTCGCGGGAGAAAGCGAAGCACTCGATGCTGGCGACCCGGTCACGGCGTCCCGGCTGGCGGCAGCGGCCTGGCGGATCGCCCCTACAGCCCAGGCCCGCGACAGCATGCTCGATGCGCTCGCTCAGCCAGACCATGGTGTCTTGCTCGCCGACACTGGCGGTAACTTCCCCGTGACCCAGGTGGTGTTCAGTCTCGATGGCAAGACCCTGGCCACCGTGGGCGGTGTCGGCGGAGCCCGGCTGTGGGACCTGGCCACCCACGCGCAGATCGGGGCATCTTTCGGCAGCGGGGTGGAAACGGCAGTCTTCAGCCCTGACGGCAAGACCCTGGCCGCTGGCAGCTCCAATGGGAGCGTCAGGCTGTGGGACGTGGCCACCCACCGGCAGATCACCACCCTCACAGGCCACGCCGACACGGTCACCTCGGTGGCGTTCAGCCGGGACGGCCAGACCCTGGCCACCGGCAGCGCCGATGGCAAGGCCCGGCTGTGGGACGTGACCACCCACACCCAGATCGGCGCGTCGCTCACTACCGGGCCCGCCAGCACCCCTAATCAGCCACTGCAGCAGCCATGCGTGGCCTTCAGCCCTGACGGCAGGACTCTCGCCACCGTGGGCAACGACGGCAAGGCCCGGCTGTGGGACCTGGCCATTCACAACCAGATCGGGCTCCCTTTCGGCGACGGGTTGCTGCCGCGAGTTGCATTCAGCCCCGATGGTAAGACCCTGGCCACCGTGGGCAACGACGGCAAGGCCCGGCTGTGGGACGTGACCACCCACACCCAGATCGGCGCGTCGCTCACTACCGGGCCCGCCAGCACCCCTAATCAGCTACTGCAGCCGGGGGTGGCCTTCAGTCCCGACGGCAGGACTCTCGCCACCGTGGGCAACGACGGCATCGCCCGGCTATGGGACCTGGCCACCCACACCCAGATCGGCGCGTTGCCCACCCTAGGGGGGATCGCGGTGGCGTTCAGCCCTGACGGCAAGACCCTGGCCACCGGCGACGCCGACGGCACCGCCCGGCTATGGGACCCGGCCGCTGTGACCGGCCTGCCGGTCAACATCGACGTCTCTCGTCCCGTCGGGTGGCCCCGGCAACAGGTAGCCTTCAGCCCTCACGGCAAGACCCTGGCCACCGTAGCCAGCGACGGCACCGCCCGGCTGTGGGACCTGGCCACCCGCGCCCAGATCGGGGCGCCTTTCGGCCGCGGGGTGGACACGGTAGTCTTCAGCCCCGACGGTAAGGCCCTGGCCACCGTAGGCAGCGACGGCAACGCCCGGCTGTGGGACGTAGCCACTCACAACCAGATCGGGCCGCCTTTCGGCAGCGGGGTATACACGGTGGCTTTCAGCCCTGACGGCAAGACCCTGGCCACCGTAGGCAACGACGGCACGGCCCTGCTGTGGGACGTAGCCACTCACAACCAGATCGGGCCGCCGCTCGGAAAAGAGGTGTCCGCGGTGGCCTTCAGCCCCAACGGCAAGACCCTCGCAACCGCAGGCGCCGACGGAACCCAGCTGTGGGCCATCTCCCCCCCAAACAATCTCCTAGATGCCATTTGCGCCATTGCAGGCGGTTCCTAACGCACCAGGAATGGAGCACTTATATTCGGTCTGAGCCATTCCAGCGAGTGTGCCTATAGAAATAGTGGAGTCAGCACCGGCTGACCGAGCCGCCGGCGCGGCGACACCACAGCACAACCGGCACCCAGGCAGACCTCCCCGGATAAGAACGACCACTTTCCCCCTGCGCCCGCCGCGTTTACGTGACGACCCTGTCGGTGATGACGGGCTTTACCTTCTTGAGCAGGCTCACCCAGATCGCCCCGCCCTCCTACGCGGTTCATGTTCCTCGGTGCAGGGATTCGCCCGGGCTTCCTTCCCACCCCGCCTCACGACGACGCAGTTGCCTCCGGCTCGGAGTTAGCACCACCTCTTCCTCCAGGGGACTTTCACCCCCAACCGATCGCCCATGCCGGGCGCGCCGACGCCGATAGCAGCCACAGACTATTAACGCTCATTGGGCACGGGCACTGCCGCAGACCTGCGCCATCGGCACCAGCATCGCGGCCACGGACGCCAGTCCGACGGCGGTGATACGACAGGGGCCGAACCGCCAGTACAGCATCCGGGCGACAAGCTGGCCGTCGGCCGCCGGCCAGGGTCTCGACCGCGGGGTAACGTGAGCGGCCCCTGAGCGGCCCGGACTGAAGGGCGGAAAGGCCGAGCGCGTCCCGGAAGAACAGAGCGACCAGGAACAGCGCGCCGAGGCAGGCGACCGATCCCAGCCCGTACAGGCTGGTCGCAGCGCAGAACAGGTCGAGACATCCCACACCATCATCGGCCGCGCCAATCGCCTAAAGACGCCCAGCCTGACTTACGGCGACATGGTCTGCCGCGCTGAACGCGGCAGTTGAGTGCGTTACGCAGTGTCATTGCCAAACGGTCGGTTAGGCGCTCGCCTAAACAGAGCGAATATTTTCTTCCTCGATCTGCACTGGCCGCCCGGTTGAACGCGTACAGATCGATCCGTTCGGTGTGCCGCGCTTGGTCAGTACATCAGCCGCCGCTGCAGCGGTTGCAGCCACCAGCGAGTAAGAATAGCGATGTGACAACCCTCGCTAGGTCCCTGATGTCACGTTGATGAAATTCCTTACGGATTGGCTTTGGCGAGGATCTCGCCGGCGGGCTTGGTCTAGGTGAATGGCTCGCGGCGGTCGTTCCGGCCGCCGGTGAACCGGCGGCTGGCGGCGGTGATCCCGTCCACCCCGATCACTACGACATGCCCGCTCGCGACGCCAGCGATAGCTGGTCGCCGCGTAGCGGGAACGGCGGGGTGAGTTGTTCGTTATAGGGCGTGAGGGGAGTTTCCGGCGGGGCGGCGGATTGTCTCGGAGGTTCTCGTGAAGTTCACGGCAGCCGCGGCACTGGCGACTGGCGCACTGTGCGCCGCGGTCGTGTCGTGCTCGTCCGGGCCGGCAGCGACATCGACAGCGAGCACGCCAGCACCTGCGGTCACGGTGCTGACCAGGGGCGCGGACAACGGCAACGGCGACATCTTCCTGGCCCCGCAGAGCGGCGGCCAGTACGGCACCGGCCCGGAGATCGTCAGCATCACCGGCAAGGTGCTCTGGTTCCGCCGGCTGCCGGCGGGCATGTTCGCCGCCGACTTCCGCACCCAGACCTACCTGGGCAAGCCGGTGCTGACTTGGTTCCAGGGCGGCGGCACCGGCGGCGCTGACGTTATCTACAACGCTCGCTACCAGCAGATCGCCACCGTCAAGCCGGCGAACGGGTATCTGCCCGACTTCCACGAGTTCCTGATCACGCCGTGGAACACCGCGCTGATCCTCGCTGACACGATCGGCACCGCCAACCTGGCCTCGCTCGGCCTGTCCGCGCACCAGCAGGTCGTGGACGGCGTCGTGCAGGAGATCGACATCAAGACCGGCAAGCTGCTGTTCCAGTGGGACAGCTCCGGCCACGTGCCCTACGGCGACAGCCACGCGCCGATGCCGCAGCCGGGCCAGCCATGGGACTGGTTCCACATCAACGCCGTCCACCTCGACACCGACGGCAACTTGCTGATCAGCTCGCGCTTCACCTGGACTATCTACAAGGTGAACCTCCGCACTGGGGCGATGATGTGGCAGCTCGGCGGCAAGCACAGCACGTTCGCCGTCAAGGCCGCGCCCGGCCAGAAGCTGGACAGCGCCGGCGAGATCTTCGCGTTCCAGCACGACCCCGAGACGCTCGGCGGCAACGTGTACACGGTCTTCGACGACGAGTCCGACGGGCAGCAGGCCCTGTACTCCTCCAGCCGCGCGGTCACGATCAGCCTGGACCTGGCCACCGGCACGGCGACGCTGATCAAATCCGTGAACCAGCCGGAGGGCCTGACGGCGGGCGCGACCGGCAGCGCGCAGACGACCAGGAACGGCGACCTGTTCGTCAGCTGGGGCGGCCTGTCATACTTCTCCGAGTTCAGCCCGTCAGGAAAGCTGCTGTTCAACGCCAGGCTCCCCGTCGGCTCGGGCACCTACCGCGCCTACCGGCTGCCGTGGAATCCGGGCAGCTAGCGTGCCATCCCCCGACTGCAATCGATCTAGCCATTCAGCCGGCACGACTGATCCTGCCGACGCTCACCCCGCATCTCCGCGCATACGGAGGTAGCGTCGCGCCAGATCAATCCTTCTGCGCGCCCGAGATGACCGGCGAACGGAGTGTTGAGATCGTGCATAACGGCGGCTACGCGCGCGGACTCAGCAGAAGTGGTCGCACTCTGAGTCCGCAGGTTTCTTGTCTCCCGACTCACCTCGGGCCGGGGGGATTGGCGCCAACGAGGTTCCGACGCGATGGGGTCCAGTGCCCACGCTGAGCGCGTTGTCCGCGGCAGATGAGGACGCCGTTCAGATCGCTGTCGAGTACGGATTAATCTGAGCGGCTCGGTTTGCCTTGCCGCACACTGGAGCGATGATCCGCCTCGCAACATCTGCCGACCTGGCCGCCGCGAGCAGTGTCTACCGTCGCGCGTCACTGTCCAACGCGGGTGATCGCGACAACCTGCTCGCTCATCCTGATCACTCGGGCGGGCGGGCCGCTCTGGTTACGCTAGGTTACTCGGAAGTGGTCATCAGCCTCCGAAGTTGCGCTACCGGATCGGCCGGCCGGGGCCGAGTCAGGGGCTTCTGCGGGCCCCACAGAAACCCCACAAGTCCGCGACACGGCGGGCGGTCCCCACAAGAATCCCACGGACGAAACGGCACACTCCGGTACACTTGTTATGCGTGTTAAAGGCACGGAGAACAGCCGGTCAGCAGCGTCGATGCGCGTGAGCTGGGCTGTCGGGGCCTTTTCCAGGTTGGTGCTCTCGGGATGACAGAGCTCCTGAAAAGTAAGCATTCACGTCCCCTTGTTTGCTTGAGTTTTGGGTGACGCTGGGTTAGGGATGCCGGGGTCACGGTTGCGCTGCGAGGAGTGCGTCGCGGCGGCGGGCTGGGCCGGTTTCGGGAATGATCTCGTGGCGTGACCGAGTCGCTGCCGCCGGAAGATCCGCGTGATGTGCTGATCCGCGAGCAGGCGGGGCAGATCGAGGCGCTGACCGCGCTGGTCGCGGAGCTGCGGGGGAAGCTGGACGCGGCCCTGCGGGCCGCGTCCAGGAATTCCGGGAACTCCTCGATGCCGCCGAGCGCCGATGACCTGCCGGGACGCCGGCCGCCGGCCCGGAAAGAGCGGCGCGCCGCGGAGCGGGCGGAGCGGAAGCGGAAGCCGGGGAAACAGCCCGGGGCGCCCGGCGCGGCGATGCGCTGGCGCAAGGCAGACGAGGTCGTCGATCACTTCCCGCAGGGGGACTGCGCGTGCGGCGCTGACCTGGCCGGCGCCGCAGAAGAATCCGTGGATGCCCTGCCCGTCCTGCAGCCACGGCTGCCGGGTAGACGGGCGAACCGCACGGTGATGGACAGGCCGCCTTCGGGGCGTGCGCTGGTGGTGAGGGTGGCGTGGTGAGCCTGGGTGACGGCGCTGACGATGGCGAGGCCGAGGCCGTAGCCGCCGCGGCGGCCGTTACGATCAGGCGCCAGTCTCTGGAAGGGCTGGAAGAGCCGCTGGATCTGGTCGCCGGGGACGACTGGCCCGCTGTTGGTGACCGTCAGGGTCGCCTCCGTGCCGGAGGCCTGAGTGGTGATTTCCACATGCCCGTCTGGGTGGTTGTGGCGGATGGCGTTGTCGATCAGGTTGGCGATGAGGCTTTCGATCAGTCCCGGGTCCCCGGCGGTCACTGCGGGCGCCAGGTGCTCGGCGAGGTCAATGCCTTTCTCTGTTGCGTGGTCGCGGCGGGAGGCGAGCACTGCTGTGACGGCTTGGGCGAGGTCGAGGGTGTCCCGGCGGGTGACGCCGCGCTCGCTGGTGGCCAGGGTGAGCAGTGCCTGGACGAGCCGCTCCTGGTGTCCGCCAAGGGCGAGGGCCTCCTGGCAGGCCGAGCGCAGGGTGCCGGCGTCGGCGTCGGGGTCGGCGAGGGTGACTTCGAGGAGGGTTCGCAGGCCGGTGAGGGGGGTGCGTAGCTCGTGGGAGGCGTTGGCGACGAAGTGCCGCTGGGCGTCGAAGGAGGCTTGCAGGCGGGCGAAGAGGTCGTCGAGGATGTAGCCCAGTTCGGTCAGCTCGTCGGCGGGCTCGCCGAGGCCGAGGCGCTGGTGGAGGTTCCCGGCGGAGATGGCCCTGGCAGTGGCGGTGATGGCCCGCAGGGGCGCCAGGAACCGGCCGGCGACGAACCAGCCGGCCGCGAGGGCGATGGGGATGAGGAGGGCGAGCGCGACGGCGGAGCCTGCCAGGAGCTGGTGCGGGCCGATCCCGTTCCCGGTGCCGGTGATCGCGCCTGAGGCTCGGCTGCCCTTGGGAGTGGCTGACTTGATGCCGGCGAGGGGGACGGCGGCGAAGGCGAGGACTACGATCCCGGCGACGAAGATGCCCGCGGCGTAGAAGAGCGTAAGCCGGGCCTGCAAGGACCGCCTGGGGAGCGGCTGGGGGCCGGTCATGGCGGCCCGATCCGGTAGCCGCCTTCGCGGATGGTCTCGATCACTGGCGGGTCGCCGAGTTTGGCGCGCAGCCGGTGGATGGTGTGCTTGACCGCGGAAGTGAAGGGGTCGGCTGCTTCGTCCCAGACTCGTTCGAGTAGTTCCTCGGCGGGCAGAACCAGGCCTGGTGAGGCGAGCAGGCATTCGAGGAGCGCGAACTCCTTTGGGCTGAGCTCAAGGCGCCGCCCGGCGCGGAACGCCGCCCGGCGGGCCGGGTCGAGGGTGATGTCCCCGCAGGACAAGGTGGGAGGAAGCGGCGGGGTGGCCCGGCGGCCCAGGGCCCGGACCCGGGCGACCAGCTCGGCGAAGGCGAACGGCTTGGGCAGGTAGTCGTCCGCGCCGAGGCTGAGCCCGTCGACGCGGTCTTCAATGGTGCCGGCCGCGGTCAGCATCAGCACGCGGGTGCCGGAGCGGCCGCTGGCGAGTCGCTGGCAGATGTCGTCGCCGCCGACACCGGGCAGGTCCCGGTCGAGGATTACCACGTCGTAGCGGGCGGCGGCCAGCCGGCCAAGGGCGTCGGTCCCGTCCAGCACGACATCGACGGCCATGCCCTCGCGGCGCAGCCCGGTGCCGATGGAACGGGCCAGGACCTCGAAGTCCTCGACCACCAGGACCTTCACTGCGGGTCACCGCCGGTCGTGCGGACAGATCGGCGGGCCGGCCCGCCGGTTCGGCGTGTCATGCGCACAACAATGCCAGCCCGCGGGTTCCAGCCAGGTCGCAGCGGCTGGTACCGGGCTGGAACCAGCCGCTGTGTACAACTACCCGCATGAGACCACACCGAACCGGGTGCCCACCCCGATGAGCGCCCCAGGGATCACCGTCGCCGGGCTGCGCAAGCGGTACGGGGCGACCCGAGCCCTCGACGGCATGTCCTTTACCGCCCATCCGGGGCTGGTGACCGGCTTCGTGGGGCCGAACGGGGCCGGAAAATCGACCACGATGCGGGTGATCCTCGGCCTGGACGCGGCCGATGAGGGCACCGCGCTGATCGAGGGAAAGCCCTACCACAGCCTCCGGCACCCGCTGAACCACATCGGCTCGCTGCTGGACGCCTCCGCGCTGCACCCCAGCCGGAGCGGCCGTAACCACCTGCTTTGGCTGGCGCATTCACAGGGCCTGGCCGCGCGGCGGGCGGATGAGGTGATCGAGCAGGCCGGCCTGACCTCGGCGGCCCGGCGCAAGGCCGGCGGTTACTCGCTCGGCATGCGGCAGCGGCTCGGGATCGCCGCGGCCCTGCTGGGCGACCCGCCAGTCATCATGCTCGATGAGCCGTTCAACGGCATGGACCCCGAAGGCATCATCTGGATGCGCGGCTTCCTGCGGTCACTGGCCGCTCAGGGCCGCGCCGTCCTGGTGTCCAGCCACCTGATGAGCGAGTTGCAGGACACGGCCGATCATCTGGTCGTGGCCGGGCGCGGCAAGGCCATCGCCGACGCCAGCGTGGCCGGCCTGATCGCGGCCGCGTCCGGGAACCGGGTGGCCCTGCGTACCACGGCCCGGCCGGACGCGATGACGGTCCTCGCGCAGGCCGGCGCTGCCGTGGCGGCCGCCGGCCCGGACACCATTACCGTCTCCGGCCTGCCTGCGGACCGCATCGTGACGCTGCTCAGCCAGAGCGCGGTCCCGTTCTCCGAGGTATCAGCGCACCGCGCCACCCTGGAGGAGGCCTACCTGGAGCTCACCCGCGACGCGGCCGAGTTCCGCGCCGCGGCGCCCGCGGAGATGCCGCGGTGACCCCCGTCGTTGCGCCGTACCGATCCGGCCAGCAGGCCGGGCGGGACGGCTTTCCACAGCTGCTACGCGCGGAGTGGACCAAGTTCCGGACCGTCCGGGGCTGGGTGACCGGCATGGTGGCCGCGGCGCTGATGGTGGTGCTGTTCGCCGTGCTCGCCGGGATCAGCAGCGATCAGCATGGCACGCTGGCCGTTCCGGTCGGGCCGGGCGGTGAGCCGGTTACCGACAGCTTCTACTTCGTGCACCAGCCGCTGGCCGGAAACGGCAGCATCACCGTCTCGGTTTCCGCGCTTAGGGATTACTTTCCCGGGGGCCTGCAGCCTGTCATCGTGCCGTGGGCGAAGGCCGGGCTCATCATCAAGGCCAGCACCCGCCAGGGATCGCCCTACGCGGCGATCATGGTCACCAGCAGCCATGGCGTGCGGATGCAGTACGACTACATCAGCGACACTGCCGGGCTCCCCGGCCCTGTTTCCGCCGCGTCTGTTCGCTGGCTGCGGCTGGACCGCTCCGGCGACGTGGTCACCGGCTATGATTCGGCAGACGGCTCGCACTGGATCAAGGTGGGCGCCGTTCACGTGGCCGGCCTCGGGCCGGCCGTGCAAGGCGGGCTGTTCGTCGCGTCTCCGGATTCGGTGCAGGGCTTTGGCACGGACACCAGCGTGTCCACGGCCGTCTTCGGGAACCTCGGCATCCGGGGGAGCTGGCTCGGTGGTAACTGGGCCGGTGACCTAGTAGGAGCCGAACCCTCCGACGGTCACCCGGCGTTCGACCCGGGCACGTTCAGCCAGGCGGGCGGCACGTTCACGGTGACCGGCACCGGCGACATCGCGCCCGCCGTCCGCCTAACCCTGCCAGGCAGCGGCACCATCGATGTCATCCTCACCGGCACGTTCGCCGCGCTGATCGCGGTGATCGTCGTGGGGACGCTGTTCATCACCGCCGAATACCGGGATGATCTGATTTACGTTACTCTGGCCGCCAGCCCGCGGCGGGGCCGGGTGCTGGCGGCCAAGGCGATCGTCCTGGGCGTCGTCACCTTCGCTGCCGGGCTGGCGGGGGCGGTCATCGCGGTCCCGCTCGGCGAGCAGCTCGCGCGGGCCAACGGCGTGTACCTGTTCCCGGTGACATCCTCGGTCCAGCTCCGGATCGAACTCGGGACCGCCGCCCTGCTCGCGACCGCCGCGATCCTGGCTCTCGCCGCGGGCACCATGTTCCGGCGCAGTGCCGGGGCGGTCACCACCGTCATCGCGGCCATCGTGCTGCCCTACCTCCTGGTCGCCCAAATCCCGCTCATACCCGCCAGCGTGACGAACTGGCTGACCCGGGTGACGCCCGCCGCCGCCTTCGCCGTCCAGCAGACGCTTGTGCCGTATCACCAGGTCACCACCGTCGACACGCCCTACAACGGCTATTACCCTCTCCGGCCGTGGGCCGGGTACGCCGTCCTGGCCGGCTACGCGGTTCTCGCCTTGGCCGTGGCGGCAGTCCTTCTCCGCAGGAGGGACGCATGAGGCTGGCCCTGCACGCGGAGTGGACGAAGATACGGACCGTCGCCAGCCCCCTGTGGCTGCTCCTCGGCACCATCGCGGTGACCGTGGCCCTGAGCGCGGGAGTGACGTCGGTGATGACCTGCGGCACTGCCGGCTGCGGCGGCGACGACACGGCCAAGCTCAGCCTCACCGGCGTTGAACTCGGCCAGGCGCTGGTTGCCATCCTGGCCGCGGAAGTCATCAGCGGCGAGTACAGCTCGGCCATGATCCGCACCACCCTGACGGCGATGCCGCACCGGGGCACCGTCCTCGCGGCCAAAGCCATCACCCTCACCGGCATCGTGTCCGCGGCCGGGACCGTCGCGGTACTCGGGTCGCTGCTGGCCGGGCGGCTCATCCTGCCTGGCCATGGCTTCACGGCTGCCCGCGGCTACCCGGCCCTGTCCCTGGCCGACGGGCCGACGCTGCGCGCTACCGTCGGCTCGATCCTCTACCTGACCCTGATCGCCCTGCTCAGCCTCGGCATCGCCACCGCCATGCGGGACTCCGCTACCAGCATCGGGATGGCCCTCGGCCTGCTCTACCTTTTCCCCATCATCTCCCAGGCAATCGGCAACCCGCACTGGCAGCGCCTGCTCCAGCAGATCGGCCCGATGAGCGCCGGCCTGGCCATCCAGGCCACCACCGACCTCCGCAGCCTGCCCATCAGCCCATGGGCAGGCCTCGGCGTCCTCACCGCCTGGGCTGCCACAGCGCTATTGGCCGGCGGGCTGCTGCTGCGCATGCGCGACGCGTAGAGCACCTATGCCGCCAGGCTTTTAAGGGGTATCCCCTCCGCGGGATGCACTGATCACCGCACAAACGGAGCAGCTCGCCGTGCCGGAGGCGCTGGTATGACAATCAGGCACGCTTCCTCCTGCCAACATAAGCACTCTCCCCGTAACGGCGATCACCACCCCGTGCCACCCATCACCGCACGTGAACGGGCTGAATGCTTACCCAACTTTTGTCGGTTCCCCAGGACTTGGTACGCTCACTATTGGATCACCTACTACCCTGGCACCCAAACGGGACATGTACTCTGCGCCATTATCCGCCATAAGAACGCCATCTATTCCCGTATGGACAATGACTTCATTGACCGACAGGGCCGGGTCAAGGTGTCGGGCTTTAATCTTTACAGCGAGGTAACGATTAGGTGACGGGACGCTATCACTCTTGTCGGCGCCAGGAATATGCGATCGGTTAGATTCTGAGATCTCCTCCAGCATCTCTGAGAGCTGCACCTCGGTGACCGGCGCAGGATCGATAACGTCGAGCAGAGTAAGCTTTATTCGCTCTTTTCCAGACCGAAGGGTTATGGAGTCGCCGATTGCTGCCGGGGTTCCACTTACGCGCTCGTCGCCCACGTCACTACCAAGCTCCGTATCATGAGCCTGGTCGGCATACCGTTGGATCCGCCAACTCATGATGCCTCCAACTCGCACACATAGTGTTACATTCTAATATGCTTCCATATCCTTGCCCGCGCAACGATGCACTGACCAGAGACGCCGGAGGCTTACGACCCCGTCCTCTCATCGGCATTATGTGAGTAACGCACCAAGTGAGGAGCTATGATACTCGCTGGTGACAGAGGCTCGCTTTAGCCATGGGCGGCCGGAATGCGACCTTGGCGTAGCCTTCCAGGACCCTTGACGTCACGGCTGGCCTTCATGATGCGGTCATAGGGGCGGCGGGCCCGGGCACTGCGGGCACTTACGCCGTAGCGGCGCAGCATCTGCGGGGAGGACTAGCAAACGCTCATCCCGCACCGGAGAGCGGCGAGCGTCTGGGTTTGCCGAGCGGCGGCTGCCCTGCTGGATCCAGGCCGGGATAGCCTTCGGATCGGCCCCGGCCTGGTGGCACAGCCGGGCGGCCGGGCCGGGCGACCGGCTCGTCGAGTTCACCTTCCGATGTCCCCTTGAGGATCCCGGCGACTTCGACTAGGAGGTCTGCCCGTCTGGCTGCAAGCGCGGAGCTCGCCGAGGTGTCCATGCCTGGCCAGGAGATCAGCGAGCCGCCGAGCGGAAATCCAGTCTGGCACCGGCTACTGCCCAGGCCGCAAGCCAGATAAGCCCGGCGCTGACCCGGATCGGCCTATCGTCGGTTCCGCTATCTGAGCGCCGGGCTGATGCGACTGGAGATACCCATGGCACTGTCAGGGCCTGCACACCATTTTCAGACGGACGCTCGCCCCTGAGGCCACCGGACCTGCGACGGGGGAACTCCGCTCCTGAGCCGGGCAGACCCGGAAATGCCTGGTGATCATGCCCCTCCAGCCCGACTCACCCGGATCCGCCCGCCCGGCGCAGCGCCGGCCTGCGACCTGCCAGAAGGCAGCCAGCCCGGCCGGTGAGAGTAAAACTATGGCGGTGCTGCGGCGGCATGCCCGGAAGGCCGGGCAGCTGGACGCTGGGCCGCTCGCGGCGGACATCGCCTCGTTCCGGCTGCACCTGGCCGCCGAGGGCAAATCGGCCCGGACCATCGGCGGCTATACCGGGGCGGTCCGCTGGTTCGCCGCCGCCTGGCTGCTGCCGCAGGCCGGCCGGACCAGCTGGGACCAGGTCGACGCCCAGGATGTGCAGCGGTGGATGGTGCACCTGCTGGGCCGCTACAACAGCGCCTACGCCAGCATCCAGTTCCGCGCGCTGCGGCAGTTCTTCAAGTGGCTGGCCGCCGAGGAGAACCTCCCCGACCCGATGGCGCGGCTCCGCGCGCCCAAGGTCACGGTGCCGGAAGTCCCGGTATTCACCAGCGAAGAACTATCGGATGTCGAGCGCGCCTGCCGCGGCGGCACGTTCGCCCAGCGCCGCGACGCCGCGATCATCGCGGTATTCACCGCGACCGGCATCCGCCTGTCCGAGATGGCGGGCATCCGCCACGACCAGGACGACCCGCGCGTAATGATCTTGACCTGGACCGCCGGGAGATCCGCATCGCCGGCAAGGGCGGCACCGCGCGGACCGTCAAGATCGGCCACCAGGCCGCGCGCGCTCTCGACCGCTAACTGCGGGCCCGGTCCCGCCACCCGCAGGCCTGGCGGGACCGGCTGTGGCTGGGCGTGAACGGCCGCGGGCCGCTGACCGCCACCGGCATCTACCAGATGATCGCCCGCCGCGGCCGGCAAGCCGACGTGCCAGGCATACCCGCACCGGTTCCGGCACCACTTCAGCCACACCTGGCTCGACCGCGGCGGCCCGGAAGCAGACCTGATGGAACTCAACGGCTGGACCTCCCCCCAGATGCTCACCCGCTACGGCGCCAGCGCCCGCGCCGCCCGCGCCCGCCGCACTTACGACCGCATCATGGAAGAGGAACCCTGACCCCGGTCAGCCCGCAGCCGCCGCCGTCTGCACACACAGCGCCAGCCGGACAGCATGGCGCATGACTGTGCACCCTGACACCCCAGCCGCCCGGACAAAGGGAATCACACAGCGTAAACACCTCAGCAGGCCGCTTCACGAGTGAAACGCGCCGAACGCTGAATATTCACGGCCACGAAGCTCGGCACTTCACAGAGCCGCACCTGATACAGATGTTCCAGTTCTGTGATTGAGCTGGAAGCCGCTAAATAAAATGAGCGCAACGGTATGGTGGCGCCGGGGAGCTAAGTCTCAAGCAACAGTCAATCTCATAACTGGCCCGTCGAGCCCGAACCGCACCGTGCCCTCAGTCTCACTGCCGTCAGTGGCAGCGTCTGAACCTTCTGCGCCACGGCGTGGTTCCCCCAGCTGACTCCGGGGACTGATGAGCCCATGGCGTAGACCATCAATGCCTCTCAGGCACGAAACCGCCACGCTGCCGGGAGACCACGTACCGGCGGACCATATGCAGGTTGGCACGGGACCGGCAGTCCCGGGGACAGTGTCAGCCGCCCGGCTGGACGGCGGTCCAGCCGGGCGCACCACGCCAGGTTAGGGGGTGACCGTGATCGTGACGGTCTGGACAGTGCCCCCGCTGCCGCCAGCGATCGGCTGAGTGGTCCATCCCGTCAGCTGGTAGGTACCGGCGGTCGTCGGGGCAAGGGTTAGCGTGTAGGTCTGGGTCTCGTGCGGAGCCAGCAGCAGGAAACTGCAGGTGGCCGATCCTGCGATCCGGCAGATGCCGGTCCGGGGTGGCTGGGATGCAACAACGGTGAATCCCAGGCGGCGGATTCCGACGGTGATGCCCGGGGTCTGCGTGCCGCCCAGGCTGATCGCCTGTTGCGTGACGGTGAACGTGGTGCCGAGCTTGACGGTGGTGGCCGACACCGACAACGACCCGGTGTACTGGCCACCCACCAATGCCTGGGACGGCGATGCGGTCACGGTCAGGGCAGCCAGCGCCAGCCCCGCCGCGGTCAGGCCACGCGCGGTGCGGGAGCGCACGGCACCGGCGAGAGGGATGTACCGGTTAACAGATCTCATCCGGATCTCCTCGCAGGGAGCGATTCGCTAACGGCGCGAGGTTCTCGCGCGCCAGGGTAAGTGTCAAGACCTGCGGATCAAGATCTTTGACAGCGGGGTTTCCGGGTGTGGTCAGCATCAATGGCCTGGTCGTTGTCGTCGGCGACACGGGACGCTCTCAGGAAACTCGGCGACCAGCTCCGCCCCTGATACCCCGTAGCTGCACTTTACTGCTGCACCAGCATGCGAAAAGGCCGGTTTCCATGATTGGAACAGCCGTTGACCTGCGGAGAGTTGTTCATCCCTGAAGGAGCGGGTCAGTGTCAAAGAGGGTTCCGGCCCTGCGGATTTACAGCCGTTCCAGCTTTTGCTGGTAACAGTGACATGACCTCACGGCTGCTTTCCCTAACAACCATTCGTGCGCGGCACAGGCCGCCGCGCAGAAGGCCAGGCTGCCGACCAGAACGGCGGATCGCGCGTCAAGAACAGTGAGATGCTCCTCGCGAAGCGTGATCTTCCTCGGCCGGGTGGCCGGAACAACCGGATTCCGGCGATCTTCGCCGGGTCCAGGTCTGGCCCCGGCGCTGCTGCGGACAGGTAGCGGCAGGCCGGCACCGTCCGGCCGGGCTCACGCGCGGCTGGACCATTTCAGTCTCAGCCGCCATACCTCATCGGCTTCGCTGTCGTGCTCATCACGCTCAGTGTGCGAATCTTGTGCCGCCGCGCGACAATCGCCTCAGCGCGCCTTGACGGCGAGGTGGCGAGCCGGCGCCGTCCCCCAGCGAACGCTAAGCTGCTCGTTTTCGTCTGCCGCTTCGCCGCCGCCGCGTCGTGCGGCCGGTCCGCGTGTCGATGTGGTCGGCGGTCTCCCGCAGGAGCTGCGCGAAGTGACCAGGGAGGTCGTTGACCGTAGCCGGCATGATCACGCGGTTGACGAACCGGCGCAGCTCCCGCTCCTCGTAGCTGATCGCCTTCGTGTCGGAGTTAATGCGGGCGGTCGGTAGGGGGAGGATCCGGTCCAGGTGCCCTGGCCGGTAACCGGTCATCGCGTGTGTCGACGCCCCTGGGCCCCCTGGCTGGGCGGGAAGCGACGCAGGGGCGGTGCCCTGGCAGTACGGCTCGTGTGCCAAGTCGGCCGCCAGGCTGTAGATCTTTTGCACGTTCCATGTGTTGGGGCCGACCGTAATTGAGTCCGACACGCCGCCACATGGATCGCCGATCTCCGGCACCCAGCCGCTGAACGGAGCTGGGTCTGTCATCATTTCGGCGATCTCGTGGCTGGCGACCTGGGTGAGGCGATCGAGCTGCGACTGCGAAGTCTGGAGCGTGCAGTTGCTCGGATCGGGACAACTCTCGCCCAGACACGTGTCGTCGCACGCGCCGACCACCGCGAAGTACATCTGGTTGCCGGAGGTCGTGGTAAACGCCCAGTGGAAGCCGAACGCGGTGTCACTGCCGGGTTCGCACATGACGATGCCCCCGTCAGCGCCGCCGTTGAACCCGGGGTCGTTGATCTCGATCGTGTCGTCGAGGAAGATCACAATGCATACCTTGCCCGCGCTCGACGCCCGGCTCGCGTCCGGCATATCGTTGAAGTCGATCAGGATCTGGATCCAAGACTGGACGTCGGCCACTGTGAACGCGGTGCCGGTGATCGCCAGGTTGTGAGCCTGCATGAACGTGCCGGCGACGCCCGCGCCGCCACCCGCGCCGTACTGACTGAGAACGTTCATGAACGTGCTGTTCGGCAGGTCCTTGAGAAATTGGGTGAGCTGTGGCTGAAGCGTGGTCTGATACACGTTCGGCCCCTCGGTGCCCCACCAGCTGCTCCCCCAGAAGCCGGCGTAGATCTGCGGGCAGCTGAGTACCGGGCCACCGAAATAGCCGATGCCGATGCTCGATCCGGGGATCACTCCGGTCGTCACGCCGCCCGGAAGCCCACGCCAGCCCCTCTGTGCTCCGACGCCATGAATCATCCCACGCGTCATCGTCCCCGATTCGCTCACAGCGCCTCCCTTGTGTCGTTCGCCCGCAGCGAGGCTGGAAATGCCACGGATCAGGCACCAATTTACGTTTCGTAATCGCGATGCGACAGGGACCTTGGTCCCGGGCGCTCGGCCGTCTCGTCGTCCTCACCGCCACCGCGGTGTCCTAGTTCGGCCCTCTGCTCACTACTCCTCCCCGGCTTCCTCGTGGGCGCCGAATCCTAGTAAGCGGTCACCGGGTCGAGGGTCGGCGTAGCCGGTCGCGTGCGACGGCCCGTATGGGCGCCCTGGACGCGCTGGCCGCGAGCTGGACAACCGGTAACGAGAACGGACCGCGCCGAACCGGGCCACGGCCCGGTGAGCCACCTTGATCAGCGTGTCAGCGGTAAGCGGCCCGCGGTGCGCCGGGGCGGGCGTTCCAATGCAGCCCGAGGCGCTGAGGCCGGGCCAGCGGCGCCGCCTATTTCATATGGTCGGATTCGGCAGTAGTTCACATCCGGACATTCACCTCCGGGCGTCCGAATATTCCTTATTGAGCAGCAACGGACTGTCTAACAGACTTATCCGGCTCTTCGAAGTTACTAACCAGAACGTAAGTTTTTGGAGGTTCTGGTTAGTAACTTCGAAGGCCTGGTTTCAGGCGCCTTTCCGGCGGGTCGCTATTTGTACCTTCTGGAGATTAGGATTCAGGCAGTCTAGCTTTAGCCATATCGCGCGGGTCCCGCAGCGCCCCGCCTCATGCGTCTGAGCGCGGCCGCTGCTTTCCTGACATGCTGCGGTTCCCTTAACCTTTCGGCGCCAGGTTAGTCATCAGACCCAGGAACTCCTTCCGAGTTCCTCCCGGCTGAGCCGGGGATATGGCGGGGCGCCTCGCGGCGCAGGCAGGTCGTAGCTGATCTGGCCGGCGGACATGTCCCCGGGATCTTTTCCCAGCTGGGGGGCGAGGATGTGCCGCAGGTCGCGGCTGGTGAAGCCGGCGGGCCGGAGCGCGAGCGCGCAGCAGGCCGCGAGGAGCGCCTGGACGCGGGGGTCGGGGAAGCGCATGCCAGGGACGCGGGTGCAGGTGGTGCTGATGACCGGGCTGGTGAGCATCTCCAGGGCGGCGGTCCCGGCGGCGGGGTCGTGGCTGATGCATTCGGCGTCCAGCAGACGCCGGTTGGCTGAATAGCCGGCCTCGGCCAGTGCGGCGAGGTTCGTCAGCTCTTTGCCGATGCCGAGGTCGCGCGGCTGGTTGAAGGTGGTCTCGGTGCGGAGCGCTCGTCCTTCCTTGAGGTACTGCCCGGCCTGGGTCTTCTTGCAGGACAGGTAGAGGTAGGGGCAGGCGCCGTTGGTGATGACCTGGGTCCGGAAGGTCCCGGGGGTGCGGAACTTGCCGCGCTGGCGGATGGCCCGGCCGAAGACGATGTTCACCTTGTCCGGGCGGCCGATGCCGAGGTTGTCGCGGATCAGCTGCCCGGAGAAGATCCGCCCCGATAGCGGCCGGTCCAGGGCCATGGTGGTGGAGAACTCGATCTGCCCGTCCGGCAGCTGCCAGCGGTAATCGGCGTCCTCGTCGGCGCGGGTGAACGGCTGCGGCAGCCGGGCCAGCCATTTGCCGGCGAACCGGTAGATCTTCTGATCGGTGAGCCCGTCGCAGATCCGCTGAACCGCCTCGGCGTCGCTGACCATGCCGAACGCATTGTCCAAGGCCGTGAATAAGATGCCTTCCTTCAGGCACTGCTGCTTGGCGTACTCGTGGCCGTTGAAGTAGATCTGCCCGGTGTAAGGGAAGTAGCCGCAGAACTTGATATGGAACGGGCCGAAATCGGCCTCGAAGCCATAGAAATACCAGTGGCTGGCCATCGCCTGCTCCTGGTAAAGCCACGGGTACCGCTTCCCTGTCGCCGGGTCCCGGCGCTGGGCGGTCTGCCACACCCGGGTCTTCTCCTGGGCCACGCCGACGAACAAGATGCACTCCCCGCCGTGATGCCCGGCCAGGTACTCCTTGGCGAGCTGGTCCTTGCTCTGCCCCTTCGCGAACCGGACCAGGTCCAGCTGGCGCGTGTCGATGTAATGGCGGATGCCGGCGGTGAACCGCTCGGTCATCGGCAGCATCAGCGCCGAGGAGGCGAACCGGTTGCCGCGGTGCTGGCAGAAGAAATTGTGGATCCCCTGCCCGTACTGCAGCCGCGGCTGCCGGAGCGTCATCCTGTCGATGCGGACCTCCAGCGTCACGTGACCGGACAGGACCTCAGCGGCAGTACGCGGTAGCGTCATAACGGGCTCCGGCTGGAGGCTCGGCCGACAACGGCCACCCGACCGCTGCAAGCGGCGAAATGAACAGTCACATTGTGAACTGCCTTGGGCCCCGGCCGGAGCCCCCGCCAGCTACACCGCAGCCCGCACGGGCTGCTATGCCCGCCAGATGGAACCGCGACACCGCCGCTACGGCCTCCGCCGCCTGGTCCTCTGCACCGCCTGCGCCGCCGCCCTCCAGGGCCAGGACTACAAGCGCGAAGTACCCGAAAGCGCGGCACGCGCCATCCGCCGCGGCGCAGCCTGACAAGACGGCGGCCTCACAGAACAGCGCGCCTAACCCCCCGGATGCGGTGCGCTATACCGGGTCACCACCACCCACAGTATCGCCAGGAGCACCACCCAGAAGACCACCTTCTGGACGGCCCCCCACCCCTTATGCCCGGCCAGCCACCAGATAGCAGCAATTGCCGCGACCAGGAGCAGGGCAACGACCATGCCCTCATAGTCGTTGCAGTCACGGGATCATGCAAGCCGCGCTTCGACCCTGGATGCGCCCCGAGGGGCGTGCATCCGCCCCGCACGACTCGCCTTCCTCCTCCGGGCAGACCCAGGCTCGGCAACCGCTCACGATAACGGCGGGAAACCGGCGCGCCATGCGCGCCATCCGCCGCGGTGCCGCCTGATCTGACCAGAACGCACCTATGACCTCACACTCACCACCCCAATCACCTCACCTCCCTCCCTCACACCCACTCCCCCCCATCCCGGCGACGACCTCCTTCACCTACATCTCCCTCGGCTGCGCCAACCCCGCGTCTTCCACCTGGCCCGAGACCTACGACCGGGAAGACCAGTTCGTCGTGGTCATCCGGGATCTTCCCCGGATCGGCATCTACAAGGCCTGCATGGTCAGCGACAGCGAGATCGCCTTCCTGAACTAGCATGATCCGCCCGCAGGGGCAGACTCACACCCCGCCGGCGGCCGTGGCAGGCTGATCGTCATGCCCGAACGCGAGCACAGCCTGCCCACCACTTCAACCGCCTAGACGGCCAGATCACTGGTCCCGTCCTCGACGCCATCATGGTCTACCCCCACAGCCATGGCATCCTCCACCTGCCCGGCGAATACAGCACAGGCAGCCGACCAGCCCCGCACAAGGTCGAGGTCGCGACCGGCGAACCAGGCAACCCACACGTCTACACGGACCAGAACCAGCCCGGCCGACCTGACCACTACACGGTGAACTACGACATATGGGACCACCGCGACAGCCCCACGTTCGCTCGGATCACCCTCGCCGGCGCGACGGAGTAATCCACATAACGGCGGCCTGACCGACGGGGCGTCCCATAGCCTTTCCGCCATATCGCTCATCTTCGCGACCCACCTCACCGCCATAACCACCGCGGTCCTTGCCGTCTTCGCGGTCATCACCGCCTGGTACGCACGCCGCGCCTTCCTCAACAGTCCCAGAAAGTCCGCGCCATTGAACAGCAGGTAAGTGACGGGCCCAGCGATTGAGCGGAGACCCAAACGTAAGCCGTGTGCACCGGTCACGCGGCGTCACAAAATGTCGGAACTGGAACGACGTCAGCTACCGAAGGAAGGCGCCAGATCGCCGAATCTAGACGGCTGAGGGGCCTGGGTTGGAGCGCTCATAGGGCCGCGCAGATTGTCCTGTTGTGCCGTCCGGTGCTGCATCGGCCAGCTGGGGCAGGTCAGGGCAGCGGCCATGTACGCCAGTAGTAGTTGCTGGGGCTGCCGAGCACGGTGCGGTCGCTGGGGGCAATGAAGGGCTGGGAGTCCGCGGCGTCGCGCGCGGTGACCGTGGCGGTGCCGAGAGTTCCTGAGCCGGTCACAGGCCAGTCGAATATGGTGTCGCGCCCGGAGTTGGCGCTCATCTCCGTGCGGTTGACGATGACGGTCAGAGTGTGCCCGCCCGGGGAGAACGCCGCCGCCTCACCGGTCCAGATGCAGGTGGCGCACAGCACCTCGTCTGGCTGGGACTGCCCGTCCGGGAACTTCGCGCGGACCAGAAGGCCGGTGACCGTGGCGGTGCGGGCGGGGCGGGCGGGGTCGGCCAGGCTGTAGACCAGCACGGTGCCGCCGGAGTACAGGACGGACAGCAGGTTCCCGCTGGGAGAGAACGCGAAGCCCTGGGCGAAGGCGCCCGGGTCGTCGATGTCAGCGATGCGGTAGGCGCGCGCCGGGTCGGCGACGTTCCACAAGGTGACCTGGTCGGTGCCGGTGGCGCTGGCCAGGATGCTCCCGTCGGGGGAGAACGCGATGTCCTGCGGACTGAACGGTAGACCGGCGCTGCCCGGTGGGGACGTTGCCGGGGCGTCCAGGGGGCGCAGCAGCCGGGGCCGGGCCGGGCTGGTCACGTCCCACAGGAGGACCTGGTCGTAGTAGGCGGTAGCTAGGATCTGGCCATCCGGGGAGAACTCCTGTCCCCGCAGGCCCCCGGCGTCGGCGGGCAGCGTCGCTATCCTGGCCGGGTGCCTGGGGTCGGCCACGTTCCACAAGACCGGATGGCTGAAGTCGACGGTGGCCACGATGCGGCCGTCCGGCGACAGCGTCGTGGGCTGGCCGCCCTCGAACTGCGACAGGCGCCGCGGCCGGCTCAGGTCCGTGACGTCCCACACCATGTCCATGCCGTCGAGGGTCACCCCGAAAGCGGTGACCAGGATGGCCGCGTGCGCGGAGAACGCCGCTGAAACCAGGCCCTCGTCAGCTGCCGGGTGCCAGTGGTCGTCCTGCCATATCCCGTAGCCGATCGGACCTAGGATCAGCGCGAGCGGGGCCGCTATCACGACCGATATCAGCGCGGCCCGGCGCAGCCGGGGCAGCGAGAGCGCTTCGGTGCGGTAAGCCGGGTCCACGTGCGTGCTCAGCTGGCTGGGCTCGCGGGCTGCCGCGGGATCAGGTTGATCACACGATCTGGGCGCTATCGCATGGCGTGACCTCCGGTGACCGGCCTGTCCGCGGCAGAACAGGAGGTTTCGCCTTTGCAACACCTTTTTTCGGCAACCTCCTGGTCGCGCCCCACGCCCTCCGAGCCGTCGCAGTGGCAATGTTGTTAATCGATCGTTCGATTCTCAACACCACGAGGCTCACGTCGCATCAGGTTCGCCGTATTCTTCCGGCTCTTGAGGACTTGAGGCATGACGTCCCGTCACGCACAGGCAGTTGCCCCGTCCGGGGTCAAGCCGGACCGGCGCAACCGCTCCGTTTCTCGCCCCGGTCGGCCAGCTGCCCCGCCAGTTCCCGGGCGGCGTACTGGTCGCCGGTGTCGGCGCGGGCGCGCAGCTCGTCCAGGTCGCCGCAGTCGGTCAGCGGTCCCGCCAGCCACCCCGCGGCGTCCCTGGCGTCGGCGCGGGCACGGCACCGCGTGGCGCGGCGGACCTGCTGCCTCTCCCCGGACCGAACGCTGAAGCGGGGCCTGGCTCGCCGCCGAGCCCGGCTTCCAGCGGCGGAACGCGAGCCGAAAGGCCCTGGTCTCCGGGACCTCAGCCCGTGGCCAGGGCCCGCCGCGGCGGGCCAGCGTCGGAGGCAGCACCCGGTCCCATCGGGCGTGCCCGGCACAGCCGGGCTCGCAGCGGCTCACCCCAGGAGGCGCGAAATGTCACCGTACCCGACCGATCACGCAGGGCTCGAGATATTGTCGTTCGACCGGTGCCTGGAGTTGCTGGCCACGGTCCCACTCGGCCGGGTCAGCTTCCTGGCGGACGGCGAGATCGTGGTCCTGCCGGTCAATTACCTGATGGACGGTCTGGACCCGGTCTTCCGGACAGCCCGCGGATCCAAGCTATCCTCGGCCGAAGGCTACAACCTGGTGGCGTTCGAGGCCGACCACTACGACGAGCGGACCCAGTCCGGATGGAGCGTCCTGGTGAACGGCCGCGCCTGGGCGATCTACGACGGCGGCGAGATCCAGCGCCTGAACCACCTCGGCCTGTACCCGTGGGTCGAACCCGAGGCCCGCCCGTTCTGGATCCGGATACGGCCCGCCTCGATCAGCGGACGGCAGACGCCGGGAATCGGCTAGCTCGCCGGCGGGCGTGAAGCCGGCACCGAGCAGTGAGCCCACCAGTTCGGGACCCGAAGCAGGGGACTCTGATCGGGCAGGGCGGACAGGGCAGAAGGCTGCCCGATCGCCGGTGGTCCAAGTAACGATGGCGCTGTTCCCGTCATGAATACCAAGTCTCCCACCGTCGCCGCAAAGACCTCGTCCTTCGACACCCAGCGTGACCGTCCAAATCGATTTCGACGGACGCGTGGCTGAGCTCCCGGCCGGAGGAGTCCGCGACAGTGCGCGGCTTGCTCATGGCACAGCTACGGCACGGAGACTTCAGCCAGGAGCTGTGCGGGCAGAAGGCCGACTGCCAACTGGCAGCCAAAGGCGGTGCCAACGCAGCGATCGAGATCAGCTTCCGGGACCGCTCGAAGTCGGCGGAGCGGTCCCGCAGACCGCTCCCATACCTTCGTGACCAGGCGCTACCGTTCTGGGCTGCTGAACTTCGCCGCGCATTCCCCAGAAGACAGCAACGCGACAAAGATCCCGTTTTGCGCACCTCGAACGGACCGGATTGAGGGGCTGTTCCAGTACAGAACGGCGGAAGTGTGCGCGCAGGGTACAGGAAATCTTGTAACGGAGCGTGACCGTCTGCACCTCGTCTCCGCCGCGATCGCGACGTATTAGATCTGCCTGCCGATTCGGGGCAGCTGATTGCCGCGCCGGCCTCGTCCGCCGGGCATGCTGAGCATTTTGTCCATGGGGCATCCTTGTCCGGCGATGAGCTGCCGCTGGGGGTCCCGGCGGTCCGGGGACTCATCCGTGGGACCTTCGGCCCTGCCGGGCTGTGACGTGGAGGGCACGCTGTGCCGATAGGCCGGTCCGAAGGCTGACCAGGGTGGACGACAGGAGCACGTCATGCAAACCGATCCGTCAGGGTCTTCTTCAGGCCCGTTGCAAGTTGGCGCCGTCGCGGCGCTGTGGCGCTATCCGGTCAAGTCCATGATGGGCGAGGAGCTGAACTCCTGCGAGGTTA
This sequence comes from uncultured Actinomycetes bacterium, assembly GCA_963722275.1. GTDB lineage: Bacteria > Actinomycetota > Actinomycetes > Streptosporangiales > Streptosporangiaceae > Palsa-504. Next base: position 98,284 of record CAVRMX010000039.1, on the reverse strand, counting down.
CCGGCCGGGGCCTGCTGGGGGACCGGCAGTTTGCCGTGGTGGACCGCGCCACGGGGAAGGTCGGGGGGCCATGAACCCCAGGAAGTGGGGAAACTTCTTCGACTTCCGGGCCGCCTACGTCCAGCCGCCGCAGGCCGCAGCGATGATGCCCCCGGTCCGGATCACCCTTCCGGATGGGACCGCGGTGACCACCGGGCACGGTGATCTGGAGCAGGTTCTCTCCCGAGTCCAGCTGGACCAACCCATCGCTGTCCCGGTCAGCCCACGGCGGCGCTGCAGCGGCCGCCGTGACGAGATTGCCTTGCAAGCTGGGCCGGCGCAGCCGTAAACCGGTGCCTGCTTGACGGCCACATCGGTAAGTGATAACTTACCGTAAGCTATGACTAACCATGCAGCGGCCCTCACCGCGCTCGCCGATCCGACCCGGCGAGCGATCTTCGAGCGGCTGGCCCGGTCACCCAGCGCGGTCGGTGAACTGGCCCGCGAGCTGCCGGTGAGCCGTCCCGCTGTCTCCCAGCACCTGAAAATCCTCAAGTCGGCCGGGCTAGTCACCGACCAAGCGGCCGGTACCCGCCGCGTCTACTCGGTCGACTCCGCAGGCATCGCCGCGATCCGCGAGTACTTCGAGCAGTTCTGGCAGCAATCACTGGCCAGCTTCCGCACAGCTGCAAGCCAGCCAATCCAGGAGGAGACATGACCACGCAACTGGAGACAACCTCGGTCACCACCCAGACCGAGGTCGACGCCCCAGTCGAGCACGCCTTCCGGGTATTCACCGAAGGCATCGGCTCCTGGTGGAACCCCGACCATCACATCCTGCAGGCCGAGCTCGCCGAGATGGTGTTCGAGCCACACGTCGGCGGCCACATCATCGATCGCGGCACCGACGGCAGCGAGTGCCACTGGGCGCGGGTCCTCGCCTACGACCCTCCGCACCGGGTCTGCTTCAGCTGGGACATAAACCTGCGCTGGCAGCTGGAAGCCAACCCTGACAAGACCAGCGAAGTGGAGGTCATCTTCACTCCCGACGGGCCTGCCCGGACCCGTGTCGTGCTCACACACCGCCATCTCGACCGGCACGGCGACGGCTGGGAAGGCATGCGTGATGCTGTCGTCTCAGGCTGGAGCCTGGACCGCTACGCCGAAGTCGCCGCACAACGCTGACCGACGGCAGCTGCACACGGCACCCCAGCCCCTCGCTGAGACACCAAAGAAGCACGGGTCTCCCCACGCGGATTGCGCGTTTATGTACCGCATCTTGCCGTCGTCAGCGCGAGGCGAGTCCCATGCATAAAGGCGGTTCGCGTGCATGATTGGTAACTATCGGTGGGCGGCAGCTGAAACTCCTATCCGCGTGTCTGGAATGGCCGGCCAGGCGGAGCCTGGCGAGACTAACGGGCTGGCGCTGGCGAGGTAGGCGGCGACAGTATTAGGGCCATAATTTGCTCGCCAGCGTGGTGACCGCGGCACGATCATGGGTCCATGCCGCTTGATCAGGTCACCGGCACACTGCAGGACACCGCTGCGCTGTGGAGCATCGACGCGGTGAGCCCGCAAGCCGTGGTCAGGTGCGCCTGCGATGCCCTTATCGCCGGCCTGGACAGCCCGTCGCTGCGCATCCTGGCCGGGCTGACCCGCGCCGAGGCCGACTACCAGGTGCTCGATATCCTGCCCGCGGCGCTGGCCGAACTCGGGCTGGACTTCTACCCGCGCGGCAGCTGCAGCGGCCAGGAAGCCGCCGTACGCGCCCTGGCCGCCCAGGCCGTGTCCGGGTCGCTGACCCCGCGTGAGCTGCGGCGCATCGAGCATTTCGCGACCAGGGCGGCCGCCCGGGCCGGGGTCGCCGCCTGGATCGAGGACTACAACACGGCCCGGCGGCACTCGGCTCTGGGCATAAGGAGGCGGCTTCGCCGCCGCTCACCTTCGGGGACAAAGCTGCCGCGCCGGGCTGGGGGACGCGCCGCGCGAGGGTACGGGGCCGCCCCTCCGGCCTCCAGGCTGCTACGCATCGCCTGCGGCGACGGCCCTGCGGGCGGCCTGGACCCCGGAGACCACTGCGGCCCCTCAGGCAGGAGATACGGGCAGGCCCCGGCCTGCCCCGCCCCGTGGCGCGGCGCGTCCGGTGACCCGCAAGCCCACGGCACAGATGACGGACGCCAGGGCACTCAACTGAACTGGCGTTCGATAATCGCAAAGAGCGGAAAATTACACGAATCCGCTATGAGAAGTCTCCACGCTTTCAGGGGATTGCCGGCATTGCGTTCTGGCGCAACCTGACGGATGCTCTCTTGAGAGCCGTCTTACCCCCCGAAAAAGGGAGCGTCCCCATGGCCGTCCATGGTTCTTTTCTGTCTGCCAACAAAACCCTCCAGCCCGGCGATTCCCTTGTTTCACAAACCGGTAAATATGTAGCGTATTTCGACGAAACTGGCATGCTCGGTCTCTACCAGGCTCTCAAAGACACGGACGGTCAGCCGGACCTGACCACCCGGTACTGGCAGACTCAGCCAGCCACCGGCAGCCACCCCTGGGCCATTATGCAGAACGACACCAACTTCGTCCTCTACGGCGAGAGCGCCGAGCACGACCAGCAGACCGGGCAGAACTCCGCCTACTTCGATACCCGTACCGTGCTGAACATCCCGGGCATCACCGCGCTACTCGATGATGGCAACCTGGTCGTGTGCACCGGCCCGTCGGCCGCTGACCCGCAGGAAATCGTGTGGAGCGCGCTGCCCACCGTCTCGGCCCAGTGCAAATTTATGCAGAACTACCGGGTCACCATCCCGGTCAACGGCGGGCCGGAGGTGCTGGCGATCAAGACCAGCACCGGGTCCGGCATCGAGCTGTTCACCCTTGGCACCGGCGGCGACATCCACAGCTTCTATCCCGACCAGGCCAGCGAGACCGGATACAGCCAGGTCACGCTGACCAGCGGGATCAACTTCACCCACCTGGCCGGCGCGGCCGACGCGGCGGGCCACGCGGTGCTGTTCGCCAGCTCGGGCCAGCAGATCTACGTGCTGGCTGAGACCGCTGACCCGAGCAAGCGGTGGGGCTCCCCACAGCCGGTGCCCACCGCCCTGATGAACGTCACGGACATGGTGGCGCGCACCATCAACGGCACCGTCATCTTGCTGGCGATCCAGCAGGACAGTGCCGGCAACTACTGGCCGGCCGCAATGCGCTGGGGCATCGACGACAAGGTGAACCCTAATGCGCAGCTCAAGGTGCCTAGCTACGCGCCGCTGCCGCTGCTCCAGGTCACTCAGGTGGCCGCCGGCAGGCCGGCCGAGCCGGTCGCTACCCTGGTCCAGTCCGGCAAGCTGGCACTATGGGGCCTGAACTCCGGCAAGGTCAGCTCCGTCCCCACTAGCCCGGCACCGCTCACGCCCCGGAACGTGGACATCACCACCGACGGCACCGGCGCTGAATGGATTGTCGGCACCCCGCCAGGCCAGCCGGTCTGCCGCCTGATGCCCGCGGCCGGCGGCGGGTTTGCCTGGACCCCGCTGTGGCAGCCGTTGTTCTACATGGACGACCTGATCGAGTTCCTGCACGTGGTCGCCGAGACCGACACCAGCGGCGGCGTGCACATCTTCGCGGCGTCCGCGCCGCAGATCATCATCGAGGGCGACTCGACCAGGTACAACGTGCTCTACCACCGGCCGCCGGCCAGCGACACCAGCCTGGACCCGCTGCCCATCCACAAGAGCGTGGGCATGAAGCTGGCCGGGGTCGCGAACGACGCGGGCAGCATCGACGTGTTCACCGTCGAGGCCGCCAACTTGGTAGACCACCTATTCACAGAACAAACCGGTAGTAACTGGATCGCACAACGTATCCTGGATCCAGCCAATGACGACGCGCCCATCACCGAGTACGCGAGTTATGCCACCGACATCACCGTGTATGACGGTGACCGAGCGACACTGGCCGGCGAGTACGTCGATGTCTATGCCACCGACCGGTCCCGGGTGGAGATCAACGGGCTGACCTGGTTCCTGGACGCGCAGACGCCGGCCCACGTGCCTACCAACGGGGCCGGGATGCTGAACATCACCCAGGAAACCAGCAGCCTGGCCTCCTCGGCGTTGCGGATCGTCTTCGCGGCCGGCCTGATCTCACCGAAGGCACCGGTCATTGAGGTCGACCCCTACGCGGATATCCAGCACAAGCTCGGTACAGCGTCCGCCCAGGATCTGCTCGACGCCACCATGATCGTGGACGACGACGGCACTCAGGTACAGCTGCTGCAGGACAACGCCCGGACCGGCACCACACCGCAGAGCCTGGCCAGCGCGCTGGACACGTTCCTCGGCGGCGTGCAGGGCTCCGGCAACCTGGGCAGCGGCCCGCTGGCCACCACAGCCCCGCTGGCCACCGCGGACCCGCTGGCCGATACCGCGGGGACCAGGCGGGCGCGGGACCGGTTCTGGTCCCGGCAGGTGCCGGTGGCCGGCGGCCCGCACCAGCCCCCCGCACGCCGGCCCGCCCCGGTCCGCCCGGACCGGCCGAGCCGGATCACGTTCCATGAAGACGGGCTGATCTTCGAGGACCTGACCGCCCAGCAGGCGACCGAACTGCGCGCGACGAGCCTGGCCACACTGCCTTCAGTCACGTCCACCGGCATCGGCAAGTGGTGGAGCAAGATCGGCGACGCGCTGAAGTCGGTGGCCGACGGCATCGCCAAGGTGGCGGCCGTGGTCTGGGACGGCCTCAACGCCACGGTGGACCTGTTCATCGACGGCGTCAAGTACGTCTTCGACACGGTGGTGAAGTTCGTCGAGGACGCCTTCGACATGATCGAGATGGTCTTCAGCTACGTGAAGGTGTTTTTCGAGGAGCTGTACCGGTGGCTCTCGCTCATCTTCGACTGGACCTCTATGCGGCAGGCGCAACGCTGCGCGGTGCACGCCTTCAACCAGCAGCTCCAGTTCCTGGAGGCGATGGCCGACCAGCTGCGCCCCATCGCGGCCGCCCGCTTCGTTACCTTCAAGACCCAGTTCGCCGGCTGGATCGATGACGCGATCCGCGATATCGCCGGGTCGTATTCGGTCGGAAGTTATGGCCAGCGCAACGCCCCCTACGACGCGGACGCGGACTCGGCGACCTCCAACAACTTCTACCTCAACGAGTTCATCAGCAATGGTGGCGGAGCGGCGCCGACGGCTGCGCTCGCCGCGCAGCTCGCGGCCAGCGATCCGCTGACTACGCTGTCCGATCTGCTCACCCAGCTCGGCGACCTGGAATCGCCAAGCAATGAATTCGCGGACGCGATGGACTACTTCAACAAGCTGGGCGAGAGCCCGGACGCGATCTTCGCCAACCTGATGGGCCTGCTGCTCAGCACGCTGAAAGGCGTCGTCGTGCTGGGCATGGACCTGAGCGCCAAGATCGTGGACGCGCTGCTGGCCGCGGTGAGCGATGTCATCGGGGCGCTCCGCCAGGTGGTGCAGCAGAAGATCAGCATCCCGTTCGTCTCCACCTTCTACAAGTGGGTCACCAAGGGTGAGGACCTGACGCTGCTCAACCTGGTCAGTCTGGCAATGGGCATCCCCACCGCCATCCTGTACGCGATCACCACCAAGCAGCGGATGTTCACTGCTATGTCCGGCCCGGGCAGCGCGGACAACTTCGTCAACTCCTATACGTACCAGGACATGCTGCGGGCAGTCGGCCTGCAGGTCCCGCCCGGCTCCGGCGCGCAGGCGGACGGCCCGCAGGCGGCCAGCGCCCCGTTCGGGCCGACCACCAAGACGACCGCGCTAAGGCTGTCCGCCTGTTACCTGACAGTGACTGCCATCGGCGGTGCCCTCCAGGGCGTGTCCGAATTCGAGACACCGGACTGGAAGTCGCCGTGGACCTACATCAGCTACGGCTCGCTGCTCTGCGCTGGTCTGTCAGCAGCGTTCTCGTTCCCGTACTTCTACGCCGAGAACACCGTCCATGACCGATGAGCAGGACATCTGGATGGCGGGCAACTTCATCTTCCTGCTCGGGGTCTACCTCTACACCAAGGCCAACAAGGCAACGATGCCGCCCAGCAAGATCAACGACTACCTGGCGATCGCGTTCTGCATCGGCGGCACGGGCCTGATCGCGCAGGCCGCCTACCTCAACGTGCTACAGCCGGACGGCCTGCTGGTCAGCTGGCGGATCATGCAGCGGATGCCGTGGATCCTCAAGCTGCTGCGGCTCAGCGCCGTGCAGCGGGCCACGAAGGGAGGTTCCCTCATCGGCTTGGCCGTGCTCGACGCCGCGTTCGGCATCGCCAGCGGCGTGCTCGGCTTTCTGGTCCTCAAACAGCGGTACGACGCCCCGTAACCCGGCAAGCCGCGGCCGCCCGGCGCGGGCCGGCGGGTCAGGCCCAAGGGCCGGTTATCCCACCCTTCCGGGCACCAGGCTAGCCTCGGTAAGCTTTACCGCGAACGCCTCGCCGTTAGGCGACGTTCCCAGCCACAGCAGGAAACCGCCAGGCTCTGCCCTCTGGACGACGTCGCCCGCAGCAGATCAGACGATGCGGGTGGCGGCACAAGTGTGCTGCCTGGCCCGTGACCTCTCCTCGGAAGCGCCTGTCCGCGGCATGAGCGCACATTGATTTCCCTCAGAACTAGGGTGTCAAGCAAGGACGGAGACTGCGGGGCGAGCTGGGGAAGGGATCGCTGTGGACTACCTCGGGCATTTCCTGCAGGAGGTCGCCGCTTTCGAGACGGCGGGGCGCACAGCAGTAGGTTTTGAGGCCGCTCCAGCTGTCCCGTCATGCCCGGGATGGGTGGTGACCGACCTGATCTTGCACCTGGGAGTGGTGCACAGATCGGTGGCACGCGTTATCGGCGAGCGGATGCAGCAACTGCCAGAGCCAGGTGACCGGCTGTGGCTGGGACTGGCGGAGGAGTGGAGGGGCTGGCTGCCTCCAGCCCGCGCACCGCAGCAGTCCCCCGTACCGGCCGGTTTGCTCGACTGGTTTCATGACGGCGCGGCGGACCTGGCCGAGCGCCTCCGCTCGACCGCGCGGGGCGAGCCGGTGTGGACCTGGTCCGCTGACCACAGTGTGGGCTTCTGGCAGCGGATGCAGGCGATCGAGGCTGCCGTCCACCGGTGGGATGCCGAGAACGCGCTGGGGGCGGCCCAGCCCCTCGACGCGGCGCTCGCGGCCGATGCCATCGGGCAGACCTTCGAGGTCATGGCCCCTATGCGGCGTACGGTGGGGAAGGCGCCGCCAGGGCACGGCGAGCGGTTTGTGTTCCAGCCCACTGACGGGCCAGGCAGGTGGGCCGTGCAGTTCGACGGCGACGCTGTCCTGCTCGGCACGCCCGGCGGTCATTATGACATCCAGATATCAGGCACCGCGTCTGACCTAGCGCTTTTCCTCTGGCGGCGTGCAGTGACCGGCAAACTCGATATTCAAGGCGACACGTCTTTGCTCAGCCGCTACTTCGCCCTAGTGCCACCCCTTTAGACAAGTCCGGAAATCTGAAACACGCATGGCAATCTGGCTATGCGGAAAGACTTACTCTTCTCGGCATGATCGGTAAACCGGTCAGCAGACCAGCGAACTCGAGCATGTAAACCGACTGGCGGCGCGCTGCGACCATCTGACTCGACTACCAGAACGCACAGCGGATATCGCGCCCTTGCTTCGGTGCCCACGACACGCTGGGTGATAGGCGGGGTCGCTGTGGAGAACTGGATACCGGGAATCCCTTCTGCTGGACTGGCCACGGGTCGGCCGATCACTGTGCGCTCCAGCGCGGCCGGCTTCTCGGCTGCGCGTGTCCGTTTGGCACGTCATGACTCGCCGCGGGGCGGGCCGCCAGGTCCGGGGCCTGGTACGTGATCTTGCGCGGCTGCTCCTGCCCTCATGCTTCAGGGGTGAGGTCCTGCCGCTTTGGGTGTCTTGGCCTGGCCCGCGCGAGACGCCAGGCTGCGGATGGTGCGCCACCGGAAGAAGGGCAGAAGAACGATGACCGCACCGCGACCGCGCACCCGGCAGCCCAAGCAGTTGGACGCCGGGATACTCCAGGCTGAGATCAGCTCGTTCCGGCTGCACCTGGCCGCCGGGAACAAGTCAGCCAAGACGATACGCACCTACACCGAGGCGGTGCAGTGGTTCGCCGCCGCCTACCTGCTCGGCCAGGCCAGCCGGGCCAGCTGGGAGCAGGTGGACGGCCGGGACATCCAGCAGTGGATGTCCTGGCTGCTGGACCGCTACAGCAGCGCCTACGCCAGCAACCAGTACCGCGCCCTGCAGCAGTTCTTCAGATGGCTAGCCGCCGAAGACGACTGCCCGACCCGACGCAAGGACTGCAGGCCCGCCGGTCCCGCAGCAGCTGATCCCGGTCTTCACCGGCCTGGAACTGGCAAGGCTGGAGCAGGCTTGCGCGGGCCGGACGTTCGCCCAGCGCCGCGACACCGCGATCATCGCGGTGTTCACGGCGACCGGCATCCGGCTGTCCGAGATGGCCGGCATCCGCTATTACCCCGGTGACCCGCGGCGCAGCGACATCGACCTATGGCAGAGGGAAATCACCGTCCGGGGCAAGGGCGGCAAGGACCGCATCGCCAGGATCGGCCACCAGGCAACCCGCAGCCTCGACCGGTACCTGCGGGCCCGGGCCAGGCACGCCCAGGCCTGCAGTCCGCAGCTGTGGCTCGGCATCAACAACCGGGAACCGCTGACCGCTGCCGGTATCTACCAGATGATCGCCCGCCGCGGCCGCCAGTGCGGCGTGGCCGTGCACCCCCACCGGTTCCGGCACCACTTCAGCCACACCTGACTCGACCACGGCGGACCCGAAGGCGACCTGATGGAACTCAACAGCTGGGCCTCCCCCCAGATGCTCGCCCGCTACGGCGCCAGCGCCCGCAGCGCCCGCGCCCGCCGCACCTACGACCGCATCATGACCGACACCTGACAACACCAGCCGTGCCGCGCCGTGCCGGACCTCCCCGGATGGCGGCCGATCCTCCGGCTGCCTCGCAGGAAACGACCGGCAACCTCGCAGATAGCGGCATATCATCCGGGGCAACAGGCCCCGTGTCTACCCGCCTGGAGCGCTCTCCCGGCTTCAGGCACCGCTGGCACCAGGCTTCCCGATGCACGGCTGCGCGAGCCGCCGGGCAGCCCCACAAAATCCCCACAAGTCCGCGTCCCGGGCCGCCCTCACAGGTATCCCACGGACAAGACGGCACTCCGCGGCACACCCCGGCACTCCTGGTTAATTGAGCCGTATCTGTCCACTGAACAGCGGAAACCCCGCTCAGGTGCAGGGGTTCCCGTGCTGGTGCTGGTGGTCAGGGGCAGGGTCGAACTGCCGACCTTCCGCTTTCAGGCTGGCCGCCTTCATCAGGTCATAGCCGTAGCGCGAGGCCGCGGGATCTTCCAGGAACGCCCGCAACACTCGCTGCAGAGGCGCCGTCATCTTCACGCATTCCAGCCTACACATGTAGGCGAGTATGCTGACGCCCGGCGTGTGCGGCAGGGCCAGCGGTCGGGAGCCACGCTGGGAGCCACGGGATGAACGACCTTCCAGTTCCGCGGACTTACATGAACAGCGAGCAAGGTCGCATCCCAGGTCGCGGACAGACCTGAACGGACCTGCACTCCGGAACGGTTACCTACGGATCTGAAGACTGAGGTTCAGTGCCACGATTCGTCGGTGCGACCCGCAGCCCGGTAGGCGTTGGCGAGGTTGTCACGCGAGGCCAGAGTATCGGGGTGGTCCGGGCCCAGGACACGTTCGCGGGCGGCCAGGGCCTGCTCGTGCAAGCTGATCGCCTCATTGAGGCGACCCGCGTCCCGGTAGGCGAGGGCGAGGTTGTTGCGCGAGTTCAGGGTGCTGGGGTGATCCGGGCCCTGGACGCGTTCGCGGGCGGCCAGGGTCTGCTCGTGCAAGCTGATCGCCTCATCGAGGCGGCCCGCGGCCCGGTAGGCGAGGGCGAGGTTGTTGCGCGAGGCCAGTGTATCGGGGTGGTCCGGGCCCTGGACGCGTTCGCGGGCGGCCAGGGTCTGCTTGTGCAAGCTGATCGCCTCATCGAGGCGGCCCGCGGCCCGGTAGGCGATGGCGAGGTTGTTGCGCGAGTTCAGGATGTTGCGGTGGTCCGGGCCCAGGACGCTTCCATAGGCGGCCAGGGTCTGCTCGTGCAAGCTGATCGCCTCATCGAGGCGACCCGCGTCCCGGTAGGCGTTGGCGAGGTTGTCACGCGAGGCCAGGGTGTCAGGGTGGTCCGGGCCCAGGACGCGTTCCTGATCAGCGACCAGCCGCTCGCCGATCACGATGACCTGCGCCGTGCTGTCGCCGAGTTTGGTCAGGAACACGGTTGCCCACAATCTGAGCCGGATCATGCCGCGGTCCAGGTCACTGCCGGGCGGGCACCGGGCCGCAGACTCCTCCAGGGCCAGGATCTGCTCTACCAGCTCCCGGGTGACGGCCCGGTCCTGATGCCACCGCTCGCCCAGCGATTCAGCCAGCCCGTCGAGCAGCCGCTCGGCCGCCTGGCAGACTGCGGTCAGGGCGCTGTCAGCGGCCAGGTTCTCCCGGATCACCCGCCTCACCAGCCGGTGCGCTATGACCGCGGAACCGTCCACGCTGAAGGTCAGCAGCGACACCCCGGCCAGCCGCGCCAGCACCCGGTCCGCCACCTCCGGCGCCAGCGTGCCCATCGGCCCGTCCCGGGCCGCCAGGCCCTCCCCGGCCGCCGCGTGGATCATGGACCGGCGCACCCCGGCCGCCGACAGCACCGCCACCAGGTTCATCACCGCGCCGCATGCACTGCCCAGGTCACCGGCGCGGACGGTATCCAGCGCCAGCAGCACCGCCGCCGCCACCCCGCGCGGGTACTGCCCGGCTTCCTCCGCGGCCAGCAGATCCGCGACCGGAAGGCGGCGCAGCCGGTCCCGGTAGGTGCCGTAGGAAAGGTGCTGGGCGGCGATCACCGCGGCGGCCTGCGCCAGCGCCAGCGGCAGGCAGCCCAGCTCCTCGGCCAGCGCCCGGGCCCCGGCCGCGTCGGCCTGCCCGGTCCGGGCGGCCAGGAACGTCAGCGCCTCGGCCTCGGTGAACACCTCCACCGGCACGGCCGCGCCCAGGGACGCCACCGCCTGGTAGTTGCTGGTGATGATCACCCGGGCCGCCCCAGCCGCCGGGAGGAACGGCCGCAGCACCCCCGGGTCGGTGGCGTTATCGAAGACCAGCAGGCACCGCTCCCCGTCAGCCTCCAGCCGGTGCCGCACCGCCCGGCCTGCCGCCACCGCATCCCCGGCATGTGCGGCCAGGCCCAGCGCGGCGGCGGCCTCGGCCAGGCCCGCCAGCACTCCGGCCTGGTCTTCGGCGTTGACCCAGGCCACCAGCCGCCACCGGTCGGCCAGCTTGGCCCGGGCATACGCCGCGGCCAGGTGCGTCTTACCCACCCCCCGCATCCCGGTCAGCGCGCGCACCACCTGCACCCGCGACCCCGGGCCGGGCGCGTCCAGCGCGGCCAGCAGGTCCGCGCGCGGCTGGAACCCCAGCGGCTCCTGCGGGATCTCCCCCGCCACCACCATCGCCGGGACCGGGCCGCCCTGGCTCCCGCCACCCAAGTGGCGGGTCCTGGCCAGCTCCCGCAGCGACCGCTCCACCAGCTGCCCCAGCGCAGCCGGACTGGCGAACGACCCCGTGACCAGGCCGCTGTCGCGGACCCGGCGGCGGAACGCGTCCTGCCGCGCCCCGAGCTCCCGGTCGATCAGCGCCGACACGGGTAGGCCCACATCAGCGTCCTCATCGAGCAGGAACACCAGCCGGGCCAGGCCCGCCTCGGTCGCGGCGTCGAACTCCAGCTCGGTATAGGACACCTCCGGCCTGTCCCGCACCAGAGAGCCGTACCGGGTGCCCAGCACCCCCACATACACCCGGCAGCTCCGCACCCGGTCCACGCACAGCCCGGCCGCAGGCTGATCGGCGGCGGGGAAATCGGCCATGTTCACGATCACGTGAGCTTCCGCGGAGATCGCCCGCTCCACAGCGGCCACATACGAGTTTCCCGGCGGGTAATCCCGCAGCTCCGAGGTATGCGACACGAATACCCGCCACCCGCCCCCGTCACCGGAGTCATCCGAGCCAGCCAACCCCATCCCCTCCACCCAAGCAGTGCAACCAGCCGGGCACCCGTCCGGGCAAAGGCAGCGGTGTAGGGCCAGCCTCTGCCGAGCCAGGCAGTGACCCAGCGTAGCCCGGTGTCGCAGGCCGGGAAAGATGTCCGGCATAGGCACCCAACGGCGCGCATGGTGGCAATCCGGGTCGCAGTTCAACGCCGTGCAGCGTCGTCCGCGGAAGACCCAGCCAGCGCGCTGGTCCAGGCTGAACCGGTCCGAGCAACTGTGCCCCGGGGCTGCTAATGCGGGTGGGTGGTAACACCCTCCGGGGTTCAAATCCCCGATCCTCCGCCACGAAGCTTATCCAGGCCCTCCAGCCATACCTCGGGCGATATTGCTCTTTGTTAGTGCATTTCCCTAGACTGAGCGTGCCTCGGCGGCCGGACTAGGAGGGCGCATGCCAGTCGACTGGGTGGTCGTCGGCCTGGACAACGGCGGGACCATGAACAACGGGACCATCCTCGACGCCAGCGGCCGATTCCTTCTCGACCGGCTGGCGGAGGTCCCGAGCGACGTCAGGGAGGGACCGGACAAGGCCATCCAGTCCCTGGTCGTCGCCGTGGAGCAGGTGCTCGGGCTCACCGGCGTGCCGATCACGGCGGTCCGGGCGGTGGGCCTGGACACGCCGGGCCCGGCCAGCGGGGACGGCGTCATCTCGTCCAAGGGCGCGACCAACTTCGGCCACTTCGGCTGGCGCGGCTTCGACATCCGCGGCGCGCTGGCCGAACGGCTCGGCCTCCCGGTGATCTACAACAACGACGGGAACTCGGCCGCGCTGTACGCGCACCACGTGCGGTTCGGCGAGCAGTCCGGGCAGCGGAGCTCGGTGGCGGCGATCGTCGGCACCGGACTCGGCGGCGGGATCATCCAGTCCGGCCAGGTCGTCAAAGGCGCGGCCGGAATGGCCGGAGAACTCGGCCATGTACCCATCCCGCTCTATGGCTTGCTCGAGGCCGGCCAGCCGATGCCCGCGTGCAACTGCGGCCAGTCGGGTGACGCGGAGAGCGTGGCCTCGCTCACCGGCATCCAGAACAACCTGCTGCCGTACTGGCTCACCAGGTACGAGGGCCATGAGCTCGGCAGCCTGCCGATTGGCGTGGCGGCCAAGCTCGTGCGCAAGTATGCCGAGAACGGCGACGAGATGGCGCTGGCCATGTTCAGGCAGCAGGCGATGGCGCTGGGGCGGCTGTTCACCACCGCGGCGAACTTCCTCGACCCCGACGCTTACTTCCTCGGCGGCGGGGTGGTCGAGGCCGCGCCGCACTTCCGCGACTGGTTCTTCGCCGAGGTGCGCGCCCATACCGTGCTGCGCGAGGAGCAGGCCAGGGCCGCGGAAATCTCCCTGGTGCCCGACCTGGACATGGCCGGGGCACGGGGCTCGGCGTACGCCGCCCGCGACTGGCTCGTCGGCCAGGGACAGCAGGTCAAGCCGGCCGCGTTGTTATCCCCGGACCGGCGGGATGACCACCACCATGGTGAGGCGGGCCGGCTGATCGCCCTCGTTGTCGTACCGGTGCGGGCGGCTGGCCGGGAAGCGGGCGCACTGTCCCGCGCTGACCGTATGACGCTCGCCGCCCACCGTCAGCGTCAGCGCGCCTGATTCGACCCAGACCATCTCGCGGGTGGTCGGCGCGTGCGCGTCACCACCGAACGTCTCGCCGGGCATCACCTCCCAGCGCCACAGCTCGACCGCCCACGGCGGATCGGTGGCACCGATGATCGTCCCGGTACCGCCGGACGGACCGCGCCAGAGCACACGCGAGGCGTCCGGGCTGCTGATCCGGACGGCCGGCTCACCGCCCACGTCCACCAGCAGCGTCACCGGGACCCCGAACGCGTCGCCGATGCGCGCCAGGGTGGCCAGGTTCGGGTTGGACCGTCCCTGTTCCAGCGAGACGAGCACGCCCTTGCTGACGCCGGAACGCGCGGCCAGCTGGTCCAGCGACCAGCCGCGGTCCGCGCGCAGGGCCTGAAGGGTCCGCGCGACCGCGGTCGTGATGTCGGGCACTTCCGCCATGTCCTCCCTCTCCGGGCGTACCGGCCTCTACGGCCAGGGGACGGCCCCGGGCTCGCTGAACCCGCCAGACCAGGCGGTCGGTAGAATGAACTATATAGATCAACATTCTGACCGATGCCGCTGGATCCGGAGGACGCTGACCGTGGTGACAATCCTGGCCCTGGCCGCCGCCGTGCTCTACGGAACCGCCGATTTCCTCGGCGGGGTGGCGTCGAGGCGGGTGAGCGTGTTCGCCGTGCTGGCGATGACCGTCCCGGCGGGCGCGGCGGTCGTGGTCGTGGTGGCCCTGCTCGGCGAGGCCCCGTGGCTGGGCGGCCTGCTCGGGCACGGCCTGGGCTCGCCCACCTCGCTCGGAGGCTGGAGTGCGGTCGGCTGGGCGGCGGCGTCGGGTGTCTTCGGCGCGTCGGGCCTGGTCGCCTTCTATGCCGGCTTCGCCGCCGCGCCGATCAGCGTGGTGGCCCCGGTCGCCGCGCTCATCTCCACGGTGCTGCCGGTCGGCGTCGCGATCGCGGGCGGCGAGCGTCTCACCGCCAGCATGATCGCCGGGGGGATGATCTGCCTGGTCGCCATCGTCCTGGTCAGCATGCCGCCGCCCCGGCGGGGCGGCGGCCCGGCCGGGGAGGCCGGCGGCCGGCTGCGTGGCCTGGCCTACGGCGCCGCCGCGGGCGCGGGTTTCGGCCTGTTCTTCTTGTGCCTCAAGAACGCCGGCCAGTCCGGTGTGCTCTGGCCAGTGGCGGTCTCGCGGACGGCGGGAACCCTGGTCGCCGTGGGCATCGCGCTGGCCACCAGGACCCGCCCGTGGCAGCGCGCGGGCGGTGGGACCGGCGTGATCGCGCTGGTGTCCGGGGCGGTAGATGCGGCCGCCAACGTCTGCTACGTGCTCGCCACCCGGGCCGGCCTGTTCGGCCTGGCCGTCGTGATCACGGCGCTGTATCCGGGCATGACGGTCCTGCTGGCGCGATGGGTGCTCGGCGAGCGGATGCGCTGGCTGCAGCGGGCGGGCCTGCTGCTGGCCGCGGCCGGCGTCGTGCTGCTGACCGCGTAGGCCTAGTCGGAACCGTCGTCCTTGTCCTTGAAGATCAGCCCGCATACCTCGAGGTAGAGCTGCTCCGGGTAGGGGATGTAGTCGACGTTCCTGAGCGCCTGGTCCTGCCCGGCGGACTCCAGAATGAACTCGCCGTAGCCGAGGAGCTGGCCCCACGCCGACCGCTGGAAGCTCATGTCCGTCACCTTGGCGAGCGGCATCATGTTCACCTTGTGGACGAGGAGGCCGGTCGTGAGCATGAACCGCTGAGACGTGACGACGAAGTAGTCCACGGACCACTCGAGGACCTTTATCCCGAGCCGGATCAGGAGCAGTCCCCACAGGATCCAGATGACCAGGATGACCGTGCTGTTGCCGTGCGCGATGGAACTACTCAGCCACCCGGCGATGGCCAGCCCGACGAGAACCTCGAAGATGGGCCTGATCAGCACGGCTGGGTGCTTGTGCACGGTGATGACCTGGCGTTCGTGGGGCAGGAGGTACTTGTTTACCGAGGCAGGAACCGTATCGGTGTTCGGAACCAGCCTCATGGCAGCCTCGGGCCTAAATCGATGCGAAGAAGCTGGAAAGCCCGTGGGCAGCTGAGGTCAGGAAGGTACCTATGTTGCTCACCACGTGGGCCGCAGCGGTGGGCTCTTCTATCACCCACCACACGACGAACGCAATAGCAAGCCATCCAAGGACGGATTTCATGTTCACGTCGACTCCCACAGGCGCCCGGACTTGTCCTGCTTGCCAGAGATACCAATGTTAGCTCGCACCGATTCGCCGGCCAATGCTAACGGGGTGAAGCTGCCGTGTCGGCATGAGTATGCCCCCTTGTCGCCCCCAGTATGCCCGATCGGCGGACGCAGTGCGTGACCGGCCATGCCAGCCGCGCCGGCACCGCGCCCCGGATCGGTGGCCCGTGGCCCTGATCGGCTATTTTGCCGCCGCGACCGGCGGTCATCTGACAGCATTCCTCCGTGCAGAGCATGCTGGTGATATGACGATGACAGACGCGGGTGCGACTGATTTCGCGGTCATCGTCTACCGGGAAGAGGACCGGTGGGAGGCCGACGTCCTGCCGACGGCGGTGACCGCCGATCTGGACGACTTCATCCAGGCTCTCCGCAGGCAGCCGAGCATGGGCGGCACCCTCGGCTTCGCGGGCGTGGGCGACGACTTCTGGGTCGCGGTCCGCGTCGTCGGCGAAGACGTGTCGCTGTTCCTCTCCGACCTCACCGCGGCGGTGGACTATCCGCTGGCCCGTCAGGTGCTCGACGCTCTGGACATCCCGGTGCCCGCGGAGGACGAACTCGACCAGGTACTGCCGGCCGGCGATCTCTCCATTTTCGCCGACCTCGGGCTCGATGAGATGGAACTCGGCGCGGTCTCGGCTGACCTCGATCTCTACCCGGAGGACGCCGTGGCCCACATCGCCGAGCGGCTCAGGTTCGGCGACGCGGTGGAAGGCGCGCTCGACCTCGCGTTCGGCCCGTGACCGGATACACCGATTCCTTCGTGCCGGCCATGCGACTGGCGCTGGCCGAAGCGGCCGGGGCCATGTCCGGGTCGGCCGAGGACGTCCCGGTCGGCGCCGTCATCCTCGACGCGGCCGGCGCGGTCGTCGCGCGGGGCCGCAACCGCAGGGAGCTCGACCGTGACCCCACCGCGCACGCGGAGATCGTGGCGATCAGGCAGGCGGCCCGGGCCCTCGGCAGCTGGCGGCTCACCGGGCTGACGCTCGTTGTCACCCTGGAACCGTGCACGATGTGCGCCGGCGCGGTGACGGCGGCCAGGCTGGCCCGGGTCGTTTACGGAGCCGAGGACCCGAAGGCAGGGGCGGCGGGGTCGCTCTGGGACGTGCTGCGGGACACTCGCCTGAACCACCGCCCGGAAGTCATCGGCGGGGTCCTCGCCGGCGAGTGCGGTGACGTGCTGCGCGACTTCTTCGCGGCGCGAAGGCCGGCGGGCGGGTAGGTCGTGCCGCCGCGCACGCGCGGATTCGGGTAAGCTCGCCTGCGGTGGAGTCGCCTAGTGGCCGAGGGCGCACGCCTCGAAAGCGTGTGAGGGGGCAACCCCTCCGTGGGTTCAAATCCCACCTCCACCGCTGAGCGGGGGCCGCATGTACGTTCGCGGTGCGCACTGGGGAACTTAATGTAACGCTCCGGACGTTCGCTGTTGTGATCAGGTGGTTGTGCGGTGGTGCGGCCTGCCCTGCGTGAGGCGGAGTGGGAGGCGGACTACCTCTAACAGCAGACGCGGGCGAGGAGACCGGGGTGTTTGAACCGCAAGGGACCGGTTTCTTCCTGCTCCTCATGGTGCTGTTCGGGGGGCTGCTCGTCTGGGTAGCCCTGGCCAAGCAGATCGTGTTCCGCGTGTTCGCCGCGTGCCTGGCGTTCGTGCCCGCCATGGTCTTCGGAGTGGCCTCGGTCAACAAGTTTTACGACTACTACCAGACCTGGGGCGGAATGATCAACGATCTGACCGGCCAGGGCGTGAGCAGCATCCCCAAGTACGCGGCGGCCGGGGCCGGCACCAACAAGCAATTCGACAAGAACATCGGCCGGGTCACCAGCATGGCCGAAGACGCCCAGGTCGGTTACCTGTTCCAGACGTCGGTCACCGGCGCGCGCAGCCACCTCACCCGCGACGTGTACGTCTACCTCCCGCCCCAGTACTTCCAGAAGACGTACCGGCACTACAAGTTCCCTGTCATCGAGCTGCTGCACGGCTCACCGGGTAACCCGCAGGCCTGGGTCGACGTCATGGGCGTGATTCCGACCTTCCTCAACCTGCTGGAGACCCATCCCGCGGACGCGGCGGTGCTCGTTATGCCCGACACCGACGGGGGGCAGCAATATGGGCTGCAGTGCCTCAACAACCCGGGCGGCATCCAGGACATGACCTTCGTCGCCCTGGACGTGCCCGCCGCGATAGCGCGGATCGCCCGGGTGCAGCCGCCCGGCCGGGCCTGGGGGCTGGCCGGCTACTCGGAGGGCGGCTACTGCGCCGCCAACATTGCGCTGCAGGACCCGGCGGGCTACGGGACCGCGGGCGTGATGTCCGGGTACTTCTACCCGATCCGGAGCCAGGTGCCGGCCGGCAACAAGCCGGGAGGCAGGCCGCGCCCGGTCGACGTCTTCCTCGGCCATCCGGACCTGCAGCTCATCAACACGCCGAGGGAGTACGTCACCCGGGTGCCGATCAACGACGTGCTTCCCGCCTTTTGGCTCGCCGCCGGCGCCAAGGACAAGCAGGACGTCATCGCCGCGGCGAACTTCAAGCAGCTGCTGCAGACCCGGGTGGCCAACGTGCCGTTCGTGATCGTTCCCGGCGGCGGCCACCAGGGCAGCGTCTGGCGCGCGGCCCTCAACCCGATGCTCACCTGGATGACGCCGCAGCTGGCGCAGCAGGCCGCCCGGGCCGACGCCGCCGCGGCCAGGGCGGCGGCCGCCCGGGCCGCCGCCGCACACCAGGCGAAAGGGGCCAAGCCCGGCCCGCTGCACGCCCGGGTGCCCAAGAAGCCTTAGCGCACGGACCCGCGGCTCAGGGCCGCAGCGCGTCCGAGACGACCGCGAGGCCCTTCTCCAGCTGGTCATCCGGCTCGTAGGCCAGGCCGAGCCGGATCACGTGGGCGCTGTCACCGAACCAAGGACCAGGGGCGACCACCGTCCGCCGTTCGGCCAGCCGGTCGTGGAAGCGGCGGACGCCGGCCGGCCCGAAGGCATCCGGGTTGAGCCGCGCGCAGCAGAACGCGCCCGCCTCGGGCCGCAGCCACTGCAGCCGGCCGTCCTGCTCGCCGATCCAGCGCTCGACGGTGGCGCGGGCACGCGCCATCAGCGCACCCCGCGACCTGAGCAGCTGATCGGCGCGTGACAGCAGCCGGGCGGCGAGGAACTCGTCGAGAACCCCGCAGCACACCGAGGAGTTGAACTTCGCCAGCCTGAGCTGCTCCCGCAGCCACGGGTCGGCAACGGTCAGCCAGCCGATGCGCAGGCCCGGAGCGCCATAGGCCTTGGACAGCGAGGCACAGGTGAGCACCCGGTCAGAAAGGCCGGCGAAGGTGGGCGCGGCCGGGGCGCTGCCGTAGGTCGCCTCCCGGTAGGTCTCGTCGATCAGCAGGACCGCCTCGGGGCAGCGGGCGGTCATGGCGGCGAGCATCGCGCTGATCTCGCCGCGCGTGATCGACACGCCGGAAGGGTTCTGCGGGGAGGCGAACATGACCAGCCGGGTGCGCGCGGACAGGCTGTCCCCGAATGCGTCAAGATCGAGGCGATAACCGTCCTCGAATCGCGCGGACACGGTGACGACCCTGGCGCCGAGGCCGCGCAGGGCATCGAGCATGGGCGGAAAGCAGGGCAGCCCGGTGAGGATCTCGCCGTCGCTGTGCAGCAGCCCGAGCAGGAACAGCGCCGCAGACGCGCCGGCGGTGAGCAGGACCTGCTCATCGGGGAGGCCGAGCCGGGCCGCTATCAGGGCGCGCAGTTCCGTGTCGCCGGCCGACGTTCCGTAGCCCAGACTCAGGCCGGCCATGTCGGCCGGGTCGAGGATGTCCACCACCGACAGGTGCGGCCCGAAGCTCTCGCCCAGGTCGTACTGCGGTGCCGCATCGACGAGAGCGGTGATGGGGCTGACGGGGAACTGTCGCATGGCGTCGCCTATCTGGACGGCAGGTGCTTACCTAGCCATGGTGGGCGCGCGCGGGCGGACATCCCAGAGCCAATGGCGTGCGATTGGCTGGCAATGAAGCGGGCCAGGCCGGCATGCCGCGCCCAGCCGTTCGCCGAAATCCGCCGAGCGTGATCTCAGCTGGAACCTTCGGCCAGCCAGGTGATGCTGAGGTTCCAGGACGTCGAGTGATCGTCCCAGGTATTGGGACCGGTCAGCTGGAGGCCCTCCTGCTGCGTCTGGCTCGTGAATTCAGCCGGGGTGGCCGAGCAGCCGCCGCCCGCGTCGAACTCAGTGTCGCAGGCCGCGGTGCCGGTCAGCACCGAGAAGTTGGCTACTTGCGGGGCGAAGGTGCTGACCGCGAACTGGTCCTTGCCCGGCTTTCCCTGCCCTCCGGTGCAGGCCGGCTTGCCCTGCGGGTTGCACAGGCTCCAGCTGGCGCCGCTGTCGCCGGGGGACGCGTTCGAGCTGCTGACCCAGACGTTGCCGGGGAGCCCGGTGTAGGTGACCGTGATCGGGAAGCTCGCGTCCGGCCCGGTGGTGCCGACCCAGCAGATCCCGTTCGGATACCCCATCTTGTCGCCCTTCGAAGCCGTGGGGTCCGCCCCGCCGGTGCACGCGCCGAAGGTCACCGAACCCGGTGACACCGTGACCGAGCGGATCGTGGGGACGACGTTGAGGTGGGCGCTGACGCTCCCGCTTCCGCCGAACGCGGGCGGATCCTGCCCGCTGGCGCTGGCCGGGTTCGAGGAGTGCCTGGCGAAGGCGAACAACGCGATCAGGGCGGCCACGAGAACGATCAGTCCGCTACGTCCCATGATGTCCTCCAGAACGGTTCATGCCGTCAGCCGCGGTCTTCCGCTCCACCCGGATCCGGAGCCCGGAGCGGCGCCAGGCGAGGATCGCGGCCGCGAGCAGGAGCAGCCCGCCGATCACCCACCATCTCCATGCCGGGAGCGAGAGCCAGGACCCGGCCGGCGGCCCCGGCGTGATGGTGAACTTGAGCCCGGTCGCCGCGGCGGCGCCGAGGTGGATGCCCGCGGTTACCGGCGCCGTGGAGCCGGTCACCACAATGTCGCTCTGATAGCTGCCCGCCTTGGCGTCCGGAGGCGTGACGAGCTCGAGCGAAATGCGGGCTGACTGCCTGGGCGGCAGTTGGCCGCTGAGACTGGTGATGTGGATCCAGGATGCCGGGATGGCCCGGCCCGGCTTGGCCGAAAGCCGCTCCACCCGGACGCTCATCGATTCTGCCTGGGTGCCCGTATTGACGACGTACAAGGACGGGAGGGCGTAGCTCGCGCCGGGGTGCGCCACGCCGCCCAGGCTGACCGGATCGGCTTGGACGCCGACCCCGATGCTCGCGCTGGCCAGGCCAGGCCAGGCCACCAGGCCGACGACTATTGCGAGCCCCGCCGGCAGCCATCGCAATCGCATGGTGCAAACCCGCGTTCCCTCGGATATCCCCACCATTGCCGCACATCGCCCTAGCCCAGATCGTCATGGCGTCCGGCTTTATGAGGCGGCGTACAAGGTAAATGTAACTAAATGTCGCATGGGGTCAATGGCTACCGCTGGGAACAGTCAGTCTGACTCCGGCCTCCAGGCCGGCCCGTCAGCCGTGTGCAGAGCCTCTTTCCAGCCGCCTTCTGGACGTTTGCGTGATCGGCCTGATACGTTCAGTGCCCGCTTCGCCCTCACCGAGCAGGAGCCAGCCGATGAGGTTGCCCGCGCGGCGGACGATCAGAGCGCCAAGGGTGCGCCTGGCGGCGGGCGAATGAGAGCGGAATGAGACCGCGCCGGACAGCGTAAATCGCCAGTCCAGCATGGCGCCTGTTCAGAGAGAGCGGAGGATAAGAGATTCGAACTCTTGAGGGGTTGCCCCCAACACGCTTTCCAAGCGTGCGCCCTAGGCCACTAGGCGAATCCTCCGCCGGGAAGCTTACCCGAATCCACCGGTGACCGGGTTACGGACCATCCTGGTCCCGAGGCTGGCTACACTGGCCGATGACCCCCCGCACGGCGCTATCCCGCCAACCCCCCCAGGGCCGGAAGGCAGCAAGGGTACGCGGGCTCTGACGGGTGTGCGGGGGGTCCCCGATTACCGGTGAGGATGAGCTGATGGCAGCAGCCGCGTCGGAACGCGGGGAGACGACCCCGGCGAGCCTTGCGCTATACCGCAAGTACCGTCCGGCGACGTTTGCCGAAGTGAAGGGGCAGGAGCACGTCACCGGCCCGCTCCAGCAGGCGCTGCGCACCGGCCGGATCAACCACGCTTACCTGTTCAGCGGGCCCCGCGGGTGCGGCAAGACGTCCAGCGCGCGGATCCTCGCCCGCTCCCTGAACTGCGTCAAGGGCCCGACTCCCGAACCCTGCGGGGTCTGCGACTCCTGCGTCGCGCTGGCCCCCTCCGGGCCGGGCAGCATCGACGTGATCGAGATCGACGCGGCCTCGCACGGCGGCGTGGACGACGCCAGGGAACTGCGCGAGCGGGCCTTCTACACGCCGGTGTCCGGGCGCTTCAAGATCTACATCATCGACGAGGCCCACATGGTCACCCAGCAGGGCTTCAACGCCCTGCTGAAGCTGGTCGAGGAACCGCCGCCGCACCTGAAGTTCATCTTCGCCACGACTGAGCCGGAGAAGGTCATCCCGACCATCCGGTCGCGCACGCACCACTACCCGTTCCGCCTGGTCCCGCCGTCGGTGCTGCGGGAGCTGATGCAGGAGATCCTGCGCAAGGAGGGCGTGGCGGTCGACGAGGCGGTGCTGCCGCTGGTGGCGCGGGCCGGCGCCGGGTCGGTCAGGGACTCGCTGTCCATCCTGGACCAGCTGCTGGCCGGCAGCGACGAGTCCGGGCTCAGCTACGGGCGCGCGGTGGCGCTGCTCGGCTTCACCGACGCCGGCCTGCTCGACGAGATCACCGACGCGTTCGCCGCGGCCGACGGCGCGGCGACCTTCCGCGTGGTCAACCGCGTCATCGAGGGCGGCCACGAGCCGCGCCGGTTCGCGGCCGACCTGCTGGACCGGTTCCGCGACCTGATCGTGCTGGCCGCGGTGCCCGACGCGGCCGAGATCGGGCTGCTCGACCTGCCGCCGGACCGGGCCGAGCTGATGGCCGCGCAGGCGGGCCGGTTCGGCCAGGCCGGGCTGACCCGGGCCGCCGAGATCGTCAGCACGGGCCTGGACCAGATGCGCGGCGCCACCTCGCCCCGGCTGCTGCTCGAGCTGATGTGCGCCCAGGTGCTGCTGCCGGCCGCCGCCACCGACGAGAAATCACTGCTCGCCCGGCTGGAACGGCTGGAGCGGGGCACGCCGGCGCCGGTCCCGCAGTCACCCCCGCGCACGCCGCAGTCCGGTCCAGACAATGATCCCGAACGGGCCCGGGCCTCGAGCCCCGCCGCCCGCCCCGCGCCGCAGGAAACTCCGGCGCCCGCCCGGCCGCAGCCGGCCGCTCCCGCCCGGCCCGCCGAGGCCGCCGCGGGTACTTCCGCGGCTGACGGGCTGCGGAACAACTGGGACGCGCTCCTGGAGGCGGTCAAGCAGGAACGCCGGGTGGCGTGGATGCTGCTCAGCAACGCGAGCGTGTTGTCCCTCGAGGACGGCGTCCTCACCCTGAGGTTCCCCCGGGACGGGAACGTGAAGGGCTTCATCTCGAGCGGCCATGACGCCGTCCTCAAGCGCGTGCTGAGCGACCGCTTCGGGCTGAACGTGACGATCAAAGGCGTGGCCAGCACAGACGTCGGCTCTGGCGCCGGCTCCGGTGCTGGCCCTGGCGCGCGGCCGGCCCGGCCCGCCGAGGGCGCCGCCCGCCCGCCCGCATCCGCCCGCCCGGGTCCGGCCCCGGCGTCCCCCGCCCCCGCTCCGCCGGATTTCGTCCCGCCGGAATTCGCCGGACCATACGACGAGCCGGACGACATGCCGGCCGATGAGATGTCCCCGGACGAGCCGTCACCGGACGACCGGGTGGTCCGGGAAGCCGAACTGACCGGCATGGATCTCATCCAGCGTGAGCTGGGCGGCCAGGTGATCGGCGAGATCGAAGGCTGAGCTCGGCGCGCCGGACCGGCTTAACCGCGCTTGGCTAGTCGTAGGCTCTGCGTAGGAGGGCGATGTGGAACCCCAGATGGATATGCAGCAGCTGTTCGCCGCGGCGCAGCAGATGCAGGAACAACTCATGAGCGCCCAGCAGGCGCTCGCGGACGCCGAAGTAACCGGGACGGCGGGCGGCGGCCTGGTCAAGGCCACGGTCAACGGCCAGGGCGAGCTGATGGACCTCAGCATCGAGGCGGGCGCGGTGGATACCTCCGACCCGGAGGAGACGGCGCGGACGATCGCCGACCTCGTGCTCGCGGCGGTCCGGGACGCCTACCGGTCGGCCGAGGATCTGCAGCAGCAGCAGATGGGCCCGTTCGCCGCGGCCATGCAGGGCGGCGGCATGCCGGGCATGCCCGGCGGCGGCCTCGACCTGCCCGGCGGGCTCGACTTGTCCGGCCTCGGCATCGGCGGTCCGGGCCCGGGGACTCCGCAGCACCAGGACCCCGGCGACGAGGACAAGCCCGAGACCTAGGGACCTGGCGTGTACGAAGGCGTCATCCAGAACCTCATCGACGAGCTGGGGCGGCTGCCCGGGGTCGGCCCCAAGGGCGCCCAGCGGATCGCCTTTCACCTGCTGGCCGTGGACCATGCCGACGTCAGGCGGCTCGCCGACGCGCTGATCGAGGTCACCGAGCGGGTGCGGTTCTGCCGGACCTGCGGCAACGTGGCCGAAGCCGACGAGTGCCGGATCTGCCTGGACCCGCGGCGCGACCCCACGGTGATCTGCGTCGTGGAGGAGCCGAAGGATGTCGCGGCGGTCGAGAAGATCCGCGAGTTCCGCGGCCGCTATCACGTGCTCGGGGGAGCGATAAGCCCGATCGACGGGGTCGGCCCGGATGAGCTGCGGATCAAGGAGCTGATGACGCGGCTGGCTGACGGAACGGTGACAGAACTGATACTGGCCACCGATCCCAACCTCGAAGGCGAGGCGACCGCCGCCTTTCTCGCTAGGCTGGTGAAGTCGATGGGCTTGCGGGTGACCAGACCCGCGAGCGGGCTGCCAGTGGGCGGCGACCTGGAGTACGCGGACGAGGTGACCCTCGGCCGCGCCTTCGAAGGACGGAGACTGCTCGATGTCTGAACCGCCGGCTCAGCATCATCTCAGGGGAGGTGAGTGGCAGCCGCTAGCGGACCAGATCGCGGTGAACGTGAAGAACTTCATCGACGGCGTGGAGGCGCTAGCCCGGGGCGGCGGAGACGAGACGGTGCCGCTGCTGCTGCTCGAGGTGTCCCAGATACTGCTCGCCGGAGCCCAGCTCGGCGCCAGCCGCGACGTGATCCTGCCGGGCAACTGGGAGCCGGAGGTGGGCGACGACCCCGACCTCGACGCGGTGCGCACCGGGCTGGCCGCGCGGCTGTCCGCGGTCGACGAGTACGCCGAGGTCTTCGACCCGTACCAGGACACCTCGTGCCTGCCCTTCCGGATCTCGGACGACATCGCGGCCGTGGTCGCCGACCTCGTCCACGGCCTCAAGCACTACCAGGCCGGGCGGTCGCTCGAGGCGCTGTGGTGGTGGCAGTACTCGTATTTCAACCACTGGGGCACCCACGGCGGGGCCGCGCTGCGCGCGCTGCACGCGGTGATCGCGCACGCCAGCCTGGACGTCGCCGAGGAGAGCACGAGCCCGTGACGACTGCGAGTCACCCCGGCTCGTTCGGATAAAATCAACCGTCCACCCACGACCCGGGGAGGTGTGGCGCGGCCGTGGCGCTCATCGTGCAGAAGTACGGCGGTTCCTCTGTTGCCGACGCGGATGGCATCAAGCGGGTCGCGCAGCGGATCGTGGCCTCCCGTAAGGCCGGCGACCGGGTCGTGGTGGTCGTGTCCGCGATGGGCGACTCGACGGACGAGCTCATGGACCTGGCCGGCCAGGTGAGCCCGCTGCCGCCCGCCCGCGAGCTCGACATGCTGCTGACCGCCGGCGAGCGGATCTCGATGGCGCTGCTGGCCATGGCGATCGCCACTCTCGGCCTGGAGGCGCGCTCGTTCACCGGGTCCCAGGCGGGCGTGATCACCGACGCCACGCACGGCCGGGCGCGCATTATCGACATCAAGCCGGGCCGGATCGCCGACGCGCTGGCCGACGGCGCGATCCCCATCGTGGCCGGGTTCCAGGGCGTGTCGCAGACGACCAAGGACGTCACCACGATGGGCCGCGGCGCGTCCGACACCACCGCGGTCGCGCTCGCCGCCGCCCTGGACGCCGACGCGTGCGAGATCTACACCGACGTGGACGGCGTCTTCACCGCCGACCCCCGCATCGTCCGGACCGCCCGGCGCATCCCGCGGATCAGCTACGAGGAAATGCTCGAGATGGCCGCCTCCGGGGCGAAGGTGCTGATGCCGCGCTGCGTCGAATACGCGCGACGCTACGGGGTACCCATCCACGTGCGGTCGTCCTTCACCAACCGGAACGGAACGTGGGTCATGGGGCACGCGAACGACAGGTCGGAGGAAGCCGGCATGGAGCAGGCCATCATCTCCGGGGTAGCGCACGACCGAGGCGAGGCGAAGATCACCGTGGTGGGCGTGCCCGACCGGGTGGGCGAGGCGGCGAAGATCTTCAAGGCCGTCGCTGAGGCCGGCATCAACATCGACATGATCGTGCAGAACGTCTCCGCGGTGGCGACCGGACGGACCGACATCTCCTTCACCCTGCCGCGCGACGACGGCCAGAGCGCGATGACCACGCTGCTCCGCTTGAAGGAGCCGGTGGGCTTCGAGTCCCTCCTCTACGACGACCGCATCGGCAAGGTGTCGCTGATCGGGGCCGGCATGCGGTCCCACCCCGGGGTGACGGCCAGGTTCTTCAGCGCGCTGGCCGACGCGGGCGTGAACATCGAGATGATCTCCACCTCGGAGATCCGGATCTCGGTGGTGGTGGACCAGGACGACGTGGACCTGGCCGTGACCGCCACGCACAAGGCCTTCGAGCTCGACTCCGACCAGGTCGAGGCCGTCGTCTACGGCGGGACCGGCCGATGAGCGGCCCTCGCCCGGCGCTGGCCGTGGTCGGCGCCACCGGCGCCGTCGGCACCGTGATGCTCGACCTGCTCTCCACCCGGCAGGACGTCTGGGGCGAGATCAGGCTGATCGCCTCGCCGCGGTCGGCGGGGCGGCGGCTGACCGTCCGGGGGCGCGAGACCGAGGTGGTGGCGCTGTCGCAGGACGCGTTCGACGGCATCGACGTGGCCATGTTCGACGTGCCCGACGAGATCTCGGCCACCTGGGCGCCGGTGGCGGCCGGGCTCGGCGCGGTGGCCGTCGACAACTCCGGTGCCTTCCGGATGGACCCCGACGTCCCCCTGGTGGTGCCGGAGATCAACCCGGAGCAGCTGGCCAACCGGCCCAAGGGCATCGTCGCGAACGCGAACTGCACCACGCTGTCGATGATCGTGGCGGTCGGGGCGCTGCACCGGGCGTTCGGCCTGGAGGAGATGGTCGTCGCCTCCTACCAGGCGGCCTCCGGCGCGGGCCAGGCCGGCATCGACACGCTCTACGCGCAGCTCGACAAGGTGGCCGGGACCCGCTCGCTCGGGCAGCGGGCCGGCGACGTGCGTTCGGCCGTCGGTGACCTCGGGCCGTTCCCCGCGCCGCTGGCCATGAACGTGGTGCCGTGGGCGGGCTCGCTCAAGGCGGACGGCTGGTCCTCCGAGGAGCTGAAGATCCGCCACGAGTCGCGCAAGATCCTCGGCCTGCCCGGGCTGAAGGTCTCCGCGACCTGCGTCCGGGTCCCCGTCGTCACCACCCACTCGGTGGCGGTGCACGCCACGTTCTCGCGGCCGGTCAGCCGCGACCAGGCGTGGGACGTGCTGCGCAGCGCCCCGGGCGTCGTGGTGGCCGACGATCCGGCCGTCGGCGAGTTCCCGACCCCGGTCGACGTCGTCGGCACCGACCCGTCCTGGGTCGGCCGGGTCCGCCAGTCGCTCGACGACCCCCGGACCATCGAGCTGTTCGTCTGCGGCGACAACCTGCGCAAGGGCGCGGCGCTGAACACCGCGCAGATCGCCGAACTGGTGGCGGCGGAGCTCGGGTCGCGCCCGTTACCGTGATCCGGCCGGGTTCCGTGCTGTTCAGCACGTACAACCTGCTCAACCTGTTCGGCGCCGACACGGCCGAGGAGCGGCAGCACTACGAGGCGGTCACCGGGGTGATCCGCGCCCTGGACACGGACGTGCTCGCCGTCCAGGAGATCCTCGCACCGGACGCCGGCACGGCCGCGCAGCGGCTGCGCGGGCTCGCCTACGACGCGGACATGCGGTGCGAGGTGCCCGATTCGGGCACCTCCGTCGCGTTCGGCGGCCATGGCTACCACGTGGGCCTGATGTGGCGGGACGGGATCGAGGCGGTCCCCGGCTCGCTGCGCTGCTACGGCGGGCGGGACTTCTGGCATGGCCTGGCCCTGGTCACCCTGGACGTGGGCGGCACCCGGATCCGGCACGGGGCCTTCCACGCCACCCCGTTCGGCCGGGGGATGCGGGCGGACCAGAACGAGCGCGTGGTGGCCGCGGTCACCCGGCCCGCCGGGGAGCCGCCCGTGCTGGTCGGCGCCGACTGGAACACCGAGTGCGCGGACAGGATCCTGGCCGGCCAGACGTGGCGCCTGTACGAGCCCGCCGACCCCTACGCGGGCGTCGCCTGGTTCGCCGATCTCGTGTACCAGTGCCAGTGGGACTACGACGAGCGGGGACGCCGCAGGCACTGGGCCGACCGGCAGCCGGGGGACGTGCTCTGGGCCGGCGGCCTGCACGACGCCGCCGCGGTCACCGGCGCCGGCTGGCAGCCCACGGCGGGCCATCACCCGGACGACGTCTACGGCGCGCACGGGGTCCGGCGGCGCATCGACGCCGTCCGCGTGACGGCGCCGCTCGTCCCGGCAATGCGCGCGCACTACGTGCACGACACCGCCCCCGCCCGGGCGGCCTCCGACCATCTGCCGGTGACGGTCGAGTACCTCCCGGCGGCGGTGCACGAGCAGGGGTTACGCGACCGCCCGGCGGCGGCACACCTGTACCTTCTGTCACTTCTCTTAACACCGCGCCCGCAACTGGTGCCGGCTCTCCCTGAGTGGTATTGACGCACGCTTTCCCGCGTCGTTACTGCCCATATGGCGGCGAATGTCTAATTTTCCGCGGCTATCGTGGCGGCTGGAAATAGACGCCTAAGTGGCGGCGCGGGTGTACAGCCGGAAGAGTTCTGTAAGCAGGGACCTTGCCGGTTTGGCAGATCTGCCGCGGTTGCGGGCGGTATAACAGGTGTGGAGCCGGGTAGCGCGAAGGAGGACGTGCTGGGATATCGCAACAGTCCTGCTGGCCCAAGGATGCTCCGGCCCTGGATGACTTGCCCGGCGGCGACGCGGATCAACGAGCCCGCTGGGCCCGAGTCCCGTGGCGGCTACCGGTCCCCGGCGTTGCGGACCCGTAGTCCGGTCCGTCCAGGTCAGCTTCGCGGTCGTCTCACCCATCCGAAATCGTTCATACACCATTCCGCCGCCTAAGCGTTATTGGCGCTGATATAGTCGCTAGGCCACGAGCTACCGGACTAGGGATAACAGCCAGCGTTCTGGGCGTCGCAATTGGTCTTCTCTCGGCTATCACGATCCTGAGGAGGTTACGCGTGCCAACGACCGTCGGCCGTCCACGCGGTCGTCAGGGTGTGCATTCGAGGGCACAGGGAGCGGCTGGCGACCACATGCGGAAGATCATGACAACCCTGATCGCCGCCATCGTCGTACTCGTAGCAATGCTGGCCACCACCAAGGCCGGCCGTGACATCGATGCAGCTACACAGCATTTCATGCTCTACTACGCGGGGGTGCTCGCGCTCGTCGGCCTCACCGGGTCGGTGCTGCTCGGCCTCGTGGCCACCGACCGCATCGTCATGAGGCCCGGGCACCGGGTGATGGCCCAGGCCGTGCACCGTGCCTTTTCATTTGGCACGCTGGCATTCCTCGTCATCCACATCGTGACCGAGATACTGGCCCAGCGGTCGCACGCCATTGATGCGGTCGTCCCCTTTCTGTCGCCGTACCGGACCTTCTACATCGGGCTCGGCACGATCGCGTCCGATCTCATCGTCCTGCTCGTAGTAACGAGCATCCTGCGCAAGCGGTTCACCGGGCACGGCCAGGCCTGGCGCTGGCGGGCCATCCACTACGGCTCCTACGTGGCGTTCGTGTTCGGGGTCCTGCACGGGCTGCTCGGCGGGCGCGCGGCCAAGCCGTACGTGGACTGGAGCTACGGGTTCGCGATCGCGGTAACCGCCCTGGGCCTCGCGGTCAGGTTCCTGGCCATCTCGCTGCGGCCGAAGGAGAGCCTCGGATCGTCCCCCAGCGTCGACCGCGCCAGGCCGGCAGGCTCGTCGCCGCTCCGCGCCGCGGCCATGAGCATGGCGCAGGCTCAACTCGGCGGAACCGTCCAGGTGCTGCCGGCTGGCCTGGGCGGGCCCGGTCTAGGCGGGCGGGGTAGCGACTCGTGGCCCGCGCTCCCGGCGCCGGGCTGGTCCGCCGCCTCCGGGCCGTTTCCTGGTTCCCCCGCCTCCGGGCCGTTTCCCGCCCTGGATCCCGCCCCGGCCTACGCCGGGCCGCCCGCGGGCGGCTACCGCGACCTCGGCTTCACCCCGCTGGGCGCGCCGCCGTACGGCGACGATGGCCCGAACGGGATGCGGGCCCGTCCCTACGTGACCGCGGACCAGTCGCCCCCGGCGCTGGCCGGGCCCGCCCGGCAGCCGCGCTACGAGCCCGGGTATGACGGGCCCCCCCGGTTCGAGGGCGCGCCACGGGGACACGGCGACATTCCCCAGGACGAGCTGTCCTCCTACCCCTACGGACCGCAGGGCCGTCAGCTGCCGCCCGCGCAGCTGTACCCCGCGCCGCCGTATCCCGAGAACTACCAGGACCGCGCCGGATCCGACGCGCGGACTGGGGCACGCCCGGGCCGCCCGGAGCCCGCGCGTCCCCGGGCGGCCATACCCGCGCCGCCCCGCCCGGGCGACCGGGGCTCAGGCCCGATGCCCCAGCTCGGGACCGGTCCAGGCACCGGCCCGGTGCCCCGCCCGGACACCGGCCCGATGCCGCGGGTCGGCCCGGGCCAGCCGCCGCTCCATGGCACGGGCCCGCTGCCGCGTGCGGGTACGGGTCCGCTGCCGCGTGCGGGTACGGGTCCGATGCCGCGTGCGGGTACGGGTCCGATGCCGCGTGCGGGTACGGGTCCGATGCCGCGTGCCGATTCCGGCCCGATGCCGCGTGCGGGTACGGGTCCGGTGCCCCGGTTCGATACCGGCCCGATGCCGCGCCTGGATAGCGGTCCGATGCCGCGGGTCGGCCCGGGTCAGCCGCCGCGCCATGGCACGGGCCCGCTGCCGCGTGCGGGTACGGGTCCGATGCCGCGTGCCGGTTCCGGTCCGATGCCGCGTGCGGGTACGGGTCCGGTGCCGCGGTTCGATACCGGCGCGATGCCCCGTCCCGACACTGGCCCGCTGCCGCGGGCAGGAACCGGGCCGCAGCCGCCGGCCGGCGGTCGGCGGGCCGACACCGGCCCGCTGCCGCGCCTGGGCACCGGCCCGATGTCCCGCCCGGACAACGGCTCGCCGCCACGGCCAGGAACAGGTCCCATGCCTAGCCACGGTCAGCCGATGCCGCCCGGCGACCCGGCTACCGGGCCGCGTACCGGCCCGATGCCCAGGGCGGCCACCCGGCCGTCATACCGGGCCAAGCCCACTGACCCGCGGTATCGCGACGTACCGAGGCCGACCGGAGGTGACCAGTGGGAATGAGCCCGACCAAGGGCATTGACGCGCCCACGATCATGAGGATCGGAGCCGCCAGGCTGACGGCCGGCCTCGACCGGATGCCCCGGCTTGACCTCGAAGCGCACCGTGACATCTTCGGCCCGCTGCCGCGGCTCTCCGCCGAGGAACTGATCTCGATGACCACACAGGTCGACCTGCGCGGTCAGGGCGGTGCGGCGTTCCCCTTCTCGCGCAAGCTCAGCGCGGTGGTAAAGAACGCGGAGGCGAACGACTGCGCGCCGGTCGTGGTCGTCAACGCCACCGAGGGCGAGCCGGGCAGCGTCAAGGACAAGATGCTCATGATCCGCTCGCCGTATCTCATCCTCAGCGGCGCCGCGCTGGTGGCCGAGGCCATCGGCGCCGAGGAGATCGTGATCGGGGTGGCGGGCAACGAGCTGGCGAACAGGTCCATGGAGGCGGCCATCGCGGCCGAACCGGGCCTGCGCAAGCTAGCCCGCGTGGTCCAGCTCCCCGAACGCTTCATCTCCGGCGAATCCGGTGCACTGGTCCGCGGCATCAACGGCAAACGACCCGTACCTCCGGGGCGTAAGGTCCTGGCCAGCGATTTCGGCGTCGCGGACCTGCCCACGCTGCTGTCGAACGCGGCGACGTTCGCCCAGCTCGCGGTGCTCGCCCTGCTCGGGCCGGAGCGCTTCGCCGCCGTCGGGACGCCGGAAGAGCCCGGGACAGTCCTGCTCAGCGTGGGCGGTTCCGCCGCGCACCCGGCCGTGGTCGAGGTACCCACCGGTGTTCCGCTGGCCGCGGTCCTCGACATCTGCCAGGCCGCGGCGGGCGATGGCGTCCTGGTCGGCGGCTACCACGGCATGTGGTTGCCGGCCGGTACGGCATACGTGGTGCCGGTCTCCCGCGAGGGCCTGGCCGCCGTCGGCGGCACGCTCGGCTCGGGGATCGTGCTCCCGCTCGGTGACGGGACCTGCCCGCTGGGCGAGGTGTCCCGGATCGCGAGTTACCTGGCCGGCGAGTCGGCGGGCCAGTGCGGACCGTGCAAGCTGGGCCTGCCCTCCATCGCACGGGCCCTGGCGGCGTTGATAGACGGATCGGGCGGCATCGAGGCGCTCGACGTAGCCAGGAGGTCCGCCGCGGCGGTCGCCGGGCGCGGCGCCTGCTCACACCCCGACGGCGTGACCAGGTTCGTGCTCTCGGCACTCGACGTGTTCACCGAGGACCTCGCGGCGCACGTCTTCCACTCCTCCTGCGGCCGCCCGGTCCGCGGCGTGCTGCCGCTGCCCACCGGTCCGGAGCAGGAAGAGCAGCAGCGGCTGGCGGTGGACTGGACGCGTTGCCACGGGCACGGGCTCTGCGCGCACTTGGTGCCGGAGCTGATCCACGCGGACGCACAGGGCTATCCGGTCCTCCTCAACATCCCGGTGCCCACCTGGCTGGAAAAGGACGCGCAGCAGGCGGTGCACATGTGCCCGGCGCTGGCCCTGCGTCTCACCAGCGCCGCGCCGACGCCGCCGCGCACCGCCCCGGTGGCCATTCCCGCCCCCAGCCTGCGCACCGGCCTGGTCGGGGGCGCCAGCAGCAGCCGCAAGCAGATCACCGCCGGATAGCCCCGCGCTTATCCGCCGGGATGGCTCGGTGCGCTGACGTCTGCCATTCCGTTGCCTGCCATTCCATGGATGTGACAACGTACTAAAAAGAGTCAATACGTTGTCACATCCATTGGCAGCGGAGCGGGTCAGTAGATCCTTTTGAGCTTGCCCTGCTGGCGCACCTTGCCGTTCTTGTATCCGGACAGCGCCTCAACGACGAGGTGACTGGTATACCGCGTGACCATGACGCGGCAGCGTGTATGGCCTTCACCGATGGTTACGGCACCCAGCGGCCATTTTACGGCGAATAGCCCATCGCCGCCCGGCCGGGGCCGACGGCAGCTCGCAGAGTCAGCGGGCCGGCTGGTAGCTGTCCCGGACCTTTGCCGGGCCCCCGGCGGGCTCACCGCGGCCCGGGCCACCGGGCGACGTAGCGGCGCTGACCGGGCGTCTCGACCGCATGCGAGTCGTAGTGCTCGCGCACGAACGCGACGGCCTCGGCGCCGGGGACGCCGTCGAGGATGGCCAGGCAGGCCAGCGCGGTGCCGGTGCGTCCGTGGCCACCCGCGCAGGCGATCTCCACCCGTTCGGCCGCGGCGCGCTCCCAGGCTTCGGTGAGCGTGGGCAGCACGGCGGTCTCATCGGCGGGCAGGCGGAAATCCGGCCATCGGAGCCAGCGCGATTCCCAGGGGACGGCGGGCGGCCGCCGGCCGAGCAGGTAGACACCGAAAGCCGGGCTGGGCCCATCCGGCAGCAGGCGGCTAAGACCCCGGCCTCGCACGAGCCGGCCCGAGGGCAGGCGCAAGATGCCGAACGCCGAAGGGTCCCACGTTTCGCTCACAGCCGGATCGTACAGAGATCGTCAACGTCGCCGATCGGGTGGTGCGCGGCGTCAACGAGCTACTGCTCGTCGTCGTCAGGGGCATATGGACCCAGCCGACGGCGGCGGGACCATCGCCATTACTCCCGGACGGAGTGGGCCAGCCAACGCAGCCCGTCGAGGTTGACGTCGTCGAATACGTCTACGTCGGCCGGGATCCCCATCACGTGCTGCTCTTCACGTTCTCCGTGGCGCGGGTCCGGGCCCACCGGGAAGCCGAGGAACCGGTTTCTTTCCTCGCGGTTGCTGGCCATAGATCCACTCTGAGGTAATTGCCGCTGCCTGTCCCAGTCAACAGCATGCGGTGCCGGCACAGGTGACGCAAGCTCACGCCGGGGCGGCTCACAGGATCGCAGCCTTTACTGCATTACGGCGAAGTCGCCGCCGCTGGCGCTGTCCACCGGGAGTACGGAGCGGCGGCGAGGATGACGCCGGAGCAGGAAGCCGCATCCGTCCCTGGGCTGGGGGATCTCGGGCTTCCGAGTTCTTCCCTGATAGTCCCCCGATAAATACGCGGGAGCGACTTGACTTTACCGATCAATCCAGATTGTGCCGAGGAGATGGAGGTACTCTCCACCCCATCGTGCCAGCTATCAAATTTACAGCCGCGCTTGCGGTTCGCGGATCGTGGACCCGGATAATCCGCGCTCCCTGCAGAACGCATATAACGAGCGCGGCTATGGTGCCCGGCAAGAGCTGGCCTTGTGGAAGATCGAGCGTTTCGGCTATGAAGTCCTTGTTCGACACGGAGGCCAGGAGAGGATAGCCGAGATCGTTTAGCTCATTTAGGCGGCGGGTGAGTTCCAGCGAATGATGAGTATTCTTATTGAGGTCATGTCCTGGGTCGATTATGATTTTACCTGCTTCTATCCCTTGCTCTTGCGCGTAGTCTGAACGCTGAACCAGGAAGCTGCGAACTTCTGATACTACGTCGTCATAGGATGGGCGCCTCAATTCTGATTTGGGGCGCGCCTTGCTGTGAGTAATAACGACACTTGCCCCTGCCTCAGCTATCACGCGGGCCATGCGAGGATCACTCAGCCCCGATGTGTCATTTATGACATCCGCGCCAGCGGCCAGCGCTTGCCTCGCCACTTCGGAACGGAAGGTATCTACCGACAAAACCGCGTCTGTTCGTTCACGTACGGATTTAATCAGGGGAACGATCCGGCTGATCTCCTCTTCTTCGCTCACGTCAGAAGCAACCGGCGAGAACGGGACGGCTCCGAGGTCTATCCAGTCTGCGCCGCCCTGGAGATCATCCTTGATTTTAGCGAGCGCAGCGTCGAAAGCATATGTCGCGCCATGATCATAGAATGAGTCTTCTGTGCGGTTCACGATTGCCATGATGGCTACCTGGCTAGAGAAGTCGAACACACGCCGGCCTATAGTACGCCGGGGGTCACCAAGCTGGGGAAGCGATATAGCACCGCGCGATTGCATCGCCCGCTACCTCCTAGTTGCTGCGCTCTGATTATACAATTGTACAGCGAGTTCTATTAGACTGGCACTCCGAAGATAGCGCTGCTGTATCTCGTAGATAATTGGATAGGCTTCTTGTTGCGGCCCGAGGCGGGCGGCGCCTTCGTTTTGGCTACTTTATGTGGTAATTTTCGCCGTGGTCACCGGGTCCAGGCATCATGGCGATAGCTGCTGTGCCGTCAGTCCGGGCGCGGCCACAGTGATGAAGTCCAGGAAGTACCCGCAGTAGCTGCTGGGATCCACAGTGGCACCGTAATGAGTACCTGGTCCCATCGGGGCTCGCGGCCGTGAAGCGCGGCCAACGCTGCGTGCGGCCTCGCGTTCGTCGTCGCGCATAACCACGCCCCGAGTCCAAGCGGCTCCGCCGGACCTGGTCAGGATCCGGCTTGCCGGCTTCCTCTGGCGTCTACTGCTGGCGGCAGTCGTCCTTACTCATTTGGTTACTCGCTTCACGCAGGACAAGTCGCTGTTAGCCGACGAGACGGTCCACTGGGTGACGGTAACGCTTCCCCCGCCGGTGAGAGGCGCCGAGCGGCAGTTCGCCTTGGCCTGTGAGAGCTTCTTGGCACCTGGTATCCAGTCCGCGAGGCGGTAGAGCGGGCTCGTAGCCGGGACGGTTCCGACGATCCCGATCCACTGGCCCCTCGTCGAGTAGATGCCGACGGCACCGCCGATGCGACGGAAGTAGGCGACCATGCCCTCAAGGTCGGCGCGGTTATTCTGAGTCTTGCGCTCCCAGCTGCTGATTGTTTCGACGTCGAGCCACCACCGGTAGCGGCCGGGTTTCGCGATGCCGCGGGTTTGGGCATCCAGGTCAGCGAGGTTCCATCCGTACTGCCAGGCGCATGCCACGTTATCCTTGCCCGCACATGTGCCGTAGGGGTCCTTGACACGCACTCCGGTAACAGGGTTGTCGTTATTCACCGGCCAGTCCGTAATCCCTGCTTTGCCGGGATCGGCGGTGTTGACGTAGAATGAGGCCTTTGGCTGCCTTGTGCCACCGGATGAATCTTGGGCCCACGTTAGCTCCGTCGCCAGGCAGGGGTTCGTTGTATTCGCAAGCCCGGCGTTCACACCCACGATGACGAACGCCTGCTGCGACGGGAGCGTTTCGCCGCATTGAGGGAAAGAAATATCGCTTCCGACCGGCGTGCTCGTGCCCGCTGCGTAAGCGGCCTGGGCCGGCGCGCTGACGATCATTAATGACCCGAGTACCGCCATCGCGATTACACCGAACTTCATTAGCCAGCCCCTCCCTCAGACTATCGACCTGCGCGGCTCGTCCAGTCGGGTGTGATGTCCGTTTAACTTGCGGTCCGAAAACGATGTTAATCGGCTATACCGGCGCGTTAGGCGTGCTCCCCTCCTGTCACGGCCGCGGCGCCCAGGTTCGGTCCGGCTCCACCCAGCGGAGTGGCCCTTCCCATGCATACGTCTTACAGACGCGCCAGCTCGGTTTCCGGTGTACCGCGGCCACCAGGATCCTGCTCTCGCGGAAGCCGCCGCCGCAGCGAACTGCTGACACGAATGCTCAGCCGTTACACTTCACCCGGTTTCGAGCCAGAGGCCGAGCCAAGTCTCACGTCTGATTAGGCAGCTCCAGCCGTAGATATCACGGATGGAGCACGAGACCAGCGATGTAAGTGATCAGCATCGACAGAACACCGATCCCTGCCGTGCGTATTATCGGACGCGCCGGGTGGACGTCCGACATCCGCGCCGAGATCCAACCCGTCAACGCCAATGCCAGCAGCACGATCACGAAGGTCACAGGCGCTCTCGACGGCCCGGGTATCAGCACCATGGCCAGCCAGGGAAGCATGGCGCCCGCCGCGAACGCCACGCCGACCGCTAGCGCATCGTGGAGCGGAGAAGTCAGGGAGGCGAGCGTGATGCCATGCTCCGCCTCGGCATGCGCCGTCAGCGCATCGTGAGCAGTCAGTTCGATTGCGACCTGTCTGGCGAGGCTAGGGGAAAGACCACGGGCCACGTACAGCTGGGTCAGCTCATCGAGTTCCGCGTCGGGCGCGGTCTCGATCTGGACTCGTTCCTTGGCCAGCTGAGCCACCTGCTGGTCGTGCTCGGCACGTAGTTTGGAGTACTCGACGGCGCCCATAGCGAGTGTCCCGGCCACGAGCCCGGCGAACCCGGCGAATATGAGCACGCTCGAGCCGACGCCCGCGCCGGCGAATCCCTCGCAGATCCCGGCCGAGGTCAGAATTCCGTCGCTAGATTCGGGTACATGCGGACGCACCCACTCGATGATCCTTCCCGCGGCGTCCTTGACCATTAACTCGCCCTCGAACTTGTCGTCAGTTCGTCCGGCTGATCCGGACAGCTCTGTTCTGCCTGCACTCCTTCGGATGACGTGGATGTGCCCTGCGGGGATCTGGCTGCCCTGGTCATCGCATGGTTCACCTGGAATTTTACGCAGGTTCACCCGTGATCTTCTAAGCACGCGAAGCCTGGAGGACGGTCCCGGCATCCTGCGGAGGTTCGCACTCGCGGTCAGATGACTTCGAACGCGCTGGTGTTGTCTTCCGGGTGACCGATGCTGAGACTGGCTGGAGGGCGCCGGAGCATGACTGACCAGTCCGGCTCGTGCTCGTGATCAGTCATTGACACGGGTCTCTTTCGCTCGGCCGCCGGCCGTGCTGGTGTCCGGTGCGATCTCAGCCGGTGTGCGGCGTTGGATCGTGAACATCTCGTTTGTGCGTGTGTGATTCAGCATCTTGAGTACGGGCTCTTGCGGGTTCACTAGTACCGTGCTGCCGCCCTGGACCATGACGATCAGTGTGGCCAGCATCAGTGTCTGCGCCGTTGCCGGGTCGATGGAGCGCAGGTTGGTGGCGTCGATGGTCAGGTGTGTGGCCCGGGTTGATACCTGGGCGATGAGTACTTCGTCCAGTTGCGTGACGGATGAGTCATCTGCGTCGCCAGCCAGCACGACGACCGGGCCAAGGTCGTCGGCCTCAACGGATACTTCCAGCAAGCTCACCAGGGCCCCCTCAACCGCTCGTTTAGTAAATTTTAGTTTTCTTTTCAGGATATCCGGAGGCCTATGCGGGGTGATCTCCCGGGTAGGGGTTTAGGTATTGCCCGTTCTCGTCGGCGCTCTCGGACGAGAAGGTTCGCCGTGCGCGTTCCGGGCCTGGCCTCTGGCCTGGCCCTGGCCGTCTGCGCTCCGTGACTCAGGGCCGCCGCGCACGGCTGATCCCGCATCCGCCATCACGGAATACGTCGCGCTTCTCGAGCGCGAAGCGAACGCCGCCTGATGCTAGCTCGCAGAAGCCGCGGTGATGGCGGACTTTCGTGGGACAGTGCCCGCCTACGCTGGGTCGCGTCCGTCACACGGTCGGGTACACCCGAGCGGGAGACGGATCTTCAAGCGCGCACGCGTCCGGACCAAGACTGAGGCAAAGCGCAAGCTCAAAGAGATCATCCGCGATTACCAGGACGGGCTCGTCAGCTCGATCACGACGGAGGCGGTCTACCGGAAGCAGATCCGGCCGGTGATCGCGCACGGTGCTGATGTCATGGTCCGGATCTTCCCGGGCGAGCCGATTCCCTATGCTTAGTTACTCGCCAACCCTCGACAGGCGGGCTGATGCGGGCCATATGCCCTCTGAGCTGGTCGGGGTGGCCGGATTTGAACCGGCGGCCTCTTCGTCCCGAACGAAGCGCGCTGCCAAGCTGCGCTACACCCCGCCCGCGTGGAACCTGATCGGTGCCGCGCGAGACTTCGACAGTCTAGCGGAAACGCGGACCCGCTCGTGCACGGCTGCGGACAGTGCTAGCCGGGCGGGCCAGCCAGGCGGGCCAGCCGAGCGGGAGCCCGGCTAGGCCGAATCGCGTGGTACCAGGGTGAGCAGGCTGGCCTCCGGGCGGCAGGCGAACCTGACCGGGGCCCACGGCGACGTGCCCAGCCCGGCGGAGACGTGCAGCCAGGCCTGCCCGCCGACGGGGTGCCGGTGCAGGCCGCGCGCCCGTTCCCGGTCCAGCCCGCAGTTGGTCACCAGGGACCCGTAGACCGGCAGGCACAGCTGGCCGCCGTGGGTGTGGCCGGCCAGCAGCAGGTCGTAGCCGTCGGCGGTGAACTGGTCGAGGAGCCGCGGTTCGGGCGAGTGCATGACACCTATCCGGAGCCCGGCCGCCGGGTCGGCGCGGCCCGCGACGTCCTGATAGCGGTCCCGGCTGATGTGCGAGTCATGCACGCCGGCCAGCGCGATGCCGAGGCCGCCGATGGTCAGCTGGCCGCGCCGGTTGTTCAGGTCGAGCCAGCCGGCCTCCAGCATGCCGTCGCGGAGCTTCTCCCAGGGCAAGTGCACGGATTTCGAGCCGGGCGGCGTGCTGCCGGTCCGCCGCACGTACCGCATCGGGTTCCGCGGCTGGGGTCCGTACAGGTCGTTGGAGCCGTACACGAAGACGCCCGGCCGGTCGAGCAGCGGCCCGAGGGAATCGAGGAAATACCCGACGGCTTCCGGGTGCGCGATGCAGTCACCGGTGTTGACGACCAGGTCGGGGTCGAGGTCGCCCAGCGTCCGGATCCAGGATATGAGCCGCTTGCGGCCCGGAGTGAGATGCGCGTCCGAGATGTGCAGCACGCGCAGCGGCGCCGAGCCCGGCGGCAGGACGGGAACCTCGTGCCGGCGCAGGGTAAACCAGTTCCGCTCGATCACCGTGGCATAGCCGACGGCGGCGGCGCCGAGGGCAGCGGTGGCGGGGATAAGAGTTCGCAATCTCACCGTCCCATGGTGCCATGAGCGCAGGTGTGCGACTGACCGCTCGCCGCCGGGGCCCAGTTCCTAGGATGGGTCTGTGGCTGAACTCAAAGACCGGCTGCGCGCGGACCTGAACGCCGCCATGCGGGCGCGCGATCAGGTGCGGCTGCGCACCTTGCGGATGGCACTGACCTCCATCACCAACGAGGAAGTGGCGGGAACTTCGGCCCGTGACCTCAGCGACGAGGAGATCGTGAAGGTGCTCACCCGCGAGGCCAGGAAACGCCGGGAGGCAGCCGAGGCGTTCGGCGCGGCCGGCCGGGCCGAGCAGGCAGCGGCCGAACGGGCCGAGGGAGACGTCCTCGCGGAGTACCTCCCCGCACAGCTGAGC
Organism: uncultured Actinomycetes bacterium; assembly: GCA_963722275.1. GTDB lineage: Bacteria > Actinomycetota > Actinomycetes > Streptosporangiales > Streptosporangiaceae > Palsa-504. Next base: position 57,525 of record CAVRMX010000039.1, on the reverse strand, counting down.
GACGACGAACTCGCCGAACTGGTCAGCGCGGCCATCGCCGAGACCGGCGCGACCGGGATGAAGGGCATGGGCCAGGTGATGAAGACCCTGACCCCGCGGGTGGCGGGCCGGGCCGACGGGGCCAGGGTCGCGGCGGAGGTCCGCCGCCGCCTGGGCGCCGGCTGACGCAGCCTAGAAGCGGCCGCCGGAGATGCGGCGGTCACGCTGGCTCTGGCCGCGCTCCCCGTAGGGGTAGTCCGGGGCCCCCGGGTCGCTGGCCGCGTCGAGCAGCCGGGTCTCGTCCTCGCTGAGGTCCAGGTCGGCTGCGGCCAGGTTGTCATCGAGCTGAGCCAGGGTACGAGCCCCGAGGATTACCGAACGGACCGCCGGGCGCGCCAGCACCCAGGCGATCGCCACCTGGGACATCGAAGCCCCGCGGCCCTCGGCGAGCTTGCGGGCCGCGTCGATGACCTGCCAGTCGCGCTCCAGGCGCCCGCGCTCGTTCCAGATCCGCATGCCCTCGTCCATCTGGTCGGACAGCCTGGTGCCCTCGCCCGGCGGCTCGTCACGCCGGTACTTGCCGGTCAGCCAGCCGCTGGCCAGGGGGGACCAGGGCAGCAGGCCCAGCCCTTCCGCCGTGCAGGCCGGGACGACTTCCCATTCGATCGCGCGGGCCAGCAGGTTGTACTGCGGCTGCACGGTCACCGGGCGGATCAGCCCGTGCGCGTCAGCCAGATCGACGTACTTCTGGATCTGGTAGCCGAGGAAGTTCGACAGGCCGGCGTAGAGGATCTTGCCCGCCTGCGCGGCGTCGTCGAGGAACCGGAGCGTCTCCTCGACCGGGGTCAGCGGATCCCAGCCGTGCAGCTGGTACAGGTCAATGGCCTCGACGCCGAGCCGCCGCAGCGACGTGTCCAGGGCCGCCGCCAGGTGACGGCGGGACAGGCCGTGCCCGTTCGGGTCGCCGGTGGTGGGGAAGCGGGCCTTGGTCGCGATCACCGCCCGTCCGCGCGCCTCCGCCCGGCTGGCCAGCCAGCGGCCGATGATCTGCTCGGACCGGCCGTCGGCGTAGACGTCGGCGGTGTCGATCAGCGTCCCGCCCGCCGCGACGAACCGGTCGAGCTGGGCAAAGGAGTCGGTCTCGCTGGTCTCGTTGCCGAACGTCAGCGTACCGAGCGCCAGCGCGGAGACCGCGCAGCCGCTGAGCCCGAGCAGCCGGTACTCCATCAGCCGTGGCCGCCGTTACCTCCGCCGTTGCCGCCGCCTCCGTTACCGCCTCCGTTACCGCCTCCGTTACCGCCGCCGTTACCGCCTCCGTTACCGCCGCCTCCGTTACCGCCTCCGTTGCCGCCGCCTCCGTTACCGCCTCCGTTGCCCGGCTTCTTCGGCTTCTTCGGCTGGACGACGACCTGGCCGTTGCCCAGGCTGTTGAACGGGCTGTCCGGCGGGACCGGAACGAAGTAGGTGACTCGTCCGAGGGCGGCGTGGTCGAACGTCATGTGCCAGGTCGACCCGGGCGCGTTCGCCCCGAACATCTCGCTCGGGCACTACTGGCCGCCGTACTCCAGCCGGTAGCAGGCGGTCAGGCCGGTCATGGTGTCGCCGGTCGGGGAGATCGGGTTGAACACCGAGACGTAACCCACCAGGCCGGGCGTGTAGCCGGCGAAGGCGGCGTACGGGGTGCCCCCGCCGCCTTCCACGTTGGAGGTACCGGTCTTTCCTGCCGACTCGCGGCCGGCTATGCCGCCGAGGTCGCCCGCCGTGCCGGGCGGGACCAGGACGCCCTGCAGGATGTAGTTCACCGCGTCGGCGACCGCCGAGGACAGCACCCGGTGGCAGCCGGCCGACGGCACCGAGATGCTCTTGCCGGCGCTGTCGGTGATCTTGGCGATCGCGACGGGCGCGCAGTACATGCCGCGGTCCGCGACGGTGGCGTAGGCGGCCGCCATGGACAGCGGCGCGACGTTGACCGAGCCCAGCGTGAACGACGGGATGTTGTCGGCGGAATCCTGGCCCCCGTCGGCCTTGAGCAGCGAGGTGCCGTCGGCCCTGGTCATGCCCATGTCTGCGGCCGTGCGGACCACGTTGCACAGGCCGACCTTCTGCTCGAGCTCGGCGTAGAACACGTTGACGGACTGGGTGGTGCCGGTGTACAGGGACTGGGTGGACGCGGACTGCGGGCCTTCCGCGTTCGTCACGTTGTACGCGCCGGCCATGCCCTGGTAGACGCCGGCCGGGCCGCCCTGGCAGTTGGTGTAGCCGGTGACGGTGGAGGTCCCGGGCACGCTCATGGTGAAGCCGAACGGGATGTTCTGCTTCAGCGCGGTGATCAGGGTGAACAGCTTGGACGAGGAACCGGTCTGGACTCCCGAGCTGAAGCCGTAGGGGGTGTTCACCGCGTAGTTGATCTCGGTCTGGCCGCGGGCCGGGCCGTACGGCCGGTCTTCGGCCAGGGCCATGATCTGGCCGGTGCCCGGCTGCACCACGGCCTCGGTGTCCGCGTTGTGTCCCGGGTTGTAGGTGCCGCTGTGGGCGGGCTCCACGTAGTTCACCGCGCTGTTCGCGGCCTGCTGGTCCGGCGGGTTCAGGGTGGTGTAGATCTTCAGGCCGCCGGTGGCGAGCAGCTTGGCCCGGGCCGCCGGCGTCTTGCCGTAGGCCGGGTCGTGCAGGAACACCTCTTCCACGTACTGGCAGAAGAAGCCGGCCGAGCCCATCGAACTGGACTGGCAGCCGCTATCGGGGATGGAGTAGTTCAGGCCGAGCGGCTTGGCCTGGTCGGTGGCGGACTGCGCCGCGGTGATCCCGTTGTTCGTCGTGGCCATCCGGGCCAGCACGGTGTTGCGCCGGGTGACGGCCACCCCGGGATGCCGGACGGGATCGTATTTGGACGGGTTCTCCACGATGCCGGCCAGGGTGGCGGCCTGGGTCACCGACAGCTTCGCCGCGCTGGTGCCGAAGTACGTCTCGGCGGCGGTCTCGATCCCGTAGGCGAAATTGCCGTAGTAGGCGTCGTTCAGGTACCCGGCCACGATGTCCTGCTTGGACTGCTGGTGCTCGGCGGCCACCGCCATCCGCAGCTCGTTCAGCTTGCGGTTCAGCGTGCCCGCGTCCGCGGCCTGCGCGGCCTGGGTGTTGTTCGCCTCCTCGGCCTCGAGCAGCAGCACGTTCTTCACGTACTGCTGCGCGATGGTGGAGCCGCCCTGGACCGCCTTGTGCTGCAGGTCGTTCACCGCGGCGCGGATGGTGCCGCGCAGGTCGATCGCGCCGTGCTCCCAGTACCTGGAGTCCTCGATGCCGACGAGCGCATTCACCATGTTCGTCGAGATCTGGTCATAGCTGACCGGCTGCCGGTCCCAGCCGAAGTACTTGAGCTGGCTCGCGTTGGTGGCGTTTTTGTAATAGGGCACGTCGACGCCGTACACGTAGGCGAGGAGGTGGCCGTTACGGTCCAGGATCTCCGACCGCTGAGGGAGGCCCTGAGCGCTCAGCGACAAGGTGGTGAACTTGTCGGCCTGGTTCCTGATCAGGACACCAGTCGCGGCCACCACGGGAATCACCATCGCCGCAGCGAGCACTCCGCCGATGGCCGCGAAGGCGACCAGGCGTCCGAGCACGCTCGTCCGGGTAAAAATCGTTTCTCCGACCTGCACGGGACTTAGGGTACGCCGCAATGGCAGTAACCAGTGCCCTCGTACCGGACATTACGGCCTAGTTCTACCTAGACCCATGAGGCTCGCCGAATCACAGATAAATCGGAATTATTACCGTAAGTTACCGTCTGATAGCATCGTAGGTCACTAATGTAACGATGTGAACATGAACACATCCAGAGAGTGACTATTTTTCGGCAACGACATAGCCCGTGAGAACTATTTGGTAAATGGCCATGCCGGGGTCTTGGCATCACGCCCGGAACTCCGTAAGTTGCTGGATCACGAACAGATAACCGTGGCAGGGCGGCCGCACGCACTGGCCCCGGGATCGCAACCCCATCGAGACGACCGTCGATGCGAACGCGTCGACGATCAAGAGGAGTGGGCACATGTGGATCACTGACTGGACCACACGCGCCGCATGCAAGGGAACCGACCCTGACGAACTGTTCGTCCAGGGAGCAGCGCAGAATCGCGCCAAGCTGATCTGCCGGGGGTGCCCGGTTCGCACGGAGTGCCTTGCGGATGCGCTCGACAACGGAATCGAGTTCGGAGTCTGGGGCGGGATGACCGAGCGGGAGCGCCGTGCGCTGCTCCGCCGGCGCCCCGAGGTGACCTCGTGGCGCGAACTGCTCGAGCGCGCCCGCGACGAGTACGAGCGGCAGTCCATCGACGAACTCGTCGCCAGCTAGCAGCGAGCTGAGCAGAGCCGCTCAGCGGCGGCCCAGGCAGCGTCGCCAGGCCGCACCTCAGCCAAGATCACACCGGTCTCAAGATCACACTGGCTTTAGGTCACAGTGGTCTTAGGTCACACTGATCAAGGATTACTCATACTGTCCCGGCAGGGTCTACGAACCCTGCCGGGACAGTATCGTCCCGATCACCCGCAGCCCGTCGAGGTCGTGCACGTCCTCGGGCTGGGCGATCACCTCCGCGACGGGGATGGCCGGGTGGGCCGCGGTGAAGTGCTCGGCCAGCCGTCGTTCCCGTTTGCCGAGCTGCATCCGCTCCGCGTGCATGCGCAACGCCGCCACGGCGATCGAGTAGCGGGGGGCGTCGGACCCTGGTCCGTTCGGGTTGTCCTGCATTTCCAGGGTCTCGGCGGCCGCCAGGCTCCGTGCGGCGCTCAGCCGCCCGGCGGGTGAGGTGTGCACGCGGTTGAGGATGAGCCCGGCGAGCGGCATGCGCTCGGCGTCAAGGCGCTCGACGAAGTAGGACGCCTCGCGCAGCGCGTCCGGTTCGGGCGCGGCGACCACGAGGAACGCGGTGCCAGGGGCCTGCAGCAGCCGGTATGTCCCCTCGGCCCGCTCGCGGAAACCGCCGAACATGGTGTCAAACGCGGTGACGAACGTCTGCGCGTCCTTGAGTACCTGGGCGCCGAGGATCTTGGTCAGCACGCTCGTCATCATGGCGAACCCGGCGTTCAGCACCTTCATGTAGGACATGCCGGCCTTGGCCGGGACGGTCAGCAGCCGGATCAGCCGGCCGTCGAGGAACCGGCTGAGCCGCTGCGGCGCGTCGAGGAAGTCGAGCGCGGACCGGCTCGGCGGGGTGTCGACCACGATGAGGTCCCACTCGTCCGCGTGCCTGAGCTGGCCGAGCTTCTCCATGGCCATGTACTCCTGCGTCCCCGCGAAGCTCGAGGACAGCGACTGGTAGAACGGGTTGGCCAGGATCTGCGCGGCACGGTCCGGGTCGGCGTGCGCCTCCACGATCTCGTCGAACGTCCGCTTCATGTCGAGCATCATCGCGTGCAGGCTGCCGCCGCCGGCGGTCTCCGCCCCGTCCACCTGGCGCGGGGTGTTGTCCAGCGAGGTCAGGCCCATGGACTGGGCCAGCCGACGGGCCGGGTCCACGGTAAGCACGCACGCCTGCCTGCCGCGTTCGGCGGCGCGCAGGCCGATGGCGGCCGCGGCCGTGGTCTTGCCGACGCCGCCGGAACCGCAGCAGACAATGATCCTCGTCCGCCGGTCATCGATGATCCGGTCCATGTCCAGCCTCACGGCGCTCACGCTGCTCCTTGCTCCCTCAGCGCGATGGCCAGCTGGTACAGGCTGGCCAGGTCGATCCCTTCCGGGATCATCGGCAGCTCGTAGTGCGGGCGCCCGGAGGTGAGCAGCTCGTCCCGCTCCCTGTTCTGCAGCGCCACCTGTTGCGCGTGCTCCTTGAGCTCGGTCATCAGGTCGGCGGCCAGCCCGTGGTTGTCGCTGATCCCGGCCGCCTTCAGGCTGACGGCGAGATCGGCGAGGTCCAGCGAGCCGCTGGCCGCCGCGGCCAGGTCGGCGTCGTTGAGCATGGTCGGCCGGGCCATGTTGATGAAGATGCCGCCGGGCCGGATGCCGTCGCCGGTGAGCTCGTGCAGCTCGGCGATGCCGTCCAGGGTCTCCTGCACCGGCATCTCCTCGAGCGTCGTGACGAAGTGCACCGCCGTCTGCGGTGACCGGATCACCCGCGCCACCGTGTCCGAGTGCGTCTTTATCGGGCCCACCTTGGCCAGCCCGGCAACCTCCGTGCTGACGTCGAGGAAACGGCTGATCCGGCCGGTCGGCGGCGCGTCCATCACCACCGCGTGGTACACGTGACTGTCGCCGCGCCGGTCCACCCGCCGCCGGGCCGCCTCGGTCGCCTTGCCGGTGACCAGCACGTCGGACAGGCCCGGGGCGATGGTGGTGGCGAAATCAACCACGCCGAGCCTGGTCAGCGCCTTCCCGGTGCGACGCAGGTTATAGAACATCTCCAGGTAGTCGAGCAGCGCGCCCTCCGGGTCGACGGCGAGCGCGTACACGTCCCCGCCCTGCCCGGCGCCCTGGGCGCCCAGGCCGATCGCCACCTTGCGTTCCTCGTAAGGAAGCGGAGGGCAGTCGAAGAGCCTGGCGATTCCCTGCCGGCCCTCCACCTCGATCAGCAGGACCTTGCGGCCCGCCGTGGCCAGGGCCAGCGCCAGGGCCGCCGCCACTGTGGTCTTGCCGGTGCCGCCCTTGCCGGTGACCACGTGCAGCCGCACGCCGTCCCAGTCGGTATCCCTCGCGGTCATGCCCTTGCAGCCTCCATGTGTGCCCTCCCACGGAGGCTATCTCCGCCCGGATACCTTATGGTTCGGCGGGCGTGACTAGCATGTGATCCCTTTGTCACTACGCTGGGGTCTAGGAAGAGAGGTGATCCCGGTGGGTGCAGTATTCGCCGTCATCGTGATCCTGGTCATACTCGGGATAATCACGGCCGCGCGCTCGCTCAAGGTGGTCCAGCAGTACGAGAAGGGCATCATCTACCGGTTCGGGCAGGTCCTGCCCGAGATACGCGGACCCGGCCTGCACGCCATCCGGCCGGTCGGCGACCGGATGGCCAAGGTCAACATGCAGATCGTCGCCATGGCCGTGCCCGCCCAGGAGGGCATCACCAGGGACAACGTAACCGTCCGGGTGGACGCGGTGGTGTACTTCCGGGTAGTGGACCCGATCAAGGCCACCGTGAACGTGCAGAACTACATGTTCGCCATCTCCCAGCAGGCGCAGACCTCACTGCGCTCGATCATCGGCCAGTCCGAGATGGACCAGCTGCTGGCCGAGCGGGAGACCGTCAACCGGGAGCTGCGCCGGATCATCGACGAGCCGACCGAGGGCCCGTGGGGCATCCGGGTCGAGCGGGTGGAGCTCAAGGACGTGTCGCTGCCGGAGCAGATGAAGCGGTCCATGTCGCGGCAGGCCGAGGCGGAGCGGGAACGCCGCGCCAGGATCATCACCGCCGACGGCGAGTACCAGGCGTCCAAGCGGCTCGCCGCCGCGGCCAACGTGATGGCCCGCGACCCGGCCGCGCTGCAGCTGCGGCTGCTGCAGACCGTCGTGGAGGTGGCCGGCGAGAAGAACAGCACGCTGGTCATGCCGGTCCCGGTCGAGCTGCTCAGGTTCTTCGAGAAGATGGCGCCCGGCCCGGCCCATCCCGAGCACGAGGCGCCCAGGGAGATCGAGGACTACGGCGACGCCGAGGTGGCGGCGGCCGAGGCGGCCATCTCGAACGTCAAAGTGCCCGAGCTCGAGGAGCAGGCCATCCCGCCCGTGCCCGAGGTGGAAAGCCCGGCCATGCCCGCCGAGGTGCGCGAGGTCACGGCCCCCGATCTGGCCGCGAAGGACAAGGCGTAAGGTCGGTCCATGCCAAAATGGGAGTACGCGACGGTGCCGCTGCTGGTGCATGCGACCAAGCAGATCCTGGACAACTGGGGCGACGACGGGTGGGAGCTGGTGGCGGTCATCCCCGGCCCCAACTCCGAGCAGCTCGTCGCTTACATGAAGAAGGAGAAGCCGTGACCGGGGCGGCCGACCGGCTGGCCGCCCTCGGGCTGTCGCTGCCGCCGGTGACGGCCCCGGTGGCCGCCTACGTGCCGGCCGTGCGCACCGGCCCGTACGTGTACGTCTCGGGTCAGCTGCCGGTGACGGACGGGAAACTGCCCGCCACCGGCAAGGTGGGGGCCGAGGTCAGCGCCGAGGACGCGGCCGGGATGGCCCGCACCTGCGCGCTGAACGCGCTCGCCGCGGCCGCTGACGCCGCCGGCGGCCTCGATCGGATCCGCCGGATCGTCAAGGTGACCGGCTTCGTGGCCAGCGCGCCGGGCTTCAGCGGCCAGCCGCAGGTGATCAACGGGGCGAGCGAGCTGTTCATCGAGGTGTTCGGCGAGGACGGCAAGCACGCCCGGAGCGCGGTCGGCGTGGCCGAGCTGCCGCTGAACACGCCGGTGGAAGTCGAGCTGATCGCCGAAGTCCGCGACTGAGCTGGTCTGCCGATGAGCGAGCCCCCGATGGCGAGAGCGGGCCCGGTGGTGCCGCCCAGGCTCGCCGAACGGGCCCGCGCGATCTCGGAAGGCCGGCTGTCACCGGCCGTCCCCCGTGACGCCGCCACGGTGATCCTGCTCCGCCAGGCGGCCGGCGGCGTCGAGGCGTTCCTGCTGCGGCGCACCGCAGAACTCGAGTTCGCGCCGGGAGCCTGCGTGTATCCGGGCGGTTCGGTGGACACGCGGGACGCGGACGCCGGCATCGCATGGACCGGGCCCGCCCCGGCCGATTTCGCCGCCCTGCTCGGCGTGCCGCCGGACCGCGCCCGGGCCCTGGTGTGCGCCGCGGTCAGGGAGACGTTCGAGGAGTCCGGTGTGCTGCTGGCCGGCCCCGCACCGGACGGCCCGGCCGGCGCTGGACTGGTAAGCGACAGCGCGGCGCTGGCCGCCGACCGGCACGCCCTGCTAGCCGGGTCGACGTCATTCGGCGAGCTGCTCGGCCGCCGGGGCCTGGTGCTCCGCGCCGACCTGCTCACCCCCTGGGCGCGCTGGATCACGCCGGAGGCCTCGCCGCGGCGCTTCGACACCTGGTTCTTCGCCGCCGCCCTGCCGCCCGGGCAGACGGCCACGGCGGCTCCCGAGGGCCACGCGGATCCCGGCGAGTCGGAGTCTGGGACCTGGCTGCGGCCCGCCGCGGCGCTGGCGGCCGCCCAGGCCGGCCAGATCACGCTGCTGCCGCCGACCGCGGTGACCCTGGGCGAGCTGGCCGGGCATCACGACGTGCCCGGCATCCTGGCCCGCCGCCTGGTCATCACGCCCCGGCTGCCCAAGGTGATCGTCGAGGACGGGCAGATGCGGCTGGCCATGCCGCAGCCGGGCGAAGAGCGTCCGTGACCGGGCCAGCGACGGGCATCGACGGGTTCCGCACGCCCCGGGCGACCTGCCTGCTGGCGCCCAACCCGTCGCCGATGACGCTGGACGGCACCAACACCTGGCTGATCGCCGAGCCAGGCTCGACGTCGGTCGTGGTGGTGGACCCCGGGCCCGACGACGAGAGGCACCTGCGCCGGGTGCACGCCGAGGCGATCGCGGGTGACCGGCGGGTGGCGACGATCCTGCTGACGCACGGGCACCCGGATCATTCCGCCGGGGCGGGGCGGCTCGCCGGGCTGGCCGGGGCGCCGGTGCGGGCGGCCGATCCGGCGCAGCGGCTCGGCGCCGAGGGGCTCGCCGACGGCGACGTGGTCACGGCGGCCGGCTGCGAGCTGCGGGTGGTGGCGTCCCCCGGCCACTCCGGTGACTCGGTGTGCCTGCTGCTGCCCGCGGACGGCGCCCTGTTCACCGGGGACACGGTGCTCGGCCGCGGCACCACGGTCATCGCCGCCGACGGGAACCTCCGTGACTACCTGCGGACCCTGGGCCAGCTGCGCGACCTGGCCGGAGCCCGCGAGGTCGGAATGCTGCTGCCGGGGCACGGCCCGATGCTCACCGACCCCCTGGGGACGCTCGACTATTACCTTGCCCACCGCGAGGAGCGGCTGGACCAGGTCCGGGCCGCCCTGGCCGCGGGCGCGACGACACCCGCCGAGATCGTGGCCATGACCTACACCGACGTCGACCCGTCGGTCTGGCCGGCCGCCGAGTGGTCAGTCCGCGCCCAGCTCGACTACCTGGCGAGGCAGGAAACATGATCGTGGCCAGTTCGGGGCAAATAGCGCCCGAAACTGGCCACGATCATGAAAGAACCGCTAGCGGGCGCGCTTGCGCAGGCGTTCGGTGTCCAGGATGAGGACCGAACGGGCCGAGATCTGCAGCCAGCCGCGCGCGGCGAAGTCCGCCAGGGCCTTGTTGACCGTCTCCCGCGATGCCCCGACCAGCTGGGCCAGCTCCTCCTGGGTCAGATCGTGATGGACGTGCAGCCCGTCGCGCTCCTGCTCGCCGAACCGGTCCGCCAGGTCGAGCAGGTTCTTCGCCACCCGCCCGGGGACGTCGGTGAAGACCAGGTCCGCCGTCACGTCGTTGGCCCGGCGCAGCCGCCTGGCCAGCGCCCGCAGCATGTGCAGGGAGACGTCCGGGCGCTCGAGCAGCCACGGCCGGAGCGCGTCGTGGGCGAGCGCCGCGACGGTCGCGTCGGTGACCGCGCTGGCCGAGGAGGTCCTGGGCCGCGGGTCGAACAGCGACAGCTCACCGAACATCTCGCCCGGTCCCAGCACGCTGATCAGGTTCTCCCGGCCGTCGGCGGCCGCGCGGGTGAGCTTGATCTTGCCGTCCAGCACGACGTACAGCCGGTCGCCGCCCTCTCCTTCGAGGAAGAGGTGCTCGCCTCGGGACAGCTTGACGTCTGACATCTGCCGCCGGAGCGCCCGTGCGCTGTCCTCGTCGAGCCCTTCGAAAAGCGGTGCCCGCCTGAGCACAACTTCGGCGTCCTCCACCGATCCTCCTTGCCGGCTATGTGCCGCTGGCCGCTACGCCAGCGGGGCTGGCCAGCGATAGTCCTGGCCGTGCCCTATAAGTGTGAATCATCCCGCACGAACAGATGTGCGCGGGATCACATTCCGGCTTCGCCCGGGCGGCGATAGCGACGAGACTAACACCACATCACGGGATACGGTAACTACATTTAGTAGTCGGGGATGTGCAGGAGCGTGAGGGACCGGGATTCGGGGGGTGCTGCCTAGGGTGTCTCGAGCTGCCTAGGGTGTCTCGAGCTGCCTAGGGTGTCTCGAGCTGGCTGAGCACCCGGCCGTAGGCGAGCGAGATGAGCTTGACCACGTTGCCGTGCGAGCCGAGCGGGGCGCAGCACTTGGCGCCGATGGCCGCCGCGGCTTCCTCGATCGCCGCCGAGTCGGCTTCCGGGCCGATCACGCACGGGGCGAGGGCGATCCGGGTCACGCCCATGCCCTCGAGCTGGGCCGCCGCTGCCTCGATGGTGGGCTTGGCGTCCAGCGACGCGGCCACGACCGGGAGCGCGAGCCGGGCTGCGAGCAGGAAGGCGGTGACGCTGGCGGTGCCGACCGCTTCCTCCCCGCCCACGGTCGCCAGGATGATGCCGTCGGCCGAGGTCGTGATGCTGAACATGCGCACCCGGTCGGCGCGGGCCAGCCCGGCGTCCGCGAGCCGGTGGTGCAGCGCCTCGGCCAGCAGCGCGTTGGTGTTGTACACCTCGCCGATGTGCGCGTTGACGCCGCTGGCCGCGATGGCCTCCCGCAGCGCCCGGAAGCTGGCCGGGTGCGGCGTCACCACCTGCGGGATCACTACGGCCGAGGGCGCGCCCGCGGGGCGCCGGGCCGCCGCGTCGGCCAGCACCGCCCGGATCCCGGCCGGGTCGCCGCGGCCGCCGTGGTCGATCCGCGCCGTGCGCACGTCCAGGGCCGGGTTGTCCACCCGGAGCACGGTGGCGATGTCGGCGGTGGCGCCGGCCAGGCCGTCTTCGCCGACGTTGGGCACCGCGAGCACCAGGGCCGGCGCACCCTCGGGCAGGCTGGCGGGCATCGCACGCCGGTGGCGGCCGCCCGGCGCGACCAGCCGGGCCTGCGGCTGGCGGGCCTGGCGCGGATGAGCAGGAGGTCCCGGCTGCCTGCGGGCCAGCGCGTCGCTGCCCGGCTGCTCGTAACCAGGGAAATCGGCTCCCTGCGAGCCTGATTCGATGGAGAATTGACCTTGCGGCGGCGGCATCGCTCCCCGTCCTGCCCCCTGCAGTGACGTCATTTCCGACGGTACGTCCGCGCCATGCCGTCGCGCGGGCATGCCCGTGGAGGAGTCGCGAACGTCTGTCACACAAGCGAAGCGTAGTCGCCAGTGATCAACGATATGTGAAAACTCCCAAAAAATAGGACAAGCAGCCAATAGTGGCGCGCGAGTCCATTTGTTTCCGCCGCGGCCGTGCCAAGGCCCCCGCCCGGTTCCGCGCTCGCCAGACTTGTTACCAGCGGGTAGCATAGGCCGCAGGACGGGTGACGGCGAGACGGCGGAGCAGCGATGAGCCACTACAAGAGCAACCTGCGGGACATCGAGTTCAACCTGTTCGAGGTGCTGCGGCGCCAGGATGTGCTCGGCCAGCCGCCCTACCCAGAACTCGACGAGGAGACCGCCCGCGGCGTCCTCGTCGAGCTCGAGCGGCAGGCGACCGGCCCGCTGGCTGAGTCCTTCGCCGATGCGGACCGGAACCCGCCGGTGTTCGACCCGGCCACCGGATCGGTGCGAATTCCCGAGTCGCTGCGCAAGTCCTACCGCGCCTTCATGGACGCCGAATGGTACCGGCTGTCGCTGCCCGCCGAGCTGGGCGGCACCGAGGCGCCCAGGTCGCTGAACTGGGCCATGGCCGAGCTGATCCTCGGCTCCAACCCGGCCGTCTGGATGTACGCCAGCGGGCACACGATGGCCCGCGTGCTCTGGGAGCTCGGCACCGCTGACCAGAAGCAGTTCGCCGCCGACGCCATCGAGCGCGAGTGGGGCGCCACCATGGTGCTGACCGAGCCGGACGCCGGCTCGGACGTGGGCGCCGGCCGGACCCGGGCGATCGAGCAGCCGGACGGGACCTGGCACATCGAGGGGGTCAAGCGCTTCATCACCAGCGCCGAGCACGACCTGGCGGACAACATCTTCCACCTCGTGCTGGCCCGGCCCGAAGGCCACGGCCCGGGTACCAAGGGCCTGTCGATGTTCCTCGTGCCGAAGTACCTGACCGGCGCGGACGGGACGCTGGGCGAGCGCAACGGCGTCTTCGTCACCACGGTGGAGCACAAGATGGGCCTGAAAGCCTCCACCACCTGCGAGGTGACGTTCGGCGCCGATCAGCCCGCGGTGGGCACCCTGGTCGGCGGCGTGCACGACGGCATCAGGCAGATGTTCAAGGTCATCGAGGACGCCCGGATGATGGTCGGGACCAAGGCCATCGCCACCTTGTCCACCGGCTACCTGAACGCGCTGGACTTCGCCAGGAACCGGACCCAGGGTGCCGACCTCACCCAGATGACGGACAAGACCGCGCCGCGGGTCACCATCATCGGTCACCCCGACGTCCGCCGGATGCTGATGCTGCAGAAGGCGTACGCGGAGGGCATGCGGGCGCTCGTCCTGTTCACGGCCACGCTGCAGGACACGGTGCAGGTCGCGGCGGCGCAGGGACGGACCGACGAGACCACCGCGGGCCTGAACGACCTGCTGCTGCCGGTGGTCAAGGGGGTGGGATCCGAACGGTCCTACGAGATGCTCACCCTGTCGCTGCAGACTCTGGGCGGGTCAGGGTTCCTCCAGGACTACCCGATCGAGCAGTACATCAGGGACGCGAAGATCGACAGCCTGTACGAGGGGACCACCGGGATCCAGAGCCTCGACCTGTTCTTCCGCAAGATCGTCCGGGACAACGGGAAGGCGTTCGGCGCGCTGCTGACCACGATCAGGGACTTCGCCGCCGCGGCCGGCGGCAACGGCAGGCTCAAGGCCGAGCGGGCCGCGCTGGCCGAGGCCGCCGGGCACGTCGAGGCCATGGCCGGCGCCATGGCCGGCTTCCTGATGGCGGCGGCGGACCAGCCCGCCGAGATCTACAAGGCCGGCCTGAACACCACCAGGCTGCTGATGGCGCTCGGCAACCTGGTCATCGGCTGGCTGCTGCTGACCCACGCGGAGATCGCCCAGGGCAAGCTCGACGAGCTCGCGGCCGGCGCGTCCGACGCCGACTTCTACGCGGGCAAGCTGGCGGCGGGCCGCTTCTTCGCCGCCACCGTGCTGCCCAGGCTGGCGGTCGAGCGCGGCATCGTCGAGGAGACCACGCTGGACCTGATGGACCTGCCCGAGGGCGCCTTCTAGGTCCAGGCGAGCATCCGGAGGGGGTCGGTGAGCATCGCGCCGATGTCGCGCAGCACGGCCGAGCCGAGCTCCCCGTCCACGACGCGGTGGTCGAAGGACAGCGACAAGGTGCAGGCCTGACGGACCGCGAGCTGGCCGTCGACCACCCAGGGAGTGTCCTTGACCTGCCCGAACGCGAGGATGGCGGTCTCGCCTGGAGTGAGGATCGGGGTACCGGCATCGACCCCGAACACCCCGACGTTGGTGATCGTGATCGTGCCGCCCGACAGGTCGGCCGGGGTGGCCTTGCCCGCCCGCCCGGTCTCGGCCAGCGCCTGCAGGCTGCGGGCCAGTCCGGGGAGCGGCAGCGCGCCCGCGTTCTTGACGTTCGGCACGATGAGGCCGCGGTCGGCGGCCACCGCGATGCCCAGGTTCACGTAGTGCTTGACCACGATCTCCCCGGCGGCGGCGTCCCAGGACGAGTTGATCAGCGGGTGCCTGGCCACCGCGATGAGCAGCGCCCGGGCCACGAACAGCAGCGGCGACACCCGTACCCCGGCGAATTCGGGCAGCTCGCGGACCCGCGGCAGCGCCGCCATCGTCTCGCTCACGTCGACCTGCAGGAACTCGGTGACGTGCGGCGCGGTGAACGCGCTCGACACCATGGCCGCGGCCATGTGCTTGCGCACGCCCCGTACCTGGATGCGCTCCTCGCCGCCCGGGCTGGGGACCGTGACCGGGGGGGCCGAACGGTCCTGGTCATCCGCGGCGGCCGCCCGCTGCACGTCATCGCGGGTGATCGAGCCGTCCGGGCCGCTGCCCGCCAGCGCGGCCAGGCTGATGCCGAGGTCCTTGGCCAGCTTGCGCACCGGCGGCTTGGCCAGCGCTCGCCCCAGTCCGGCGGGCACTGCTTCGGCGGGCAACTCCGGCGGCTCGGCCGGCACCTCGGGCGCGGTGGGGACCTCGGCCACCTCTGGACGCCCGGCCGTGGCCGCGACGGCCGGGGCCGTCTTGCGCGCGCGGCGCGTGGTGGCCGACGCCTTGACGCCGTAGCCGACCAGGACCGCGTGCCGCTCGGGCGCGGGCTCGCCGGACGGGGCGCTCCCGGCGGGCGCCGGGGCGGGAACCACGGCTCGTTCGGGATTATCGGTTGCGCCCTGGCCGGCCACCTCCACCGTGATGATCGGCACGCCGACCTCGACCGTCTGGCCCTCCTCGGCCAGCAGCCGGGCCACGGTGCCGTCCCACGGCGACGGCAGCTCGACCACCGCCTTGGCGGTCTCGATCTCCACGATGATCTGGCCGTCCTCGACCGGGTCGCCCGGCTTGACGTGCCAGGCGACGATGTTGGCTTCGGTCAGGCCCTCGCCTACGTCGGGAAGCTTGAACTCCCTGAGCTCGGCCATCGTGCTCGCCTCCTCAGTAGCCGAACGTGCGGTCGACGGCGTCCAGGATCCGGTCCAGGTCGGGCAGGTAATGATCCTCCAGCCGGGACGGCGGGTAGGGAGTGGCGAAGCCGCCGACGCGCAGCACCGGCGCCTCGAGGTGGTAGAAGCACCGCTCGGTGACCCGGGCGGCGATCTCGGCCCCGAGCCCGGCGTACACCGGGGCCTCGTGCGCGACGACGCAGCGGCCGGTCTTGCGCACCGAGGCGCAGATCGCCTCCTCGTCGAGCGGGGACAGCGAGCGCAGGTCCATGACCTCGATGCTGCGTCCGGCCTCCCGGGCGGCGACCGCGGATTCCAGGCAGGTGCGCACCAGCGGGCCGTAGCTGAGCAGGGTCACGTCGGTGCCTTCGAGGACGGTCTTGGCCCGGTCGAACGGCAGCGCGGCGGCCACCCCGGCGGCCGTGTCGACCTCGCCCTTGTCCCAGTAGCGCCGCTTCGGCTCGAAGAAGATCACCGGGTCGTCGGAGCTGATCGACTGCTGGATCATGGCGAACGCGTCGGCCGCGTCCGCGCAGGCGACCACGCGCAGGCCGGCCGTGTGCGTGAACAGCACCTCCGGGGACTCGCTGTGGTGCTCCACCGCGCCGATGCCGCCGCCGGACGGGATGCGGATCACCACCGGCAGGCTGACGTTGCCGCGGGACCGGTAGCGCATCTTGGCCAGCTGGCTGACGATCTGGTCGACCGCCGGGAAGACGAAGCCGTCGAACTGGATCTCGCAGACCGGCCGGTACCCGCGCAGGGCCAGGCCGATCGCCGTGCCGACGATGCCGGACTCGGCCAGCGGGGTGTCGATCACCCTGGCCTCGCCGAAGTCCTTCTGCAGGCCGTCGGTGACGCGGAAGACGCCGCCGAGCTTGCCGACATCCTCGCCCATGATCAGGACCTTGGGATCGTTCTCCATGGCCTTGCGCAGCCCCGCGTTCAGGGCCTTGGACAGCGTGAGAGTGGTCATCGCGCGGCCTCTCCTTCGAACGAATCCAGGTAGGCCGCGTACTGCTCGCGCTCGGCTTGCAGGATCCCGGTGGGTTCGGCGTACACGTGGTCGAACAGGGCCAGCGGCGGCGGGTCCGGCATCGTCCGGCACGCCTCGCGGACCCGGGCGCCGACCTGTTTGGCCTCCGCGTCCACCTCGGCGAAGAAATCCGGCTCGGCTAGGCCGCCGCGGACCAGGTAGGCCCGGACCCGCTCGATGGGGTCCCTGAGCTTCCACATTTCCAGCTCGCTGGCCAGCCGGTACCTGGTCGGGTCGTCGGTGGTGGTGTGCGCGCCCATGCGGTAGGTGAACGCCTCGATGAGGCTGGGCCCCTGGCCTTCCCTGGCCGCCTGCATGGCCTTCTGCGTCACCGCGTAGCAGGCCAGCACGTCGTTGCCGTCGACCCGCAGGCCGGGGAAGCCGAACCCGCGGGCCCGCTGGTAGAGCGGGATCCGGCTCTGCTTCTCCAGCGGCTCGGAGATCGCCCACTGGTTGTTCTGGCAGAAGAACACGATCGGCGCGTTGAACACCGACGCGAATACGAACGCCTCGTTGACGTCGCCCTGGCTGGTGGCCCCGTCGCCGAAGTAGGCGATGACCGCCTCGCCCGGGCGTCCCTGGTCCTCCCCGCCGACCGCGCCGTCGCGCTGGATGCCCATCGCGTAGCCGGTGGCGTGCAGGGTCTGGCTGCCGATCACGATCGTGTACAGACCGAACTTGTGCTCCTCGGGCGCCCAGCCGCCGTGGCTGACGCCCCGGTACAGCTCGAGCAGCTTCACCGGGTCGATGCCGCGGCACCAGGCCACGCCGTGCTCGCGGTAGGTGGGGAACGCCATGTCGCTGGGGCTCAGCGCCCGCCCGGACCCGATCTGGGCGGCTTCCTGGCCGAGCAGCGAGGCCCAGATGCCGAGCTCGCCCTGGCGCTGCAGGGCGATCGCCTCGGTGTCGATCCGGCGCACCAGCACCAGGTCCCGGTACATGGCCCTGATGTCGGCGGCGGAGAGGTCCAGCGGGTAGTCGGGATGCTCGATCCGCTCACCCTCCGGGGTGAGCAGCTGGACGAATCCGCCCGCCTGGTCCTCAGGCGGCTGGCTGGCCCGTGGCTGGCTGGCCGGTGGCTGGCTGGCCGGTTTCTGGGGTGATGGTGCGGCGGTGGTCGCGGCGCCGGATTCGACGGTCACGTGCCACTCCTTTCGGGCCGGAACTGGGATCACCAACGCCGGCCAGACGGTCTCAGGTTCCCGGACGCATCTATCGCGGAGCTGTCGCGTACGCTGCGTGCCCGGTGGGGCTGCACGCGTCCGCGTTTCCCGTGGGACGCTCCTCACCTGACGATATATGCCCTGTTGGCCCTTGGAGGATACGTGGCGCGGATGATCGTGGAAGTAATGCTCAAGCCCGAGATACACGATCCGCAAGGGGAGGCCATCGCCAGCGCGTGCCACCGCCTGGGGTTCGGTCAGGTGCTCGGAGTCAGGCAGGGAAAGCGGTTCGAGGTGGAACTCGACGGGCCCGCCGACGAGGCGGCTGTGACAGCTATCACAAACCTGGCGCGGGATCTGCTGTCTAACCCGGTCATAGAGGAATTCACGCTGCACTCCGGCGGAGCCTGACCGCCCCGCTACCTTACGGTTTGGCGACGTCGGGTTTCGGCGGCGTTAACGGGGAATCACTCGACTCATGAGGATGATTCGCAAGCGGCTGGAGAGCACGGGCCCGGGGACCCGCTCCGGGCCCGGACCATCCGCAGCTAAGGGGAAACTGTGAGTACGGGTGGCATGATGCGAGCGAAGCCGGATCCTGATGTGAAGTTCGGCCTGGTATTCCGGTGCGAGACACTCAGCGTGCCGGTGATGCGGCGCGTCCTCGGCGACACCCTGCGCGGGCTTGGCGTCGACGAGGAATCCGTGTACGACATCCTGCTGGCGGCGACCGAGGCCTGCACCAACGTCCTCACCCACGGCGGCCGGCAAGTCCGCGGCTACGCGGTGGTCACCAGCCTCGGCGCGGTCGGCTGCCAGGTCGAGGTGGCGGACGACGGGGCCGGCCTGGCGGCACGGGACGCGGCGGAGCGGGACGTCAGCCCGCAGGGGACGCCCGTGGCCCAGCTGCCAGAATCGGGCCGCGGCCTGGCCGTCATGCGGGCCTGCGTGGACAACGTCACGCTGGACAGCCGTCCCGGGCACGGCACGGTCGTCACCATGCGCAAGCACATCAGCTGGTCCACGGACGCGCCGCTGCGGCAGCTCCGGGCGGCATGTTAGGGAGGCATATAAGCTTCCTGCGTGCGGATAGGGGTCATTACTTTCCCTGGGTCTCTTGATGACCGGGATGCGGCGCGGGCGGTGCGGCTGGCCGGGGGCGAGCCGGTTGCGCTCTGGCACGGCGAACGGGACCTGCGCGGCGTGGACGCGGTGATCCTGCCTGGCGGCTTCTCCTACGGCGACTACCTGCGCTGCGGCGCCATCGCCAGGTTCGCCCCGGTGATGGCCGAGCTGGTGCCCGCCGCCCGGTCCGGGCTGCCGGTGCTCGGCATCTGCAACGGATTCCAGATCCTCTGCGAAGCGCACCTGCTGCCGGGCGCGCTGACCCGCAACGCCGGCCTGAAGTTCATCACCAGGGACCTGCGGCTGCGGGTGGAGAACGCGCGCACCGCGTGGACGCGGGCCTACTCCGGCGGCGAGCAGATCGTGGTGCCGCTGAAGAGCGGGGAGGGCGCCTACGCGGCCGACGCGGGCACGCTGGCGGACCTCGAGGCGTCCGGCCAGGTCGTCCTCAGGTACGCCGGGAGCAACCCCAACGGCTCGGCGGCCGCCGTCGCGGGGGTGTGCAACGCGGAGGGCAACGTGGTCGGCCTGATGCCGCACCCCGAGCACGCGGTCGACGACCTCACCGGCCCGTCGGCCGACGGCCTCGGCTTCTTCGCCTCGGTGATCGCTGCGGGGGTGGTGACGTGACCGGCGTGGACA
Organism: uncultured Actinomycetes bacterium; assembly: GCA_963722275.1. GTDB lineage: Bacteria > Actinomycetota > Actinomycetes > Streptosporangiales > Streptosporangiaceae > Palsa-504. The sequence goes on along the minus strand of CAVRMX010000039.1, from coordinate 37,951 downwards.
CGGTGGCCCGTGCGGACGCCGACGCCGGCCTGCCGCAACCCTTTGCCGAGCTGGGCCTGACGCAGGCCGAGTACGAGAAGATCCGGGACACCCTCGGCCGCCGCCCGACCAGCGCCGAGCTGGCCCTGTACTCGGTGATGTGGAGCGAGCACTGCTCCTACAAGTCCTCCAAGGTGCACCTGAAGCAGTTCGCGGACAGCGCTCCGCCGTCCGGCGCGCTGCTCGCGGGCATCGGGGCCAACGCCGGGGTGGTGGACATCGGCCAGGGCTACGCGGTCACCTTCAAGATCGAATCGCACAACCACCCGTCCTACGTGGAGCCCCACCAGGGCGCGGCCACCGGCGTCGGCGGCATTGTCCGCGACATCCTGGCGATGGGCGCGCGCCCGGTGGCGGTGATGGATGCGCTCAGGTTCGGCCCGGCCGACGCCCCCGACACCGGCCGGGTGCTGCCCGGCGTGGTCAGCGGCATCTCCTTCTACGGGAACTGCCTGGGCCTGCCCAACATCGGCGGGGAACTCGACTTCGACCCGAGCTACGCGGGGAATCCGCTGGTCAACGCGCTCTGCGTGGGGATCATGCGACACGGCGACCTGCAGGTCGCGGCGGCCAGCGGGCCGGGCAACAAGGTGATCCTGTTCGGCTCCACGACCGGGCCGGACGGTGTTGGCGGGGCCTCGGTGCTGGCCAGCGCGACGTTCGGCGGTGCTTCGTCCGGCGGTGCTTCGTCCGGCGATGCCGCGAAGCGGCCTGCCGTGCAGGTGGGGGACCCCTTCCTGGAGAAGCTGCTGGTCGAGTGCTGCCTCGAGCTCTTCGCGGGCGGCCTGGTCGTCGGCATCCAGGACCTCGGCGCGGCCGGGGTCGCCTGCGCCACCACCGAGCTCGCCGCGGCGGGCACCGGCGGCATGCTGGTCCGGCTGGAAGACGTGCCGCTGCGGGACGCGTCGCTGGGACCGCCCGAGATCTTGATGAGCGAGTCGCAGGAACGCATGATGGCGGTCGTCGAGCCCGGCCGGGTGGATCAGTTCCTCGCCGTCTGCGCCAGGTGGGACGTCCGGGCCGCCGTGATCGGCGAGGTGACGGACACCGGCCGGCTGGTCATGACCTGGCACGGCGAGCCGGTGGTGGACATCCCGCCTGCCTCCGCGGCCGACGGCCCGGTCTACCGCCGGCCCTTGGCCCGGCCCGGGGCCCAGGACGCACTGGCCGCCGACGACCCGGCCGCGCTGCCCCGCCCGGCGGACGGCGCGGGCCTGCGCGCGGACCTGCTGGCCCTGCTCGGCTCGCCCGGCCTGGCCGACAAGAGCTGGGTCACCGACCAGTACGACCGGTACGTCCGCGGCGACACCGTGCTGGCCATGCCGGAAGACGCCGGGCTGCTCCGGGTGGACGAGGCGACCGGGCTCGGCATCGCGCTGGCCACCGACGGCAACGGCCGCTACTGCCGGCTCGATCCCTACCTGGGTACCCAGCTGGCGCTGTCCGAGGCCTACCGCAACGTGGCCGCGACCGGGGCGCGCCCGCTCGCCGTCACCAACTGCCTGAACTTCGGCTCGCCGGAGGATCCCGCGGTGATGTGGCAGTTCGCCGAGGCGGCGCGCGGGCTGGCCGACGGCTGCGCCGCCCTCGGCGTCCCGGTCACCGGCGGCAACGTCAGCTTCTACAACCAGACCGGGACGGTGGCCATTCACCCCACCCCGGTCATCGGCGTGCTCGGCGTCCACGACGACGTGCGCCGCCGGATCCCGATCGGGTTCGGTGACGCCCCCGGCGCTCTTCTGCTGCTCGGCCGGACCGAGGCGGAGTTCGGCGGCTCGGCCTGGGCGCATGTGCGCCACGGGCACCTGGGCGGCCGTCCGCCGGTGCCCGACCTCGATGCCGAACGGCGGCTGGCCGCCCTGCTCGCCGCGGCCGCCGGGTCCGGGCTGCTGACCGCCGCGCACGACCTGTCCGACGGCGGGCTGGCCGTCGCGCTGGCCGAATCCTGCCTGCGCGGCGGGACCGGCTGCACGGTACGGGTGCCCGGCGATCCGTTCACCGTCCTGTTCAGCGAATCGGCCGCGCGCTGCGTGGTGGCGGTGCGACCGGGCGCGGAGGCGGCCTTCGGGGAGCTGCGTTCCGCGCATGGCGTGCCCGGCCAGGCCATCGGCACCGTCGGCGGCGACAGCCTGACCGTGGACGGCTGGTTCGCCATCCCGCTGGCCGAACTCGCCGCCGTGCACGCCCAGACGCTGCCGGCGCTGTTCGGCTGAGACTGGGCGGCCAGATGCCTCCCAGGCGACCGGACCCGCGCGGACCGGACAGCGTTGCGGCCGTGCTGCGCGCGCTGGATGCCGGTGCCGTTCCCGAGGCCGACGACCAGCGTGCCGCGGCCAGGTACCTGCTGTACACGCTGGCCGCCCGCCATCCGGGCCGGGTCCTGGAGGTGCGGATCCCGCCGGTGGCGGCCGTGCAGTGCCTGCCCGGGCCGGTGCACACCCGGGGCACGCCGCCGAACGTAGTCGAGACCGACCCGCTGACCTGGATCCGGCTGGCCGCGGGACGGCTCGACTGGGCCGGGGCGGTCCGCTCCGGCGCCGTCCACGCCAGCGGCCCGCGCGCCGATCTCGCCGCTTACCTGCCACTTGTGTGAATACACTGAATCAGTGACATCCTCCGACGGTCGTCTGACGGATGAACTTGACCCCGAGGACCGGCCGCCACGCGACGCCTGCGGCGTATTCGGCGTATGGGCCCCGCATGAGGACGTAGCCAAGCTCGCCTACTACGGTCTGTACGCGCTGCAGCACCGGGGGCAGGAGGCGGCCGGCATCGCGGTCAGCGACGGCAGCCGCATCATGGTGCACAAGGAGATGGGGCTGGTCGCCCAGGTCTTCGACGAGCCCGCCCTGACCGCGCTCCGCGGCCACATCGCGGTGGGGCACTGCCGGTACTCGACCACCGGCGCCTCGGTCTGGGCCAACGCGCAGCCGACCTTCCGCTCCACCGGCCAGGTCAGCCTGGCCCTCGGGCACAACGGGAACCTGATCAACACCCGCGAGCTGGCCGGCCTGCTCGGCGGCCCGGGCCAGGGCAGCGCCGGCATCGTGGCCACGTCCGACACCGACGTGCTCACCGCGCTGTTCGTCAGCGACCGGGCCGCGCTCGACGGCGTGATGGGCCCGGCCGCCGGCGCCCCGGCGGGGGCCGCCGGGCCGGCCAGCCTGGTGGAAACCGCGGCGGCCACCGTGCTGCCGCTGGTCAAGGGCGCGTACTCGCTGGTTTTCATGGACGAGCAGACGCTCTACGCGGCGCGGGACCCGCACGGCTTCCGGCCGCTCGTGCTCGGCCGCCTGGACACCGGCTGGGTGGTCGCGAGCGAGACGGCCGCGCTGGACATCGTGGGGGCCAGGTTCGTGCGCGAGATCGCACCCGGCGAACTCGTCTGCATCGACGGGCGCGGGGTGCGGTCGCAGATATTCGCGACGGCGCAGCCCAGCGGGTGCCTGTTCGAGTACGTCTACCTGGCCCGGCCGGACACCACCATCTCCGGCCGGGGAGTGCACGCCACCCGGGTCGCGGTGGGCAGGCAGCTGGCCGCCGAGCATCCCGCCGACGCCGACCTGGTCATCCCGGTGCCCGAGTCAGGGACGCCCGCGGCGATCGGCTTCGCCGAGGCCAGCGGCATCCCCTTCGGCCAGGGGCTGGTCAAGAACTCTTACGTGGGCCGGACCTTCATCCAGCCCAGCCAGACCATCAGGGAGCGGGGCATCAAGCTGAAGCTGAACCCGCTCAGGGATGCCATCGCCGGCCGCAGGATCGTCGTGGTCGACGATTCCATCGTCCGCGGGAACACCCAGCGCGCACTCGTCGCGATGCTCCGCGAGGCCGGCGCCCGCGAGGTCCACGTGCGGGTCGCGTCCCCGCCGGTGAGCTGGCCGTGCTTCTACGGCATCGATTTCGCTACCCGCGCCGAACTCATCGCGGGGCACCTGTCGCCCGAGGAGATCTGCACCTCGATCGGCGCGGACTCACTGGGCTACGTGTCGCTGGCAGGACTCATCGAAGCGACGACGCTGCCGGAAGGCCGGCTGTGCCGCGCCTGCTTCGACGGGCAGTACCCCGTCCCGGTCGCGGAAGACGACCGGGGTAAGCACGTACTGGACGGCCTGGGCGTCGGATCCTGATCGCGGTCAGCGCGACCAGGCGTCCTCGGTAGCCCCGGGGGATTCGTCGTCTTCGTCTTCGTCTTCGTCGTAGTCTCCGGCGGCGGAATCGTAATTGCCGTCGCCCGAGTCTGCACCGACGCCTAGCTCAACACGCAGCCGGTCAAGGTCTGTGTCGTCGCTCTTGTACTTGAGCTGACGGGCCACCTTCACCTGCTTGGCCTTGGCTCGGCCGCGCCCCATTGGCTCGACCCCCTCGAACGTCCGGAGCCAGTCAGGCCCCATGATCTCCGCCTCGCTGGATTACGTCTTCCGAGCGTCGTAAGACGCCGCCGCCACCTCGCAGCGGGGAGCGCGACGTTCACCAGCATCCGTACAGGTACAACCGTACCCGCTTTGCGCCCCTGATGCCTACGCTGATCCCATCGTGCCCAGCCAGATTCCGCGCAACCGCCCGACATCGGCCATCCGCCGCTCGGCCAGGCGGTCCGCCGCCACCGATGGCGGCACGCCGTCGGCGTCCGCGATGGCGAGGACTTTGCCGGTAGTAACGAAAATCTGTTCGGTGGCGGCGCGGGCCCGGTCGAAGCTGAATCCCGCCAGCTCGTCGGCCACCTGGATGACACCGCCCGAGTTGACCACGTAGTCGGGCGCGTAGAGGATACCCCGGTCGGCCAGCAGTTTCTCGATGCCGTGATGGGCCAGCTGGTTGTTGGCGGCGCCGCACACGATACGCGCAGTGAGCGCGTTCACCACCTGCTCGTTCAGCGTCCCGCCCAGGGCGCACGGGGCCAGGATGTCCAGTTTCTCCGCGGCCAGCGCCTCGACGTCCGCGACCGCGCGGACCTCCGGGTGGCGAGCGCGGACGGCTTCGATCGCGGCCGCGCTGACATCGCAGATGACCACCTCGGCCCCGGCCTCGATGAGGTGGCCGACGAGGCGGTGCCCGACCTTGCCCACGCCCTCCACGCCGACGGTCCGGCCGCGCAGGCTGGTGCTGCCCCAGGCGTGCTCGGCCGCCGCCCGCAATCCGTGCATGACGCCGGTCGCGGTCAGCACGGACGAGTCGCCCGCGCCCCCGCTGGCGGTCGTGCGGCCCGTCGTCCAGCGGCATTCCCTGGCGATGATGTCCATGTCCTCGCTGCGCGTGCCCACGTCACATGCGGTCACGTAGCGGCCGCCGAGGGAGGCGACGAAACGGCCGTAGGCGCGCAGCAGCGGTTCGGTCTTCAGCTGGGCGGGATCACCGATGATGACCGCCTTGCCGCCGCCGTGGTCCAGGCCTGCCAGCGCGTTCTTGTAGGCCATGGCCGTGGACAGCCTCAGCACGTCGGCGAGGGCCTCGTCCTCGCTGCCGTAGGGGTAGAAGCGGGTCCCGCCCAGCGCGGGGCCCAGCGCGGTGGAGTAGATGCCGATGATCGCCTTGAGCCCGGTGTGGTGGTCCTGGCAGAAGACGACCTGCTCGTGCCCTGCATGCTCAGACTGGGCTCGCCCAGGCTGTATTCCGGGGGCGGCGCCGTTCTCGTGGTGGGGTATCGCGAACACGTTGGTCACGGTGGCGACCCTTCTCATCCCGTTCCGGTTCCTCGTTGAACCGGGGTCGGAACCAAGGGTATTGCGTACCTGGGCTGCGGGCCGGGTCCTCGGGATGCCCGCAGATGCGGGAAACGGCCCGATGCGTTCCGTACTGGCCGGTAACTGACAGTAGAGATGATGTCGTTATCTTGACCGCTGCCTTTGTGACGTTCCGGTATGTCACGATACGACAGTGATGACTTACACCGCGTATCTCCGCATCTACGAGCCGGTGTCGGCGTTTCGCGAACCCGGCCGCTCCCGGTGGGCGGCTTACGCGGCGTCATCCGCCCGGTCACGGCGGCGCGACTCGCTCATGGTGGAGCACGCCGAGGACGGAGCGGTCCGGGGCGAGTGCGAGCTCGCGGTCGCCATGTACACGCGCGCCCGCAGCCGGTGGCGCTCATTCGCCGAATTCGAGGCGGCGAACTGAGTGCCCCGGGCGCCGCCGGCCAACACTTGCCGGACAGTATTCCCGAATCTGCCGCGATATTTCCGAATCTGCCGCGATGCGACGATAAGTATCGCTAGAATTACCCTGAGTGACAGTGATCGGCGGGGTAACTGGGCATCCCGATACAGAAACTTCTGCGCCTGGTGGTCGACGCGTCACCGCTGGTGATGGCAATATGGTCTCTGTCGGCCATATAGGACATCCCCGACACGCTCCCCCGGGAGCACCAGGCAACACAAGAATCGCAGGATCGCAACACTGGTCCAGGAGGAGAGGCCACACACATGTCCGCACGTACACCAGAGGCCGAGCCGCTGTTGACGCCGGCGGAGGTCGCCACGATGTTCCGTGTCGACCCCAAGACCGTCACACGGTGGGCGAAGGCCGGCAAACTGACCTCGATCCGCACGCTGGGGGGACACCGGCGCTACCGGGAGACTGAGGTTCGTGCACTGCTCGCGGGTATTCCGCAGCAGCGTTCCGAGTGATCTCATGCCGTCTTCGCCATGCGGGCACCCGTCCGGTGCCGTCCAGGGTGAATGCGGCAGCACTCGATCAATGGAATGGGGGGTCGGCCCCGGTGGCAGAGTGCCGCACCGGATGCTGTCCGGCAGAGATATCGCCCGCCGGGCACATCTGGAAGGCACGTTGCCGGGGCCGGTCCGCTCTCAGGGGAGGGTCGCACGATGCGTGATCCAGAATTGGTCGCACGTGCTCAGCGCGCCGCGACGCGCCTGGAATCAGCATGAGAACAATGGCGCGCGCTGCACGGACTCGCGGTCGCGTCCGGACAGCCGGTCGTGAGCTACGTCGGTTACTCGTTCAAAGAGCCCTGGGGAGAGCCCAGGGTCGTCATCGGGATCGACGCCGACGAGGCCGAGCACCTGGCCGAGTTCCTCGACCGCGATGAATGCGCACAGCGCGGGCAGGCCCCGCTTCAGCAAGAGTAGCTGCCTCAGGTGCCGCAGGTCCCGCTTCAGCAGGTCCCGCGCAGCTTGGACCGCTTCAGTCGGGTCCGCTGCAGCAGGTCAAGCTGACCGAGCCAGCGCCGGAAGGGACCGGTGAATATCCGGGTTCGGCCCTGTTCGGCGCGCCGGTAACCCTCGGTCACGGCCGCCAGTCGCCGGACCAGGCCCGGGAACTGGCCGGCTGGACCTCGGGTGAGCTTCCCGGCCAGGTGAACGAGCAGCTCGCCTCGTGGCCGCCCGGCATGGGTTCGGCCGCGGACCAGCCGCCGGCCAGCGCGTTACGCCGCCGCGCGTGGCCAGCAAATTCACTGAATTAGCGGGTTCACAGCTGCGTCCTAGCGTGTCTTAAGATTCAACCGGCATGATCTTCATCGAAGGCCGAGAGCAATCTCGCCTTCCGTCTGGGCTCGGGGTGGCCAGGCCCCGCTCCGAGCCCAGACTTCTTTTGTCGTCGGGCCCGCTTCGGGTACGGCCAGCCAGGCTGGCGGTTCGACCTGGAATCGGGGAAGATCGCGCTGGTCTATGCCCACCCCGATCCCGCGGTCGTCACGGCGGTATCTAGGGCGCCGGAGTGCGTCATCGTGCACTTTCCGCCATGCCCGGGCGATCGCCTCCGCCTCTTGCCGATGCCATTGGCGTCGGCGCGGCTGGGGCCAGACGGGATCGAGCCGTCCGCTGAAGCGGCCGCCGAGCTTGCCCGGCGAGCAGCTGGCGTCGCCTGCGAGCTGGCCGCGAGGCAAGCCAGGGCGGCGGCCGCCCGCCGTGTCCGCGAGGACCTGGCTCGTCCTCTCGCGAGACCTGCGGTCACCGAGTCCGCGGATGGGCGGAAGGGGAACGGCCAGCCCATGCGCGAGCATGAGGCCTTCCGCTACAGTGCCTTCCCACCGTGGACAGACCCGGACACCTGGTGGTACCGATGTGACGGATGCGGCGATGACCGGATAACCGGCGCCAGGCTGAAAGCAAGCCCAGTCATCCATGTGGTCGCTACTTATGAACGCATCAGCACGGGTCGGTACGAGACCGTTCACCGTCGCTACGGGGTCGACATATCCGAGCCGGGCAAGAGGCCACCTGGACGGGGGTTATCAGCAGCTCAGGCGATGGCGGCTGATGACGCCGGCGTGGTCATGATGGCATCCGCCCGGTTCCGGATCGTACTATGACGGCATGGCCGCCGAGCCCGTTGAGCATTACGAGGATCCGCTGGACCCGCAGCGGATCCTCCGGGAACTGCCTGGCCGGGAGCACGCGAACTTCCTTACTGCGTACCTGGAGGCCCTGGACGGTGCGCGAGATCCTGCCGGGTGGGGGAATCTGCGGCGCGTCTTGGGCCTCTGGAGCGGGATGGTGATCGCCGTGAACCGGCCTGGCTTCTACGAGGCGCAGGAGGCCGCGTTGACCGGGACTGGCGGCGGGATGCTCTTGGAGGACTACATCCGGCTGCGCCGTACCCAGGCGTGAGCTACCGGCCCTATCTGGGGTCCGGCGTGCTCCGGCAGATGCAGGGCCTCCCGGAGCAGGCGTTCGACATGCTCGTGACGCTGCTGGCCAGGATCTGCGACGATCCGTACGACCCGGTGTTCAGTGCGCCGACTGGAGTGCCGCGACGGCGGGTCGCGGACGTCGGTGACTTGGCCTGCTATGACGACGAGGGCCTGGGCAAGCAGCTGGCCGAGGAGTACACCGCGGCGGCCTGGAGCTGGTGGGCCCGGGCGTCACTGAGGCGCAGACATGGCGGGCGTGGATGCCGCAGCCGGTGCTGCGACACCGCGACGGCCACGTGCTGGCCGGCGTGGCACGGCGCCAAGCCTGACCTCCAGCGCGCCAGCCCGCAGAGCCGGCGACCGATCGGCACGGCCCGGAAATAAGAATTCCGGTCCGCCTCCGCGACGTCCTGACCTAAGCGGATGCCCCTGCGAGGTCCATCCCGGATCAGCCCGCCGGGTCCGGCCGGGCCTGCTATCACCGCTGCATCACAGCGACGCGGGACGGGTGCTCGACCGCCAGTATTCGGCGGCCAGCTTCCGGCCCGTCACCTATACCAGCGTTCTTGCAGGTCCACTGACGAGTAGTACGACGATCCTCCAAGCTGGTTACCTACCGGACTGTTACGCGTTGTTCACCCTGGCACCCGGGATGCTCACCTTGGCGGCTCCAGCCGAAATATGGCGTAACCCCGGCTCGCGTCACGTACGGTGACGGCGGCACCGGGATACGGCACGCGATATCCGCCTGCACGCTCAGGCGGTCTGCCGGCGACATCGTGAGTTGCGCACCAGAATGGATTGATCTGCGTGTTGCCACTGCCTGCGATCTGCGAACCGTCTGATTTTACGGTTATCCGGCTGGTCCGGAGCGTGAGGGAGAATGAGATCATGGCTTCGGATTCCCTACGGCCAGTGACCCTTGCCGAGTTGGTGGCGACGCTGTCGCTTGTGGCGGACCTCGGGATGGGGCGGCCAATGGAACGGGTGCTGCGCCAGACCGTGGTCGCCATGCGGCTGGGGGCGGCGGCCGGGATGGATCGGGCGGCCTGCTCCTCTGCGTACTACGCCTCGTTGCTGACCTGGGTGGGCTGCGCCGTCGACACCGCCGAGGTGGCAGCGCTGTTCGGTGATGAGATGGAGTTGTATGCGGAAACCCATGAGGAGGATCTCGGCGGTGTCAGCTTGGCGGTCTTCGTCGCACGTCATCTCGGCCGCGGCCAGTCGGGGTTCCACCGGATCGGGATGGTCGGGACGTTTCTAGCGACCGCAGGCCGGTCAGCGCGGCGGCTCATGGAGGAGCATTGCCAGGAGGCAAGCGATCTTGCCGGCTGGCTGGAGCTCGGCCCTGCAGTGTGTGAGCCGCTGCTGCAGGCCTTCGAACGGTGGGACGGGAGGGGCGTGCCGGGGTTGACCGGCGCCGATGGTCTGGCTCCCGCCATCCGCCTGGTCCACCTGGCCGACAGCATCGAGGCGTTCCACCATGCCGGCGGTGCAGAGGCCGCGCTGCGTGTGGCCCGTGAGCGGCGCGGCACGCAGTTCGATCCGCTCCTGGTCGACTGCTTCTGCGCCCGGCACGCCGAGATTCTCGACGGGCTGGGCGGCATCTCGGCGTGGGAGGAGGTGATCGCGCTCGACCCGCGGCTGGGTGCGGCGTTGAGCGACGATCAGCTCGACCGGGCCCTCAGCGCCTTCGCCGACTTCAGTGATCTCAAGTCGCCGCTGCGCCTTGGCCACTCCCGGGGCGTGGCCGAACTGTCCGTGCAGGCTGGCGCTACACTCGGGCTTCCCGTAGCCGACCTGGTCATGCTGCGCCGCGCGGCGCTGGTGCACGACATCGGCATGATCGGCATTCCCAGCGGTGTCTGGGACGAGCCGGGCGGATGGAGCATCTCCCAGCGTGAGCGGGCCCGGACCCACCCGTACCTGACCGAACGGATGCTGGCCCGCACGCCGCTGCTGGCCCAGGCCGGGCACTGCGCGTCGCTGCACCACGAGCGGCTCGACGGCTCCGGCTACCCGCACGGGCTGCGGGGCGATGCCATCTCGGTGCCGGCGCGGATCCTCGGCGCCGCCGACGTCTACAACGCCCTGCGCCAGCCCCGTCCCCACCGCCCGGCGCTCGAGGCCGGCGAAGCCGAGCGGACGGTGCGCGACGAGGTGCGCGCCGGGCGGCTCGACGGCGACGCGGCCCAGGCGGTGCTGGCGGCCGCCGGCCACCGGGTGCGGCGCCGGGCCGGCCTGCCGTCGGGGCTGACGGCCCGCGAGGCCGAGGTGCTGGTGCGGCTCGGCCAGGGACGTTCCAACCCCGAGATCGCCGCCGAGCTGCACGTCAGCCGCAAGACGGTCTCCTCCCACCTGGAGCACATCTATACCAAGCTCGGGGTGAAGACCCGTACCGAGGCCGCGCTGTTCGCCATGCGCCAAGGCCTGATCGGGATGGCGGGTGAATCAAGGACCTGACCGAAAGATCGGGTAGTTACCCGATTCGCTCCCGTCGGCGGATCCGTACAACGGATGCATGACGACCACATCCCATAGCCACGGCGCGGCTACTGCGGTGCCGCAGTTCGCCCTGGCCGGCTCGTTCCTTGAAGGCTTGGCCGCCCAGGACTTCGCCCAGCTCGGCGGCGCGCTCGCCGCTGGCGCCCGGCTCCGCGCCCTGCTGCCCCGGGGCCTGCGGGAATGGACCGGGGCCGAGGTGATCGCTGGCCAGTTCGCGCGCTGGTTCGGCGACACCGACGACTTCGAGCTCGTCGAGGCCACTGTCGGCGAGGTTGGTGGCCGCCTGCACTTGCACTGGCGGCTCCGGCTGCGGGCGGAACGGCTCGGCGCCGGCTGGTTCACCGTCGAACAGCAGGTCTACGCCGACGCCGCCGACGGCGGGCGCATCGTCCGGCTCGATCTGCTCTGCACCGGCTACCGGCCCGAGGTCGACCATGACTGACACCCTGGCCACCTGGGGCGGATGGGAGCCGGCGATCCGCGACAACCCGTTTGGCCACTTCGCCGAGGCCCGAGTCCGGTGCCCGGTGCAGCGGGCCCGCCTCGCCGATGGTCACCCGGCCTGGGTCGTGCTCGGCTACGACGCCGCCCGGCGAGCCCTCAATGACCCCCGCATCTCCAAGGACATGCTCGCCGCCTTGGCCGACAACGGCGATGTCGTGGCCGAGGGCCTGCCCGGACCGGCGTTCTCACGGCACATGCTCAACGTCGACCCGCCTGACCACACCCGGCTGCGGCGGCTGGTGTCCCGGGCCTTCGTGCCCGGAAGGATCGCCGCTCTTGAGCCGGCCATCCGGGCGATCGCCAGCGGCCTCCTGGACGAGCTGGATGCCGTCGGCCCTGGCGCCACTGTCGACCTCATCGAGGGATATGCCTATCCCCTGCCGTTCGGGGTGATCGGCGAGCTGCTGGGCATCCCCGCAGCCGACCGCCCGCGCCTGCACGCCTGGTTCGGTGTGCTGCTGACCGGGTGGGCCGGCAACCCGCCGCCGGAGGCCGTCGAGGCATCGGACGGCATCGTGGCCTACCTGCGCGAGCTGGTCGACGACAAGCGCCAGAGCCCAGCCGACGACCTGGTCAGCGTCCTAGTTGCCGCCGAAGACGACGCACTCACCACGCAGGAGCTGCTGTCGAGCCTGTTCCAGCTCGTGGTCGCCGGCCACGACACCACGGCCAGCCTCATCGGAAACGGGGTGGTGGCCCTGCTTGATCACCCCGGTCAGCTCGAGGCGCTGCTGGCCGATCCCGGACAGCTTCCCGCCGCGATCGACGAGCTCATCCGCTTCACCGCCCCGGTCCCGCACGCCACGTTCCGGGTAACAGCCGAGCCGGTGACGCTCGACGGCGTCCAGATCCCCGCGCACGAACAGGTGCTGGTATGCCTCGGCTCGGCCAACCGCGATCCGGACCGGTTCCCAGCGCCCGACGTCCTCGACATCGGCCGCGACGACGGACCGAACCTCGGGTTCGGCCACGGCATCCATTACTGCCTCGGCGCGCCCCTGGCCCGGCTCGAAGCCAGAGTTGCTTTCGAAGAGCTACTCGGCCGCCACCCGGCCTTGCGGCTCGCCGTTGACCGCGGCGCGCTCGCCTGGGCTCACGGCGACGGTCTCGTCCTGCGCGGCCTTGCCTCTCTTCCCCTCGTTCTCGGTCCCAGCAGACAGCAGGGATGAACATGTCCGATCCCATCGAAACCAAGGAGACACCGATGACCATCATCGACAGGCCCGTTGACAATGGCGTGAACGTCCAGGCCTTGCTCGGGGCGCGCGAGGCGCTGTCCGCCGCACCGGAAGCGGCCCAGTTCACCTGGCGGGCCAGCTGCACCTGGCGCACCGGCACCCACAGCCACTCCGCCGTGGCCGGCTTCACCGGCCTCGGCGCCGAGCACCAGCACCGCACCACCTATGAGTTCGACGTCGACCACCCCGAGTGCTTCGCGTCCGAGGACAACGGCGCCACGCCGGTGGAGTTCGTGCTGGTCGGCCTGGCCGGGTGCCTGACCGCCGGCGTCGCTGCGGTCGCCCAGCACCGAGGCATCCAGCTCCGGTCGGTCACCGCCACGATCGAAGGCCAGATGAACGTCCTTGGCATCCTCGGCGCCGACCCTGAGGTCCGTAACGGCTTCGAGGCCGTCACGGTCCGGTTCGCCATCGACGCCGACGCCTCCCGCGACGACCTCGAGGCGCTGGTGGCCCAGTCGCAGAAGCGCTCGGCGGTCTTCGACATCGTGACCAATCCGACCAAGGTGCTCGTCGACCTGGCCTGACACCCACGTTCGCCCACATGATGCAGAGCACCGCAGTCGTCATCGGCGCCGGCCATGCCGGCCTGGCCATGAGCCGCCGCCTCACCGAACGCTCCATCGACCACGTCGTCCTCGAGCGCGGACAGGTGGCGAACTCGTGGCGAATCCAGCGGTGGCCGAGCCTGCGGCTGCTCACCCCGAACTGGCAGACCCGGCTGCCCGGCCAGCACTACACCGGCGACGACCCCGACGGCTTCATGCCCGCCGCCGACGTCGTGGCCACCCTCACCCGCTACGCCCGCTTCATCAGCGCGCCGGTGCGCACCGCCACGACGGTGCACGCCGTGCGCGCCGTGTCGCAGGGCTTCGAGATCCGGGCGAACGACGACGTCCTATACGCCCGGGCCGTGGTGCTGGCGACCGGGGCGTGCATCCTGCCGGCCATCCCCGGCATCGCCGGCGCCGTCCCCTCGAGGATGACTACGCTCACCCCGCTCACCTACCGCGATCCCGGCCAGCTCCCCGACGGCGGGGTCCTCGTGGTCGGCGCGTCAGCCACCGGAGTCCAGCTCGCCGGTGAGATCCACCGCTCTGGGCGCCCGGTGACCCTGGCGGCCGGCGAGCACGTCCGGCTGCCCCGCACCTACCGCGGCCGCGACATCTTCTGGTGGATGCAGGCAACAGGTCTGCTAGCCGAACGTTACGATCAGATCGACGACCTGACCCGGGCCCGCCACCTGCCCTCCCCGCAGCTGATCGGAACCCCCGAGCGCACGACGGCGGACCTCAGCACGCTCGCGGCGCAAGGGGTCCGTATCGTCGGCCGCCTTGGCCGCGTCATGGACGGCGTGGCCCAGTTCTCTGGTTCCCTCACCAATATGTGCGCCCTCGCCGACCTGAAAATGAACCGGTTCCTGAACCGGGCCGACCAGTGGGCCACGATGTACGGCATCGACGATGAGCTCAGGCCACCGCACCGCTTCACAGCAACGCGCGTCGACCCCTGCTCGCCCCTGGAGCTGGATCTGTCGAGCGGGGAGATCACCACGGTGCTGTGGGCGACGGGATTCCGGCCCGACCTCTCCTGGCTCGACATCCCCGTGCGCGACCGCTCCGGCTACCCTCGCCACGACGGCGGCGTGGTCACCGGCGCTCCCGGACTCTACGTCCTCGGCATGCCGGTGCTCCGCACCCGCGCCTCCACCTACATCCACGGCGCGGCCGCGGACTCCGAGGCCCTGGCCGGCCACCTCCACACCTTCCTCAGCAGCCAGCGCCGGTGACAATCCGCCGCGACGCCGGGCCGGTGCCGACCGTAATCCTTCCACATCCTGGAACCGCGCCGGCCATCGTAGAACCTTGGGAGGCGGCCCGCGCGATAACCGGCTGATCTGCGCCTGACCGACGGGTTGAGACACGCCGGCGAAACGCGCTCCGAGTCGGCAGCGCCCTGCCCGTCTGTGACATCCTGGCGCCGTCACTCGTGGCAATGGCCGACCAGTCGCCGAGCCACTGCGGACGGTTCCTGTCGGATCGCACGCTCACGATCCTGTCGCTGGCGCCCGGAAGGGACCGCCGTGACCGTGCTCACAATAGGTGGCGCGTGATGTCGCGTAACAACGGATGCCGAGTATGAATCCTGCGCGGCGCAGGTATCACCGGTATCGGGGAACAGCAGCCCACTCACCGGGGACGGCGGAGCATCACGCAGTGCGGCACGCATTTATGAGTGATGCCGGTAATGCGGCGCATGGTGCCGGGCAGCCACCGGTCGTAGAACTCTAGGGCCCGGGCGAGGTCGGGGCGGCTGCCGCTGTAGGTCGGTTCCATTCGGCGGCCAGGGTGGACAGTTCCCAGACGGCGTGGAGGTGGTGGGGCCAGCAGTCCCGGAGCTCGTAGCTGCCGTATTCCTGGCGGAGCACGGTATCGGCCCGCCGCCGCAGGCCGGCCTGTGTGGCGTAGGTGTCGCGGTCCAGGCCGATCCAGTACGGGTCCGCGGGGGCCGGCGGTGTCGAGCGCGTCGGCGACCATATGGGCCAGCTCCTCGAACCGGGCGGCCAGGGCGGCCAGGCTCTCGCCCAGAGCGCGGGGCAATGGTTCAGCGGGCGTATCCGTGCCACAACCCGTGCCACGCCTAACCGTCTGTAGGATATATTTTACCTGGTGGGGCGCCAGGGGGTCGAACCCTGAACCAATGGGTTAAAAGCCCACTGCTCTGCCATTGAGCTAACGCCCCGCCGCGCCGGTGAGCCGGCGCCTTTCCAGACGAAGCGTACCGACTTCCCGGGCCGGCCGCGCGGTCGAGGCTAGCGGTACGCGGAGATGCCGGTGAGCGCCTGGCCGATGGCCAGCGTATGGATCTCCTCGGTGCCCTCGTAGGTCAGCACGGCTTCCAGGTTGTTCGCGTGCCGGATCGGCGGGTATTCCAGCGTCACGCCGCTGGCCCCGAGCACCGTCCGGGCCTGCCTGGCGATATCGAGGGCCGACCGCACGTTGGTCATCTTGGCGATACTGACCTGGACCGGGCTGGCCGAACCCGCCTCCTTGAGCCTGCCGAGGTGCAGCGCGAGCAGCTGAGAGCGGTACAGGTCCGCCGCCATCCAGGCAAGCTTGGCCTGGGTGAGCTGGAAGGACGCGATGGGCTTGCCGAATTGCTCGCGGGTCCTGGCGTAGTCGATCGCGCTCTCCAGGCAGGCCCGCGCCGCGCCGGTGACTCCCCAGGCGATGCCGAACCTGGCCTCCGTCAGGCAGGACAGCGGCCCCTTGAGCCCGGTGACCCCGGGCAGCACGGCGTCGGCAGGGAGCCGGACCTCGTCCAGGTGCAGTTCGGAGGTGATGGAGGCGCGCAGCGAAAGCTTCTTGTGGATGTCGCTGGTGCTGAAGCCGGCCGTCCCGCGCGGGACGAGGAACCCGCGGATGCCTTCCTCGGTGCCGGCCCAGACCACCGCGATGTCGGCGATGCTGCCGTTGGTGATCCACATCTTGGTGCCCGAGAGCACCCAGTCGGCGCCGTCCTGCCGGGCGAACGTCCGCATGCCGCCCGGGTCGGAACCATGATCGGGCTCGGTGAGGCCGAAGCAGCCGACGGCCTCTCCGGCCGCCATCCGGGGCAGCCACTGGTTCTTCTGCTCTTCGGACCCGTAGCGCCAGATGGGGTACATGGACAGCGAGCCCTGAACGGACGCCGCGCTGCGCAGGCCGGAGTCGCACGCCTCGAGCTCGCGGCACGCGACGCCGTAGGCGATCGCCCCGGCGCCCGCGCAGCCGTAGCCGGTCAGGTGCATGCCGAGGACCCCCAGCTTGCCGAGTTCCGGCATGATGTCACGCGGCAGCGTGCCCGCCTCGAACCAGTCCGCGACGTACGGCAGTACCCGGTCGCCGGTAAAGGCCCGAACGGTGTCACGGATGAGCCGCTCCTCGTCGGTCAGCTGGTCGTCGATCTGCAGCAGGTCCGTGCTCGGCGCACCTGTGGACATGGCCGGCTCCTCTCGTCTGACTCAAGATCAGGGTATTAACAGGGATGTTCCTGATGTCAGCCCGGCCCCGGTGTGGGCAAGATCTAGTCATGACCGAACCAAACAGCACTGGAAACAAGCGCCTCTACCGGATCCGCGACGGGCGTGTCGTCGCGGGCGTGTGCGCGGGCATCGCGGCCTACTTCGGTGTCGACCCCACCTTGGTGCGGCTGGCGTTCGCCCTGTTCACGATCTTCGGCGGGGCCGGCATCCTGCTCTACCTGGTCGCCTGGATCGTGATCCCGGAGGAGACCGACGGCGCCTCCATCGCCGAGACCTTCGTCAGCAAGCGCCGCTCGTAGCCGCCGGGCTAGCCGCCCGCTGTCTCCGCCCCGGTACGCCGGGCCCCGGTGCGTTGCGCCTGGATCAGCCGGCCCCGCAGGCCAGCCAGGCCGACGGCGGACTGGGCCACGCCGAACGCGCGGGCTCTGGTGGCCGGGCGCAGCGCCTGCACGAACGCCGCGGCCGCGGCTACCTGGTAGGCGCCGCCCGCGCCCGCCA
Source organism: uncultured Actinomycetes bacterium (assembly GCA_963722275.1). Lineage (GTDB taxonomy): Bacteria > Actinomycetota > Actinomycetes > Streptosporangiales > Streptosporangiaceae > Palsa-504. The sequence continues at coordinate 20,553 of CAVRMX010000039.1, read as the reverse complement.
GCGTCCACAGCACCAGCACGGCCCACAGCGGCGGACTCCATGCGCTGCCGATGAGCGGCGCGCAGGACAGGACCGCGAGCCAGCCCATCATCCTGATCCTCGCGGACGGGACGGCGACCCGGCCGAGCAGGAACGCGCCGATCACCATGCCCAGGGGCACGGCGGCCATCAGCAGCCCCACGGTCAGCGTATGGCCGTGCAGCGAACGCGCGTAGGGCGCGGCCAGGCCCTCGGGGACGATGTAAAAGCCCGCTAGCCAGCCGAAAAGCAGCAGGGTCAGCAGCATGCGGTTGCCGAAGACGATCCTGATGCCGTTCGCCGACACGGACTACAGGGAAGACCGGGCCGTTCTGTCGCGTTCGGGTGCCGGCAGGCTTCGCACTCCGGTCAGGACGATAAGAGCCGACAGGCCGAACGTCGCGGCGTCGACGCCCAGCGTCGTGTGGGGGCCCAGGATGGCGACGACGGCCGCACCCGCGACGAAACCGAGAATCTGACTGGCCTGATGGGTGATGTTGCCGACCGCGGAGCCAAGCACGAACTTATCGCCGGGCAGCACGTCGGGCATGAGCGCGGCCCGTGCCGAGGAGAACGGCACGCCGCTCAGGACGGTGCAGAAAAGCAGGCCGCACAGTGCGCCGAACGGGATGCCGGGGATCGACATCAGCCCGACCGTGCCGACCCGGAACAGGTCGCAGACGATCATGACCCGGCGGCGCGGGAACATGTCCGCCAGACCGGAGAGCAGCGGTCCGCCCGCGATCGGCGGCAGGTAGGTGAGCGCATAAGCCAGGGCGGTGAGGAACGGCGAATGAGTCCGGCTGTAGACCAGGATGGCGATGGCGACCTAGGCGAACTGATCGCCGGCGAACGAGAGCACCTGAGTGCCCCACAGCGCACGGAACTTGCTGATGGCGAAGACCTCGCGGTAGGACGACTGCGCCTCGGGCGCCCGCCGGTGGCGGCCTGAGTGGACGACCTGGGCTCCCTGGCCCTGGTCCCGCTGGCCCTGATCCGGCTGGCCTTCGTCCCGGAACCAAGCCTGACCGGGCTCCGCCCGGAGCTCAGTCCGCGGCTCTGACGTCACGGTCCGGTTCACCCGGGGCATCGGCCAGGGTCGGCCGCGGCGTATGCCCGGTCTTGCCGTCAAACATGGTCAATGCCCCCTGGTCATCCAGTGATGGCCGCCGGGATCGCCGGTCGGCATGATCACTGTGTAACCCTTATATCGCTTACCGTGTCCGATGCGGCTGGTCTTGGTAAGAGGTATCGCCCCGAATTCCCAGCCGACTTGGCCACCGTCGCTCCGCTTTGCTGGTTCCAGCGTCATCCCCTATGCTGGGGCAGTCCCCAACGGCGGGCTGATACGGTTACGGCGGCCAAAGTCGTCGGCGCCCCCATCGTCTAGCGGCCTAGGACACCGCCCTTTCAAGGCGGCGGCACGGGTTCGAATCCCGTTGGGGGCACGCGCCGGCTACGGTTGGCAGCACGAGGTCCTGTAGAGCAGTTTGGAGTGCTCGCCACCCTGTCAAGGTGGAGGTCGCGGGTTCAAATCCCGTCGGGACCGCCGGGATCCCTGGTGAAGCTTCACTGGGGTTCCCAGCCAGGTCAGGTAGCTCAGTCGGTATGAGCGTCCGCCTGAAAAGCGGAAGGTCGGCAGTTCGACCCTGCCCCTGACCACCAGCTCAGAGCCCCTTTCGGGGATCGGCTTCCGAAGCGGGGAGCCAAACGGGGAGCCAGGAAAAGGGTTACGCTCCCCGCATGACGGACAACACAGCGCGCCGTCGCGGTCACGGCGAGGACGCGATCTACTTCGATGCGGCGAAGAACCGCTACGTCGGGGCGATCTCGGTCGGCTTCGGCCCGGACGGCAAGCGGATCCGGCGCAAGGTCAGCGGCCGGACCAAGGCGGAGGTCCGGGACAAGCTCAAGGCGGCCCACAACGAGCTTGACCGCGGCCTCCATACTTCTGCGACGTACACGGTCCGGCAAGCGGTGGACGACTGGCTGGAGGGCGGCCTGCAGGGCCGCTCGGAACGGACGAGGTCCATCTACCGCGAGGCGCTCAAGCCGCTGCTGGAGCACATCGGCACCAGGCCGCTCCGGGAACTGACGGCCCGAGACGTCCGCCGGGGACTCGAAGCGCTCAGCGAGCGGATGTCGACCAGGTACCTGCAGCTCGCCCGGGCGTCCCTCGCGCGGGCTATCAGGTACGCCGAGGCGCACGACCTAGTCGGCCGGAACGTGGCCACTCTGGTCGACAATCCGAAGGGCCAGATCGGGCGGCCGAGCCGCTCTTTCACCTTGGAGCAGTCCCTCGCGCTGCTGGAGGCGGCGCGGGAGTCCCGGCTGAACGCCTACGTCGTGCTGAGCCTGGCTGTCGGCATCCGTACCGAGGAGGCCCGGGAGCTGCACTGGGATCACGTCGACCTGGATGGCGATCCGAGCGCGGCGCGGCCCGTGCCGCCGTCGGTGGCCGTGTGGCATTCGGTGCGCCAAGGCGGCGACACCAAGACGGCCAAGTCCCGGCGGACGTTGGCGCTGCCCCAGGCCGCAGTCCTGGCGCTCAGGGAGCACCGTAAGCGGCAGGCCGAGGACCGGCTGGCGGCTGGTGCCCTCTGGCAGGATCACGGCCTCGTGTTCGCCTCAGCGATTGGTACGCCGCTGGACGCGGCGAACGTCCGCCGCGAGTTCCGCAAGATCACCGAAGCAGCCGGGCTCGGTACGGAGTGGGCGCCGCGGGACCTGCGCCACACCTTCGTCTCCCTGATGTCAGCAGATGGCGTCCCTATCGAGGAGATCGCCCGCCTGGCCGGCCACAACCGCACCGCGACAACAGAGCTCGTCTACCGCCACGAGCTGCGGCCCGTCATCACCACGGGCGCTGAGGTGATGGACAGGATCTTGAACTCGCTCAGCTGACCGCAGTCCCTGGCCCGCCCAACAATTCCGCTGCCGTGGATTTCCCGGTCGGGGCCCTGCGCCTGGCATCCCTGCGCCGTGTCGCTGAATTGGGCCGCTTATAGAATCGAGTAGGGGGCGGGGTCGCCCCGCCCCCTCTCACACCACCGGACATGCGGGTCCGCATCCGGCGGTTCGTCAGGCCGTTGGGTTGAGACGCTGCCAGGTCTGGCTCAGGGTCTTCAGGCCGAGGCGGTGCCAGTATGAGTTGGGCAGGGATACCTGGAGGATCTGGGAGCCTGCAACCCGCCAGTATCTCCTGCTGACACCGGCCCATTTCCGGGCCTCGCCTTCGGAGATGCCGCGTATTCGCAGGTTGTGCCGCTTAGCAGCGGCGGTCTTCCATTCCTTCCAGCGGACCTGCCGCAGGCGGCGGCGCAGCCATCCGTCCAGCTTGCCGAGCACGCTGACGCGCTGAGCGAGCCGGAAGTAGGCCACCCAGCCGGTGATGAGCCGGCTGGGCCTGCCGATGCGATAGTCCATCGACACGCGCCAGCTCCGCCGGGTCAGCATCCGCAGCTGATCCTTCAGCCGCGCGATCGCCTGGGGGGCGATCCGGATCCCGGCCCGCGGGCCGCCGGAGAAGAACCCGAACCCCAGCAGCGTCGCCTGCGCGGCGTGCCGGATCGAGGACTTCTCCCGGTTCACCTTCAGCTTCAGCCGCCGTCCGGTCACGCCGCAGACGCTCTCGAACACCCTCTGAGCAGCCCGTTCGCTGTGCACGAAGACCCGAAGGTCATCGGCGTACCTCACGAACCTGTGACCGCGTTCCCACAGCTCCCGGTCCAGATCATCCAGCATGACGTTCGACAAGATCGGCGACAGCGGAGAACCCTGCGGGGTTCCTTCTACTGTCGCCTGCTTGATCCCGCCGACCATCACCCCGGCCTCCAGATACCTCCGGATCAGCTTCAGGACCTTGCGGTCGTCCACCTTGCGCGCCACCCGCGCCATCAGCACATCGAACTGAACCCGGCCGGAGAACCGGTCCAAGTCGATGTCCGCGACCCACTCCAGGCCGTCCTGGATGCACCGCCGCGCGGCCCGCACCGCCTGGTGGGCGGACCGGCCGGGACGGAACCCGAACGACGACCCCGAGAAACCCGGATCGAATACCGGCGTGAGCACCTGCGCAATAGCCTGCTGAATCAGCCGGTCCAGGCAGGTAGGCACCCCCAGCAAACGCCCGCCGCCCCCGGGCTTGGGGATCACCACCCGGCGGGCCGGCGAGGGCCGGTACGTACCCGCGTCCAGCGCCTGGCGGACAGGCGCCCAGTGCTCGCGCAGCCACGGGACAAGCTCCTCCGTGGTCATGCCGTCCACACCAGGCGCGCCGCCGTTGGCCCTGACACGCCTCAGCGCCCGGCCCAGATTCTCCGGCGAGAGCATCTGCTCCCACAGGCTCACCTCCAGGCCGGGGATGACAGCATCCTCAAGGCGCGCCGTCCGGCCGCTACGCTCAGCTGCGGTGCTCAACGGAACTCACCGTCTCCTCCCGGCAGCTGGCCCGCGTCCGCGGGATGGCTGCGATCACCGCGACCGGCACGAGCAACCCGATTCCTCCGTCTCACCTGACGTTCGGCCCTTCCCGGCCCCTTACCTGACCCCGGCCGGCACTACGACCTCTGCTGACTTCTGCCTGGTCAGCTCCCGCCTCACAGCCGGAGCCGCCGGCGCGGTGACACCACAGCACAACCGGCACCCAGGCAGACCTCCCCGGATAAGAACGACCACTTTCCCCCTGCGCCCGCCGCGTTTACGTGACGACCCTGCCGGTGATGACGGGCTTTACCTTCTTGAGCAGGCTCACCCAGATCGCCCCGCCTCCTACGCGGTTCGTGTTCCTCGGTGCAGGGATTCGCCTCGGGCTTCCTTCCCACCCCGCCTCACGACGACGCAGTTGCCTCCGGCTCGGAGTTAGCACCACCTCTTCCTCCAGGTGTTCGACGGCGCTCAGGATTCTTATGGCGGGGGCGGGGTAGCGGCGTTGGGGATGCCGATGCGGGTGTGGCGGGCGGAGCGGCTGGGCGGGTTTTGTGGTTGGCGGCGGCGCCTTGCCGATGGGGCGGGGCGTTGCCGGTGTTGCCTCCGGCTCGGGCGGCGCGTGCCGGCACGGTGGGGGCGTCGGATGCGGCGCGGCCCTCCCCGTTGTCTTTTTGGCGAAGCCCTCGGGGAGGGCCGCTGGGTTGACGCTTGGAGGCGTCGTGCTCACGGTAAACGGTGACGGGGCATTGGTCGAGCGGCAGCTGGCGGGCGGGGAGCTGGGCTGCCCGTTGTGCGGCGGGGTGCTGGGCGGGTGGGGGCATGCCCGGCCGCGGCCGGTGCGGATGGCGGACGGGCCGGATGTGGTGCTGGTCCCGCGCAGGTCACGGTGCCGCCGGTGCGGGGCGACGCATGTGCTGCTGCCGGCGTGGTGCCTGTCACGGCGGGCCGATGAGGGCGCGGTGATCGGGTCGGCGCTGCAGGCCGCCGCGGCCGGGGCCGGGCACCGCACGATCGCGGCCGGGCTGGGCCGCCCGGCATCGACGGTGCGGGGGTGGCTGCGCCGGTTCGCCGCCCGGGCGGAGGCGGTGCGGGCGTTCTTCACGGTGCTGCTGGCCTGGACCAGCCCCGATCCGGTGATGCCGGCCGGGGCGGCCGGCCCGGTGGCGGCCGCGGTGTCGGCGATCGCGGGTGCCGCGGCCGCGGTGGCGCAGCGCTGGCCCCGGCTCGGCACGGTGCCGGTGTGGACGGCGGCGTCGGCGGCCAGCGGCGGGCTGCTGATCGCGCCGGGCTGGCCGGGTGCGGGCCGCTACACGAGCTGACCCGTTACCCGCCGCCCGGGCGGCGCGAGATGGTGTGCCGGTCATCACGACGCCTATGACCGGAGGAGGTGCCCCTGGTGGGCATGAGCAAGGCGGAAGAGGAAGAGCAGGCGCGGCTGGAACGGGCCCGGGCGATCGGGCTGTTCCGGTACATGCTGATCCGGGAGGCCGCTGACCCGGCGCTGTCCACGCGGCAGCGGGGCAAGCTGGTGCGGGCGATCGCCGCCCGCGAGCACGCGGACCCGTCGGGACGGCCGGTGCGGCTGACCCGGTGGACCCTGGACCGGTGGATCCGGATGTGGCAGCAGGGCGGGTTCGACGCGCTGGTCCCCTCGCCGCGCCAGTCCCAGCCGCGGACCCCGCCGGAGGTGATGGAGCTGGCGGTGGCGCTGAAGAAGGAGAACCCGGCCAGGACCGCGGCGCAGGTGCAGCGGATCCTGCGTGCCCAGGGCGGGTGGGCGCCGGATGAGACGACGATCCAGCGGATGTTCCGCCGGACCGGGCTGACCGCGCTGACCCCGGCCGCGGACGCGCCCGCGTTCGGGCGGTGGGAGGCGGCGCGGCCGAATGAGATCTGGACCGGGGACGCGATGCACGCGATCCGGCTGCAAGGCCGCAAGACCTATCTTTTCGCGTTCATCGACGATCACTCCCGCGCGGTGATGGCCGCCCGGTTCGGGTTCGCCGAGGACACCATCCGGCTGGCCGCCGCGCTGCGCCCCGCCCTGGCATCCAGGGGGATCCCGGCGCACGCCTACGTCGATAACGGCAGCGCGTTCGTCGATGCGTGGCTGCTGCGCGCCTGCGCCAAGCTGGGTATCAAGCTGGTCCACAGTCAGCCCAGAAGGCCAGAAGGGAAAGGGAAAATAGAAAGATTTTTCAGGACTGTGCGGGATCAGTTCCTGGTCGAGCTTACCGAGGAGCGCGCCGCCCGGATCCGGGACCTGGCCGAGCTGAACAAGCTGTTCACCGCCTGGACCGAGACGGTCTACCACGTCCGGGAGCATTCGGAGACCGGCCAGCCGCCGCTGGCCCGGTGGGAAGCCGGCGGCCCGTTCCCGCTCCCGGCCGAGGCGGACCTGGCTGAGGCGTTCCGCTGGTCCGAATGGCGGACCGTGTCCAAGACGGCCCTGGTGTCCCTGCACGGAAACCAGTACCAGGTCGACCCGGCGCTGGCCCGCCGGCGCGTGGAGCTGGTCTTCGACCCATTCGACCTGACCGTCCTGTTCGTCCGGCGCGACGGGAAGGACGCCGGGACCGCGACCCCGCATCACATCACCCGGCACTCCCACCCCAAGGCCCGCCCGGAAGACCCCGGCAGCGGCGACGACGCCCCCCGCGCCACCGGCGTCGACTACATCGCCCTCCTCGGCGAGCAGCACGACCGGCGAAAGAGCGCCCGGTTAACTACCACGCCCTCACCCCCCGCCGGCGGCGATAGCGATCCGCCCGCCTCCGGGCAGCCCGGCCAGGAGCAGACGGGGCAGGACGGCGGGGAGCAGGCGAGGAGGACGACCGTGGATGACTTCCGGCAGGTCATCGACCTGAGCCAGGCCACCAGCGACGACACGCTGCTCCTGGCCCGCACCGCCGCCGAGGCGATCCGCGGCCTGAACTGGCTCACCGGCCGCGAGGCCGGGCTGGGCCAGCCGTCGGCCGCCTACGACATCATCGGCGCCCTGGCCCTGGCCGCCTCCCGCCTCTCAGCGCTCAGCCCAGATCACCGGCTGGCTCGACCAGGCGCTGGCAGCCGGGCGGCTCGGCCACGACCTCGGCGAGGACCCCGCCGCGGCCATCGATGCCGCCGCGATCTTCCTCGGCGACGCCGGCCTGTCCGCCGCCGCCCTCGCCGGCGACCTGGACGCCGCCCAGCAGCAGCTCGCCCTCATCAACGGCACCCCCGCAACCGCACCCGGAAGGAACAGTCATGATCGATAAGCTCCAGGCCCACTACGGGTTCACCCGCATGCCGTTCGGCCGGGACCTGGCCCCCGGCATGCTGCACCGGCACGCCGCCCACAACGAGGCCTGCGCCCGGATCACCTGGTGCATCGCCGAACGGGCCATCGGGGTGATAACAGGCGAAGTCGGGGCCGGCAAGACCGTCTCGGTCCGCACCGTCCTGGCCGGCCTCGATGCCTCCCGGCACACCATCATTTACCTGCCGAACCCGATGATCGGCATACGGGGGCTGCACGAGATGATCGTCGCGACCTTCGGCGGCCAGCCCGACCGCAGCTACTCCCGGCTCACCGCCCAGGCCTGCGCCATGCTCGCCGCCGAGCGCGACGAGCGCGGCAAGACCCCCGTCCTGGTCATCGACGAGGCCCATCTGCTGCGGTATGAGCAGCTTGAGACGATCAGGATGCTCACGAACCACAACCTCGATGCCGACTCCCCGCTCGCCTGCCTGCTCATCGGCCAGCCCACCCTGCGGCGCACCATGAAGCTCGCCGTGCTCGCAGCCCTGGAGCAGCGCACCGCGCTGAGATACGCGATGCCGCCGATGACCAGCCAGGAAACCAGCAGCTACATCAGCCACCACCTCAAGCTCGCCGGCCGCTCTGACCCCCTTTTCAGCGATGACGCGGCCTCCCTGATCCACACCACCTCCCGCGGCTACCCCCGCGCCGTCAACAACCTGGCCATCCAGGCGCTCGTCGCCACCTACGCCGCCGGCAAATCCATCGTCGACGAGCAAGCCGCCCGCGCCGCCATCACCGAAGTCACCGACACCTGACCGGCACCTCACCCACGGCCACCGGCACCATCACCACCAAAGCCCCGCAGCCACCCCGGCTGCGGGGCCTTTCGCGTCACCACATCGGCATCGCGAACGCCTCCTACGTCGGCATCTTCAGCGCCGGGCAACACCAGGGGACTTTCACCCCCAAGCGATCGCCCATGCCGGGCGTACTCAATGCGGCGCCGCTCCGCGGCACCGCAGGCGCGCCTGTCGCCGGGCTCTGGCCTTGGAGGCCCCGCCCGGCGCAGCGCGCCACGGCAGCAATACAGGCACCGCGGATCAGTGACTGTTCACCAGCTGCGTAAGCCAGATGTCGCGGGCCGTCATCTCGCTCCCAGCTGTCCAGCTAGCGACAGCTAGCAGCCGCAGTCTCTCCGGCCCAGCCTGGAAGTCCGTGACTCAGCTAACGTCAGGAGCCGCATCCCCCGCCTGCTCGCTCCAGTAGGCGAGGTTGTCGCGGGTGGTCAGGGTGTCGGGGTGCTCGGGGCCCTGGACCCGCTCGCGGATGGGCAGCAGGGCGGCGTAGTGGTCGCGGGCCCCGGCCGCATCCCCCGCCTCCCCGGTCCAGTAGGCGAGGTTGTCGCGGGTGGTCAGGGTATACGGGTGCTCGGCGCCCTGGACCCGCTCGCTGATGGGCAGCAGGGCGGCGTACTGGTCGCGGGCCCCGGCCGCATCCCCCACCCGCCCCGTCCAGCGGGCGAGTTCGTGGCGGGTGGCCAGGGTGCCGAGGTGCTCGGGGCCCTGGACCCGCTCGCGGATGGGCAGCAGGGCGGCGTACTGGTCGCGGGCCCCGGCCGCATCCCCCGCCTCCCCGGTCCAGTAGGCGAGGTCGTGGCGGGTGGTCAGGGTGCCGGGGTGCTCGGCGCCCTGGACCCGCTCGGTGATGGGCAGCAGGGCGGCGAGCTGGTCGCGGGCCCCGGCCGCATCCCCCGCCTCCCCGGTCCAGTAGGCAAAGTTATGGCGGTTGATCAGGGTGTCGGGGTGCTCGGTGCCCTGGACCCGCTCGTCGATGGGCAGCAGGGCGGCGAACTGGTCGCGGGCCCCGGCCGCATCCCCCACCCGCCCCGTCCAGCGGGCGAGTTCGTGGCGGGTGGCCAGGGTGCCGGGGTGCTCGGGGCCCTGGACCCGCTCGCGGATGAGCAGCAGGGCGGCGAGCTGGTCGCGGGTCCCGGCCGCATCCCCCAGCTCCCCCGTCCAGCGGGCGAGGTCGTGGCGGGTGGTCAGGGTGTCGGGGTGCTCGGGGCCCTGGACCCGCTCGGTGATGGGCAGCAGGGCGGCGAACTGGTCGCGGGCCCCGGCCGCATCTCCCGCCTCCCCGGTCCACCAGGCGAGGTAATAGCGGGCGCTCAGAGTGGCCGGGTCCTCGGGCCCGTGGGCATCACTTTCCTTGTGTGCGTCGGCGATCAGCTCGAACAGGTCCCGGGCCGCCGGGTAGCTGCCGCTATACCCGAGGTACCGCGCGATCTGCCACATGCTGCGGCCGGTCAGGTCAAGGACAGCTCGGCTGTGCGGCAGCAGCAGCGCGCACACTGGCCACGCCGCGGGCAGTTCCGCGTCGGCGGGGACTCCCGCGTCGAGCAGGGCTGCCGCGGCCTGCTCCCACGGGCCAGTCGTGTCCTCCGACAGCTGGGCTCGGGTGATGGCCCGCACCAGGCGGTGCACCAGCACCAAGCCGTCCCCAGCCGGGATGACTAGGGAATAGCGCCGCAACGCGGCGATCGCATCCCGCGCCGCGACCGCATCACCCAGCAACGTCCCAACCGCGGCTTGCACCTCCGGGCTGAGCTCGCCCGTAGCCCTTTTACCGGCGAGCAGCAGGGCCAGCGGTACCGGCTCGGGTGCCAGGAATGCCAGCAACCTCACCAGCCCCGCCGCAGCCGGGGCTTCGTCCGCCAGCCGGGACAACGCTAGCCCCAGCGTGGCAGCCACGTCCGCCGGGTGACCCGCGGCTTGGCCACGGGCTAGCAGGTCGGCCTGGCGATCCCGGAACATCAGCAGGTACCAGGCCAGGGTGGTCTCGGTGGCCTGCATGTAGGCGGCGGCCTGCTCCAGGGCCAGCGGCAGCCCTCCCAGCTCTGCGGCGAGCTCGAGGGCCGCCGCCCGGTCCGGGTCACCGGTCCGGTTCGCCAGGAAATCCGCCGCCACCTCTGGATCGAGAACCGGGACGTCCAGGGCCTGGCCAGGTGGCCAGAGCTGGTTTTGCGTGGTGATCAGCACCCGTCCGGGCCCGGCGGGCGGCACGAACGGCTCCACCGACGCCCGGTCCGGCACGTTATCGAACACCACCAGCCACCCGGCCTCGGCCCGGGCCAGTACCGCGTGCACCGAGGCCACCGGATCCCGTAGGTCCACCACCTCCCGGGCCCCCAGCTGGGCCGCCAGGACGCCGAACTCCGCCGCCAGTACCGCCGGGTCCTCCGCCGGGAACTGCCAGCACACCCCGACCTCGGCCAGATGCCGGTGCGCGTACTCGATGGCCACGCTGGTCTTGCCCGCACCGCCCAGCCCGCACAACGCCACCACCCGCGGCCCGCCGACATTCCCGCTCAGCCTGGCATTCAGCTCCGCCAGCAGCTCTTCCCGCCCGGCCAGGAACATGGGCCGTGGCGCCAGCCGCAACGCCAGGCCCGCCGCCACCTGACCGGCTAGCGGCTTATCCCGCTTAGCCTGCTTGTCAAGCTCGCCCTGGATCCCGGTGCTCAGCCCCTGGATCAAGCCCTGCAGGTCGCTGAACTCCGCAGGCCGCACCGTCCCGGCCACCTCATCCCGGAACCCGAGCACCAGCGGCGCCCGCGCCGGATCCTGCAGATCGGACAGGCGTACGTCAGGAATGCAGGTGCGCAGCAGCGCCACCCGCGGGATGCCGCACTCACCAGCCCGCCGGAACTCCAGCTGAGTGATCGACAGGTCCTCCGGATTGTCATCTGAGGGCTGGAACCCGTACCGGTGCCCCAAGATCAGCACATACAGGTCACACGCGCCGACATCTTCCAGGCAGCTATCCCGCACAGTGTCACTGTCGGGCAGATAGCTGTCGACCGCCTGATGCCGGGCCAGCCGCAGCCAGTCCAGCACCACCCGCCGTTCCTCGGTCAGATCGGAGATCGTGGACGACACATAGACCTTGGCCATCACCACCCCCAGACCCCGCTCACGCCTGCATTCCAGGGCCCTTACGCCGAAGGTACCCGTCTGCCCGGTGACCTAACGATCGCACAGCGTGGCCCGCCTCACCACCCAGACCCAGCAGTATTAGGTCAGGTCGCCGATCGTGAATCCAGAGCACCCAATCATCACCGGGAATCCCAGCTAGGCTCAGGTCCGGGAATGGCCCGCTGAGCATACGTGCCCGCCCCTCCAGCATCAAGCGTGACTGTGACCGCAGGACAACCAGCACTAGCGAAGGTGCCTGGCGACCGTACACGCGAAGTCACGCTTGACCCCGGAGCCTAATGGGAGATACCGGGGTCGGCCACACGGCAGACTCGGTCCCGGTAGCGGCCGGCGAGTGAGCACTCCCGGAGCCTGGGCGGATCGTCGAGCCCTAAGCAGAGACCGTGCCCTGGCCTGGCCGTGAGGAGAGCAGTACCACTGAAGGGGTGTCGTGCCCGCCTGTGGCGTGAGCACTATCCATTAGGCCGTTGGTGTTCTCCTCCCGCTGCCGCTGTGTATTGAGGTAACGGATCGAGGGGAGGCTGGCGTTGCTGTTCGTGGGCGATGACTGGGCTGAAGATCATCACGACATCGAGCTGCAGGACGAGCAGGGCCGGGTGCTGGCACGGGCGCGGCTGCCGGAGGGGATCGCCGGGATCACCCGCCTGCATGCGCTGATCGGCCAGTTCGCCGGCCCGGACACCGAGCCGGGTGAAGTGGCGGTCGGCATCGAGACCGACCGGGGCCTGTGGGTGACGGCGCTGCGCGCGGCCGGCTATACGGTCTACGCGATCAACCCGCGGCAGGTGGCCCGGTACCGGGAACGGCACGGCACGTCGGGGGCCAAGAGCGATAAGGGCGACTCGCACACCCTGGCTGACATGGTGCGCACCGACTCCCACCAGCTGCGGCCGGTGGCCGGGGACAGCCCGGAGGCCGAGGCGATCAAGGTGGCCGCCCGCGCCCACCAGACGCTGATCTGGGAACGCAGCCGTCACCTGCTGCGGCTGCGCGCCGCGCTGCGCGACTACTTTCCCGCCGCGCTGGAAGCCTTCGACGACCTGGCCGCCCCGGACACGCTCGAGCTGCTGGCCACGACGCCGGATCCAGCGTCGGCTGCGAGGCTGACCACCGGCCAGATCACCGCCGCGCTCACCCGGGCCCGCCGCCGCGGCGTCCCCGCCAAGGCCGCCGCCATCGCCGCAGCGCTACGCAGCGAGCAGCTGCACCAGCCGCAGCCGGTTACCGGTGCCTACGCCGCCACCGTCCGCTCCCTGACTGTGATCATCGCCGCTCTCAACGGCGAGATCGCGAACATGGAACGGCAGGTGACGGCGTGCTTTCGCGGCCACCCGCACGCCGCCATCTACCTGAGCCAGCCCGGCACCGCTGAGGTCCTCGGCGCCCGCCAGCTGGGCGAGTTCGGGGACGACCCGCACCGCTACGCCACCGCCAAGGCGCGGAAGAACTACGCCGCCACCAGCCCGGTCACCCGCCAGTCCGGCAAGAAGAAGATCGTCATGGCCCGGTTCATCCGCAACGACCGGCTCGCCGACGCCCTGCACCGGCAGGCGCAAAGCGCCCTGAGAGCCTCACCCGGCGCCCGCGCCTACTACGACGAACAGCGCGATCGCGGCCTGGACCACGACGCCGCGCTGCGGGCCCTGTCCAACCGGCTGGTCGGGATCTTGCACGGCTGCCTGAAGACCGGCACCCCCTACAACGAAGCAACCGCCTGGTCACACCGCGTGAAACTTCCCGCTGCCGCTTGACAATCAAAGTCCAGGGGTGTCTCTGCGGGCACTCCGGCCAGAACCAAGGGCCAGGCAGCCGCCTGTCCGGACCGGACGCGGGCCATCCCCTGCACGGTGCGGGCGGTCATCGTACAGCAGCCGAGTACAGCAACGACCCCGTACAGCAGCACACACGAGCTATCGCCCACACCTTTCGTGGGCTGGGACAGCAGCCAACCGCCCAGCACCGCCGCTAGTTCGGGACGAAGAGGTCGCCGTGCCTGATCGAGCGGTAGACAGTCGGTCCTGGCGGTCACTAGGGCTATCCCAATCCTCGGTGACCTGCGTATCACCGAGCATGGCAACGTGCGAGGTGCTGCCTTCCAGACCGGTCGCGGTGGCGGTGCTTTCATCAGGCGCTATCAGTTTCGTCTTTAGAGATTCCCTTCGAAGCGAGCGTCTCTAATCGTCGGTAGTGGCTGCGATGTCGAACCGTTGACGCCGACGGATTTTCGATGCCTTCCATTGCCGCCCCGGCAAGCGCCAGTCGAAGGCGCGGCAGCCACAGGCTCTTGAGCGTCTGTCCGATGGACTGGAAGAGTTCCGCTGCTTCGTCGTAGGCGGGATCCCTCATGAGCTCCTGGGCAAGTGCGGTCGACGCGTCCTCCGCAAGGCCAGGAGCATATGAACGAGCCAGCGCTTGCCAGTGCTCCTTGAACACCCTCACAACCTCGAGCGTCTCATCCTTGGCAGCTTAGGTCTCGCAGCATCGCGATGGTCGCGTCAACCTCATCGGCATGACCGAGGCGCCGGAGCGCGATATCCAGTTGCAGTAGGAATCGGCCTAGCCTCCAAGCGAAGCGTGGTCCTATCCAGAGCAGGGTTTCCTCGAAATCTGTGAGACAGCCGTCCGCCATCTTTCTCACCGACGACTCCACCCATGCACGGTATGGACTGAGCAGGAACCTGACGTCGGCGTGTGCCTGTGTGAGCATCTCCTCGGGGATGCTCTGGATCACTTCCATCAGCCGCGGCGCCGACCAGTAGTCCTGCGCCAGGACGGCGAGGCCTCGGACGATATCTGCGGACAGCATTTGAGCAATCTCAGCCCCGTGCCCGACAAGCTTCGGGACGTCGCCCGCAAGGATCTTCGCGAGACGTTCGCTCGGCAGGTGGGTCCTGGCATCGAAATCCGGGTCAATCCTCATGCGCGCGATGAGATCGACGTACCCGTCGGAGTATCCGTCCTTCTTGTTGCGCTGCCTCTGTCGCTCTCCGGTTACGAGGATGTCCACGGCATCCTGGACCGAGCCCTCCTCGCCAGCTAGCGCCGATCGCAGGGTCTTCTCCCAGGGGAGGGCCTCGAAGGCGACCCACAGGTTCCGGATGTCATCGCGCGGGACGTCGAAGCCGATGAACCAGGCAAGGACGCTGGCCGTCTCCATCCGGCCGCGCAGCTCGAGCATGCTGAGCAGCGTGAAGACCTGAGCGATGATCTCGCTGTCCGGCCACTCGTAGTGGGCGCCGCGTCCCGTCCCGGCCGGGCGCTCTGCCCTACGGACGTCGGGGATCCACCGCTTGGCCCGCCAGTCGGTAAGCCGCCGTTCGGTGATCGGCTACCCCGCATCCCCGAGCAACTCGGTCAGCACCCGCGGACTGATACCCATGAGGCTTCAGCTTACATTTCTCCCTCATATCGCTAGCTCCGCGCCCTCGTGTGACACTGCTCCGGAGACGGACGAGGGCTCGCCCGGGCAGGAGCGAGCCCTCCCAGCTCCGCTGACAAATCAGCAGGCCAGTGCCGCGTGTACGGCGATTCCACATCTCAGGGTACCCGCGGCACCGGCCCCAACCCCTGGTCAGGCCAGGAAAAGGAGCCCGTGGTGAGTACCGCACAATTCCCTCAGCCCCAGCGGCATCTCCTCGTACTCGACGGCGAGGTGCAGATCATCGACTTCATCGAGACCGACCCCCACGTTCACCGCGTCCTCGCCGACGCCGACGACCCTGAGGAAGTTACCCATACCATCTTGCGCATCGGAGCCCAGGCAGCCCTGATCGCCGGAACCGACCTGGAGGCACAGGTAATCGAGCGCCGCTTCGAAGGCCTCGCCAGGACCTTCGATGCTTCCCTCGGCAGCGCAGTATCCCAGATAGGCCAGGTCAGCTCCGACCTGCTGGACGGGGAAGACGGGACGCTGACCCGGCTCCTCGACCAGACCAGGACCGGGCTGAAAGCGATGCTCGACAACACTTTCGACCCTGACTCCAAGTCCAGCGCCATCGCCAAGATCGATGCCATCTTCGACGGCGCTGTCCAGCAGCTCGACCACAGGGTGCGGTCTGCACTGGACCCCGACACCCCCAGCAGTGCCCTGGGCAAGGCCAAGCGGGAAATCCTCGAGACCGTGAAGGACGTGGCCCGCGACCAGGACAAGCAGCTCCGAGAGCTGGCCATAGCCGTCGCAGCCGGCAGGGCGCGAGCCCAAACCGCCGAGCTGACCGCCATCAAGGGGTTTACCTACGAGGAAATGCTCCAGCACGGCCTGGCCTCCATCGCTTCTGTACACGGAGACATCGCCGAGCCGGTAGGCAGGAGAACCGGCCTGGCCGGCACCCAGAAAGGCGACTACCTGGTCACCGTCAACGCCGAGGACACCTGCGGCGAGGAGGCCCGGTTCGTCCTCGAATGCAAAGACCGCCACCTCAGCATGGCCAAGACCATGGACGAGCTGGCCAAGGCCATGGACAACCACGCCGCCCAGGCAGCCATAGCCGTCTTCAGCCGGACCGAACACTCCCCGAACCCGCTTCCCTTCTCCTGGTCAGGTAACCGGGCCGTACTGGTCTACGACAAAGAGGACCCGGACGACAACGCCCTCCAGCTCGGCTACGCCTGGGCCAGGTGGGTCTGCCGCCGCAATCTCACCACCGACGGAACGATGATCGACGCCGGACGCATCGAGGCCGCCCTTACCAAAGCCCGTCAGGCGCTCGCCAGGCACCAGTCCGCCCGGAGCTGCTTCACCGTGGCTACCAAGAAGATCGATGAGGGAGCTGGTCATGTGACCGCCCTTGTCGAAGAGGTCCGCACGGCTCTCACAGAGCTGGCTGAAGAGCTGAATAAGAGCTGATACGGCCATAGTCCGGGTGCTCGGCTGACCTTCATCGAAATCGGCCGGGTACCCGGCGGCCGCCCCCGATAGGGCTTGGTCGTAGTTCGGGATTGCATTTCAACGCCGCACGATGCCATGCCCGACGGACCGATCAAGGACAAGAGCAGGGCCCGGAATCGGCACAGGTGAGATCAGGTTGGCCGGGCCATTAGCGGGCCATTAACCCCGGTGAAGAGGGGTCTCTCACGGTCACTCGCGGACAGCCCGCCCCGCAGGTCAGGCCTGGTGACAGGCCCGGACGGCACAGATTCCCAAGCTGACAGTCTGGGTTCTGCCAGCTCGCCGCCGAGGTGACGCGCTGGGCAGTGGTCAGCCTTCAGCCTCGTGTTCGATGTCATGCTCAGCGGCGAACTCAAGGATCTCTGCCGATGGGGTGATCTGCGGTCTGGGTGGCTGCAAGATCGCATCCCGCCACGGCGCCCGCGAAGCAGGAGATGTCTCGCCGAGGTTGGCCCAGGTCACATCCTCGCCGGGGACCTGTTGTCCCTGCTCGTTCATCGCGGCGCGGGAGGCCTGCCGCTGTACCGTGAGGTCGTCCATCCGGGCCGTCTCACTACTTCCTTGCCGCGGGGTTAGGTCCGGGTGCTGGCGTTCAGCGTCACTGACGGGGGCTGGCTCTGCCGAGCGCGGCGGCTCGATCTTGCGGTGAGGGTGGCGGCGGCGGAGTTCGGTGTCGGCGGCGATGGCCAGGCGGCGGGATCCGGCTGTAGTCTGCTCCCATTCCTGCCGGTCGGTCATGGCCCGGGCGAAGTCTCGTTGTTGCTGCTGGTAGTGGTCGCGTAGGGCCCGGTAGCTGGCGGCCAGGTGCTCGTGCCGGGCGGCGCGGTCGTGGTCACCTGTCTTGCGGGCGATGTCGGCTTCGGCGTCGGCGCGGACAACGCCGAGGGCGGCGTCGAAGGCGCCGAGCCGGGCCAGCCGCAGCTCTTTGCCGACGTGGCGGGGCGCCCAGGCAGTCTGGACAGCGTAGCTGTCGCGCAGGAGCCATAGCCGTCCGTCGGGCATGGCCCGGATGTCCGGCTGGCTGGCCGGGCTGAAAGCGGCGAACGCCTGGTGCCAGGCGGCTCGCTGGTCGGGGGCTTGGTGGCTGGGTTCGGGGCCGATCGGGTCGCCGGGATGGTCGTACCCGTACATCTCCCGGTAGGCAGCGATTGCGGCGGCCTTGCGCTCCCAGTCGCGGAGGGCGGCCGGAGTTGGCGGGCACCGGCCCGAGGGCGCTGGACCGCCCAGGTGGGGGCGGTCTGGGCGGTGTGCTGGCCGAGGCGGCGGGTGCGGTCGTCCATCATCGCGGCGATCTGGGCCAGGTAGGCGCGGCGGTCCGGGTCGGGCAGCTCGGGTACCCGTCCGGCCCAGGGGCCTTGCGGCTGAGGGAGCAGCGGGTCGATGCGCGGGCGGATCCGGGCGTCGAGGACGGCGGCGATGTCGCGGGATCCGGCCAGGTCGCGGGAGGCGATGGCGGTGCGGATGACGTCGGCGGGGTCCAGGCCGGCGAGTTCGGCGGCGTGCAGGGTGCGGAACAGCCAGCGGGCCTGGTGCGAGAGCGGCTGGCGGTGGCCGGGCGGGAGCGCGGCCGTGACCAGGTCGCGGTAGCGGTCGTGGCGGGCGGCTTGGGTTTCGGCGGCCCAGATGGCGTGCAGGATGGCGAGGTGGTCGGCGTTGGCCAGGTTGCGCTGCCGGATCGCGGAGGCGGACTGTTCGGCGCCGTCGCGGCTGAGGATGTCGGCGAGCACGGCGATCGGCTCGCGCTGGCCCGCCCGGTCCGGGCTGGCAGGCGAGGGCGGTCGTCGGCGAGGTATCCGGCGCGTTCGCGGCGAGATGCGTCGTAGCGGCCGAGTTCGGGAGCGGGCCGGGTGCCGGGCTGCGGGTCGGCGGGCCGGGCCGGGGTGGTGAACACGAAGGCGAGGTTGGCGTCGGTGCCGCGGGTCATGGCCGGGTACAGCCACTGCCGGTCTTCGGTGCCGGTGACCAGGGCGATGCCGGTGTGCACGGTGGCGCCCTGGGCGGAGTGCCCGGTGACCGCGTAGGCCAGGTCGGCTGACTGGTAGCCGTCGTAGCGGAAGGCCCGGTCGGTGAACCGGCGCTGGCCGGTGGCCGGGTCGGGGTCGAGCAGGCGGCGGACCATGATGCCGCGGCGGGTGATCGCCTCGATCCGCAGGATGTCGCCGTTGGCCAGGGCCCGGCCGGGCTCGCCCGCCTCGAGGCGGTGGTCGTTGGCCCGGCAGATGATCAGGTCCCCGGCGGAGGCTTCGGCGCCGTCGGCGATCCGGATGGTCCGGCCGGTGTCGACGAGGCCGAGGTGGATCAGGTCGTCGCGGATCCGGGCGGACAGTTCGCGGCAGCGGGCCCAGTCCGCGGCCATCAGCAGGACGGTGCGGCCGGTCAGGTAGGTGGCGACGTAGGCGCGGGCGGCCTGGTCGATGGCGTGGTCGGGCGGGGCGCCGCGGATGCGGCCGTGCTGGTCGTACTCATCCAGCGCGGTGGCGTCCCCGGCGCGGAGGCGGAGGGAGGCGGCGCGTTCCCAGGCGGCGGTGAACCGGACGGGTTCGGCGAGCTGGACGTAGCCGAGCCGGTCCGCGAGCAGCATCATGGCGCCGCCGCCTTCGACCGCGGCGAGCTGTTCCTGGTCTCCGGCCAGGACGAGCTTGCACCGGTTGCGGGCCGCGTATTCGGTGAGGGCGGCGAGGTGGGTGATGGAGATCATGGAGCCCTCGTCGGCCAGGATCAGCGAGCCGGGGAGGATCCGGCCTTCGTTCAGGTCGGCGAGCAAGCGGGTGGTGTTCGCGGTGACCTGGATGCCAGCGGCGCGGAGTTCGTTGGTGGCGTTCTGGGAGGTGGCGGTGCCGACTACCGGCCCGTCCCAGGCCCGGGCGATGGCGGCCAGGACCCTGGTCTTGCCTGTGCCGGCCGGGCCGGTTATCACTTCGACGGTGCGGGCCGAGGTGAGCGCGTGCCAGGCGGCGGCCGCCTGGTCCAGCCGCAGCCCGCGCGGCGCGTGATGTTCGCGCGGGTCGTGCGCGCGGCCGGCCAGTGCCGCGCGTAGCTGCGCGAGATCGGCGCCAAGACGCCGCGCGGCCAGCTCGCCGCGCACGCGCGGCGCGTCTTGCGCCTGCGCGTGCGCGACCAGCCGCTCCTCCAGCGACAGCTGCGCGGCGGTGGCGTACCGCGCGACACCCGGCCGCGAATAGACGCTGCGCCCGTCCAGATTGCGGCGCAGCGAGGCGGGTAGCGGCGGCCACTCGGGGGCCTCCAGGCACAGCACCTCGCCGCTTCGTCCGGACAGGGCCTCCTCGGCCAGGCCGAGCAGCAGCTCCTGGGCCTCTTCCGGGCTCATCTGCCGGGTTTCCGCAGGCAGCACCAGGGCGAGCTGCTTGAGCAGGTCATGCCGGGTCCACGCCGGGTGCTTATCTGACACCAGGACCAGGGCCTTGGTCAGCGCCCGCTCCTGGGCCTCGCGCGCGGGCGGTCCGGACGGCGCCCGGCCCGCGTGATGCTCGCCCGCCTGCGCGCCGGGGCCGCCCGCGTTCGACACCGCGGGCGCGATCCCGGCCAGGTCGCCGCCGAGGGTGGCGTCCCACCGCCGCGCGAGCGCGTCCCAGTCGATCGCGGCCGCGTCCTTGCCCTTACGTGACTGGAGCGTGGCGGCGTTGGCGATATGCAATAGCTCGCGCGAATTCGGCGCGCGGCCGTGCTTGCGCTCCCACGCCCGCGCCAGCTCGCGCTCCTTCTCGCGCACCTGCACCGTCCGCGTGGAGTACGCGTCCAGCTGCGCCTGGGTCACGCCGCGGATCTCGTTGCCGCGCCCGTCCGCGCGCGGGATCCACGCCACGCCGAACTCGCGCGAAAGCTCACACTCCACCGTCGTAGCGGCGACCGCCTGCAGCGCGCCGAGGACCGCGCGCACGCTCATGGTGTCCAGGGCACGCCATTTCCCGTCGCGGAAGGTCCGGGTGACCCGCGCGATCTGATTGTGAACGTGATCCTGG
>CAVRMX010000038.1:0-47046 GCA_963722275.1 uncultured Actinomycetes bacterium | reverse complement strand
GGATCTCGCGGCCGCAGCGCCGTCCCTCCCAGCCGGCGCCCGGCCAGCTGGCCGAACCGAGCGCGAAGGAGCCCGTAGCCGGGGTCGGAGTAGGTGGAACAGCCCACCGGGCGGATGCGGTCCCCACCGAGGATGTCGGTGAGGGCGGGCGCAGGTCGCCAGGGCGCCGCCCCCACCATGGACCGGGGGTCCCCGAAGCCAGCCCGCCGTGTGCGACAGCAGCTGGGCGATCGTCGCGCTGGCCGCCCGGCCGCGTCAGGTGCTTGCCCAGCGGGTCGGCGAGGTCCAGGCGGCCCTCGTCGCGCAGCCGCATGACCAGCACCGCGATGACGTCTTGGTCAGCGAGCCGATGCGGTACTGGGTGTCGCGGTCCGGCTCGTGCCCTTCGAGCATGCTCCGCGCCCCGTACCAGGCTTGGCGCCGTCCCGGACCACCGCCCCGACCAGCGACGGCGTTCGGCCCTCGGCCTGGCCGACGGCTACCCGGTGGGTGAGCGCCCGGCAGGTCGCCGGCAGCAGTCCTTGGCCGGCGCGCCTGATGAGGATGATGAGGTCACCGTTGAACCCTAACGGTGACCGGGCAGGAATCTACAGAAGCAGGCGGCGGGTCACGACACCCCGCCCGACATCGTGCCCGAGCCAGAGGCTGAAGTGGCTGCCGATACCGAGATAATCGGCGATATCGTCACCGACGACCGCAGCGTGACCATGATCTGCGGGCTCCCGGCCGGAACGGTCCGTCGTCCTCGCCGTCGACCAGGGCGCTGAAGACCTGGCTGCGCTTGGTCTCGCTGTTCTGGGCGCGCAGCACCATCCGGTGCGACCCCGAGCTGAGCTTGCGCGCGCATCGCCGTCATCGTCCGCGAAGCGTTACCAGGGCCTGGAACTTATACCGCTGCATGGCCGCCACCACCTTCGAACATAAATATCGTATCCTGATATCCGCGTTCGCTAAAGATCTGGCGGCAAGCGGCACCACGACGGTGCCGGTCGCGGTGACCACGACTACCGGCTCGCCGAGCACCGAGGCCGCCGACTCCCCGCGCGCCGGGTCCGCCCGGCAGACGACCCGGGCCTCGAACGCCAGCTGCCGGCTGCGCCGGCCGACCGCGGTCACCGTGGCCGTCGCCTCGATCATGTCACCGGCCAGGACCGGAGCGCGGAACTGCACGTCGGAGTAGGACGCGAACAGCCCCTCGTCCCCGTCCGTCCGGATGCACACCTCGGTCGCCACGTCGCCGAACAGCCCGAGCACGTAGGCGCCGTCGACCAGGCTCCCGCCGTAGTGCGCGTCGCCGTGCTTCACGTACCGGCGGTGGGTCACGGACAGGCCGACCTGCCGCGGCTCATGCGCTCCTCCCGGCGGGCCAGCGCGTGCGCGAGGTAGCTCGCCACCTCCCCCGGCGTCGTCCCGCGGCCGAAGATCTTGTCCACGCCGAGGTCGGCGCCGCGCCCGGGTCGAACCGCGGCCCGCCCACCACGAGCAGCGGCCGCCGCGGGCCGAACGCGGCGTGGAACGCCGCCGCCATCTCGCGGGTGTTGGTCAGGTGCGCGTCCCGCTGGGTGACGACCTGGCTGACCAGCACGGCGTCGGCCTGCTCGGCGGCCGCCCGGGCCACCAGGTCGGCAACCCGACCTGCGATCCCATGTTCACCACGCGGATCTCCCGGTAGTACTCCAGGCCCTTCTCCCCGCGTGCCCCTTGACGTTGAGGATCGCGTCGATGCCGACCGTGTGCGCGTCGGTGCCGATGCACGCGCCGACCACGACCAGCTTGCGGCCGAGCGCCGAGCGGATCCGCAGGTTCACCTCGGCGGCGGCAGCACCGGGAACTCCCGTTCGGCCACCGTCACGGCGGACAGGTCCACCAGGTGGCTGACCCGCCCGTAGACGATGAAGAAGGTGAAGTCCGGCCCGATCCCCTTGACGTGCACGACCATCGCGGGTCCAGCCCCATCTTGGCCGCGAGCTGCAGCGCCGCGCCCTCGGCCCGGGCCTGTTCCGCTCGCGCCGAACGGCACCGGCAGCGTGAACGACAGCTGCACCCGCCCGTCCCCGGTGGTGTCCCCGTAGGGCCGCACGACCCCGGTCAGCTCATCGACTGACCTCCGAGGATCTGGACGCCGGGTTGCAGTAGCCGTCGGCGCGCTCCACCACGCCGTCCAGCCCGCGTCCGCCGTCAGCGGGCCGCTTCGTCACCCCGAACGTCCCCTCGGCGATCGCGTTCAGCAGCCCCTGCGAGCAGATCCTGCGCAGCAGCCCGACGGCCTCGCCAGCACCTGGCGGGCCCGCTGGGCGACGAACCCGTCGGGTTCGGGCGGGAACGACGCCCCAGCCGCCCGGCGGCGCGCCGCACGTACCGGACGTTCTCCAGGGCCAGGTCCCGGTCGGACAGGAACGGGGTGTGGATGCCCTCGGTCATCATGCCGATCAGCAGGATCGACTGACCGGTCATGAACCCGGCGAGGTTGAAGAACGCGTCCAGCAGGTAGCCGGCGAACACGTTGCCGGTCATGTGCTTGGTCGGCGGCATGTACTTCAGCGGCGCGTCGGGGAACAGCTCCCTGATCAGCTGGGCGTGCGCCAGCTCGAGCAGGAACGAGTCCGGTACCTCCGGGTTGATCTCGAACGCGTGCCCGAGGCCGAGCTGCGCGTCGGCCAGCCCGGCCTCGCGGCCGAAGTACTCGTTGAGCAGCTGCGACACCACCACGGTGTGCGCCGCGTCCACCGCGTCGGCGGTGGTCAGGTAGTTGTCCTCGCCGGTGTTGATGACGATGCCGGCCCGCGCGTGCACCTGCCGGGAGAACCGCTGGTCGATGAACGTCCGCACCGGGTTGATGTCGCGGAAGATGATGCCGTACATGCAGTCGTTCAGCATCATGTCCAGGCGCTCCAGCCCGGCCAGCGAGGCGATCTCCGGCATGCACAGGCCGGAGGCGTAGTTGGTCAGCCGGACGTAGCGGCCGAGCTCGCGGGACACGTCGTCCAGCGCGGCGCGCATCAGCCCGAAGTTCTCCCGGGTCGCGTACGTGCCGGCGTAGCCCTCCCGGGTCGCGCCCTCGGGCACGTAGTCGAGCAGCGACTGCCCGGTGGACCTGATCACCGCGATGACGTCGGCGCCCTCCCGCGCCGCCGCCTGCGCCTGCGGGATGTCCTCGTAGATGTCCCCGGTCGCCACGATCAGGTAGATCCACGGCATCGGCGGGTCGGAGGTGGCGGCGATCATCCGGTCCCGCTCCGCCCGCCGGCTGTCGATCAGGGACATCCCCTTACCGACCGAACGGCCCGCGATTTCCCTGGCCGCCCGGCTCCGCCCCCGTGGGCAGGCGGAACTTGGCCAGGCCCGCGGCGGCGTCCACGGCCAGCGTGCGCAGGTCGGGGTAGCCGCCGGTGACCATCGCGTCCCAGACCGGCAGGGCGACCCCGTGCTCCAGCCCGACCGACTCGCGGACCGCGTCGGCGAGCCGGTTCACCCACGGCATCCCGTCCTCGTCCGCGCCGTCCAGGCCGGCCAGCCGCAGCACGGCCCGTTCCACCGAGACCGTGGTGTGCGTCCGGGCCAGGTCGGTGACCGGCTGCCCGGCCAGCCTGGCCAGCTCGCGGGCCTGCGCGAGACCGCCGGGTCCAGGTTCAGCTTGCCGTCACGGCTGGCCTCCTACACGTCGCTCGAACAGGGCGCGCACGCGGCCGTGGTCCGCATCAGGTCCAGCGCGAGGTCCGCGTGGCCGGGGACGTACCCGTTGCCGACCAGCATGGTCACGTCGGCGGCCAGGCCCTCGGCGCCGAGGGCGGCGGCGCTGAAGCTGGTCGCCATCGAGAAGAAGATCACCGTACCGCCCTGCGCTGTCGACAAGATCGCGCCTCCCTCGCAGCCTGGTACGTCCACGCAGACTACGGTGACGTCGGCCTGGGCCTCCTGCTGCCTCTACTCTTTCTGCCAGTGCTACCGGATCCCTGGCGTCCGCGATCACGACCTCGTCTGCAAGAGGGGACTCCGGCGCCGCCGGCTCGCCGCCCGGCGGGACCGAACGCCGCGTCCCCGGCGCACCCGCCGCGCCTCCGTCCTGCGCGGTCATGGGGTGGCGCAGCAGGGCGGCTTCGGCTTCCGTCGGGACGACGCCTATTACCTTGGCGGCGCCTGACTGGCGGGCGGCGGCGGCCGACAGGGAGCCGCTCTTGCCGGCGGCGCCGATGATCACGGCGATGCGCCCTTCTTCACGACGCGGCTCGTCAGGGCGGGGGCGCCGCAGACGTCCATGACGGCCAGCGCTAGCGGGACGGGGAGGTCGTCGGGGAGGACCGCGGCGATCGATCGGGCGAACAGGATGGCGTGGCCCTCGCACGGGACCTGCTCGGATTGGCCGTCCCATTTCGCTAGGCCGTCGGTGATGGCCAGGGGGGTCAGGGTGAGGGAGACCAGGGTGGCGATGCGCTGGCCTGGCTTGAGGCCGAGCGGGGAGGCCGGGCCGGCCTCTTCTACCGTGCCGGTCAGCATGCCGCCGGAGCCGGTGACCGGGTTCTGCATCTTGCCGCGGGTGGTGATGATGTCGAGGACGGCGGCGCGGATCTTGTCGGGGTCGCCGGCGTAGGCATCGCGGAGCTGGCGGTAGGAGGCGGCGTCCAGGTTCAGCCGGTCTACCCGGATGCGGACTTCGTCGCGGGCGATCGCGGGGGCGGCGTCGAGCCGCCAGGCCGCCTGCGGCAGGACGCCCGGCGGCTCGATCACCCGGTGCAGCCCGAGAGGGGAAAGGGACGAGGAAGAGGTGGTCATGAGGCTGGTCCTTCCCGGCGGCCGGCGGTGCCAGGCCGGCTGGCGTATACCCGCCTGCGCGCGCACGGAGGGTTACGCATCCCCTAGGTCGTTCGGTAAATTTTCTCGTCAATCTGGCTTCTACAGGAACTTCTTAAGTATGTTAGTTGATTGTATGGAGATTTTCTTGTGGCCGACGGGCCGTGCCGGCTGGACCGCGCCCGCCGCCGTCGCGCGGTTGCACAAACGATCACGTGATCGCGGTCGTTCAGGAAAATCTACGGTCACCTTCGTTTTGTACCGCAGGTTCTTCGGTATCATGCAGAGATTGGAGAGGTGGCTTTCATGGTCTCTCAGCCGTATGTATACCAGCGACATGAGCTAGCCGAACCTGACTGGCGCCGGTTCCCCGGCTGGGCCGGCGTGTCCGCCGCCGACTGGGAATCCGCGCAGTGGCAGCGCGCGCACTGCGTCAAGAACTCCCGGCAGCTGCGCCAGGTCACCGGGCCGGGACTGGCCGACTCCTTCGTCGCGGACCTCGAGCGCGACCAGCGCGAGCGGGCCACCATGTCGATGCTGCTGCCGCCGCAGATGCTCAACACCATGGTGCCGGCCGCCTCTCCTGACCAGCCGGGGTTCACCGAGGCGTTCTACGCCGACCCGGTGCGGCGGTACATGATCCCGGCGTTCAGCGACCGGCGGACCGACTGGCCCTCCCACCCGTACGCGCAGCGCGACTCGCTGCACGAGGCGGAGATGTGGGCGGTCGAGGGCCTCACCCACCGCTACCCCACCAAGGTGCTCGCCGAGCTGCTGCCCACCTGCCCGCAGTACTGCGGCCACTGCACCCGGATGGACCTGGTCGGCAACCCCACCCCGGTCACCGACAAGCACAAGTTCGCGCTGACCCGCGAGGACCGGCTCTCCGCCATGCTCTCCTACCTGCGCCGCACGCCCGGGGTCCGCGATGTCGTGGTCTCCGGCGGGGACGTGGCCAACCTGCCCTGGCCGCGGCTCGAGTCGTTCGTGGCCGCGCTGCTCGAGATCGACTCGATCCGGGACATCAGGCTGGCCAGCAAGGCGCTGATGGGCCTGCCGCAGCACTGGCTGTCGGACGAGGTGCGGGCGGGCATGACCCGGCTCGCCGGCACGGCCCGCTCGCGCGGGGTGAGCATCGCCATCCACACTCACGTAAACGCCGCCCAGTCGGTGACGCCGCTGGTCGCCCGCGCCGCCGCCGCCATGATGGAGGCCGGCATCCGCGACGTGCGGAACCAGGGCGTGCTGCTGCGCGGCACCAACGACAGCACCGCGGCACTGCTCGACCTCTGCTTCGCGCTGCTCGACGGGGCCGGCATCATGCCCTACTACTTCTACATGTGCGACATGATCCCGGGCAGCGAGCACTGGCGGCTGACGCTGGCCGAGGGCCAGGCCCTGCAGCACGACATCATGGGCTACCTGCCAGGGTTCGCCACCCCGCGGCTGGTCTGCGACGTGCCCTACGTCGGCAAGCGCTGGCTGCACCAGGTGGCCAGGTACGACACCGACCACGGCATCTCGTACTGGACGAAGAACTACCGCACCGCCCTCGAGCCCGATGACCAGCTGGCGCTCAGCCGCGAGTACCCGTACTACGACCCGATCTACATGCTGCCCGAATCGGGCCAGGCCTGGTGGCGATCGCAGCGTTCCCGGTCGAACGCCGCGGCGGCCGGGGTCGTCAGGCTGGCTGGTAGCGGCGCGAAAGCTCGTCAAGACGCAGTCTGACCGAGGGCCATTCGGCTGCGGTGATGCTGAACCGCGCCGAATCGCGCGGGCCCTGGTCGACGGCGAGGCGGTGCGCGCGCAGGATGCCCTCGAACGTGCCCCCGATCCGCTGGATCGCATTCCGTGATCGCTGGTTCCGCGCGTCGGTGTGCAGGCACACCGAGTGCACTCCCCACACCTCGAAGGCGTGGCTGAGCATCAGGCGCTTCATCTCGGTGTTCGCGCCGGTGCGCAGGGCCTCGCGGGCCAGCCAGGTATAGCCGATCTCACAGGTATCCGGCGTGCTGCGCGGCTCGGGCCGCAGCCAGTAGTCGAGCTGATGAAACCGGGTGGCGCCGATCACCGTCTCGTCCTGCTGCCGGACCACGGCGAAGGGCACCGCGATCCCCTTGGCCCGCGCCGCGAGCGCCTGCTCGACATGGCGTCGCATGCCCGGCTCGTCCTGGGGCACCAGGGTCCACTGATAGAGCGACGGATCCTGGCTGGCCGCGGTCAGCAGCCCCGGCACGTGGTGCAGGCCGAGTGGCTCGAGCCGCACATGTTCCCCGCTCAGCGGGCCGATTCCGGCCACCGCGCGCCGGTCTGCTGAGCCCGCTCCCGCGGCATCGAGCCCGGCGGGGGCCTCGCCTCTGAAGGGCCGCTCCAGGTAGCGGCCGTCCGGCGAGGTGAAGCCGAACGAGCGGTACAGGCCGTGCGCGTCGGAGGTGTGCAGCATCCAGCGCCATCCGGCACCCGGGCCGTCCTCGATCATCATCGCGACGATGGCCCGGCCCAGCCCGGTGCCGCGGTGGGCGGACAGCACGTACACGTCGCCGAGGTAGGCGGACCCGCCGTCGCCGAAGGCGCGGGCAAAGCCGACCATCTCGCCCTGCCGGTCGTAGGCGCCCACCAGCCGCCAGGCCGCGGCGATCTGGCTCCTGATGTCCTGCTCGCTCCGCCACCGGGCCCAGTACGCCCCGGTGGTCAGGAACGCCACCGCGGCCGCGGGATCGATCCTGGCCGGGTCGTCGTCGATCTCGTAGTCGCCGACAGCACGTCGCATCACAGCACTCCAAGAGCTTGGTCGATGTCGGTGATCAGGTCCGCGGCGGGTTCCACGCCAACCGAGAGCCGGATCAGGCCGGCCGGCGCGGTCTCGGCCGGCCAGCGGGCGCGGCGCTCCCAGGTCGACTCCACGCCGCCGAAGCTGGTCGCCGGGACGATCAGCCGGGAGCTCGCCACAACCTTGTCCGCGGCGTCCGCGCGGTCGGGCCTGATCTCGAAGGACAGCAGGGGACCTGACCCGTCGGGCATCTGCCTGCGGGCCAGCTCCGATGTCGCCGGATCGGTACCGGGATAGTGCACCGCGCAGACCCGGGGATGGCCCGCCAGGTGCGTGGCGACGGCCAGCGCGCTGGCCGACTGGCGCGCGATCCGCAGCGGCAGCGTCTTGAGGCCGCGCAGCGCCAGCCAGGCCTCGAACGGCCCCGGGATACCGCCGCCGCTTGATCGCCAGGCCCGGAGCGCGGCCAGCAGCTCCCGGTCGCGGCTGACCACGGCCCCGAGGATCACGTCGGAGTGCCCGGACACCGACTTGGTCAGCGAGTACAGCGAGGCCGTCGCGCCGGCCTCGAGCGGCCGCTGGAGCAGGCCGGTGGCGACGGTGTTGTCCACCACCATGGGCGCTCCCGCCGCGGCCGCCAGGGCACCGAGCCGGGCCAGGTCGGCCACCCGGAGCAGCGGATTGGTCGGCGTCTCGGCCCACAGCACCGACGGCGCTCCGGTCAGCTCGCGCTCGACGGCGGGCAGGTCCTGCAGGTCCACCGGGACCGGGACGGCCCCGTGCGGCCGCAGCTTGTCCGCCAGGACCCGGCCCCCGTAGTAGCCGTCGTTCGGCAGCACGATGCGGTCCCGGCCGGGCGCCAGCGCCAGCATCAGCGCCATCGAGGCCGCCTGGCCGGAGGCGAAGGCCACCGCCTCCGCGTCCTCCAGGCCGCCGAGAGCCTGCTCCAGTGCCTCCCAGCCGGGGTTGCCGTCCCGGCCGTAGCCGCGCCCGGGACGCGGGCTCCCCTGCGACACGTAGATGCTGGCCGGGGCGAGCGGCGGCGTGCCGGGCAGGCCGGGCGTGCGTTCGGTGCCCGCGTGAATCAGCCGGGACTCGGCGGAGAACGCCTCAGCCATCGGTACCCAGAAATGTTACAGTACATTTTGTGAACATACTGGTACGATATCGCCCGCAGGGCCGGACCGCCAAGGAGATATCCGCCAGCGTGGAGGCTGGCGTCCGCAGCGGGGCGCTGACTCCCGGGGACCAGCTGCCGCCGGTCCGCGAGCTGGCCGGCCAGCTCGGCGTCAGCCCCACCACGGTGGCGGCGGCCTACAGCGACCTGCGCCGCCGGGGCCTCACCACCGGCACGGGCCGCGCGGGCACCCGCATCCGGGGCGCTCCCCCGGTCAGCTCGCGGGTGTACCTCAGCGCCCCCGCGGGCACCAGGGACCTGGTCACCGGCGGCCCGGACCCGGACCTGCTCCCGCCGCTCCCGGCCCGGCCGGCCCGCCGGCCCGCCCGGATGTACGCCGAGGCGCCGGTCTCACCGCGGCTGCGCCGCCTGGCGGCCGGCCAGCTGGCCGCCGACGGTATCGACGCGGCCAGCCTGACCGTCACCGGCGGCGCGCTCGACGCCATCGAGCGGGTCCTCGCCACCTGGCTTACCCCGGCGGACCGGGTCATCGTCGAGGACCCCGGCCACGCGGTCACCTTCGACCTGCTCGCGGCCATGGGCTTCACCGTGGTGCCGGTGCCGGTCGACGACCTGGGCATCCGGCCCGACGGGCTGGCGGCCGCGCTGGCCCGGGGGGCGGGCGCGCTGATCGTCACGCCCCGCGCGCAGGCCGCCACCGGCGCGGCGTGGGACGCCGGCCGCGCCGCGGAGATCAGCGAGGTGCTGCGGCGGCATCCCGCGGCCGGGGTCATCGAGGACGACCACGCCGGGCCGGTGGCCGGGGTCCCCGCCTTTTCCGCCTGCGCGGGCAAGTCCGGGCGCGCGGGGTTTCCGGGACCGGCCCGCTGGGTCACGCTGCGTTCGGTGTCCAAATCGCTCGGGCCCGACCTGCGGCTCGCCATGGTGGCCGGCGACGAGGCCACCATCACCCGGGTCGCGGGCCGGCAGGCGCTAGGTACCGGGTGGGTGAGCTACGAGCTGCAGGAGATGGTCGCGGACCTGTGGTCGGATAACTCGGCGGTGCGGGGCCTCGAGGCCGCGGCCCGGGCCTACGCCGGCCGCGGCGCGGCGCTGCGGTCGGCGCTGGCGACCTACGGCATCACGGCCAGCGGCCGGTCCGGCTTCACCTGCTGGGTGCCCGTCGCCGACGAGGACGGCGTCGCGGCCTCGCTGGCCGCGGCGGGCTGGGCGGTGGCCCCCGGCCAGCGGTTCCGCATCGCCGCGCCGCCCGGCGTGCGGATCTCCTTCGCCCGCCTGGCGGAGGCCGACGCGATCCCCTTCGCGGCCGACGTCGCCCGGGCGCTGCGGCACCGGGCCTCGCGCCTGGACTAGCTGATCCTGGTATCCGGATCGCGTCGCTGACCCGAACCGAGCGGGATCGTGCTGAACCTGGAAGCAAGGCACGTGCAGGCAGATGGGAACCGCGTCGCATTGCTCATCACCACCAGAGATGTGGTCCAGCTTAGCTCATTCGTTCGGCGCATTTCGCCTTTTGTCTTACTGTCGCGGCCGCGATCCGGAGACCAGAAATCGATCTTTCCCCGCCGTGCCGCAGTTGACAGTTAGCGTGATTGTTAACGCACACAATCTACCCAGGAGTAAGTAAATGAACGCATGCATAAAGGGGTAAATCGCATGACCGCGCATGATCGCCGCCGTTTGCCATAACGATTAGCTTGAGGCGGAAACATATCTAATGCGGCCACCGGGCGGTCCCGTGCCGCGGTGACGATGCCGGCCGGGCCTTCCGGCGCTAGATTGTCCCCCGGAGGCGGTCAGATGGTTGATGAGCGGCCCGTGACGGGCTCAGCGGATGGTGCGGCGCGGGCGCTTCAGGGCACGGCTGCCGGCGGCGAGCCGCAGCCGGCGAAGAAGAAAAAGAAGAAGAAGAAGAAGAAGAAAAGGTACCTCGGGAGCACTGGCCCGCGCTGCTGGCCCGCTGGCCCAGGCTCCGCCGGTATCCGCCCGACGGCGACCCGTGGAAGGGCGACTGGCCGGTGGTGGAATCAGCGTGGCTGACGGAATACCAGCTGCTGGCTCCGGACCTGACGGTGTGGTGCGAGCAGGTGGAGTCCCGGTTCCGCCGGCTTGATCACCAGGCGCAGATCCTGCAGAACCAGTTCTGGCGCCAGCGCGTGACGCTGATCGCGGGCGGCCTGGTGGCCACGTCCCTGGCCACGGTCCAGGCGGCCATGGGCGGCGGGAAGGTCTACCTGGCGGTGCCCCAGGCTGGGCTGACCGGATTGCTGGCCGGGCTGACCGTGCTGGTGCGGTCCCGGCGCGCGCAGCACGGATACCTCTCGGCCCGGCTGAAAGCCGAGCGGATCAAGAGCGAGTTCTTCCTGTTCCTGACCCAGGCGGCGCCCTACGCGAGCGGCGACCGCGTGACGAGGCTCCTGCAGGAGGTCGGCGATATCGAGGCGGCGGAGGACATCGGATGAGCGAGCGAGGCAAGGAACTGCTGCGGTTCTACGAGGAGAAACGGATCAAGGATCAGCTGGGGTTCTACACCGGGCGGCTCGAGCACTTCGACCGGGCGACCGGCCAGGGGCTGTTCATCTCCGCCACGATCCTCGGCTTCGCGTCCGCCGCCGGCGCGCTGGCCGGCACGGCCGTGGGGTGGGCCAAGGGATGGGCGGCGGCGGCGGCCATCCTCGCCGCGGTAGCGACGGCGATTACCGCCTACCTCGCGCTGTACGCCTTTGACCAGCAGTCCAAGATCTACGGTGACGCCGTACGGGCCGTCCGTGCCGCGTCGCGGCTGGCGCCGGATCCGGACGCCGTCCCGGACGACCCGGACCTCGACGCTCACGTGTCCGGCCTGGTGAGCCGGGTGGAGCAGGCCATGCGGCAGGAGCAGTCACAGTGGGGCCAGCTCACCTCCCAGATGCAGGCCGGCGACCAGACGGGCGGATGAGCCAGACGGCTCGTCAGCCCGCTGGAGCCAGCACTGATCCGATCGCGGCATAGAGGGATTCCGGGTCGCCGAGGGAGGCTATCCGCGTACCGGGAGAAGCCGCCACCCGCGCCGCCCTCGGGTCCTCGGCCCGGCCGTGCGCGGCCGCGGCGATTGCGTCCGCCGTCCGGCCTGTCCCGGCCAGGATGATGACGGGCCGCCCGGCCTGGATGCTGTGCTCGATGTCGTCGTAGGTGATATGGCCGCCGTTGACGACGAGGGTCAGCGACGGCCGGCTGTCGGCGATCGCCGTCGCGACGCGGGACAGCCAGGGCGATTCATCGCCCCAGGCATCTCCCGGGACCAGGATGACCTGGGTGT
The DNA here is from genome assembly GCA_963722275.1 of uncultured Actinomycetes bacterium. Lineage (GTDB taxonomy): Bacteria > Actinomycetota > Actinomycetes > Streptosporangiales > Streptosporangiaceae > Palsa-504. Next base: position 35,049 of record CAVRMX010000038.1, on the reverse strand, counting down.
GGTGGGGTTCGAGGGCGGCGGCATCGGGTGCCGGGTGCGCCCCCGGGACGATGACGGTGCCTTCAGCGGCCACTCCGACGAGCGGGAAGCTCGCCCCGGCTGAGTCCCGGGCCTGGCCCATGACCCGCATGACACCGGAGTCGGTGCCGCCGTCCACCACCGCGGCGCCCCACCGGTCAAGCGCGGGGGTGATCCGCTCCATCGCCTCGGCCATGCTCGCCAGGTGACCAGGCATCATGCCGCCGGCCCCGCCGACCAGCACCAGGACGGGCCGGGGCACCGCGATATCAAGCGCCTCCAGCGTCGCGGAGAGGTCTGCGGGCCGGGTCACCCGGGCGAAGGGCGGTACCGCCAGATCGCCAGCAGTTCCGCTCACGGCCGCGCCTCCTCCTCGTCGCACCTTCGGTCACACCCCGCCGGGTCTTACCTACCCGTTATCCGCCGGGCGAGTCGCCCGGGCGGGTCCGGGACCAGCCTGGCCCCGGACCGGTCCGGCACCAGCCTGGCCCCGGCCATAGTCATGTTAACCAGTCGAGAATATAGATAATACGCGCCTCCACCTCGCGGATACCGGCGTCATACCGATAGCGTTGTCCCATGGCGCAGCGTACCGAGCAGATCAGCCTTCACCTCAACGCGTACCTCACCGCGCACAGCAGCCCGCCGGACGCCGTCCTGCGTGAGCTGGCCAACGAGACCGCGGAGCTGTACCCGAACGAGACCGGGCTGGCCATCGCCCCGGAGCAGGGCACGCTCATGACGCTGCTGACCCAGCTCACCGGCGCCGTCTCGGCCGTCGAGATCGGCACCTTCACCGGCTACTCCTCCATCTGCATCGCCCGCGGGCTTACCGGGGACGGGCGCCTGCTCTGCTGCGACATCAACCAGGAGTGGACCTCGGTAGCCAGGAAGTACTGGGAGAAGGCGGGCCTTACCGACCGCATCGAGCTGCGGCTCGGCCCGGCCATCGACACGCTGCGCTCGCTGCCCGACGAGGAGCTGTTCGACCTGGCGTTCATCGACGCCGACAAGGGCGGCTACCTGGGCTACTGGCGGGAGGTCGTGCCCCGGGTCAGGCCGGGCGGCTTGATCATGGTTGACAACACGTTCTCGCACGGCCGCGTGATCGACGCGGGCAACGACAACCCGCTGGTGATCGCGGTCAGGGACTTCAACGACCACGCCGCCGCCGACGACCGGGTGGACCTGGTCATGGTCCCGATCGGCGACGGGCTGACGCTGGCCCGCAAGAGGGACTAGCCGGGATCAGCCTGCCTAGCCGGCCCGTATCTCACCGGCCCTGACTCGCCGGCCCTATCTCGCCGGCCCTTATCAGCCGGCACTGACCGCGCCGCCGAGGTAGAGCGCCCCGATCTCGGGGTTCTCGAGCACCTCGCGCCCGGTGCCGGACAGCCGGACCCGGCCGCTCTCCATCACCACGCCTTGGCTGGAAAGCCGCAGCCCGGCCCGGGCGTTCTGCTCGACAAGCAGGATCGTCGTGCCGGTCGCGTTCATCTGCCTGACCGCGTCGAACACGGTCCGCAGGATCCTCGGCGCCAGCCCCATCGACGGCTCGTCGAGCAGCAGCAGCCGGGGCTCGAGCATCAGCGCCCGGGCGAACTCCACCAGCCGCTGCTGTCCGCCGGACAGGCTGCCGGCCTTCTTTCCCGCCCAGCCGGCGAGGTCAGGGAAGATGTCGAAGACGGCCCTCAGCCGGCGCGCCGTCAGCGCCCGGTCCGACAGGATGTACCCGCCGAGCTCCACGTTCTCCCGGACCGTCATGTCCCGGAACAGGCTGTGGTTCTGCTGCACCTGCACCACGCCGAGGCGCAGCACCTGGCGCGGCGACATGCCGACGAGGTTCTGCCCGTCGAGCTCGATCGAGCCGAGGCGCGGCCGCAGCAGGCCGCTGATCGACGCCATCAGCGTGGATTTCCCCGCTCCGTTCGGCCCGACCACGCAGGTGATGCCGCCCTCGGTCACGTTCAGGGAAACCCCGCGCAGGACGTCGCCGCCGCCGTACCCGGCCACCAGGCCGTCGATCTTCAGTACCGAACGGACCGTGGTGCCTGCCCCGGCGCCGCCTCCCTGCCCCCCTTGGGCCGCGGGGTCGCTGGCGGGCGCGGTCATGTGTCCTCCCCCGGGTGCGGTTCGTCGTCCTCGATGTCCTCGCCCAGGTAGGCATTGAGGACCCGGCGGTCGGTCCTGATGATGCCGGGCGGCCCGGCGGCCACCACGGCGCCCGAGTCGAGCACCGTGACCCGGTCGCACAGCCCCATCACGAACTCCATGTTGTGCTCGACGATCAGGAAGGTCTTGCCGGCCGCGTTCAGCTCGCGGATCCGGTCGGCGATGTGGTTGACCAGGGAGAGGTTGACGCCGCCGGCCGGCTCGTCGAGCAGGATCACGGCGGGGTCCGAGACCAGCACGTAGGCGAGCTCAAGGAGCTTGCGCTGGCCGTAGGAGAGCGTCCCGGCCAGCGCGGCGTGATGTCCGGCGATGCCGACGAATTCGAGCTGCTCCATCGCGCGCTTGCGGGCCGCGGCGCCCCCGTGCTTCGAGGCGACCAGCATGTTCTCGAGCACGGTGAGGCTGGCGAAGATCCTGGTCAGCTGGAAGGTCCGGCCGATCCCGAAGCCGAAGACCTTGTCCGGGGCGACGTTGGTGATCTTCTTGTCGGCCAGGTACACCTGCCCCGCGTCCGCCTTCGCGTATCCGGTGATGACGTTGAACAGGGTGGTCTTACCCGATCCGTTCGGCCCGATCAGGCCGGCCACCGAGCCCTCGTCGATCTCCACCGTGCAGGAGTCGAGCGCGTGCACGCCGCCGTAGGCCTTGCGCACGCCCTCGGTGCGCAGCAGCGCGGTCACAGCGTATCCCCCGCTCGCCGCCGGGCCGCCTTTAGGTCCCGTCTTCCCTCGTCGCTCGTCGCAAGCTCCTCGCTCCTCAGTCCAGACGGGACCGCGGCCCTTTGGCTCGCGGGACTCGCGGGAGGAGGTACCGCGGGACGGCCCCTGGTCCGCAGCCGCCTTATCCATTCGCCGATGGTCGGGACGAGGCCTCGCGGCACGAACAGCACGATGAGCAGGAACAGCGCGCCGAGCAGGATCTCGCTCAGGTACCCGTTGGTGAACCTGATGGTCAGGTAGAGCTGGCCCGGTTCGATGATGAGCGCGCCGAGAATCGGGCCGGTGATGGTCCCGAGGCCGCCCAGGAACGCCATCAGCACGAGGGACAGGTCGAACAGCGGGTCGAATCCCGATTGCGGCTCGACCTGGGTGAGGTAGAGGAACCATACTCCGCCGACCAGCGCCGTTACCGCCCCCGACAGCACGAACGCCGCAAGCTTCACCCGCATCGCGTGCACGCCGAGCCCGCGCGCCCGGTCCTCGTCGTCCCTGATCGCCCGCAGTTGCAGGCCGAACCTGGACCGCCGGATCAGGACCGCGATGACGATCATGACCGCGGCGCAGCCCAGCGTGATGTAGTAGAAGTGATCGTTGAAGCTCGTCGGCGACCAGGGCAGGAACGGCGACGCCAGTCCGCTGGTGCCGCCGGTGAAGGACTGGAAGTTGAAGGCCATCAGCTGGAAGATGAAGAACACCGCGATCGTGATCACGATGAACGTGTGCCGGCGCACCCGCAGCGCCACCAGGCCGAACGGGACCGCGATGGCCGCGCCAACCGCCGCGGCCAGCGGCAGCAGGCTGAACACGGCGACGCCGTTGACGTGCCAGTCCCTGGCCGCGATGCCCACGGTGTAGGCGCCGCTGCCGAAGAACACCGCGTGGCCGAGCGAGATGTAGCCCGAGAAGCCGGAGAACACGTTCCAGGCCGAGACCACGGCCACGAAAATCAGCGCGTAGATCGCGTAGTTGGTGACCACGGGACTGCTGAACACCAGCGGGAACGCGATGGCCAGAACGGCCAGGACGATCAGCGCCAGCCCCGCCACCGCGCGCTGCCTGCTCGCGGTGCCCGCCTGCGGGCTCACCACCGGGCTCGTTACCGTGCTCATCACTGGGCCCGCGCCGGCTGACGGCCGAAGAACCCGGTCGGGCGGATCACCAGCACCACCACCAGGGCGGCGTAGAACACCACGATCGCCCACTGCGGCGACCAGATGTCGACGAGCGACTCCAGCGTGAGCATGAAGACCGACGCGGCCAGCGCGCCGCCGATGCTGCCGAGGCCGCCGAGGATGATGATCGCGAGCAGCCGCGAGATGAGGTCGTAGCCGCTGTTGGGGTTGAAGGTGTTGGTGGCGCCGAACATCATGCCGCCGGCCGCGGTCACCGCGACGCCGACGCCGAAGGTGATCGCGGCGACGCGGTTCACGTCGATGCCGACGAGCCGCGCCGCCGTCTCGTCCTGCATCGTGGCCCGCACGCTGCGCCCGAAGCCGGTCCGGTAGAGCAGCAGGTAGATGCCCGCGACCATCAGCACCGCCAGCGCGAAGCCGTACAGGTAGATGTCGGACAGGTAGAAGCCGAAGATGTGCACGCTGGATTGCACGTACGAGGCATTCAGCGTCTTGGGGTTAGGCCCGTAGATCTCGTAGAGGATCCCCTCGATGATCAGCGCGACCGCGTAGGTGACCAGCAGCGTCATGGACGTGCGTTCCCGGCCGCGCAGCCGCCGGATGAACGCCCACTGGATGGCGACCCCGATCACGAACATGAGGGGCACGGTGACCAGCAACCCGACGAACAGGTCGATGTGGAACCGTGTCGCCAGTTCGTAGCTGAGGTATGCGCCCAGGATGACCAGGACACCCTGGGCGATGTTGATGATGTCGAGCACGCCGAAGATCAGCGTAAGGCCGACGGCCATCAGGGCGTAGACGCCTCCGGTGAGTATGCCATCGACGATAGCCCGGTAGATCTCCTGTGCCATCTGACTAGCTAGTCCAGTTCGGCTTGGGGTTGATGATCGGCACCGCGCCGGTCGAGCCCAGCGGGAGGACCTGCTTGAACGTGGTACCGCTGTCCTGCCACTGGAAGGTGAACGCCGCCGCGGAGCTGTTCTTGCCCTGCGAATCGAACTTCACCGGGCCCTGGACGGTGCTGATCGTCACGCCGCTGTGCAGGTAGGTGATGATCTTCGCGTTGTCAGTGCCGCCGGTCGAGGTGACCGCCTGGGCCGCCACCTGCCCCACCGCGTAGGCCTCGGCCACGTCGGCGTTGACGTCCGACGGGGACCCGCCGTACTTGGCCACGTATTCCTGGACCATCTTCTGGCTGGCCGGATTGGCGTATCCCGGGTACCAGCCGTTGGGCACCATCATGCCGGTCGCGTTGGGCTTGCCCACCGCGGAGGTGAACGCGGCGCCCTGGTCCGGGCCGGCCGCGCAGATGAACATCTTGGGGTTGTAGTGCTGCTGCTGGAACGCCTGCATGAACGCGGCCACGGTCGGGACATCGGTGGATCCGAGCACCACAGCCTGTGCGCCGGTGGCGGCCACCTGGTCGGCCTGCGGCTTGTAGGCGGCCACCTCAGCCGGGAAGACCTTCGAGTACACCGTCTTGACCCCGAGCGCCTGCAGCTTCTGCTGAGCCAGCTGCACCGGCGGGTCGGCGAACGGGTCGTCGGCCATCGGGTAGGCCGCCGTCTTGGGCCGCTGGCTGGCCGGCAGCGAGGCGACCCAGTTGACGAACGGGATCAGCTCGTCCTCGATCGGCAGGCTCACGTCGAATACGTTGTGAGCCGCCACGTTGGCCGGGCTCGCGAACACCGACGGCGCTCCGCCCGCGCCCTCTATGAGGGCGTAGCCGTACCTGGCCGCGACCGATGCCGAGGGCGTGGTCAGCAGCGAGGAGAACGGCCCGAATGCGAGGTCCACCTTGTCCTGGGCGAACAGGGTCTGGTAGTTCGTCTGTACCTGCGTAGGCGAGCTGTTGTCGTTGAGGATCTTGAGCTGGACCTGGCGGCCGAGCAGGCCGCCGCTTGCGTTCACGTCGCTGGCCCACAGCTGGTAGCCGCGCTGGAAGGCCTGGCCGTCGGCGGAGAAGTCGCCGGTCAGAGACAGCGACGCGCCGATGGTGATCGGAGCCTTGGTGGTGGGGCTTGAACTGGTGTTCGTCGGGCCGGCGCTGCTGCTGCTACTGCCACTGCTGCAGGCCGCCACGAGACCGGCCGAAAGGACGGCTGCCGCGCTCAGGGCGAGGCAATTCTTGGAGAGCCAGGGGAGGTGGGGTCTCACGCCCGGTGCCTCCTTTCTCCTCGTTTCGGTTTACCACGGACTAGGTGTCGCTGGTGCCGAGCCCATCGGACACTTCCGCGTGCTCGCTGACGAGCGCCAGGCCCGCGGAATCCGCCTGCTGCTGCAGCAGGGCGGCGAAATCAGAATCACCGTATCCACGTCCGACCAGCCCTTGGATCAGCTGGTGAACTACCGCAGCGACCGGCATCGGCACTTCGTGCTCCCGCGCGGCGGCCAGGCCAAGATCGAAATCCTTGCGCAGCAGCGTTGCGGTGAACGTAGCTTCAAAATCCAGGTTCACGTAGGCCGGCGTCTTGTAGCCGGTGAACAGCGAACCCATCACACTCTTGTTAAGACAGTCGAGAAACGCGTGCCTGCTTATCCCGCTCTTTTCCGCGAGAACTGTGATCTCGGCGAGCGACTGGGCCACCACGCCGAGGAACAAATTGTGGCAGAGCTTCACCGTCCTCGCCAATTCGCCTTCCCCCACATAGGTGACGCCGCTGCCCAGCATGCTGAGGTAAGGCTCAGCCAGGTCGAACGCATCGCGGGGACCGGAGACGGCGGCTGTCATCTTCCCGGCTCGTACCACATTGGGATTGCCCATCACCGGCGCGGCCAGCAAGGCCGTGCCCCGGTCGGCGAGTTCGGCCCGCACCCGGGCTGAGGCCTCGGCCGATACCGTGGAGCAGTCGATGAGCACCTGGGGCGCTGCCCCGGGGTCTGACATGAGCCCTTCCGGACCCAGCACCGCGGATATGAGGTCATCCGACGATCCGACCGTGATGAAGACGATGTCCCTGACCGCCAGTTCCGCGGCGCTACCCGCGGGCTTGGCGCCCAGCCGTATCAGCGGCTCGGCCTTGCCCATGGAGCGGTTGAAAACGACGAGATCGCAGCCGGCCAAGAGAAGGCGGCGACCCATCTCCGCGCCCATGCGGCCAGTGCCCAGCCAGCCAAGCCGGTGCGCATCGTCACGTCCAGCCATGTCGCCAGACCCCCTCCCTCAGTGTCAGCTAAGAAGTGTCAGCTAAGAAACCTGTCACAATCGTTTGCATCCATGATGCTGGTCCCCTGCCGATACCTTTGTCAATGCCACATGGCCAATCTGTTATCAAAGCCGCATCAAATTGCTTCCTGACTCGGCCGCGGGTGGCTGCCCGCCCGGGACCGACCAGGCCGCCTGCTCGGTCCCGTGGCTGCTCGTGACCGCTGCGGGCGCGGGAGCGCCGCGGATCGCCTGCGAGATGCCATCGCCCGCGTGACGCTGATGATAATGTGTCGCGCTAAGGTGCCGCCGCCCCTTTTCGGATTGCCCGCACCTTAGCAATCGATTGCTGCGCTCTGGAGCCGGACTGGGGAGCCGAACCGGCGGCCGAGGCCGGACTACCCGGGCGAGGCGCCGCGCGCCCGGCGCGACGAGGTCGCGCAGGTCCGGCCGGACGTAGCGGATCCCGCCTGAGCCGTGCTCGCGGGCGTCGTGCCCGCGGGGCTGGCGCTGGCCGGGCCGGTGCCGGAGGAAGCGGGACGCAGCGGGACCGGCGGGCTGACCGCCTCCCCGGCATCCTCCTGCTGACCGGAACCAGCCTGTGGCGCGAGACATTCCGACGTGGACCCGCGGACGATGAGCTCCGGCGCGAGGTAAAGGATCTTCACCGGGCCCTCGCTCCCGTTGATCCGCTCGAGCAGCAGTTGCGCCGCCTCGGTGCCCAGCTGGTAGTGCGGGAAGCGCACCGTGGTGAGCGGCGGCCGGAGCCGGTCGATGAACGGCATGTCATTGAAGCCGATCACCGACAGGTCGTCGGGACACTGCAGGGAGCGTTCGTCGAGCGCCGCGTAGCAGCCCACCGCCAGCATGTCGTTGGCGGCCGCCACCGCGGTGAAGTCCGGCTGCCGGGCCAGCAGTTCCTGGCAGCAGCGGGCGCCTTCCTCGACCGTGTACCTGGTGGCGTAGGCGATCAGGCTCTCGTCCACCTCCAGCCCGTGCGTCGCCATGCCGTCCCGGAATCCGCGCAGGCGGCTCAGGCCGGTGGATGCCTCCTGCGGTCCCGCGATGTGCGCGATCCGGGTGTGGCCGAGCCGGGCCAGATGGGTGACGGCCATCCGCGCGCCCTGCTCGTTGTCGACCGAGACCGAGGGGAAGCTGTAGTCCTGCGCCAGCCGGTTCATCAGCACCAGCGGCACCTCAGCCGCGGCCGCCTCGGTAAGCAGCTGGTCGTGCAGCGTGGCGGTGGCCAGCACGAACCCGTCGACGTGCCGGGCCCGCATCTGCTCGAACAGGGTGCGCTCGCGGTTGGCGTCGGCGTCGGTGTTACCGATCAGGGCCACGTAGCCCGCGGTGGCCAGCTTGTCCTCCAGGCCGCGCACGATCGGCGGGAACAGCGGGTTGTTCAGGTCGGGGATCAGCACCCCGACGGTGTGCGAGCGCCGGGTCCGCAGGCTCCGGGCGACCGGATTGGGCCGGTAGCCGAGCTTGGCGGCGGCGTCGGTAACCCGGCGCGCCGTGTCCTCGCTGACCAGGATGCGGGTCTCGGGGTTGAGGGCGCGGGAGGCGGTGGCCGGGTGAACGCGGGCCGCTGCCGCGACGTCTCGCAAGGTAGCCGGCCGCTCAGGCATTGCTCATCTCCGCATCCCACCCGACGGGCATGACCTGACAAGCCCGTTTTGGACGGACTAACACTATCCAGGGGGCGTTACCCGCCGCTACTGGCCGCGCCGAGCATCGAGGCAGGCAGATGCCGGGCCAGCACGCCCCGGTGGGTCGGCACCGCCTCGGCGTGGCGCCGCTTACCCGCCTCGGTCAGCACCACGTAGATGCCGCGCCGGTCCTCGTCACAGCCGCATCTCTCGACCAGGCCGTGCCGGGCCAGCCGGTCGACCAGCCGGGACAGCGCGCTCTGGCTCAGGTGCACGGCCTCGGCGAGGTCCTGGGCCCGGAACTTCCGCCCCTCGCTCTCGGCGAGTCGTTCCAGTACCTCGAAGTCGCTGATCCCGAGCCCGTGCCGTTCGCCGAGCTCACGCTCCAGTGCGGCACAGGCCGCCGCGTGGCATGCGGACATCTCCCGCCAGGCGGTCACCACGCTGTCCTGTGTCACGCTCACGAGTGAAGGATAGCGCCGCGACCAGGTAAATGCAAGTACATTAATTGTTCTTGCATCTAGTGCTTGCACATGCATATAGTCGCGTCCATGACTTCATCCGATGCACTTCCCTCCGGTGCTCGTCACGAGGACAGCGGTGGCTGGACGCCGCAACTGTGGGCCATCTTGTTCGTGCTTGGCGGCGCGTTGTGCCTCGACGCCCTGGATGTCTCGATGGTCGGCGTCGCCCTGCCGTCCATCCGGTCCGCCCTCGGCCTGAGCACCTCGTCACTGCAGTGGATCGTCAGCGGCTACGTACTCGGCTACGGTGGCCTGCTGCTGCTCGGCGGCCGGGCCGCCGACCTGCTGGGCCGTAGGCGGGTCTTCCTGGCGGCGCTGGCCGTCTTCGCTCTCGTCTCGGTCTTCGGCGGCCTGATGAGCAGCCCTGGCCTGCTGATAGCGGCCCGTTTCGTCAAGGGCGCGGCGGCCGCGTTCACCGCCCCGGCCAGCATGTCCCTGCTCACCACCACCTTCCCAGAAGGACCGATGCGGAACCGCGCGTTCAGCGTGTACACGGTCTTCGGCGCCAGCGGTTTCTCGCTGGGCCTGGTCCTGTCCGGCCTGCTCACCGAGATCAGCTGGCGGTGGACGCTGCTGGTGCCCGCCCCGGCGGCGGTCCTCGTGCTGGCGGCGGCCATCTGGCTCATCCCCCGCGGCGAGCGCGTGGCCCGCACCGGGCGCAGGTTCGACATCCCCGGTGCGCTGACCATCACCGCGGCCATGCTGCTGCTCGTCTACACGGTCGTCTCCGCCCAGCAGGCGGGCTGGGGCTCGGCCAGGACCATCGGCTCGTTCGCGGCCGTCGCCGCGTTGTTCGGGGTGTTCGCCGCCATCGAGCGGCGCAGCCGGGACCCGCTGGTGCCGTTCGGCATCTTCGCCTCGCGGCCGCTGCTGCGCGCGAATATCGGGTCCGTGACGCTGTTCGGCACCTACATCTCGTTCCAGTTCCTGGTCACGCAGTACCTGCAGACCCTGGCGGGCTGGTCGGCGCTGTCCACCGCGCTCGCCTTCCTCCCGGCGGGCGTGATGGTCGTGGCCCTGTCCGCCCAGATGGCTCCGCTACTCGGCCGGTTCGGCCCGGCCCCGCTCACCGCGATCGCCTTCAGCTGCCTGGTCATCGCCTATGCGGTGTTCCTGCGGGCCGGCGTCCGGCCGGACTACCCGGCCGTGATGCTGCCGGCCACGCTGCTGATCGGGCTGGCCTTCGGGCTGGGCTTCTCCTCGCTCACCGTGGCGGCCACGGCGGGCGTGCCCGACTCGGAGCAAGGCCTGGCGGCCAGTCTGTTCCAGACGTCGTTCCAGGTCGGCGGGGCCGTGGTGCTCGCGATCGTCACCGCCGTGGTCGACGCCTCCGGCGCGGGCAGGCTGGTCTCCCCCGCGGCCACGCTGGCCGCGTACCGGCCCGCGCTCATCTTGATCACGGGCGTGGCCGCGGTCGGCATGCTGGTCGCGTTGAGCGGCCTGCGCCGTGAGCGGGGCCTCCCGGCCACCTCGCCCGGCAAGCTGGCCGGGCCTGGCGAGCTGGCCGCGCCGTCAGGCGAGCTGGCCGCGCCGTCAGGCGAGCTGGCCGCGCCGTCGGGCGAGCTGGCCGCCTGTGGCGCGGCGGCCGAGGTCGCCACGGTGCGCGAGTTCGCCAGGGACAGCACGGCACCCTAACCGGCTCGCGGTGACGTCAGGCCGAGCGATGGGCCGAGATGATGATCACCAGGGACGAACCGCGCCGGCCACTGCGGCCGGCGCGGTTCGCGCCTGCGCTGCCAGGCGCGACGGCCGGGGCCAGCACGGTCCTCGTCCAGCTGACGTGCCACCGCGGGAACTGGCGGCGGCCGGCGCGACGGCCGTCCGCCGAGCGCTGCACGAGCTCATCGCGGTGCTGCGCGACCAGGGTCTTGGCGATTTCCGGATGCATGATGCCTCCTGGTGCCGTTCGGTGCATGCTAGGGATGTGTCGTTAACACGATGTATCTCGAGTAGTGCGATTGTCAAGATATATCTCGAGTTTTACGGATGGCCGGGCCTGGGGACGTGTGGTCGCGGGCGGCTCAGGTGAGGGTCTTTCGGTTACCCAGCTATGTCATTGTGCCGCGGGGGTCTGACATTTCGGCGGCCTCCAGACCGGGGTTTCAGCCGCCCGGCCCGGTGTCCGGGTCGTCGTCGGCCTCGTCCCTGGCCGGCAGCGGCGGAGAGTCGAGGTCCGGGTATCCGAGCAGGACGAACTCGATCGGCACGGAGTCCGGCGGCCGACGTTTCGGGTCCCTGCGCTCGGCGAAACGGTGATCCGCGCCGGCCACGCGCTCGAAGGTCCTCATCATCTCCGCGTGAAGTTCCCTGGCCTCCTCGGGCGTCACGTAGAGCCTGCTCGACGCCGCGCCCAGGCCGTCGTCCAAGGCCGCTGGCCACGAAGCCATCGAGGTGAGGCTGCGGCGCGCCCTGGTCAGCAGCCGGTCCAGCCAGACCTGGTCGAGGGCCTGGGCCGCGCGCGAGAACTGCGGATCTCCTTGCCTGCTCCGCCAGCTCATGCCGTCATAGACCTGGCGCCACGGGCGTTCCCGGCCCTTGCCGCCGCCCGCCTCCTCCACGAAGCCGTACTTCGCCAGGGTCCGCAGGTGGAAGGCGCAATTCGCGGGTGACTCGCCGAGCATCTCGCTGGCCTGCGTCGCGGTGAGGGTTCCCGCCTGCCCGAGGGCCTCGAGCAGCGCCCAGCGCAGCGGATGAGCGAGCGCACGGATGGCCTTCGGGTCGGTCAGGTTGAGCCGCCCGCGCTCCCCGGGCTCGTCGCTCTCCTCCGGCTCGTCGCGCTCCCCGGGCTCCGGCGGACTCGCCAGCTCTGCCTCCGCGGCGCCCGCTGCCTCCGCGGGCGCCGCCGATGATGGTGAGCCGGTCTTGAGCAGTTCTTCGGAAGTCATGTTTCGAAAGACTACTCTCGAAATAGTTGTTTTGACAAGTTCTCGAAAGACTTCTTCTGAGAAGGCCTCGAAGGGAACAGGTCAGCCTGCACCAGCGCCGGTGCGGCTGGCCTGTTCTTTAGCTGACGAGCCGACGCCAGGTAGCTGAACACCGCGCGGGTGGTAGGCATAATGGCCGCATGATCGACGAGCTGATCGCCCGGATGGCGGCCATGCTCGAGCCGCTGAGCGCCGAGGATGACCAGCGGCGCTATTTCCACGCCACCTATCTGCGGACCACGATCGCGGTGGCCGAGGAAATAAAGCGCGGCGGCTTCGCCGATGCCGAGTGGGTGGAGCAGTGGGACGTCGCGTTCGCGGACCTGTACCTGGCGGCCCTGGACACCGCGCTGGCCGGCCGGCGGCCTGCGAGGCCCTGGGACGTGGCGTTCAGTGCCCCCGGCGGCCTGCCTGCGCTCCGGCACGTGCTGCTCGGCATGAACGCCCACATCAACTACGACCTGCCGCAGGCGCTGCTGGCGGTGATCACCGACGAGCAGTTCGACGACGCGGCGCTGCTGGCCCGCCGGGAAGCCGACCACACGGCGATCGATGCTGTGCTCGCCGCCCGGGTCGCCGCCGAGGGCGATGAACTGGCCAGGATCTCCGGGCCTCCTCCCCTGCTCGACCGGCTGCTCGGGCCCGTCAGCCAGCTCGGCACCCAGCGCTTCCTGCGCGAGGCACGGGCGAAGGTGTGGGCCAACGCGATCGCGCTGAACCGCGCCCGCGGGCAGGGTCCCGACACCTATGCCGCGCTGCTGGCTCAGCTCGAGGAGCTGAGCGCGGCCAAGGTCGCGGCCTTGCAGGCACCCGGCCGGGTGCTGCTGAAGCTGGCCGCCACCGGCTTCGGCGTCCGGCTGCCCGGCTAGGAGCCTGCTGCGGGTCAGGCCGCGACGAAGAATTCCAGCAACTCGGGGACGATGGCCTCGGGCGCCACGTTGTGCGCCTGGCCTTCCAGCACCTGGTGGACGGCCCGGGGCAGGGCGCCGGCGACGGCCTTGCCCGCGCTGCCCATCCACGCCGGGCTGTCACCGCCGCTGAGCACCAGGGTCGGCTGGGTGATGCGGGCGAGCAGGTCCGCGGGCAGCGCATTGTCCGGGCCCATGACGAGGGCCTCGTACGCCAGGGTCTGCGCGGCCGCCTCCATGGCCGGCCAGAACGGCTGACCGCGCATGCCGGCGACCGTCTCCGGGCTGACCTGGACGGCTTCCACCATGAACAGCTCGAGCGCGTCCCCGCGCCTGCCCTCCTTGACCAGGCGGTCCAGTTGCGCCGCGAAGTCACGCGGCAGCCGGGGCGCGCTGGCGTCGACGTGGTACGGCGGTTCCCACAGAGCCAGCCTGGTGACGGCCGGGATCTGCGCCGCGGCCCGCAGCGCCAGCGCGGCGCCGGAGGACCCGCCGAACACCGCGGCGGAGCCGCCGGCCGCCGCGAGGAGCGCGGTCAGGTCCTCGGTCTCCCGCTCGACCGCGTAGGGGTGCGTGTCACCGCTATCGCCATGGCCGCGGCGATCGTAGCTGAACACCGTGAACCACCCGGACAGGGCGGCCGCCACGCCGGACATGACAGGATCGGCCCGGTCCATCAGCGCACCCTGCACCAGGACGACCGCGGGACCCTCGCCGGACTGATCGAAGAAGATGACGGTGCCGTCGGCGGAGGTCACCGTGCCGGTCTGGATGTCGCTCATGGTCAGCCGGGTGCCGCCGGGCCGGCTCAGCGGGCCGGCTCGATCAGGCACAGCGCTTCCCAGTGATGGCCGTCGAGGTCGGTGAAGCCGCGCTGGTACCGGTAGCCGTCATCCCTCGCTGCCCCGACAGGACTGCCGCCCGCCGCCTCGGCCCGGCCGGCCAGCTCGTCGACCTGCTCGCGTGTTTCCACGCCGAGGACCAAGATCACCTCGGTGCTCGCCGTCGCGTCCGCGACGCCCCGCCGCACGTACGAGGCGAACGCCGCTTCGGTCAGCAGCATGACCTGGGTGTGGTCGCTGATGATCACTGACGCCATGTCACTCGGCCTGGCCGAAGAACGTCAGGCCGATCTCGGTGAAGAAGGCCCTGGACCGGCCCAGGTCCTTGACCGGCAGGTTGACGAACAGCTTGGTGGGCATCGGAAACTCCTTTACTGGTCACGGGTCCGTCGGCTGCGGACGCTCTCCCAGCCTGCGCGGCCAGGACGCTGTGGCATTGCCTCCCGCTGCCAGCCGGTTGACGTTCCCTGCACAGGACAGGTGCCGGATCAGGTGCCGGGCGCCAGGCAGGCCCGCCGGTACTCGGCCGGCGGCAGCCCGTAGGTGCGCTTGAACAACCGGTTGAAGTGCGCCGAATCCGGCAGGCCCCACCGCGCCGCGACGGCGCTCACCGGCGCGCTGTCCAGGGCCGGGTCGGCCAGGTCCGCGCGGCAGCACTCCAGGCGCCGGTGCCTGATCCAGGCGGCCACCGTCGTCCGCTGCACCTCGAACAGCCGGTACAGGTAGCGCACCGAGATGTAGTGCGCGGCGGCGACGGCCGCGGGAGCCAGGTCGGCATCGCCCAGGTGGTGCTCGATGAACGCGTGGATGCGCAGCTGCAGGGTCTGCTCCCGCGACTCGGCGGGCAGTGATCCGGCCTGGTCGGCGTGTTCGGCGACGGCGGTGGCGACGAGGTTCATTACCACCGTGGACAGCCTGGCCGCGCTGGCCGGCCGGTAGCCGTCCATGTCCAGCGCTACCCGGCGGAGCAGCGGCGCGGCCAGGGCGCCGGTTCCCGTGTCGGTGCGGACCGGAACCGCGGTGAGCCGGGCCACGAGATCGGCAGGCAGGGTCAGCATCTCGCGCGGGAAGCTGAACACCGCGAGCTGAACACCGCGAGCTGAACGCCCGAGTCGTAGGCCAGCTCGTACGGCCTGGTGAAATCGTAGAGGGTGAACTCGCCCGGCCTGAGCTGCGCGGTCCGCCCGTCCTGCAGCACGCAGGCCCGGCCCGACATGGTCAGGGCGACCCGGTTGAGCTCCGGGCTGTTCCGCCGGATCTGGCCGGGTGTCCGGTACACGCTGTGCGGTGTCGAGGTCTTCACCCGGCCCACGTTCACCGGTCCGAGCGGCCGGCCGCGATCTCGCCCCGGAGCGGCGTGTCCGGATCACTGCGGAACTCCAGCGGGCCGAGGGTCTCGCACACGACGGTCCGCCAGGCGTCGTGGCGGCGCGCCTGAGGAATGTCGCTCGTGCGGATCAAGATGGCCATCCGTATCGCCCCTTCACCGGCCGGACTCACCTACGGCAGTGACGACGCCCCCGGTCGGTCATCCTCATCGTCGCACGGACCGCGCACGGCCCGGCCATGATCAAACACGGCGCACCCGCGTCGCCGGATCTGATCTATCAGATAGGCAGGCCGGATAATCTCCGCAATTACATTGGTAAAAGGTGGAGAGATTTATCTTAGAAACCCGCGGAAATTCTACGCGGCCGGCGAGCCGGCCATCCGGTGTTCTTCGGGTCACGCCCGGTAATCTGTGGATGACCTGTGCAAAATGCGGTGGAAAACCGGGATTGAATGCGGATAACCAACCACATTCTGTGGACAGCGTGTGGACAGGAAAGAAACTCGGAAAAGATGCGGCGCGGGTCTTGCGCGCACCCGAGCCGAGGCAGTAGAAATGCTTTCACCGTTAGAAACGGGCACTGCCCGGAGGCAACTCCGGGACGTGGGAGGAGTAGGGAAACCTGAGCCTCGCGCGGGCTCCTGTACTCTGGCGGGCGGCGCGCGCGGTACAGGGAAAGCCAGGCAACTGGCCGACCTGGTGCGGCGAGGCCAGGCAAGGTCCCCTGCATCTCATACATGGAGGGGACCTTGTTCTTATTCTGCCCGACACAAGCGCCTCGGCCAGGACCGGCATTCCGGCAAGCATTCTCACGCCGGCCGCAGGCATTCCTGGACCTCCCAGCGCAAGGACCGCGCCGAGACCGACCCGGCGGGGGTGCCCGCGGACCAGGACACGCGGGCCCGCCAGCATCTCGGACCGCCCACCGGGGAGTAGCGCCCGGGACCGTCCGGCCCAGCATCCGCGACGTGATCGCCTTCCCCAAGGCTGCCTCCGGCCTGGACCCGCTCATTTGGCACTCCCACCCCATCACCCCCGCCCAGCGCCGCGAGGCCGGCATCGACGCCCCTCCAGCCTTCTCCCCATCCACCCCACACGCCGCCCCCACCTCAACGGTTCCACTTGCCCCACCCATACCCAGCCCACACGCCGCCTCTACCTCACAGGTTCCTCCCACCACATAAGCACCGCCCCCTAAGGGCTCGGTTCATGATCGTGGCCAGTTTTGGGCGCTATTTGCCGCAAACTGGCCACGATCATGATGTGACCGCGCAGTCGGGGCGGGAGTAGTGGCGTAGCGTCCGGGATGTCCGGCCCGGGCTCTGCTCAGACCGGCCAGGCTTCCTTGCGGTAGCCCATGTCCCAGAACATCCACTCGTAACGGCTGGTGGCACGGAAGTGGCGATGCACCCGGTCACGCTCGGGTGCCCCGAGGCCCGGGCCCAGCTGGTCGATCACGTCGATCACCTCCCGTACGACGTCACCGAACTCCTCGCTTCCGTACATGTCGATCCACTGCTGGTAGCGGGGATCCGCTGAGCCGCGGCGCAGCAGTTCCTTGCCGACCTCCCAGTAGATCCAGTAGCACGGCAGCACCGCGCCGACCCCTTCCGCGTAGGACCCGGTGCTGACGGTGGCGAGCAGGTAGCTGGTGTAGGCGAGGTTCGCAGGGGCGGGCTCGGCCTGCTCCGCGCTCACGGGGTCGATGCCGAGGTCGGCGAGCAGCGATCCGTGCAGGGTCTTCTCGACCGCGATCGCGTCCGCCGCATGCCGCGCGAACATCTCGGTCTGCCCGGGCGTGGGCGCCCGGCTCGCCACGGCGGCCAGGGCCTGGGCGTACCGTTGCAGGTAGATCGCGTCCTGCACGACGTAGTACGCGAAGGCGTCATGCGGCAGGCTGCCGTCGGTGAGCCCGGTCAGGAACGGGTGAGCCAGGATGGCGTCGTAGACGCCGGCCACCCCTTGCCACAGCTCAGCGCCGAAGCTGTCGCTCATCGCGTGGTCTCCCTATCGTTGTCGGCACGGTCGCGGGCCGGTACTCATGCAGGACATGCACGGGACCTTCGCCGCCGCCGAGCCCGGCCAGGCCGTGCGCCACCGCCTCGCCGGCGATCATGGCCGCCTGGCGGGCCGCCTCGGCCAGCGGCAGCCCGGCCGCGAGCCCGGCCGCGAGGGCCGCCGAGTGGGTGCAGCCGGCGCCATGCGTGGCGGCGACGCGGTGCCGGGCGACCGGGATCGCCATATGCCGTGATCCGTCGAACAGGTGGTCCACCGGCTCGGCCCCGTGGCCTCCGGTGACCAGCGCCGCGCGCGCTCCCATCGCGACCAGGCGCTCGGCGAGCACCGCGCGGTCCTCGGTCACGATAGCGGTGAGCGCCTGGGCCTCCGGCAGGTTCGGCGTCACCACCGTGGCCAGCGGGAAGAGCCGCGCGACCAGGGTCCCCACGGCCTCCGGGAGCAGCAGCGTGCTCCCGGAGCTCGCGACCATGACCGGATCCACCACCAGCGGCAGACCCCGGTCCTCCAGCGCCCCGGCGACGGCCTCGATCAGCGCCGCGGAAAACAGCATGCCGGTCTTGGCGGCGTCGGCTCCGATGTCATCCAGGACCGCCTCGATCTGAGCGCGCACGAAGGCCGGCGGGACCTCGTGGATGGCCCGGACGTCCACCGTGTTCTGCGCGGTGAGCGCGACGATGGCCGACATCCCGTGCGCGCCGCAACGGGCGAAGGCCTTCAGGTCCGCCTGGATACCCGCGCCGCCGCCGGAGTCGGACGAGGCAATGGTGAGCACCCGCGGGAGGCGGCTCCCCGGGCTAGGATCGCTCACGCCGGCAGCTCCGGCAGCCCGTCCACCGGGCTGGACGCGCGGGCGTGCCAGCGGCGCGGGATGCGCCCCGCGGTCCGGGCCGCGTAGCCGGCCGCCACGGCCAGCCGCATCGCGGTGGCCATCCGCTCCGGTTCGGCCGCCCGGGTGATGGCCGAGGCGATCAGGACCGCGTTGCAGCCGAGTTCCATCGCCAGGACCGCGTCGCTGGCCGTCCCGATCCCGGCGTCCAGGATGACCGGGACGCTCGCCCGCTCGACGATCATCGCGATGTTGTGCGGGTTGCGCACGCCGAGGCCGGACCCGATCGGGGCGCCGAGGGGCATGACGGCGGCGCAGCCGGCCCGCTCAAGCTGCCGGGCCAGCACCGGGTCGTCGCTGGTGTAGGGCAGCACCGTGAACCCGTCGGCGACCAGCAGCCGGGCCGCGTCGAGCAGTTCCACCGGGTCGGGCAGCAGCGTGTGGTCGTCGGCCACCACCTCGAGCTTGACCCAGTTGGTGCCGAGCGCCTCCCGGCCGAGCCGGGCCACGAGCCTGGCCTCGCTCGCCGTGTGGCAGCCGGCCGTGTTCGGCAGGATGCGCACGCCAGCCTCCTGCAGCAGGCCGAGCAGCGAGCCTTCCCCGCCGGCGGTGACCCGCCGCATGGCCACGGTGGTGAGCCCGGTCCCCGAGGCGTCGAGCACCCGGCGGAGCACGTCCAGGCTCTGCACCCCCCCGGTGCCCAGGATCAGCCGCGAGCTCAGCTCGTGGCCGGCCAGCACCCACGGCTCGGCACCGGCCGCCTTCTGGCTCAGCACATCCGCACTGCTCACGTCAACCTCCCTGGACAGCCGTGACGACCTCGACCTGGTCGCCGTCGCGAAGCGGCGTGGCGGCCCACGAGCCCCGCGGCACCACGTCGCCGTTGACGGCGGCGGCGACGCCGGCCGGGGCCGCGGTCAGCTCGGCGACAGCCTGCACGATCGTGCTGCCGTCCGGCAGTTCGCGCGGCTCGCCGTTGAGCTTCACCTGGACGCTCACCGCGATTCCTCCCCCTCGGTGAAACGCCCGGGGGAGAACGGCTCCCATTCCGCCGCCGGGCGCTGGCCGGCGAGGCAGGCGACGATCGCGTCCGCGGTCACCGGCGACATCAGGATGCCGTTGCGGTAATGCCCCGTGGCCAGGAACAAGCCGGCGGCGCCGTACCCGCCCACGATCGGGCCGTTGTCCGGCGTACCCGGCCGCAGCCCGGCGCACGTCTCGGCGAGGACCAGTTCGCTCGTCACCGGGAGCACGCTCATGGCATCGTGCAGCAGGTCGTGCACGGCGCCCGCGGTCACCGTCCGGTCCGGGCCGCGCTCTTCCTGGGTGGCACCCACGATCACCTCCCCGTCGGCCCGCGGCACCAGGTACACATCCGCGCCGCGCACTGTGGCCCGGATCGTGTGGGTGATGACGGGCGGCATGCCGTCCGGGTGCCGCAGCCGCAGCAGCTGGCCCTTGACCGGCCGCACCGCGGCGCGCAGTTCCGCTGGCAGGCCCGCGATCGCGCCCGACCAGCTTCCGGCGGCCACCACGACCTGGGCCGAGCCGATCTCGCCGCCGTCCGCGAGCCGGACTCCGCGGGCCCGCTCGTCCCCGGTCATCACCTCGGTCACGCGGTCCCGGACGGCCCGCACCCCGGCGGCGGCGGCGGCCTCGCGCAGCGCGGCCGCGTACCGGCGGTTGTCGACCGACCAGTCGCCCGCGAACAGCACTCCGCCGTGCACATCCGGGGTGAGGAAGGACTCCAGCTTGCGGCAGGCCCGGCTGTCCAGTTCCTCGGCGTCGAGCCCGGCCGAGCGGCGGAACGCCGTCAGCCGCATCAGCGCCGCGTAGTCGCCTGGATCGTAGGCGACGGCGAGCGTGCCCTCGCGCCGCACGCCGACCCGGTGGCCGGTCGCCTCCTCGAGCTCGGCCGCGAAGGACGGGAACCTGGCCACGGCGAGCAGGTTGACGCGGAGCAGCGCGCCCTCGCCGAACAGGGCTTCCGAAACCGGAGCGAGCATGCCGGCCGCCACCGCTGACGCGGCGTCGTCCCGGGCCGGATCCACCAGTACGACGTCGAGCCCGGTCGCGGCGGCACGCCACGCGATCGCGGTCCCGATGACGCCGCCGCCCGCGACGACCACATCTGCGGTTACGGCCACGAGCACTCCCTTCGCCGGCATTACCCGGATCAGGTTCGACGGTCGGAGGCGCTCAGCCTCCCTCTCAGCCCCTTCGGGCTCCCGTGGGCCGGAATTGTTTCCGACAGTTCACCCTATATCAACCGGCGCCAGCGGGGTCCCGGAGGCGGCAGGGTCCCGGGGGGGCTGGCGCGGGATCCGGCGGTGATTGGATGGCCGGATGACGAATGATCTGCGGGCGCGGCTGGCGGACGCGCGGCTCTACCTGTGCACGGACGCCCGGCGGTCCCAGGGCGACCTGCCGCGGTTCCTCGACGCCGTCCTCGGCGCCGGGGTGGACATCGTGCAGCTGCGGGAGAAGGGCCTGGAAGCGGGCGAGGAGCTCGCGCTGCTCGAGCTGTTCGCGGCCGCCTGCCGGCGCCACGGCCGCCTGCTGGCCGTGAACGACCGCGCGGACATCGCGCTGGCCGCCGGGGCCGACGTGCTCCACCTTGGGCAGGACGACCTGCCGGTGCCGGTCGCGCGGCGCATCCTCGGTCCCGGCCCGCTCATCGGCCGGAGCAGCCACAGCCCGGCCCAGGCCGGCGCGGTGGCCGCCGAACCCGGCGTGGACTACTTCTGCGCCGGCCCGCTGTGGACCACGCCGACCAAGCCGGGCCGCCCGGCGACCGGCCTGGACCTGCCACGCCACGTCGCGGGGCAGCACCCGGGCCGGCCGTGGTTCGCGATCGGCGGCATCAGCCTGGACCGGCTGGACGAGGTCCTGGCCGCCGGGGCCACCCGGGTGGTCGTGGTCCGTGCCATTACCGAGGCGGACGATCCCGCCGCCGCGACCCGGGCGTTCGCCCGCCGCCTGCGCTGATGCCGCCGCCGGATCCGGTGATCCGCCGCCCGTGCCGGTGACGTACCAGGCACAGGGAGGGAACTATGGCGAACCTGGCGGGCCGCAGGATGATGGCCGAGATCGACGGCGACTTCGTGGTACATCTACGGGAACATGCCGCCATTCGGGCTGGGCAAGGCGGGCCGGCTGATCCCGCTGGCCGAGGCCAAGACCGCGCGGGACCGGTTCCGGGCCGCGGCGAGCGGTCCGGCCGGCGCCGCGGGCTGACCCGCGGCGCGCCCGGCGGGCAGGCTGAGCCTCAGCGCAGCAGGTCGGCGACGGCGGCGATGCCGGTTTCGATGCCGCGCTCGTTGACCAGCCCGAAGCCGAGCACGAGCTGCGGCGGAGCCGCGCCGCGGACGGCGCGGAAGGGCGCCATCCCGTACAGGCCGACCGACCTCCGCCGCGCCTCCGCCACCACCGCCTCCTCGTCGGCCGAGGCGGGCAGGTGCGCCACCGCGTGGAAGCCGGCCGCCAGGCCGGTGAGCCGGACGCCGGGCGCGTGCCGCCCCAGCGCCTCGATGAGCGCGGTGCGCCGTCGCGCGTACACGCCGCGCATCTTGCGCAGGTGCCGGTCGTAGCGGCCCGACCTGAGCAGCGCGGCGAGCGCGAGCTGGTCGAGGCCTGAGGTGCCGCGGTCGTTGAGCAGCTTGGCCTCGGCGACCGCGCCGGCCAGCGCCGGCGGCGCGATGACCCAGCCGAGCCGGACCGCGGGCGCCAGCGACTTGCTGACCGTGCCGAGGGTGAAGACCCGGTCCGGGGCGATGCCCTGCAGCACGCCGACCGGCTCGCGGTCGTAGCGGAACTCCGAGTCGTAGTCGTCCTCGACGATGAACGCGTCGTGCCGGCTGGCCCACTCCACCAGCGCGTGCCGCCGGGCCGCCGCCAGCACCACCCCGGTAGGCGACTGGTGCGCCGGGGTCACCACCACCGCCCGGGCGCCGCTGGCCTCGAGCGCCGCCACGTCGACCCCGAGATCGTCGACCGGCACGCGCACCGCCTGCGCGCCAGCCAGGCCCGCCGAACGCACCGAGGTGCTTGTCTGGTCATCTCCGTAGCCGGGATCCTCGAAGGCCACCCGCCCGGCGCCGAGCTGCTGCAGCACCCGCAGGACCAGGTTGAGCCCCTGCGCGAAGCCGGTGCAGACGACGAGGTCCTCCGGCCCGGCGGCGGCGGCCCGCACCCGCCGCAGGTAGCCGGCGACCACCTCGCGCAGCTCGGCGCTGCCGCGCGGGTCGCCGTAGTCCAGGTCGGCGGTGGCCACCTCCCGGCACGCTTCCCGCATCGCCCACACCCAGTCGGCACGGGGGAAGCTGGCCAGGTCAGGGACCCCGGACCGGAAGTCCGCGATCAGCCGGGACGCCGGAGCCTGCGGAACGGGCCGGCCCCGGGGGGACCGAGCCGTCCCGGCCGGGTAGGCGCCGGGGAATGCGCGCGGCGAGACCCGGGTGGCCGAGCCGACCCGGCTGTCCAGGTAGCCCTCGGACAGCAGCTGGCCGTAGCACTCCTGCACCAGGCCGCGCGAAACCCCGAGATCGCGCGCGAGCTCACGGGACGAGGGCAGCCGCTCCCCCGGCGGCAGCCTGCCGTCCCTGATCGCCTCGCGCAGGCCGGCTTCCAGCTGGGACCGGAGCGGCTGCCCGCTGTCACGGTCGAGCCGCAGGAGCAGTTCCGGTCCTAGACCGGACCACTGGATGGCCACGGAAACGGACAGTATCAGCCGTCCGGCGCGGCTCCGGCCGCGTCAGGTATGACCGGCTGGGCAGGGTCGTGTAACGATGGTCAGATGCGGATCGTCAGCGTTGAATCGACAGACTTGTTCGTGGGGACCGCGCAGCGCCCGCTGCAGGTGATCCGGGTCACGCTGGTGAATGAGGAGCCTGGAACGGCGTCCGCCCGCCTCGGCGTGCAGGGGGCGGGAGTGCGTGATCCCGGTCCGTTCGGGATTAATGAACTGGATCCGGGTGAGCAGAAGACCGTCGAGGTCCCGGTGGAGATCGCCGCTCCCTACCAGCCGGGGAGCACGCGGCGGGTCACCGTCACGGCCGACAGCGAGGCCGGGCGCGCCACCGCCGAGGCCGGCATCACCGTGGCGGAGCCGGGCTGGACCATGTGGATGGTCAGCCATTTCCATTACGACCCGGTGTGGTGGAACACCCAGGGCCAGTTCACCGAGGCGCGGCTCAGCCTGCCGGACGAGGACGGCAGGGTGCCGGACGTCAGGAGCGCGTTCGAGCTGGTCGGCGCGCACCTGGACAAGGCCAGGCGGGACGCCGACTACAAGTTCGTGCTGGCCGAGATCGACTACCTCAAGCCGTACTTCGACGCCTTCCCGCAGGACCGCCAGGATTTGCGGCGGCTGATGGCCGAGGGCCGAGTGGAGATCGTCGGCGGCAACTACAACGAGCCGAACACCAACCTGATCAGCGCCGAGTCCGTCATCCGCAACGCCGTGTACGGCATCGGGTTCCAGCGCGACGTGTTCGGCGGCGACCCGCGCAGCGCGTGGATGCTGGACGCGTTCGGCCACGATCCGGGCTATCCGGGCCTGATGGCGGCGGCCGGCCTGACCTCCTCGGCGTGGGCGCGCGGGCCGTTCCACCAGTGGGGGCCGTCCGGGGCCGAGGGCGGTGACCGGCGGATGCAGTTCGGCACCGAGTTCGAGTGGATCTCGCCGGACGGCCGCGGCCTGCTCACCGCGTACATGGCGCACCATTACGGCGCGGGCTGGCGGCTGCACACGCTGCCGGACCTGCAGGCGGCAGAACTCGAGGCGTACGGGCAGTTCCGCGGGCTGGCGCAGGTCGCCACGACGCGCAACGTGCTGCTGCCGGTCGGCTCGGACCATGTCATCCCGGCCCGCTGGGTGACCGACATCCACCGGGACTGGAACCAGCGTTACGTGTGGCCCAGGTTCACCACCGCCGTGCCCCGCGAGTTCTTCGACGCGGTCCGCGCCGAGGCCGGTTCCGGCGGGCGAGAGGGCGCCTGGATCACCCCGCAGACCAGGGACATGAACCCGGTGTACACCGGCAAGGACGTCTCCTACATCGACACCAAGCAGGCGCAGCGCGCGATCGAGACCGCGGTCACCGAGGCCGAACGGCTCGCCACCCTCGCCTGGCTGGCCGGCGCGCCGTACCCGCACGCGGCCCTGGACAAGGCCTGGCGGCTGCTGGCCTTCGGCGCCCACCACGACGGCATCACCGGGGTCGAGTCGGACCAGGTGTACCTGGACCTGCTGGGCGGCTGGCGCGAGGCCTGGGAGCTCGGCTCGGCCGCCCGCCGGGACGCGGCCGCCTACCTGGCCGGGCCGGGCGGCCCGGACCTCACGGTGTCCGTCGTGAACGGGCTGGCCCGGCCGCGGGACGGGATGGCGCGGGTCACGGTGCAGGTGCGCCAGGACGGCACCCGCTGGCTGGAGGTCAGGGACCACGCCGGGGCGCCGGTGCCGTCGGTGGCCGAGGGGGTCGCGCGGCGGCCGGACGGGTCGCTGGCCGAGGTGACGCTGACGTTCCCCGCGCTCGGCGTGCCCGCGCTCGGGCTCCGGGCCTACCGGCTGCAGGCGGCGGACGCCCCGGCGGCCGGGTGGCGGGAAGCCGCCGGGACGGTCATGGAGAACCCCGCGTACCGGGTCACCGCGGATCCGGCGCGCGGCGGGACGGTCAGCGTCACCGACAAGCGCACCGGCGCGCAGGTGCTCACCGGGCCAGGCAACGAACTGGTCATCCAGGACGAGTACGCGCAGCACCCGAGGCACGGCGAGGGACCCTGGCACCTGTCCCCCAAGGGGCCGGGGCTCGGTTCCGCGTCGGTCCCGGCGACGGTGCGGCACGAGCGGTGCGACATCGGCTCGCGGCTGACGGCCTCGTTCACCCTCGACGGGCTCGAGGTCACCCAGGAGACGCTGCTGTGGGACCACGCGGACCGGGTCGAGTTCCGCACCCACGTGGACTCCTACGCCGGGCGCGACCGGCTGCTCCGGGTCCGTTTCCCGGCCGACGTGCCGGGCGGCCTGCCGGTGTACCAGACCGCCACGGCCGTGATCGGCCGGTCGTTCGGGGTCGTGGACGTGGACTCGGCGGACCACTGGTACACCCTGGACAACCCGGCTCACCAGTGGTTCGGGCTCGGTTCCACGGCGCGGGTCCGGGACCGCAGCGGGCTGGCCCAGGCGATCGGGGTGGCCGAGGTCGTCACTCCTTTGCCGCCGAACGGCGTGGGCGGCCTGCTCCGAGACCTGCTGGTAGCGCTGGCCGCGGCGGGCGTGACCGCGACGTGCAGCCAGCCCGACGGATCGAGGTACGGCGCGATCGACGTCGACTCCAACCTGCCCGACGTCCGGATCGCGGTCGGCGGCCCCGAGGTGAACCCGTTCACCGCCGAGGTACTGGCCGCGGCCGGGCCCGGGTACGCCAAGGCGCTGGCGGCCCGGCTGGCCGAGGGCCAGGGGACGGCGCGGCTGTGGGTACCCGCGTCCCGCGACCGCGCGGACGCCTTCGGCCCGGACGCCGACGTGCGCGGGCCCGGCGACCTGCCCGTGCTGATCGTGGCGGGCACCGGTTCCGGCGAGCTGGCCGCGGCGGTCACCGCGCTGGCCGCCGACCTGGCGGACGCCGTGGTCGACGCCGGGGACCTAGCCGACGCGGGCGACCCGGCGCCGGTGCCGCTGGCGGACAGGTCGGTCGCGGTGCTGAACCGGGGCACGCCGGGCTGCGTGGTCACGCCGGACGGGACCTTGCACATGTCGCTGATGCGGTCGTGCAGCGCCTGGCCGTCCGGGATCTGGATCGACGGGGACCGCCGCACCGCGCCGGACGGCAGCGGCTTCGCCTGGCAGCACTGGAGCCACACGTTCGAGTACGCGCTCGCCTCGGGCGCCGGCGACTGGCGCGCCGCCGGCTTCAGCGACATCGCCGAGGATTACCACCACGACCTGGTCGCGGTGACCGGCGGAGCCGGCCGGCCACCGGGCGCGGGGCTGTCGGTGGAGCCGGCCACGGTCACGCTCAGCGCGCTGAAACCGCGCGGGAACCCGCTCGCCTCGGGCCGGACGGGGGCGCTGGCGGACGCGGCGACCGGTGACGCCGCCGTCACCGTGCGGCTGCGGGAGACCAGCGGGCGGCCGGCCACCGCGCGGGTGCGGCTCGGAGACGGCGCCGGCCAGGTCTCGGCGGCGTGGCTCACCGACCTGCTCGAGGAATCGGACGGGGCTCCCCTCCCGGTCGAGGACGGCGCCATCGTTGTCGACATGCCGGCTTTCGGCACCGTGACCGTGGTCGCGCGGACCAGTTCGAGCGGGCCCGCGGGCACCGCAGGGACCGAACTCGTGCAGCCTGTTCACACCCGCTACTGGCTGCACGGGAAGGGCCCGGCGCCGGCCGGGAACCTGCCGGTGGCGGTGCACTTCTCCCCCGTCGGGGTGGCCCTGGCCGAGCCGGGCGATGAGGCGGCGCTGACGCTGACCGTGGGCTGCGGGGCCGAACCCGCCGCCGGGACCGTGGAACTCGTCACCCCCGCGGAGGTGACCGTGACCCCGGATTCCCCGGGACGGGACCTGCGCTACGAGCTGGCCCCCGGCGGCTACGCCGCCTGGGACCTGTCGGTGCGGGTACCGCCAGGGACCGCGGCGGGACGGTACTTCGTGGCCGCGCGGATCCGCAACGGCCTCGGCCATCTGGTCGAGGACACGGCCATGGTCGCGGTCGGCGAGCGCCGCTGGCCCGACCCGGACCTGCCGCCCGAGGAGGCGCTCGAGCTGATGCAGGCCGACTACCGCGCGGGCGCGGCCGAGACCGGCCTGGCCGTCCTGACCCCCGGGCTGCGGCTGGCCCCCGGGGATCAGGGCGAGCTCCTGGTCCGCGTCACCAGCGGGCTGGCGTCCGAGCTGCACGGCGAGGCGCAGCTGATCTCGCCGTTCGGGACCTGGGAGATGCTCGGGCCGTGGACGCAGGGGTTCAGCATCGCGCCAGGCGCGAGCACGGTGCTGCGGTTCGCGATGAGCGTGCCGGCGACCGCGCGTCACGCACGGTGGTGGGCGCTGGTGAAGGTGATGTACTACGGCCGGGTCCGGTACACCGAGGCGATTCCCGTTGTTATCGAGCCCGTCAACTGACCACCTGCGATGCGCCCGAACGGATACGGTGAGAGACTCTAAGCTGTTCCCGTTTCAAGCGTGAGACCTCCAGAGGGCCAATGCAGTCCGCCACCGTGATCTTCACCGGCAACCTGCCAGCGGAGCCGAACAGCTTCATCGGGCGTGAGCGTGATCTGGCCGAGCTGGCCAAGCTCCTGGGCGACGTCCGCGCGCTGACCCTCAGCGGCCCGGGCGGCATCGGCAAGACCCGGCTCGCGGTGCGGCTCGCCCGCGACGTGATCTCCGCGGCGCATCCAGACGGGGACGATGGCCCCGCCGACCTCGATGAGGCCTGGCTGGTCGAGCTGGCCGACTGGCAGGGCCAGACCGCCCAGCAGGTGGCCGCCACCCTCGGGGTGCGGGAGGAGCAGGGCGTTCCGCTGGCGCAGACGCTGGCCGAGGCGCTGCGGTCGCGGCGCATGCTGCTGATCCTGGACACCTGCGAGCACCAGGTCAGCGACTGCGCCACGCTGGTGCAGCTGCTGCTGGCCCGGTGCCCGTGGCTGCGGATCATCGCCACCAGCCGGGAGCCGCTGCGGGTCCGCGGAGAGACCGTGTGGCGGGTGCCGCCGCTTGACCTGCCGCCCGATGGTGCCAGCGTCGCCGAGCTGGCCGGGCACGAGGCCGTCCGCCTGTTCGCGGCGCGGGCCGCTGGCGCCAGGCCCGGGTTCACGCTGACCAAGGACAACACCGTGGCGGTGGCCGCCCTGTGCCGCACGCTCGACGGCATCCCGCTGGGCATCGAGCTGTCCGCGGCCCGGGTCAGGGCGCTGTCGGTGGAGCAGATCGCCGACCGGCTGCGCGACCGGTTCCAGCTGCTGAACTCGGGTGACAGGACCGCGCCGCTGCGGCAGCAGACGCTGCGGGCCACCGTGGACTGGAGTTACGAGCTGCTGGAGGAGCCGGAGCAGGTGCTGCTGCGGCGCCTGGCGGTGTTCTCCGGCTGGAACCTGGACATGGCCGAGCAGGTCTGCTCGGACGAGGCCATCCCCGCCGACGCGGTGCTCGGGCTGCTCATCTCGCTGATCGACAAGTCGCTGGTCGTGCTGGACGGCGAGGCGGCGGGCGACGCCAGGTACCGGCTGCTGGACACGATCAGGGAGTACGCCGCCGAGCGGCTGGCCGCCGCCGGGGAGCAGGCCGCGCTGGCGCTGCGGCACCGGGCCTGCATCCTGGCGCTGGTGGAGGAGACAGCCGGCGGGATGTTCAACCGCGGCGAGCCGCCCTGGCCGGTGCGCCGGGCCGTGTTCCGCCGCGGCATCGCCGAGTACGGCAACTTCCGCATCGCGCTGGAAACCTCGCGGGCGCACGGCCACGCGGACCAGGGCCTGCGGCTGTGCATCGGGCTGCGCAACATGTGGCTGCCGCACGGCGACGCGCGCGAGGCGGCGACCTGGCTGGACCGGTTCCTGGTGCTCCCCTCCGGGGAGGTCTCCCCGGAGGTGCGCGGCCGTGCCCTGGCCTGCCGCGCCGAGATCGCCTTCGACCTGCAGGACTACGACACGCTGGTGCGCTGCGCGACCGAGAGCCTGGAGCTGAGCCGGGCCAGCGGCGACAACTTCCCGGTGCCGACCGCGCTGCGGGTGATCAGCCAGGCCGCCGCGCGGGCGGCCGGCCCGGCGAGGCAGTCGCCCGCATCGAGGAGGCCGTCGCGGCGGCCGAGGCGGCGGGCAACGACTGGGAGGCCGGCCTCACCCGGGCCACCAAGGCGGCCATCGCCGTCCGGCAGGGCAAGCTGAAGTCGGCCCAGCGGGCGTACGAGGCGGCGCTTGAGGTGCTGAGCGACAACAACCGCTGGGGCGTCGCGCAGGTCGAGTACGGGATGGGCACGCTCGCCCGGGCCCGCGGCGACAGCGAGATGGCGGTCCGCTACTACACCGACGCCATGGAGATCTTCCGTGAGCTCGACGCCTGGCCGGAGATCGCCCGCTGCCAGGCCGGCATCGGCTGGATCGCGGTGATGACCGGCGACTACGGCCAGGCGCAGGAGAGCCTGACGGAGAACCTGCGGCTGAACCAGGCCTGCGGGCAGCGGCTCGGCATCGCCCGCGGCCTGGAGGCCTTCGCGGCGCTGGCGGCGGCGCGGCAGCAGCCGGAGCGGGCGGCCCGGCTGGCCGGCGCGGCCTGCCAGCTGCGTGAGTCACTCGGGCACGGGACGGGCCTCGGCCCGCGGACCGAGGAGGTCCTCGAGTTCGCCCGCGGCCGGCTCGGCGCGTCGGCCGCCGCCGCCCTGTTCGCCGAGGGACGCGAGACGACGGCGGACGACGCCATCGGCTTCGCGTTCGGCCCGGACCGGGACCACCCCGCGTCGGGACCGCCGGCGGCCGCGGAACCCGCCTGGACCGACCCGGCCCGGCTGGGCGCGGCCGGACCGCGCCCAGCCGCATCCAGCAGGGACACGGGCGGCGCCCACCGGGCGCCCAGCCCGCTCACCCGGCGGGAGCACGAGATCGTGATGCTGATCTCCCAGGGCCTGTCCAACAAGGAGATCGCCGACGAACTGGTGATCAGCCCGGCGACCGCGGCCCGGCACGTGGCCAACATCCTGGCCAAGCTCGGCTTCAGCTCGCGTACACAAGTTGCCTCATGGGCCACCCGCCACGAGCCGCCCGCCTGACCGTCACGTGCACATGTGCACGCGGAGCCGGCTAGCCAGCCCGGCAATATGCACACCGGAATACACAGTTCGGCGCATGTGCGCCCCGGCCGCCGCGCCATAGCGTTCAACTGTCGCTGTCACACGGTGGCGGCGGGTCCTGAAACCCGCCGCCGGCTGGTTCCCAAAGGGGGGAGGGAACCGGCGAGCCCACGGCAGCGGCCGGGCGGGTCCCGGCTTCACGCCAGGACCCGCCTGCTGTAACACGCAGGCTGGGAGGTTCTGGTGGAAGGTAGCGTCACGACCGGGGAACGCACGCAGGCAGGCCCGCTCTTCGTGAGCGCGGGCGTGCCGGAACGTGCCATGACCGAACGCATCCTGCACGTCGCGGACGGGGCCGGCTACCGGGCGGCCCTCGTCGACGCCACCGACGGTTCGGTGACCGCGTGGCCCAGGTTCGCCCGGACCGTCCGCGCGGCGGCGCGCGGGCTCGCCCGGCGCGGCCTGGCCGAGGGAGACACGGCCGGCGTGTTCGTCCCGGACGCGGCCAGCGCGGCCATCGCGGTGAACGCGATCCGGGCGGCGGGCGCCATCGCCTGCATCATCCGGTCCGACGCGGGCCCGGCGGACATCGCCGCCCGGCTCAACGCTTGCGGCGCGCGGTTGCTGATCACCGCGGCTCCGCTGGCCGAACTCGCCGCCGAGGGAGCCGACCGCTCCCGGGTGCGGCAGGTCATCGCGTTCGGCGAGGCGGCGGGCACGACCCCGTTCAGCTCGCTGCTCGGATCCGGCCGGCACGGCCAGCCCGATGAGCACGAGGCCGGCCCCGCCTCCCCGCCCGGTGCCGTACATGAGTCAGGCCGTTCGGAGGGGAACGGCCTGGCTGATGAGCACGACCGGCGTGCCGGTGAGCCATGGCCCACCGGCACGCCGGCCACCGGCACCGAGCTGACCTACCGGGACGTGGTGGTCGCGGGGCCGCCGTGCGGCGACGGGCAGGCCTACGCCTCGCTCCTGGACCTCACCCTGCTGGCCGGCGCCACGCTGGTGGCGGCGCCGCTGCCGCTGGTCCCGGCCGCGATGCGGGTCTACAAGGGCACGGCGGCGATCGTCCCGTGCGGCACCCAGGTGCCCGGTGTCCCGCCGGCCCGGGTCTTCCCCGTCGCCTAGGAGGCGACGGCCTCCTCCTGCTCCCGCGGGGCGGGGACCTGAGCGGGCCTGAGCCGCCTGGTCCTGATCATGGTGACGATCACCAGCAGGCTGCACACGTTGAGGAGGGCGGCGAAGCCGAACGCGGTCGCGATGCCGTGAGTGACGGCGTGCTGCGACTGGGCGAACGGGCTCAGCCCGGCCAGCGGATGGCTGGCCGCGTGCGTGCTCGCCGTGCCGTACACGGCCACCAGCACCCCGAGGCCGAGCGCGCCGCCGACCAGCTGGAGCATGTTCACCAGGCCGGACGCGGCCCCGGAGTCGGCCGCGGGCACGCCGGCCAGCGACGCGGTGGTCAGCGGCACGAACACCAGCCCCATCCCGATACCGAGCAGCATCATGGGACCGAAGACGCCCGACCAGTAACCCGTGGCGGGCGTGACGCGCGACAGCCAGGCCATCGAGGCGATGGCGGGCAGCATTCCCGCGATCATCAGCGGCTTGGCGCCCAGCCTCGGCATCAGGCGCGGAGCCAGCCGCGACACCGCGAACAGCGCCACGGTCATCGGCAGGAACGCCACCCCCGCGCGGATCGGGCTGAAGCCCATGATCTTCTGCAGGAACTGGGTGAGGAAGAAGAACACCCCGAACATGCCCGCGATGAGCAGCAGCCTGGCGACGAACGAGCCGCCCGGCTGACGTCGGTGAACAGGCGCAGCGGGGTGATCGGCTGGCGGGCCCGGGTCTCGGTGACGACGAACAGGGTGAGCACGACCGCGGCGACGGCGAACGCGGCCAGCGTCAGCTGGTCGCCCCAGCCGTCAGCCGCGGCCCGGATGAACCCGTACACCAGCGCGGTCACGCCCGCGGTGGCGGTCAGCGCGCCCGCCAGGTCGAAGCGGCCAGGCAGCCGCGGTGTCTCGCCGACGAACAGCGGGGCGATCGCGACCACGGCCAGGCCGATCGGCACGTTGATGAACAGCACCCACCGCCAGGACAGCCACTCGGTGATCACCCCGCCGAGCACCAGGCCCAGCGACGAGCCGCCGGTGATCACGCCCATGTAGATGCCGAGCGCGCGGGTCCGCTCCCGGCCTTCCGGGAAACTGGTCACGATGAGCGCGAGCACGGCGGGCGAGGCGAACGCCCCGCCCACGCCCTGCAGCGCCCGGGCGGCCAGCAGCAGGCCCGCGGTGGTCGCTAGCCCTCCGGCCAGCGAGGCAAGGGTGAACAGGCTGATGCCGGCGATGAACATCCGCCGCCGGCCGAGAATGTCGCCGGCCCGGCCCCCGAGCAGCAGCAGGCCGCCTGACGTCAGCGTGTATCCGTTCAGCACCCAGGACAGGCTGGTCGCGGAGAAGTCCAGGTCAGCCTGGATATGCGGCAAGGCGATGTTCACCACCGTCATATCCAGGATGATCATGAGCTGGGCGCTGAGCATGATGGCCAGGGCGATCCCGGGCCGTCCGGAGCCGCGCCTCGGCCCGGAACCGCCCCGCGGCGATCCCGGCTGCCCGTCACGCGCACGGTCCCCGTTAACCCCGTTGATCTCTCCGGCACCGTCAGCCCCATACGGAGCATGCGAAGAGGACAAGATGCCTCCATGGTTGTCTGGTCATGCGATCTCACGGCCGCGACGACGGAACATCGATGCCGTCCCGGCGGCCACGATGGAACATCGTCGCGGTGGCGGCAGGCCTCCGGCGGCTGACAGGCCGCTGGCCGGGCGGTACGATCAGGAATGAAGCGGAGGTCTACTCCGCTTAACTATACGGAGGCACCCTCCGCTTCGCAACCCTATTTATCCGCGGCCCGCCGGGCCGTCAGGCCCGTCCCACCCGGAGCGCGTTAACCTCGAAGCAATGACGAAGACACCCGACCAGGTACCGCCGCGGCCCGCCGAGCAGTTGCGGGCCGACGCGCGGCAGAACCATGCCCGGCTGATCGCCGCGGCCACGGCCGCGTTCGCGGAGCGGGGCGCCGATGCGCCGCTCGAGGACATCGCCCGGCGCGCCGGGGTGGGCATCGGCACCCTGTACCGGCACTTCCCCACCCGGCTCGACCTGCAGGCAGCCGTTTTCCGCAGCCAGGTGGGCGCGGTCTGCGGGGAAGCGGACGCACTGCTCGAGAAGGCGCCGCCCGGGCAGGCCTTCGGCGCCTGGATGCGCTCCCTGGCCGGTTACCTGGTGACCAAGCGCGGCCTGTCGCACGCGCTGATCGAGGCGGTCGGCATCGAGTCCGAGCTGATCTCGTCCTGCTGGATGGCGATGCGCCAGACCACCGAGCGGCTGCTGGCGAACGCGCAGGCGGCCGGCGTCATCCGGCCGGACGTGGACGCCACGGACGTGATGCGCCTGGTGCACGGCGTGACGGTGAGCACGGAGAAGGCGCCGGAACGGGCCGACATGCTCCTTTCCGTGATGCTCGACGGCCTCCGGGCCGGTCAGATGTCGGGCGGCGGTTCTCGTAGGGGGTGCTGAGCACGACCGTGGTACGGGTGGAGACGCCCCCGATGGTGCGGATCTGCTGGAGCAGGTCCTCCAGCGCGGCCGGCGAGGTCACCCGCACCTTGAGGATGTAGTTCTCGTCGCCCGCGACGCTGTGGCAGGCCTCGATCGCCGCCAGGTGCTCGAGCCGCTGCGGCACGTCGTCGGGGGCGGCGGCGTCGAACGGCTTGATGGACACGAAGGCCGTCAGCGGCAGGCCCACGTCGTCCGGGTCGAACACCGCCACGTAGCCCTTGATCACGCCGTCCTGCTCGAGCCTGCGCACGCGCTGGTGCACCGCCGACACGGAGAGGCCGGCCTGCCTGGCCAGCTCGGTGAAGCTCATCCGGCCGTTACGGGTCAGCAGCGACACGATCTTGCGGTCGATCTCTTCCACGTGGTCACGTTAGCGCCAACGGTTCCAGGCTGCGACTTCATCACGATATAACGAAATGGTAACGGCCGTTACACTACTGTAACATCGCCGTTCGCGTACTTATCAGCAGATCACGCCGAAGTTACGCTGCCGGCATGGCACAGATCATCCTGGATCACGTGGAAAAGGCGTACGCAGGCGGCGTCAAGGCGGTCAATGACCTGAGCCTTGACGTCAAAGACGGCGAGTTCATGGTATTCGTCGGTCCCTCCGGGTGCGGTAAGTCCACCGCGCTGCGGTCCATCGCCGGACTCGAGGAGATCACCGGCGGCACCATCCAGATCGGCGACCGGGTGGTCAACGACCTGCCGCCCAAGGACAGGGACATCGCCATGGTGTTCCAGAACTACGCGCTCTACCCGCACATGACGGTCGAGCAGAACCTCGCGTTCGGCCTGCAGCTGAGGAAGACGCCGAAGGAAGAGATCAAGCGGCGGGTGGACGAGGCCGCCCAGATGCTGGGCCTCGAGCAGTACCTCAAGCGCAAGCCGGCCGCGCTGTCCGGCGGCCAGCGGCAGCGTGTCGCGATGGGCCGGGCCATCGTCCGCGAGCCGCAGGCCTTCCTGATGGACGAGCCGCTGTCCAACCTGGACGCCAAGCTGCGCGTGTCCATGCGGGGCTCGCTCAAGCAGCTGCACGAGCGGCTCGGCGTCACCACCGTCTACGTGACGCACGACCAGATCGAGGCCATGACGCTCGGCAACCGCGTCTGCGTCCTGCGGGACGGCCAGCTGCAGCAGGTGGACACGCCGCAGTATCTCTTCGAGTCGCCGGTGAACCTGTTCGTGGCCGGCTTCATCGGCTCGCCCGCGATGAACTTCGTCACCGCGGAGCTGGTCCGTGACGACGGCGTGGCGGTCACGTTCGCCGGCTACAAGCTCGCGGTGCCGCCCGCCGTGATGGATGCCAAACACGGACTCTCGGATTTCATCGGCAAGAAGATCATCCTGGGTATCCGGCCCTCTGACTTCGAGGATGCGAGCCTGGGCGACAGCCAGTGGGGAACCATGCGGGTCACCACCGGC
>CAVRMX010000037.1:0-99817 GCA_963722275.1 uncultured Actinomycetes bacterium | reverse complement strand
CGCGGCGTCGTCCACTGGCCAGCATCGGCCGCAACGCCGAGGCGGCCCGGCGGGCCGGCATCAACCTGAGCCGGATCCGGGTCCTCGCGTTCGCGCTGACTGGGCTCACCGCTGGCATCATGGGCATCATCAGCGCTTCCCAGCTCGGCTCGGTCTCCAGCAACGTCCACGGCGGGCAGAACGTCCTGTACGCCGTGGCCGCCGCGGTCATCTACAACGGCCTGGGCGCCGCCCCGCAGTACATGTGGACCGCGGCCGTCCTGCTCGCCGCCGTCACCATTGACACCACGGCCCGCCGCGGCCGGACAACCACATAGATCAAATCCCGAACGGCCCGGGTGCATGTCCTGGTCACCGTGGGCAGTTATCCCTCGAGACGAAAGCGAGGGGAATGCCGATGCGCCTTGCCGTTCTGTCCTCGGAGGAGATGACCTCCGAGCAGGTGGACTTGTACCGTGACATCCTGAGCGGCCCGCGCGGCCAGGGGCCGCGCGCGGTCCCGCTCTCCAGCGGTGCGGGCGGCCTGGCCGGCCCGTTCAACGCGATGCTCTACGCGCCGCCCGTCGGGCACGCGCTGCAGGAACTGGGTGCGGCCATCAGGTTCCGCACCCGGCTCGCGCCCCGGATCAGGGAGATGGCGATCCTGGTGGTGGCGCAGGCCTGGGACAGCGGCTACGAGCGCGCCTCGCACGAGCCGATCGGCCGCGAGGCCGGGCTCACCGACGAGGAGATCGAGGCGCTCGGCGTCGGCGTCGATCCCGGCTTCGCCGACAAGCAGGAGCAGGTCGCCTACTCGGTGGTGCGGGCGCTGGCCGGCCCGGCCGCCGACCTGGACGACGAGGAGTACGACACCGCGGTCGCCGTGCTCGGCGAGCAGGCCCTGGTCGAGCTATCCGCCCTGGTCGGCTACTACGCCACCCTGGCCCTCCAGCTCCGCATCTTCCGCGTCCCCGCGCCCTGACCCCGCGCGCCCTTCATGATCGCGAAGACTTTGGTATCGAAAAAGGTACCTAAAGTCTTCGTGATCATGGCGCTTTACCCGGACGTTAGACAGCTCCGGCACTTGGGAGTGGGAGCCGGTACCGGAGCTGTCAAGGCCGGGGAGTGGCGCCGCGGCCCGCTGCCCTCGGTCAAGGCCCTGCAGCAGGATTATGGCGTGGGCCGCGATACCGTGCTGCACGCACTGCGGCTGCTCCGCGACGACAGCCTGATCTTCACCGTGCCCAAGCGCGGCAGCTACGTCGGTCAGCCGCGCTGACCCGGCCGGCCGCGCCCCTGCCGCTACCAACCAGGCCGTTGATACCGCTAGGATGCCGCGGTGGTGTCGGTTTTGTTCGCGCTGCTTACGGCGCTGTTCAACGGCCTGGCGTCGGTCTTGCAGCGAATGGCCGCATCGACCGCGCCGGCCGCTAAGGCGCTGCACCTGTCCCTGTTCAGCTACCTGATCAGGCGCAAGGTATGGCTGGCCGGCATCGGCATGGTCGCCCTGGCCGCGGTGTGCCAGGCTATCGCACTGGCCACCGGCCCGGTCGCGCTGGTCCAGCCCATCTTCATCATCGAGCTGCCGTTCACCCTGCTGGTGGCGAGCAGGCTGGCCCACCGCAAGCTGCCGCGGAGGACCTGGTGGGCCGTCGGCCTGGTCACGGTGGCTCTCGGCGGCGGCCTCGCGGCCGCCGCGCCGTCCGGCGGCGGGACGAACGCCAGCCCCAGAGTGTGGGCGGCGGCGCTGATCGTCACCGGCATCTTCCAGGCGGTGGTGATCACCGTGGGCGTGCGCACCCGGGGCAACGCGCGAGCGGCGGCGTTCGGCCTGGCGGCCGCCTGCGGCTACGCGCTGACCGCGACGCTGCTGAAGAGCGCGGTGGCAGCCCTGGATCACGGCATCGGGGCGTTCTTCAGCTCCTGGCAGCTGTACGCGACCGCGGTCGCCGGGGTCGGGGCGCTGTTCCTCCTGCAGAACGCCCTGCAGGCAGGCTCGCTGGTCGCCGTCCAGCCACCGCTCACCCTCGGCGATGCGCTGATCAGCGCCTGCTACGGGGTGACCGTCCTCGGCGAGGACGTGAACACCGGCGGCTGGCTGCTCGTCATCGAGATCGTCGCCGTGCTCGCCATCGCCGTCGGCTGCATCGAGCTCTCCCGCTCGCTGGCGATGGTGCACGAGGCTCAGCCCGCGGAATTATGCCGTGAGCCCGGCGCTGATCGCGTCCCTGGCCATGGCCGGCCTGCTGGCCGGCTGGCCGCAGCGCGCGCTCATCGTCCGGCTGGCCGTTCCCCCCGGTCAGCCGCCCCGCCGGGACTGCCCCGGCTGCGGTCGCCCCTTCCCGCCCGCGTGGGCACCGCGCCTCCCGGCCGGCTGCCCGGACTGCGGGATGCGGACCGGGCCGCCCGCGCTGGCCGTCGGCTGCGTCACCGCGATCCTGCTCGGCGCGCTCGCGGCCCGCGTCCATCCCGGCCTGGTCCTGGCGGCGGCCTGCTGGCTCGCGGCCTGCGCCGTCCCGCTGGCCTTCACCGACGCCGCCGTCCGGCGGCTGCCCGACCCGCTCACCGGGGCCGCCTACGGGGGCACCGCCGCGCTCCTGCTGCTGGCCGCCGCCGCCGGCGCGCTAGGGGCCGCCGCCAGCGCGCTAGGGCCCGCCGCCGGCGCGCCCTGGGCCGCCCTGCTGCGCGCCGTGCTCGGCGGCCTCGCGCTGGCCGGCTTCTACCTGCTCCTGCTGGTCATCAGCCCGTCCGGGATGAGCCTGGGCGACGTCAAGCTGGCGGCGAGCCTGGGCACGCTGCTTGGCTGGTTCGGCTGGCGGGTGCTGATCGCGGGCGGCTTCGCCGGCTTTCTGCTAGGCGGCCTGGCCGGCGTGGCGCTTCTGGTGAGCCGGCGGGCGAGCAGGAAACAGCACATCCCGTTCGGCCCGGTTATGATCGCCGGCGCGGTCCTGGCCGTTCTCGCCTGGCCCGGCTAGCGGACGTAGACCGGCTCGCCGGGGATGTGCACCAGCTTGTGGAAGAAGGCGGCGATGTCCATCGGGATCCGGACGCAGCCGTGCGAGACGGGCGCCAGCGGCACGTCGGTGTCGCCGTGGATCGCGAACGCGGTGCCGATGAAGAACACCGGGTTGAACATCTCGCCCAGCGGGACGTGGACCCAGCCGGACATGAACACGACGGTCCGGTAGTTGCCGGTCGGGGTGACCGCGTAACCGCAGCCGCCGCCGGGGGAGCAGAAGTAGTAGTGGCCGCCGGTCGAGACGTGGCTGATCAGCTGGACCCGGTTGTTGCGGTACAGGACCAGGACCTCGCGCGACAGGCTGACCTCGATCCGGTTGGCGCCGCCGTGCGGGACGAGCATCCGGGGCGCCCGGGGGTGGGCCAGCGCCCGCCTCATCGCGGACGACACGTAATCGTGCGCCGGCAGCCCCTGCACCTCGTAGAACGCCCACACGGCCTCGAGGGTGCTGGTGCCGAACTGCCCGTCGATCGAGCCCGGGTAGTACTTCAGCGCGGCCAGCCGGCGCTGCAGCGCCTTGACCGCCGCACCGCTCATCCCCGGCTGCAGCGCGCGGGCCGGCGCCGTGCGCGGCCGCCTGGGCCGCCACGGCGCTGACCTAGCCGCGGGCGCCGCCGGCGAGGCCCACGCCGCGGAGGGCGCGGCCACCGCTATGACCGGCACGAGCAGCATAGACATCCACAGCCGTCGCATCCCCGACCTCCGCACGCGTCCCGGGGCCTGATTTGCCCGCCCCGCTAATCGCTAGATACCCCAACATTAGGTCTAGGTATCAGGAACCTCCGGGACCGACATATCTCGATCTGATAGCGGCGGAGACAGCCTTCGGGTAGCGCAGATCGCCCAGCGCGGGAGTGCTGTCGATGACCTGATCGGCGGCCCCGGCCGCCGGCAGCCCCCGGACCAGCGGGTCGGTGATCGCGCCGGACAGGGCGCCGGCGAAGCGCCCGGCGTCGAGGACCTGGTAGGGCCGGGTGTAGAAGAGCCGGGTGCCGGTGTCCAGGGACTCGGTGAGGCCCAGCCGGTTGTGCGCCTCGGCGGCGATCAGGTAGGCGCGGCTCAGGTGCCGCTCCCGGGCCGGCCAGTCGGTGGCCGCCAGCGCCGCGGTCAGGCTGCTGCCGAGGCCGGCGCTGCCGGGAACCCGGGCGAAGGCGCGGCCCAGCCACTTGCTGTACGGCGGCCAGCGGCGGTTCATCAGCAGCCACAGCCGCATCAGGTCGCGCGCCAGCCGGGCGGTGACGACGGCCGAGCCGAGTTCGTCGCCGGCCTCGGCGCACCGGCCGGGGAACGCCTCCTCCTCAGCGATCCGGCTCCACTGGCAGCTGAGCACGTACCGCCACACGTCGCGCGGATACCAGCTCAGCGCGGCCCGGGCCCGGCTCAGCTCGCCCGTCCCGTCGTGGAAGACGGCGCCCGCGGTGACCTCCGCGAGCCGCTGCCACGGCGCCGCCAGCCAGTCCGGCACCGTCACGCCCGGCCGCGGGTCGAAGCCGAGCCGCCAGCTCAGCCAGCCGCCCAGCCCGAACACCTCCACCCGGTGCCTGCGCCCGCTCCCCGGATCGCGCACGACCTCGAACGCGACCGGGTAGCCGCGGAAGGCCGCCGGCAGCCGTCCCGCGAGCATCTCGCCGACCGGCCCGGCGAGCAGTTCCGCGTCCTCGTCGCCGAGGAACACGCACAGCCGCGGGCCCCAGTCGTGGTCGGTGGACCGTTCGGTGTCGAAGCCGAGCACCTCCGAGCCCGGCCCGAGCAGTGCCGCCGCGTAGCTGAGCCCGGGGAACTCCGCGTCGAGCAGCGGGCGGACGGCTTCGGCGTAGAACTCGCCCGCCAGCCGCAACCCGGGCACGAACCTGGCCGCCACCCTGGCCATGATGCCCCTTTCCTGCGGCCGGGGCACCTGATTATCAGCTCCGCTCGGGTGGTCCCGCAGCCCGTTGCATCCGATTCCCGTGAGTCCGGACATCAAGCCGAACGGCTGGCGATCACGACCCCGATGGACTCGGGACTGGGGTGCGTGTGGCCTTGACCCCGCCTATCGGGGCGCGGGCCACACACACCCCAAGCCGCTGGACCGCGCCGCACCCGAAAGAAGCGCCTGTTACTCCCCAAACCCGGCATATCCGGCACGATGCCATCCAGTCCGCCGCCGGCCGCCGTTGCCGTCCCGGGATGTGAGCCAGATCGCGTTTCCCCGGCGGCGCGTGGAGCAGTAGCGCTTCATATGCCAAGCACCGCGCTTGACATCTCAATCATGCTTGATATAGTTTGCAGATAAGCAATCAGGAGGCAAACACCATGGCTAGCACCCCGACGCGGGACCTGCCGGAAGAATTTCTGGCCGCCACGCGCAAGAGCCAGGAAGCCATGATCCGCGCGATCAGGACCTGGGTCGAGACGGTCAGGACCGTCACCCCGAAGCTGCCGTCCGCCTACGCGCCGCTCGCCGACCGGCTGCCGAAGCTGCCGTCGGTCACCGTGCCCTTCGCGGACCGGTTCCCCAAGCCCGAGGACGTCGTGGCCAGCAGCTATGACTTCGCCGAGCATCTGCTCGCCGTCCAGCGCAAGTTCGCCGAGGACCTGCTGACGGCCACCGAGCCGCTGATCCCGGGCAACGCCAAGCGCACCAGGGAGAACGTGACCGTGAGCGACGCCGCCACGGCGGCCAGGAAGGCAGCGGCGGCCCAGGAGGCCGCGATAGCCAAGACGGCCAAGGCGGCGATGAACGCAGTCGCCG
Organism: uncultured Actinomycetes bacterium; assembly: GCA_963722275.1. GTDB lineage: Bacteria > Actinomycetota > Actinomycetes > Streptosporangiales > Streptosporangiaceae > Palsa-504. Next base: position 94,085 of record CAVRMX010000037.1, on the reverse strand, counting down.
ATACGGCCAAGACTCCGGCCGCGAAGAGCACGCCGAAGACCCCGGCGACCCAGAGCGCACCGAAGGCCGCGACGCCCCACACGGCTCCGGTCGCCAAGGTGTCTACCGCCAAGACCGCGGCTGCCAAGATCCCGGCCGCCAAGGCGTCCACTGCTAAGGCCCCGGCTGCTGCTGCTAAGGCCCCGGCTGCTAAGGCCCCGGCTGCTAAGGCTGCGCCGAAGCTCGAGGCCGCGAAGAGCACGCCGAAGGCCACCCCGGCCGCCAGCGCGCCCAAGCCCGCGTCGCCCGCGCCCGCGTCGTCCAAGCCGGCGTCGTCCAAGCCCGCGTCGCCCGAGTCAGCGTCGTCCAAGCCTGTCTCGCCCAAGCCTGCGGCATCAACGCCCGCAGCGCCCAAGAGCGAGACCAAGAGCGCGCCGAAGCCGCCCGCTGCCCAGCCCGCGCCGAACGGCACCAGCTCAACCGCCAGCTAAGGCCCCAGCCCTCCCCGGGCAGCCCGGACGGCCGGGCATCCCCGGCCGCGAGATAAACCAAGCAAAGTTGCTTGACATACCAAGCAAAGCTTGGTAAAGTTAGCAGTAGAAGCTACAGGAGGCAAGAAAATGACTACCACCACCCCCACCCAGGAAATGCAGGACCAGTTCCTGGCCATCGTCCGCAAGAGCCAGGAGATGGCTCTCGACGCGATCAAGAAGATGGTCGACACCGCTCAGGCGATCACTCCGAAGATTCCCTCGGTCGACATGCCGTTCGCCGACCGCATGCCCAAGCCGCAGGACGTCGTGGCCAGCGGCTACGACTTCGCCGAGAAGCTCCTGACCAGCCAGCGGAAGTTCGCCAACGACGTCGTCAAGGCCGCTGCCCCGCTGCTGCCCGGCAACGGCGAGAGCAAGTAAGACGCTAGGGCCCACGGGCTGCCTAGCGAAAACGAGGAGGTAAGGAAAATGGCTAACGCTCCCACGCAGGACCTGCAGAACGAGATTCTGACCGCGGTCCGCAAGAGCCAGGAGACCGTCATCGACGCGATCAGGACCTGGGTCGAGACTGTCCAGTCCATCACCCCCAAGGTCCCCGCGGTCGAGATGCCGTACGCGGACAAGCTGCCCAAGCCCGAGGACGTCGTGGCCAGCGCCTACGACTTCGCCGAGCAGCTGCTGGCCAGCCAGCGCAAGTTCGCGGAAGAGGTGCTCAAGGCGACCTCTTCGCTGGTGCCGAGCGCCGAGGACACCACCTCCGGCCGCAAGTAAGCCCAGGCTCGTGCAGAACCGCAAGCGGCAGCCCCGGTACGCCGGGGCTGCCGCTTGCTATAGTTTGCGACAAGGAGGCGCGTCATGACCGACCCGTGGGAAGTGCAGCGGGAGGCGCTCGGCGCCTTCATCAAGGAGCAGCGCAAGCGCGCCAACCTGTCGCTCCGCCAGCTCGCGGAGCTGACCAGCCTGTCCAACCCGTACCTCAGCCAGGTCGAGCGGGGCCTGCACCAGCCGTCTGTCCGGGTGCTCAAGGCCATCTCCGGCGCGCTCAACGTTTCCGCGGAAACGCTGATGGCCCAGGCCGGCCTGATCGACGCGATGGTCCCCATCGCCGCGGACGGCAACCTCAACGGGGAGCCGGGCGAGGGCAAGGCCACCGTCACGGACACCGAGGACGCCATCCGCGCCGACAAGCGCCTCGGCGACGAGCAGAAGGCCGCGCTGATCGCCGTCTACCGCAGCATGCTCAGCTCGGCGCCCCCGGTCCAGCCCTAGCTGCCGTCGGCGACGGCCAGCTCCGCTTCGCGCCGCACCTCACGCCCGGGAAGCCCGGGAATCCCGGGAAGCTCCGGAGGCCCGGGACCCGAAGCCGGAGAAGCAGCAGCGGGGTCGCCAGCATAAGCAGGCCGGCCGCCGCGATCGCGATCCGCGGGCTGGTGAGGCTGGCCAGCACGCCCCACAGGGCGGTCAGGGCCGCGATGGTGGCCTTGCTGCTGACCGACCACGCGGACAGGGTCCGGGCGACCCGGTCCGTGCCGGTCTGCTCGAGCCGGTAGGTGGCGAGCACCGGGTTGAACACGCCACAGCAGGTGATCAGCCCGAATTCGACCACCATAACCAGCACCAGCCCGGCCAGGCCGGGGCCGATGAAGGCCAGCCCGGCCACCCAGCAGGCGCGCAGCGTCCCGGCCCACAGCATGACCCGGCGCTGCCCGAACCGGGTGGCGACCCGCCGGGCCAGCCGCGACCCGATCAGGCCGCCGGTGCAGGGCAGCGCGAAGGCCAGGCCGAACTGCCAGGGCGCGAACCCGAGGCGGCCGAGCATGAGGACGGCGAGCAGCGGCTCGGTCGTCATGATCAGGCCGTTGACCAGGATGTTGTTGAAGAACAGCGGGCGCAGCCCCGGGTGGGCCAGGATGTACCGCCACCCGTCGAGCAGGTCCCTGAGCCGGGCCGGCGCGGCCGGGGGACGAGCCGCCATCGGCTCCCGCCCGCCGATCGCGCGGATCCCCATCGCCGAGAGCAGGAAGCTGACCGCATCGGCCAGCACGGTCGTCACCGGGCCGAACAGCCCGATCGCGGCCCCGCCGAGCGGCGGCCCGAGCATGGTGGCGCTCCAGGTCGTGGACTCCATCCGCCCGTTCGCGGCCAGCAGGTCCCCCGGCCGCACGAGCGCCTTCAGGCAGGCGCCGCTGGCCGACTTGAACGTAATGTCGGCCGCGCCGACGATCACCGACACCACCAGCAGCTGGGCGAAGCTGAGCCAGCCGAGCGCGTACGCCACCGGGATGCTGGCCAGCGCGCCGAACCTGGTCAGGTCCATCGCCACCATCACCGGCCGCTTGCGGCGGAACTCCACCCACGGCCCGAGCGGCACCGCCACCGCCGCCCCCACCGCCAGCCCCGCCGCGGCCAGCGCCGAGACCTCGGCCGGCCCGGCGTGCAGCACCCGGATCGCGATCAGCGGGAAGGCACCCAACGCGAGCCCGGTGCCGAACGCGCTGACCGCATACGCCCGCCACAGCCACCCGAACTGCCGCCCCAGCGACCGCCTCGCCACCATGCCCCGATCAAAGCGGTGGCGGGCCAGCGGCGCAAACAACCACGCGGCCGGCGCGCCACAACGGCGCCCGTCCTCGCCGCCCTCCGATGACGCGGCGCTAGCCCGCCGCCTGCACCACGTGCCGGAGCAGCAGCGCCGTGGTCACCGGCCCGACGCCTCCCGGCACCGGGCTGAGCGCGCCCGCCACCTCCAGAACCGCGGGGTCGACGTCCCCGGCCATCCCCCCGTCCGCCGTGGCGTTGGTCCCCACGTCGATGACGACCGCGCCGGCGGCGACATGCGACGGCCCGATCAGCCCCGCCCGCCCCGCCGCCGCCACCAGCACCTCGGCCGACGACGTGACGGAGGCCAGGTCCCGGGTACGCGAGTGGCACACGGTCACGGTGGCGTCCCGGGCGAGCAGCAGCTGCGCCACCGGCTTGCCCACCACCGCCGAACGGCCCACCACCACCGCACGCCGCCCGCTCAGCGCCACCCGGTGGTGATCGATCAGCGCCAGCACCGCCGCGGCGGTGGCCGGCGCGAAGGCCGGCAGCCCGGTGGTCAGCCGCCCGAGCGAGACCGGGTTCGCGCCGTCCACGTCCTTGGCCGGGTCGATGGCACCGGCCAGGTCGGCCAGCCGCGCCCCGCCAGGCAGCGGGGTCTCCAGCAGGATCCCGTGCACGTCCGGGTGGGCGCTCAGCGCGGTCAGCGCCTCCCGGATCCCGGCCACCGTGGCCTCCTGGGATTCCGGGCGATCAGCCGCGAAGGGCACCAGGTCGGTCACCTCGCAGGCGATCCCGGCCCTGGCCGCCGTCCGGGCCAGCGACCGCACGTACCAGGCGCTGGCCTCGTCGGCGGTGGCGGTGACCACCGCCAGCCGCGGCGTCCGCCCCGCCGCGGTGAGCTCCGCCGCCCGGGCCGCCGTCGCCGCCCGGATCTCCGCCGCCAGCTCGCGCCCACTCAGCTGGCGGCCGGACAGCGACTGAGCCGTCACCGGCTGATCTCCTCCCGGACCGTCGCGACGACCTGGACGGCCCGGAGGATCACCGTGTCCGCCACCGCGGCCGTGGCCGCGAACTCGTCCCGCAGCACCGGGTCGGTGATCCCCTTCAGGTTGACCTCGATGATGAGCCGCGCGGTGGCCGCGGCGGCGCGGGCCGCCTCGGCCGCGGCGGCCACGTCGGTGATCATGTTCGGGTTCCCGGCGGGCACCAGCTGCTCGGCCAGGCTGACCAGCGGCAGGGCCGTGCGCACCACGTCGGCGGGAGGACGTGCGGCCCCGCCCAGGGCTGAGGAGATTGATTCCGAACGGTCCGCCTGTTCCTGCTCCGACGCCCGCGGGAGCCGGTACGCCTCGGCCACGGCTCCGAACGCGTCCGCGTCCGCCTCGGCCAGCGCCAGCGCCTCGCCGCGGAGCGCGTCGGCCTCGGTGACGATGCGGCTCATCAGCTCGGCGTCATACCTGGGGCCGTCGCTGTACCGGGCGACCATGGCCAGCAGCGCCGCGGCCTGCGCGGCGTGCAGGGCGGCGGTGGCGCCGCCGCCCGGGGCGGGGATGCGCGCGGCCAGCTGGTCCAGGAAGGCCGCGATGGTGTCATCGCGCATGCCGCGAGGTTACCCCCGAGCTGGTCCAAACCCTTACAGTTAAATCATGCGCGGCTATACGCAGGACAAAGACGCTTACCTCAAGCGGCTGCGGCGGATCGAGGGTCAGGTGCGCGGCTTGCAGCGCATGGTGGAGTCGGACACGTACTGCATCGACGTCCTCACCCAGGTTTCCGCCGTGACCCGGGCGCTGCAGGCGGTCGCCCTGGGGCTGGTCGAAGACCATCTCGGCCACTGCGTCACGCAGGCCATCGAGGCGGGCGGCCCCGAAGCCGACGCCAAGGTCAAGGAAGCCTCCGAAGCCATCGCCCGCCTTGTCCGGTCCTGACGCCCGGGACGACTGGCGCCGGTGGGTCGTCTACCAGATCTACCCGCGCAGCTTCGCCGACTCCGACGGGGACGGCGTCGGTGACCTGCCCGGCGTCCTCAGTCACGTCGACTACCTGCACCGCCTCGGCGTCGACGTGGTGTGGATGTCCCCGGTGTACCGGTCGCCGATGGACGACAACGGCTACGACATCAGCGACTACCAGGACATCGACCCCAGCTTCGGCACGCTGGCCGACCTGGACGAGCTGATCGCGGAGCTGCACGCCCGCGGCATGAAGCTGGTCATGGACCTGGTGGTGAACCACACCTCCGACGAGCACCCCTGGTTCGCCGAGTCCCGCTCCAGCCGGGACAACCCCAAGCGGGACTGGTACTGGTGGCGCGACCCCCGCCCGGGCGCCGTGCCGGGCACGCCGGGCGCGGAGCCGACCAACTGGGAGTCGCACTTCTCCGGCCCGACCTGGACCTGGGACGAGAAGACCGGGCAGTACTACCTGCACATCTTCTCCACCAAGCAGCCGGACCTGAACTGGGAGAACCCCGAGGTCCGCCGGGCCGTGTACGCGATGATGCGGTGGTGGCTGGACCGCGGCGTGGACGGCTTCCGGATGGACGTCATCAACATGATCAGCAAGGACACGTCCCTGCCGGACACCGAGCCGCGGCCCGGGTCCCTGTACGGCCCCGGTGACCGGCACTTCATCTGCGGCCCGCGCAACCACGAGTTCCTGCGGGAGATGTACCGCGAGGTCTTCGCCGGCCGGGACGCGCACATCCTCACCGTCGGCGAGATGCCCGGCGTCACGGTGCCCGAGGCGGTCCTGTTCACCGACCCGGCGCGGCACGAGCTCGACATGGTCTTCCAGTTCGAGCACGTCCAGCTGGACACCGGCGCGAACAAGTACGACCCGCGCCCGCTGCGGCTCCCCGACCTGAAGGCGTCGCTGGCCCGCTGGCAGGCCGGCCTGGCCGGACGAGGCTGGAACTCGCTCTACTGGAGCAATCATGACCAGCCCCGTTCGGTGTCTAGATTTGGCGACGACGGCCCGCACCGGACCGCCTCGGCCAAGACCCTGGCCACCGTCCTGCACCTGCACCGCGGCACCCCGTACGTGTACCAGGGCGACGAGCTGGGCATGGCCAACGCGCCGTTCGCCGCGATCACCGACTTCCGCGACATCCAGACGCTGCGGTTCTACGCCGAGGCGGCCGGGCGCCCAGGCACCGACCTGGCGGCGCTGCTGGCGGCCATGGCCAAGATGAGCCGCGACCAGGGCCGGACCCCGGTCCAGTGGGACGCCTCGCCGGCCGCCGGCTTCACCACGGGGACGCCCTGGCTGGCCGTCAACCCCGACTACACCGAGGTCAACGCGGCCGCCGAGGTCGGCGACCCGGACTCGGTGTTCGAGCACTACCGCCGCCTCATCGCCCTGCGCCACGCCGACCCGGCCGTCACCGATGGCGACTTCGGGCTCCTGCTGCCCGATCACCCCGCGATCTGGGCCTTCCTGCGCCGCACCCCCGACGCTGAGCTCCTCGTCGCCGCCAACTTCTCCGCCGCCGAGGTCGCCATCGACCTGCCCCTGGACCCCGGCTGGGCCACTGCCCCAGCCCTCCTGACCAGCCATCCCGGCGACCCCCTCCAGCCGCCGCCCGCGCTGAGGCTCCGCCCCTGGGAGTCCGCCGTCTGGCGCCGCGTCCCTTAGAGAAGCGCTTTTTCGCCGGCGACCGTCCATTTCGGCCTCGCCGGTTCGTCGTCCCTGTGAAGGCGGTCAGGACATCTAAACCCTTCACAGGAGGTTCGCATGAGTGTTCCCGGCATCGTGTCGCGCGAGGAGTGGCTGGCGGCCAGGCGTCGCCTGCTGGCCCAGGAGAAGGAGTTCACCCGGGGGCATGACGCCCTCAACGCCAGCCGGCGCAATCTGCCGATGGTCAAGGTGGACAAGGAGTACGTGTTCGAGGGCCCGGACGGGCCGGTCACGCTGGCGGAGCTGTTCGGGGACAAGCGGCAGCTGATCGTCCAGCACGTGATGTTCGGCCCGGACTGGGACAAGCCCTGCCCGGGCTGCTCGGCCGCGCTCGACGAGCTCTCCCCGGGCGTGCTCCGGCACGTGGGGACCAGGGAGACGGCGTTCGTGCTGGCCTCCCGCGCGCCGTACGACAAGATCGCCGCGATGGCCAAGGAGCGCGGCTGGTCTGCCCCGTGGTACTCGACCTACGGCAGCGACTTCAACTACGACTACCAGGTCACCCTGGACGAGTCCCGCGGCCAGACCGAGTACAACTACCGGTCCGAGCCCGGCCTGCTCGGCGGCGACCGGTCCGCCGAGATGCCCGGCTACAGCTGCTTCCTGCGCGAGGGCGGCGAGGTCTTCCACACCTACTCGGTTTACGGCAGGGGCACCGAGTATGTCGGGAACGCCTACACCTTCCTCGACATGACCGCGCTCGGCCGCCAGGAGGACTGGGAGGAGCCCAAGGGCCGGGTCGCCCCGGTCCGCGGCGGGGACCCGACCTTCCTCAGCTGAATAGTGCGGTCACCGAAATTCGGGATACCCGGGCCGGGTTTAGTTATACCCATACGGGGTTTATCTAATACCTGGCCCGGGTTCCGAATAGGGCATTCAGGCCAGGGAATTCGGCCATTTCCTTGCCGGACCTGCAAGTCGTCTTTTAACGTCGTATTGGTTCCTCGGAGGGAACGGGAGGGAACCCGGACATGAGCGAGAGCCTCGCGGTAGCGCGGCCAGGCGTCGCTGAGCCCGGTGTCGCTGAGCAGGGACGGGTCGAGGCGCTCGACCCGCGCCGCAAGCTGCAGCTCGCCCTCGCGGCGGTCTGGCTGCTGGACGGCATCCTGCAATACCAGCCGGCCATGTTCACCAAGGCGTTCCCGCAGATGCTCGGCGCCGGCGCACACGGAAATCCCGCCGTGGTCGCCGCACCGATCACCTGGTCGGCCGGTTTCGTCGGGCATCATCTCGCTGTACTGAATGCCGTTTTCGCGACCATTCAGGTAGCGCTGGGCCTGGGCATCGCGTGGCGCCCGACCGTCCGGCTCGCGCTCGGCGCGTCGGTGGCCTGGGCGCTGGGTGTCTGGTGGTTCGGCGAGGGCCTGGGCGGGGTGCTGGCCGGGACCGCCAGCCTGATCGACGGCGCCCCCGGCGCGGCGATCCTGTACGCCGTCCTGGCCGTCCTGCTGTGGCCCGCCGACCGTGACGCCTTCGGCACCGTTCGTGGCGGGCCGCCGGGCCGGCCGTCATGTCGCGCGCGTGCTCTGGCTGGCGGTCTGGGGGAGCATGGCCGTCGTCGCCGTGCTGCCCGCCGCGCGGGCGCCGCAGGCGCTCAGCGGCGGTATCGCGGACATGGCGTCCGGCGAGCCAGTCTGGCTGGCCTGGATCGACAGCCATCTGGCGGCCTTGCTGGCCGATCAGGGCCTGCTGGCCCCGGTCGTGCTGGCGGCGGTGTTCACGATGGCGGCGGTGGGCATCTTCCTGCCTGGCCGCTTGGCCCGGGCGGTCGTCGTCCTGGCCGTCGCGCTGGCCGTCCTGCTGTGGCTGGCCCAGGGCCTGGGCGGCATCTTCACCGGCGCGGGCACCGATCCCGGCTCCGCGCCGCTGCTCGTGCTGCTGGCGCTGGCGTTCTGGCCTGCTGCCGCGGTGCCGGGGGAGGGAGCCTGACATGGGCGGTCCCGGCTGGCTCTCCGGCATCTTCGCGGCCCTGATGCTCACCGTGGCGACCTACTGCGCGGGCCGCCTGCTCGCCGCCCGCCGGTGGCGCCGCCCCACCGAACTCGACACCGACGGCGCCCACATCGTCATGGGTGTCGCCATGGCCGGCATGCTCGTCTCCGGCCTGCGCACCCTGCCCGCCACGATGTGGGAAGTCGTCTTCGCGGTCGGCGCCATGTGGTTCGGCGGCCAGACGCTGCGGGCCCGCCGCGGCGCGCGCCCGGCCCCGTGGCGCTGCCTGCATGCCGCCCCCCACCTGGTCGAATGCGTCGCGATGCTCTACATGTTCCTGCTCCTCCCCGGCTCCGCGGTCACCCGCGGCACGGCCGGGATGGGCGCGATGAGCGTGTCGTCTGCCGCGTCCCGCTTCTCGTTCCTGGCCCTCCCGATGGCCCTGTTCCTGCTCGGCTACGTGGTCTGGCTCGGCGACCGCCTCACCGTGCCCGCCCCCGCGCTCGCCCTAGCCGGCCAGCGCCCCCTGATGTCAGGGAACGCGGCCCCCGCCGCAGCCAACTGCGCCGCTACCGGTACCGCTGCCGGCCGCCGCTTCCTGGCCCCCCGCTGCGCGGTCCTGTGCAAGATCGCCATGGGCGTCACGATGGGCTACATGCTGATCCTGACGCTCTAGCGCCGGCGGCTAGGCTCTTACCGGTGACCGGACGGGCAGGCGAGGAAGGGGACCCGTGACGTACAGCACGCCGCAGGGCGGGACCGCGGGCGGTGAGAGCCAGCTGCCGTCCTTCGATCCCGGCGTGCCGAACCCGGCGCGGATGTGGAACTACTGGCTGGGCGGCAAGGACAACTTCGCCGCCGACCGGGAGGCCGCCGAACGGGTGCTGCAGGTGATGCCGTCGCTGCCGCTGATCGCGCGGGCCGCGCGGCTGTTCCTGATCGACGCGGTGCACCAGCTGGCGGACCGCCACGGCATCCGGCAGTTCCTCGACATCGGCACCGGGCTGCCGGTCGCTGACAACACCCATTACGTCGCGCAGCGGGTCGCTCCCGAGTCGCGGATCGTCTACGCCGACCACGACCCGGTGGTGCTCAGCCACGCTCAGGCACTGCTGACCAGCAGCCCCGAGGGCCAGACCGACTACATCCAGGCGGCTGCGGGACCGACTCTGGCGGGCGCGACGCTCGACTGTCAGCCGTCGCCATCTTGCTGCCCGGCCGCCCACTGGCCCGGCTGACCCGCGCGATCACCCTGCGGAGCCGTGAGCAGGTGGCCCGGTTCTTCGACGGCCTGGACATGATGCCTCCCGGCCTGGTCCCGATCAGCCAGTGGGGCCTGGCAGGCCAGGTCGATGCCGCCGTCGGCGGCCTCGCCGGCTACTGCGGCATCGGCCGCAAACGCTGAGCCGTCGCTCGTTCGATCTGGCGGAGCAGGGCCGGGTAGACCACCCAGTGCCGGAACGGCGCGATGAACGCCATGTACTGCTTGCCGAACCGGCCGCGCGGCTTGACGTAGACGGCCATCTGCCCCTGGTAGCGGCCTTGGCCCTGATCGGCCCAGGCCAGGTGCATGACGGCGTGCACGGTCTGGTTCGACAGTTCCGCGGCGAATTCGGTATCGGTGCGGTACAGCGGCGAGAACAGGGAGCCGAACTTCAGGTCAGCGGCGGTGCCGCGGAGGTCTTCCGGCAGCCGTTCGGCTAGTGAAGCTTCGTCCTTACCCGGAATCGGCCGGTCGGCGGCGGCATCCCAGCCGAACCACCTGCCGAGAATCCAGCGGACCCGGAACAGCAAGCGGGTCAGACCAGACGCCGGATGGGCCAGGTCGCGGGACGCCATGACCTCGAGCAGCACCGGGAAGTCGCCGGCGTCGCCGTACACGGGCAGGGCCCAGACATCCTCGAGCGTGAAGTCAGGCGCGATCTCGCGGATGCGCCAGGGACGGGAGGCGTGGGCTGCGTTCGGAAGTCTCATGGCGGTCCCCGCCGATCTCGCTACGGGCATGGCCAAGCCGGAAATGGCAGCCACTGTAGAACGTGACCATGTCAGCGCCGGTGGTGGAGACTGGGACCGTGATCGGACGGTGGCACGGCCTTGTGATCGATTGCCCGGACCCGCGCGGGCTGGCGAGCTTCTACCAGGACCTGCTGGGCATGCGGCGGGTACAAGATGACGAAGACTGGGTGGTCATCGGTGACGCGCCCGGCCGGCCTGGTCTGGCCTTCCAGCTGGCACCGGACCTGCAGCCGCCGCGATGGCCTGATCCCGGCCACCCGCAGCAGATGCACCTCGACGTCGCGGTGAACGACATCGACCAGGCCGAGGAACAGGCCCTGGCGCTCGGTGCGCAGCGGCTTCCCGGCGCAGGAAAGAACTTCCGGGTCTACAGTGATCCGGCCGGCCACCCCTTCTGCCTGGTCACCCTGGGCAGCTAGCGTCCGGTTTCTCTCGCTGCGCAGGAGGTGCGGTCATGGAGTGGCTCATAAAGACCCCGGATGGCAGGACGCTGGCGGTCGAGGATGCGGGGGACCGGGACGGCCGCCCGGTCATGGTGCACGTGGGCACGCCGAACTCGCGGCACCTGTACGGCCGCACGGTGGCCGACGCCACCGCCCGCGGCCTGCGGCTGATCAGCTACGACCGGCCGGGCTACGGCGACTCGACGCCGCAGCCGGGACGGAACACGGCCGACTGCGCGGACGACGCGCGAGCGATCTGCCAGGCCCTCGGCATCGACCGGCTGGCCATGTGGGGCCTATCCGGCGGCGGCCCGCACGTGCTGGCGTGCGCGGCGCTGCTGCCCGACCTGGTCGCGGCGGCCGCGTCCCTGGCCTCGCCGGCCCCCTACGACGCCGAGGGACTGGACTGGCTCGCCGGGTTCAGCCAGGACGCCGTGGACGAAGTTCCGGCTGATGTTCGCGGATAAGCCCGCATCGCGCGCCATGTTCGAGAAGGACCGAGACCAGATGCTGGCGGCATCGCCAGCCGAACTGGCCCAGGACATGAAGGCCCATGCGCCCGATGCTGACCTGGCGTTCCTGACCGACGAGGCGGTCTGCATGCAGCAGGGGTACGCATCCGGGATCGAGGGCTGCTGGGACGACTGCTGGGCGCAGCTCACCCCGTGGGGGTTCGGCCTGGCGCAGATATCCGTTCCGGTGCTGCTGCTGCACGGCGGTCAGGACAAGGCGGTGCCGTTCAGCCACGGCCAGTGGCTGGCCGCGCACATCCCCGGCGTGCAGGCCTGGCTGTTCGACCACGAAGGGCACGGGACGATGCGGGAGAACCACATCGGCGAGGTGCACGCCTGGCTCGCCGGCCGGCTCTGAGCCCGGCGCCAGCGGCTACCGCGTGACCGGGCGAGGCGTGTCGCCCGCCCGTTCGGCCTGTTCGGCGGCGGCGGTGATGTTCCGGAGCATGCCGCCGAACACCACGCCGTGAAACGGCGAAATGGACCGCCAGTAAGCATGACCCGCGAGCCCGCGCGGCCGGAAGATCGCCCGCTGGCTGTAGGTCGTCATCCCGTCGTAGTCCTGGCCCACGGACAGCTCCAGCCAGGCCAGCCCCGGCAGCTTCATCTCCGCGCGCAGCCGCAGCAGTTTGCCCGGCTCGATCGCCTCCACCCGCCAGAAGTCCAGGGCGTCGCCGGCGAGCAGATGCCGGGGGTCGCGGCGGCCGCGCCGCAGCCCCACCCCGCCGGCCAGCCGGTCGAGCAGCCCGCGGGCGGCCCAGGCGGCCGGGAAGGAGTACCACCCGGTCTCGCCGCCGATGCCCTCGATCACCCGCCACAGCGCCGCGGGCGAGGCGCGCACGACGCTGTTGCGCGCGTCGACGTACAGGGATCCGCCGGCCCACGAGGGATCAGTCGGCAGCGGGTCGCTGGGTGCGCCGGGCGTCGCGGCCGACGACCAGCGGGTCGAGACGGCGCCCTCGCGGGTGTACCGCAGGGCCGCGGTGATGGCCTGGTCGAGGGTCAGCAGCCCGTCGGGCGGATCCGGGATGTACTCGGCGATGTCGTGCTCGGAGCAGACGACCTCGTTCCGCAAGGATTCGACGAGCGGCCTGGCCAGGTTGGCGGGCACCGGTGTCACCAGCCCGACCCACAGCGATGACAGCCGCGGCGTCAGCAGGGGCACCCGCACGATGACCCGCGACGTGAGCCCGGCCACTTCGGCGTACCGGCGCATCATCTCCATGTAGGTGAGCACGTCGGGGCCGCCGATGTCGAAGCGGCGGCTGACCTCCGCCGGCAGCGTGGCGCTGCCGGCCAGGTAACGCAGCACGTCATGGACGGCGATCGGCTGGATGCGGGTATCCACCCATTGCGGGGTGACCATAGCCGGCAGCCGCTCGGTGAGGTAACGGAGCATCTCGAACGAGGCTGATCCGCTGCCGATTATCACCGCGGCCTGCAGCGCGGCGGTCGGCACGCCGCTGGCCAGCAGGATGTCGCCGACCTCGGCCCGGGAACGCAGGTGCGGGGACAGTTTCCCGGCCTGCCCGGAGATGATGCCGCCCAGGTAGACGATGCGCTGTACGCCTGCGGCTTTCGCGGCCGCGGCGAAGGTGTGCGCCGCGGTGCGGTCGCGCCGTTCGAACGACGCGTCCGTGCCGAGGGAGTGGATCAGGTAGTAGGCGACGTCCACGCCTTCCAGGGCGCGCCGCACCGCGCTGTCGTCCATCACGTCGGCGACCGCGATCTCCACGTCATCCGACCACGGGCGGTCGCTGAGCTTCCCCGGATCGCGTGCCATGCACCGGACCGCGTATCCCGCGCTCAGCAGCTCCGGGACGAGCCGCCCGCCGATGTATCCCGACGCGCCGGTAACCAGGCAGTTCAGTGATGATGACATGCTGTCAGTCTTACACGGACCCGCAGGGCGATCATGAGCGCAGGGCCGGACCAGCTGGGCGGCGAGCAACACCCCCAGCGCTGGTCCATTCGGATGGTTCCGGTGAAAAGGGACCTAAGTCCCCCAGGCGGGGACATATGGCCGCTTTCCGCCGGATCGCATTACCGTAACGTCCGGGTTACGTGATACCAGGCCAGCAGGGCCGAGGAGGCCATCTCGCGGCGGTCGAGCCGCGGACGCTGTGCCCTGTTCCAATCGTTGCGGCACGTCATCGCGCGAGACAGCAGGACAGATCTGGACCGTCAGCGGCGGCCTGGACATGTGGGAAGAGGAAAGAATCATGGAAGATGTATTTGTCCTGTCGGCTGTGAGGACTCCAATCGGTAAGTATGGCGGTGGCCTCGCCTCCGTCCCGCCCTGTGATCTGGCCGCGAAGGTGGTGCGCGAGGCGGTCAGCAGGTCGGGCGTGGATCCGGCCCAGGTCGGCCACGCCGTGTTCGGCAACGTGATCCACACTGAGACCAGGGACATGTACCTGTCCCGGGTGGCGGCCGTCAACGGCGGCCTGGAGGTGGGGACGCCAGCGCTCACCGTGAACAGGCTGTGCGGCAGCGGGCTGCAGGCCATCGTGTCCGCCTCGCAGGCCATCATGCTGGGTGACTGTGAGGTCGCGGTAGCGGGCGGGGCCGAGTCGATGAGCCGCGCCCCATACTGGCTGCCCGGCATGCGCTGGGGCCAGCGGATGGGCGACGGCGCCGCGATCGACGCCCTGACCGGGGCGCTGTCCGACCCGTGGGACGGGTGCCACATGGGCGTGACGGCGGAGAACGTGGCCACCGACTACCACGTGTCCCGGGCCGACCAGGACGCCCTGGCGGCGGAGAGCCACCGCCGGGCCGCCGCTGCGCAGGCGGCGGGCTACTTCTCCGCGCAGATCCTGCCCGTCGAGATCCCGGGCAAGCGGGGCAAGACCACCATCGTCGACACCGACGAGCACGTCAGGCCGGAGGTCAGCATCGAGGATATGGCGAAGCTGCGGCCCGCGTTCGCCAAGGACGGCACGGTCACCGCGGGCAACGCGTCCGGCCTCAACGACGCCGCCGCAGCCGTGGTGCTGGCCTCGGAGTCGTTCGTCCGGAGCAGCGGCCGCAGCCCGATGGGCAAGCTGATCGGCTACGCCCACGCGGGCGTCGAGCCGCGCATCATGGGCATGGGCCCAGTGCCGGCGGTCCGCCACGTGCTGGACCGTACCGGGCTCAAGATCGACGAGATCGACGTGTTCGAGGTGAACGAGGCCTTCGCCGCCCAGGCGCTGGCGGTGGTCAGGGAACTGGGCCTGCCGCCGGACCGCACCAACCCGAACGGCAGCGGCATCTCCCTCGGGCACCCCGTCGCCGCCACCGGCGCCATCCTGACCGTCAAGTCGCTGTACGAGCTCAGGCGCACCGGCGGCAAGTACGCGCTGGTCACGATGTGCATCGGCGGCGGCCAGGGCATCGCCGCGATCTTCGAGCGCGTCTGACGCGTCCACGACCGGGCCCGGCCCGTCCACGACCGGGCCCGGTTAGCAGCAGCAGCCGGGGCTGGGACCTTCGCCCCTGTCGGCAAGGCGGGGATGGTCATCAGCTGGAAGGTCCAGCGTGGGCTGGCGTCAAGCACGCGATCTGCACATCTCGCGGAGGATCGGTATGGATTCGGTTTCGTATACGGCACTATCGCCGCTGTCGTTCCTGGAACGGTCGGCGCGAGTATGGCCCGGCAAGACCGCTGTGATCTACGGCGAGCGGCGGCTCACCTACCGCGAGCTGGCGGCCGAGGCGCAGCGGGTGGCAGGAGCGCTGCGGGCGAGCGGTGTCGGGCCGGGCGACCGGGTTGCGTACCTGATGCCGAACCTGCCGGAGATGCTCATCGCGCATTACGCGGTCCCGCTGGCCGGCGCGGTGCTCGTCGCGGTAAACACCCGGCTCACGGCCGGTGAGGTGGCATACATCCTCAGTCACTCCGGCGTCAAGATCGTGGTTGTCGACGCGGCGCTCCTTCCGACGGCAGTGGCGGCCGCCAAGGACGTGGACGCGGTGACCGAGCTGGTGGTCGCCGAGGACACCGAGCTTGCGCCGGCGGATCCGGATCTGAGCGGCGAGCCGCGGCTGGTGAGCTACTCCGCGTTCCTGGCCCGGGACACACAGGAACCGCTGTCCTGGTCGATCTCCGACGAGCTTGCTCCTATCGCGGTCAACTACACCTCCGGGACCACCGGTCGCCCGAAGGGCGTGGTCTATACGCACCGGGGCGCGTACCTGAACTGTTTCGGCGAAGTCATTCACTCCCGCCACGACGAGAACAGCGTCTACCTGTGGACACTGCCGATGTTCCACTGCAACGGCTGGTGCACGCCCTGGTCACTGACCGCCATCGGCGGCACGCACGTGTGCCTGCGCGAGGTCCGCGGCGACGCGATCTGGCGGCAGCTGCGCGAGCACGGCGTCACCCACCTCAACGCGGCCCCGACCGTGGTGAGCGCCGTCCTGAACGCACCCGAGGCCGGCCCGCTGACCCGGCCGGTCCTGATCACCACGGCCGGTGCGCCGCCCAGCCCCACGACCATCGCGCAGATGGAACGCATGGGTTTCCAGATCGTGCACGTCTACGGGCTGACCGAGACCTACGGCCCGATCTCCGTCTGCCAGTCCCAGCCGCAGTGGGCCGGGCTGTCATCCGAGGAGCGCTCCGTACTGCTGGCCCGCCAGGGCGTGAGCATGATCCAGGCCGAGGGCCTGCGGGTCGTGGACCAAGAGATGGCCGACGTGCCGGCCGACGGCGGCACGATGGGCGAGATCGTCATGCGCGGCAACAACGTCATGGCCGGCTACTACCTCGACCCGGCGGCCACCGCCGAGGCGTTCCGCGGCGGCTGGTTCCACAGCGGTGACCTCGGCGTCATGCATTCCGACGGGTACATCGAGCTGCGCGACCGCATCAAGGACATCGTCATCTCCGGCGGCGAGAACATCTCCACCGTCGAGGTGGAGCAGGCGCTCATGAGCCATCCGGCCGTACTCGAGGCGGCGGTCATCGGGGTACCCGACGACAAGTGGGGCGAGCGCCCGAAGGCGTTCGTCGTGTTCCGCGCCGACCACAGCGCAACCCCGGAAGAGCTGATCGCGCACGTCCGCATCAAGATCGCCCGCTACAAGGCACCCCGCGACATCGACATCATCCTCGAGCTGCCGAAAACATCCACGGGAAAGATCCAGAAGTTCGTGCTCCGCGAACCCGAATGGGCCGGACGCACCCAGCGCGTGCATGGCTAGCAACCGTTAATTTGATGACCGAACGGGCCTACATCACCGCCCCGGCCCCGGTTTCCGCCGCCGGGGTGATCGTGGGCGCAGGGCCTGCGCGCAGGCCCTGCGCCCACGTGTTCCGCTAGGCGGTTCGGCTCAGGACGACCTTGAGCGCGCCCGTGTCGGCGGCCCGGCCGAACACGTCGTAGGCCGTATCGAACTCATCCAGCGTGAAGTGGTGGGTGATGAACCGTCCCGCGTCGATCTGCCGGGTGGCCAGCAGGTCCAGCAGCGTCGCCGTGGAGTACGCGTCGACCAGGCCGGTCGTGATGGTGACGTTCTTGATCCACAGCTCCTCGAGGTGCAGCGTGGCAGGCTCGCCGTGCACGCCGATGTTGGCGATGTGGCCGCATGGCCGGACCAGCTGGGCGGCGAGCTCGAAGGTGGCGGGCACGCCCACCGCCTCGATCGCCACGTGGGCGCCGAGTCCGCCGGTCAGCTCACGGATCACTTCCAGCGGGTCCTGGCGGCCGTTGTTCACGGTGATATCCGCGCCGAACGCCTTCGCCGCCTCCAGCCGGGTGTCAGCCAGATCGATCGCGACGACGTGGCTGGGGCTGAACAGGCGGGCGCCCGAGATCGCGGACAGGCCGATGGGACCGGCCCCGACGACCGCGACCACATCGCCCGGCCGGACGCAGCCGTTGAGCACGCCGACCTCATAACCGGTCGGCAGGATGTCCGCCAGCATCAGGATGTCCTCGTCGGACGCGCCGGCCGGGAGCGGGTAAGTAGAGGTATCGGCGAAGGGGACCCGGACGTATTCGGCCTGGGTCCCGTCGATCTTGTGGCCGAGGATCCAGCCGCCCCCGCCGAGGCACTGCCCGGCGTGGCCCATCCGGCAGTACTGGCAGCTCCCGCACGCGGAGATACACGACACGAGGACGCGGTCCCCGGCCTTGACCGTCTTTACGCCGCCGCCGGCCGACTCGACGGTTCCGACCGCTTCGTGGCCGAGGATCCGCCCGTCCGTGACGGCCGGGACGTCGCCCTTGAGAATGTGCAGGTCGGTCCCGCAGATCGTCGTGGCGTCGACCCGCACGATCGCGTCCGTGTCGGCGATCACCTCTGGCTTCGGTACGTCTTCCCAGGCCTTTACGCCTGGTCCGTGGTACACAAGGGCTCGCATGAGCATCTCCGCTTCGTTGGGGGGTTGACCCCGACGATGGCCGCCGCGGCCGTACGGCGGCAGGGCCAAAGGCCTGCCCCGGCAGGGCCGAACGTCCCACTGAACCAGCCTGGCCGTGATAGCTCACCGCCAGGCCTGGTCCGGCCGAGACGCCGCCGCTACGCCGCCGCCACGCCGCACCCAAGATTTGATTCGACACCGAGATACATAATTCCGAGGTAAGTATCTTTACTCGGAGACAAAAGTCCGTTAGGTTACCCCCAGGAGGCAGGCAGCCTCCACTCCGGGAGGGAAACCACATGAGCGCCACACTTGTCGTCCGGCACAACGTCCATGACTACGCCGCATGGCGCAAGGTCTATGACGAGCTCGAGCCGCTGCGAGCCCAGCACGGCTGCACCGGGAAGCGCGTCATGCGGCTTCCCGATGACGGCAATGACCTGTTCATCACCCACGACTTCCCGACCGCCGAGCAGGCGGCCGGCTTCGCGCACGACCCCGGACTGCGGGCCGGGATGGAGCAGGCCGGAGTGGAGGGCGCACCGCGGATCGAGATCTTCACGGATGTCTGACCCCAGGTCACTGAGGCCGGGGAGGGGCAGCCGCCCCTCCCCGGCCTCGCTCGGCGTGGTCAGGGTTGACGCCGATTTCCAGGACGAGTACCCCGGCGGCGACACCACCTGCACGGAGGCATACGCATCCCTGTGCCGCACCGGCGAGGCCCTCCTGGGCGAGCTTGACCGCCGCATCGCCGCGACCTTCGACATGCACCAGGCCGCCGCGACGGCGCTGGCCGTCATCGACGGGGCCGCCGCGCCGCTTACCCCCTCGCAGATCAGCGACCGGGTCCTGATCGCCTCAGCCACCATGACCGCCACGCTCGACCTGCTCGAACGCCGCGGCTGGATCCGCCGCACCCCCAACCCAGGCGACCGCCGCAGCGTCCTCATCGAGATCACACCCGACGGCCGCGCCGCCGCCGATCAGCTGCTCCCCGGCATCCGCGCCGTCGAGCGGAGCATCCTGTCCGCCCTCACCCAGGACGAACGAGCCCACCTGCTTGACCTGCTCGCCAAGGTCCTGGCCCGGGCCGCCGAAGTCGCCGCCGAGCAACCCGAACCCCTCAAGGGCCAGCGCATCCGCCCGGCCCGGCTCGACCGCCCCCGGCTCGACCGCCCCCGGCTCGACCGCCCCCGGCTCGGCGGCCCCGGGCACGGCACCTGAGGCCAGGCCGGGATCCTGCTACTGCCCGGCGGCGAGTTCGAGGATCTTCGCCTGCGGTGTCCCGATGAGGGCGGGGGCATTGGCGCCGGAGGACCAGACGTTGGCCCGCAGGAAGCCGAGGAAGCTTTCCGCCTCGCTGGCGGTGTCGAAGTCGAGGTCAATGACGACATAGCTGGGGTCGCCGACCGGCTGCTGCACGCGCTGCTGGCGGACCCCGGACTGCCGCCGGGCCTCGGCGAAGCGCCCGAACGCGGTGTTCCAGGTCTCGAAGTCGGTAACGGCGTGTTCGATGTGCAGTGTTGCCACGAGGGCTCCTTGGTCAGGCGGGATGCTGTCTCCTCCACGCTAGGAGCGCCGGCCGGAGGCGGCCATCCCAAGTCCCTGGGGTCTTTCGGGTGCTGACCTGCGAGATCCCGGCCTGCGCCGGCGCGTATTCTCCGGACATGGTCACGTCGGCGGTATCCGAACGGTCCCGGGAGCGGGTCGTAAAGATCTGCGATTCGGCCGGCGATGCGAGGGCGCTGCGGCTGCAGGTCCTCGCGGAGATCCGTCAGGTGGTGAGCTTCGACGCTTACGCCTGGCTGCTGACCGACCCCGAGACCTCGGTCGGCTCCGCGCCGCTGGCTGACGTCCCGTGCCTGCCGGAGCTTCCCCGCCTGATCCGGCTGAAGTACCTCACCGAAGTCAACCGGTGGACGGCACTGCGCGATGCCCCGGTCGCGCTGCTCCAGGCAGCGACCGGCGGCAATCCGTCGCGGAGCCTGCTCTGGCGCGACCTGCTGGACGGCTACGGCATCGGCGACATGGCCTCGCTGGTCTTCAGGGACCGGTTCGGATGCTGGGGATTCCTCGACCTCTGGAAGTCGGGCTCCTCGGCCCGGTTCAGCCCGGCCGAGGCCGCTTACCTCACCGGCATCGCGGATCCGCTGACGCTCGCGCTGCGCCGCAGCCAGGCCAGCGCGTTCCTCTCCGGCGCTGCGCGCCACGCACCGCGGCCCGGCCCCGTGGTCCTGCTGCTGTCTCCCGGCCTCCAAGTACGCGGGCAGACCCCGCAGACACAGGATTACCTGCGGGTGCTCGTGCCGCCGGAGGAAGACCGCCCGCCGATCCCGGCGAGTGCCTACAACGTCGCCGCGCAGTTGCTGGCCGCCGAAGCCGGGGTCGACCGGAATCCGCCCTCGGCCCGGGTGCACCTGTCGGACGGCCTGTGGGTGACCCTGCGTGCGGCCAGAATCGGGGAAGCCGGGCCTGCCCGGGAGCGCGACATCGCGGTCACCATCGAGGAGACCTCCCCGCCCGAACGGGTCGCCTTGTTCGCGCGGGCGTTCGGCCTCAGCGCACGTGAGGATGAGCTACTCGGCCACCTGGTGAGCGGAACCGACACCCGGGAACTCGCGCGCCGGATGTTCCTTTCCGAGCACACAGTGCAGGATCACCTGAAATCGATCTTCGCGAAGACCTCCGCGCGCAACCGCCGGATCCTGCTGTCACGTGCGCTGGGCACCTGACCCGATGCCGCGGGACCTGATTGTGCGGGGCGCCGCGGCCCGCCAAGCTAAGGCCGGGGTCAACGTACGGCGGATTCCGCGCCCGTCTCCGGCCAGCATGGCTTGTCCGCGTGTCTGCCCGATGTACCTGCCTGCGCAAGACAAGGCCCCGGCTGTCCGAATCGTGATTTCCGCGACGGACGAGGCGCCCGCGCCCAGCGGGATCCCCGAGATCGGCCCCGAGCCCCCCGCGGCGGGCTCAGCGAAGATTGTGGATTGTTCTACCCCTCATAGGGGGTGTTTGTATCCACGAAGATGAGCGGCGGCCGGGGCGGCCGGCGTGGCGTGTTCGGGTCTTCACGGAGGCGATATCAGAACGTTCGGGTTCAGCGTGGCGGACGGGTCGAACGCCGAACGGATCCTCGCGAACAGCGCACGCTCCGCTTCTGTGCGCGCCAGCGGAAGCCATGGTGCTTTGAGGGCGCCGATGCCGTGCTCGGCCGAGATGGAACCCCCGAGGGAAGCGACGAGGGAGAACACCGCGTTCTCGTGGCGGCCGTCCGCGGGCGCCGCGGGAACGATGTTCACGTGCACGTTTCCGTCGGCGACGTGGCCGAAGGTAATGACCTGAGCGCCTGGGTCCACGTCGGTGACCGCGGCGGCCGCCCCGGATGCGAGCCGCACCCACTGCGCCGCGGGCACCGAGACGTCGAGCTTGACCGGGACGCCGAGGAACCCGGCCGCCTCCGGGTGGCGTTCCCGGTAGGACCAGAGCCGGGCGCGGTCGGCCGCCGACTCCCCGACCGCGGCCTCCCGGTCGCCGATGACGTCTGCCAGGTTGCCGAACGCACCGGGTCCGGACGCCTCGAGCAGGAGATACGCAGCGGCCGGCCGGGGCAACGGCGGCGCGAGCCCGGCGTGCGCCACCAGGATGTCGAGGCCGGTCCTGGTGAAGAACTCGGCCGATACGAGACCCGGTACCTCCCTGACCGCCTGACGGGCCAGCGCATGCAGCTCGTCCAGGCCGCCGACCCCGGCCAGCGCGGTCACCGCGTCCCGCAGCCGGGGCACGAGCCGCAGCCTGGCCGCGGTGATCACGGCCAGGGTGCCCTCGGACCCGGCGAGCAGCGACGGGTAGTCGTAGCCGGTGTTGTCCTTGACCAGCCCGGCCAGGTGCGACAGAACGGTGCCGTCGGCCAGGACGGCTTCGATACCGCGCAGCTGCGCCCGCATCGGCCCGAAGCGCAGCACCCGCAGCCCGCCGGCGTTGGTGGCCACCGCCCCGCCGACGGTGGCGCTGTCCCGGCTGGCGATCAGGATGCCGAGATCCAGATCCGGGCCGGCGTCCGCGACCTGCTGCAGTGTGACCCCGGCCCCGGCCGTGACCTGGGCCGCCTCATGATCGACCGGTCCCAGCTGGTTCAGCCGGGTCAGGCTCAGCACGACCTCGCCGTGCAAGGGCACGCCGCCGCCGACCAGGCCGGTGTTCCCCCCTTGCGGGACAACGGGCACCCCCGCGCCGGTGCACAGGGCCAGCACGGCCGCGACCTCGGTCGTGTCACGAGGCCGAACGACCGCCGGCGTGTGCCCAAGGAAACGGCCGGTCCAGTCGACCGCGAAGCCGGCGGCCGCGTCGCCGGTCAGCACATGCTGCTCGCCCACGATGGCCGCCAGCGACCGGAGCAGCGCGCCCGGAAGCGCCATCATCCGCTCAGGCCCATCAGGAGGCATAGGCCTGCCGCGGCGCCGAAGGTCTCGCTGTCAATGCCCCGCTCAGCGTGAGGCCGACGCCCACGGGCCGACCCCGCCGATGCGCTCGACGGAGTAGCGCACGAGATAGCCCGGACCCTTCGGCGCCGGGAACCCGGCGTCAGGGGACATGTAGACCTTGGTCAGGCGGTCGAGCAGATCCCATGCCTCGTCGCCCGGCTGAACGGCGGCCCGCGCGTGCAGCACGGCGTACGGGTTCAGGAACACGCCGGGCACCCGCGGCGCATCGAAGGACAGCACGACCCGCGGGTCCCGCTCGATGTTGCGCAGCTTCGCGTACCACGCCATGTGGCCGCTGACGAGATCGTCGCCGTCCAGCCCGATCCAGATGACGCTCACCTGCGGGCTTCCGTCGGCGTTGATGGTGGTCAGGTGAGCCATGGGGCCGGACTCGATCAGGTCCCGCAACTCACGCGGCAGGCCGCTCATAGCTTGATCGCCTCGGTCACGGGGCTCATCGTACCGATCGTCGTACCGGTCGTCCGAGAGGGGGCAACGCCGAGGCAGCGACCCTCGATCGTCCGGTCCGCGTCATGAGCTGCAGCCGGGGCCGGGGACCAAGGCGGGCCGCCGGCATCGTGAGGCGCCCGCCCGCCACTACTTCGCCGGCCAAGACGACCTGGTGCGGGCCGTGATCGAGCACTAAGCCGGCACCATCGCCGGGAACCGGAAGCCGGCCCACCTCGACACCCCGAAGGGCCGCGGCGGCTGCCCGGGACGCTCACGACCGGACAGATGACGGTGACCGTGCTGGCTTATCCGGGTACGACGCGTATGCCGTGCAGCTCGCCGATCCGGTGGCGCTCGGCGTCGTCCGGGGCGTTGCTGATCTGGCCGAAGTAGTCTTCGATCCCGCCTGGAACGGCGATCAGGAGCAGCCGGGCGGGCTGGTCCCTGGCCTGGAACCGGTGCGGCCGGCCGCGGGGCAGGAACACGAAGCTGCCGGCCGGGGCGTCGAAGGCGTCACTGCCGCACTGGATGGATAGTTCGCCGTCGAGCACGTAGAAGCACTCATCTTCCCGGTCGTGAACGTGCAGCGGCGGTCCGGCCTGGACCGTGGTCTCAAAGACGCTCAAGGCTCCGCCGGTGGAGTGCTGCGACGCCTTCAGGCCCGGATCGTCCGCTAGCCCAGCGCCAGCGGGGACGACATAGCCAGCCAGGAAATCAGTCATGCACACATGATGACCCCGCGCCCGGTCCGGGTGTGGCCCCCATCGCCCGACAGGGCCCACCCCGGTCTCCGCCCGGAGGATGACGGCACTGAGGGCGACCGCGCGCTCGGCGATCCGCTGGAGCGGGGCGTGTGCCGGAGCGGAGGTCGCGGACGGTAGCCATGATCGCGTTCCAGCTCTTCCGGTCAATCCGCGGGCCGGCGAGCCTGGTTCACTTCGCGGGCGACCGCCCAGGCGTCTGCCACCGGACCCAAGTGCCCGAGCTTGTCGGGATTGATCACCGAGCGGATCGCCTGAATCTGCCCGTCGAGTACCTCCAGGGTCCAGGTGTAGAGGACCTTGCCATCCCGGTCGCGGAAGATCGCGCCCGGCTGGCCGTTCACCTCGTGCGGCTCCAGCGTCACGTCGATCCGGACGAGCCAAGGGAAGACCGAGGCAAGCACCCGGGCCACATTGCCGGCGCCGACGATGGCCCTGGCCAACTGCGGGGCCTTGCCGCCGCCGTCCCCGACCATCTGGACGTCAGCGGCGAGCAGCTCACGCAGGCCGTCGACGTCGCCTTCCCGGAGCGCGTCGAAAAACCGTACCGCCAGCTCATCCCGCTCCCGGCGGTCCGCCTCGAACCGAGGGCGCCCCGCGTCCATGTGGCGCCGCGCCCGCACCGCGAGCTGACGGCACGCCGCCTCCGACCGCCCCACCGCCGCCGCGACCTCCCCGAAGCCGAACCCGAACACCTCCCGAAGCACGAACACCGCCCGCTCGAGCGGGCTGAGCCGCTCCAGCAGCAGCAGGGCCGCCATCGACACCGAGTCGGCCAGCTCCGCCGACCGCTCCGGGTCCTCGTAGGGGTCGGTGAGCAGCGGCTCGGGGAACCACTGCCCGACGTACTCCTCCCGCCGGACGCGGGCCGACCGCAGCACGTCGATCGAGATCCGGGTCACCACGGCCGAGAGGAAGGCCTTGGCCGATCTGGGCTGCGTCGGGGAGGCCTCGTAGCGCAGCCAGGTCTCCTGGACCGCGTCCTCGGCCTCGCTCACGCTGCCGAGGATCCGGTAGGCGATCGCGAACAGCAGCGGCCGCAGCTCCTCGAACTCCTCGGCCCGGGTCATGTGAGTTCTTCCTTGAAGCCTTGGCGCCATGAGGGGTAGCGCAGTTTCCAGCCGAGCTCCCGCTTGGCCTTGGCGTTGGAGAAGCCGCGGCCCTGGGTCATCATGATCACCGCCATGTCCCCGGCCAGCAGCCGGGCCACCCACTTGGGGACGCGCACCGGCCGTTTCGCCCCCGCGCACGCGGCCAGGTAGGGCAGCCACTCGCTGGCCGGGGCAGGCTCGTCGTCGGCGATGTCGAACACGCCGGCCGCCTTCTGCTCCAGGGCCAGGACGGTGGCGCTCGCCGCGTCGTCCAGATGCACCCACGACATATAGCCGGTGCCGCCCCCGACCAGCGGGAACTGCCGCTTGCGCACGAGCTCGACCCAGCCGTCGATGGCGCCAGGCCCGTACAAGCTGCCGTAGCGCAGGACCGCGCCGCCGGCCTCTGACGACCACGTCCTCGAGGTGGCCGAGCGCCTCCGTCCCCTTGCGCGCGCTCGCCGGGCCCGGGTCCAGCGGGTCCTCCTCCGTCTTCACCCATCCATCCTCGCGGATGCCGTTAAAGGCGCCGAAGCCCTGCGCGACGACATGGGATACGCCGGCCGCCTCGGCGGCGGCCAGCAGGTGATCCGTCCCCTCGGAGCGCAGCCGGATGGTGGTGGCGAAGAAGCGGTCGGGGTGCTTCAAATCGGGCTTTCCCGCGTGCGCCGCGGACAGCGCGGTCATCTGGTGCACAATCGCGTCCGGCCTGGCCGCAGCCACCGCCTCGCCGACCGACACCGCATCCAGCCCGTCCATCACGGCCCCGTCCGCGCCCAGCTGCTCCAGCAAGCCCAGCTTGCCCGGGCCCGTCGCCGTAGCCGTCACCTGATGGCCCCGGGCCACGAGCTGCGGCACCAGCCGCCGCCCCAAGGCCCCGCTCCCGCCTGCCACGAACACCCGCACAACCATCACCTTCTTGATCCAGAATTGACCTCAACCCCGAGACGAGGCAACCCCGGCCGTCTGTGACATCAGGAGCGAAGACAGTTGGGAGAAGATAGCCGATCTGGCGCGTCCACCCGGCCATTCCGTGCCCGAGGCCGATAGTCAGCCGGGCGGGATACAGCTCGGCCACCGCGGCGATCTCCATCGCCGTGAATGCAGCGTTGCGGGCCGCCATTGCCGGCATGATGCCCAGGCCGACGACCAGCCGGTGCGTGCTGGAGAGCGCAGCCCATACAGCGGCGATCCCGCCGGAGAAAGAAGCAGTCCTCGGCCAGCCAGAGCTCGTCGAAGCCGGCCGATTCGGCCCGCCGCGCGTATGCCGGGACGCCGGCCGGCGGCAGCTGCGGCGGCACGCTCAGGCCGATCCGTGTACGTGACATGGTCACCGTCAAACCAGAGGCTCCCGGCTTGGCGTTCGGGTGCCATGTCAACTGAATCACGGATGAGTATGCCAAACAACAACGCATAAGTATCCGAATGGCTAACGCCCTCACTTCACGCATGAGCGCGCGTTGCAGTTACGTCGCCCGGCCACCTCTCGACATCAGATCACCCGGATCTGCGCGCCTCAGCTGATGAGCCGTAAAGCCTGCGGCCACGCCGAACGGCCGGGATGTGCGCCGACCATTACGGGCCTCCAGCTACCATCCGTGATGGCCTGGTCTCAGCGGATCGGCCCTGGCGGGTCGATGATGTCGGCTGCCTGCCGTAGCGCGCGGGCTACCCGCTCCCGCGGCCTCACCTTCTGCAGCTCTTCGGTCAGCTCGGAGACCAGCTCGCGCAACGGCGTCAGGTCAAGCACTCCTGGCTCGCCGCTGTTGTTCGTCACCCGCCTGGCCCTGGCGGCCTGGGCGGTGCGGCGTGCCTGGTCAGTCAGGCGGCTGGTTACTAGGCCGCTCAGGCGCGTGCCCTCAGCCAGCGTGACGTCCCGGCCGGTGCCGGGGCTGACTGGCGTATCAGGGGCAGCACCTGACTGCGGATCCTCAGACACTGCAATCACCCCACTTCGCGATCCTGGACGGCCTGGCGTGTATGACGGGCAGGAACGCTCCCCGCCTGGCTCCTGCCTCCACGGCGATCACCTCTCACTCGGTCCCGGTGGTCCTGGCGACGTACTGTTCCCATTCTCACATCGCCGCCAGCATAGACCGGTGGCAGGCCGCCATAGCAGACGGCCTGCGCGCTATGCACGCCAACGGCCATCTCGTTCCCGAAGCCGACCGCGCCGCCCTCCAGGGCGGGGTTGCCCAGATCCTCCCGGTAAGCCATATCCTCCCCGTTAATTCGGCGCAGGGGACCCTCCGGGCCCTGGCAGACGGCCGGGCCGCCGCTCACGCCCAAGCCCACGGGGCCCGTGGTGCCAGGCGGACCGGATTTACCCTAGTTACCTGACCAGCCTTCCAGAAGAGACGGGCGGCCTCAGCCGCCCGTCTCCCAGGCCCGAACTCCGCGTTCCGGACGCGAAATCCTGCTCATCCTGACGGGATTGAACTTTGCAACACCGGCCTCTATGCGGAGCCCAGCCTGGCCCGGTCCCGCCGCCCGGTCCTCCCGGATCACGGCCGTCCAGAGCACCGTCGTCCGCACGCCGTCGTGGTCGGGATGCTCCCGGGCCGTCTCGGTCAGGGCAGGCCCACGCGGCCGGCCAGCTCTCGGGCCGACTGGGGCCGCATGACGAGAAGCTCGAAGAGCCGGATGCGGAGCGGATCCGCTAGCGGGCGGTGAACCGCCCGCAGCCGTGGTCCTGGACAGTAAAGCCTCGGATTCCGTCTCGAGATCTAAGCGTTTCCGCTGGCGGAACCCGGCTGTTCGAACATCAGCTTTAGTCCGGCGCGGAGGGCGGCGGCGTCGGTGTCGACGCCGAGCAGGTCGACCGCCGGGATCAGTCCGGTGAGCTCGCGGTTCCCGGCAAAGATCCCGGTGATGCGCCCTCGCCCGCGGGTTCGGCCGATCACGGACGTGATCGCCGACACCACCGCGCTCTCCAGCACCGATTCCTGGCCGAGCGAGAGGGCCAGGTCGTAGGGGCCGATGAAGATGCCGTCCACGCCGTCGACACCGAGGATGTCGTCGAGGTGGTCCAGGCCCGCGCGTGTCTCGACCATCGGCAGCAGCAGCGGCTCCTCGCGCGGGCCGAGCGGGCCGAGCGGGCCGCGCGGGCCGAGGAGGGAGGCGCGCGCCAGGCCCTTGCTGCGCCGGCCGCGGGGCGGGAAGCAGGCGGCCTGCACCAGCTGCCCGGCCTGGCCGGCGGACTCGACGGTCGGAACGATCACGCCGTTCACCCCGGCGTCCAGCGCCCGGGCCAGGTTCGCCTCGTCGTGCGAGGCGAGACGGACGAGCACCGGCACCGGGCTGACCCGCGCCAGCGGGGCGACGTCGGCGAGATCGAGATCGCCGTGCTGGACGTCGATCCCGATCCATTCCGCGCCGCCAGCGGCGGCGGCCACCTCCAGGCCGAACGGGCTCAGGAACGTCAGCCACAGCCCGCGCCGGCAGACCCCGCCGCCCGCGCGCATCTGTCCCGCGAAGCCGGTCGTCGGATGTCCCGCGAAGCCGGTCATCGGAATCTCGGCGGCGCGGGGATCCTGGCGGCACCGAGCAGGCCGTCGGGGTCGTGCACCGGCCGGCCGCCGACCAGCGTCAGCGCGGGCTGTTGCGACGGCAGGTCGTCAACCGGGCAGTCCAGCAGGTCGGCGCGGAACCCCACAATATCCGCGAATGCGCCGGGCGACAGGGTCCCGATGCTGCGATCCTCGCCGAGCAGCTGGCCGCCTGCCGCTGTGTAGAGCCGGATGGCCGTGTAGGTGTCCACGCGGTACTCCGGACTCTGGACTCCCACCGTGCGCGTGCCGCGGGTAACCAGTCCCCAGATGGACAGCAGCGGGTCGAAGAAGCTGACGTTGCAGTCGCTGCCCGCGGCGATCAGCGCCCCCTCGTCAACCCAGGCCCGGACCGGCATGACCTGGCTGGCGCGATCCGGGCCCCAGTACCGCACCAGGTTGCCGCCCAGCGAGTACAGCAGCGGATGCTGGACGGTGACCCCGACGCCCAGCCGCACCGCGCGGGCGCGGGCCTCGGCGTCGGCCAGGAAGGCGTGCTCGACGACCAGGGTGCCGGGCGGCAGGCCCGGATGCCGCAGCGCCACCTGCTCGTAGGCATCCAGGACACGGCGGACCGCGCAGTCCCCGACGGCATGGCAGCCGACCCGCCAGCCGCGGCCGACGGCGTGCTCCACCACCTGCTCGAAGTCGTCCGGCTCCCAGAACGCGTGCCCGCGGAAAGCGGGGTTGTTGGCGTACGGCTCGCACAGGAACCCGCCCTCGACCCCGCCGTCCATGCCCAGCTTCAGGCCCCAGATCCCAAGATCATCGCGCGAGACCGAGCCGGGCTCCGGCAGCGAGTCGACGTAGGCGAGAGTGTCGGCCACCGTCGCCTGCGGCATGACCCAGAACATCAGCCTGGTGCGCGTGGTCAGCTCGCCGCGATCCGCCACGGCCTGGTAGACCGCCACCTCGCCCGGCATCAGCCCGGGGTCACGGACGACTCCGATGCCGCGGCGGTTGTAGAGCCGGCATTGCCGCGCAAGCAGGTCAGCCTGCTGAGCCTCTGTCACCACGGGAAGCAGGCGGCGCACCGGCTCGAGGGCGCCACCCTCGATGAGCACGCCGGCCGGGGTCCGGTCGTCCAGCCGTACGATGGTGCCCGACGGCGGGTCCGCCGATGTCGCGGTGATGCCGGCCATCCGCAGGGCAGCGGAGTTGGCCACCCCGACGTGCCCCCCGCGCTGAACGAAGATGGGGTGGCCGGCACTCGCCGCGTCCAGCTCACGTGCCGTCGGCAGCCGGCCCTCCCGCAGGTGGGTTTCGTGCCAGCAGCGTGATGAGATGATCCACTGTCCCGCCGGCGTCCTGGCTGCCGCCTCCCGCAGCGCCTGCACCAGCTCGTCGATTGAACGTGCCTGCTCGAGCGATACGAAATCAAGATCACGCGCAGCCAGCAGCTGATGGTTGTGCGTGTCATTGAACGCCGGATACAGCACCAGCTCCGGATCGTCGATCACCGTGGTGCCCGGGCCGATGAAGGAGTCAAGCTCGTCCCTGGACCGTCCGGCCGCGGTGATCCGGCCGTTTTTGACCGCCACCGCCTGATAGATACTGCGGTCAGCGGTCATCCCGTACGCGCGGCCGACCCGGAACACGGTGTCGGCCAGATCGTCCGGGCCGCGGGGCGCTGCAGGCATGGACCTAACGTAGAGCACCGCCCGGCGGGCACTCTGCCGGGTCGGTAATGTGCCGGTGGCAACCGGCCGCTGCCCGCCCCGGTCACGCCTGTCCTGCCTGCCGGAGGGGACGTGGATACCCGGTCCGTCGTGACTTACGACCCCGCGCCAGTCCCTGCTCCGGCCCGCCGGATAGTGATTAGGTTAGTTGTCGTCCGCTGTCTTCACAATGCGGCGCCAGTCCACGTAACGGTCATCCAGGTTCTCGCCCACCCGCAAACCGGCGGAGGTGTCAAGCAGCGCGACCCGGTCCGTTGCCGATGAGTCCCAGCCGAGTTCGGCACGGCTGCAGAGCATGCCCTCAGATATCTCGCCGCGATAACGGCGCCGTCTTATCTTGTACGGGTTGGGCTTGTCTTTCGTAGGCGGCAGCCAGGTGCCCGGCAGGGCCACCGGGACAAGGCTGCCCTTGGTCACGACGGGAACTCCGCCCCAGACGATTTGAGGCTGGTGAGCTGTCCCGATATCGACCTTGGCCAGCCAGATGAGATCGCCGCCCGGATGCGGGAGAATCTCGACCACTCGTCCCACCCTCACGCCCGCTGTCGCCACAGGGCGAAACGTTAGCAGCATCCCCCTCACCAGGAAGGATCTTTGCGCTGACGGCTCTGGCCTAGCCGGTAAGACGGCCAGCCCCGAGGACCAGATGCGCTCAAATGCGCCTCTCGCCCGGCTGACATATTCCGGGTCCATCAGCATATCGCTGTTAGAGTCGTTGTTGGTCCTGATGACGAAGCCGAGCCAGACGTCGTCGCTGAGATAATCGCGGATTTGCGCATGCAATGCCGGTTCCTCGGCTGCCAGCTTAATGATGTCGAGCCGATAAAGGAGCATGCCGGTCAGGACCGGTATGGAGGTAAGCCGGAACGTGCAATTCTCCCGCACGCGGTCCCCTCCGATTTGGTCGGCCAGGAACTGGCGGAAGGCGTCGACGGTATCGTCCAGTGACCGGTCCTGCGGCAAGATGAACCGGTAGCGAGTACCATTATCAAGATTGGCCGCCACGACGGAAAGAAAACGCCCGGGAGCAAGGCCGCCGGCCGCCTGGATAACATCAAATTCGAGATTCAGGCTCACCAGATCGCATTGGTGGCAGTATCTCTCCAGCCGCAGCAGCTCATCGTCTTGCATGAGGCCTTCGCGTGCCGCGGCCGGCGTGGCCGCGAGTTGTGCCGCGACGTCGTCGATCCGGTCCGCCAGCATCCGCCCTATGCGCGTGACGACGGCGTCATGGCGGCTGCCGCGGGCCTGGACGTCCGCCAGTGCGTGATCGAAGTAGCGGTAGAGCGGCCCGTAGTCGGTGCGGCTGCTGCCGGTGGGCTGGCCGTAGACGAGGTAGTCCAGGCTCACGTCGAAGAAGTCGGCGATGGCGACCAGCCTGGTGAAGCTGGGCCAGTTCTGCTGGCGGATGTACTGTGTGAGAGCGGCGCCGCTGATGCCCAGCCGACTCGAGATTCTTTTTCTGTTCCGGCTATATCCGCCATGTTCGATCAGGCTCTCGAGCATTCGGCCGAACTTGACTTCCCGGCCGTTCTCTGCACTCCGGGCAGCCGGTGCGTCACCTGATACATCGTGTTTTTCGACGCTCATTAAGTCTCACTTACATGCCGCGTAGCGCGACTGTACGTCAGTCACTCCGAGGTGTCTAGGCTCGCGACCTCTCGGGAACAATATAAGCATAAGCAAACGAAAATTCAGCCGGGCTGAGCCGCCAGCAACCTGCTGGCCTAACAGCGAGCCGAGGGGAGGACACCAGCGAATCAACAGACGCTCTGACCCCACTAGCGAACTGCATACACAAAAAGCACGGCCGATGTTGGCCCATCGACCGTGCCGAGCACCGGAACCCGAATCCATATAAAGGTCCAGTGGTGGCGAATATCGTACCCGCTCCGGCGGAGAAGGCAATAGCCAGCCCCGCCGCGAGGCGTGTGCTACGAGAGCCGCGCCGCCACGGGCCGGTGAGGAAACCGAATGATTCCCTTCTTCATCGCCCTCGCCGTCGCCTCCGTGGCGTTCTGGCGGGCCGCCATCAAGATCCTGGCGGCCGTGGCCGTCTTCCTCCTCGTCTCGGGAGTGGTCATGGTCGTCCAGTACATGCACCACCTCAGGTAGGACCGCCTGCTCCCCTCAGCCCCGTTTCCCAGGCCCGGCACAGGGCGTTCGCCAGGACCATCTGCCGCGGGGTCCGGCAGGACACCCGGATGAGATCAGGGCTGGCCACGATGATGGCCAGGGCCCTGGCCCGTGAGGTCGCGACGTTCAGCCGGTGCGGGTCGTAGAGGAACTCCAGCCCGCGGGGCGCGTCGTCCGCCGATGAGGTCGCCATCGAGTAGATGACCGCCGGCGCCTCCTGGCCCTGGAACTTGTCCACCGTGCCGACCCTGAACCCGGTCTGGCCGCTCCCGGCCAGCGCCCGCTGGATCGCCCTGATCTGGGCGTTGTAGGGAGTCACGATCAGGATGTCGGCGGGTTCCATGGGCCGTTCGGCCCCATGCTTGTCGCGCCAGGTCCGGCCGGTCAGCTGCCCCGCCAGCCGCGCCACCTCGCTGGCCTCTTCCGGCGAGGCGTTGGTGTTCCCCTGGTGCGGCACCTCGGCCAGGCGCAGCCCGGAGCCCCAGCCCAGGATCTCCTGGCCGCCCAGCCCGTCGACGCCGCCCAGCTTGCCGTCGTAGAACGCCGCCGAGGTGTACCGGCACAGGTCCGGGTGCATCCGCCAGGTCCGGTCGAGCAGCAGCCCGGCGGCGGCCGGCATCGTGGCCCGGCCGCCCAGGATGTGCTCAAGCGCGGAGGCGCCCGCGCCGGGCGGGTGCGTGGCGTGGCTCGGCTGGGCGAGCTGCTGCGGGTCGCCAAGCAGCACCAGGTTCCGCGCCGCGCCGGCCACCGCCAGCACGTTGGCCAGCGACAGCTGGCCCGCCTCGTCCACGAACAAGGTGTCCACGCTGCCCGCAAGACCCGAACGCGCCCACAGCCACGCCGTGCCCGCGGCCACGTCCAGCTCGCCGTCCCGCAAGGCCTTCTCCAGCTGTTCGTTGCTCATCGTCGTGGCGTCCGCGTGCAGGTGCGGGTGGTCGCGGTCCGCCCGCTGGCCGATCCGCGGCGGCCCGGCTCCGCGCCACCTCGCGTGCTCGCACACGGTGTCGATGACGTGGCAGATGACCGCGTGCGAGGGCCCGGTGATGCCGACCGTGCGGCCGCGGGCGACGAGCTCGAGGATCTGTTCGGCCGCGGTGTACGTCTTGCCGGTCCCCGGCGGTCCCTGCATGGGCAGGTAGGAGCGGCGGAGCGAGGTCGCGAGCCGGACCGCGGCGGCGCTGGCCGTCTCGCCCTCGGCCCGCAGCGATCCGGCCGCGCCCCTCCCGTCATCGGGCGGCCGCCGCCGCAGCAGCGCGGTCGCGGCGTCCCCGCCGCCGGCCCCCGCGCGCACCACCCGGTCACCGAGATCCCGCAGCCGGTCCCGTTGCTCCCAGGTCCTGGGCGGCCCGGCCTCGATCAGGGCCGCGGGCCACGGCCCGGCGTAGGTGC
This sequence comes from uncultured Actinomycetes bacterium, assembly GCA_963722275.1. Taxonomy (GTDB): domain Bacteria; phylum Actinomycetota; class Actinomycetes; order Streptosporangiales; family Streptosporangiaceae; genus Palsa-504. Next base: position 60,597 of record CAVRMX010000037.1, on the reverse strand, counting down.
TGCCCATCTTCAGGTCGATCGTCCCGCGCGCGTCGTCCACGTCGCAGACCGACCAGTGCTTCTCCGTGGCCGGGTCACAGGCCGTGCCGCCCGCGGAGAACTTGTGTTCCTGCGCCGGGAAGCGGAACCGCCGCACCACCGACTTCTTGACCTGGCCCACCACGTCACCGCCGGTCAGCCCGCCGAGCGCGTCCGGCTCGCCGGTCAGTTCGGCCGGGCTCAGCGTGCGGAGGTGGAAGTACCGCCACCAGGCCGGCTTGTCCTCGCGCCGGTGCCAGTCCAGCAGGTCGGCCAGCAGCGCCCGCGCCTGGCCCTCGGACGTTTCCGCGGAAACGCCCCGCGCAATTGCGCCAGACGTCTCCGCGGAGACGCCGGCCAGCAGCGCCGACCTGATCCGGGCGGTCTCGGGGTCTTCGGCGGCACCCGGTTTCTCCGCGAAGACCGGGCGCGGCAGCTCCTGGCCCAGCCCGGCCAGCTCCAGCCGTTCGGCCAGTTCGGCCCGCCGTCCCTCGAGCCAGTCCCGCAGCGCCAGCGTGGCCCGGCAGTCGTCCTGGTTGTACCCGGCCACGACCCGCTGCCGCTCGCCGTCCCCGGCCGCGGTCCCGTCCTCGAGCGCCGCCTCCAGCGCGATCAGGCCGGCCGTGGCGTCCTCCAGGTTCACCCGCCGGGCGTACCCGCACAGCGGCTCGAGCCGCTTGATCGAGTAGTTCTCCACCCCGGCCCGCACGCCCTGCCGCACCACCCGGTACAGGTCGGTGAACACCCCGAGCCGGAACAGGTCGTCCACCTCGTCCTCACGGGTGGCGAAACGTCCCATCAGCCGGCCGACCGCCTCCTGGCGGGTGCCGTGGAGCTCGGTCAGATGGTCCACCGACGTGGGCTCGTAGTGGTTGTAGTGGTAGACGTGCAGGCCGGGGTGGCGGGCGCGGCGTTCGGTGATGAAGTCGATCAGCTCCTGGAACGCGCGCTTCTCGCCGTTTCTGTCAAAGGCCCAGATCTGCGTGTACCGGGGGAGTCCCGCCTGGTCCGTCTCGGCCGTGTCGACGACGCCGAACAGGTACTGCAGCCCGAACTCGCGGCTGTCCTCGGAGTAGTAGCGGGCTCCTTCGATGTCGAAGAACAGGTCGCCGGCGGATGGTTCGGGCAGCGCGAGCAGGCCGCGGCCGGGGACCAGGGCGCCGCCGGCGTCGCGTTCGGGATCCAGGAGCTCATACCGGGTGATCCGGTCGTCCTCGCTGGCCACCTGCAGCCGGGCCTGCCGCTGGGCGCCGTGCAGGACGCCCGGGCTCACCCGGTCCAGCCGCGGCAGCCCGGCCCGCCCGGCGAAGCCGCGGCGGGTCGAGATCCCGGCGCCCTTCAGCGCCCGCCGCTGCCCCGTCGTCATCCCGGCCACCAGCGACAGGTCGTCGTCGGCTCGCCTGCGCTCGCGGCACATGTCGCGCCACCGGCAGATCGCGCAGTGCTCGACCGGCTCCGGGTAGACCTCGGCCGCCGGGTCCCCGCCGATGGCTTCTTCGAGCAGCTGCCGGGTCTGCCGCTCGTAGGCGGCGAACTCGTCCGCCTTGAACGAGGCGAACTCCCCGTCGCCCAGCGCCAGGTGCATCCACCGCGGCTCTGCCCCCTGCACGCCGGCCAGCAGGTGCGAGTAGAAGACGGTCTGCAGCACGGCGCGGGCCTTCGCCGACCGGGCCAGCTTGGCGTCCACGACCTCGTAGCGGGCCCCGTCCGGCCGCGGTTCCCCGTCCGGCGCCGGCAGCAGGTCGGCCCTGACCAGGAAATCGGGCCGCCCGAACAGCGCCGCCCCGGGGCCTTCTCCGGCCAGCGTCCCCTGGTAGACGACCCCGGCCCCGCCCCGGATGGCTGCTGCCGTCGCCCCGGCCGCGTCCTGCGCCCCGCTGACGTCCGCCACGTCAAGCCCGTCCGCGCGGAACCGCTCAAGCACGGCCCGCTCGTGCACCTCCCCGCGCCGGACCAGATCCTGGAACCCGACATCGAACTCGCGCGGCGGCCGCAGCTCCCCCCGCGCCCTCAGCAGGTCCAGCTGCGTCAGCCGCCGGCAGGCCAGGAAGTTGGCCACGTCGCTGGCCGCCAGCCGCACCCGCCCCTCAATGATCTTCATCTTGATCCCTTTCCGGCCGGAAACGCCGCTGGCGTACCACCGCCAAGGTCAGGCGCGGCGCTCGATGCCTGACTTGAGTGCGCCGGCGCGCGCGGCGGCGAGCGCCACCTTCGCGGCGTTATCGGCCGTCGTTGCGTCGATCGGCTCGGCGGTGACCAGGAGGCGCAGGTAGATCGGTGCGACCAGGGTCCTGACCAGCTCGGCTGGATCGGTGTCGGCGGGGAGCTCGCCGCGTGCGATGGCGCCGGAGACGACCGGCTGGGCTCGCCGGAAGCGATCGGAGAAGAAGCGCCGCTTCGCGTCGGCGATCTCCGGTATCCGGCTGGCATCGGACAGCGTCGCGGCGGCCACCGCCTGGCCGACCGGGCTGTTCAGGAACGCGACGAACGACCGGGCGAGCCAGCGGAGGTCGGCGTCGATGTCGCCGGTGTCGGGGAAGGGCACTTGCGTCGCGGCGAGGTCGGTCATCGCGTCGGCGACCAGGCCTTCGCGGTCCTTCCAGCGCCGGTAGATCGTCGTCTTGTGGACCCCGGCCCGCCGCGCGACGTTCTCGACGGTCAGGGCGGCGTAGCCGGTCCCGGCCAGTTCGGCCAGCGTCGCGGCGAGGACCGCGGCACGGACCTTCGGCCCGCGCCCGATTGACCCGCGCCCGGCCGGCCGGGCGCGGCCTGCCAGAGCGGACTGCGTCGTCATTGCAACTCCAAGTTGCGTTTCTCGCTGAGCCGTGCCACTGTGAACAGTATCGCAACAAAAAGTTGCGATATCGCGCGGTCCACCAGATCGCCTGCGGGCGGCTCCCCGCGCGTTCCCGGGCTCCCGGGAACTATGGAAGTTGGATTCATGGCTACTCCGGCCATCCGCACCGAAGGCCTGTCCAAGCGCTACGGCTCCGCCGATGCCCTGCTCGGCCTCGACCTCGAGGTCACCCAGGGCGAGGTCGTCGGTTACCTAGGGCCGAACGGGGCCGGGAAAACCACCACCATCCGCCTGCTCCTGGGCCTGGCCCGGCCGACGGCGGGGCGGGCTGAGATCTTCGGCCTGGACTGCCAGCGCCAGACCGTCGAGGCGCACCGGCGGCTCGCCTACGTCCCCGGCGAGGCCAGCCTGTGGCCCTCGCTCACCGGGTTCGAGACGATTCACCTGCTGGGGCGGGTCCAGGGCCGGGTCGACACCGCGTACCGCGACGAGCTGATCGAGCGCTTCGATCTCGACCCGGCCAAGAAGGTGCGGGCTTACTCCAAGGGCAACAAGCAGAAGATCCTGCTCATCGCCGCCTTGATGACGCGCCCTGACCTGCTCATGCTCGATGAGCCGACCAGCGGGCTCGACCCGCTCATGGAGCAGGCGTTCCGCCACAGCGTGGCCGAGGCACGCGATGCCGGGCAGACCGTGTTCTTGTCGTCGCACATCCTGAGTGAGGTCGAGGCCCTGTGCGACCGGGTGGCCATCCTGCGCGAGGGCCGCCTGGTCGAGATCGGGACGCTGGCCGAGATGCGGCACCTTTCGGCGCTGACCGTCGAGGCCACGTTCGGTGGCGTGCCGCCCGACCTGACCGGGGTGGCGGGCGTGCGGCGAGCCGTGGTGGACGGCCGCCATGTCCATCTCGAGGTCCAGGGGCCGATCGAGCCGCTCGTCGATGCCCTGGCCCGCACCGGCGTGCGCCAATTGCTCAGCCGCGAGCCCTCGCTCGAGGAGCTGTTCCTGGCCCAGTACGGGCCCGATGGCGCCGCACCGGTCCTGACCGGAGTCGCGCCGACCGGCTCGGTCATGACCGCTCAGCTGATCGAGCCGCCGCCACCCGAGCTCGCTTCCGCGGGCCGCTACCCGGGATCCGTCCTCGCCCGTCAGGTGGCGCGCCGCGCCGCTCGGTCGGGTGCCCTGTGGGGCCTCGTTTTCGGGTTCTTCATCTTCGTCCAGACGCACGCCTACATCTCCAGCTACAAGACCCAGGCGGCACGCGACCAGCTGGCGCGGGCGTACGGGTCGAACGTGGCCATGAACGCGCTCCTCGGCTCGGAGCGCGCCGTCAACACGGTGGCCGGCTTCGCCTCCTGGCGTTTCGTCGGCATCTTGAGCGTGCTCGGCTCGATCTGGGGTCTGCTTACGGCCACCCGCCTCGTGCGCGGCGAGGAGGAAGCCGGGCGCTACGATCTGCTCCTGGCCGGCCAGACCACACGCCGCCGCGCCGGGGGCCAGGCGCTCGCGGGCCTGGGCGCCGGGCTGCTGGCCTTGTTCGCGCTGACCGCTGCCGGGGCGATAGTCACCGGCCGGTCCCCGTCGGCCGGATTCAGTCTCGGCCAGTGCCTGTACTTCTCCGTCACGCTCGTGGCGGGAGCGGCCATGTTCCTCGCCATCGGCGCCCTGGCCAGCCAGCTCGCCCGCACCCGCCGGCGCGCCGCGGCCATGGCCGGGGTCGTCTTCGGCCTGGCGTATGCCCTGCGCATGGTGGCCGACACCAACCAGGGCCTGCACTGGCTGCTGTGGCTGAGCCCGCTCGGCTGGATCGAGGAAACCCGTCCCCTGACCCATCCGGACCCGCTGGCCCTGCTCCCGGTCCTCGGCCTGCTGATCGCGGTCACCGCGGTGACGCTGCACCTGGCCGGCACCCGCGACACCGGGGCGGCCTCGCTGCCCGGACGCGACGTCGTCACGACCGCATCTGGCCCTGCTCGGCGGCCCCGCGGGCCTGGCCGTGCGCCTGATGCGGCCGGTCGCCCTGGTCTGGCTGTTCGCCGTCGCTGCCTTCGCCGTGCTCATCGGGACCACGGCCGGGTCGTCCGCCAAGGACGCCGCCGGCTCGCAAGGGATCAGCCAGGCGATCGGACGGCTCGGCGGGCACGGCTCACTGGTGGCGGACGGGATCGGCCTGGAGTTCCTCATCCTCGCGCTCCTGATCGCGCTGATCGCGGCCGGCCAGATCGCCGCGATGCGGACCGAGGAGGCCGACGGTTACCTGGAGAACCTCCTGGTCCGTCCGTTGAGCCGGACGTCGTGGTTCGCCGGACGGCTGGGTCTCTCCTCTCTCCTCCTGCTCACCGCTGGCCTGCTGGCCGGGTTCGGGGCCTGGGCGGGCGTGGCCAGCCAGCACAGCGGGGTCCGTTTCGGGTCGCTGGTGACGGCCGGCCTGAACGTCGTCCCGCCGGCCCTGTTCCTCCTCGGCCTCGGCGCCCTGGTCCTCGGCGCGTGGCCGCGGCTCACCTCGCCAGTCGTCTACGGCTACCTGGCCTGGTCATTCCTCGTCGAGTTCGCGGGCGGCGTGGTTCACACCAGCCACTGGCTCCTGGACACATCCGTCTTCTTCCACATGGTCCCCGCCCCCGCCACCACCCCCGACTGGTCCAGCATGGCGGTCCTCACCGGCCTCGGCATCGGAGGAGCCGTCCTCGGCGGCATCCTCCTCTGCCGCCGCGACCAGCAGACCGCATAACCTGACCGCCGTGCACAGCATCACCAGCATCGAACTCACGCCGGATCGGACGGTGTCGTGCCGGATATGGCTGATTTGCGTAGTAATGAGTATCTATGCCAGGTGCGGCGCGGTCAGCGGACTGGGGTGTGGGGGCCCCCAGCCCCGATAGGCGGGGTCATGGGCCCCGCACCCCGGCCCAGGTCGCTGGTGGCCGGCGGTGTGCGGCCGGGCTCACCGGCCCGGGCCGGGCAGCAGGTCGTTCCTGCCCCGGTCAGGCCCGATGCGGCCGGCTGGCCTGGTGCGTCAGCGGATGCCGGTGGCGATGAGATGCGGTCCGAAGCCGACCAGCTCGGGTACCCGCTCGATGGCCCGCGATACCTCCAGCGCAATGGACCGGTCTACCGGATCCGCCATCCGCGCGTCCAGGTCGCCGAGTATGAACGCCGGTCCCTCGACGCTCACCAGGTCCGCGACCTCCAGGCCGGCTTCGGTGATCTCCTCCCGCAATTCCCCGGGCCGGTGGCAGAAGGCGGTGAACGCCCCGTCATGCAGCGGCGGCAGCATCCCGGTGCGGTCTATCTCGTCGATGAGACCGAGCGCCGCCGGGTACTTGAGGTAGAGCCGCTCCCGGAGCATGCCGTCGATCCGGGCCGCCCACCGCGTGATCGCGGCCGCGAGCACCGGCCCGCCCGGCCGGACGATCCGTGCGCACTCCCGCAGCGCACGCACCCGTTCGGCCCGGTCGGTGAGATGGTAGAGCGGCCCGAGCAGCAAGACGGCGTCCACCGAGGCGTCGGGCAGGTCAATGTCCCGAACGTCGCCGACCGCGGTGTGAATCCCCGGCACCCCGGCCGTGTCCGCCGCGAGCTGCTCGACGTGCAGCGGCATCAGGTCCCGGTGCTCGACCTGGTACCCGAGCGATGCCAGCCACAGCGCGTACCGTCCCGGCCCCCCGCCGATGTCCGCGACCACGGCGGGTGCGGCCGGCAGGTGGCGCAGCACGATCTCGGTGGTCCGCGTGAACTCGAGCTCCCCGCGCCCGTCGCTCAGCCGCTCCCGCTCCATGCCCCGCTCGTAGTACGCGCGCAGGGCCGCGTCTTCCGCCTCCATGCCACGCGACTGTGGCACATCCCCGTCCCCGCCGGCCACCCATTAATGCGAGGGTAAGGGCATGTGGCTGAGGGTGCGGATCGTCTCGCTGACCGCGATCGCCGTCATCGCCGCAGGGACGCGCCCGTCCGCTGCGCCGTCCCGTCCCCGCTCGGGGGCTGGAAACGCCTACCCCACGGAAACTGCTGCTGGCCCGTTGCGTCGCCGCCCCACCCCCAAGTACCATCCATATGGATGGTAAGGAGATTGCTGGGAGATGGTGGATGGATGGCCCGGGGTGAGGGCGAGAAGACCGAGAAGATCACTATCAACCTGGGACTGGTGGACCTCGGGCAGATCGATCTGCTGGTCCAGGAAGGCTTCTACACCAACCGCACCGATTTCATCCGCACGGCCATCCGCACCCAGCTCGCTACCCGGGGCGATGCGCTCGACCAGACGGCGGCGCGGCGCACCCTCACTCTGGGCAGCTCTCACTACACCCGTCGCGACCTGGAGGAGATCCGCGACGCCGGGCAGATGATCCACATCCGAGTGCTCGGGCTGGCGAGCATCGCCGCCGATGTCTCGCCCCAGCTGGCCCTGGCCACGATTGCCTCGGTGGAGGTGCTCGGCGCCTTCCGGGCCCCCACAGCAGTAAAGGCCGCCCTGGCGCCCCGCACCGCCTAAGCCGCCGTGATCACGCGGCTGTCCCAACCGCCGGCCCCCGCAACGTACAGGCCGGCCTGCCGGAGACCAGCGAAGACAACCACCAGAAGGGACACCGCCATGCACGCATCCCAGATGGCGGCGATGGCTGAGGCCACTCGCCTGACCCGACAGGGCCGCCTCATCGAGGCAACCGCCCTGATCCAGCAGACCCTGGCCAGCCCGGCGGTGACACGGCGGGCGCCAGATGCGCCATCCGCCGAGGAGGAGACTAGTCGCACGCCTGACCGCCACCCCGCTCCCTCGCCAGCGCTGCGCGCCGGCGAGGGGACACCACTGGGGCAGATCAGTTCCGGCTGGCTTACTCGCCGCCGCACTGTCCCCAGCCGAAGCGCATCGAGTCTCCGCCGGCCGCAGCAGCCAGCGGCCTTGGCCACGAAGCGGTCGGCGGGCCGGTTTGAGGCCTTCTCCTACACCGACGCCGCTGGCACCCGCGCCTACCGGCTCTACGTTCCCACGGGCCACACCGGCGGCCCGCTGCCCCTGGTCGTGATGCTCCACGGCGGCACCCAAGACGCCGCGACCTTCGCCGCCGCCACCGGCATGAACGATCTCGCCGAGCGTCAGGCATTCCTCGTCGCCTACCCTGAACAGCCCTCCTCGGCGAACCCGGGCAAGTACTGGAACTGGTTTGCCCCCGGTCACCAGCGTCGCGACGTCGGCGAGCCGTCGCTGATCGCCGGGATCACCCGTCAGGTCACCGACCGCTACGGGGCAGATGGCACCCGGGTATACGTGGCCGGGTTTTCGGCCGGCGGCGCGATGGCCGCGGTGATGGCCGCGGTCTACCCCGATCTCTACGCCGCCGTCGGCGTGCACTCCGGGCTGCCCTACGCCGCCGCCGGCGACGTGGCCTCCGCGTTCACCGCGATGAAACAGGGCCCGTCACGGCCGGCCTACCGCCCGGCCCGCCCACTGCCGCTGATCGTCTTCCACGGTGACCGGGATGCGACAGTGGCCCCCGCCAACGCCGCGGGTCTCATCGACCACGCCCTGGCGGCGGCCAGCCCAGACCGCCGCCCGGGCACCCCGCGGACCGCGGTGACCAGAGGTCAGGTGCCCGGCGGGCATGCCTACACCCGCACCTGCTACCAGGACCCCGCCGGGGCGGCCCTGGCCGAGCGCTGGACCATCCACCACGGCGGCCATGCCTGGTCCGGTGGTGTCCTGCACGGCTCTTATACCGACGTCCACGGGCCGGACGCCAGCGCCGAGTTCATCCGCTTCTTCGACGAGCACCCCGCCGTCCCGCCGTCCCGCTGACCGGAGTCGACGTGTGTCGCAGCATGGCCGGGATGACGGAAGTCCACCACGCCCGCGGTGGCATCTGATGCCCGGCGCCCTCCAGCGGCAGCAGTTCGGCATGGGGAATCTCGCGGGCCAGCGCCTCGGCATGGCCGTAGGGGAACAAGGGATCAGCCGTGCCGTGAATCACCAGGGCCGGTGCGGTGATGTCGTCAAGCCGCCCGCGGGCCAGCTCACCCTCCTCGGCCAGCGCGTGGTTCAGCACGCTGGCGGCCATGTCGTTGGTGCGGTCGACGATCCGCTCCACGAGCGCGCGCACGTGCGCCTCGTCGAAGTACTGCGCGGACTCCAGGCGCCGCTCGTAGCCGACGACGTAATCGATCACCGCCGTCCGTTCGGCCCAGTCCGGCAGCGGGACCTCCGCGGCGAAGTAGGCCCGCAGGTCCTCCGACATCGGCGGGAGCTCCGCCCGGCCCGGGACTGCGGGGCTCGTCGAGATCAGCACCAGGGAGTCGACGCGACCCGGATGGGCCAGGGCGACCTGCTGCGCGAGGGCGCCGCCCATCGACATGCCGGCCAGGTGAGCGCTCCGCCGCCCGAGCGCGTCCAGTACCCCGGCCGCGTCGGCCGCCAGGTCCGCGCCGGTGTACCCCGGCGCCCCGGCCGGGTAGCTGACCGACCGCCCGGTGTCGCGATGGTCGTAGCGGACGACAAATCGCCCGCCCGCCGCCAGCCGCTGGCAGAACTCCTCCTCCCACCAGTCCATCGAGCTGCCCATGCCGCCGATGAGCAGGATCGCGGGGTCAGCCGCGTCGCCAGCAGTGTCCACGCACAGGTCAACGCCGTTGACCTCGATGATCCGGCAGCCGTCCATCAGGTGAGCGGCACCGGGATGCGGTGGTCGGGCCGGCCGTCCTTGGCGAGGATCGAGTGCGAGCCGGCGGCGGCCCGGTAGAGCCTTAGGCCGGCGCCGGGCCGGACGTGCGCGAAGTAGACCGGCGTGCTCCACGGCCGTCCCGCCGTGTCGGCGGTGGCCAGCACGAGGTAGCGGCTGGCCTCGATGATGTCCCGTACGGTCTGCGCGGCGGTCTCGTCGGTGCTCACTCAGCCGGCCCGGCGGTAGGTGAGGGCGAAGTCGTGCTCCCACTGGCCGTCGTCGTGGCCCGTCTCCCAGGCACCGCTGATGCGTGTTCCCGTCCGCGCTGAACGTGCCGGTGAAACGCTGCCGGAAATCCAGTGGCGTGAAGTCGGGCGACTCCCGCGTGAGCGTCCACACGCCATCGGCGAAGCTCATCGCGTACAGCCGTACCACGCCACGGGAGTCGTAGTAATGCTGCGTGTACGCGCCGGTCTCCGGGTCGGCGCTGACGATCATCAGGCCGTCAGGTGCCTCCGGGACCGGAACCTCGGTGCGCTGCACCAGGAACCGCCCGTCCAGCGCCCATTCGAACCAGCTCCGCGCCACCGGTCCGTCTCCGGCCGCGCCGGGCGGTGCCGGCTGGCCGGGGAACCGGGCCTCCATGACCCACTCACCGACGAAGGCGTCGAGGCGCGCCAGCGCCTCCGGCCTGTTCCCGGTCACGACGATCACTCCCGCCCTCATAGCCGGTTACGGGTATCTCTCGCCGGTAAGACGACGACGAGGGGCGGAACTCATCGCACCCTCACCACTACGTGCGGCGTGATTCGTCGATCGGGCTCATCAGGCCGATCCTCGCGGCCCGATTATCGCCTGGCACGGCGATCAGGAGCAGCCGGGCGGACTGGAGAGTACAGTAACGCAATCAAGTCGAACACGCCGATCGCCATCTCGGCGCTCACCTCGTCCCTACGGACCGCACAGCAGTTCGCCCGGCGCGGCCTGGGCCGGCACTGGCTGTTCGCGGTCCTGGCGGGATGCGCCACCGCACTGCGCGCTGTGGTGCAGCTGGCCTACCAGCCGGCGCTGATCTTCCCGGACAGCGAGCGGTACCTCGTGTACGCCTGGCACTTTATTAACGGCCACTGGTCTCCGGACTGGATCCGCACCAGCGGTTACTCGCTGCTGCTCATCCCGGCGGTGCTGACCCGCAACCTCGCGGTGGTCGCTGTGGTGCAGCATCTGCTCGGGCTGGCCACGGCCGTGCTGGTCTACGCGGCCCTGGTCCACTTCGGCGCCCGGCGCTGGCTGGCCGCGCTGGCGGCCGTCCCGGTCCTGTTCGACCCGCTCCAGCTCGACATCGAGCAGTACGTCCTCACCGATGTCAGCGCGACGTTCCTGCTCGTGGCGGCGCTGGTCGTGCTGGTATGGAAACACGGCGCGATCGGCAAGGCGGCGCCCGTCGTGGCCGGGCTGCTGCTCGCCGCGGCCACGGTCATCCGGGAATCCGACCTGGTCGTGATGTTCGCGGCCGTGCTCTACCTGACGGCTGTCATCCGGCCCTGGCGCCGCCTCGCGGGGCGGGCGGCGCTGCTGCTCGTGGGCTTCCTGCTCCCGGTGCTCGGCTACCTCGGCTGGCATCAGGTGTCGTACGGACGGTTCGACTTCGTCGATTACGACAGCCAGTTCATGTACGGGCGGATCGCGCAGTTCGCCGACTGTACGGGCGTGTCGCTGCCCCGCTACGAGCAGCCGCTGTGCCCGCGGCAGCCGCCGGCGCAGCGCAACCTGGACTTCTACATGTGGTCGCCGCATTCGCCGCAGGGGGCCCTCAAAGTGCCGGCCGGGATGAACAAGGACCACGTCATCCTCGACTTCGACCGGCGGATCATCGAGCACCAGCCGCTGACCTACCTGAAGGTGATAGCCGGCGACGTCCTCTACAGCTTCTCGCCGGTGCGCGGCGACGGGCCCGAGCGCTACCCGATCTGGTACCACCAGTTCCACCCGTACTTCCCGGCCCACCCGGACGAGGTAGTTACGCTGCGCGCCTCCACCGGCAGCGGCCCGCACGTCCAGCCCGCGCTGGCCCGGTTCCTGACCGGTTACGGCCGGGACTTCTACGTGCCGGGCCCGCTGCTCGCCGCCGGTCTCGCCCTGGGCATGGCCGGCCTGGCCGGGATCGGCCGGGCGCGCCGCAGCTGGCTGCGTGCCCCCTGCCTGCTCTTCACGATCGGCGCCATCGCCGCGACCGGGCCCCCGTTCCTCATCGCCACCTTCGACTGGCGGTATGAACTGCCGCAGCTCTCCCTGATCCCCATCGCCGCGATCCTCGGCCTGACGGCACTGAGCCGCAGAGCCGGCGACCGGAACGGTGACGCCCGGCCGACAGGGCCAGCCAGGCCGGCGGCAACCGACTCGGCCTCGCTCCTCCAGCCCTCGGCTGCCGCATCTGGTGCAACCCGTGAGCGACGCTGACCTGCGTATCGACCCGCTGACGGGGGCCAGCGTAGTCGTCACCCCGTGGCGGCAGCAGCGTCCCAATCTCCCGGCGGGCAAATGCCCGTTCTGCCCGGGCGGCCTCGAGGCGCCCGGGCCGTATGACGCGGTCCCCTCCGACGGCGCCCGCCGCATCGGCCCGGCGTAATCGGGCCTCGACACGGCGCCCGCCCAACCGACCTGACCGCCGTCTCCACGACCCGCCGCAGTTTGATACCGAACGGGCTTCCATCATGCCCCGGGCTCAGGTTTCCGCGCCGATCTGATCGAAGCTGGTCATATCTGACCGTCCATGGTCAAAGCCCTCTTTATGTATCAAGGCCGCCCCGGCCCTCCTCTGCCAGGGAAAGGCCGTCACGGGGGGACGTCGATGCGGATCTTGCTCATTGCCAGCGCCTACAACAGCATGACGCAGCGCGTGCATGCCGAACTCGCCGACCGCGGGCACGAGGTGTCGGTCGAGCTGGCCCTGGGGGATGAGGTGATGCGGGACGGGGTCCGCCGCTATGACCCGGACCTGATCATCGCCCCGATGCTGACCAGGGCGATTCCCGAGGACATCTGGTCGGCCTGGCCCTGCTTCATCGTCCACCCGGGCCCGATGGGTGACCGCGGCCCGTCCTCGCTGGACTGGGCGATCATGGGCGGCGCCAAAAGCTGGGGTGTCACCGTGCTGCAGGCGAACGCGGAGATGGACGCCGGTGACATCTGGGCCAGCGTGGGGTTCGCGATGCCCGGCTGCTCGAAGAGCTCTACGTACCGGACCGAGGTCGCGGACGCCGCGGTCGAGGCGGTGCTGCTGGCGGTGGCCCGGTTCGCCGGCGGCCGGTACCGGCCCGAGCCGCTGGATTACAGCCGAACGGATGTCACCGGGCAGTTGCGTCCGCCGTGCCGCCAGGCCGCCCGCGGGATCGACTGGCTGACCGAGCCCACCGAGGCGGTGCTGGCCAAGCTGCGCGCGGCCGACTCCAGCCCCGGCATCCTGGACGTGATCGGCGACCGGGAGTACTACCTGTTCGGCGGGCACCCCGAAGACGAGCTGCGCGGCCGGCCCGGGATGATCCTGGCCCACCGGGACGGCGCGATCTGCCGCGCCACCGTGGACGGCGCGGTCTGGATCCCGCAGCTGCGCCGCCGCCCGGCCCCTGGCGGCCCGGGTACCTTCAAGCTGCCCGCCACGCTCGCGCTCGGCGGAGCACTGGACGGCGTGCCCGAGGTCCCCGCGCCGCCGGCGCTGCCGCCGGGCAGGCGCACCTACCGGCAGGTCAGCTACCGCGAGTCCTGCGGGGTCGGCTACCTGGAGTTCAGTTTCCCCGGCGGGGCCATGAGCACCGGCCAGTGCCGTCGCCTGCTGGCCGCCTACCGGCATGCCCAGGCGCGCCCGGTCAAGGTGATCGTGCTCGGCCCGCCCCGGGACTTCTTCGGCAACGGCATCCACCTGAACGTGATCCAGGCCGCCGCCGACCCCGCCGCGGAATCCTGGCGGAACATCAACGCCATCGACGACCTGGTGCACGCGATCCTGACCAACACCGGCCAGCTCACCGTGGCCGCGCTGGCCGGGAACGCCGCGGCCGGCGGCCTGATGCTGGCGCTGGCCGCCGACCAGGTATGGTGCCGCTCCGGTGCGGTCCTCAACCCGCACTACCGCCTGATGGGCCTGCACGGCTCGGAATACTGGACCTACAGCCTGCCCCGCCGCGTCGGCGCCAGCGAGGCGGACCGGCTGACCCAGGCCTGCTTGCCCGTCACTCCCGCGTCGGCGCTCCGATCCGGCCTCGTCGACCACGTGATCGACGACACCGCCGCCGGCTTCCGCGGGCAGGTGGCGGACCTGGCCGAGTACCTGGCCCGCAACCCTGCTTACCCGGCGCTGCTGACCGCCAAGACACGCCAGCTCGCGGCGGCCGAGCAGCACCGTCCGCTGGCCGCCTACCGTGCCGCCGAACTGGCCGTCATGAGCCGCAACTTCTCCGACCCGCGCGAGCCGTACGATCGCCTCCGCCAGGCTTTCGTCTACAAGGAGAAGCCATCGCACACCCCGCCCCACCTAGCCCGCCACCGGACCCAGGCCCCCCGGCCCTCCCGTCCCGCGCGCCGCCTGGTCCACGCTGTTCAGGCGCATCCGTAGGATCAGGACATGCCAAGCGCGGCGAGGACCGCGTCCAGCCTGCCGTCGAGCGGCCCGGTCAGCTCTAGTACCGGGATGTCTTCCCAAGCGTTCAGCGGATCGTCGTAGACCAGTTCCAGCAGCGTGTCATTCATCTGCGCGCGGAGCCCTGGCATCTCCGCAGCCGGCAGAACCTGCTCCGTCTCCGGCGTGATCAGCGTGATGACCAGCAGGTCGAGGCTCGCGAAAGCCGGACGGAGCGCTGCGGCACCGGCCTCTTCGCAGGGGTCCGCGCCGGTCGCGGCCAGGTAGGCGAGGTAGTCCAGGGGCGTCCGGTCGAAGACGACTCCGGGCAGCAGCGACGGCGAGCTCAGGCTTCGCAGCGAGCGTGCCAGCAGTGCCCGGTAATCCTCAGGCGATGGCGGGAACGCGAACTCATACCCCTCTTCCTCGAGCAGGTAGTACGGTTCGTCCGCCGTCACGTGGCCGGGCAGGTGCGTGCACAGCGCCCCGGCCAGCGTCGTCTTCCCGGTTCCGTGCGTCCCGGAGATCCCGACCCTCATCTGCGGCTCCTGCTCTGGGGAAGGCCGGCCAGCCTGCTATCCAGCGGTCCGCTGCCCGCTCCCGAGGACGGCGACGGCCGGCAGGGCGACCTGGCCTGCGCCAACCGCATACCGCGCCGCCAGGCGGTCGAACTCGTCCCTGATGCGCGCGACGGTGGCGGCATCCTGCCGTCCGATCACGACGCCGTTGGTGCCCACGCGCGACAGGTAGACCTCCTCCCACCACTGCCCGGGATCCACCCGGTGCTCCCAGCTCAGCAGCCGTGCCGTCGCCCCGGCGAAGCCCGCCCCGGCGATCAGCGCCGCGAACGCGTCCGGCGAGCTGTGGGCCCGCAGCGGCGGGACCGGGATGTCGTCCGGCCAGGGCACGCCCGCCGCCTCGATGGCTTCCGAGCCGATGCCGGTCACCCCGGTCGGCGGGTAAGTCCAGCAGGTCAGGGCCAGCCGCCCGCCGCCGCGCAGTACCCGGCGCAGCTCCGCGAGCGCGGCCGCCGGGTCGCCCACCGCGCTGATGACGAAATTACCGGTCACCGCGTCGAACGCGCCGTCCGGCAGCGGCAGGTCCGGCAGCACGGCCACCCGCACGTCCAGGCCGGGCACGTTGCGCGCGGCCGCTTCCGCCATGCTGGGCTCGGCGTCGACCGCCGTCACCCGGGCCCCGCGCGCGGCCGCCGCCCCGGCCACCACGCCGGGACCGGTACCCACGTCCAGCACCCTGGTGCCCGCCGCGACCCCGGCCGCATCCAGCAGCGCGCCGGCCGTGTGCGCGGTCAGCCGCGCGAACCCGCGCTCGTAGGCGGCCGCTCGCCCCGCCCACAGCCCGCGCTCGTACGTATCGAAGTCCATGCCTTGATCACAGCACATCCCCCCGGTGCTGAGCGTGAATGGGTTCGCGTCCCGGGACTGATTCCCGCACTCCACGCACGGACCGATGGCATCGGGATCAGCTTGCGGTGAGCCTTTCGGCGGCGGCTCGGGCGGCGTCGGCGGTGCGGCGCAGGAAGCCGGTCAGGAGCTGGAGATCCTCGTCTTCATACCCGGCGCAGATCTGGTCCATCGCGGTGTTCATGCCGGAGTCGACCAGGTAGAGGCGCAGGATCTCCGCTCCGCGGCCACGGGCCGCCTGGACGACGACGCCGCGGCGGTCGGAGGGGTCGCGGCCGCGTTCGATCCAGCCGCCGCGTTCGAGCCGGTCGAGGATGCCGGTCAAGGTGGCGGGGTGGAGCCCGGCGCGGCGGGCCAGGGCGCTCGGGCTGAGCGGGCCGTGCCGGGCGACGAGGTCAAGGCACTCCAGGTCGGTGGCCTTGAGATCGAGGCGGGTGCCGACGCTGTGGTTGAGCAGCGACAGCTGGGCGCCCAGGTCCCGCAGTGACTCCTTGATCGCGCGGTTCAGCCGTCCGCGGTGCGGCGCCGTGCCGGGGTCGCCAGGTAGTACTGATTCCATATGATATGATCTCCGTATTATATGAGTTACAGAATCAATGTACCGGAAGGCACGGCGAACACGATGAAACTCACCATCTTCGGCGCGACAGGCGCCACTGGAACCACCCTCACCGGCCAGGCGCTCGCAGCCGGCCACGAGGTCACCGCGGTCGTCCGCGATCCTGCCCGCCTGGCCGTCCCGGCCCATCCCCGGCTGCGGACCGTCACCGCCGACATCATGGACCCGGCCTCTATCCTCCCGGCCATCGACGGCGCGGACGCCGTCCTGTCCGCGGCGGGCCCCCGCGGCACCGGCCCCACCACCGTCATCCAGGACAGCGTAGGCAGCATCATCCAGGCCATGCATAAAACCGGCACCCGACGGTTCCTGCAGGTCAGCGGCTCCGTGGTCGCCGACGAAGGCGAAAGCCCCTACCTGCGCTACCTGCTCAAGCCCTTGGTACGGCGCACATTCTTGCGCCATGTCTGCGCCGATATGCGCCGCGGGGAGGAGGAGATCCGGGACAGCGACCTGGACTGGACGATCTTCCGCCCGCCCTCGCTGACTGACAAAGCCGCCACCGGTGCTTACCGCACCGCGATCGACCGCAACCTGCCACACGGATTCACCGTCTCCCGCGCCGATCTGGCCGCCTGCATGCTCGCCTCGCTCAGCGACCCGGCCACCGTGCACCGGCACGTAGCCATCGCCAGCTAACCTCAGGCCTTGCGGTCACAGGTGCTGTGCCTACCGCCTGCCTTGCCTCGAATCGCTACGCTGACTGGATGCCAACGAAGAAGCGACGTTCCGGGAGGGGCAAAGGGCCCCGCCAGGGCATCAGCGGCAACCCGCAGCGGCGTGCCGAGCAACTGGCCCAGCGACGGCCGGCGATCGCGGACCAGCCGGATCTCTCCTCGCTGCGGGATCTGGCTTATGCCCTGGCCGGCGGGGCGGAGCCCAGTCCGTGGTGGGCCGAGTCCCACCAGCGGATTCTCGCCGCTGCCCGCGCCCTGACCTGGCCGTCCCGCCTCGTCGACCTGGAGACGCAAGCCTGCCAGATCGTGGGCGACGAGTTCTACGAGCGGCTCAACTCGCCGCTGACCGGGCTGCACCCGTCCCAGTGGCTGGGCGCGCTGGCGGAGGAGACCGGGGCGGCGCTGCGGGCGTCGGTGGCCGGCGGCACCGGTGACTGGCGGCAGCTGTGGGCGCTGCTGTGCGGCCTGGCGCTGACGGCACCGCCCGGCGACCCCCGGAGCGAGAACGCGGAGCTGGCCCGCGAGACTTTCCCCGACGTCAAGGATCCCTGCGAGACCGTGCGGGCCGAAGCGGGCCAGGCCGCCAGGCTGCTGGCCGGCGCCGGGCTGGCGGCCGGCCTCGAGTATCCCGCTGACGGCGCCCGCCCGGCCGGGGATCCCCTCATCGCGTGCGACGCGTACGGCAGCCGGTTCCTGCTCCTAGCCCCGTTCGGCTACGACGGCGAAGAGGCAGATCACTGGTACGCCTGGGACATCGACGCGTGCTGGCTCCTCAACGTCGTCGGCGCCGGGGTGTTCGGGTCGGCCCGGGACGCCCTGGCCGAATGGCAGCACGCCGTCGGGCCCGCCGCCGGGACGGAACTGTCGCCAGCCGCGCCCGAGATGACCGCCCGGCTGCTGGCCCCCTGCCTGCAGACCGGCCCGATGGCCGAAATGCTGGAGGGATCTGAGCCCCGGGAACTGATCCGGGAGTACTACCGCCTCCGGCGCCGCGCCCACGCCCTCGTCGACTCCGCCGGCGCCGCCGCGGCCTCGCCCGGCGGCGACGACGACCCCGGCCCGGCGCGCGAGGCGTTCCTGGGCTGGTACGCGGCCCGGCACAGCGATGTCCCGCAGGACGCGGCCGACGCCGTGGACACCATCCTCCAGGAGTGGGGACCTGAGCCGCCCCCCGAGGAGCGCTCGCGCTGCGCCTGCTCACCGCACCGGATCGAGATGGCGGCGCGCCTGATCCGTGACGCGTACTTTCCCGGCCACGCTAATGCGGCGCTCCGCCTGCTGCCGGAGTGGACCCAGTGGTGCATCGGGCAGAGCGGGCTCACCGGCGACTTCGCGGCCCGGTCCCGCGGGGCCGCGCTCACCGAGGCCGCGGCGCTCGTCGACGAGGAGACGAACGCTCCGGCCACTGAGCAGGACGAGCCCCCGTTCCGCCGCCAGGAATGAAGCGGCGGGTCACCCTGAAAGCGGTAGGTATCGCGTTTCCGCGGAAGCGGCTTGTGAAATCGTGCACAAGGCGTCTCCGCGGAAACGCCCCGCCGAGGAGCTTGGTACTGAGCCGTAACGTTCCCGGAACGGTCCCGCCGTAGCCTGCACAATATGAGGTACGCACTGATGACCGGACTGCTGACAGTGGCGTATGGGGGACTGGTCCTGCTGGCCACCCAGGTGTTCAGCTTCCACACGCCGGTGGCCGTGGCCGCCTCCGCGCTGACGGCGGCGGTGCTGTTCAACCTGCCGCGCCGCCGCCTGCAGCGGGCGGTGAACCGGCGGTTCCGCCGCTGGCGTGACACGGCCCGGCTGCGGCCGCGTTCGCGGCGCGGCCGAAAGACGCCAGCCCGGACACGGTACGAGATGACCTGGCCGGTGTCCTGCACCAGGCCCTTGGAGGTCCTCGTCGCCGCCGGAGCCGTGCGGCCCGGCGACGCCCTCCGGGTGGGGCTGACGGTGCTGTCTGTGCTCGCCGGCCTCTGCCTGAGC
This sequence comes from uncultured Actinomycetes bacterium, assembly GCA_963722275.1. Taxonomy (GTDB): domain Bacteria; phylum Actinomycetota; class Actinomycetes; order Streptosporangiales; family Streptosporangiaceae; genus Palsa-504. Next base: position 41,817 of record CAVRMX010000037.1, on the reverse strand, counting down.
GGTTCAGCGTCGATTCTTGAGCCGACCGCCTGAACTTGAACGTGCTGTCTAGGCACTTGCCGCGCCCCTGCCCGCCGAAGACCCGCGCTGCGCGGCGGCGGCGCGGCGGCGGAGCAGGCGTTCGTAGAGCCGCAGGCCGATGAAGCAGGTGACCACGCCGATGACTGGGACCAGCACCAGAGTTTGCCACTGCAGCGGGCTCAGCACGAGCGGGCCGAACGGCGTCCCGGCCGGGAGGAAACCCCGGAACCCCCAGCAGGCCAGCGCCGTGGTCGCGAAGGCCGGCAGCAAGAGGACGGCGGCCCGCCGGCGCACCGCGGGCCGGAGTGCGGCGATCGCGGCCAGCATCAGGATCAGGGTGGCGGCGAAGAGCCCGTCTCCCAGCCATCCCCCGATGCCCGCCAGCGGGTCCGATATCGTGCCGGAGTTGGCCGTGACCGGGGTGTACGTCACGAACGCCACCTCCACGGCGGGCCACCCGGCCAGTATCGCGGCGGCCGCCGCGAGTGCCGTCACCGCCCGCCACGGCAGCGGGCGGCCCTGGCTCCGCAGGCTGCCCAGTGCCGATGCGGCGGTCACCAGGGCCACGGCGGCCTGCCAGTAGGCCACCATGAGCGGGCCATCGTTAACGGAAACGGCGAGCGCCAGCATGACCACCTGCCCGGCCAGGCCCAGGCAGGCCCCGGTCGCGGCGACCCGCCGCCAGCGCAGCATCCCCGCCAGCGCGACCAGCGTCCACCAGGCGGCAAAGACGACGGCGGTCATCAGCTTCTGCTGCGGCTCGACGAGGGCCGGCATGGCCGGCCTGAACAGGAACGGGCTCGCCATGGTTCGCACGGCGCCCGCCGCCAGCAGGAGGGGCCCGGCGATGGCCAGCACGGCGGCGGTGTCCCGGTGGTCCGGCTGCCGCAGCATCCCGGCGAGCCGCTCGCCGGCACCGGACACGATCAGGTTGACCGCCTCGCCCGGCTCGGGCCAGCGCTGGCCGGACGCGGACCTCGCCAGCGCGACGCCGAGCATGTCGTCCGCGTTGGCGGCGCGGTAGCCCGCCGGATACCAGGCGAGCAGCCGCCGGTACCTGCGCTCCAGCGCCTCCGCCGCCGCGCTCGCGCCGCGCGCCCCCGCCGGTGCGCGGCGTATCCCGGCGGCGCCTCATATCGCCCCCTCCGCGGGCCGCAGCCGCCGGAGCCGGCTCGCCGCCGCGCTGACGTTGCGCCGCATCCGTTCGGTCTCGGCGGCCAGTCGTGCGATGCCCGCGTCGGTCAGCGCGTAGTAGCGGCGCAGCCGGGACTCCACGATCTCCTCGCGGTCGACGACGATCAGGCCGGACTCGCGCAGCCGGTCCAGCACCCCGTACAGCGTGCCGGTATGCAGCCTGACCTGCCCGTCGGACAGCCGGAGTACGTCTTCCACCAGGGCGTACCCGTGCATCGGGCCGCCCGCCAGCGCGGTCAGGACCAGGAACGCGGGTTCCCGCAGAGGCTGCTCGCTCATGATGAGACTATATACGTGTTACACGTATATAAGTGCTCAGCAGCCCTGCGGACTTGACAGGAAACTAAATGGTTTCCTATTGTGGATGACGTGGATCTCGTGTTCAGGGCACTGGCCGACCCGACCAGGCGGGCGCTGCTTGATGAGCTGTTCGCCCGCGATGGTCAGACGCTCGTGTCCCTCACGGCGCGGCACGACATGACGCGCATCGCCGTGGCGAAGCACCTGAAGATCCTGGAGGACGCCGGGCTCATCGTGACCAGGCGGCGGGGCCGCGAGAAGCTGCACTACCTCAACCCGGTCCCGATCCGCCTGGTCCACGACCGGTGGGTCAGCAAGTACACCGAGCCGTGGGCTGCCGGGCTCGTCGGCCTGAAGCACGAGCTGGAGGATCAGATGGAGAAGGTCTTCGAGATCTACATCCGCACCACGCCCGAGCGGCTGTGGGAGGCGATCACCGACCCGGCGATCAGGGCGAAGTACCAGTTCGGCGCGGCGGTCGAGTCGGACTGGACCGTGGGCTCGCCTTACCGGCTCGGTCATCCGGCCGCGGAGCGGCCGCTGATCGAGGGGGAGAACCTGGCCGTCGAACGGCCGAACCGGCTCGTGCAGACGATGCGCGCGCTGTGGGGTCCCGACGCCGAGCAGGCCGGCACGTCCCGGGTGACCTGGGAGATCGAGCCGGTCGGCGACTCGTGCCGCCTGACGGTGGTCCACGATCAGCTGCCGCCGGACGCGCCGGCCGAGCTCTACGGCGGATGGCCGATGATCTTGTCCGGCCTGAAGACGTGGCTCGAAACCGGGCAGACGCTGACCACTCCCGGCTCGCTCATGTACCAGCAGCAGCAGTAACCGCTTCCATCTACTCAAGGAGATCGTCATGTCCCAGACCACCATCACCGACATCGGCACCGTGGGAATCCCGGTCAGCGACCAGGACAAGGCGGTGGAGTTCTTCACCGGCACGCTCGGCTTCGAGAAGCGGCTCGACGCGCGGATGGGAGAGAGCTTCCGCTGGGTCACGGTCGCGGCCCCCGGCGCGTCTACCTCGGTCGCGCTGATCGCCAGGCCTGACACCGGGGCCGACACCGGCATCCGGTTCCTGGTTCCCGACGCCGAAACCGAGCACGCCGCCATGCGGCAGCGGGGCATCGAGGTCGGGGACCTGCTCCGGTGGCCGGGTGTCCCGCCCATGTTCGAGTTCAAGGACCTGGACGGGAACAGGTTCGAGATCGTCGAAGCCAGCGCCTGAGCCGTCACCCGCGCCGCCAGCTCGGGCTGATCTTCTGGACGCCATCCTCCGATGAGTCTTGCCGTCGTGATGAGTCAGCAAGACGAGAACTCTCGGAAGGAGACGGTCATGACCGAGCCAGAGACCCACGCCCTGGACGCGCCGGGCGCCGTGCTGCACTACGACGTCCGGAGCAATGACGCCAGTACCCAGCCGGTCCTGCTTCTTATCGGCTCGCCCATGGGCGCCGAGGGATTCGTCACCCAGGCCGGTCATTTCACCGACCGCACGGTCGTGACCTACGATCCCCGCGGAGCGGGGCGCAGCAAGCGTACCGACGGCGCCTCGGAGACCACGGTCGAGGAGCAGGCCGATGATCTGCACCGGCTGATCGATGCGCTGGGCGCCGGGCCGGTGGACATCTTCGCCAGCAGCGGCGGCGCCGTCAACGCGCTCGCCCTGGTGGCCAGGCACCCGGAGCAGGTCCGCATCCTGGTAGCGCACGAGCCGCCAGCCGCCCAGGAGCTGCCGGACCGCGAGCAGGCTATGGCCGCGTGCGAGGGCATCAGGGAAACCTACCTGCGCGCCGGCTTTGGCCCGGCAATGGCGAAGTTCATCGCGCTCGTCAGTTACCAGGGCCCGATCCCGGCCGGGTTCGCTGACCAGCCGGATCCCGATCCGGCCACTTTCGGGTTGCCGACCGTGGACGACGGCTCCCGCGACGACGCGGTCCTCTGCCTGAACATGCCGTCGTGCCCTGGCTACCGGCACGACTTCGACGCGCTCCAGGCGGCATCGACCCGCATCGTCATGGCCGTCGGAGCGCAGTCCAGCCAGGCCATGGCCGGCCGGGCGGCCGTAGCGGTGGCCGAACGGCTCGGAACGGAGCCCGTCACCTTTCCCGGCGGCCACGACGGATTCCTCGGCGGCGAATACGGCGGCATGGGCGAGCCGGACGCCTTCGCCGCCACCTTGCGCCAGGTCCTCGCCAACTGACGGCCGGGCCCAGTCGAGCATTCAAAGATCAAGACCATTATCCCGAACGATCCTGGCCCGTCCCCCAGCGCCGGCAGCGAGCCCGGACGGTCAGGACGCCCACGGGACCTGATCACACGAGTGCGCCTGATTGATCACGATAAGTGGGTTTAGCCCGGCATGTAGGAGGTACTCGATGATGGCGGCCCACGGGTGGGAAGAGGATGGCGCTGGACGCGGTCCCGGGCCGCCACGCTAACCAAGAATGCTTGACATATCAAGCATTGCTTGATATAGTTAGCATAACGTCTTCGGAGCCACTGAATTCGGGCCCCACGAGGGAGTACCTATATGACTAGCACCACCGAGCGCTACCGCGCCGCGGCGAGCCAGTCGGCCAGTACGGTCGAGAAGATCGCCGACTTCTGGACGCAAGGTTCGCAAAAGCTGACTGACTACATGCCTGCGGGCTTGCCGCAGGTCGACCTGGTCCAGATGGTCGAGCGCTACTTCGAGTTCGTGCAGCAGATGGTCGACATCAACCGTGACCTCACCATCAAGTGGGCGGAGGCGGCGGGCACGCTGTCCGGCGCCGTCCGCGAGCAGGCCGAGTCCGTCGGCGGTCTCGTCCGCGAGCAGGCCGGGTCGGCTCGCGACTTCGTGCACGAGCAGGCCGGCAAGGCCGAGCAGGCCGCCCGCGAGCAGGCCGACCTGGCCGAACAGGCCGAGAAGGAGCTGGCCCGCGAGGCTCGCAAGGCCGAGCGTGAGCAGGCCAAGCACGCCCATGACAAGGCCCGCGAGCGCTACGAAGGCCTGACCAAGGCCGAGCTGAGCGACCAGCTGGACAAGCGCGACCTGCCCAAGACGGGCAACGTCGACGAGCTTATCGAGCGCCTGGTCGAGGCAGACAGCAAGTAATCACGCTGCCCGCCCCAGCACACTGAGACGCCGGTACCCGGCAGATACTGCCGGGTACCGGCGTCATCGCGCTGTCACGCTGTGCTGGTTACTTCGGTGCGCGGACGCCGGCAACGTCCTCGATGGCCTTGGCCAGCAACAGGTGCCCGGCGGGGGAGGGGTGGATGTTGCAGGTCCCGTCGGGCAGCTTGATCAGCAGTCCCGCCGCGCACGGGGAGCCGCCGACCTTAGGCAACGGCAGCGGCTTGTGAAATTGTGCACAAGGCGTCTCCGCGGAAACGCCGGCCCCGGCCGCCGGGCCGCCCGTCCTGGACAATGGCCTGCACCGGCGATGTGACGCCCATCGGCGCGTTCGGGCCGCCGAGCCCCAGGCCGCCAGTAACGTCATCGATCACCTTCGTCTCCTGGGCAGGCTCCAGCCTGCCGAACTCTTCCACGGTGCAGCGCAGCCTGATGTCGCCCGCCGTGGTGTCGACCAGGTGGAGCGGGACGAGCCTGCCCACCCCCAGCCAGTGCTTCGGCTCGATGACCAGGTGCGTCACCGTCTCGGTGGCCGGATCGATGAACACGCGGCCACCCGGGTTCGGCATCGCCCAGGAGATGGCCGCCCGCGGCGACCACGCGGGGGCGGAGGACGAGTTCCGGGATGTGCTGCCCCACCTGGAGCGGAAGCTGGGCCCGGATCATCCGGTCACGCTGATCCTCTGGTTTAGCATTGCCCGCGAGATGGCGGCGCGGGGCGATCATGCCGGAGCCGAGGACGAGTTCCGGGATATGCTGCCCCACCTGCGGCGAAGGCTAGGCCCGGATCACCCAGACACGCTGGCTGCCGCTGAATGGATCGATGACAACGTCGCGAGCCCTGACCACGCCAGATGAGCGCGGTAGATGCCACCGCCCTACCGGCTCCTGAGGATCGTGAAGAGCACTCGCAGTACGAGGATGGCGGCGACGATGAGCAGGTTATAGCCGATGAACTGGTAGAGGCTGAGGCTGGGAGTGATCTTGGGGCCGCCGGACGTGCCGAGCAGCATGGCGGCGACGATGCCGGAACCGACGCCGAGGAACGCCATCAGGAACTGATTGAACAGGCCAGTGATCATCCGGCGGTCACGTTCGTCAGCGAACTGCCGCACGTTGACGCTGAGCCTGCCTTGTTCCAGCGCGCCGGTGACGCGATCGAACCGGCGGGGCAGCCGGCGCAGCACGGGGAGCAGCGCGGCCAGTTCGTCGGTGGCGGTCTTCTGCACGGCTCCCGGAGACACCTGCGCGGCTATGCGGTCCGCCGCGTACGCGCGCGCTTCGCCGACTATGTTGATCGTCGGCGTTAGCAGGCTGAGGGTGCCTTCCAGGGTGCCGAGGGCGCGCAGGACGGTGGCGACCTCGGGCGGGATGGACAGCTCGAAGCGGTAAGCCAGGCGGAACAGGTCGGTGAACATCTCGGCGGTGGCGGCCCCGCCCGCGAGGTGGCGGGCCATGAACCGGCCGAGCGCCCGCTCCAGCTGCTGCTCGTCGATGTCGTCCGGGCGCGTGACCAGTTCCAGCAGCGCGTCGTGGAGCGCGGCCGGGTCACCGCGGCCGACCGCGGACAGCAGGCCCAGCAGCGCGGCGCGCTGCTGGGCGTCCAGGCGGCCGACCGAGCCGAAATCAAGCAGGGCGAGGCGCCCGTCAGTGAGCAGCAGGACGTTGCCCGGATGCGGGTCGGCGTGGAACACGCCACCCTCCGTGATCTGGTACACCATGCTGCGCAGCAGCGCCCGGGCCAGGGCGGCCCGGTCAAGCCCCTTGTCCTCGATCAGCGGTCCCGCCACGCGCAGGTTGACCCCGTCCAGCCACTCGATGATGAGCACATGCTCGGTGCACAGCTCCTCGTGTACGGCCGGAATCACCACCGGGACGCGCCGCCCCACGACGCGCTGCTGCGTTTTCCAGGTGGCGGCCATGGCGGCCATGTTCCGTGCCTCCACGCGGAAGTCGAGTTCTTCCCGGATGGCGGCGCCGAACCCGCGGGCCACGCCGACCGCACCCATCGCGCGCGCCCAGCGGGCGTGATCCTCGAGCCTGGCCGCCAGCCTCAGCAGGATGTCCAGGTCCTGTTCGACGGTGGCGCGGATCCCGGGCCGCTGGACCTTCACCGCCACCGTGACGTCCGGGCCGGGTTCGCGCCGCAGCCAGGCCTTGTGCACCTGGGCGATCGACGCGGCCGCGGCCGGTTTCGGCTGCAGCTCCGCGAACACCTCCGTCGCCGGCGCCCCGAGCGACCGGCTTATCAGTTCCTCCACCTCCTCCCAAGGTGCCGGTTCGGCCTGATCCTGGAGCCGGGAAAGCTCGTCGGTGAACTCCTCGGGGAGCAGGTCACGGCGAGTGGACAGCAGCTGGCCGAACTTGACGAAGGTAACCCCGCCCTCTTCCAGCGCACGCCGCAGCGACATCGCGATCGCCGCCCGCCCCTCAGCCGTCTCCCAGCCGCGCAGCGGCCGCCCCTGCAGGTAGGGGCCTAGCCCGTGCCGCACCAGGATCCGGCTGATCTGCGCGTAGCGCCGCGAGCGCGTGATCGAGCGCCGTGCGCGCAGGACGAGCTCCACTGGCTGCGGCGCGGCCCCGGTCGGTACCAGCGCCTCCGCCGCCACGATGAAGATCATCGCGACGATCAGCGGGATGCCAAGCGCGACGCTGAAGAACGCGACCAGATGCCCCGACTGGGTCGCCCGGAGCGCCCTGCCCACGATCAGCGCGGCGACGAACCCGACCAGGCCCGCGATCAGCGCCCGCAGCGCTCCGACCGGCAGCCCGAGCAGCCGCCTCGATACCCACGCCAGGACCGCCACCAGCACGATGCTGGTGGCCAGCACGACCGCCGCAAACACTATCCCGTTCACACCGACACCAAACTATTCCGGCGCGCCGCCAGATCAAAGGCGCAACAGCCGGCCAGCTGAAGGAAGCGGCCGGCCGTGACGAGCAGGCATGCCGTGGCACGTCAGGATAGCGTGGCGGAGGGCGACGGAGGTGTGATGGCCGAGGATGAGGATCAGGAGATCTCGGCGGCTCTGGCGAAACTGGCCGAGCAGGACCGGGCCGCCGCCGAGGACGCACGGGCCGCGCTGGAGTGGATCGCCGGGGAACAGGGCCGGGCGTCCATAACCCAGGAGCGTATCCAGGGCTTCTGCTGGTACGAGCTGCCGGTGAAATGGTTCGTCGAGCTCGACGAGAAGCTGCGGGTGGCCGTGGCGCTGGCCGAGGCACTGGACCTGCTGCAGCTGCCCCGGTACGCCGCCATCTGCCGGTCAGGGACGACGCGCGAGATCCTCAGCGCCTATGAGGTCAGCACTGCACGCGGCAAGGCCGCCTTCCGCCGGGCCGCCGCCGCCTCCGGCATCATCCCGCCCGACCTGCCGGAGTTCGAATGGGGCGCGGTGATGGGCCTGCAGGAGGCGTCCGCGCGTTCGTCAACCGCCGATTTCCTTGAGCTCGCCGTCGCCAGCGGCGACCTGGTCCCGGGACGGCCGGGGTGGAGGGCCCGCCAGAAGGAACTCGTGCGAGCCCATCTCAATGTCCCGCAGGTCGGACTGCTCGGGCAGACGCTAGCCCAGGTGATCCTCACCGAGCGCGCCGAGACCTGGGTCAACGCGCGGCGCAGTGAAACCCGCCGCCGGATGCTGGCGGCGATCGCCAGCCGGCTGCTCCAGCCCGCCGAACTCCCGGCCGCCACAGCTGCCGATCCGGTTCCCCCCTTGCGCTGGCTGCTGGGCCAGCTGGACGGCGGCATCGCCCTCACCCAGACCGGCAACCTCAACCAGAAGTTCGTCCAGCAGAGCGCCGACCGGTTCGGGTGGGACTTCCCCCGTCCGCCGCGGACCGAGGACGACCTGTTCGACCTGCACCAGCTGCGCCACTTCGCCCAGGATCTAGGCCTGGCCCGCCGGTCGGGCCGCATGCTCACGCTGACCGCCAAGGGCCGTCGCCTTCTCGCCGACCCCGACAGCCTGTGGCGCACCGTCGCCGCCGGCCTGCTCGGCGACGACCGCTTCGCCGTGTTCGCCGGCGAGCTGTTCCTCGCCCTGCTCCTGGGCGCGGCCTCGGTACCCGACACCCAGATCAAGGCGACCGTGGCGCAGGCGGTCGCCGAAGAGGGCTTCCAGGACAGCCGGACCGGTGAGCCACCGGACGAACATGACATCGGCTGGGCCATCCATGGAACGAGCAACCTGTGCCGGGCCCTTGGCCTGCTGGCTGTCGGCGGCGACTGGCGCGACCGCAGCTACGGGCTCACCGGCGCCGGCCAGGCGACCGCCCTCGCCGCCCTGCGGGCCAGGGCCACCGGCCCGCGAACGATCCCGTGGCTCTGACCTCGCGAGGCTGACGTAGGCGGGCTGTCCGGGAGCTGATCCTTCACCGGATCAACGGGGAACCGCAGCACTTCTTCCCGCTCCCGCAAGGACACGGCCCGCGCACCGCCGGTCGCCGGGGGAGTCCTAGGTCACCGGGAACGGCTGCCACCACCACCAGGCTGGCTACCTCGGTGCGCGGATTCCGGCAACGGCCTCGATCGCCTTGGCCAGCAACAGGTGCCCGGCGGGGGAGGGGTGGATGTTGCAGGTCCCGTCGGGCAGCTTGATCAGCAGTCCCGCCGCGCACGGGGAGCCGCCGAAGGCCGCGGACGGCCCTTGGAAGGCGGCGAAGCCGTCGGCGACCTTCCCGCCGAATTTCTCCGTGACCGACGCGATCGCCGAGTTGAGTGCCTCAGTGCCGGCCACCTGGGCCGGATCGCTGTAGCTGAGCGAGTAGTAGGTCAGCGCGACCAGACGGCCATGGTAGTGGGCCACGTCACGGATCTTGGTGTAGATGGTCGTCAGGTTCGCCTGGATCTCCTGCAGCACGGCCTGCACCTCGGCCGTGCTCGCGCAGGCGTCTGCCGTCGATTCCTGGCAGAGGAACACGTCGTTGGCGCCGATGTTGATCGTCACCAGCCGGGTGTGACGATGCACGGCCAGGTACCTGAGGGCGTACTGCATCTGGGTGCCCCGGTACTGCACGTGCAACGGAAACTCGGTGCGGTAGCCGACGGATGAGCCCGGACTGTTCTCGCAGCCGTTGCTTTGCGCTCCAGGCACGAGGAAACTGGCCGTGGTCTCGCCGGGGCAGGAGGCATTCGCCACCCGGATGCGCAGCGCCCGGGCCACGTCCTCCGGGTAGCCGACGAAGGAGCGGGGGTCAGAATAGTTCGGCGCCGGCACCGCTTGCGGCGGCACATAGCCGAACGCCACCGAGTCCCCTAGAGCGAGATAGGTACCGTTGGCAGCCGGCCCGGTGACTGGCGCGGCCGAGGCAGGAAGCGCCGGCATCAAGCTCGCCGCCGCCACCATCGCCGTCCCGGCCAGCCCGATGCCGATCAGTCGCCGAACACTGCCCACTCGGTAGCGCATCACAATTCCCTTCTACCCGTCTAGCCACAGCCCCCTCGCCACGGCACCTACTCCCTAGGCGTTGATTCAAGACCGGCCGGAGCCAAGAGTCAATCAGCTATCTGCACGCATTTGCGCCGGGCTATCTCGCCGGGCCGGCAGCCAAGGTGCCAGGCTGTGGCTAGTGCTGGCCGGCGCGGAAACGGGTCCGCTCGGCGGCCGGCCCGGCCAGAGCCGGATCGTGGAGGTGGGCATGGTGGGTCGTGGCGCGCTGCGGGAATATGTGCGCGGGGCGCTGTGGGTGCTTCCCACGCTATCGGTGCTGGTCGCGCTGGCCGTGGGGGCGGTGCTGTCGTCGGTCAGCGTCGGGCCGCGGTCGCCGCTGGCGTTCCAGGGAACCCCGGATGACGCGCGGACGCTGCTGCTCGGGATCACCGGGACGATGATCACCGTCATCGCGCTGCTGCTCGGCCTGGCGGTGGTGGCGCTGCAGCTGTCCTCGACCCAGTTCTCGCCCCGGCTGCTGCGCAACTTCCTGCGGGACCGGCCGAACCAGGTCGTGCTCAGCGCGTTCGTCGCGACCTTCGCCTACAGCGCGGCCGGACTGTACACAGTCGGCGTCTCCGGCGGCGACCGCACCGCGTCATTTCCCCGGCTCGCGGTCAGCGGCGCGCTCGTGCTGCTGTTCGCCAGCCTGGGGCTGCTGGTGTTCTTCGCCGACCACCTGCTGCACTCGATCCAGGTCGACGCGATCATGGACACGGTGCAGTGCAACACCCTGGCGGTGATCGCGCACGGGCTGCTCACCGGCGGCCAGGAGGCGCCCGAGGCGCCGGCCTGGGCCGTGCCGGTCGTGTCCCGGCGCTCGGGGTACGTGCAGACGGTGCGGCCCGCGGCGCTGCTGCCGTGCACCGTCCGGCACGGCGTCTGCCTGCGCCTGCGGCCCAGGGTCGGCGAGCACGTGGTGGCCGGGACGACGCTGGCCTGGATCTGGCGGGCCTCTCCGGAGGAGCCCGCCCCCGATCCGGCGGCCTTCGCCCGGGTCCTGGACAGCGGGGTCCGGATCGGGTTCGAGCGGACCCTGGAGCAGGACGCCGCGTTCGGGATCCGGCAGCTCGTCGACGTGGCGTGCAAGGCGCTGTCCCCGGCGGTCAACGACCCCTACACCGCGGTCCAGGCCGTCGATCACCTGTCGGTGATCTTCTGCGCGCTGGCCCGGCGGCCGCTGGGCACCCACGTCGCCCGCGACGGCCAGGGCGTGGTGATCGTCCCGGGCCGGCGGTTCGGCGACTACCTCGCGGTGATGTGCGGGCTCATCCGCCGCTACGGGGCCAGCGAGCCGACCATCGCGCACGCGCTGCTGCGGCTGCTCGGCAACTGCGCCGCCGTCGCCGGAGACGATCCCGAGCGGCGCGCGGCCATCGAAGAGCAGGCCCGGATCATCGTCGCCGACACCGAACGAGAAGTCGCCCAGCCCGCCGACCTCGTCCTCGCCCACGCCGAAGCCGAATCGGTGCTCCAGGCGGTGGCCAGGCGTCCGCCCCGGTGAAGCTGTCACCCAGGAGACCCGCCCGGTCAGCCATGGCGTGCCTCGTTGATGATCATGAGGGCGGCTGGGCTTGCCTGCCCGATACGGTTGTCTGGCCGCAGAACCCGCACCCGGCCACCGCAACCGCAAGAGCGACAAGCGCCGCCTTCCCGCGCCATGACATCATCGGGCCCGCCTCGCTTTCTCAGCACCACTATGACCCAACCCGCCGTGATCAGGTTGCACCCTGACCTCTATTACCGAACGGCCCAGGGAAAGCCACGCAAGACTCCGGCCGGCTAGGCTGGCTGACGATCGTACTTTCGTGTACAACGATGTACAATTCCTGTCATGACATCGATGACCGTCTCGGAGGCCAGGGCCGCACTCCCCGAACTGCTGTCCCGCGTCGAGGAGGGTGAGGAAATCACGATCACCCGGCACGGCCGTACGGTGGCTGTCTTGGTCCGTCCCGATGCGCTGCGCGGCCGCCGGGCGGATGCCGCACTGGAGGACGCGGGGCGGATCCATGAGCTGCTCACCCAGGCGGCGTCAGAGCCACTGCCGGAAGGCCCGGGGCTGACCGCGCAGCGCGCCGAGGAGTTGATCGCTGGGATCAGGGCCGGCCGAGACGCCCGGTAATGGACGCATTCGACGCCGACGTGCTCATTTACGCCGCCGTGCCTGGTCATCCGCTGGGCGAGCAGGTAGCGGGCCTGTTCCGGTCCGCAGCTCCGGCGACAGTGGCGGGCATCGGCTCGGTCCTGCTGCTCCCGGAGGTCCTCGCCAAGCCGCTGCGCGACGACGCTACCGACGAGGTCCGCATCCTCGCCGCGCTGCTGGCCAGGCTGGACCTGCGTCCGGTAGACCGGGCCACCGCCGAGCTCGCGACCGCCCTGTCCAGCCGGTACCGGCTCAAGGCCGCGGACGCCACCCACCTGGCCACCGCGGTGGGTATGGGCGCCGACCGGTTCATCACCAACAACAAGCGCGACTTCCCGCCCACGATCACCGAGGTTCAGGTGACCTACCCGGACGATCTCGCTGGGCCCGGCCGACAGTGATATCGGCGCCCGCTCAATCGGCTGGCGGCAGGTCTTCTACCTGCCTCTTGGTCAGGCTGAGCCGGATCCCGTTCTCGACACCGGTCACCGCGCTGACCGGGATAGAGACCTCCTTGCGCCCCCACAGATGCCCCTCCTGGAGCAGCACGTGGGTCACCCGGTGGTCGTCCGGGTCGACCAGGAGGCCCTGGACCCGCCCGATCTCCCCGTCGAGGGCATGGACGGGATCACCGCGCTGCACGTCTGCCTCACCCAGCGGGACAACGTCCCGGAGATAAGTCTGCACCGGCGATGTGACGCCCAGCGGCGCGTTCAGGCCGCCGAGGCCCAGGCCGCCAGTAACGTCATCGATCAGCTCCGTCTCCTGGGCAGCCTCCAGCCTGCCGAACTCTTCCACGGTGCAGCGCAGCCTGATGTCGCCCGCCGTGGTGTCGACCAGGTGGAGCGGGACGAGCCTGCCCACCCCCAGCCAGTGCTTCGGCTCGATGACCAGGTGCGTCACCGTCTCGGTGGCCGGATCGATGATCACGCGGCACACCTTTCCGCCCGGTCCGTCCACGCAACTCGCCGTGGCCCCCATCGCGAACTCGGTCTCGTCGGCCATCGCTGCTTGCTCCTGTCCCGGATATCGCGAGCACCTCTCCGGCTAACCTTAAGGTCGCCCGGCCGCAACGGCTAAGGGCGCTGGCCGCCGTGCTGACTAGCTTGATACTGGTGTGGTGAGCGCCGAGCAGCTGAGCCGGGAAGATGTCGTCGCGTTCCTCGGCGGACAGCCGGGCACCCCTGAGGGCCTGGAGGCGCTTTCTGGCGGGGCGTGGTCATCGGCGTGGGCCTACCGAGCGGGCGGCGAAGAGCTGGTGGTCCGCTTCGGACCGGAGATGTCCTGGTACGAGGCCGATCGGATGGCCATGGCCTTCGCGAGCCCGGACCTGCCCGTGCCGGAGGTCAGGGAGGTGGGCTCGACCCCGTCCGGACGGGCCTATGCCATCTCGGTGCGTCACCACGGGCGGTTCCTGGAGGACACCCCGGTGGAGCAGGCTGGTGCCATCGCCTCTGCCCTCACCCGCCTGCTCGTCGCCCTTTACCGCGTGCCGGCGGACCCGGATGCCCCGGTCGTCTGGCACCAGGCGGGCGCGTCCGCCGGGAGCTGGCGGGAGTTCCTCCTCGCTGGCCTGGCCGACGACCCAGGGAAACTAGTCCACGGATGGAGCACCGCCCTGGCTGGCGACCGGGAGCTGGCCGCCCTTTCTGCGGCGGTCACCGAGCGGGTGCGGACCCTGGTGGAGGCCTGCCCGGAGCGCCGGGACCTGGTACACGGCGATCTCCTGCACGGCAACGTGCTGGTGAGTCCGGACGCTCGCCGGGTCGAAGCGGTGCTCTCCTGGAAGTGCTCGGTGCGCGGCGACTTCCTCTTCGATGCCGCCTGGTGCAGCTTCTGGGCGCCGTTCCACCCCGGGATCGCCGCCGCCGATCCGCTGTCCGGGCTGCTCCGGGCCCCGAGCGTGCGGGCCGAGCCCGCCGCTCTCCTCGACGCTGCAGCCCGCCACCACTGCTACGAGCTGCACATCGGCTTCACCCACCTGGGATGGAACGTGTGGACCGGGAACCAGGCTGCTCTCGCCGCTACCGCCCGGCGTCTCGCCGAGGTCCTCGAGCGCGGCCCGCTGCCTTTGACTTGGGAGAATTTGACTTAGGAGAATGCCGTGGGTGATCTGCACCAGCTACTCTGCAGGCCGCAGGCGCAGTCCGAGCCGTCGCTGAACTTCGCCTGGGGCCCAATGCCCGATGGCGCCTCCTCGGCACGGGAATGGGAGAAAGCTTGGCTGGAACAGTCCGTGGCCGTGCTGGACTTCCATTCCCCGCGGCACGCCGCAGCGAGCGCCGCCGAGGGCAACACGGCAGAGGCACTCCGGCTGGAGAGCCTGCTGCGCCAGCTCGAATACCAGGCAGGGCTCGCCGCCGCGCGCGGCGAACGACCGATCGATACCGAATGGCTGCGCACCGAACTCGGCCTCACCGCCCCGCTCAGCGAACGCCTGCCATAGTCGCGGACAGGGTATCCCAGCCGGCCTCGTTGCAGCTGGCCAGCTCGTCCCGCTCGCTTCGCGCCAGGCCCGTCACGTAAGACCTTGATGATGGTCACATTCCGGCCGCACAGGGTGGCGATGTCTTCGGGGTCCGACGTGAGGACGGTCACCGGGCCAGGCGCGGCCAAGGCTGTCGCGCTGAGCATCGCATCGATCGCATGCCGGTGACCGTGCAGGCCAGCTTCGGCGAGAATGGCCGTTGCGCGGCGAGCGATCGGTTCGGTAACTGGTTCCACGACGACGCGGGACAGCGTCCACTCCAGCGCCGGCCGGTTGAGCCGCGGATGCGCCACTTCCACCACGGTGGCGGCACTAGTGATCACCCGCAGATCGTCGGCCAGTGCCAGTGCCAGCCACTGGGTGACCTCCCGCGCTCGCAGAACCGCCTTCGCCAGTCCTTCACTGTCCAGCACAAGCGTGCCCGCCGGAGTGGCGGAAGCCCGGCTCACGCGGGCCGTGACCTGGGGTGGCCTTGCTCGGTGCGCGCCTGCCGCAGTTCTTCACGCCGGGCGCGCACCTCTTCCTCAGTGACCGGACCGTGCTCGGCCTCCGCCACGGCGATCAGCTCGTTCAGGTTGTCCCGCTCAATCTGCCGGGCGACAGCCGCAGCGACGTAGCTTGACAAGCCCGACGGACCGCTACGGACGCGGGCCGCTTCCGCGATATCGCGTGGCATGGTAATTGAGTACTTTCCGGTAGGCTCACTCATGATCTTTATCCTACCAGAAGTATTCTTGGGTGCTGTGGGCGTACGGCCGCCTGTTAGCGCGCCGCGGCTCCTGGTCACTCCGGCCTCACCTCAGAGGTGGGTAGTGCAGGCGTGATGTCGGTATGGCTGAAGTCGTTTCCCTTGAACAGCAGCGCTTCTCCGGTGGACTTCGCCAGGGCATACGCGAAGCAGTCTCCGAAGTTCAGGCCGGCCTTGTGACCGCTGCCCTTCCCGAAATCGCGATAGGCGTCCCGGGCGATACGAGCCTGGTCGTGTGTCACCGGTTCGACACGCAGTTCCGCGACATCGACTAGCTCATCGAAGCGCCGGCTGGCGATGGGGTCGCGGCTCGCGTCGATGACGACCGCGGTCTCCAGGTAGTTGGCGGCGGAGATCCTCCGGGCCGGTGCTCTCTCGATGGCAAGAGCCATGTCACTGGCATCATCTTCGGCACGAAGGATTGCGATGAGCGCGGATGTGTCGATGATCACGCGGGAAGCCCCCGCTCGTCGTAGAGCAGGTCGCCGTGATCCGCGGTACGGAACGGTTCACGAAGCCGGGGCGCGGTGTCCCTGCCGATGGCCAGCAGTCGGTCAGCCAGCCCGGCCTCATGCAGATGCCGCACCCTCTCGAGGCGCTCACGAACCGCGACTGTCACCGCCATCGTCTGCGATTCACCGGTCAGCGCAGCGAGTTCCTGGACGAGCTGATGGGTTTCGGCGCTCTTGATATTAAGGCTCATGATCTACCCTTCTACCCAGAATCTGGTACCAGGGTAGCGTACGCGTCCGCAGGCACGAGACCCGAGCGCGCCGAGGCCGCGGCACTCGTTGACGAGGAGGCGAACGCTCTGGCCGCTGAGCGTAACGAGGCACCGTTCCTCCGCCCAGAGTGAAGGGGCGGGCTCACCCTGAAGGCGTTAGGTATCGCGTTTCCGCGGAAGCGGCTTGTGAAGTTGTGCACAAGGTGTTTCCGCGGAAACGCCGAGAAGATACTGAACTGGGGTTTGCGGCCCCGCCTGTCGGATCTGATGCGGCTGCGGCCGAACCCGTCCCGGCCGGGACGCCGCGCTGGACCGACGAATTGCGATGTAATGAAGTCGTTCGTTTTATCCGACGGCTGGCCAGCCAATATCACCTAAGATGATCCTTCGATCACAGTAAGTCCCGTAATGGAGGACCGTAGGTCCGTGGACCTGAGGATGGCCGAGGTCCCGAGGTTTCACGCAGATGTGGGCAGACCACCAGAGACGCTGGCCGGAGCGGCAGGCCCCTGCCGAACCGGACCGTTCGGCCGATCCGGCGGGGACGTACCGCAGCAGGGGCGGCTTCAAGCACGAGGCGGCGCCGCTTGCCTGCGACGTCGACCTGGATCGCACGGCCCGTGTCATAGGCATCGATCTGGACCATTCAGCGGGGCCGGAACGGCCGTGAGCCCGCAGGTATCCCCAGGCGCCGCCGGAGCTCTCCCGCGTCCGGCAGCATGCCGGTGTCCTTGCCTTCGGCTTCCGCACGGCGGAGTCGCCACTCGCAGTCGTCGATCATCGCAAGCACCCGGTCCAACGCAGCGCCCTCGGCGGCAACCGCCTCGGCGGGGGTCATTCCGGCCTTGTCGCGGGATTCCAGCACCGAGAGGTAGCCGAGTTCGCGGTTGATCTCGCGCGCGACCTCGTCCAAGCCGTGCTCGACCGGTAGGAAGTACCCCTCCAGGATGAGCCGCCGTTGCTCAGGCAAGGACACGCCCTCAATGCCGAGCCGCCGGCACGTGGCCTCGCGGCTGTCCGGCCCGTCCCCGGCTTCGGGTGGCGTACTGGCCAGCTCCTCCGCGGTCAGGGCGCTGCGTCGCGTCACGTCGGCCGGGCAGCCCGCGGCCGAAGCCGCCGCCAGCACGACAGCCTCCAGGTCGGCGGCCCGCCGCACGGAATTCGCGTTCACCGTGAAACCCTTCACGCCGCGCCGGATGGTCCCGAGGTTGGTGAGCCGACCCGGCTGGATCTCGCCGGCGTACTCGATCTCGTCCGGTGTGTTGCGTGTCCAGAAGCGCCCGGGCAGCGACTTGAGATAGGCGTAGTAGCCGTCCGCGTTCCTGATCGGCGGGCTGGGCGGCTCCAGGCAGGGCCGGATCAGGAGAGGCCAGACCTTCCGAGCGGAACCAACCTCGATCCTCGTTTCGCACCACCGGTACTCGTCGCCGTCGCCGGTCTGGAAGACCGGCGACGACTGCCCGGCGAACTGCGACAGCAGCCGTTCGCCGAACAGCGGCACGCTTCCCGGCGCGACCGGACCGCCGGGAAACAGCCCCTCGGCGGCCTCGCGGAGGTCGCGGGGCAGGATGCCCATCCCGCCGAGCGCCTGCAGGTGCCGGCCGCCGCCCTCCGGCCGGGCTCCGTCCGGCAGCAGCCGGCCGACCACGATGTCTAGCCGCCGGACCGACAGCGAGAACATCCGGTCACGCTGCGGCACCCGCTGCGGCCCGCCGACCAGGCTGCGCAGGGACAGTTCCGACCCGGGCCTGACCGAACTCACCTCGTACATGTCCACCGGCTCGGCCAGCCACTCGCCCAGCAGGGCACGCTCGTCCTCGCGCAGCAGGTGGCCCCGGGCGGCGAGGAATCGCCGGGCGGCGCCGCCGTCGAAGATCGCGAGGTCGAGCGCGAGCATGGCGGCGTGCGGCGCGCCAATGGCGCACGCGGCCATCCGGTCAGCCACCATCCGGTTCGATCCCCGCCGTGCATAGGTGGCGAGCATCGCGTACAGCGCCGGGGCGCGGTGGGGGAGCGGATGTACGCCGCATTCCAGGTCCCTGACCCGGCAGCACGCCTTGTACTTGCGGCCTGACCCGCACGGGCACGGCTGGTTCCGGGAGGCGCGCTCGCTTCCCCGCGCAGGCTGCCGCAGCCGGTCCAGCGGCCGGAGCAACGGCTCGGCGATATCGTCGGAGCCGATCGCCAAGGCCAGTTCCGAGGCCCGGGCCCAGTTCCCCGCGCACAGCTCGTACTCCAAGGCGTCGCGGACCGCCGGGAGCAGGTCCTCCTCGACCCGCAGGCACGACTCGATCAGTTGTCGCGCCCGGTCGGACCGGCCCGATCCCTCCTCCGCCCGGGCCCGCAGCAGCATCGGGAGCGCGGGATGCCCCGAACCCTCCAGCGCCGCGATGCCCTGCGCCCACGGGTGTTCGGCCGTCGTCCCCGGCACCACGGCGGTCTCTACCGCCTCCGCCACCAGGTCTATCACCGTCGGCTTGGCCAGCCAGGGCACCAGGGTGACGGCGCGCCCGGCCGCCAGCCCGGAGATGCACGCGAGCGCCTCCCCGGCATCGCCCACATCCAGCCGCCCGCGCGGGCCGAGCTCGAGGTGGGTCAGCAGCCACCGGGGGATGCCTGCCCGCGCGGCGAGCCCGGCCGCCGCCGAGTCGTCACCAGCGCGCAGCGCTGTGGCCAGCTCACGACAGACCGCAATTTCCGGCAGCATCTCTCCCGCGGTCACCGCAGGAGCATACCGCCAGGCGCGGATCAGGGCCGGCCATCACGGCAGCGGTTTGGTCGACCCGGCGGGCCAGGGACGCATAACGCACCCTGTCCCGGTCGACGTCCAGGCCGAACTCCCGCAACTTCGCCAGCAGCTCATCGTCGCTCAGGGGTTCGGCCGAGGACCGCAGTGGCTTGCCGGTGCGCATGAGCTCGCGGCGGACATCCTCCTTGCCGTCGGCCTTCTCCTGGCAGATCCGGTCGAGAGTGACCCACGACATCTTCACGCGTTCCTCCGGTACCGTCGGTGCCAACTTATCCCCGAGGTGAGCTGGGCGGGTCGAGGCGCGTTCCGTCGTTTCCGCCCGTACCCCGGCCCCGCCGTAATCTGGGCGCCGAACGAGTGTCGTCCCCGCCCCAGCTCACATCGACGCGCCTCATCTTCCGTCGGCGCGATGGGTCCGGCTAACGTCGCCCCCGTGGCTCGAGCAGGTCGGTGATGGCCTGGCGGAGAAGGTCACCATAGGTCTCGATGCTGAGATCTCCGAGGTCGCTGACTGTCATCAGGCTGCTCAGGAGCGCCCCGAGGGCGCAGCTCAGCCTGACCCGGTCGCGGGCGGGGATGGCCGGGTCACCCAGGATCCGGCGGAACTGCTGCTCCATCTCCTCGTGGTCGCCGTCGTGTCCCTTGATGTGCAAGCCGGAGAGGGCTGTCTGGTTGCGCTGGTGGAGGATGAACAGCTTGCGGTTGGCGAGCATCGTGTCGACGAGCCCGCACAGCACGGCAGCCCATCCTGACGGCCCTGTTTCCGCAGCCAGCTGCGCGAAGACGGGCCGGCCAGTGCCGGCGCGCAGCCGGTGAGCGCGCCTTGACTGGATCGGACCGCCTGGTCAGCGCATCGCCCGGTAGATCTCCCGGCGATGCCCTATTCCCACAACCAGGATGATGAGCTGCCCGTCCATGACCTCGTAGAGGACCCGGTAGTCCCCGACGCGCAGCCGGTAACGGTCTTCGTAGCCGGCGAGCTTCTTCACGTTGGCATCGAGGCGTCGAGGGTCGTCACCTAGCGGCGTCAGTGCTCGCAAGATCGTCAGTGCGGCCGGCTGGGGAATGGCCCGCAGTTGCCTGACTGCCCGTTCCCGCCATCGGAACGCATACTTCACGCGGCGCCCTTGCCCGGCTCTTCCTCGAAGATCGAGGCGACGACCTCGGACATGCTGTAAGTCGGCGCGTCGGGGTTCTCTGCTAGGTCGCGGTCGGCTTCTCTGGCGAAGTAGCGGTCGATGGCGTCTTCCAGAGCGTTGAAGTCCTCGATGGGGACGACGGCGGCCACAGCCTGCCCGTTGCGCGTGATGATGGTGGGCGTTCCGTCCTGGGCTCGCGTGATGACCTCGGCGAAGTGCGCGCGGGCATCCCGGACGCTCAGGTGGGTCTGGCTGTCGTCCATACCCGTAGTGTACGCGAAATTGTGTACACGCAAAGAGTCGTTCGATTCGCTCGGATTGCCGAGGTCCTCGAGCGCGGCCCGCTGCCTTTGGCATCTGTCTCACGCGGCGCCTTCAGCGGATGAAGCCGCTCTCGTAGGCCGTAATGACGGCCTGGACGCGGTCCCGGGCACCGAGCTTGGCCAGCACGTTGCGCACGTGGGTCTTGATGGTCTCCACGCCGAGGAACAGCTCGGCGGCGATCTCCGAGTTGGACCGGCCCTGCGCGATGAGCCGCAGGACCTCGGCTTCGCGATCGGTGAGGTTCGCCTCGGCGAGCCCGCGGCCTGGGCCGCCGCGTCGGGTCGCGAGGGCGGACGGCGGCCGGGAAGAGCAGGGATTCCCCGTTGTGGACCGTGCGGATCGCATTGGTGAAATCGTCCGCGGTGGAGCGCTTGAGCAGGAATCCCCGCGCGCCCGCCTGCAGCGCATCGTAGACATAGTTGTCGTTCTCGAACGTGGTCACCACGATGACCGCGGGCCCGCCGCCCTCGAACTGGCCGAGTTGCCTGGTGGCCGCGATCCCGTCGACACGCGGCATCCGGACGTCCATCAGCACGATGTCGGGACGCGTCCGCCGTGCCTGTGCGATGACCGCCGCCCCGTCGTCCGCCTCGCCCACCACGGTCATGTCGGGTTCGGACTCCAGGATCGCCCGCAGGCCGCTGCGGACGAGCGGTTCGTCGTCGGCCAGCAGCACCCGGATCCGGGTCACGGCCGGTCATCCCGAACGGGCAGCGTGACGGAGAGCACCCACCGGCCGTCGTGCGGGCCCGCCGTGGCCGTGCCCCCGAGGACGGCGGCGCGTTCCTCGATACCGCGCAGCCCTCGCCCGGCGCGCGCCGCCCGCCGGACACCGGCCGGGTTACTCAGCCGGATGCCGAAGGTTTCCCGGTCGAGGGACAGGCCGAACGTCGCCGTGTGGTCCGCCGAGTACTTCAGGGCGTTGGTCAGGCCCTCCTGCACGATCCGGTAGGCCTCCTCGCTGACCAGCGAGGGCAGCCGGGATAGGTCACCCGGCACGGTCGAGTTCACGGTCAGCCCGGCTGACCGGGCCGCGGTCAGGAGCTCGTCCAGGGAGCCCAGGCCGGGCGCGGGCGCCGTGGGGCTCCGTGTCTCGTACCGCAGCAAGCTCAGCATGTCGTCGAGTTCCGCGGCCGCCCGGCGCGAGGCCGTCTCGATCGTCGCGAGCGCGTCGGGCCGGGGGAGGAAAAGGCAGTGAGGACGAAGCACTCTCCATCAGCCACGACGGCGACGCCTCCAATAGCTTATGGTCACCGCGCCCAGCAGCGGTCCCCACAGCAGCAGCGGAGCGTAGGCGGCGACCGCGACGAGGCCCTTCCAGTCGCCGAAGCTCACCGGAGCGGTCGCGGCCTGCGGCCGGCCGTCGATGCGCAGTCCCAGCGACATGCTCACCGCCGTCCACGTCCACAGCAGCGTCAGCACCGCCGCGCCCAGCGCGGCGGGGACGACCGCGGCCAGCGCCGGCACCCGCCGCCCGCGCAGCACCGGAATCCAGCGCGGGAACACCTCACCCCAGGTGGAAACCAATCCCATCGCGGTGAACGCGAGCAATTCCGAGACGATGGACAGCAGGATCACGTACAGCCAGAGCGGCACGCCCGGCACCCCTGACGAGGTGACGTCGGAGACGACATCGCCGCGCACGATCGGCGCGTGGAAGGTGCACGCGGCGATCCGCCACGCGCTGGAAGGCAGCACGGTAAGCGGGACGGCGTAGGCGGCGACCCGGGCCCACCTAGGAACCCCAGCCGCGGGAGCATGCGCGGCCGCCCAGGCCGCCGGTATCTTCGTCGCTGTAGTCATACCCTCACGATGCCGGGCAACTGCCGCCCGTTCATCACTGCCCGGAGTGAACCCGCTCCCTCCGGCGAGGGATGCCGGCACGTTCGGGTCGCCGTCCAGGACGAGCAGATCGGCGCGCCACCGCGGTCACTTCTTCCGGGCAATCCCGGCACCGGGCAGGGCCGTGGTCCACGCCGTCAACCGGTCCAGGAACATGATCGCGACCTGCGGTGGTGCCTCTGGCAGCGCCGACAGGTGGAAGGCGTGCACCATGTCCTGGTAGATGTCCAGCGTGACGAGCGTTCCGGCGGCGGACGCCGCGGCGGCGAAGCGGCGAGCGTCGTCCAGCAGCGCCTCGTCACCGCCGGCCACGATGAGCAGGGGCGGCAGGTCCGCCAGGTCCCCGTGCAGGGGTGACTGCGGGGCCCGGTCCGGGGCTGCGCCGCCGAGATACTGGGCGGTGACGTGCTCCAGCACGGGCCGCGCGAGCATGTCCTCACCGGCGGGGAAATCGATCGACGGGCTGCTCAGCGTCAGGTCGGTAATCGGGGACACCGCGACCACGCCCCCGGGCCGGGGCATGTCCTGGCTCCGCATCACGTGCAGCGCCGACAGCACCAGCGTCGCCCCCGCCGACTCGCCGAACAACACGGTGCGGGACGCGGGAACACCGCGATCGAGCAGGCTCTGGTAGGCCGTCACCACGTCGTCGAGCGCGGCCGGAAACGGGTGCGCGGGAGCCAGGCGATAGTCGAGCGCCCAGGCGGCACGCCCGGTGGCCGCCGACAGGCGGTAGGCCATGACCTGTTCGAACCCCGGGTTGCGCTGCTCGAATCCGCCGCCGTGCGCATACAGCGTCACGCCCGCGTCGACCGCCGGGCGTTCGGTCGCGTTCACCCACTGGCCGGGCACGCTGTCGGCCCCGGGAAGGGGCGGAGCCAGATCGGCGCCGGCGGGCAGCGGCGGCGGGCCGGCCGTCATGGCCACGATCGCGGCCCGGACAGCGGACATGTCGCCGGGCCTGGTGATCCGGTTGACGGTCAGCCGGTCCCGGTCAGAGGGTGGCAGAACGCTCATAACCGGAGCGAGTCTAGGCGACCGGCCCGCGCGGGAGAACGTGCGGGTCGAGGGTGGCCGTCGAGTCGAGGGCCGAACGGATCCTGGTGAACAGCGTGCCCGGAAGCGTCATCAGCCGCGCAAACGCGCCAGGTCATCGCTCATTGAACGGATACGTCACCGCTGGCCGCGCCTGCTCGTGCGACGCGGCCCGCGGGTGACTGCGGCCGGGGCAAGGATCCGGACGGCCCGCTGCTGGCCTTCCCCGCCGGCACCTGAACCTGGCTCGAGTCTCGTCTCCCTCCGACGCGTAACGTGGTGAGGGATCGGACATCGGCATCGCCGATGCGCGGGCCGACATCTCCGACCTGAAGACTGCCCAGGACGTCGGAACCCCGGGTAGAAGCCGAGCGCCGAATCATCGAAATGAGCTCGGAATGACCCGCCCGGCTCGGCGCGCGATCTCGGAGTTGCTCGCGGAGGACGTAGCCGCCGCGGCTGTTGAATTCATCACCGGACCGCTCCTGGAGGCGCCTTACCGGGTCGGCAAGCCGCTCCGGGACACCCTGTCCGGCTTCCGCAGCGCCCGGCCCGGTACTCAATGGCGCGTGCCGTACCGGATCGACGAATCAAAGCACGCGGTCATCGTTCAGGACATCCAGCACCGCTCGTCCGCCTACCGTCGCCGGCAGGGCCGCGGCGGCCTGTCAGCTGCGCCCAACGCCACGGACGGCGGTGCTTGTTCGTCCCCCGAGTAGGGGACGCGGTCGGGTTCTCGCCCTTCAGGACTGGGAGCTGAGTACCTCAGGTGGTGGTGCCGCGCTGGCGAGCACCCGCGGCAGCAGGACGTCCGCCACCTCGGGGGACATGAGGGATGGCAGCGGGAATTGCGGGCCAGGCTGCCGGGTGCTGGGCGCCGAGATCTGGCCGTTTCCTGCTTCCAGGACGCGCCCGGTGACCGTGCGGGCCGCCGCTCCCAGCAGCCAGGCGGTGCGTGCCGCGGTCCGCGGTAACAGCACCAGCCGTGCCCCTTGGTCCGCCACCCTGATGCCGGCCTGGAACACGGCCCGGCGGTCCGGGCCGGCCCACAGCACGGACGGATCCTGCAGCGGATCGCCGCCCAGGACGAGCAGGTCGGCGGCCGCGCCCGGGCCGATCCTGCCCAGGTCGTCACGTCCGAGCAGCTCCGCGTTGACCGAGGTGGCCGCCCTGAGCAGCGCCAGCGGTCCCTCGACCTCGGCCTGCAGCCGCAGCCCGTGGAGCTGCTCGTCGTCCAGCGCGCCCATCAGGTCGGTCCCGAACCCGATCCGGACCCCCGCCTCGCGGGCCAGCATGATCGCCGTCCGGCCCGCGTCGAGGACCTCGCGGTTCTTGGCCCGGGCCACCGGGGCCAGGCCGAGCTCGGCGCCGCGCCGTTCCATCGCGTCGTAGGTGACCAGCGTCGGCACCAGGAACGCGCCTCGTTCGGCCATCAAGGCGGCGGCCGGCGCGTCCAGCAGGTTCCCGTGCTCGATGGAACGCACGCCGTTGGCCACGGCCACTGCGATCGCCTCCGCCGAATAGGCATGGGCGGCCACGTAACTGCCGCGGCGGGCCGCCTCCTCGGCCACGACGCGGATCTCCTCCGGCGAGTACTGCGGCACGCGGAGCGGGTCCGACGGCGAGATAACCCCGCCCGAGGCCATGATCTTGATGGCGTGCGCGCCGCTGCGCAGCCGCTCGCGGGCCGCGCGGCGCAGCGCGTCAACGCCGTCGACCACCTCCGCCATGTGACCGCCGCCGAGGCAGCAGCCCAGCTCCGGCGGCCGGGGATCGCCATGGCCGCCGGTCTGGCTCAGCGCGGGGCCGCAGAACAGGTACCTGGGAGCTGCCGTCAGGCCCTCCCGGATCGCCTGGGCCAGGCCCGCGTCGCCGCCGCCCGGATCCCGGATCGTGGTGAACCCGCGGCCCAGCGCGCCGGCCAGCCGCCTCGCTCCCGCTAGGGCCAGGTAACTCAGCGGACTGGTCTCGATCTCCAGCAGGCTGAGGCTGGCGCCGTATGCGTGGAAATGCGCGTCGATCAGCCCGGGAATGACCGTACGGCCACGGCAGTCGATGACCAGGTCGCCCGGCTCCGGGCCCCCGCCGACTTCGACGATCGTGCCCGCTGCGACCCGGACGCAGCCTTCCCGCAGCTCAGCCGAACTGCCATCGAAGATCATCGCGTTGGCGAAGGCCGTGGTCTCCTCGGTCGCTCCCGCCTCACCTGCGACGGTTCCCGTCATCGGGCCACCGGGGAACCGCAGCATTTCTTGAACTTCTTCCCGCTGCCGCAAGGACACGGGGCGTTGCGTCCTGTTTTGACCGTTCGCGCGATGTTCCCGGGCGCCGGCGTCGGCGCGACGGCCGGGCGGAGCGGCTCGCGCCGCAGCCGTTCGGCCTGATCGCCGAACTTCCTGGCTTCGTCGGGCCGGCCGCTGTCCTCGCACACCTCTTGCAGCCGCTCCGCTATGAAAACTCGGTCCCGGACACCGGGGACGCGATAGCCGCGGTGCAGTAGTTTCTCGGCCCGGGCCAAGTCCGCCGCCTGCCGGCCCCGGCAGGTAACAGTCGGCCCACCCGATCCAGCCCCAGCCCCACGCCGGATCGGCGTCCAGCCACGACCGGAACAGTTCCTCGGCCTTCTCGGTCATGCCCGCGTCGAAGTAGGCCTGCGCCAGCGTCCGGCGGCGGTTCTCGGTGAGCAACTGGTCTTCACGCGGAAAGCGCCGGAATGACTCCTCGCAGAAGTCGATCAGGGCCTGCCGTATCTCGCCATCATCCCGTCCGGCGTCCTCCAGCGCCATCTCGAGATCCTGGCTCCAGTTGAACAGCGATTGCGACAGGGGAAAGCGGTCGTCGAATTCCTCGATGGAACTGATGCCGGTGACATCGCACAGCCGCAGCACGTCAGACCACGCATCCAGCCAGGTCACGACCTCCGCGTGCGTATCGTTCTCCGCATCCCGGGCGTAGCCTGCCTGCATCTTGTCGTCCAGGAGTTCCAGGCAAGGCCGGTCCGGCCACCATCTCTGCCACAGAGCGAGCAAGCTGATCCAGAACCCAGTCGACCATCATGTCGTCGTCGAGTTTCAGCTTGTCCACGATCGGCTCGGCCACCTCTTGGGCGGACAGCGCGCCCTCGCAGAGCCGCTCCACCCCGTCACGGTCGACGTCCAGGCCGAAATCCCGCAACTTCGCCAGCAGCTCATCGTCGCTCAGGGGTTCGGCCGAGGACCGCAGTGGCCTGCCGTTGCGCACTACCTCGCGACGGATACCCTCATCGCCGTCGACCTGCTCCTGGCAGATCCGGTCGATAGTGACCCACGACATCTTCACGCGTTCCTCCGGTACCGTCGGTGCCAACTTATCCCCCGGAGGTCCCCTTCAAGACCAAGGTTCTGGGCGTGATGGTGATGGTTCAGAAAGTCACCCAGGCGGGATCCGGCATCGCCGCCGCCTGCGTCCGCGACGGCCACCACCAGGCCGTGGCCCTGCGGGAGCCGACCGTCTAGTCCTACGATCGGGTGACATTCCAGCGAACCGGATGAACCGCCGTCTCGTCACTGGGTTGTCGTGCCGCTTGCATTGCTAGCGGACAATGCTAGCATTGCAGGCAGGAGGTGGTTCAAATGGCAGCCCTCAGCATCCGAGATCTTGACGAGACCGTCAAGCGGCGTCTGCAGTCTCGCGCGGCAAGTCACGGCCGGTCGATGGAGGCCGAAGTGCGGGCGATTCTTACCGATGCCGTACGGGAGCCCGCAGACTCTGCCGGACTGTTCACGGCTGTGCTGGATCGGTTCGGTGTGCTGGGCGGGGTTGAGCTGGAACTGCCTGAGCGCACGGAGCCGGCCCGTGCCGTGGATTTCTCGGCATGATCATCCTTGACACCAACGTAGTTTCCGAACTGATGCGCCCGGAGCCAGCGTCGCAGGTGGCTGACTGGGTGCGCCGACGGGACCGTCGTGAACTGCGGATGACCTCGATCACGCTCGCCGAGATCCGCTTCGGCATCGCCAGGCTTCCAGCGGGCCGCCGCAAGCAGGCCCTGCTAGATACCGCGGACGACACCTTCCGGGCCTTCGATGAGCAGATCCTGCCAGTCGATGCAGCTGCTGCTGAGGAGTACGCGATTATTGCCAGTGCCCGCGAGCGAGCCGGGAAGCCGATCGCTGGTTTCGACGCTCTTATCGCCGCCGTCTGCCGCTCCCGCGGCGCTGTACTTGCCACTCGCAACCTGCCTGACTTCGATGGCACCGGCGTCGAGATCATTAACCCTTGGACGTCCGCAAGCGGCTGACGGGCGCCCCCCGCCGAGCCTGACCGCCGTCACCACGACCCGCCGCAGTCAGATACCGAACGAAGTTACGTCCCCGCCCAACCTCCACCGCCCCACCCCAGCGTTCCCCGACGCCTCGCCGGGTGCCTCGTAGTGCCGTCCAGCTGGCGGCGCTAGCTTGCGGCGATGACCGCCTTCAGCAGGCTGCGGGTCCTTTCCCGGTCCTCGTCCCGGCCGACCTCGGCGGCGACGAAGTTGGTCACTCCGGCGTCCGCGAGCGCCTGGATCTGCGCCGCGACCGCGTCCTCGTCCCCGACGATCGCCACGTCGCCCGGGCCGGCCGCGCCTTCCCGGTCCAGCATGGCGCGGTAGGACGGCAGCTGCCCGTAGATGGCGAGCTCTTTCTCCGCGCTGGCCCGGGCGGCGTCCGGGTCGCTGGTCACGCAGACCGGCAGGGCGCACACGACGCGCGGGCTGGGCCGGCCCGCGGCGCTGGCCGCGGCCGTGATGGCCGGGACCACATAGTCGCGGACGGTGGCGGGCCCGGTCATCCACAGCACCGTGCCGTCGGCCTGCCCGCCGGCCAGCTCCAGCATGCGCGGTGCCAGCGCGGCCAGCAGCACCGGCACCCGGCCCGCCCGGGGCGTGGACAGGCCGATGTGCGCGCTCAGCGTGCTGCCATCGACGCTGACCGGATTGCCGTCCAGCAGCGGCAGCAGCACCGACAGGTACTCGCGCATGTGCCGGGCCGGCTTGTCGAAGCTGTACCCGTACATGTCCTCGATGACGATCTTGTGCGACAGCCCGATGCCGAGCGCCAGCCGGCCGGGGCCGACCGCCAGCGCCACGGTCAGCGCCTGCTGCGCCAGCACCGCCGGATGCCGCGGGTAGGTCGGGACGACGGCCGTGCCGAGCTCGATGCCCGGCACCTGGCTGCCGGCCACCGCCAGCGCGGTCAGTGCGTCGAGCCCGAAGATGTTCGACATCCAGGCCGACGCGAACCCGTCATCGGCCGCCCGGCGGAGCTGATCAGCCAGCTTGCCCAGGGCCTGGTCCCCGCCCGTCTCCGCCGCCATGATGCCGATCCGCATGCGCTGTCTCCGTCCGCTCGCCGCCGGCTCCGGTGCCGTCGGCCCGAGACCTGATCCTCCCGGCGCATACCGCAACCCGCAAGCCCGCCGTGGTCTTCGCTGGCTAGCCTTGGACGGCCGGACGGATGGTGATGTCGCCAATCTCGACGTCGTCCGGTTCCGGCCAGCGCCTGTCGGCAGCCGGTTGTCTTGGCTCCAGGTGGCGTGACTGTCAGACTGCGAGACGCCTGGCGGCCAGCTCGATGGGAGGGCGGTAATCGCGGGCGCTGTTGATGTTGCGCCGCAGTGCCTGGTTGAGTTCGGCCAGGTCGGTGCGCGCGAGGCCGCCCGCGTCGGCGATGGCGTGCTCGCACCGGAACGCCATGTCGTTCATGCAGCCCAGGACGGTGCGGTCCGCCGTCTTGGCGAGCAGGACCTCCTGCTGCCCCAGATCGCCGAACGTCCCCGCCGGCAGCTCCTCGCGGCCGAGTTCCCGCCCGATGAGGCCGGTGACCAGCTGGCGCGTAGCACGCAATCCGGATGCCGTCACATCGGCCTCGAAGATCGTGAACAGCGTCGCCGAGTGAGTCAGCAGCAGGCACTTGCGCCGATCGAACCACAACAGGTTCGCGTACCAGTCCTCCGGATCCGGCGCAGGCGCCGGTTCGGCGGCCGCCGAACCCAGGACGGTCAGGAGCTTTCTCGTGCACCGCAGGATCACTGTGCGATCGTACGGCGTGGAGCCGCGAGCAGGTGGCCCGGTCCTTCCGCTCCCCGTGGGCCGGCTCAGGGCCGCAGCATCACGCCCCGTCCGGGACAATCCAAATCTCTTTTACCGAACGAACCTGGTGCTTGCCCCGGTAACCCCCACGCGCGAGCGCATCTGTCGATGTCACAGCCTTCTCCGGCATGCCGCCGATCATTCCCTAGGCCCGCGTGCGCCCCCACCCGGCCTCTGCCAGAACTCGTCCGGCAGCTCGGCCACCTCGTTCCCGGACCGTTCCAGATCCGCGGCCCACGGCAGCATGCGCTGGAAGACCGGCTCACCGCCGCCGGCGAACTGCCGGATCATCGCGACGTTGCGCTCGACACGTCCGATGATCGCGTCGCGGATCGCGGCTGGGTCGCCGGTGTACCCATACGCGTCCAGGAGCAGGTGGAACCGCCGGCGCCGGTCGGCTGGGTCACCGAATCCGGCTGGCCCGGCGACCTCCGCCGTCAGCAGCGGCACCCAGGTCAGCGCCGAGAACGCCAGGTCATCCTCGCGCCGGGACGGGCTGGCGGTGTCCCAGTCGACGAAGCCGGCCAGGGCGCCGCCGGCCCACACGGCGTTCCACGGCGACGCATCCAGATGAGCGATCAGGAGTCCCGGCTGCCACGGCCGGCCGGTGAACCACACGGCGTCTGCGGCCGGCCGGAATGCCGCGGTCGCGTCGTGCAGCCTCCGAAGCCACGCACCGACCTGACCGAGCGCGTCGTCGGAGCGCAGCCAATCCGGCCATGGCGTAGTCTCGGCCAAGGTCTGGCCGGGCAGGAACGTCAGGCGTTCGCGACCCTGCTCATCGAAGCCGCGGGCTCGCGGGGCGCCGTCGAAGCCGACGTCTTCCAGATGCCGCAGCACCGAGTGCACGGTCGCCGTCCACGGCTGCGCGGGGCGGCGGACTTCATCGCCGACGCGTACGGCTCCGAAACTGCGCCCGCCGGGCAGCCGTCGTTCGGTCATCCCCCGGTTCTACCGCGATCAGACGTCCACGGCGACCGAATAATCGACTCGGTCCGCGTCGAAGCCGTGGAGCCGTGCTCACCGGCCGTGTTGCCGTATGTACCGCGTTTCCGCGGAAGCGGCTTGTGAAACGACGCACAAGGCGTCTCCGCGGAAACGCCGCGTGGCGGGCACGGCCGGCATCGGGTGCCAATACCGGGTCATGTACGTCATTGACCGCGACGTGATAACTGTCGAGCGCGTCGATCGCGTGATCGACGGCTAATTTCGGTGTCGGCGGGTCACGAGTGACCACAAGCATCCGCTACGCGGTCAAGTACGTCGCCCGGGAACCTGCCGGGAATTAGCCAGCTGGTCCAGCCGGACTCGTTCCGCAGCCGCTGGTCGCAGACACTGCCGCCCGGCATTCTGTAGCGCCAAGTGATCGGCCCCTGCGGAGGCTCCATCACCGTGCGCCCCCTCAACCTCACGCCCGGCTAGAGGCTCCGTACCGTCCCCCTGGTGTGTCAGGTGTAGGGGACAGCCGGGCGCGCAGCCCGATGTGGTCCGAGACGTAGCCGAGCGGCTCCTTCTTTCGGCGAACACCAGCGCAGCGCTCTCAGCCTTAACCTCGCCTGCGGTCAGGATGAAATCGATGCAGTGCGGCGTCGCGCCCGCCGGGAGATATTCGGCCCGGAACGTAGGCGGGCACGCGCCCTCGAACGCATCGGCCAGCCCGGTGGCCGCCGTGAACTCATCGAACAAGGAGCTCTCGCGGGCGATGTTGAAGTCCCCGCATACCACGGCGCGCGGTCCGGCCTCGTTCACGACGTGAGCGAGCACGGCGAACTGGGCGCGGTGCAGCGGATAATACCGGTTCGCCATGGACCAGTCACCGTCATGGTTGGCCACCGGATGCGTGTTGATCACGCACAGCTCCGGCCGGGCCAGCCGGGTCACCAGGGCACCTTTCAGGCTGGCCTGGAAACGGGACGCCCGGGTCACGCCGGGAACCCGGGGCGGCCGGCCGAAACGCCGGAACGCCGTGCCGGATACCGGCCGCCGGGAGAACGTGACCAGACCTCCGGCCGGTCCGAACGGCCCGGGCCGGTAGCTCACCCGCCGGAACGAGCGCATCCGGCGGACCAGCAGCCGCAGGTGCCAGTACGTCAAGCACCTCCTGGCAACAGACCACGTCAGCGTCCCCGGCGTCAAACCCGGCGCCGATCACGGCGTAGCGCTCAGCCAGTTGCGAACCGGTCAGGGGGATGCCTCGCGTGTTGAGCGACGCGACGGTCAGCAGCTCACCGGACACGCGTCTCACCCTAGCGACCACTCCGGCCCAGGCCGCGGGGCGCGCGTCGTCCGCCTGGTCTCAGGAATGCGCCGTGATGTAGCCGAGCGCGGCCCGCGCGAGCCCGACCTGCCGGGGCTGGGCGGGATAGGTTCCGGTGTGACGGCGGATGCCGGATTTATGTTTCACAGCCTGTCGCGCGAGGGCTACGGTTGGAAACGGGATCGGCCCGGATGCCCACTGATCGTCGGCTCGGGCCCGCCCTCCCCGAGAGGATGCCGATCAGATGCCGAACGATGCCGACCGAGCCGGGACGCCTGCGGGCGTGTTCGGCGCGGAGCTGCGCTTCTACCGGACCCGGGCAGCCCTGTCCCAGAAGGACCTGGCCGCCAAGGCCAACGTCTCGAACGACGTGATCAGCAAAATCGAGACGGGGGAGCGGCCCCCGGCTGAGGACTTCCCGCCCCGCCTCGACGCGGTACCCGAGCTGGACACCCGCGGCGCCCTGACCCGCCTGTGGGACCACCTGAAGAAGGGCCAGAAGCAGCGCCTGTACGGCTGGTTCCAGGAGTGGGCCGACATCGAAGCCCAGGCCACGGTCCTGCGCTGGTACGAGCCGCTCGTCGTCCCCGGCCTGCTGCAGACCGAGGAGTACGCCCGCGCGATCCTCAGCGCCCGCCCCGACGGCAACCTGGACGACCTAGACGAGCAAGTAGCCGCCCGCCTGGCCCGCCAGGCAATTTTGGACCGAACGGGTGCGCCCCAGCTCTGGTGCATCCTCGACGAAGGCGTCCTGCACCGCGCCATCGGCGGCAGCAAGGTCATGCGAAGCCAGCTCTACCGCCTGGCCGAGGTAGCCGAGCACCCGAAGACCACCATCCAGGTCATCCGCTCCGGCGGCGCCCACGCCGGCCTGCTGGCGCACTTCGTGATCGCGGACCTAGACGGCAAGCCGCCCGTGGTCTACCTGGAGACGGCGGCGGAGGGGCACGTCACTGATAGCTCCTCGGCGGTAGCTCATGTCGCTCTCTCGTTCGATAGAATCCGGGCAGGAGCCGAGTCGTGGGCGGCCTCCCGCGACCTGATCAGGAAAGTGGCCGAAGAACGATGGACGTGACCGGCGTCGCGTGGCGCACGAGCAGCTACAGCGGCAGCAACGGCGGAACCTGCATCGAGGTCGGCACCACCGGCCCAGCCGTAGCCGTCCGCGACAGCAAGCACCCCGACGGCCCCCAGCTAGCCTTCGCCGCCAACACCTGGAAGACCTTCACCAGCCAGCTGAAGACGACCGCCTGACCCGCGACGAGCTGCTGGTAAAGCTGGCCGGGCTCCGGCAGACCGGCATTACTGCGAGCCTGACCGCCAGATGCCAGAATGCCGAGATGAGGCGCTCTCAGCCAGAGACGTGACGCGGTATTGAGGCGGGCCACCATCTCCCGGTTGGCGGTGCGGGCGGCCTGCGCATAGGTACAGGCGTTGGGACGGCGCCCCGCGCGCAGGCGCTCCAGTTCCGGCCAGCGCCTGTCGGCAGCCGGTTGTCTTGGCTCCAGGTGGCGTGACTGTCAGACCGCGAGACGCCTGGCGGCCAGCTCGATGGGAGGACGGTAATCGCGGGCGCTATTGATGTTGCGCCGCAGCGCCTGGTTGAGTTCAGCCAGGTCGGTGCGCGCAAGGCCGCCCGCGTCGGCGATGGCGTGCTCGCACCTGAACGCCATGTCGTTCATGCAGCCCATGACGCTGCGGTCCGCCGTCTTGGCGAGCAGGACCTCCTGCTGCTCCAGATCGCCGAACGTCCCCGCCGGCAGCTCCTCGCGGCCGAGTTCCCGCCCGATGAGGCTGGTGACCAGCTGGCGCGTAGCACGCAATCCGGATGCCGTCACGTCGGCCTCGAAGATCGTGAACAGCGTCGCCGAGTGGGTCAGCAGCAGGCACTTGCGCCGGTCGAACCACAACAGGTTCGCGTACCAGTCCTCGGGATCCGGCGCAGGCGCCGGCTCGGCGACCGCCGAGCCCAGGACGGTCAGGAGCTTTCTCGTGCACCGCAGGATCACTGTGCGATCGTACGGCGTGGAGCCGCGAGCAGGTGGCCCGGTACTTCCGCTCTCCGTGGGCCGGCTAGGGCCGCAGCATCACGCCCCGTCCGGGACAATCCAAATCTCTTTTACCGAACTAACCTGGTGCTTGCCCTGGTAATCCCCGCGCCCACCTGCGCAGGCCTGCCATCCTGGGGAACGCCGATCCAGGGACCCTTCCCGCCCCGGCATCCGGCTGGCCAGAGCAGCGGTGGCCGCAGCAGGAGCACACGTCCGATCGGGGCGGTGCAGGCCGTGATGTTACCGAGCTTGGTCGACGTATTCGAGGAAGATCCGCTTGTCGAATCCGCCGCGCTCGGCGCGCTTGCGGTCCGCTTCCGACACCACGTCTTCCCAGCTCATGTCGTGGGCCGCGGTTAGGGCCTTGAGTACTTCCAGGACGTCAGCCAATTCCGATGCCAGCTGCCCATCCGATGCTTCCTGCGCCTCGCGGGCCTCCTCGAGCAGCTTTGTCCGCAGGGCAGCCTCGTAGTCGGCCTGGTCCAGGACGCGAGTCACGGGCTGACGTCCGGCTGCCGCGATGATCCCGGGGATCTGGTCGCGGACGAGCTTGTGGTGGGCGACACGCATGACCTGGACAGTACCGCCCGGCTGAGCGCGGCAAGATGGCAACGTGTTGCCATTCCAGGATGCGGCCAGGACCCCCGTGGGTGACTGGCGCCATATCGTCCGGTTCGGCCGGAACGTGGCCAGCTACAAATTCGCGCTGGGCCAGGCGCTGCTGGAGCTGGGCGCGCGGCAGCAGACGTTTATCCGGCTGGAGGATCTGGCGGTTCCCTACGCAGCGGCTATCTGCGAGCACCTGCAGGTCGAGGACCGGCAGAGCACGTCGGCCCAGAGCCAGTTCCTGGACGCCTGCCGCTCCCGTAACCGCGGCGAACTGGATGCCGAGCAGCTAGCCGAGACCACGGTGCGGCTCGGCTTCGCGAACGTCGTCGACGCCTTCCACATCAGCCGCGGCGGCCAGCCTACCCAGACGCGCTTCTTCGCCGATGAGCGGGCCAGCCGCCAGGGCATCACGCTGACGGACCACCTGCTGGAGCTCGCCAATGGCCTGCAGGCGACCGTCCTGCCGCGCGAGGTCGACGCCCGCTGGAACCTGGTCCAGATGTCATGGGGCCTGCGGCTGGGGACCCGGCTGGTTTCGTTCGAGCTGACCCCGGACGACAACGCCGTCGACCTGTACGCGCCCGCCCGGCTGCGCCGCGGTCCCATCACCGGTGTCCGGGATGCGCTGAGCGGCTACCAGGACGGGCGCTGCGCCTACTGCCAGAGCCTGTTCACCGACATCGGGACCAGCCGGGTGGCCGTCGATCATGTGCTCCCGTTCGTGCTCATGTCTCGAGGGTGGAAGACGGGGACCTCCATCAGGTCTGGAATCTCGTGCTGGCCTGCTACGCGTGCAACTCCGCCAAACGCGACCGCCCGCCCGCCGCGAACTGGATGCCATGGCTGGAACGGCGCGGCGAGCACCTCATCGCCTCACACCATCCCCTTCGCGCGACCTTGCTCAGCCAGCTCGGCCCAGACAGCGCCGCCCGGCATCAGACGCTGGTACGACGTCACACCGCGGCAACCGACATGATCCCGTCTTGGACGCCGCCCATCAGCACAGTCGGCCGTTAGTTAGGGCAGCCGCTCAGCCAGTCTCGCAGACGGCCAGCGTGGCCCGGCCGTCGTCCTCGTTGTACCCGGCCACGACCCGCTGCCGTCCCCGCCGCGGTCCCGTCCCTGCGAGCGCCACTTCCACCCCGGCGCGCGCGCCCTGCCGCAGAGCCGATGGGCATTGCCTAGGGCGTCCGTCTGAGCCAACATTACGAAGTGGCGTTGTGCCGCGCGCGCCCTCGCCGATGCACGTGGTGCTCGGAAGGACGGTTTGACAGAGGAGGATCGGCTGAGAGAGTCCACTCCTGCTCGCAGCCAGCGCCTGGATGGCCGCAGCGAAGGGCTGCGTGAGCGTCCCGGTGCCTAATGCGGGCAGCGGCGGCGCGAGCTCCGGATCACGTGCGATACCGGTGCGGACTGGTCAGGGCTTCCGAGGCTGTGACGTGCCAGGCCCAGGTGACCTGACCCTGTGGCGTTCTTCTACGATCCGCCCCAGACGTGCCCTGGTCGCGGATCGCGATCGTCCAGCCCGCCGTGGTGCCGGTCGCGAATACGGCGGCCATTCGCGACGTGTCCGGTATGGCGTCGAGGGCCTCGGCGGCCAGCAGGAACGTGTTGCGGGCGTTGCCATCGACATGGAGTACCGCGTCGTTGTGCTTGTGGGCTCGCCAGTCAGGATGCCTGGCCTCCAGGGCGTCGATGGCCTGCGTCAGCGGATCATCTTGGACGATGACCTCGATGACGTGCATGACCGCGTCGGGGTCGACGGGATACCCGTTCTTGTTCGTGAACGGCTCGGCGATAGTCCGCGATCAGCTGTGTTCAGCCGCCGGGAACAGGTGCGACACCGCGCGGGTGGCCTTCTCGTAGGAGAGGACTTCGGCGGGCCGGCCCGTGGTCGGCCGGTGGTCGTGCATGAGGTACGTGGCCAGGGCGGCCCAGCTTGCTAGCGGGGCGGCTCAGTTGGCTCGGGAATGTCATCCTGGTCGAGGTTCTCCAGGGCCGTGCTCAGCACCGCGATCCAGCCCCGCTCGCCGAGCGGGCTGTCCCAGATGCCTGCCTGCACGGCGATCAGGACGGCAGTGAGGAGGGCGAGCCGCTGGACGGCGGGAGACTTCGGCATCGCGCGCAGTCACGGCGCTTGTCAGCAGGCGGCGGATCACCTCCGGCGCCCAGCCTCCGTCTGGCCGCGGAGACCTTCGCAGCGCCAGCCTCGTCGCGGTCGCTCAGAGACGGCCGGGCGAACCGTCTCCGTCCCGGTGCGGCGTCATCGTTGACGGCACCGCGTCGTCGTCGAGTCTCGAGTCCCAGGCTGCGCTCTCCTCGACGACCTTGTCCGTTGGCGTCAGCAGCCCGCTGTCGTCCGTCCTCTGCGGCGAGGGCCCGGAGTCCGGGAAAGCCGGCCATGATGAAGCGGAACATCGCAGGTCCCAGGGACGCCTTCGCGTCGTCGGTGTATGCCAGCCAGTCTTCCTCGGCGGTATCGAGCCGAAGCCTGCCGCGGCCGGTGCCGCGGCAGTCCTCTCCGCGCGGCACGGCTGGCCCTGCCGCATGGCCGCGTGCCGGGCTAGACCAGGCGCGAGCTGGCCAGCTGGCTGAGCGCGGCCAGGCCAACTTCTCCAGCAGGCCCGGGTCGGATATGAGATCGACCGGGCCCGGCGCGCCGTCACGCCACCACGCGATGCGCTCTCTCCCGGGCAGGCCATCACCAGGCGCGGGTCCGTCACGAAGACGATCCCGCCGAGGGCGCTTCCGGCTCCTGCCTGCACAGCACGGACCCGGGATCCTCCTGGCACGTTCACGCCTGCCATCACGTGGCTCGCCGCGCCGCTGGCACGACCCCGACCTCTGTCCAGCTGTCGAACTCGTCGCGGACCGAGGCCAGTACCCGCACCTCCTCGGTCAGCGCCTCGCGAAGACGACCTCAAGGCCGTCCTCGACCCGGACGGCGGCCAGCAGCGCCGCGTCGCCAGCCGCCCGGCCGGCCGCGGCACCGGCGATGCGGACGGCCGGCACCTCGCTCAGCTCGACCGCCTTCGCCTCAGGGAAGGCGAAGATGCTGTCGGCTGGCTCGGTGACCCACCCCGACCTCGATGTTGCCGCCCTCGGACGCGGACAGCAGGAGCGCGCGGGCGGACAGGTTCGGGCTGCCGGTCAGCGTCCACCGGCTGCCGTCAGGCCGGACGGCCTCGACGAGCTTGCCATGCCGGTACCGCTTCCCGGCGTCCTCAACGACATCGAACTGGACGTTCAGGCTGGCGAGGACGAGCCGGAGGGCGTCCGGCTGGATCACGGTCCGCCCGTCCGACTGCACCGCGAGCGTCACCCGGCGAGGCCGCAGGCGCTCGATGAGCCGCCGTACGGCCGGCCCCTTTCTCGTCGTGGAACGGCGCGTACAGGAGCAGCTGGTCGACGTCGCCGTCCGGCAACTGGTCGATGCATCGGCGCGGTGCTCGTGTGCACGATGCGGTGCCCGGTCTCGACGACGGCGGCCGTCGCGGCAAGCCTCTCCAGCAGCGTCGCGGTGCGGCCGATGCCCTTGCACTGCCTGCGGCGCGATCACGCATGACGTCGGGCAGCGTGCGCAGCCACGCGGCCACCTGGGCACGATCGACCGGGCAGCGCTCCCGGCTCAGCGGTCGCGATGGTCCAGGTCTCCTGGTTGAGGTGCCAGCCACCGGGCGACAGGTTCCCCGATCCGACAGCCACCACCGCCCGCTCCGGTCCTGCGATCACGGTGACCTTCGGGTGGAACGCCGCGCCCGGCCTTGGTTACGGCGAGCCCGTGGACGTAACGGGTGCCCGCGTTCCGGGCGGCACGCGGATCAGGATCGGAGATCCGGCCGTCGCCGACGACCGTGACGCGCGCGCCGGTCGACTGGGTCACGCCGAGGACGGTCCGCTCGAAGTACCCGAGTCGGCGTTGAAGGTGCAGAACAGCGCCTCCCGCGCCTGCCGGTCTCCGCTGCTTGTCCTCCGCGAAGATGAAGGGCAGCGGTGAGGCGATCGTCAAGGTCAGGCAAGGAGATCACCCCGCGGCCCGATCGCCCACCGGCCGTCCTCCACGGGCCAGCAAGCCCGCCCCGGCCAG
This sequence comes from uncultured Actinomycetes bacterium, assembly GCA_963722275.1. Classification (GTDB taxonomy): domain Bacteria; phylum Actinomycetota; class Actinomycetes; order Streptosporangiales; family Streptosporangiaceae; genus Palsa-504. The sequence continues at coordinate 3,441 of CAVRMX010000037.1, read as the reverse complement.
GACTCCGGCGAGCTGGTCGAGCCGCAGCGACGTCGCTCCGCCGGTCTCGTCAGAGTCCCGGATAACGAACCCGTCGCGCAGGTACACCCGAGTCGGGATCTTGACCTCCCCGGTCTTGCGGTCGGGCCGGCCTTGCGCCATGCCAGGCGCTGCGACCTGTTCAGCATGACCTCCGCCAGCCACCGCGCGAAATCCCGGACCGGCCGGTCGCGCCATATCCTCGCACGGCCCGCCAGCCACGCGGGAGACAGCTCCTCGACGCATGTCCTCCCGGTCGTGGCCCTGGAATCCGCTCGAGCTCGTGCTCCCTCCAGCTCACTGGCTCGGCGGCGCCGAGCAGGAGAATGCTCAGGCTCCAGATCGGGCCAGTCGGACTCCGCCATGTCCGCATCGAGTTCCGCGGGCGCGGGCTGACCGTCCGGGCCCGTGTCGGCGGGCAGCTGCGCGCTGAACGCCGCCGACCGTCTGCGGCGGCAGCGCTTCGGCGAACCGGTCGCCCAGAGCGGTGCGAGCGGTGAGCCCGTCGATGCCCTCGTTGACCATCCATGCCCATAGCTCCCGCCAGGCACCGACCGAGTGATTACGCAGGATCAGGCCGCGCCAGCGTGCGGACGATCACCGTGCCGGCCAGGACGGCGATCCTCCGTGACCGCGCTCGTCATAGCGCGAGAAATCGTGGATACGTCATCGCTGACCTGCTGCACCCTGGTGAGCTCGACGCAGCGGGCCAGCATGCGCAGCGTCTGCCGCCTGGTCCATGCCCGGGTCTGCCGTTCCTCGGACATGCCCGGCTGGGCGAGCAAGCCGTGCCAGCCAGGCCCCGTCGGCGCTTGAGGCGGACTCGGCATATGCACAGGTGCGCATGGTCATCGAGCATCGTCCGTGCCGAGCGTGCTGCTGACTGGCGAGCGGGACTGCGTCGCCCAGCCCTTCCGCGACCGCGGCATGGTCGAACTGCTCACCGGGCGCGAACTCGTGTCGGCCGATGATCTGCAAGACCGCTTCCGAAGCCGCGGTAAGCGGCCAGAATCCCCACGTGGGCTGCGCGTATACGCCGGGAGCCGCGAGCGCGCCGATGTCGACGCTACCCGCTTGGACCTTCGGCACGATCATGTCGTAGCCGTGCGGCCGGGAAAGCGCCCGGTGCGGCATCGGGAGCGACGCGCAGGTGGCGTGCGGACACGGCACCGATCGCCACCTCCGCGCGGCGCATCAGGTCTTGCGCGTCGGTTCAGATCCAGGTCCCGGTTCCGCGCCTCGGCGGCGACCAGCCCGTGCAGCGGATAGTAGCGGGCGTTGAGCGTGACCGTGGTGACGCCGGAACAAGGCGGTCAACCGTGCTCATCACGTGCCGCTCGACTGACAGCGGGAACCTGCCCGGATAGGTGCCCGACGTGGAATCCGACCATACCGGTCCCAAAACGGAAATTGTCGACGCAGTCACTTCAGCCTCTCCTGCGTAGGCGCGCATCAAAAGAATCAGCTCTCGTAACCATTGCTGGCTTTCGGCTGCGTCGGCGGCGAGTAACGGCCCTGGCAGGTACGCTGTCCTTCACGGCGTTACCAGTCCACCAAAGTCTCGCAGCAGCTTGAGGATGTAGCGCAGCCGGTCGACAGTGTTCGCTGGCAGTGGTTCGGGGTTGAAATGCATCACGTTGTTCCGGATCACGCGCAGGTCGTCAAGACGCTTGATGAACGTTGCGCGATCCAGCGGCCAGCCCAGCTTCACCCAGCGTTCGGGATTTTCGAGGACCCGCTGATAATCGCCCATTTCGAGGTCATCGAAGGACCTGACTGACCGGCTGCCATCCGCATCACACAGGGATGTGACCTCCTCCAGAGTGAATGCGCGGGAGATCAGCTGCCGCAGCACCTGGTCTAGCTCTCCGATGAGGATGAACGGGGTCGACAGCTCCCGGTACTTGCCGACGACATCGGCTGTTGTCACGATGCCGGCCATAGCGTTCTTCTCGTCGCGGACGAAGACGAAGTCCCAGAGCTTCCAGGTCAGGCAGCACTTCGACTAGTTCCTGGTCGTAACGCGCCTCGCGTGCGGGAATGATCGCATCGGCGAGGCTGGCGTTCGGGTTGGCGTGGCGTGTGTAGGCGATCGACTGCCAGGTCACCGCGCCACGCAGAGTATGGGTACCCGACAAGACTGCAAGCTGTGAGTACCCGTTGAGCATCATCACGGTGATGGCCTCGTCGAAGGTGGCGGTGGGCGGGACCGACACTACGCCGCTCAGGGCAGAGGGCAGGTTCCCGACTGTCAGGCCGATATCCAACTCGTTCTCGTCGTCAGTATTGGCTGAGGCATGCCCGGTGGCCTCGGCATTTTGCGATGGCGTTATCAGGCGAACGATGGTGTCCATGGACACCTTGCGGTAACTGGGCGATGTGGTAAGGCCGTGGTTGGCCAGGTCGGCGTCGATACGCTGATACGGCGTCGTGCCATCGGCCTTGGTGTCCCATCGCGCAAGCAGTTCGCGGACCGCTATCTTCATTGGATTTTTCGCATCGGCCTTACTGCGGGCTTCCTTCAGCCACTCGTATCGGCCCTGAGGGCCTGCAGATTCGCCCGCTATCTCCGGTCGCGGCTTGGTCTAGGAGTTGCTGCCGGGCGAATCGAGCGACCGGCCGGACTTCACCATGGTCCAGGCATGCCAGCCGTCGACTGCCCTCATGTCGGCCGCGATCTTCGCCGCGCTCGACGGAGACCGGAACTCCTGCCTCCGTCAGCGCGAGCGCGCCGGATGCGGTGACGACCGCCCGGTGGCTTTCACCCCGGCGAGGCCGCCTGAACCGCAGAACATCGCCAGCAGTCAACAGGCCCGCATCGAGCAAATCGACTATCATCACCCGCCTGCCATCGAGCAAGTACGCGGATCGCGGTTTCTTCGATTCTGGTTCCCCGGCCACAGAACGGACTCTACGCCCTTATGCCACGCTACGTGGCACGTGGTGTGCAATAGAGTTCTAGAGCGGCGCGACGCCGACGCGTTAGGGTCCAATAACAGGTCGGAACGCCTTCAAAATAAGAGATTAGCCGTCCTCTAGATCCGTTTCAATCGCCCTTTCCATTCCTTGTCTATCCTCTTCTTCGACATCATGTTCATGCCTGCGTCGCGAAACCATGAACGAGCATAACGCCGTCGTCACCGCGCTCGCCGATGTTGCGAAAGCATGTGCATTCGCTAGTCTATCGGCGTTTACCTTGCCACCTTACGGCGAGATGATCATTAGAACGGTACCGACAAAGACACCAATAGTTATGGAAGTTGCTGCCAGTAAAGTTCTCATTTGGTCAAACTCTGAGCGCGAACTGCCGCTAGCCTTGCGTTACGCAACCGCGTGCGCGAAACTACGACCCCGGGGAGGGTGGTCGATGACGGCTGTTTCTGCTGAGGTTTCTGACGCGGCACATACACCGAGCAATCCCGA
>CAVRMX010000036.1:0-270709 GCA_963722275.1 uncultured Actinomycetes bacterium | reverse complement strand
TGACGGTGAACGGCCGTCAAAGGGAGCTGGAGTGGCCGATTTCGTCGGGGCCATCGATCAGGGCACCACGAGCACGAGGTTCATGGTCTTCGATCATTCCGGCGCCGAAGTGGCCAGGCACCAGCTTGAGCACACGCAGATCATGCCCCGGCCCGGCTGGGTGGAACACAACCCCGTCGAGATCTGGGAGCGCACCAGCGCCGTCATCAAGACCGTGCTGAACGCGGAGAACCTGCGCACCACCGACCTGGCCGCGCTCGGCCTGACCAACCAGCGGGAAACCACGCTGGTGTGGAACCGCCGCACCGGGCGGCCGTACGGCAACGCGATCGTGTGGCAGGACACCAGGACCGACCGGATCGCCGCGGCCCTGGACCGGGACGGCCGCGGCGACGTGATCAGGCACAAGACCGGCCTGCCGCCGGCCACCTACTTCTCCGGCGGCAAGCTGCAGTGGATGCTGGACAGCGTCGACGGCCTGCGCGCGGACGCCGACCGGGGCGACGCCATCTTCGGCACGGTCGACACCTGGCTGCTGTGGAACCTCACCGGCGGCGTCTCGGGCGGCGTGCACGTGACCGACGTCACCAACGCCAGCCGCACCATGCTGATGAACCTCCAGACGCTGGACTGGGACGACGAGCTGCTCGGCTTGTTCGCCGTGCCGCGGCAGATGCTGCCGCGGATCCTGCCGTCGTCGGCGCCCGAGCCCTACGGGATGACGTCGCCCCAGGGGCCGTTCGGCGGCCCGCTGCCCATCACCGGCGCCCTGGGCGACCAGCAGGCCGCCATGGTCGGGCAGGTCTGCCTGGCCCCCGGCGAGGCCAAGAACACCTACGGCACGGGCAACTTCCTGCTGCTGAACACCGGCACGGACCTCGTCCGCTCCTCCAGCGGGCTGCTCACCACGGTGTGCTTCAAGTTCGGCGCGGAGCCCGCCGTCTTCGCGCTCGAGGGGTCGATCGCGGTGACCGGTGCCGCGGTGCAGTGGCTGCGCGACCAGCTCGGCATCATCAGCGGCGCGGCGGCGAGCGAGGCCCTCGCCGCCCAGGTGGACGACGCCGGGGGCGTCTACTTCGTGCCGGCCTTCTCCGGGTTGTTCGCGCCGTACTGGCGGGCCGACGCGCGCGGCGCGATCGTCGGCCTGTCCCGGTTCCACACCAGCGCGCACCTGGCCCGCGCCACCCTGGAGGCCATCGCCTACCAGTCCAGGGACGTGGCCGAGGCGATGGAGCAGGATTCGGGCGTCCGCCTGGAGGTGCTCAAGGTGGACGGCGGGGTGACCGCCAACGACCTGTGCATGCAGCTGCAGGCCGACATCCTCGGCGTGCCGGTGAGCCGCCCGGTGGTCGCCGAGACCACCGCGCTCGGCGCCGCGTACGCGGCCGGGCTGGCCACCGGGTTCTGGCGGGACACCGCCGAACTGCGCGCCAACTGGCACGAGTCGAAGCGCTGGGTGCCGTCGTGGACGCCGGACCAGCGCGCCGACGGCTACGCCGGCTGGCGCAAGGCCGTCCAGCGCACCCTCGACTGGGTGGACATCAGCTAGGGCTGGAAGCCCTTCCAGGGGTCGTAGTCGACTTCCAGGGGCTCCTGCGGCGGCCGTTCGGCCTCCGGGACATGCTCCAGGTTGAGGCGGATCCGGTACCAGCTCGAGCTGCGGCCGCGCATCGAGTCGACCAGGACGTCGGCCGGCTCGAGCTTCGGCCACACCGCGGCGTGCCGTGCCTTCCATCGCTCCAGGCCCGCCATGGCCTCGTCCTTGCTGGCCGCCCGGGCCACCTCGATCAGCGGCTTGGTGCTCTGCCGCCGGCCGGTCGGGCTCCTGGCGCCGGCCGACCCGGCACTGCGCCGTTTCGACGGCTGTACCCGGGGCGCCTCGCCGGCCTGCTTGTCGTAGTGCGGCGGCCACGGCGCGTCGGGCAGCCCCGCCGCCTCGTCCCTGGCCGCCAGCTCGAGCAGCCCGTCCAGCGACCCGGCCGTCTCGTCCATCTCCGCCCAGGGGTCGCCGATCCGTGCGAACCGCGCCGGGACGGTGCCGATCGTGTACTCGGCCGGATCGCACGACGGGACCTCGGCCCAGGTCAGCGGGGTGGACACCCGGGCGTCTGGGACCGGGCGGAGGGAGTAGGCGGACGCCACGGTGCGGTCCTTGGCGTTCTGGTTGTAGTCCACGAAGACGCCGTGCCGCTCTTCCTTCCACCACTTGGAGGTGGCCAGCTCGGGCGCCCGGCGCTCGATCTCGCGCGCCACCGCCACCGCCGCGAGGCGCACGTCGCCGAACTCCCAGCGCGGCTCGATCCGGGCGTAGATGTGGATGCCGCGCGACCCGGACGTCTTCGGCCAGCCGGCCAGCCCGAAATCCGCCAGCACGTCCCTGGCCACCAGGGCCACGTCCCTGATCTGCGGCCACTCCACCCCGGGCACCGGGTCCAGGTCGACCCGGAGCTCGTCCGGGTGGTCCAGGTCGGCGGCGCGCACCGGGTGCGGGTTCAGGTCGATGCAGCCGAGGTTGACCACCCAGGCCAGCGCGGCCTCGCCGGTGACCACCACCTCGTCCGCGGTGCGGCCGGAGGGGAAGCGGAGCTCGACGGTACCGATCCAGTCTGGCCGCTTCTCCGGCGCCCGCTTCTGGAAGAACGGCTCGCTCTCGGCGCCGTTCACGAACCGCTTCAGCGCCATCGGGCGCCCGCGGACGCCGCCCAGCGCCCCCGGCGCCACGGCCAGGTAGTAGCGCACCATGTCCAGCTTGGTGACCCCGGCCCGCGGGAAGAACACCTTGCCCGGATTGCTGATCGCGACCTCGTGGCCCGCCAGCTCCAGCACCATCTTCGGCTCAGCCATGCCGTGTCCTTGAAGAATGGCCCCGCAGGATCTCGGCCAGGTTGAAGCTGACCGGCTCCTCCAGCTGGGCGTAGGTGCACGAGCCCGGCTCGCGGTCCGGCCGCCAGCGGACGAACTGTGCCGTGTGCCGGAACCGCACGCCCTCCATGTGGTCGTAGCGGACCTCGACCACGCGCTCCGGGCGCAGCGGGATGAACGACAGGTCCTTGTCCGCGTTCCACCGGCTGGCCATGGCCGCCCGCGGTGTGCGCTGGCCGGCCTGGTGCTCCGCCCAGTTCCACGGATGCTGGTCGAAGGTGGTGACCAGCGGCTGCAGCTCGGCGAACAGCTCGATGCGCTTCTCCATACCGAACGCGCCGATCACGCCGACGCTGGCCAGCTTGCCGTCGTCTCGGTACAGGCCGAGCAGCAGGGACCCGATCCGGTCCTCGCCGCTCTTGTGCACCCGGTAGCCGGCCACCACGCAGTCCGCGGTGCGCTCGTGCTTGATCTTCTTCATCACCCGCTTGTCCGGTTCGTAGATCCCGCTCGCAGGCTTGGCGATCAGCCCGTCCAGGCCCGCGCCCTCGAACTGGCTGAACCAGCCGGCGGCGATCTCACGGTCGGTGGTCGTCGGGGTCAGGTGGACGGAGGAGCCGGCCGCGGCGAGCGCACCCTCCAGCGCGGCCCGGCGCTCGGCGAACGGCCGTTCCGTGTAGTCGGAATCCCCCAGCGCGAGCAGGTCGAACGCGATGAAGTGCCCTGGCGTCTGGGTCGAGAGCAGCTCGACCCGGCTGGCCGCGGGGTGGATGCGCAGCTGCAGCGCGTCGAAGTCCAGCCGCCTGCCCTCGGCGTCGGGGATCACGATCTCCCCGTCGATCACGCAGCGCTCCGGCAGCTCGGCCTTGATCGCGGCCACCAGCTCGGGGAAGTAGCGCGTCATCGGCCGCTCGTTCCTGCTGCCGATCTCGACCTCGTCGCCGTCGCGGAACACGATCGACCGGAAGCCGTCCCACTTCGGCTCGAACACGTAATCCCCGCTTGGGATCGCGTCCACCGGCTTGGCCAGCATCGGCGCCACCGGCGGGTTGACAGGAAGATCCATGCCCCCAGCTTCCGTCGTCATGACCGCTACGCAGCTTTTCTTGCCCACTACCCATGACGATCATGCCGCACGCGATCATCGGCGCACATGCCGGCCAGCAGCCCGGTGAGCTGGTCCCGCAGCGCGGCCACCGGAGGGGCCGCCGTCGCCCCGGCGCCGGCCAGCGCGTAAAAGGCGGTTCCTTCCATCCAGGCGATGATCGTCCAGGCGTCACGATCGGGATCGGCCGACCCGGCGTCGGCCAGCAGCCGGGCGGCCGCGGCGCGGAAGCGGCGGCCCAGCTCGTCGTAGGCGGCCCGCAGCTCCGGCCGGCGGGTGGCCTCGAACGCGAGCTCGAACCGTGCCAGGACGCGCCGCCGGGCCTGCGTGTCGGTGATCCTGCGGTGCAGCATGCGGGCCAGCCCGTCGGCGAGCCCGGCCCCGGACCCGGACCCGGGCCAGCCGCCTGCGGCGTCCGCGGCGTCAAGCTCGGCGATCCGGGCCAGGGTCAGCGTCAGCAGCGCCGCGCGGGTGCGGGCGTAGTTGGAGGTCGTGCCGGGCGGGAGGCCGGCCGCCTGGTCGACGGCCCGGTGGGTGAGCCCGCGCGCGCCGTGCTCGGCGAGCACGGTGATCGCGGCGTCACCTACCTGCCGGGCGCGCTCGCTCGGTGCGATGGTCACCCGGGCCAGTGTACCCGGCGCCACTACAGGTGTAGTAGCATTACTACAGATGTAGTGAAAACGGGAGGCGGACATGGCGAACATGGCGGGCGGCGGCAGGCGCGCGGTGGTGGCGGGCGCGGGAATCGGCGGGCTGACCGCGGCGGCGGCGCTGGGGCGGCGCGGCTGGGACGTGACGGTACTGGAACGGGCTCGCGCGCTCGAGCCGGTCGGCGCGGGCCTGGGCCTGGCCCCGAACGCGCTGCACGCCCTCGACGCGATCGGGCTCGGCGCCGGCGTCCGCCGCCTGTCCGCCGTCCAGGGCCAGGGCGGACTTCGCCGCCCGGACGGACGCTGGCTGGTCAGGACCGACCTGAACGCCATCGCCGCGCGGTTCGGCGATCCGCAGCTCATGGCGCTGCGCGCCGACCTCGTCGGGCTGCTGGCGGCCAGCCTCCCGGCGGGCGCGCTGCGCACCGGCGTCACCGTCACCAGCGTCGACGCGGGGGCCCCGGGCCGGCGGCCCGCGTCGTCACCAGCGCCGGCGACCTGGACGCCGACCTGGTCGTCGCGGCGGACGGCATCGGCTCGGTCATCCGCGCGGCGCTGTTCCCCGATCACCCCGGCCCGCGATACTCGGGCTTCACGGCGTGGCGTTTCGTCGCGCCCGGGCCGGCCGGCCCGGTGGAGCCCGCCGAGACATGGGGGACAGGCGCCGTGTTCGGCACCTTCCCGCTGGCCGCCGGCGGCGTCTACTGCTACGCCAGCGCGGCCGCGCCGCCCGGCGCGCGCCACGACGACGAGACCGCCGAGCTGAAGCGCCGGTTCGGCGGCTGGCACGATCCGGTTCCCGGCCTGATCGGCTCGGTGCCCCCGGCCAGCGTGCTGCACGACGACGTGTACTGGATCGCGGAGCCGCTGCCCGCGTATCACCGCGGCCGGGTCGCGATCCTCGGTGACGCGGCGCACGCGATGACGCCGCACCTCGGGCAGGGGGCCTGCCAGGCCATCGAGGACGCGGTCGTGCTGGCCAGCGCTGGCCGGAACCGAAGCGGGCCTGGCCGCCTACACCGCGGCCCGGATGCGGCGGACCCGGATGGTGGCGGACGGCTCCTACCGCGCGAGCCGGCTGACCGGGATGACCTCCCGCCCCGCTATCGCCCTGCGGAACGCCGGGATCGGCCTGGCCGGGCGCCTGGCTCCCGGGCTGATGATCCGCCAGCTGGACCGGATCGCCGCCTGGACGCCGCCCGCCCTATAGCGTCCACTCCTCGCTGCGCCTCCACAGCTCCGCGGCCAGCTCGGGGGTCGCCACCCGGCTCGGCTCGCGTTCCGCGCACTTGTCGTAGAACCGCCCGCTGTCCTGCGCCACCTCGGCCGAGGTCGCGCAGTACAGCGACGTCGCGGCGCCCTCGTCCACGGTGAGCATGCGCCGCATCATCAGCGGGCGGGCCGGCCACGGCACCCGCCGCCAGATGTCCGACGCCACCACGCCCGGGTGCAGCGCGTACGCGGTCACCCCGGTGCCCGCCGTCCGCCGGGCGAGTTCCTGCGTGAACAGCACGTTGCACAGCTTGGACACGGCGTACTCGCGCAGCCCGGTCAGGCCGCGCGCGGGCCGGCGCAGCGCCTCGAAGTCGATCCCCGGCGCCGCGTAGTGGGACTCGCTGGAGACGGTCACGACCCGGGCCGGCGGGCCGGCGGTGAGGCAGCCGAGCAGGGCGTTCGTCAGCGCGAAGTGGCCCAGGTGATTGATGCCGAACGTCATCTCGAAACCCTGCCTGGTCAGGCCGCGCGCTCCGCCGACGCCGGCGTTGTTCACCAGCACGTGCAGCGGCTCGCCCAGGGCCAGGAAGGCCGAGGCGCACGCCCGCACGGACTCCAGGTCGGCCAGGTCGAGCGGAAGAAGCCAGACCGTTCGGCTGCCGGTCTCCGCCTTGATCCCGGCCACCGCCGCCTCGCCCTTGGCCCGGGACCTGGCCGTGATCCACACCCGCCCGCCCCGGCCGGCCAGCCCGGCCGCCGTGGCCCGCCCGATCCCGGTGTTCCCCCCGGTGACCAGGTAGGTGTGCTCACTCACTGTGCCTCCCAGACGATGATCGCGGAGGCCCCTGAGGAGCCTCCGCGATCATGAAACCCGGACGGCTACTCGACCGGGATTTCCTTGTTGATCAGGGACAGGTCGATGCCCTGGCGGTTCCTGATGATGCGGGCCCCCACGAAGATGACGATGGCCAGCACGTACATCGAGCCCATGTAGACGAGTGAGGCCGGCTTGTTCACGAAGTACAGGTCGTTCGACAGCCACTCGTAGAGGTTGAACACGAGCAGCGCGATCGTGATCACCCCGGCCACCGGCACGATCGGCACGCCGAACAGCTTTATCTTGCTGGCCGGCGAGGCGAACCACAGGTCCGGCTTGCGCAGCGGCAAGATCACCACGGCGATCGCGCTGAACAGGTAGGTCACCGCGATGACCAGGGTGGCGTCCAGCGTGTAGCTCGCGAACGTCGAACTGTACGCAAACAAGGCGGCCAGCCCGACCGCGGGCAGCAGCATCAGCATCAGCGAATAGAACGGCACCCTGCGCCGCTCCGAGACCTCGGAAGCCCGGTCGGGGAGCACGCGGTCGAAAGCGGCCGCGAAGATGACCCGGGTCGAGGACAGGAACAGGGTTCCCACCCAGCCGAAGAACCACAGGCTGAGCACCAGGATGAGGGCCACCTGGAAGGCGGTGTTGTGCACCAGCCAGCCCGCGAACATGAACGGGTACGGCCAGATGCCGAACTGCGGGGTGAGGTTGTAGTCCAGCGAGTTGAGGTTCTGGTAGAAACCCCAGCCGACGGTCTTGGCCATCACCAGCAGGAAGATGACCGTGAAGGCGACCGTGAGCCACAGGCCGAAGAACATGCCGGCGAACACCCGCTTGAAGTCGCTCGCGCCGCGGACCTCTCCGTACAAGGTGGTGCCCCAGTTCGGCCACAGCAGGAAGAACATCAGCGCCGGGACGAGCAGCATCGTCGGGCCGAGCGGGCCGAAGCCGAGCGGCGATGTGGTGTAGCCGGCCTTGGCGGCCGCCCTGTTGGTGGCCGCGTAGGCGTTGTTGACGCCGAAGAGCTTGTGCGCTTCGAGGTTGAACGAGCTGACGAAGCTGGCGTGCGAGTTGACCAGCAGCAAGATGACCACGACGGCGAAGCCGATCACGCCGCCGATGAAGCACCAGCGCTGGACCTTCGCGTAACCGGCCATGCCGATGGAGACCAGGAAGCCGGCCAGCGCGATCGTGATCAAGGTCACGATGAAGACCCCGTTGTGCGTGCCGAACCACGCGTAGCCGCCGCCGGGCCAGGTCCACTTGAGCGTGGCCCACAGCGGCTCGAACAGCTGAACCGCCAAGATGTTGCCGTAGATCGGCGCCCACAGCCAGAGGATGAACCACCAGCCGGTCGCGGCCATCACGAAGCCGATGCCGCTGCCCAGGATCCTGGTCTGCCAGACGTAATCGCCGCCGGCCCGCGGAATCGTGACGACGAGCCCGGCATAGGCGATCACCAGGAACGAAACCCAGATTCCCCCGATGATCACAGCCGTTATGAGCTGGCCCTTCGGGAAGGCCGGCCCGGCAAAGGTGAACTCGTAGATGCCGAGCGTCACGAAGTTGGTCGCCAGGCACGCGTAGATCAGCGAGTCCCGGACCGACCAGCCGCGGACCAGGCCTGTCGCCTTGCGGAGGAAGAGAGTCGGTCTCTCCTCGCCGAGTGCTCCTGCCGTCATTATGTATCCCTCCGGTTATCCGGACCTTTGCCGGATTGGACGAGGTGAGAAGGCTACATCTGGTGTGTATATGTTCATCTAGCGGTAATATAGAGCCTTTAGGGGCCTCTGGTATTTCGTTTGTGAAGTTGAGGACTTGCATTCCGCTATTTCTCGCTGGCTAAGACGCCGCGGACCTTCGGCCGCGCGGGTGCCTCAGCCGTTCACGAGAAGGTACTTGGCGACTTTCCCCTTCTTCTCGTTCAGGTCGAGCACCGCACCCTGCAGCACGCCGTCGGTGTAGGAACTGCCGGGGTTCATGGACAGGGTCCGGCCGAGCTTGGCCGTGCCCCGGCTCTCGTGAATGTGCCCGTGCACAGAAAGCGCCGGCTGGTATTTCAGGATGGCTTCCCTGACCGCCTTGGAGCCGACCGGCTTCATGACCGCGCCGCCATGTGTCGGCCGCATGTTCTCGTCCAGGGCCGGGGCCTCGTCGAGCCCGGTGCCGTACGGCGGGGCGTGGAAGTTGAACACCGCCCGGCCCATGTCCGGGATCTGCGAGACCACCGCGTCGATCCTGGTGGCGAGCACGTCCTCGGGCGCCTCGCGGAAGGTGTTCCACGGCGTCGGGTTGGTCCAGCCCATCGAGGCGAGGTAGAAGCCGCCGATGTCGAGCACCTTGCTCTCGGCGAAGCTGACGCACGGGGACTGCTCGATGATGTCGTCGATCTCCCAGATGTCGTCGTTCCCGCCGTTGAGGATGCACGGGATCGCGCCGCCGCGCAGCTTGCCGTCGGCCATGTCCAGCCACCGGTCCAGGCCGCGGGTCATCTCCAGGGTGAACCGGCGGTCGACCGAACCGTCCTCCTCGTTCAGCGCGTCGAGCTCGTCGGGGGCCATCACCGTGGGGTAGGAGCCGCGGTCGCGGATCTTGCGCTGGATCTCGTCGAGCTCGGCCCTGGTCTCCAGCCGCAGCCGCTGGCCGCCGAACGTCACTTCCCAGTAGCCCGGCATGGCCAGGACGGGCACCAGGACCTTGCCGGTCACGTCACCCCCGAGCACCACCATGTCGGCCTTGTAGAAGGCGGCGGCGTTGAGGAATTTTCGCCAGCAGATCTCGGAGCCATGGATGTCCGTGGCGAAGAAGACTTTCATCGCGGCGCGCCTTCCTGATTGGTCACCGGCCTCCCCCGAATGGGAGATCAGTGATCCACTTCTTCGGGTAGTTCGTACCAGCGCACCCGGTCGCCGACCCTGGCCCTGGTCTTCCACTTGAGTCCCTTGGGAACCGTCTCGGCGACCTCGTGCAGTTGCTTCGCCTGCGTCAGGGCGTCGAACCGCGGGTACGGCGGCGCCAGGCCGGGCTGGGAGGAGAGCAGGTCGGGCAGCTTGGCCAGGTTGCCGGTCACCGTGCGCCACCAGCCCCAGTCGGCGGCGAGCACCGCGCCGAACCGGTCGGGGTCGATGGACGGGCGGGCGGCGTCCCGGCCCACCCGCAGCCCGGACAGCAGGTGGAAGATGTCGTGCGCGTCCTTGGCGTTGAGCTCGACGATCTGCAGCTTGGAAAGCAGCAGGTCGGCCGGGTCAAGGGTGATCGAGGTAGAGCCGAACGACGGCTTGAAGTCCAGCGTGTGGCACATCGACAGCCGGTCCACCATGACGTCGACGGGCCGCCCGGACGGGGCGTTGAAGTACATCTGCCGGTCCCCGTTCAGGTTGTTGAACCGGCGGTCGGGCTCGCAGCCCGCGCTCTCCAGGTGCTCGGCGATCTTGCGCCGGCTCTTGCCGAGGCAGGCCAGGTCGATGTCCTGCCCGGCGCGCAGCCGGGGCGGGAAATCGGGGCACAGGACCCGGACCCCGAGGCCACCGAGGATCTTGAGCTGGTAACCCGCCTCGCCCGCGCCGCGCACCAGCCCGGTCGCCTCGGGCAGCGGGTCGCTCGCGGCGTCCCCGAAGCCGGCGAGGCCCTCGTTTGGTGTGCTCATGCCAGGTCGCTCCTCGTCTTACCCGATGCCAGTTCGATCATGGTGACGGATGGCCGGTCTGTCTAGTTTTCGGATAAAGAATCCCACGTTGTGGGGGATGGGGCAGGCGCCAGGTCCGTTCGGTAAAAATCATCAATCATCCGAACGGAAGAGGTTCTTGCCCGTCCGCACCGGATCGCGGTCCCGGCGGAAGAATTCCACCGGCTCGGGCGGCAGCGGCGTATTGCCCAGAATGAGGTCGGCCGCCTTCTCCGCGGTCATCATGACCGGCGCGTAAATGTTGCCGTTGGTGACGTAGGGCATGACCGACGCGTCGACGACCCTGAGCCCCTGCAGCCCGTGCACCCGCAGGCTCGCCGGGTCGGTCACGGCCATCGGGTCGGTGCCCATCTTGGTCGTGCAGGACGGGTGCAGCGCGGTCTCGGCGTCCTTGGCCACCCAGGCCAGGATCTCCTCGTCGGTCTGCACCGACGGGCCTGGCGACAGCTCGCCGGCGTTGTAGTCGTCGAAGGCGGGCTGGGTCAGGATCTTCCTGGCGACCTGAATCGCCTCCACCCACTCCCGCCGGTCGGTCGGCGTGGACACGTAGTTGAACCGCAGCGCGGGGTGCACCTTCGGGTCGGCCGAGGTGATCTTGCAGGTGCCGCGGGCGTCGGAGTACATCGGGCCGATGTGCACCTGGTACCCGTGCCCGCCCGCGGGCTGCGAGCCGTCGTAGCGGATCGCGATGGGCAGGAAGTGGAACATCAGGTTCGGGTAGACCACGTTGTCGTTGCTGCGGGCGAAGCCGCCGCCCTCGAAGTGGTTGGTGGCGCCGGGCCCGGTCCGCCCGAACAGCCACTTCGCGCCGACCATGGGACGGTTGCGCCACTTGAGCGCGGGCGCGACCGAGACCGGCAGCTTCGAGCCGTACTGGATGTACACCTCCAGGTGGTCCTGCAGGTTCTCGCCCACGCCGGGCAGGCCGGCGACCACCTCGATGCCGAGCGCGGCAAGCTCCGCGGCGTTGCCCACGCCGGACAGCTGGAGCAGCTGCGGGGAGTTGATCGCCCCGCCGGACAAGATGAGCTCGTCGGACCTGACCCGCTTGACCTTGCCCTCGTGCCGGAACTCGACGCCGACCGCGCGCTCTCCGCGGAAGATGATCTTCGTGACGAAGGCCCGGGTGGCCACGGTGAGGTTGGGCCGGCTCATCACCGGATACAGGTAAGCGCGCGCGGCGGACAGCCGCCGGCCGCGGTGGACGTTCCGGTCGAACGGGGCGAAGCCCTCCTGCCGGTAGCCGTTCACGTCGTCGGTGAGCTGGTAGCCGGCCTGCTGCACGGCGGCGAAGAACGCGCCGAATAGCGGGTTGGTGGCCGGGCCCCGCTCGAGCACCAGCGGGCCGGTGTGCCCGCGGAACGGGTCCTTCTCGTCCGCGGCCAGGCAGTTCTCCATCCGCTTGAAGTAGGGCAGGCAGTGCGCGTAGTCCCACTCGGCCATGCCGGGGTCGGCGGCCCAGCGCTCGTAGTCCAGCGGGTTGCCGCGCTGGAAGATCATCCCGTTGATGCTGCTCGACCCGCCAAGGACCTTCCCCCTGGCGTGGTAGATGCGCCGCCCGTTCAGGTGCGGCTCCGGCTCGCTGGAGTACTTCCAGTCGTAGAAGCGGCTGCCGATCGGGAAGGTGAGCGCGGCGGGCATGTGGATGAACGGGTCCCAGATGTAGTCCGGGCGGCCAGCCTCGAGCAGCAGCACCCGGGCGCCCGGGTCTGCGGACAGCCGGTTCGCCAGGGCACTGCCCGCGGATCCGCCGCCGACGATGACGAAGTCGTAGGGATGAGCTGCCATGAGTGCCTCCCGCGGGTCTGGTGTGCTCCTACCCCCCTACGTGCCCCCTTAGGCTTGGGTGGCGGCGTCGAGGTTCACGCGTACGGTCTGGGTCATCTGATGGTCATTGCCTAGGTAACGCTCGCAGTCGGTCAGGGCCCGCTGCAAGACCGCGACCACATCGGCGAGCCGCCCGGCCGTGTAGTAGGCGGTGGCCAGGTTGCAGCGGGTGGTCAGGGTCTCCAGGTCGCCGGGCCCGAGCATCCGCTCGCTGTCGGCCAGCGCGCGCTCGTACTGCGGGATCGCGTCGGCCATCCGGCGGGCCTGCTGGTAGCAGGCGGCCAGGTTGGAGCGTGCGGTCAGGGTGTCCCGGTGATCCGCCCCCTGGACCCGGGCCCGGTCGGCCAGGGTGCGCTCGTAGAGCGGGACGGCCTCCCGCAGCCGCCCCGCGCTGCGGTAGGCGTAGGCCAGGTTGGCCCGGGCCGCGATCGCCTCCGGGTGGTCAGGCCCCTGGACCCGCTCGCGGTCGGCCAGCACCCGCTCGTACTGCGCGATGGCCTCCTTCTGCTTCCCGGCGGCGCGGAACGCCGAGGCCAGGGCGGCCCGGGCCGCGACGGTGTCCAGGTGGTCCGGCCCGTGCATCCGCTCCTGGTCCGCCAGCGCCCGCTGGTACTGCCCGATCGCGTCCTTGGGCCGCCCGCTGGCCGCGTAGGCGGCGCCCAGGCTGGCCCGCGCGCTCAGCGTGGTGGGATGGCCGACGCCGAGGTGGCGTTCGGCGTCGGCGAGCAGCAGCTCGCAGGCGGCGATCGCCTCCCGCGGGCTGCCCGCCGCCTGGTAAGCCTGGGTCAGGCTGGCCCGGGCGTCCAGGGTGGCCGGGTGGCCCGCGCCGAGCAGCCGCCCGGAGTCGGCCACGGTGCGCTCGTACAGCGCGATGGCGTCGGCGGGCCGGCCCGCCGACTGGTAGGCGTGGGCCAGGTGGGCGCGGGCGGCGATGGTCTCGGCGTCGTCGGGCCCGGAGTTCTGCTCCCGTTCGGCCAGCGCGGCCTGGAACACCGCGATGGCGTCGGCGGACTTCCCGGCCGCCTCGTACGCGGCGGCGAGCCTGTCCCTGGCCAGCACGGCATTGGCGTGGGCCGGGCCGAGCAGCCGGGTGCTGGTGGCCACCATGGACTTCCAGTAGCCGATGGCCGCGTCGGACAGCCTGCTGCGCTCCAGCGACAGCCCGGCACGGAACAGCACCGGGTGAGCCTCCGGCTTCCACAGCAGGCCGCCGTCGGCGGACCTCAGCGTCGCGGCGCAGTCCCGCAGGGCCTGCTCGAGCTGGTCCTGCTCGAGCTGATCCCCTGGCCTGGGCTCGTCGCCTTCCGGCCAGGTCTCGAGCAGCGCGTCCGCGGCGGCCTGCACCACCGGCTCCAGGTCGGCGGGCGGCAGGTAGGCCCGCACCGCGGCCTGCACGCTGGCGTGCATCTGCGCGGTGCGCACCGGGCTGGCCGGGTCGATGGTGAGCAGGCCGGCCTGGGCCAGGTTGTTGATGGCGGCGCGCACCATGTTCTGGTCGGCCCCGTTCGCGGTGCTTGGCCGGCCGGCGATGTAGCTGCAGGCGGCCGGGCTGGTCAGCACCGCCCCGGGCACCCCGTGGTGATCGAGCATCGCGGCCAGCGCCAGCGTCGGCCAGGCCAGCCCGGCCGGCGGCAGCTCGTGCGCGCACTCCGCGGCGATGGACCAGGTGGCCAGGACCGCCGCCGAGGCGCCCGGCACGGCGGGCATGTGCGGCATCCGTTCGGCCAGCAGCGCGCGGTACTCACGGCAGCCCTGCCTGCGGGCGCTCATCACCGCGGTGGCCTGGGCCAGCGCGAGCGGCAGCCCTTCCAGGTCCTCGCCCAGGTCCAGCGCCTCGATCCGCTGGTCGGGATACTCGGTGAGCCTGGAGGCGACATAGTCCATGGCCTCGCGGCGGTTCAGCCCCGCCACCGGGACGATCCTGACGCCCTTGAGCGCCGGGTCCTCGAACGCGGCGGCCGGCAGCCGCGTGGTGATCACGACCCGGCCGCACGCGCCGGCCGGCCACAGCCCCTCCAGGTCGCTCAGCTCGGCCAGGTCATCGAGGATCAGCGCCCACGGCCGCCGGGTACGGGCCAGCCAGGCCACGAAGCGGGCCGCGGCGGTCTCGGCGCCCTCGTCCGGCAGGCTGGCGTCGACCGTGTCCGCGGCCCGGGCGAAGCCGGTGATGACCGATTCCCGGCTGGCGGCGGTCACCCAGATCAGGATCTCCACCGCCTGGGTGTTCCACATGGCGTGGGCGAACTCCACCGCCAGCTGCGTCTTGCCCGTGCCCCCCTGCACGGCCGGCGCCAGCCCGGTGTCCGCGCCGTGGACCAGCACCGCGGTCTCCTCGAGGCGCAGGCTGCTGGCCAGGTCAGGCTCGGTCTGCTCGCGCGGGAAATAAGCATCGGCGAGCGGCGGCACGGTCCCGGACAGCAGCAGCCCAGACCCCGGACCAGATACGGTCCCTGCTTGCTGCGCGACCATGATGGACAGCCTCTCCCGCCCCCTCGTTTCCCCGGCTTAGTTGAATCCGGCACTGTTGAATCCGGAACTGCTGAACCCGACGATAATCAAGATCACGGGCCGCTGCTTGTCCTGTGGCCCGATGTAAATGGCATGATAATCATGTTTGCGCTTGGTGGCTATATGTCGCGATAAGTCACACTACGCGACAATAAGGCCATTATTTGTAACTATCTGCGCACTCTCCGTATTGAACACCGTGCTGCGATTGTAGTGCGATCTAATCGGCTGTTTCCGGTTTTAGCCGGATCCCGTCCGGCCATGGTTCAGGCCCGGGTGACGGCATCAAGATTCTCCCGCACCGTCCTGGTCACCAGGTGATCCGGGCCGAGCATCCGCTCGCTGTCGGCCAGCGCCTGCTCGTAGTGGCGGATCGCGTCGCCGAGCCGCCCGGCCTGCTGGTAGGCCGTGGCCAGGTTGGCGCGGGCGGTGATCGCATCCGGGTGGCCGGCGCCGGCGATCCGCTCCCGGTCGGCCAGCACCCGCTGGTAGAGGGCGATCGCGTCCTTCGGCTTCCCGCCGCGCCGGTAGGCCGCCGCCAGGCTGGCGCGCGCCGCGATCGCGCCCGGATGATCGCGGCCGGCCGCCGCCTCGGTGTCCGCGACCAGCCGTTTGTAGTGCTCGATGGCGTCCTTGGGCTGCCCGTTGGCCAGGAAGGCGGCGGCCAGGCTGTCCCGGGTGGCCAGCGCGCTTGGGTGCCGCGCGCCGAGCAGCCGCGCGGAATCGGTCAGCAGCATCTGGTACGCGGTCAGCGCCTCCTTGCCCCGCGCGGCCGCCTGGTACGCGTCCGCCAGGCTGGCCCGCGCGGCCAGCGTGACCGGATGCCCGGCGCCGAGCTGGCGGCCGGCGCCGGCCACCAGCTGCTCGTACAGCGCGACCGCCTCGGCTGGCCGCCCGGCGCTCGCGTAGGCGTGGGCGAGGTACCCGCGCGCGGCGAGCGTGTCCCGGTGTTCGGGGCCCTGGTTGCGCTCGCGGTCGGCCAGGGCGCTGGAGAACATCGCGATGGCGTCGCCGAACCGCCCGGCCGACTCGTAGGCGGTGGCCAGCCGGTCCCGGGCCGTCACCGCGTTGGCGTGCTCGTTGCCGAGCAGCCGGGTGCTGGTCCTGAGCATGGTCTGCCAGTAGGTGACGGCGGACTCGGCCAGCCCGCACGCCTCCAGGCTCAGCCCGTTGCGGAACAGCACCGGGTGGGCTTCCGGCTGCCACAGCATGCTCCGGTGCGCCTGGGCGCCGTGCCGCGGACCCGCGTCGCCGTCGCCGTCGCCGCCGACGCCGACGCCGGCCGGGGCTGCGACGCCGGCCGGGGCGGCTGGCGGCCGGGCGTGCTGGCCGCCGCCGGCCAGCCGCGGCACCGCGCTGTCGGCCGCCAGCAGCACGCTGGTGCAGTCCCGGAGTGCCTGCTCAAGCTGGGCCTGCTCAAGCGGGTCCTGGATCAGGCTGGCTTCCGGCCACGCCTGCAGCAGCGCCTCCGCCGCGGCCAGCGCGGCCTGCTCGAAGTCCGCGGGCGGCAGGTAGGCGCGCACCGCGGCCTGGACGCTCGGGTGCATCCGCACCGTCCGGATCGCGCTGGCCGGGTCGATGCTGACCAAGCCGACCCGGGACAGGTTGGTCATGGCCGCGCGGACCAGGGCCTGGTCCGCCGCTTCCGCGCCGCTCGGCCGTCCGGCCACATAGCCGCACCCGGCCGGGCTGAGCAGCACGGCGCCGGGGATGCCGTGCGGGTCGAGCATGGCGGCCAGCGCGAGGGCCGGCCAGGCCACGCCCGCGGGTGGCAGCTCGTGCGCGCACTCCGCCGCCAGTGACCACGTGGCCAGCACGCCGGGGGAGACGCCGTCGACCCGGACCGCCGACAAGTGCTCGCGCCGCTCGCCGAGCCGGATGCGGTACTCCCGGCAGCTCAGCCGGCTCACGCTCATCACGGCGGCGGCCTGGGCGAGCGCGAGCGGCAGCCCGTCCAGGTCGTCGCCAAGCTCGAGGGCCCCGGCCCGCTGGTCGGGGAAGTCGGTCAGCCGGGCGCTGAGGTACGCCAGCGCTTCGCGGCGGCTGAACCCGCCGACCGGGGCGGTCCGCGGCCCGGCCGCCTGGGCGCTCTGGGCCGAGCCCGGTCCGGCCTGGAAAGACGAGCCCGGGCCGGCCTGGAAGAGAGCCCCCGGCAGCCGGGTGGTGATGACCACCTGCCCGGCCGGGCCCGCGGGCCAGAGGTTTTCCAGGTCGCCCAGGTCGACCAGATCGTCCAGGATCAGCGCCCACGGGCGCCTGGCGTGCGCCAGCCAGCCGACGAAACGGCCCGCGGAGGCCTCGGCGGACAGCGCCTGGTCGGCCGCGCCGACCGTCCTGGCCGCCTGCGCGAAGCCGGTGATGATCGCCTCCCGGCTGGTCGCCGGGACCCAGACCAGCGTGTCGACCGCGCGGGCGCCCCACAGCGCGTGGGTGAACGCCACCGCGACCTGAGTCTTGCCCGTGCCGCCCTGGGCCGCGGGCGCGCCGGCGGTGTCCTCGCCGTGGGTCAGCACCAGGGTGTCGCCCGGGTACAGGCCCGCCCTGAGGTCCAGCCCGGTTTCCGGGCGCTGGTGAAAGGAGTCGGCGAGCGGCGGGATGATCCCGGACACCTTGACCGGAGCAGGCGGCGGCGTTCCGGTCCAGTCCGCAACCACGTCGACACGCCTCTCCCGCGTTGCCTCGGCGGCCAGGACCAAGATCCTGACGCGGCCGCTCCTCAGTTCCGGCAGACCGCCATTACCCGCAGTCAGGGCCGCCCGCGAACGTGATCCGTCCGCCGGACCCCGGGAGACTCGCCGAGTGCCCGGAGCTGGCGACGGGCCCCGTTCTGCACGTGCACCACAGTCCGGTACACCGAATGCTAGTGGTGTTCCCCGGACATGACCATATGTTGGGAAAAGTTGGGATTAAGTCCTGAATGGCGCTCCCATTGAGGCCCGTAATGGCTCATCAGGCGCCCGTCGTGCGATGTCCCCATCCTGACCCATGCGACCGCCCCGCCCTCCATCGTTATGGACCCGAGATAGCCCCGCCGCAATCGGTTGCGATCCGCACAGCCCGCCGTTCTCCGCACCAACCGCCAGGCAATTCCGCCCGCCCGGAAAGCCGGCCTTCGGCTGATCGCGGGTCAGAACGGCGTCAAGGGAAACGCCCGGCGGCCGGCGGTCAGCTCACGCAGAACTCGTTGCCCTCCGGATCGCGCAGCACGATCGCGCTCCTAGCTGGCGGCGCCGTCATGCTGCCACAGGTACAGATCGCGCAGCAGCGCGATCTCGGCGCCGTGGTGCAGCATCTCGCGGTTGATGTGCAGGACGAGCTCGGCCATGGATGCCTTCGCCCACGGGCCCTCGGCCGGGCCGCAGGGCCGGGCCAGCCCGGCCGCGCCCAGCCCGCGCACGCCGGCCATCCAGCCGCCGTAGGCGGAGTCGAGCTGGGCCAGCGCAGTCGCGGCGTCGCCGGGGTAGCAGTGCGTGGCGTAGTCGAACGGCGGACCGCCGAAGTGCGACGCCACCCGCATGCCGAGCACCGCCACGATGATGTGCCCGAGCCGCCAGGCGATCGTGGTCAGCGGCGGCGGGTCCGGCTGCGGCACGGCGAAGTCGATGGTGAACCCGCCGGCGCCGACCGCGACCGGCGCCGTTCCCGTCCCGCGCGGCCGCACGTTCCACGCGCCGGGCACCGGCTCCCAGCGGTACTCCGCGTCGGTCATCCCGTCCAGCCGCGGCCGCAGCTGCTCGCGCCAGTGCCAGTCCAGCTGTTCGGCCAGCTGGAAGTTCCAGTCAACGTCAGTCATGCCGTCCACCCTAGGAAGCAATGCGGACAGATCCGGTCCGCAAAGCACGGCATGATGGGCAGGTGACCGATACCGCCGGGCGGCTGCTCCGGTTGCTGCCGCTGCTGACGGCCAGGCCGAGCTGGCGCGGAGACGAGCTGGCGGCCCGGCTGGGTGTCACCACGCGCACCGTGCGCCGCGACATCGGCCGGCTCAGGGAGCTCGGCTACCCGGTGCGCGCGATCCCCGGCCGCCAGGGCGGCTACGCGCTCGGCCCGGGCGCCCAGCTGCCGCCGCTGCTGCTCGACGAGGATTCCGCCGTGGCGGTTGCGCTCGGCCTGCGGGCCGCGGCCGCCGACCCGGGGCTGCGCGGCAGCCAGGAGGCCGCCGCTCGCGCCGCGGCCGCCATCGACCAGGTCATGCCGCCCCGGCTGCGCCGCCGGGTGGAGGCCCTCACCGCCGCGACCGTACCCCTGGTCCCGGCCGAGCCGTCTATTGAGCCGAACGACCTCGCGCTGATCGCCCTCGCGTGCCAGCAGGGCGAACGGCTGCGGTTCCGCTACCGGGACGCTTCCGGCCAGGACAGCCGCCGTCACGTCGAGCCGTACCGCCTGGTCTTCACCGGCCGCCGCTGGTACCTGGTGGCGCACGACCTGGACAAGGACGAGTGGCGCAGCTTCCGGCTGGACCGGATGGGCGACCCGCGGCCCACCGGCGCCCGGTCGCGCCCGGCCGATCCGCCGGACGCCGCCAGGTTCGTAAGCGAGGGCATCTCCTCCGGGCCGTACCGCTGGCGGGCCCGGGTACTGATGGACGCGCCCGCCGGCGTCGTCGCGGCCGTGGTCCCGTCCACGGTCGCGGTGGTGGAGGCGATCGGCGAGCGGCGCTGCGTGCTCACCTCGGGCTCGGACTCCCTCGACTCGATCGCGCTGCACCTGGCCCTGCTGGATATCCCGTTCACCCCGCTCGAGCCGCCCGGGCTGCGCGACCGCTGCGCCGTGCTGGCCGGCCGCCTTCGTCAGGCCGCTAGCCGCTACCCACCCGGGGACCAAGCCGCCCGCCCCCACCTACCCGAGGACCAAGCCGCCCGCCCCCACCTACCCGAGGACCAAGCCGATGATTGATCTGGAGATCAGCGAGGGCGTCGCGTTCATCACCCTGAACGCGCCCGCCACCAGGAACGCGCTGAACAACGAGCTGGCCGCGCAGTTCGTCGCGGCCTGCGACGAGGCCGACCGGGACCCCTCGGTCGGGGCCGCCATCATCCGGGGCGCCGGCGGCACATTCTGCTCCGGGGCCGAGCGCGGCCACCTGGACGAGGTCGGCCGGGACCCGGTGGAGGAGGGCCGGTACGCGGCCCTCGGCGGCATTTACCGGGCCTTCACCAGGGTCGGCCAGCTGGAGGTGCCGACCATAGCCGCGGTCCGCGGCGCCGCGGTCGGGGCCGGGATCAACCTGATGCTCGCCACCGACCTGCGCATCGTCGCCGAGGACGCCCGGCTGATCAGCGGCTTCCTGCGGATCGGGTTGCACCCGGGCGGCGGGCACTTCGGGCTGCTGGCCGGGCGCGCGGGCGCCGAGGCCGCGGCGGCGGCAGGCATCTTCGGCGAGGAGATTTCGGGCCGCCGCGCGGTAGAGCTCGGCCTGGCCTGGGAGGCCCTGCCGTCGGAGCAGGTGGAGGAGCGTGCCGCCGAACTCGCTCGCCGGCCGGCCCGCGACCCGCAGCTGGCCAGGAAGGCCACCGCGAGCCTGCGCACCGAACTCGGGCCGCCCCGGCTGCCGTGGGCCGCCGCCCTCGAGGTCGAGCGGGGCGCTCAGCTCTGGTCGCTGCGCCGCCGGGTCTCACAATAGCCAATCCGGGCCGTATCCGGGCACTGCGCCCGCCATTACCCGTGTCTCATTGAGCGACCAATTCACTTAAATTCCGGCCGCATTTTCCGGGGTCATGCTGCTGGCCGGCAGCCCGGCGCATACACTCCCAGCAGCCAGCGGTAATCACATCCGCCCGGGGCCTGCTGGCTATAATATATTCACGGCCGGATGGGGAGGTGCTGACGCCCGTGCCCTTCTATGAGGAGCGTCGCCGGGATCAGCCTGAGGCTCTCCTGTCCTACATCGAGAAGCGGATCAAACAGGCTGTTGTTTCCGGTGAGCTAAAGCCAGGGGCCAAGCTATCGCCCAGGGCGGTCGCGGCCGACCTGGGAGTATCGCACATCCCGGTGCGCGAGGCGCTCACCTCGCTGGCCGCGTCCGGATATCTCGAGCACAAGCCGCGGGTCGGCTTCTTCGTCCGCGTCCTGTCGTCGGAAGACCTGGCCGATATTTACCACTGGCGCGAGATACTTGAGCGCGAGGCATTCGCGATGGCCATCCCCAGGCTCGCCGGCGACGATATCGAGGAAATGCGCAGGCTGTGCGGCCAGATGCGGAAGCTGACCGCGCCCGGACTGCGGCGTGAATACCTGAACCTTAATCGCCAGTTTCATTTCATCGCCTTCCGCCGGGCCGGCAGCGACCGGCTGCTCCGCTTCCTCGCCTATCTGTGGGATGTCGCCGCGCCTTACACCTTTACCGGCCTGGGAAACGCCGAGGAAGCCCAGCAGGACCATGAGCGGATGATGGACCTGTTCGAGGCGCGCGACGTGGACGGGATCATCGAGATGATGACGCGGCACCGGGGTCTCGCCGTCGAGGCCGTCGCCCGCTGGGAGGCCAGCCGGCGCTGAGCTGGTTTTCAGCTATCTCAGCCTCCGCTCGTCCACATGGCGGCCTGGTTCTCCACAGCTCCCGTTGCCGTCCTGTTAAGGCGGGTCAGTGATCGTATCCACAGCCGGTAGATCGTTTTCCTCGCCTCGTCCACAGGTTGCCCGGCCTTGTGCACATGGCGATCCACAGACCTGCGGAGGTACCGTGCTTGTTCCTGGGCAGTGCGTATGCATCCGATATGCGCCGGGAAGGGGCCCAGGTAGGGGTTGGGGTTTTGGGGCGGGCGGCGAGGCGGTCACTATGGGCAGAGCCGGCGACACCGCGATCGCTGCGGAGGTTCAGCACCGCCGCAGGGTCGTCGTGGACGTCATCCTCTTGCTGATGAGGAACGGACACATCCTGTTGCGGGAGCGGGCCAACACTGGTTACGGGGATGGTGCGTACGAACCGCCGACGGGCCAGCTGGCCGACAGGGAGACGATCGTCGAGACGGCGATCCGGGTCGCCTCGGCCGAAGCCGGCATCGCCATCCGCGCCGAGAACGTCTCGCTCGCGCACGTCATGCACGACGTGTCCGGCAGCGGCCTGATCGCCTTCTTCCTGACTGTGTCCGGCTGGCAGGGCGAGCACACCTCGCCCTGCGCGCGCTGGTTCCCGGTCGGGAACCTGCCCACCAACATGCTCGACCGGTCCCGGGTGGCGCTGCGGAACTACGCCGAGGGGATGCGCTTTTCCACTTACCCGGCGTTCGGCCCGGCCGGCACCGGCGGCGCCGTGTTGTTCAGCGCCGCTCAGGGGGCCGCCGCACCCTGGCAGGACGCCTGCAGCGCCTGACGCTCCGCGCCCGCGACCGCGCAGGCCCGGATAGGCTGGCCGGGATGGCCGAGATCCTGAACGCGCACGGCTCGAAGAACGACATCTTCGTGGCCGCGATGACGCCGCGCGACTTCGCCTCCGACGAGGACTTGCGGGCCTTCGTCCGCCGCCTGTGCGACCGGAACGGCCCGTTCGGCGGCGACGGCGTCTACTTCTACGACGCCGGCCAGCGGACCCCCGAGGCCTGGTTCTTCAACCCAGACGGCTCGTCCGCTGAGTTCTGCGGGAACGGCATGCGCTGCCTGGGCCGGGTCGTACTGGACCGGCGGGGCGCCGACGCCGCCGTGATCCGCAGCGGCCAGGCCGAATACACGGTCCGCCGCGGCACCACGACCCCGGAGGGCGTCCGCCAGATCAGCCTGGAGCACCCGGCGGTCGATTTCACCCCCCGGACCTCGGTGGTGACAGGCCGGAACCCGGTGACCGAGGCCCGGCTGCCGGAACTGGACCCGGCACTCAAGTTCACCGCCGTCACCATCGGCAACCCCCACCTGGTCGCCGTCATCGACAAGTACGTCGAGTCCGACCTGATCGCGATGGGGGAGCGGGTGGCGTCCCGGCCGGACGTGTTCCCGGCCGGCGCGAACCTGTCGGTGCTGCTCCCGCTCCAGCCCACCGAGGTCTTCGTCCGGACGTTCGAGCGCGGCGCCGGGCTCACCGCCTCGTGCGGCTCCGGCATGGCCGCCTCCCGCGCGGTCTACTCCCGCGCCAGCCGGATCGACCCCGAGCGCCGGGTCGTCGTCCGCAACGCAGGCGGGATGGCCACGGTGTCGCTCAGGGTCCGCCACGGCCAGTGGCACCCGGTCCTGGAGGGCAACGCCACGTTCGTCTACCGTGCTCAGATCGACCCGGCCCGGCTGGACGGCGGCGACCGCGAGGTCTGCCCCGACGAGATCCGCGCCTACGCCGCTCTGGACGAGCAGAACGCCGAGCGGCTGCGCACGGCCGGCGTCGAGACCGCCGCCCTGACCTGAGGCGCGGTCAGATCACGAAGGCCTCTCCTGGCTCGCGCCGGGCGCCATACGGAGGCCCGTTGCCTGGCACACGCGAGCCTAAACGTGGGGCAGGTGCCAGTGGTAGGGCGCGATCAGCTGCTTGACCGGCTCCGGGCCAAACGACCCGACGGGGTACGGCTCGACCGGCGGCGGGTTCTCCAGCAGCGGCTCGGAGATCTCCCACAGCCGCTCGATCCCGTCGGACCGGCCGAACAGCGACTGGTCGCCGACCATGGCCATCAAGATCAGGTGCTCGTAGCCCTCGAGCGCGTGCGACGCGGCGAACGAGTCCTTGTAGTAGAACGCCATCTCGGCGTTGCCCAGGCTCAGCTCCGCCCCGGGGACCTTGGCCAGGAAGTTGACCTTGATGGCGCCGGGGTCGGCGAAATCGATGACGATCTCGTTCTGCCGGCCGTACGGAGTGTCCTTGCGATGCGCGGGGAACATGCGCATCGGCGGCGGCTGGAAACCGAGGACGATGATCTGGCGCGAGGCGCCCATGGCCTTGCCCGAACGCAGGAAGAACGGCACTCCGTGCCAGCGCCAGTTATCCACCTCGGCCCGGACGGCGACCATCGTCTCGGTCTGCGAGCCGGCCGCCACGCCGGGCTCAGACAGGTACCCCTCGTACTGGCCGCGCACCACGTGCCGGACGTCGATCGGCTTCAGCGCCTCGAACACCTTCTCCTTCTCGTCCCGCAGGTGCTTGGCCGACAGCGACACCGGCGGCTCCATGGCCACGAACGCCAGGACCTGGAACAGGTGGGTGACGACCATGTCCCGGTAGGCGCCGGTCGCGTCGTAGAACGCGGCCCGCCCCTCGATCGACAGCGTTTCCGGTACGTCGATCTCCACGTAGCGGATATGCTGCCGGTTCCAGATCGGCTCGTAGAGCCCGTTCGCGAAACGGAACGCCAGGATGTTGTCGACCGATTCCTTGCCCAGGAAGTGGTCGATGCGGAACACCTGCGACTCATCGAAGACCGCGAGCACCGCCTGCTTCAGCTCGCGGGCCGAGGCCAGGTCGGTGCCGAACGGCTTCTCGATGATCACCCGGGCGTCCCGCGCCAGGCCGGTTGCCCCCAGCATGGCCACGACAGAGGTGAACGCCGCAGGTGGTACAGCTAGATGATAGAGGCGCCGAACGGGCCCGGCGATTTCCTTCTCCGCCCGCTCGATCGCATCCTGCAGGGCGGTCGCGTTATCCGGCTCGGCCGCCCCGAAGGACAGGCGCTCGGCGAACGACGGCCAGGACGGGTCGGTGGGCTTGGTGAGGCAGAAGTCGCTGCACGCCTGCTCGGCGTGCTCCCGGAACTGCTCGTCGGTCAGCGCGTACTGAGCCGGCGAGGAGCCGATGATGCGGTACTCCATCGGCAGCAGCCCGGCCGCGTGCAGGTGGAACAGGCCGGGCAGCAGCTTGCGCTTGGCCAGGTCGCCGGTCGCGCCGAACAGCACGATGACGTGGTTGTCGGGCTTCGGGGAGCCGTTCGTGCTCATCTGGGCGATCAGGCCTTCTTCTCGGCGTGGCCGCCGAATTCCGAGCGCATCGCGGACAGGATCTTGCCGGTGAAAGCGCCCATGTCCCTGGACTCGAACCGCTCGTACAGCGACGCGGCGATGACCGAGGCGGGCACGCCCTCGTCCACCGCGGCCAGCACCGTCCACCGGCCCTCGCCGGAGTCCGACACCCGGCCGCTGAAGTCGTCCAGGTCGGGGGACTTGGCGAAGGCGGCGGCGGTCAGGTCGACCAGCCAGGAGCTGACCACCGAGCCGCGCCGCCACACCTCGGCGACCTCGCCGACGTCGATGTTGTACTGGTAGGCCCAGGGGTCGCGCAGCGGCGTGGTCTCCGCGTCGATCTCCCCTTGGTGCAGGCCCTCGTCGGCGTGCTTGATGATCGACAGGCCCTCGGCGATCGCGGCCATCATGCCGTACTCGATGCCGTTGTGCACCATCTTGACGAAGTGCCCGGCGCCGTTCGGCCCGCAGTGCAGGTAGCCCTGCTCGGCGGTGCCGCCCTTGGCCAGGCCGGGGGTCGGCTCCGCGCTGCCGCGGCCCGGCGCGATGGTCAGGAAGATGGGGTTCAGCCGCTCGACGACCTCGTCCTCGCCGCCGATCATCAGGCAGTAGCCGCGGTCCAGGCCCCAGACGCCGCCGCTGGTGCCGCAGTCCACGTAGTGGAGACCGAAGGCCTTGAGGTCCTTGGCCCGGGTGATGTCGTCGCGGTAGTAGGAGTTCCCGCCGTCGATGATCACGTCATCGGCCTCGAGCAGCGGCCGCAGCTGGGTCAGGGTCTGGTCGACGATGCCGGCCGGAACCATGATCCAGATGTTGCGCGGCTTGTCCAGCTTGGCCACGAAGTCCGCGAGGCTCTCCGCCCCGGTCGCCCCCTCGCCGGCCAGCGACTTGACCGCGTCCGGGTTGACGTCGTAGGCCACGCAGCGGTGGCCGTCGCGCATCAGGCGGCGGACGAGGTTCGCGCCCATCCGGCCGAGGCCGATCATCCCCAGTTGCATCGGCGTATCAGTTGGCATGGCTGGTCCGTCCTTCTGTGCAGTGTTGTTAGCCTGGCAGCGAGCCTGTCAGCGGGCCTTGAGCGCGCGGTAGCGGCGGATGAGCGCGTTGGTCGAGGAGTCGTGCTCGAGCGGCGGCTCCGGCGCGCTCGTCAGCTCGGGAATGATCTTGACCGCGAGGACCTTGCCGAGCTCCACGCCCCACTGGTCGAACGAGTCGATGTCCCAGATCGCTCCCTGGGTGAACACGCTGTGCTCGTACAGGGCGATCAGCGCGCCGAGGATCCGCGGCGTGAGGATCTCGGCGAGCAGCACGTTGCTCGGCCGGTTGCCTTCCATCACCCGGTGCGGCACCACGTGCTCGGGGGTGCCGTCGGCCCGGACCTCGTCCTCGGTCTTGCCGAAGGCCAGCGCCTGCGCCTGCGCGAACACGTTGGAGGACAGGATGTCGTGGTGGTCGCGGATCGGGTTCAGCGTCTTGCCGAAGCCGATCAGGTCGACCGGGATGATCGCGGTCCCCTGGTGGATGAGCTGGTAGAAGCTGTGCTGGCCGTTGGTGCCCGGCTCGCCCCAGTAGACCGCGCCCGTGTCATAAGACACGTGGTCCCCGGTCAGCGTGACGTGCTTGCCGTTGGACTCCATGGTGAGCTGCTGCAGGTAGGCCGGGAACCGCTTCAGGTACTGCTCGTACGGCATCACGCCGGACGTCTGGCAGCCGAAGAAGTCGCGGTACCACACCGCGAGCAGGCCCATCAGCACCGGCAGGTTCTGCTCAAGCGGCGCGGTCAGGAAGTGCTCGTCTATCTCGTGGGACCCGGCCAGCATCTCGCCGAACCGCTCCGGGCCGATCGCGACCATGGTGGACAGGCCGATGGCCGATTCCATCGAGTACCGGCCGCCGACCCAGTCCCAGAAGCCGAACATGTTGGCGGTGTCGATGCCGAACTTCGCGACCCGTTCGGCGTTGGTGGACACCGCCACGAAGTGCCGGGCCACCGCGTCCTCGGTGCCGAGCGCGGAGACCACCCACTCCCGCGCCGAGGTGGCGTTGGTCAGCGTCTCCAGCGTGCCGAACGTCTTGGACGAGATGATGAACAGCGTCTCGGAGGCGTCCAGGTCGCGGGTCGCCTCGGCGAAGTCGGTGGAGTCCACGTTGGACACGAACCGGAACGTGATGTCCCGGGTGGTGTAGTGCCGGAGGGCCTCGTACGCCATCACCGGGCCGAGGTCGGACCCGCCGATGCCGACGTTGACGACGTTCCTGATCGGCTTGCCGGTGTGGCCCTTCCACTCGCCCGACCTGACCCTGCTGGCGAAGTCGGCCATCCGGCCGAGCACCTCGTGCACCTGCGCCACCACGTCGGTGCCGTCCACCACCAGGTGCCGGTCCGCGGGCATCCGCAGCGCCACGTGCAGCACGGCCCGGTCTTCAGAGACGTTGATGTGCTCGCCGCGGAACATAGCGTCCCGGCGCGCGGGCACGCCGGACTCCTCGGCCAGCGCGACGAGCAGCCGCATGGTCTCGTCGGTGACCCGGTTCTTGGAGTAGTCCAGGTAGAGGCCGGCCGCCTCCGCGGTCAGCCGTTCGCCCCGGCCCGGGTCGCTGGCGAACAGGTCACGCAGGTGCCGGGCGGCGATTTCCTCATGGTGCCGCTTGAGCGCCTGCCATGACTTCCGCTCAGGCAGTGGTGTGACCGGCATGTCCTGTCTCCTCCGCGTCGTGCTGCTTTCCCCACGGAATAGTTTCATGCCCCGGCCCGGGCGTTACGGCCGGGCGGACAGCCCCTCGCCCAGCAGGGCGGCGATCTCCCACTCGCCTGCCTAATCCCCGTCGGCGGACAGCAGCCCGGCGGCGTGGTCGGGGACGTAGGCCTGCATGTCCCGCGGCACGCGGACGTACCCCTTGGTCGGCGGGCGCCGCGGCAGCTTCAGCGCCGGCGGCTGCACCCTGTGGTACGGGATGGTGCTGAGCAGGTGGGCGATCATGTTGATCCGGGCGCGCCGCTTGTCCTCGCTCTCCACGACGTGCCACGGTGCCTCCGGGATGTCGGTGTGGATGAACATCTCGTCCTTGGCCCGGGAGTAGTCCTCCCACCGGGTGATCGACTCCAGGTCCATGGGGGAGAGCTTCCAGTTGCGCATCGGGTCGTGCAGCCGGGACCGGAAGCGGCGTTCCTGCTCCTCGTCGCTGACCGAGAACCAGTACTTGCGCAGCAGGACGCCGTCCTCGACGAGCAGCCGCTCGTAGATCGGGGTCTGGTGGAGGAACCGGCTGTACTCCTCCTTGGTGCAGAACCCCATGACGTGCTCCACGCCGGCCCGGTTGTACCAGCTGCGGTCGAACAGGGCCAGTTCGCCCGCGGCGGGCAGGTGGTCCGTGTAACGCTGGAAGTACCACTGGGTACGTTCCCGCTCGGTCGGGGCCGGCAGCGCGACGATCCGCGCGACGCGCGGGTTGAGGTACTGCGCCACCCGCTTGATCGTGCTGCCCTTGCCGGCCGCGTCGCGGCCCTCGAAGATGACCACGATCCGGGCGCCCTCCGTGCGCATCCACTCCTGCATCTTCACCAGCTCGCCCTGCAGGCGGTACAGCTCGGTCTCGTATAGCCGCTTCGGCAGCCGCTGCGTCCCGTCGAGCTGCTGAGCCGCCTTCTTGCCCTGGTCCTTGACCTTGCCTGGCATCGCCGCGTTCTCCCTCGATAGCATGACCGGCGTGAGTGACGATGAGCTTTACCGCCAGTATGAGACGGTCAACCTATACCGTCGCGGTCCGGGGGCGAAGGTTGAGCTGAACCGGCCCGAGCGGATGAACGCGTGGAGCAGGCAGTTCTCCGCCGACCTGCTCGCCGCGATCAAGGAGGTCACCGAGAACCCCGAGGTCAGGGCGGTGCTCGTCACCGGCGCCGGGCGGGCGTTCTCCAGCGGGGCCGACCTGAAGGAGGCCGCCGAGCAGGCCGGCGACGGCGCCGTCGACGTGTACAAGATCCTGACCGAGCGGTATCACCCGCTGATCACCGGCATCCGGCGGATGCCCAAGCCGGTCATCGCCGGGGTCAACGGCCCCGCGGCCGGGATCGGGCTCTCCCTCGCGCTGGCCTGCGACCTGGTGGTGGCGGCCGAGTCGGCGTACTTTTCGCTCGCCTTCGTCAACATCGGGCTGGTCCCCGACGGCGGCTCGTCCCTGTTCGTGCCGTCCCGGGTCGGCTTCGCCCGGGCCGCCGAGCTGGCCATGCTCGGGGAGCGGCTGGGCGCCCGCAAGGCGCTCGACTGGGGCCTGATCAACCAGGTCTGGCCGGACGAGGAGTACCCGTCGCAGGCCGAGGCGCTGCTCGACCGGCTCGCGGCCGGCGCCACCAAGTCCTACGCCGGGACCAAGCGCCAGCTCAACCAGTGGCTCTACCAGCACATGGACGCCCAGCTCGAGTTCGAGGCGGGGATCCAGAAGGAGATGGCCGCCTCGGGCGACTTCGCCGAAGGGCTGGCGGCCTTCGCCGAGAAGCGGCCGCCCCGGTTCAGCGGCGCCTGACCGCCGGCCCGGCGAGATCTTGGACACGGCTCAGCTCGAGCGGGTCTACCGGGCCGAGGCGCCGCGGATCACGGCCGCGCTGGCCGCCCGGATCGGCGACGTCGGGCTGGCGGCCGATGCCGTCCAGGACGCGTTCGTCGAGGCCATCGAGCACTGGCGGGACGCGCCGCCGCCCAACCCGGGCGGCTGGCTGGCCACCACGGCCCGCCGCAAGGCGATCGACCGGCTGCGCCGGGCCCGGGCCGGGCAGGAGAAGCTGGCCCTGCTGGCGGCGACCGCCACGGACACCGGCCAGGAAACCGAGGCCGCCGACGACGAACTGCTCGGCATGATCTTCGCCTGCTGCCACCCGGCGCTGCCGCGCGAGTCGCAGATCGCGCTGACGCTCCGCGCCGTATGCGGCCTGACCACGGCCGAGATCTCGGCCGCCTTCCTGGTCGCCGAGCCCGCGATGACCCAGCGGCTGCTGCGGGCGCGCAAGGCGCTGCGCGCGGTCGGCCCGGACGGGGCGCACGCCGACATGCGCGTCCCCGACCCCGATCACCTCGCGGACCGGCTGGCCGAGGTGCTGGCCGTGGTGTACCTGGTCTTCAACGAGGGCTACCTGGCCAGCGCGGGCCGGCAGCCCGCCCGGCGGGACCTGGCCGCCCAGGCGGTGGCGCTGACCAGGCTGCTGCACCAGCTGATGCCGCGCGAGCCCGAGGTCCTCGGCCTGCTCGCGCTGCTCCTGCTGCACGAGTCAAGGAACGCGACCCGGTTCGACGGGTGGGGGCGCCTGGTCCGGCTGGCGGACCAGGACCGCACGAGGTGGAACCGGGCGCTGATCGCCGAGGCCACCGGGCTGCTCGACCGCGCGCTGGCGCTGCGCGGCCCGGGTCCCTACCAGGTCCAGGCGGCCATCGCCGCGCTGCACGCGGAGGCGCCGGACTACGACCACACCGACTGGGGGCAGATCCGCCTGCTCTACGACCGGCTGCAGGCGCTGACGCCGTCGCCGGTGGTGCTGCTGAACCGGGCCGTGGCCACCCGCTACGTGGTCGGCCCCGAGGCCGCGCTGGCCGAGCTCACGCCGCTCGCCGCCGAACTTGACGGGTACCGGCTGTTCCACGCGCTACGGGCCGGCCTGCTGGCCGGCCTGGGCCGTGACGACGAGGCCCGCGACGCCAGCGAGCGGGCGCTCGCGCTGGCCGGCAACCCGGCCGAGCGCGAGCTGCTCGCCCGCCGCCTGTCGTTCTGACCGCCCGGCAGTTACCCCCTCAGCTAGCTGCCGGGAGCGTCACATCTCGACGACGGGCCTGACCTCGACCGTCATCCAGCCCCGGTCCACTCCCGGCCAGGTCTGGGCGATCTCGACGGCCTCCTCGATGGTGTCGGTCTCCAGGACGGAGTACCCGCCGAGCGCCTCCTTGGTCTCCATGAACGGGCCGTCGGTGACGCCGCCGGCCCGCACCGTCTTGGCCGTGGCCGGCGGGGCCAGCTGGTGCCCGCCCTCGACGAGCTTGCCCGAGCCGCCGCCGCCCTTCTCGTACCAGGCCCCGATCTCGGCGTACCAGGCCTGGCCTTCCGCCTCGGACATGGTCCGGGCCGCCTCGGTGTCCAGCAGCAGGATGACGTACTTCACGGTTGCCTCCAGTTTTCTCTGTGCACATTTCCCCCGGGGCGCCTCGCCGGCGTCCCTGCATCAGTTCCACGAACGGGGCGCCGCCGTTTCCGACACCGTCGCGGAAAAGTTTCAGGCGTTCCGCCCGCTGGCGGTCAGCCTCGACTCCACTACCAGGATGGCCTCGTAGCTGCGCTGGATGTCGGCCCGGTCGCCAGCCTCGGGTACCGAGCGCTCGCACGCCCGGTTGATCATGGCCGCCTGCTCGAGCAGCACCCGGCGCTGCCCCTCGCTGGTGGTCTCGGCCATGATCCTGGCCAGCGCGTCCAGCAGGCGGATCAGCACGGCCGGCTGGCCGTGGCTGGACTGCCTGAGCTTCTCGAACGCGCGCTGCACCAGCCGGTCGTAGGAGGGCTCGGGCGCGATGATGCGGATGAACCCCCCGGCGTCCCGGTGCACGCGCGCCGGATGCCACTGGGCGACGATCTTGCACAGATTCTCTCCGAGCCAGTCGATGCAGGTCAGAGCGGTGAACGTGTCGTTGATCGCGGTGGAGAGCGCGCGCAGCGCGATTTCCACCAGCTGGTCGATGCCGAACGACACGTCCTGGCTGAGGGTCCGGTGCGGGCCGACGACGTGCGCGCGGCCCAGCGCCTGGCGGACCAGCGGCGCCGCCTCAGGCGGCCAGACCGACGCGAACTGGTGTCCGCCCACGATGAAGTGCCCGGGCCGGTGCTCCAGGCTGATCACCGCGTTGGCCTCGGTGGCCAGCCGGACCAGGTGCTGGTGCTTGATGAACTGCACGTACCCGCTGACCGGCGCGAGCAGCGCGGCGCCGTCCGCCTCGGCCCGGGCCACCAGCTCGACCGCGGCCGGGCCGGCCTTCGGATGCGGCTCGGCGTTGCCGCCGCCCTGCTCCCTGATCGCCTCGGCCAGGTCGGCGGCGATGCTCGCGATCACCTGGGGCAGCTGGATCGAGACGGCGGTGTGGTGGATGAAGTAGATGAGCACGGCCAGGTCGGCGACCATCAGCCCGAGCGTGACCGTCACGCCGATGTGCGGCACGAACTCGCCGCGGGACCCCACCCCGATCGAGGCGAGCACCAGCACCGCGTACACGAACGTCGCGACGAACGTGCCGAGGGTCAGCTGGGTGCCGCGGTCGCGGATGAAGTTGCGCAGCATCCGCGGCCCGAACTGGGTCGACGCCAGCGTCAGGGTGACCAGGATGATGGAGAAGACCACGCCCACCACGGTGATGATGGCGGCGGCGATCGTGGTGAGGATCTGCCGGGCCGCGTCCGCGCTGCCGCTGATCACCCAGCCCGGCACCGTGAAGTCGCCGTGGTAGGCGGCCCTGTCCGCGGCGAGCGTGCCGGCGAACAGCACGACCGCGACCGCCACCTCCAGCGCGGGCACGAACCACAAGCTGGTGCGCAGCACCTCCCGGCGCCAGTGCGAGCCCAGCGCCGACGACAGCACGCCACGGTACATGTTCGGAATACTGCCACGCCGCAGCTCGCCCGACCCGTCGGCGGCCCCGATCATGGGTCAGCTCGCGCTGCTCGACATCCGCCCCCGGATCGCGGTGCGACGCGGCTGAGAAGCACGGAGCACGTTTCCGCGGAGACGGCTTGTGAAATCATGCACAAAGCGCTTCCGCGGAAACGCCTGCCTTGATCGCCGCGTACCTGCCCGCCGTTGGGCGCGGTTTGCCTGTCGCATGCCTGGTGGCCATGGGCTGTGCGTACGGGATTGACACGGACGCGGTTCTACCCGCCTTCGGGGCGTGGCGGTTCGCCGTTCAGCTGGCGGCCCAGGATGGCCAGCGGCAGTGGTCCTTCGGCCAGGACGTCCTCGTGGAATTGTCGCGGGTTGCGGGTCCCGCGTAGTTCGCGCAGGTACCAGTGACCCAGGTGGTATGCCAGGGCCTGGCCGGGATCATCGACGGCGTAGCGCAGCAGCTCCGTGCCGATTTCAATGTCGGCAAGGAACCCGTTGGCGCGCAGGTATGCCGCGGCCCGCTCGCGCGGCCAGCCGAGTACGTTGAGCCCGGTGTCGACCACTAGCCGCGCAGCGTGAAAACGCTCCGACGACAGCCGCCCGTACCGGTCTGCTGGATCGGCGTACAGGCCGATCTCGTCGCACAAGCCGGCCGCGTATTCCGCCCAGCCCTCCATGTATCCGTTGAGCGCGAACGTCCGCAGTTCCGTCATCTGGCGGCGGATCGGGTGCAGCGCGGTGTTCTCGGCCTGACGGCCGAGCTGCATGTGGTGGCCCGGCATTCCCTCGTGGTAGATCACGCTGGCTGCCTGCAGCAGCGGCCGGCTCGGCAGGTTGGCGGCGTTGTAATGGTAGTAGCCGGCCCGGCCGGCGGCCGGCGGCTCGTAATACCCGTACGTCAGCCCGCTCAGCGAGGCATCCAGCGGGCACAGCAGAAACGGCGCTGCCGGCAACCGGTCGAAGTAGTGCGGCAGATGCGGCAGCAGCCGGTCGATGTGCCCTTGGAACAGCCGCTCCAGCTCGGCCGGCGAACTGGCGTACATGCCCGGCTCGGCCGTCAGCCTCCGCCGGTACCCGGGCTCGTCGGTGATACCCAGCTCGTCGCGGATGCGCGCGGTAATCCGCTCGACCTCGGCCAGGCCGATCGCGTGCACCTGGTCCGCGGCAAGATCCAGGCCGGTGTGCAGCCCGATCAGTCCGGCGTAACAATCCGTGCCGCCTGGGTACTGGCCGATGCCGGTGCCCTCGCCTGCCTCGTGCGCGTCCGCCGCCAGGTCCTCAAGCAGCCGCCGGTAGGCTGCCGCCAGCCGCCCCTCTACCACGCGCGCAGCGCCGTCCGCCAGCCGTCCCGCCGGACCAGGAGCGAGTCCGGCGACCCGCTCTGGTGCTACGACCAGCGCGGATGAGGCGGTGGCATGACCGCGTACCGTCGCCGCGGCCTCCGGCACCGCCCACACTGGCAAGCGGATGCCGCGCTGGCGCTGCCCGGCCATGGTCTCGCCCAGTTGCTCGACCAGCGCCGCGTAATCATCGAGCAGCTTCAGGTACCGGTCGACGTCCGAGCCGCCGCGGAACCCGGCGACCGCGAAGATCTCCGACCGGTATGCGTGCAGCGGGTAGGCGTTGTATGGCGTCACCGGGAACCGGTACCAGAACCGCTGCGCCTCGGCGACCTCCTGCGCGAGGTGATCACGCAGGAATGCCGCCTCCACACCATCGAACCCGGTAAGCCGCGCCAGCGCGCCCGCCGCGACCGATACGTCATGCTCCATCGCAGCCGGACCCCCACGGGGCAGCCCATCCACCTGCCCGCCACGGCAGCGCAGCGCAGCGACCGGATCCCGGTCAAGCACCCGCTCCCACACCTGATCGGCCAGTTCCCGGACCGCCGCATCATCCCGCACCCCCAGATGGTAGCCGCGAACACCCCGGACAGGCCGATATGGCCCCCGCACTCCGCTGATCAGCCGGCTAGCCGCTCGCTCCGATCCGCTGCGCCCAGAAACGGAATATCCCGGCCCCCCGCATTGCTGAGATACATGCAAACGCATATATCCCGCCCAAGACCCGCGGCCCGCGGCCCAGGAAAGGCATGACATGCAGTTCGGGATCTTCTCGGTCAGCGACATCACCCGCGACCCGGTCTCGGGTGAGGTGCCCAGCGAGGCCGAACGGATCGACGCGATCGTGCAGATCGCGCAGAAGACCGAAGAGGTAGGCCTGGACGTGTTCGCGATCGGCGAGCACCACAACCCGCCCTTCGTCTCCTCCGCGCCGACCACGCTGCTGGCGTTCATCGCGGCCACCACCTCCAGGCTGGTGGTGAGCACGGCGACCACGCTGATCACGACCAACGACCCGGTCCGCATCGCGGAGGAGTACGCGATGCTCCAGCACCTGAGCAAGGGCCGGATGGACCTGATGCTCGGGCGCGGCAACACGGCCCCGGTCTATCCGTGGTTCGGCCAGGACATCCGGCAGGGCCTGCCGCTGGCGCTGGAGAACTACAACCTGCTGCACCGGCTGTGGCGCGAGGACGTGGTGGACGCCCAGGGCAAGTTCCGGACCCCGCTGCAGGGCTTCACGTCGGTCCCGCGGCCGCTGGACGACGTGCCGCCGTTCGTGTGGCACGGCTCGATCCGCACTCCGGAGATCGCCGAGCAGGCCGCGTACTACGGGGACGGCTTCTTCGCCAATAACATCTTCTGGCCGAAGGAGCACTACATGCGCCTGATCCAGTTCTACCGGCAGCGCTACGCCCACTACGGCCACGGCCGCGAGCAGCAGGCCATCGTCGGCCTGGGCGGCCAGGCCTACATCGCCAGGAACTCCCAGGACGCCAAGAAGGAGTTCCGCCCCTACTTCAACGAGGCGCCGGTCTACGGCCACGGCCCGAGCCTGGAGGACTTCTCGGACCTGACCCCGCTCAGCGTGGGCAGCCCGCAGGAGGTCATCGACAAGACCCTGACCTTCCGCGAGCACTTCGGCGACTACCAGCGCCAGCTTTTCCTGGTGGACCACGCCGGCCTGCCGCTCAAGACCGTGCTCGACCAGCTCGACCTGCTCGGCGAGGAGGTCGTGCCGGTGCTCCGCAAGGAAATCGCGGCCCGGCAGGACCCGCAGACCCCCGAGGCTCCCACCCACGCCAGCCTGGTCCGGGCCAAGTACGGCGACGCGGCCCCGCGCCAGCCGCGCCCCAACGCGAACCGCGGCGACAACGTGACCGGCGCGTCCCCCTACACCGACACCGACGCCCAGTACCAGGCCGAGTACCCGGAGCTGTGATGCCCCGCCAGCCAACCCTGGGCCAGCCAACCCTGGGCCAGCCAACCCTGGGCCAGCCAAACCTGGCCAACGACGCGTGGGAGGCGCTGCTGTCCGCCCACGCCACGCTGATGAAGCAGTTCGCCGCCGAGGACATCTGGTCGGAGGTATCCATGCGCGAGTACGACGTGCTGTACACCCTGTCCAAGTGCCCGGAGCCGCAGCGCATCAGCGAGCTGAACCGGCACGTCCTGCTCAGCCAGCCGGCCCTGTCCCGCCTGGTGGACCGGCTGGCCGAGCGCGGGCTCGTGCACCGCCAGGCCGACCCGGCCGACGGGCGCGGCGTCCGCCTGTCGCTCACCGGCGCCGGCCGGGTCGCGCAGCGCCGGATCGGGAGCCGGCACGCCCGCGGCGTGGCCCGCGCCATGACCGCCGGGCTGACCGCCGCCGACCTTGCGCAGCTGGAAACCATCTGCAGGAAACTGGCCCGGGCCAACGACAAGAGTGAGGTCCCGATCCCGTGAGTACCGAACGGTTCAGGCTCGTCGTAGTCAGCGCCGGCACGAGCGATCCTTCCTCGACGCGGCTGCTGGCCGGCCGCACCGCCGACCGCGCCACGGCCCTGGCGGCCCGGCACGGCCACGAGGTGACGGTCAGCGTCATCGAGCTGCGCGAGATCGCCGCCGACATCTCCGCCGCGCTGGTCTCCCAGCTGATCACGCCGAAGCTGCGGCAGGCGATCACCGTCCTCGGCGAGGCGGACGGCGTCATCGCCGCCGCCCCGGTCTACAAGGCCGGCCCCAGCGGCCTGTTCACCTCGTTCTTCGGCGTGCTGGACAACGACCTGCTCATCGCCAAGCCGGTGGTGATCGCCGCGACGGCAGGCACCGCCCGGCACGCCCTGGTCGCGGACGAGGCGATGCGCCCGATGTTCGCCTACCTGCGCACCATGACGATGCCGACCTCCCTGTTCGCCGCCCCGGAGGACTGGAGTGATCCGGCCCTGGCCACGCGCATCGACCGGGCCGCGCTCGAGCTCGTGCTGCTGATGGAAAGCGGCTTCGCCCGCAAGGTCAAGGACGAGTCCTGGCAGAGCTACCAGCACGAGTACGGCAGCGCCGGCGGCACAGAGACCGCCATCGACCTCGACACCGACCTCATGCGCCTCGCCACCGGCGGCTCCGCCGAATAACGTCGCCGCTACGACTACAGCGGGAGCCCGGCTTCCAGCAGCGCCAGGGCCTGGTCGATGCGCTCGAACATGCCCTCGATGTCCTGCCGGTCGCTGGACCAGCCCTCCCACGGCATCGTGATCGACATGATCACGCCGATGATCGCCCCGGCCGTGGCGCGGACGGCCAGGTCGTCGGCGGGCCGCCCGGCGCGCTTGGCCAGTGCCTCGCTGACCGCGCTGATCGTGCGGGCGAACTCGTCCAGGGCCCGCGCCCGGACCTCGGGCACGGTCACGGTCAGGGCCGTGGTCTCCCTGATCACGCCGAGGTCGGCCTCGGTGTAGGCGCCGAACACCTCCCGGCTGGCCGCGCGGATGGCGGCGACCGGGCCGAGCCCGGGCGGCTGCCGGTCGAACGCCTCGATCATCCGGGTGTCCATGTCGTCCTGCAGGACGAGGTCTTCCTTGGTGGGGAAGTACCGGAAGAACGTGCTCGGCGACACGTCAGCCGCCGCCGCGATCTGCTCCACCGTGGTGCGCTGGTACCCCTGCTCGCGGAACAGCCGGAGCGCGTGCTCCCTGAGGGCAGCACGCGTCCTGGCCTTCTTCCGCTCGCGCAAGCCGTCCGGCCGGTCCTGGCTCGTGCCGGGAACTCCTGTCACGCTTCCCATTCTGCCCGCTCCGCGCCGTTTTCACCGGCACCGACCTCCACCGTGGCGGGGATCGCGGGCGCGGCGGGGGCCTCGGCGGTCCCTTCGGCCCGGCGGGGCAGGAAGATGACCGCGAGGATGGCGCTGGCCAGCGCGATCCCGGCGCAGACCCAGAGCATGGTGTCCAGGCCGGTGACGAACGCGTGCCGCACCGAGTCGAGCAGCGCCGCCGAGCCGGTCTTGTGCGCGATCGCGACGCCCGCCACCACGCTGCTCTTGGCGGCCGACGCGACCGCATCGGGCAGGCCGGTCACGACCAGGTGGCTGCGGTACACCGAGGCGAGCACGGTGCCGAGGACCGCCACCCCGATGGTGGCGCCCACCTGCCGCATCGCCGAGATCAGGGCCGAGCCCGAGCCGCTGCGCTCGGCCGACAGGGCGGACAGCGCCGCGTTCATCGCCTGCGGCATGGCCAGCCCCAGGCCGAGGCCGAACACCGCGAACCAGGCGGCCGCGAACCCCGTCCCGCTGCTTATCGTGGTCGATGCGCCGATCCCGAGGGTGCAGGCCATGAGCGCGAACCCCACCGTGACCAGCCCCTTCACGCTGGCCCGCGGCGCGCTGACGGTACCGTCGGCGGCCCTGTCACCGACGGCGGGGCGCGGCGAGGCCAGCCGGGTGCTGCCGATCATGCCGATGACCATGCCGCCGATCATCGGCAGCAGCCGCAGCCCGCTGCCCATCGCGTTCACGCCGCGGACCTCCTGGAAGTACAGCGGCATCGCGAAGAAGATGCCGAACATCGCGAACGAGACCAGCGTGGCCAGCACCGTGCCCCAGGTGAAGCCGGCCGACCGGAACAACCGGAGCTCGATCAGCGGACGGATCGCGCCCCCGCGCGGTGATCCGGCTTCCGCTCCGGCCCCGGCCGGCCGGTAGCGCCCGGTCAGCCAGCGCTCCCAGGCCACGAACACGGCGAGCACCGCGACCCCGGCGGCGATGGTGCCCAGCGCCGCGGCGTCCGTCCAGCCGTCCTGGCCGGCCTTGATGAATCCGTAGGTCAGCCCGGCCAGTCCCGCGCTGGACAGGATCACGCCCGCGATGTCGACGCCCGGCCGCTCCGCGCTGCGCGACTCGGGCAGCAGGAACGCGACCGCGAT
This sequence comes from uncultured Actinomycetes bacterium, assembly GCA_963722275.1. Lineage (GTDB taxonomy): Bacteria > Actinomycetota > Actinomycetes > Streptosporangiales > Streptosporangiaceae > Palsa-504. The sequence continues at coordinate 232,295 of CAVRMX010000036.1, read as the reverse complement.
CAGGGCCAGCGCCACCACCGGCACGTTGATCAGGAAGACCGAACCCCACCAGAAGTGGTCGAGCAGGTAGCCGCCGACGATCGGGCCGATCGGGAAGCTGATGAAGGTGGCCGACGCCATCAGCGCGATCGCCTTCTGCCGCTCCTGCGGCGCGAAGAGCACCGGGATCACAGAAAGCGACAGCGGGAAAATGGCCGCGGCGCCGATCCCGAGCATCGCCCGGGCGGCGATCAGCTCGCCCGTGCCGGTCGCGTACGCGCAGGCCGCCGAGCTGGCCCCGAACAAGACGAGCGCGGCGAGCAGCACCTTCTTGCGCCCGAGCCGGTCGCCGAGCAGGCCCGCGGGCAGCATCGCGGCCGCCAGCACCAGGCTGTACGCGTCCGAGATCCACTGCAGGTCGCTGGTCGAGGCGTGCAGGTCGGTCGCGATCGTGGGCAGCGCCAGGTTGAGCACGGTCAGGTCGAGCCCGACGACCAGGACGCTCGCCGCGATCGCCACCAGCGCCCACCACCTGCGGGCCGGGTTCTCCGTCATGACACTCACACCCCTTCGACAGTGACCTCTTTTTGGAGGTGACTGTCAAAAGTATGCATCCACCATTTGGCAGTGTCAACCGAAATCCCGCCTAGCCTCCGGCCGAGCCCCACGCGCCCCGCCCGCACCCCCACCCCCCACCCCCGGGCCCCCGCGCCGGCGTCAGTGAAGATCGTGGATACAAACACCCCCATGAGGGGTGTAACAATCCACGATCCTTGGAGCATCACCCCGGAAAGGCATGAGACCGGGCCGAAGGCCCGGTCTCATGGGAAATGGGTTAGCCCTTCAGCCTGGTGAGCAGGGCGGTGCCGTCGGGGCTGCCGAGACCCGAGCAGGCGTCCCAGCCGGGGCCGGCCGCGTAGGCGCCGTTGTTCCCGCTGGTGATGTCGCGGAAGCCGGGCACATCGGCACCGGGCGTCACCCCCGCGTACAGGGCCGTCTGGATCAGGCCGAACGGCTGGCCGGTCGCCTCCGCGAGCCTGCTGACCAGCGCCGCCCACAGCGGCGCGACCGCGCTGGTGCCGCCGACTACCTGAGCCTGCCCGCCGGAGTAGATCTGGTAACCGGTCGTCGGATCGGCATTGCCCGCCACGTCGGGCACGCCGCGGCCGCCGGATCCCGAAGACCCAGAAGACCCGCCGGCCCGGGCCGGAACCCCGGCGTTCGCCTGCCAGGACGGCAGGGCGAACTCGTCGCTGACCCCGCCGCCGCCGGCTCCCTCGTTGGCGGCGGTCTCGTTCCACACCACCTCGGAGCTGATCACGCCGGTGGACGGATCGGCGAGGAGCCTGGTGCCGCCGCAGCCCAGCGCGTGCGGGCTGGATGCCGGGAAGTCCACGTGCGGCTGGCCGTCGGTGACGGCGTCACCGCTGCCGTTGTCGCCGGAGGCGACGCACACGGTGATGCCCATCGCGGCCGCGTCGGCCATCGCCGCGTCCATGGCCGAACGTCCCTGGGCGGTCCACGAGTCCTCGGACTGGCCCCAGCTGATCGAGATCGCGACCGGCGCCGGGGTGGCCTGCGCGGCCTCGGAGATCGCGTCGACGAAGCCCTGGTCGCTGTTCGGCGCGAAGTACACCAGCTGCGCCGCGCCGGGCGCGGCCGCGCCGATGACGTCGATGTCCAGGGCGACCTCCACGTCGGCACCGGTCGGATCAGAACCCGGCGCGTTGGCCGCTCCGTCCACGCCGACCGCGGTGACCGAGGGCACCGGGATGCCCAGGCCGCCGAAGTAGGTGTCGAGGTCGCTGGTGGAGAAGCCGCCGCCGAGCTCGATGACCGCGACGATCTGGCCGGCCCCGGTCGTCCCGGCCGGGAACTGGTAGATGCTGGCCACCTCGTTCGGCGGGTACGTGTGGCCCTGGGCGGCGGCGGCGCGGGGCCTGAAATGCGCCCGCGCCTGCGGCCTGGTGTCCAGGCCGAGCACCGCGAGCACCACGCCGGCCAGCGGGGCAGGCACGAACAGCGGGCCCACGCGGTAGCGGTGCGTGACCATCTGGCCACCCGGACCCGGGCTGCTGACCTGGTCCAGGGTGGCGCCGAACGCGCTGGCCAGCTCGCCCAGGGCGCCCGCTACCTTGATCCGGCGGGTCGCCGGGTGAACATCTGTCACCTCAAGGCCCAGGCTGGTCATCGTCTGGCGGACCAGGTCCACGTCGGCCGGGTCGGCGCCGAACTGGTCGGCCAGCTCACCGTGCGTCAGGACCGTGGGTCCTTCGACGATTTCGGCGGGAATATCGGCCCGGCGGCGCAGCACCAGCGTCAGCTCGGCCCGCTCCGAGAGGTCCAGCTGGCCGGCCGGCGTGGCGCCCGCCAGCGGCGCGCGTGAACTGCCAGGCAGCCGCACCAGGGAATGTGATTCGTCAGGCATTATCACTCCTGCTTAAGTAGATACCGGGGGCAGCAGGGCAGTCACCCCCCCGGGCGGATTCTTCCTTACCCAAAGCACGCGCCACGGCCCGTTCGGGATAATTATTTTTCTTCCGAACGGACCTGGGTGACGGTTCCCGAGAATACGGAATGCGCCGGCCGGCTCAGAAAAAGGCGTGCACCATATCGGTCACCATGCCGTCGTCGCCCACCACCGGGATCACCCGCCATTTGTCCAGCGTGGTGCACGGATGCGAGATGCCCAGGCCCACCAGGTCGCCGGGCGCGAGCGCGGTCCGCTCGTCCAGCCGCAGGTACGCGTGCTGGTCGTTCAGCTCCGTCACCGCGCCGCCGAGCGGGCCGGGCACGCCCCCGCGCACGGCGCGCAGCGGCACCGGCAGGCCCTTGTCGAAGCCGGCGTCGCGGCGGCCTGCGCCGAGCAGCGCCAGGCCGGGCTCGGGCCGGGACAGCACCTGGGCCCACAGCTCGAGCGCGGGCCGCAAGGCGGGCGCGGCCACCGCGCCCGCCGAAGCGCGGGACGCGGGGGAGACGGTGCCGTAGTACCCGTGGTCGTGGGTGAGGTAGGCGCCGCTGCGCAGGATCACCGTAAGCCCGGCGGTGCCGCCCGCGGTCAGCTCGCGGGTGACCACGTTGAAGTACGCGCTGCCGCCGGCCGTGACGATGAGCTCCTCATCCGGCCCGGACCAGGGGCCGGCGGCGAGGGTCTCGGCCAGGCGCCGCAGCCGCCGGCAGAACGAGCCGATCAGCCGGAGCCGTTCCGCCTCGGTCGCGGCGCCGATGCTCCCCTCGTACCCGGCCGCGCCCGCCACCCGGAGCGTGCCGGTCGCGGCCGCCGCCTTGGCCACCGCGAGGGCCTGCTCGTCGGTCCGGCAGCCGGTCCGCCCGCCGGCGTTGCCGATCTCCACCAGGACCGGGAGCCTGCGGCCGGCCTGCCGCCGGGTGAGCACCCGGTCCAGGATGGCCACGCCCTCCGGGCTGTCCACGTAGCAGCAGGCGGCGAAGCCGGGATCGGCGGCGAGTTCGGCGGCCAGCCAGGCGATGCCCGCCTCGTCCACGAGCTCGTTGGCCAGCAGCAGCCGCGGGAAGCCGAACGCACGGTAGGTCCGCAGCTGGCCGATGGTGGCGACGGTGATGCCCCAGGCGCCGCGGGCCAGCTGGCGGGCGGCCAGCTCGGGCGACATGGCGGTCTTGCCGTGCGGGGCCAGCGCCACCCCGGCCCGGCCGCAGTACGCCGCCATCTCCTCGATGTTGGCCGCCACCGCGGTCTCGCGCAGGGTCAGCAGCGGGTAACTGAAGCCCGCCGCGTGCAGGGCCGGCCGGGCGGCGGCCAGGCCCGCCGCGGTCACGCCCGCCCCGGTCACAACTGGGCCGGCCGCGGCCAGCAGGCCGAAGCCCTTCTCGGTGGGCTCGACCGGACGGTCGCGGAGCGCGCGGAGCCGCTCCGCGACCCGCGGCGGGAGGGAGTTCGTCACCCGGTCCACGCTAACCGCTATTTCGCCGCAGGGGTGGTGGTGGCGGCGCCAGCGACGGCGGTGGCCGGCGCCACCACCACCACGTTCTCGGGTCTCAGGCGCTCACGGCGCCCCGGTGCCCGGTGGTAGCGGAGCTCATCCGGCGACCGCGCCCGGTGGCCCGGCGCCGGGCCAGCCAGGTCCCGGCGACGATCAGGCACGCCATGGTCAGCGGCGGCAGGTAGAGCAGGGGGATCGAGGACGAGATGACAAGCGGCGAGGCGGCGCCGGGCTGGCCGAACAGGTCGCCGGCCAGTTTCTCCTGCCACAGCATCGCGTAGGGGATGACCGCGATGGCCAGCAGCGCGAGGACCCGGCGGCTGACCGGGGCGCGCAGGCACGCGGCCGCGACGCTGACCAGGACGGCGGCGATCATCAGGTCGGCCGGCAGGCCGGCCACCTCGCCCTCGAAGCCGGTGAAACCGGTCGGCGCGGAGCCGAACCACACGTTGCCGCCCACGCTGAACCCGCCGAGGATCAGCGCGCCGGCGCCCACCAGCGCGGTGCCGCCCCTGGTCAGCAGGGCCAGGCCGCGGTCAGGTCCCGGCGAGAGCAGCAGCGCCGCGGCGGCGGTGCAGGACAGCAGGACCGTGAACGCGACCGCCGGGTTGGCGTACCCGGCGAAGGCCGGGACGGCGCCGGCCGCGATCTGGCCGATCGCGGTGGCCAGCGCGCCCACCCCGGCCAGCCGCCGCAGCCGCAGGAAGGCCAGCAGGGTGACCGCGGGGGCGCCCGCCGCCAGCGGCAGGTCGGCCAGGCTCAGGGTGGCGGTGGGCCGCCAGTGCGGATGCCCGGTGACGCTGCCCGCCAGGGCCTGCGGGATGCGGAACTCGGTCAGCGCGGCCACCAGCAGCAGCAGCGGTGCCACCACGCTGACCACGGCCAGGGCGTCGCTCCAGCGGGGGTCGCGCACCGTCCGGCTGAACCAGCGCGCCCGCCGGATGCGGTTCTGCGCCATCCGGCCGCGGATCCGGAGCGCCCCGCCGATGAGGTCGGCGCTGTCGGCGGTGTGCTGGCCGGCCCGCAGCGCCCAGGCCACCGCCCGGGCCGCCGGCCTGGCCGCCCGGGCCTGCTTGTCGTCACCGCCGGCCGCGGCGAGCAGCACGCCGATCATCTCCTCGGCGTGCTCGCGCCGGTGGTCTTTCGGGTACAGGGCGAGCAGCCGCCGGTACCAGTTCTCCATCCGGGCGCCGCGCCCCTCCAGTTTGCTCATGCGGTCCCTCCGGCCAGGCCCAGCCGGCTGGCGGCGACGGCGGCGTTGGCCCGCAGCCGGCCCACCTCGGCCGCGAGCTGCTGGGTGCCCTCGTCGGTGATCCGGTAGTAGCGGCGCAGCCGCCCGTCCACGATTTCCTCTTTGTCGCTGCTGACCAGGCCGTCGGCCTTGAGCCGGTCCAGCGCCGCGTACAAGGTGCCCGCCCGGAGCCTGACCCGGCCCTCGGAGATCCGCGTCACGTCGGTCATGATGCCGTAGCCGTGCTGGGCTCCCGCGGCCAGCGCGGTCAAGATGAGGAACGTCGGCTCCTGCATGGACTGCTTGCTCACAGACCTTGTATATGCCGATGAACGGCACATATCAACCCGGCGGCCCAGGAAGAACCAAGGGTGACCGATTCCGTACTACTTGTTGCGATTCATGACGCGGCTGGGTCATGATGAAGCTACGTATTCGATGGGCCACCGCGAAAGGGTGCCGTGCCGGCGCGTGCCACGTTCCGCGACGTGTTCGCAGTCCGCGAGTTCCGGGCCCTGTGGATGTCCGAGATCCTGTCGGTGGCGGGCGACCGTCTCGCTCTCGTCGCGCTCACCCTGCTGGTGTACAGCAAGACCGGATCGCCGCTGCTCACGGCGCTGACATACGCGGCAGGCTACCTGCCGTGGGTGATCGGCGGGCTGTTCCTGTCCGACCTGGCCGACCGGCGGCCGCGCCGCACGGTCATGGTCGGCTGCGACGCGGTGCGGGCCGTCCTGGTCGCGGGCATGGCGGTGCCGGGCGTGCCGCTCGTCGCCCTGGTGGCGCTGTTGTTCGTGACCACGATGTTCACGCCCCCGTTCGAGTCGGCGCGGGCCGCCATCACCCCGGAGATCCTGCAGGGCGAGCGCTACGTGCTCGGGGCCGCGGTGACTCAGACGACCTTCCTCGCCGCCCAGGTGGCCGGCGCGGCCGGCGGGGGCATCGCGGTGGCCTTCATCGGCACGCGCCCCGCGCTCATCGTCGACTCCGCCACGTTCGTGCTCTCCGGCTTGTTAATCGGGCTGGGCATCCGGGCCCGTCCGGCCGCGGCCAGGCCGGAGGCCGTCCGGTCGTCCCCGCTGGGCCGCCTCGGCGAGGGCTTCCGCCTGGTTTTCGGCAACCCGGCGCTGCGCACCCTGCTGCTCTTCGGCTGGCTGATAGCCTTCTACACGGTTCCCGAGGGGGTCGCCGCCCCGTACACCAGGGAACTCGGGGGAGGACCCATCGCGACCGGCCTGGTGCTGGCGTCCACGGTGTTCGCCACCACCATCGCGACGCCGCTGTTCAGCCGCTTCGTCCGCCCGCGTCAGCGGCTCGCCCTGATGGGGCCGCTGGCCGTGCTCACCTGCGCGACGCTGGTCCCGACGGTCCTCCGCCCGGGTCTGGCCGTCTCACTCGTGATCTTCTCGCTGTCGGCTACGTTCGGCGCGTACCAGATCGCAGCCAACACCGCCTTCGTCATCAGGGTTCCCGATGAACGGCGGGCTCAGGCTTTCGGCCTGGCCAACATGGGTGTGGTCGTCGGCCAGGGGGCCGCGTTCGTCGCGGCCGGCGCCGCCGCCGACGTCATTTCCCCGGCGGCGGTTATCGCCATATGTGGCGCTATAGGCGCTGTTATCGCATGTGTGCTGACGATCAGGTGGCGTCACGTGTCACCACCCGGTGGGCGTCACGCGGCCAGACGGCGTCCCGGGCACGCCGCGGCCAGGAAGTCGGTGCCGCTCCGCGGGGCGGGATAGCGGCAGGACGGGCAGGACCAGCTATCCGGGGTTACCGCGGTCAAGTCCAGGTGTCGCGCATCGCGAGCGCTCCTCTCGGATCGGCGGGCTGGCTGCGAAAGGCTTCCTCAGGTCCACTGGGCGCGCATCAGCCCTCTCCCTCCGGCGCTAGATAAGGCCACTCGATAGGCCCCGGCGCCAAGCACGCCGGGTAATCGTGGCTTGTCAAACACCATTTAGCTCCTCTTTGCCTGGCGATGTATGCGAATCGGAGGCAATAGTGTCCAAGATGGCCATAGATGGGTTAAGGTAGCTATACGGAGCTAGTCCTTTACGGTGAGCTGCCGACTAGACAGGAGCCTGTCGCGTCCCATCCGGAACGGTGGACCATGGAAGCCTCGTCAGTCACTCGGCGCCTGCTCGAGTACGTGAACGTGCGGGACTGGGCGTGGTGGCAGCTTCCTTCTGTGATCCGCGGCTACGTCGGGTCCGTCATCCTCGTCGCGCTGGGAATGATCGGCTTCGCGGCCTCGCAGACCATCTGGACCGGCCCGGACCTGCTGAAGTACCTGCTGCTGCTGGTCTGCGGCATGGTCTCGGTCGCGGCGACCCCGCGGGTCGCCTACCTCAAGGCGGGCGTGACCAGGGACTTCCTTACCGCCTGGGTGCTCCCGGTGGCGATCCTGCTGCCGCCGATCTACGCCATGCTGACCCCGATCCCGCTGCAGGTGCTGACCCAGTGGCGCGTGCACAAGGGCGTGGTCTACCGCCGGGTGTTCACCGCCGCCGCCATCAGCCTGACCTACGGCCTGGCGTCGCTGCTGTTCCGCCAGTTTCCCGATTCCTTCGCGTCCGGCGCGATCGGCTCGGGGACGCACGCCCTGACCTGGGTCCTGGCCGTCGCCGTGTGTGAGCTGGTGGGCGGCTTCGGCCACAAGTTCCTCATCATGGTGGCGATCAAGCTGAGCGACCCGGCGGTGCGGCTGGCCGACCTGGCGCTGAACCGCGAGGCGCTGCTGGCCGACTTCGCCGAGTTCGACCTCAGCCTGCTGATCACCGTCGTGGTCGCCGTCAGCCCGGTGCTCGCCGTCGCCGCCGTCCCGACCGTGCTGCTGGCCCGGCGGTTCATCATGCACGCCCAGCTGCTTGCCCAGTCCCGTATCGACACCAAGACCGGCCTGCTCAACGCGTCCACCTGGGAACGGGAGGCGGAAATCGAGATCGCCCGGTCCGTCCGGATGCGCATCCCGCTCGCCGTGGCGCTGGTGGACATCGATCACTTCAAGGCGGTCAACGACACCTACGGCCACCTGATCGGGGACAAGGCGCTCCGCGCGGTCACCGACAGCCTGCGCAGCCAGCTGCGCGGCTACGACCTGGCCGGGCGGTTCGGCGGCGAGGAGTTCGCGGTGCTGCTGCCGCAGGCGCGTGAGCAGGACGCGCTGAACGTGGCCGAACGGCTCCGCTCGCACATCGCCGGGCTGTCCGTCCCGGTCGACGACGAGGACGAGTCGGCGGGCTGCGTCACGCTCACCATCTCGGTCGGTGTGGCGTCCCTGGACGGCGAGAGCCGCGAGCTGACCGACCTGCTCGCCGCCGCCGACGCGGCCCTCTACCACGCCAAGGAAACCGGCCGTAACAAGACCCACGTGGTCTCCGCGTCCTCGCAGACCGCCTAGGCTGGCGGGTAATCGCCGTTCGAGGCGATTCCTGCCCCATTCCTGAAGAATCCTGCCCGGAATCGGGCAGGATTCTTGCCTAAATCGTCGCTGGCTAGTAAGAATAAGCATGCTTGACCCCAGGGAGCCGGCGGACCCGTTCCCGCAGGACCTCGCGCGCTACCTGGCCGCCTCGACCGGCCTGCCGCAGCCCACCGCGGTCAGGGTCATCGCCGACATGGCGACGTACTTCAGCGAGACGGTCGAGGAATTCGTCCGCAGGCGCCACGCTGAACTGCAGCTGCGCCAGCGCAAGAACGACCAGATCTGGCCGCTGATCGCGGCCGAGCTCGGGCAGCGCAGGTTCGCGGCGCCCGAGCTGTCGGAGCGCCAGCTCCGGCGCATCGTCTACGGCTAGCGCCATCCGAGAGGGGAGCTCGACGTGTGCGGAATCGTGGGGTACATCGGCCGCAGGGACGCGGTGCCGGTGCTGCTCGAGGGACTGAGGAGCCTGGAGTACCGCGGCTATGACTCGGCCGGCCTGGCCGTCATCCACCGGAACCGGCTGCAGGTCACCAAGACGGCCGGCCGGGTCCAGGATCTCAGGGACCGGGTCGGCGACCGCACCCGGGCCACCGTCGGCATCGGCCACACCAGGTGGGCCACCCACGGTGAGCCGAACGAGGTGAACGCCCATCCGCACACCGACACCGAGGGCCGCATCGCCCTCGTCCACAACGGCATCATCGAGAACGCCGAGCAGCTCAGGGACGCGCTCGCCGGCCGGGGCGTCAAGCTGGTCAGCGAGACCGACACCGAGGCGCTCGCCCACATGATCGCCGCGGAGGCCACCGACGGCACCAGCCTGGAGGACGCGGTCCGGCGGACGCTGCGCCACGTGGAGGGCACCTACGGGCTGGTCGTGCTGGACACGAAGAATCCGGGTGAGCTGGTGGTGGCCCGCAACGGCAGCCCCATCGTGCTCGGCATCGGGGAGTCCGAGATGTTCGTCGCCTCCGACGTGGCGGCGCTGGTGCGCTACACCAAGCAGGTCGTGTACCTGGACGACGCCGAGGTGGCGACGGTGCACGCGGCCGATTACGTCACCGCGTCGCTGGACGAGCGGGACCGGCGCGGGCCCGGCAACAGGCGCAGCAAGGCGCCGACCACGGTGGAGGCCGAGGTCGGCGACTACGAGCTCGGCTCGTTCGAGAACTACATGCACAAGGAGATCCACGAGCAGCCGGAGGCGCTGCGCCGGGCGCTGCGCGGCCGGCTGGACGAGCGGTTCGCCACCGCCAAGCTGGGCGGCATCAACCTGGACGCGCGCCAGCTCAGGTCGATCAGGCAGGTGAAGTTCCTCGGCTGCGGCACGGCCTATTACGCCGGCCAGATGGGCGCGGTGCTGACCGAGGAGCTGGCCCGCATCCCCTCCGACGCCGAGCCGGCCTCGGAGTTCAGGTACCGCAACCCCGTCGTGGACCCGGACACGCTCTACGTGGCGGTCAGCCAGTCCGGCGAGACGCTCGACACGCTGATGGCCGTGCAGGAGCTGCGCCGCAAGGGCGGCCAGGTCATCGGCGCGGTCAACGTGGTCGGCAGCGCGATCGGGCGGGAATGCGGCCACGGAGTCTTCCTGCACGCGGGGCCGGAGATCGCCGTCTGCTCGACCAAGGCGCTGACCAACATGGCGGCCACGTTCGCCATGCTCGCCCTGCTGCTCGGGCGGGTGCGCGACCTGTCCTCGGCCTCCGGCCAGCGGATCGTGGCCGGGCTGCGCGTGCTGCCCGGGCAGATCGAGGAGATCCTGGCCGCCGAGGACGAGATCGCCGGGATCGCGCGGCAGTTCGCCGGCGTCGAGCACATGTTCTTCATCGGCCGTGTCCGCGGCTGGCCGGTGGCCCGCGAGGGCGCGCAGAAGCTGAAGGAGGTCTCCTACGTCCACGCCGAGGCCTACCAGGCGGCCGAACTGAAGCACGGCCCGCTCGCCCTGATCAACTCCTCGATGCCGAGCGTGGTCATCGTGCCCGCGGACGACCTGCTGTCGAAGAACATCTCCACGATCGAGCAGATCAAGGCCCGCGGCGGCCCGGTCATCGCGGTGACCAGCGCCGACCTGCCCGCCGGCCTCGCCGACGCGGTGATCCGCGTGCCCCGCGGCGAACCCGAGCTCGAGCCCCTGCTGCTGAACGTCCCGCTGCAGCTGCTGGCCTACCACGTCGCGGCCAAGCTGGGCCGTGACATCGACAAGCCCCGTAACCTGGCCAAGAGCGTCACGGTCGAATAGCCCGCTCCGCCCCCCGGCCTGCTCGCGCAGCGAGCAGGCCCGGGCGACGTCGTGTCCATGGCGCCACGGACCCGCGCGCATAAAGGCCGATTACGGCGCGCCGGAGCTGTTACGCGGGACGGTTTATCGGTGTTATTCCGGACTCCGAACGTTCCCGGATGTCGTGTGGCGAGTTCTCGCCGTGATGTGCGCGCGGATTATTGATAATGCTCAGACCCAGGTGTTCCGCATGCCCCCGACCTCCTCTCGCGCACTCGTGCTGCGCTGCATGACAGCCCGCGGCGGTAACACGCCGTGTAATCGTGGCTAGTCAGTCACCATTTAGCTCCTACTCGTGCGTTAATGTGCCCGAATCTGCCGCAATAGCTAACTGAATGCGCAAAGATGGGTTAAGGTAGCTATGCGTGAATAGTCCTTTGCGGTGAGCGTCGGCTGAACAGCGGACTCGTCCCGTCTCATCCAGAACGGTGGTGCATGCGAGCCTCGTCCATCACAGGCCGGCTGCCTGCGGGCCTGTTGGTCCGGGACTGGGCCTGGTGGCGGCTTCCCGGACTGCTGCGGATCTACGTCGGCGCCGTGCCGGCGGCTGCCCTCGTGCTGATCGCGGTGGCGGCGGCGTCGGCCTCGTGGCTGCCGGGCGACCTGGTGAAGTTCCTGCTGCTGCTTGGCTGCGGGGTGATCTCGGTGGTGGCGACCCCGCGGGTCGCCTACCTGCAGAGCGGCCTGGTGCGGGATTTCCTCACCGCCTGGGTGCTGCCGGTGGCGATCTTGCTGCCGCCGGTGTACGCCATGGTGACCCCGATCCCGCTGCTGGTGCTCACGCAGTGGCGGGTGCACCGCGGTGCCATCTACCGGCGCGTCTTCACCGGCGCCGCGATCGGGCTGGCCTACGGTGCCGCGTCGGTGGTGTTCCACGCCGTGCCCGCGTCCTTCGCCGGGCCCTCCCTCGGCACCGGGACGCACGCCCTCACCTGGACCGCAGCCGTCGCCGCCGCCGAAATCGTGGGCTGGCTGGTGCACAATGTCCTGATCGTCAGCGCGGTGAAGCTGTCCGACCCCAGCGCCGGCCTGCGTGAGATCGCGCTGAACCGCGAGGCGCTGCTTGGCGACTTCGCCCAGATGGACCTGGGCATCCTCATCACCGTGGTGGTGGCCGTCCATCCGGTGCTGGCCGTGCTGGCCGTGCCTACCGTCCTGCTCGCCCGGCGGTTCATGATGCACGCCCAGCTTCTCGCCAAGTCCCGTATCGACACCAAGACCGGCCTGCTCAACGTGTCCACCTGGGAGAGCGAAGCCGAGCGGGAGATCGCCCGGGCGGTCAGGACCCGCAGCCCGCTGTGCGTCGCCATGCTGGATATCGACCATTTCAAGCTGGTCAACGACACCTACGGCCACCTGGTGGGCGACCAGGCGCTGCGGGCGGTCACCGGTGCCCTGCGCGAGCAGCTGCGCAGCTACGACCTGGCCGGCCGGTTCGGCGGCGAGGAGTTCGCGATCCTGCTGCCGCAGACGCACGAGACCCAGGCCCTCGGCATCGCCGAACGGCTCCGCACGCACATCGCCGCGATGTCCGTCCCCGTCGGCGAGGACGCCACCACGGGCCCCTGCGTCAGCCTGACCGTCTCGGTCGGGGTGGCCGCCCTCGACCGGATCGGCCCGGAGCTTTCCGACCTGCTCGCCGCGGCCGACGCCGCCCTCTACCTCGCCAAGCAGACCGGCCGCAACAGGACCCGCGTCGCGACCGCCAGCGCGTCGCTGGCCCAGGTCATCCCGGCGGCGCGGCCGGCCCCGTCAGCCTAGGCCGCAGGCCGCCAGCAGCGCAGGCCGCCAGGCACCCGAGGGGCCCCGTCAGTGGAACGGCTGCGGCTCGTCCATGACGCCGGGGACGCCTGGCAGCGGCTGCTCGCACCAGACGACCTTGCCGGTCGCGGTCCGGCGGGCGCCCCAGCGCTGGGAGAGCTGGCGCACGACCTGCAGGCCGCGGCCGTTCTCGTCCTCGCTGCCGGCCTGGCGCAGCCTCGGCAGCGCGCCGGAGTGGTCGAGGACCTCACAGACCAGTGCCTTCTCGTTGACGAGCCGCAGCGTGATCTCGCCCCGTGAGTACCTGACCGCGTTCGTCACCAGCTCGGAGACGAGCAGCTCGGTCGTCGGGATCATGTCTTCCAGATCCCACCGTTTCATCGGCTCGGCCAGCACCGAACGCGCCTCGCGCACCGAGGTCAGCTTGGGCGGCAGCGTCCATGAGGCGTAGGCCTCCTCGGGCAGCCGCCGCAGCCGCGCGATGAGCACGGCGATGTCGTCGCGCTGATGATCGGAGTACACCCCGTCCAGGGTGGCCTTGCACAGGTCCTCGAGCGGCCGCGTCGGCGAGCCCGGGCCGAAGATCCCGCGCAGCCGGGCCAGGCCGTCGCTGATGTCCTGGCCCTTGTTCTCCACCAGGCCGTCGGTGTACAGGACGAACAGGCTGCCGTCTTCGATCTTGAACTGGCGGCTCTCCACCTCGCCGTCGCCGATGCCGAGCGGCGGCGCGGGCGGTACGTCGAGCAGTTCGTTGCTGCCGTCCGGATGCACGAGCAGGGGCGGCAGGTGGCCGGCCACGGCCACCTCGATATTGCCGCTGACCGCGTTGTAGACGGCGTAAGCGCAGGTGGCGAAGTGCGGTTCACGCTCGCCGAGGGTATGCATGAGCTCGTCGAGCTGCAGCAGCGAATCGGCGGGCGGCAGCTCGAGCATGGCCAGGGTGTGGATCGCGGTGCGCAGCCGGCCCATGGTGACGGCGGCGCGCACGCCGTGCCCGGCCACGTCGCCGACCACCAGCGCGACCCGGCCGCCGGGCAGCGCGATGGACTCGTACCAGTCCCCGCCGACCTCGATGAGCTTGCTGCCGGGCAGGTAGCGGTGCCTGACCTCGACCGAGGAGGGGTAGGACAGGCCGGTCGGCAGCATGCTCCGCTGCAGCGTCAGCGCGGTCGCGTGCTCCCGGCTGTAGCGGCGGGCGTTGTCGATGAACATGGCGGCGCGGGACGCGAAGTCCATGCCGATCTCGACGTCGTACGGGTCGAACCGCCGGAACCCCTCCTGCCGGGTGCAGGCGAAGAAGCCCAGCATGGTGCCGCGCGCGATGAGCGGCAATAGCGCCATGGAGGCGCCCGACAGCAGCTTGGCGACCGGCTTGCGCCGCCAGGCCTTGGCGATCTCGCCCGCCTGGCTCTTGCTGATGGTCCCCGCGAGTACCGGCGCGGCGGTCTCCATGCACTGGTAGTACGGCGTATTCGCCGGGTAGCGCAGGATCTCGCCGGTCGGGAAGGTCGCCTCCCAGGCGGGGTCCTTCCGGTCGTGAAGCAGCGCGATCCGGCGCAGCGGCAGCGACCCGTCGGGCCCGTGCGCCGGCAGCTCGTCGTCGCCGGCCAGGCTCTCCAGCAGCAGCAGGCCTGCCGCGTTGCAGAAATGCGGCACGAGCGCGTCCAGCAACTCGCGGGCCACGTCATCGATGTCGAGCGTGTCGCCGATCCTCGTGAGGGCGCCGTCCAGCATCTGCCTGCGCATGAGTGCGGGATCGACGAACCGCTCGGAGTTGGGCGCGGGGATGCGGAGCAGGGCGAGCGCGGCCAGGCTGGTCCCGCCGGCCCGCATCGGGTGGACCGTCACCACCGCCTCGGCCGGGATGCCGTCGCGGGTGTCGATCGTGAGCATGGCGCTGCCCTCACGATCCGAACGGATGGCTTCGAGCAGCCCCGCCACCGCGGCCGCCGCGTCGGCCTGCCTGCCGCCGTGCGAGTTCGCCTGCGCCTGGCCGTTGTCTGCCTGGGAGCCGGCCGACGTGAGCTCGATGAGCTGCGCGCCGAGCAGGTCGTCCGGCTTGCGCGCCAGGATCTGGGCCGCGTTCCTGTCGTGCTGCACGATGCGCCCGTCGTAGTCGATCCCGAGGATCAGGGTCCGAACGGACGAGGAAAGAGCCGGATGAGAAGTCTCCGGGGTGTCGGTGATCCCGGCCTCCTGGGAGTTCGTGCCGGTGCTTGACTCACGGCGCCGCTTGGTTCCGTTGCCAGAGGTCCGAGGCAACGGGGCGCGGTTCGGCAGCACACCGCCCTCGAGTGCGCTAGCCCCGAGAGCGCTGCCTTTTGCCGACATGCCGGACGTCACGCGTGGTCTCCTGATGGCATCGCAGTGCTCCTGTCAATTATGGGCCACGGACGGCGCGTTCAGACAGGAGTTCCGATGACTCACCTTTCTCCCAAAATGTCACGATTTATAGCTTGTTGACGTAATTCTAGTAGACAAGTGTGGCGCAAGTGACTACGAAGCGCGCCTGGAATGAGGATCATTCCGGCTTCGCGGCCATCCTGGGGCAAGTTTCCTAACTCATCGATTGTGTTCGGTCACTTATGGTAGCAAGATCGGCATGCGCCCCAGGGTGCTCAGGTCAGTGCCGCTCAGGTCAGTGCCGCTCAGGTTAGGCGCGCCACGGCCAGCGCCGCGGCGAGCAGGATGATCGCCCAGGAAGCCGCGCGCAGTGACCGCTCCAGCGGCTGCAGCAGGGCGTCCGTGGTGATCGGCACGATCCGGCCGTCGGCGAAGGTGATGCTGCCCTCGACCCGCTGCGCCCGGCGGCGGATGTTCCTGGCCGGGGTGCTGAGCCGGCGCTGGGCCGCGGACAGCGCGAAGGCGCCGGCCGCGGCCAGGACCGGCGCCAGGGCCAGCGTGCCGGTCTGCGCCACGTAGGCGGTGAGTACCGGGAATGCGCCCCAGCCCGCGGCGAAGCCGAAGTCGGTGTGCATGAGGCCGCCGAAAAGCTCCGCGTTGTACGCGATCACCAGCACCGGGCCCGCCACCATGAACGGGATCAGCGGCCAGCCGACCCGGATCACCCCGAACACGCCGAGGACCAGCGCGCCCAGCAGGCCGGCCACGACCACGGCGATCAGCGCGGCGGACGGGATGGCCGTCCGCAGCGGACGGCCGCGCAGTTCGTCCAGCGCGTGCGCGGCCAGCCCGACCGCGAGGAAAAACGCGAGCACGGTCGCGATCAGGGAGCCGATCAGCACCTGCGGCGCGAGCGCGGCCCCGATCACCGCGTAGGACAGGTGCCAGGCCGTGTACGGCGGATGCAGCAGAGTCCACCAGTCCCGCCAGGCCCCCGGCCGGGCCGCGTAGTACGCCGGCTTGGCCTGACTATCCTCCTGCACGCGTACCCCACATGACCAGACCGCCGCCCAGGCTCATGACTCTGGTCCCGACGTCGGTCAGGCCAGCTTTCTCCCACGCCTGCACCGTCCAGGCAATCGGGTACTTGCGATAGTGCGCGGAGATGTTGGGGCCGAGGAAGCGGCCGACCCGGAACCAGTCGCGGCCGCCGAGCAGCAGGCCGCCGGCCGGCAGCACCGTCCGGGTGTACGCCCACCAGGCCGGGTGCCACAGCGGCCCGGTCGGCACGCAGAACTCCAGGCTGGCCATGGTCCCGCCCGGCTTGAGCACGCGGGCCAGCTCGGCCAGCGTGGCCTGCGGGTCCCGCACGTACCTGAGCAGGTAGGTGAACGTCAGCGCGTCGACGCTGGCGTCGGGGAAGGGCAGCTGCTCGGCCCGCCCGGCCGCCAGCGAGATCCGGTCCCGCTGGCCGGCCGCGGTCACCCGGCGCTGCCCCTCGCGCAGCATCGGCTCGGTCAGGTCCACCCCCACCACCCGGGCCCGCCCGTGCTCGCGAACATTGCGCGCGGCCAGCTGCAGCGCCACGCCGGCGGTGCCGGACGCGACGTCCAGGATCACGCCGTCAGCCGGGAGGACGTGGCCGACCATCTCGGCCCGCCACTGCCCGTTCTGCCCGAAGGAAAGGAGCTCGGCGAGCCGGTCGTACCGGGCGGGCAGCCCGTCGAACAGGTCGCGCGCGAAGCGATTGGGTTCTGCGGGCATGGGGGTCTCCTGGGGCTCCAGCGTGCCACGGTGCCTAAGCTCTATCCACCGTAACGCCGGACGCCCGTCTCCGGTTCAGGCCGCGGGCAGCGCCGCCCTGATCTTCTCGGCGTACGCCTCGGCCGGGCAGGCATCGTCGTACCGCTGGCGCGGCCCCAGCCAGAGCCTCAGGCCATCGCCCTTGTTCCGCGGAATCACGTGCAGGTGCAGGTGCGGGACGGACTGGCTCACCACGTTGTTGATCAGGATCATCGAGCCGTCGGCGCCCAGGCCGTCCTCGACCGCGCGCTCCAGCCGCTGCGCCGTGGTGAAGAACTCAGGCACCTGGTCGGCGGGCAGTTCGCTGAGCAGCTGCACGTGCAGTTTCGGCACCAGCAGCGTGTGCCCGCGGAAGAGCGGCCGGTGATCGAGGAACGCGATCAGCCGCTCGGTCTCCAAGACGGTCACCGCCTGCCGCTCGCCGCGGATGATGGCGCAGAAAACACAGGTTGCTGGCATCAGGCGTGAGCCTACCGCCTTCGGTTCCGTGACAATCATGACCCCGAACGGCCGGGCTTCGCGCCCCACCGGATGGCACTGCGCGGTCAACGGCACTGCGCGGTCAACGGCACTGCGCGGTCAACGGCACTGCGCGGTCACCTGTGCGGGGGCGGTCACTGGCCCAGGGTCGTGTTCTGGCCGGTGACGGTGATCCGGAGCCCCTCCTGCGTGACGCTGATGCTCTGGATCGCCACCCCTGCCGGGAGCTTCGGGATATTGACGTTGAAGTCCAGGTTGCCGAGGATGGCAGACGTTATCCCGCCCGCGTCAATGACCTTGATGTTGATCCGGCCCGGCCCGGTCTTGGTGATCTGGGCGGTTGCCGACTCGCTGAGCGGGCCGAGGTCGAAGTTCGCCTTGATCTTGTTCGGGCCGGCGGGGGCCAGCGTGATGCCCTGCGGGACGCCGCCGGCGTTGGCCAGCGCCGTGAACGTGACCAGCGCCGAGGCGTTGAACTGGTCGACCGTCGCGCTGCTGGTCCCGTGGATGTGCATCCCGTGCAGCGTGGCGGTCAGGCTGGAGATCTGGAGCTGACCGCCTGGTCCCGCGGTCTCGTTGGTCGCGTTGATGTCGACGGTGCGGAAATCGCGGGCGGCCAGCTGGGTCAGGAACGGGAACCCCTGGATGCTCACGTGCGGCTTGCCGGACAGGGCCAGAGACGTCTGCATCTGGCTGGCCATCTGGTCCTCGGTGTACGCCTTGGCGGCGCGGTCGCCGACCACGAGCACCACGATGATCACGATCAGCGTGATGAGCGGCCACCGCCGGCGCCGGCGCCGGCGCACCCGCGGCGGCGGCCCCCCTGGTAGCCCTGAGCCGCCGGGAAGCCCTGGTTAGCCGGATATCTCGGCCCCCCCTGAGTTCCCTGATAAGCCTGGTTCCCGGAGTAGTCCTGATCTTGCTGGTATCCCTGACCGGACGGGTATCCCTGACCAGACGGGGACCCCTGACCAGACGGGGACTCCTGGCCTGCCGGGTACCCCTGGTTCGTCGGGTACCGCTGCGTCGCCTGAGAGTCCTGGTTCCCCTGGTTCGTGGGGAAAGCCTGCGTCCTCTGGGAGTCCTGCGCCGCCTGGGAGTCCTGGTTCCCCTGGTATCCCTCGTCCTTCTTGGGGCCTTGCGGCTGCTGCCACCACTCGGGAACGGGCTTGGTGGGGTCGGAGCTCATGCCGCGCCTCCCACGGTGCGGGCCATGATGACCATATCCCCACGACACGTGCCTACGATCATCGTTCCCCACCTTTGCGGTGCCACTTAGTTACCGGGGATAGCAGTGAGTCACACGTAGCGTTCAGCGCGAGTATGGCTCGGGTTTCAGGCGCTCGTTTCGGGCGCCCGGTTCAGGCGCAGTGCCGGACGTTCCAGTATCAGGGTGTCCGCCTCCCAATATGTCAAAACGCGCGGTCAACCTGAATGGTTCTCCTGATTCCCGTTTACCCGTGTCGGCCCTACACTTTGTAAGCATGTCATCCGAGGGTTTTGACTGGTCTGACCGCAGGCCGCCGCAGGCCGGTCCTGCCCCGGCCGGGCTCGCTCCCGCCGGGCTCGCCGAGGCCGCGCCCCCGCCGGGCGGACCCGCCGCTCCGCCTGCCCCGCCGGACCTCGTGGTACGGACCAGGCGCTCGGATCACCAGCTGACGGCCGGGACCATGTACCAGATCGGCCGGGACCCCAAGTCTGACATCGTCATGACCGATTCGCGCATCTCGTGGCGGCACGCGGTGATGCGGGTCGACGGCGATGGCTGGATCATCGAGGATCTCGGCAGCACCAACGGGACGTTCCTGGGCCTGCAGCGGCTCGACCGGATCGAGATCAGCGCCGACTGCGTGGTGCGGCTGGGGAACCCGGACGACGGCCCGATCCTGCGCTGCATGCCTCAGGTGCCCGCGGCTCCGCCCGCCCCGCCCCCCGCCGACCACCCGGGCACCGCCTTGTCGGCTTCGGCCGCTCCGCCGGCCTCGCCCGCTCCGGCTCCGCCGGTACCGGAGGCCCCCCCGGAACCCGCGCCGCGTCACGACTCCGAGTCCTGGTGGCAGCCCGCCCCCGAGCCCGCGCCCCCGCCGGAGCCGGCTCCGCCGCGCGACGGCGGCAGGCATGCGCGGAGCGCCGACCCACCCGCCGCCGACCCGTGGGGCGGCGACTGGCCGTCGGCCGATCCGGGCACGGGCCGCTCCCCGATCGACCCGCGGGGCATTGCCAGCGCGCGGCCTGAGCCGCCGATCCGCCGCGAGCCCGCGCCCGCCGCGATCCAGCCCAACCTGCTGCCGAGCGTGGATCGCAAGCCCACGGCGCGGATGCCGCTCCCGGCCAAGGCCATGCGCATCGGCCGTATCCCCGATAACGACTTGGTCCTGTCCGACCTCGACGTCTCGCGGCACCACGCGGAATTGCGCAAGTCACCTACCGGCAGCTACGAGATCGTCGACCTCAACAGCCACAACGGGACCTACGTCAACGGCCAGCGGGTGACCTCCAAGGTGCTGACCGAGCAGGACCTGGTCAGCGTCGGGCACTCTACGTTCCGCCTCAAGGACGGCGAGCTCGTTCAGTTCGTCGACGACGGTGAAGTCACCTTCACGGCCCAGGACCTGGTGGTGAAGGTATCGGGCGGCAAGGTGCTGCTGGACCACGTCACGTTCCCGATTCCGGAGAAGTGCTTGCTCGGCGTCATCGGCCCGAGCGGCGCGGGCAAGTCGACGCTGCTCGGCGCCCTGACCGGGATGCGTCCCGCCGACACCGGCACCGTGCTGTACGACAACCGTGACCTCTACCAGAACTACAACGAACTCCGCTACCGCATCGGCCTGGTCCCGCAGGAAAGCGTCCTGCACACTCAGCTGACCGCTCGCCGCGCGCTGCAGTACTCGGCCGAGCTCCGCTTCCCGGCCGACACCAAGCCCGCCGAACGGGATGTCCGGGTCGACGAGGTGATGGGCGAGCTCGGCCTGACCAAGCACGCGAACACCCGCGCCGATCGCCTGTCCGGCGGTCAGCTCAAGCGGGTCAACGTCGCCCAGGAGCTGCTGACCAAGCCGTCCCTGCTGTTCCTCGACGAGCCGACTTCCGGCCTGGACCCCGGCTTGGACAAGTCGGTCATGGAGCAGATGCGGGACCTGGCGCATGACGGCCGGACGGTCATCGTCGTCACGCACAGCGTGGCCAACCTCGACAACTGTGACCGGCTGCTCGTGCTGGTCCCCGGCGGCAGGGTGGCCTTCTACGGGCCGCCGGAGGAGGGGCTCAGGCACTTCGGGCTGCCCGGCTGGGCCGAGGTGTTCCAGGCCTTCGAGCGCTACCCGGATCGCGACTGGGCCGCCGAGTTCGCCCAGTCGCCCGCCTACCAGCAGTACGTGCTGGACCAGCGGCCCAAGCCCGCCCAGACGCCCGGCCAGATGGCTGAGGCGGCGGCCGCCGTGCCGCAGCCGCGCGGCGGATTCCGGCAGCTGACCACGCTGACCCGGCGGTACGTGCGGGTGATCTCGGCGGATCGCGGCTACCTGGTGTTCATGGCGCTGCTGCCCATCGTCCTCGGCTTGCTGATCAACTTCGTCGGGTCCAGCCAGGGCCTGACGGGTCCGCCGCACCGCAACCAGAACGCAGAAGAGCTGCTGTTGATGCTGACCATCTGCGCCTGCCTGTCCGGGGCCGCGAGCTCGGTCAGGGAACTGGTCAAGGAACGCTCGATCTACACCAGGGAACGAGCGGCCGGGCTCTCGTCCGGCGCCTACTTGTTCTCCAAGATCCTGGTTCTTGGCGTGATCAGCATCTTGCAGTCCTCGGTGCTTGTGCTGATCGGGCTGTACGGCCAGAAGATGCCGCCCAGGGGCGCGTTCCTCGGTGTCCCGCTGCTAGAGATCCTGATCGGCATCGCGATGCTCTCGCTGGCCTCGATGTGCCTGGGCCTGCTCGTCTCGGCCTCGGTCAGCACGTCGGAGAAGGCGATGCCCTTCCTGGTGTTGCTGACCATGGCCCAGGTCATCCTGTCGGGCGGCGTGGTGTCGCTGGTCGGGAAGCAGGGACTGGAGCAGCTGGCGTATATTGCCCCGTCTCGCTGGGGTTTCGGTGCGGTGGCGTCCACGGTCAACCTCAACGTCATCGGCGTGGTGGCCCCCGGCAGCTCCGACCCGCTGTGGGCGCAGACCTCCGGGAACTGGCTGCACGACATGGGCATCCTGATCGGGCTCGGGGTGCTCTTCTCGCTGTTGGCCTGGCTCCGTATGCGCCGCCTCGGCCCGCGCCGCCGTAAGGGGTAAGGATCCGGAGTTAACGGCACGGGTTCCGGCGGCACCAGGTCACCGAGCAGCGTCCGGCGTAGTTCGGTCAGCATGGCCTCGCTGACCTCCAGGCCGTAGGCCAGGAACCGGCCGAACGAACCGTAGTGCCGGTCCGCCTCCTCGAAGGCGGCGCCCAGGTAGGTGGCGCTCAGCTCGAGGATGGGCCGGAGCAGCTCGGGATCGGCGATGATCCCGGTCTTGACCAGGTTGAAGCGCAGCTTCTGGTAGCCGGTGCGGTGGAAGTCGTTGGACAGCAGGTAGTCGCGGAGCACCAGCTCGCGCGGCACGCCGAGCGCGGTGAGCACGATGGCGGTCATCCAGGCGGCGCGGTCCTTGCCGCCGGTGCAGTGGTAGAGCAGGGGCAGCCGCCCGGGCGCGCACAGCAGCCGCAGCGCGGCCCCGAACGCCTCCCGCTGCCTGGCGTCGCTGACGAATCCGCGGTTCATCTCGGCCATGAACGACGCCGCCCGCCCGCCGCCGAGCTCGCGCTGCTGCCGCTCATGGTCGCCGCTGGCGATGAGCTCGTAGACGGCCCCGAGGTCACCCCCGCTGACCGGCAGGTGAGCGAATTCGACGCCGTAGGGCAGCCGGTCGTCACCGCTGATCAGGACCTCGCCCGGCGTCCTGAAGTCGATCACGGTGCGCAGTCCGAGCTGGTCGAGCCGCTCCACGTCCGCGCTGGTCAGCTGGCTTAGCGCGTCACCACGGAAGAGCCGGCCGCGGACGACCTCCGGCCCGTGGGCGCTGCGGTAGCCGCCGATGTCCCGCACGTTCACCGCGCCATCGAGGGCGACGTGACGCGACGGGGCCCATTCTCCGGTCATCGGACCAGGCTCATAGCGCACCGCCTTACGCCCCCGACCACCATAAGGGTAACTCCCGCACGCCGTTTCACCAGCGTGAACGCCGCTATTCGCGATGTCGTGCGCCAGCTCTGCCCATAAGCTGGCGAGGTGACTGACCTCAACCTGCGGGCGCGGGACCTGCTCCGGCGATTCCCGCTGATCGACGGGCACAACGACCTGCCGTGGGCGCTGCGCGAGCGGGCCGGCGATGACGTGAGCCAGGTGCGCCTGGCCCCGGCCGAGGCAGCCCCGGGCGACCCTGCCGCGGTGAACCTGGCCGAACCGGTCGACGGCACGCACACCGACCTGCCCAGGCTCGCGGCCGGGGGAGTGGGCGCGCAGTTCTGGTCCGTATACGTGCCGGCCTCGCTGGCGGGGGACGGCGCGGTCGCGGCCGTGCTCGAGCAGATCGACCTGGCCCGCCGGATGATCGCCTGCTACCCCGGGCAGCTCGGGCTCGCGCTGACCGCGGACGACGTGGAGCGTATCTTCGCCTCCGGCCGGGTGGCCTCGCTGCTCGGCGCCGAGGGCGGCCATGCCATCGCCGGGTCGCTCGGCGTGCTGCGGATGCTCCATGAACTGGGCGTCAGGTACCTGACCCTGACCCACAACGCCAACGTCGGCTGGGCCGATTCGGCCACCGACGAGCCGCAGGCCGGCGGCCTGACCGAGTTCGGCAGGGACGTGGTCCTCCAGATGCAGCGGATCGGCATGCTCGTGGACCTGTCGCACGTGTCCCCGGACACCATGCGGGACGCGCTCGACGTGGCCGCGGCCCCGGTGATCTTCAGTCATTCCTCGGCCCGCGCGCTCTGTGACTACCCGCGTAATGTGCCGGACGACGTGCTGGCCCGGCTGGCGGACAACGGCGGGGTCTGCATGGTGACGTTCGTGCCCGGCTTCGTCTCCCAGGAGTGCGCCGACTGGCTGGCCGGGCTCAAGGCCGAGGCCGCGCGCCGCGGCCTGGACCCCAGGGACTTCGGCCAGCTGTTCAGCATCAAGGCCGAATGGGAACGCGGACACCCGCTGCCCCGGGCGACGCTGGCGCAGGTCGCGGACCACGTGGAACACGTCCGCGAGGTCGCGGGCGTGGCCCATGTGGGCCTGGGCGGCGACTTCGACGGCACCCCGGACGTGACCGCGGGCCTGGAGGACGTCTCCGCCTACCCGGCCCTGTTCGCCGAACTGCTCGGCCGCGGCTGGACAGAACCGGACTGCGCCGCCCTGGCCGGCGGCAACCTGCTGCGCGTCTTGCGCTCGGCCGAGGCCTTCGCGGCCACTAAGCTCTGGTCCGATGATCTCTGACATCCAGTCACCACCCTCCACCGCGTTCCGCGCCGTCGGCGCGCTGCGCCTGATGACCTGGCCTGCCCTGGACGCGTCGGGGGCAGGCGCCGCCGTCACCGCCCGGTCCGGCGGGGTCTCGTCCGGGCCCTACGCCACCCTGAACCTGAGCCTGACCGTCGGCGACGACCCCGGCTGCGTGCTGGAGAACCGGCGCCGGCTGGCGGCCGCGTTCGGCGCCGGGCTTGACGATTTCGTCTTCGCCCGGCAGGTGCACGGCGCCGGGGTCCGCGTCGTCGGCGAGGCCGACCGCGGGAGCGGCGTGCACTCGCTCGATGACGCCATCGGCAGTGCCGGCGGTGCCGGCGGTGCCGACGCGCTGGTCACCGCCTCGCCCGGGGTGGTCCTCGCCATCCTCACCGCGGACTGCGTGCCGATCGTGCTGCACGATCCGGTGGCTGGCGTGCTCGCCTGCGTGCACGCCGGGTGGCGCGGCACCGTGGCCGGGGTGACCGCCGCGGCCGTCGCCGCCATGCAAGGCCTGGGCTCCCGCCCGTCCGGCATCATCGCCGGCCTCGGCCCCGCCATCGCCGCGGACCGCTACCAGGTCGGCCCCGACGTCTATCAGGCCGTCACCCAGACGTTCGGCCCCGCCGCAGCCGCCTGCATCCGCCCGGACACGCGCCCCGGCTCTGGCTCCGGCCGCTGGCTCCTCGACCTGTGGACCGCCAACCGCCACGCCCTGGTCGAGGCCGGCGTCCCCGCCGCCCAGATCCACACCACCCCCCACCCCACCGGCCCCGCCGCCCCCGCCGCCCCCGCCGCCCCCGGCCATTTCTTCAGCGACCGCACCGCCCGCCCCTGCGGCCGCCTCGCCCTTGTCGCCCGCCTCCGCGCCGCGGGCCGGAACGGCATGGATGGGACAACGTGATCAATAGAGGCGTCTTTGATAAATCCCACAACGGTTTGGCTGGCTCAACGCCTCGTCTCGTGATCGAAGCTATGTTCACGCTCTGATCAGCCAGGCGTAGGACCAGGGTCGTGCTGGCCGCGGCACCGTCCGGGCCGCCCTGATACTGGCAGCCGGAACCGGGAACCGCCCATGCGGGCTGCGATGATCAGCCGTCGAGACTGCCGATCATCTGTAGTATCCCTTCAAGGTCGCGTTGCCAGCCGGTGTTGGCGGGGTCGGCGGCGGCCAGCCGGGTCCGGATGTCCAGGGATGCCTGGTAGGCGGTCCGGGCCGCGGCCAGGTCCCCGGCCGCGATCGCCACGTCCCCCAGCTTTTCGTGGCTGACGGACAGGTCGCGCTGCCAGCCGCCGTTGGCCGGGTCGGCGGCGGCCAGCCGGGTCCGGATGTCCAGGGATGCCTGGTAGGCGGTCCGGGCCGCGGCCAGGTCCCCGGCCGCGATCGCCATATCCCCCAGCCGTTCGTGGCTGACGGACAGGTCGCGCTGCCAGCCGCCGTTGGCCGGGTCGGCGGCGGCCAGCCGGGCCGCGATGTCCAGGGATGCCTGGTAGCCGGTCCGGGCCGCGGCCAGGTCCCCGGCCGCCCTCGCCACGTCCCCCACCTTATTGTGGCTGACGGACAGGTCGCGCTGCCATTCGATGTTGGCGGGGTCGGCGGCGGCCAGCCGGGCCGCGATGTCCAGGGATGCCTGGTAGGCGGTCCGGGCCGCGGCCAGGTCCCCGGCCGCCCTCGCCACGTCCCCCAGCCGTTCGTGGCTGACGGACAGGTCGCGCTGCCAGCCGCCGTTGGCCGGGTCGGCGGCGGCCAGCCGGGCCGCGATGTCCAGGGATGCCTGGTAGCCGGTCCGGGCCGCGGCCAGGTCCCCGGCCGCGACCGCCACGTCCCCCAGCCTGTTGTGGCTGACGGACAGGTCGCGCTGCCAGCCGGTGTTGGCCGGGTCGGCGGCGGCCAGCCGGACCCGGATGTCCAGGGCGGCCTGGTAGGCAGCGCGAGCCGCAGCCAGGTCCCCGGCCGCCCTCGCCACGTCCCCCACCTTGCTGTGGCCGATGGACAGGTCGCGCTGCCAGCCGGTGTTGGCCGGGTCGGCGGCGGCCAGCCGGACCCGGATGTCCAGGGCCGCCTGGTAGGCGGCGCGAGCCGCAGCCAGGTCCCCGGCCTCCATCTCCACGTCCCCCACCTTGCTGTGGCTGACCGACAGCTCGCGCTGCCAGCCGGTGTTGGCCGGGTCGGTGGCGACCAGCCGTTCGGCGATGTCCAGGGCCGCCTGGTAGGCGGCGCGAGCCGCAGCCAGGTCCCCGGCCGCCCTCGCCACGTCCCCCAGCCGGTCGTGGTTGCTGCCCGCATCACGCTGCCATTCGGTGTTGGCGGGATCGGCGGTGGCCAGCCGTTCGATTATTTCCAGAGATGCCTGGTAGGCGGCGTGAGCCGCAGCCAGGTCCCCGACCGCCCCCGCCACGTCCCCTAGCGCTTGGTGGCTGCCGGACAGGTCGCGCTGCCATTCGGTGTTGGCCGGGTCGGCGGCGGCCAGCCGGACCCGGATGTCCAGGGACGCTTGGTAGGCGGTGCGGGCCGCGGTCAGGTCCCCGGCCGCCGCCGCCACGTCCCCCAGCCGTTCGTGGCTGACGGACAGGTCACGCTGCCAGCCGGTGCTGGCCGGGTCGGCGGCCAGCCGGACCCGGATGTCCAGGGACGCTTGGTAGGCGGTCCGGGCCGCAGCCAGGTCCCCGGCCGCCACCGCCACGTCCCCCAGCCGGTCGTGGCTGACGGACAGGTCGCGCCGCCAGCCGGTGTTGGCCGGGTCGGCGGCAGCGCGGGCCTGGACCTGGGCGTGGATGGCGTGGAGCTGCCGGGTCGCGGCCCGCAGGTCCCCGGCCCGGAGTATGGCCTGAACCTCCAGGTCAGCGACGATGATCCAGGCCCGCTCGGCTGGGGGGATCAGCGGGCGGACCTCGGCCAGGTACGCCGCCACCGTCACCGTCCCCGGCAGCATCCGCTCGGCCTGCGCGGCGATGCCGGCGGCCTCGTCGTAGCGGCCCATGGCGGCCAGGTGCCGGGGGATATCAACCAGGTCCGCATAGCTGCCGCAGGCCTGCTCGAACCGGCGGAACCGCATCGCCAGCGCCCGCTCATGCTCAGCAGCCAGGTCACCGGGAGTGTTGCGGGTGACCAGCTCCGCGGTCCACGGGTGCATCGCGATGTCATCCCCGGCAGCGAGCAGCGTCAGGTCTGCCAGCCGGGTCACGTCCGCGGCCAGCTGCACCCTGCCTGGCCCGGCACTGGCGCCTGCTCCGGGGGTGGTCAGAGTGAATTCGAGGTCGTCCAGGGTCATCGGGGCGCGGCAGACCGCGACCTGCCGCAGCACCGCCTCCTGGCTGCCGGTGAGTAGGTCCCGCAGGCCCTCCAGCAAGATGTCCGCGCTGCCCAGCAGCAGCGCCTGCTCCACCGCCCCGTCCAGGGACCGGCCCGCGGCCAGGTCCGCCCGCTGCTCGCGGGCCAGCTCCCGCAGCCGCGCCTGCACATGCCGGAACCCGGACCGGCCGCCGCGCAGCAGCGCATCGGTGAACTCGATCAGCCGCGGATGCCCGCCCACCGCCCGGGCCAGCACCCGCCGGCCCTCGCCGTCCAGGTCCCGCAGCGCCGGCAGCCGCAGGAACAGCCGCCGCAGCTCCGCCGCCGACAGCGCGGGGACCGGGATGCGGGCCAGGAACCGGTCCGGGCCTGGCAGCGCGTACCGGCATGTCACCAGCAGCCCGCCCGTCCCGGCCGCATCCGCCAGGTTCGTGAGGATGTCATCGAAGGCTGGATCGGTGAACTCCTCCCCGCCCCGGGTTAGGTTCTGCTCGAAGTCATCAAAGACCACCAGCAGCTCATGCTCGGCCAGCAGCCCGGCCACCACGGCCAGCTTCGGCCCGTCATCCCCCGGAGCGGCCAGTTCGTCCAGGGCGGCGCGCAGCCCGGCCGCCCGCGCCGGATCCCCGGCCCGGGCGATGCCCTCCTGCACGGCGCGGGTGACCGCGGCGATCAGCGCGGCGGGGTTCCACCGGCCCTCATGCACCGCGGCCAGCCACCCCTCGTCGCCCAGCCGGGCGATGACCCGGCCGGCCAGCGCGGTCTTGCCGATTCCCCCGATCCCGGTCAGCACCACTCCGCTCGCCGCGCCGAACCGGTCGATCGCCGCCGGGTCCCGGCGCAGCACCCCCATCGCCGCCCGCAGTTGCGCCCGCCGCCCGATCAGTGCCCCCATCGGCAGGTCCCGGACCAGCTTGCCGCCCGGCGGCGTCGTGGCCACCGCCAGCGGCTCCGGCGGCAGCGCCGGGTCGGTCAGCGGCCCGTCCGCGCCCGCGGCGACCAGGGTGACCACCCCGAACTCCGGAACTGGCACCCGGTCGGCTTCCCTGGGGCGGGTCTGCTCGACCAGCACCCGGGCCCGGGCCAGCGCCCGCCCCACGGTCAGTTCCGGGTGGGCGGCCAGCTGCCGGTATAGCTGCCCCGCCAACGCGGTGGCGTAGGGGTCGGTGACCGGGGCCAGCATCGCGATCACCCGGTCCGCGCCCCGCCCCGCCAGTCCGGCCGCCAGCGCCCCGGACCCGGCCGCACCGCCCGAGCACGACGACAGCACGATCAGCGGCACCACCCGGCCGGCCAGCTGCAGCGCCTGCACCAGATCCCCAACCCCGGCCGTGACCGGGTTCCCGTCCTCATCCTCCAGCTCCACCGCCTCCGCCGACCCGTGCGCCGACAGGTGCAGCACGTGATAGGCGTCCTGCTCCAGCGCCTCCCGGATCGCCGCCAGCGACGCGACCTCCAAGATCCGCACCTGACCCCCCGCGGCGATCCCGGCCACCGCGTCCAGCACCGCGGCCATCTCCGCCTCCACGTCCAGCGGCGGGTTCGCGGTCCTGGTTTCCTGCGGCGCGGCCACCGCCGCCAGCGCCTTCAACGGCCCGGCCAGCCCCGCCCGCGCCTGCGGCCGCGGCCGCGGCGGTGGCACATCCGTCTGCCCGCGCCATGCCTGCAGGCGGCGGGAGACCGCCACCGCGGGCAGCAGCCCCAGCGGCCCGGCCTCCCCGCCCTCCTCCGTGCGCAGCCGCAGTAGCTCCACCGGCAGGCCCAGCGCGTCCCCGTCCGCGCACAACACCACCTCGCCGGTATCCTGCGCCGACATGCCCTCCAGCAGCCCGGCCACCACCGCCTCGGCATCCGGGCCCAGCAGCGCTCCGGCCAGCGCCTGCCCCGCCGAGGCCAGCCGCTCCCCGGCCACCGTCCCGGGAAGGCCCAGCGCTGTCCACACCCCGGCCACCTCCGGCGGCAGCGGGCTCTGGCGGCGGCCCACCAGCGATCCCGCCGCCCACACCGCCGACTCCGCCACGCCCCCCGACACGGCGGCCTCGATCACCACCTCGGTATGCACCCCCGGCCGCCTCGCCGCCCCCACAGCGGCCGGGGTTCCTGCGGCCAGCGGCGGCAGCACCGGCACCGGCCCCAGGTCCGGGACCAGCACCGCCGGTTGGCCAGTCAGCACCCGCAGCAGATCCTCCGCCCCGGCCACCGTGAACTCGCTCACCCGGTAGTACGCCGCCGACGCCGGGGCCAGCCACAACGGGATATCATCCGCCGAGCCGCCCGGCAGCACCACCGGCACGAACCGGGCCATCCCCGCCTCCTGATCGGCGTAGAACAACTCCCGGATCAGCCGCGCCTCAAACTGGACCCCGCGGCCCTCACCCGGCCCGGCATCCCCCTCCGCCCGCCGCTTATAGGCAGGGGAGGCGATCACCAGCACCCGGTCCGCGTCCCGGACCTCCCGGGTCATCCACCCCGCCCAGTCCACCCGGTCCGCTGCCGCGGCCAAGTCCAGCCGGGCATCAACCCCGCACGCCCGCAAGAACACCCACAGCTCCCGGACCAGCCCCTCATGCCCCGGGTCGTCATGGGCATAGGAAATGAACACCCGCACCGGCCGCCCGCCGCCGTTACCTAACACGCCCACCCCCCAGGCCACCAGACCGCCGCCCCGGAAAAGAGGCCGGCCGCTCCGAACAGGCTACTATTCCAGTCGCCCGGACCGGGGACCCCGGTCCCGGCCGATCAATGGCTGTGGTCACCGCAGCCCATGCACCCCGCGATCATCGACCGGGCCACCTGGGAGGCCGCCCAGGACATCGCCGGGCACGCCACCAGCCGCGACGGCGACGAGCCCAACACCCATCCGGCCACCTGCCGGTCCTGCCCCTACCGGTCCGGGTACGGTGCCGGGACTGCCGCCGCCGCATGGCCGGCACCACCTACGGCAAACCCGGTGCCCTGTCCACCTAATACCGGTGCCCCCACGACCCCGCCACCCCCAAGCATGCCGCCGACCATCCCGACCACCCCCGCACCGTCCAGGCCCCCGAACTCCTGCTCGACCAGATCGTGGGACAGTTCTTCGCCACTCGCATCTTCGGACCTAGGCGCGCTGCACTGCTGGTGTTCCGCGCAGCTTCCGGCCACCGACGCCGACGCTATAGCTGAACGCGACGCCTAGGCCACCCGGTTCCAGGCCCGCATCAAGCGCATCGAGACTGCGCAGAACTCCTGCATCCTCGAACTCGAACAACTCCCGGCCGGCCCGGCCCACACCGCATCAGCCGCCATGCGCGCCCGCATCCGCGCCCGCTTCGCCGACCTGCACCACGAACGCGAACAGATCGAAACCCAGCTTCAGGCCCTGGCCAAGACCACCCCCAGCCCGCTCGACCCCGCCCTGCTCGACGAGCTCCCGGCCCTGGGCGATATCCTGCCCAGCCTGCCCCCGGCTCTCAAAGCCCGCCTGTTCGCCGCGTTCGGCCTGGAAATCCTGTGGAACAAACCCGGCCAGCAAGCCACCGTGCACGTGGAGATCACTGAGAGCACCCTCCAGGCCATCCCCGGTATCGTGGACCCGAGCCAGGACGGCTACCACGACACCAGCACCGATCACGCCGCCGGACAGCCCGCCCCAATGTGGGATCTGACCAACACCAATAGAGGGAGTACGGTGCCACAACCATGCGCGCGCGGAAGCGTGTTCCGGTACGGGGGGTTCTCCGTAGACGCGGAGCGCGGCACGCTGAGCTGCTGGTACGAAGTTGACGGGCGGGAGTTCACCGAGCGGATCACGCTGCCGGGCGGGCCGCGCTGGCACACCGAGGCGGCCCGTGCGGCCGCGCGGCTGGTGTTCCTGCTGGCCGGCGTCTCCTACTACAAGACCGCGGCGCCGCCGGTCGTCGACTTCGGCGAGACCTCGCTGACCGGGACCGAACTGGCCTTCCTCCGCGAGTTCTACCTCCAGGGCCTGGGCGAGTTCGCCTACCGCAACGCCCTTGACCTGAGCGGTGTTAGCTTCGGGGGGGACGCCCCCCCCCAGACCCCCCCCGCACGGTTTAGCCTCGGGGGGACGACCCCCCCAGACCCCCCCGCTCCTGAGGGGAAACCGTTCCCCCCAGACCCCCTCGGCCCCCCGTCCGGGGGGAAGCCGGTCCCGTCGCGGGGACGGCGGGCGCTGGTGCCGTTCGGCGGCGGGATCGACTCGATCGTGACGGTGGAGCGGGTGCGGCGGCTTGCCGACGTGGCGCTGTTCGTGGTGAGCAGGCCCGGCGACCGGTTCGACGCGATCGAGCAGCCGGCCGCGGTGACCGGGCTGCCTGTCGTCCGGGCCGAACGCGAGATCGACCCGCAGCTGCTCCGGTCCGCCGAACTCGGCTTCCTCAACGGGCACGTCCCGGTGACCGGGATCCTGTCCGCGATCGCGGTGCTGGCCGCGGTGCTCGAGGACAGGGACGCGGTGGTGATGTCCAACGAGTGGTCGGCGTCCATCCCGACGCTGGAGTACGCCGGACGCCCGGTCAACCACCAGTTCTCCAAGAGCGAGCAGTTCGAGGCGGCCTTCCGCGACGTGCTCGCGCAGAGCCCGGCGCGGCTGCCCGGTTACTTCTCCTGGCTCAGGGACCGGACCGAGCTGTGGGTGGGGCGAGAGTTCGCGGCGCTCGAGGCGTATCACGACTCCTTCCGCAGCTGTAACAAGGCTTTTTATACCGAACGGGCCCGCCGCTTCACGCACTGGTGCGGGCAGTGTGACAAGTGCTGCTTCATCGACCTGATCCTGGCCCCGTTCCTGCCGGCCGAAGCGCTGCGGCGGATCTTCGCGGCGACCGGGGAGCCGCTCGGCGACCCGGGGCTGGCGGCCAAGTTCCGGTCGCTGCTCGGCGCGGGCGCCAAGCCGTTCGAGTGCGTCGGCGAGGTCACCGAGTGCCGGGCGGCGGTGCTGCTGGCCGCGCGGCGGGACGACCGGGCCGACTGCGGCCCGCTGCAGGCGCTCGCGGCCGAGGTGGCCGGCTGGCCGGACGCGCCGTCGGAGGCGGAGGCCGCCGCCATGCTCCGGCCGGTGGGCCGGAACTTCATCCCGAACGAGTACCGATGACGGCACCCAAAATGGCCTGGCCCGACCTGGCCGGCGCCCGGGTCGGGGTCTGGGGCCTGGGCCGGGAGGGCCACGCCAATCTGCGCAAGCTGCTGGCGATGGACGTCGAGCCGGTCCTGGTCGACGACCGCCCGTCCGGCCCGGTGGCTGGCCTCCCTGTGCTCGTCACTGGCGATGGTGGCCTGGCCGCCCTGGAACGCTGCGACGTGGTGGTGAAGACCCCCGGCCTATCCCGCTACCGGCCGGAAGTGGCCCGGCTAGCTGCCCTCGGCGTCCCGGTGGTGGGCGGCCTGGGCCTGTGGCTGGCCGAAGCGGATCTGCGGCGGGTCCTGGTCGTGACCGGCACCAAGGGCAAGAGCACCACCTCCTCGGTCACCGCGTACCTGCTCGCCGGCCTGGGCTACCGGTGCATGCTCGGCGGGAACATCGGCGCCCCGCCGTACGACCCCGCTGACCCCGCCGGGCCGGCGACTTCGACTACTGGGTCATCGAGGTGTCCAGCTACCAGGCCACCGACCTGCCGGTCTCGCCGCCGGTGGTCGCGGTCACCTCGCTGCATCCCGACCACCTGGACTGGCACGGGGGAGTAGAGCAGTACTACCGGGACAAGCTGTCCGCGTGCTCGCAGCCGGGCGCCGAGCTCACCGTGGCGAACGGCGACAGCGACCTGCTCAGGGAGCGCGCCGCGCTGCTCGGCCCGCGGGTCGAGTGGGTCAGCGAGCGCGACGACCCCAGGGCCGAAGGGTCCGACTGGATGGAGCCGCTCGGGCTGCCCGGCCGGCACAACCGCCGCAACGCCCTCATCGCCCGGCGCTGCCTGGTCGCGCTCGGCGTGCCGGGCGCCGCCGATGACACCAGGCTCCGCGCGGCGGCGGCCGGCTACCAGCCGCTGCCGAGCCGTCTTACCCCGGTCGGCACGGCCGGCGGCGTCACGTTCGTCGACGACAGCCTGTCCACGAACGTGCTGCCCACGCTGGCCGCGCTGGACGCCTTCCCCGGCCGCCGGGTCGCGCTGATCGTCGGCGGCCACGACCGCGGCATCGACTACGCTCCGCTGGCCGCCGGCGTCGTGGCCCGCGACTCGCCCACTTACGTCCTGACCCTCCCGGACAGCGGGTCCCGCATCCGCGCCCAGATCGAAGCCGCCCCCCCGGGTGCCGCCTTCGCCGGCGTGACCGACTGCCCGGACCTTGACGCCGCCGTCGCGGCGGGGTTCCGCTGGGCGCAGCCCGACGGCATGGTCCTGCTATCGCCGGCCGCCCCGAGCTTCGGGCACTTCAAGGATTACCGTGACCGGGGCGAGGCCTTCGCCCGCGCCGTCCGGGCCCTCGGCTGACATCCGGGCACGCGCCCGGTCCGTTCGGGATAAAAACCCCTTGCATACGAGGCTCTATCGCCCGCCTCACGTGGCTCGCCCGCCCCACCTGGCCCCCCGCGCCCGCCCTCCGCGCTGTCCCGGCCCGAGCTTAACCGCCACGATGGAGCATGGGTGTGGCTCTTTTTGGGGTGAGAGGTCAGCGGCTTGCCAGAGGTCAGGCGGCCTGGCCGTCCGCCAAGCCAGCTCCGGGCCCCATCTGCCGCACCCGCACCACACTCCCCGTCCGTAACCCGGCGCCGGGCCCGGGTAACGACATCAATGCTCCATCGATGCCGCAGCAACGACATCTATGCTCCATCGATGCCGTTGGCGGAACCGCCAGGACCAGGACTGGCCGCACCAGGCGCACCACGGGCATCACCCGCCTCGTGATCGGGGTGCTCACCGGAGAGGAGTCGCACCCATGGAGCATCGATGTCGCTGCGTAAGCATTCCGAAGTGACGTGAGTTTGCGGCGTGTCGCGAGGGTCGGTGTGCTGGCGGTTGGTGAGGGCCTGGTCCTGGCTGGCTGCGCCTGTCGTGCGTTCCCTGGCAGGGCGCGGCGGCCGGGGCTGGCTGAGGGATTGTGTGCCGTCAGGCGCCGGATCCGGCGCCTGACGGCACACGATCAGCGGCCCGGCTGGCGGAGGTGCCTGATTTGTGGCGGGATGCCCGCTTCTGCGGGCTCGGCGTGGGGATCGCATCCGCCACGGGCGGCACGCCGCAAACGCACCTTCACTTGGTACGCTTCCGCGACGACCACGGTGGAGCATCGTGGTCGCTTGCCGGGAGCAGGCGGGAGCAGGCGGGGGCGGGTTCAGGGGCGGGCGGGGCTTACGGGGCATGCAGGAAGGCGGCGGCCGGATCCCGGCATCTTGTTCTCAGCTAATAATCACTTGTGGTGAAATGCCAGGAACCGGCTCATGAGGAGCCTGTCAGGGGAGGGGTTGGCGTGGGGGATAGGCGTGCTCATCTGGTCGGCAGCATTCCCGCGGCCACGGCGGCGGACGCCATGCGGCTCGCGGTCCAGCGGCTGGGCCCGGAGCTTGACTACTTGCCCGACGGCGAGACCGGTGCCCGCCGCAACTGGGTCATCGGCATGATCGAGGGCTTCCGCGCCCATCCTGACCTCAGGCTCGTCAAGGACGGCGACTGGTCTGACTACGACAAGACGCCGCGCTTCGCTCTGCGGCCGGGCCACCGGCTGTACGGCGCGGCGCTGGACCTGGGCATCGCCGCCGCCGCCCGGGCGGCCATGCCCGAGTTCGATGCCCTGCATGCCGCGCTGGCACAGGAGTCGCAGGGGTCGCAGGCACAGGGGTCGCAGGCACAGGGGCCGCAGGCCGGGCCGCGTTTCCTTGTCGGTATCCCGGGCGACCTCGACCTGGCCATGTTCACCTTCGGGCCGGCCGGTCCGGTGCGTCACCTCCGGCCGTTCACCGAGGCGCTGGCCGCCACCATGCACCAGACCCGGGCACTGTTCGGTGACGACGTGCTGTTCCAGATCGAGGTACCGGCGGAGTCGGTGATGCTGGCGCGCACGCCGGCCGCGCTGCGGCCGGCCCTGGCCCGCTTGCTGGCCCGCCGGATCGCGGCCCTCGCCCAGGGGGCGCCCGAGGGATCGCAGTTCGGGCTTCACCTGTGCCTCGGCGACATGAACCACCGCGCCCTCGGGCGGCTCTCCGACGCCTCTCCGCTGGTCCAGCTGGCCAACGCGGTGGCCAGCGGCTGGCCGGGGCGGCGCCCGCTGCGCTACGTGCACGCCCCGCTCGCCGCCGCTGACAACCCGCCGCCGGACAGCCAGGCCTTCTACCGGCCCCTGGCCGGGCTGAAGCTGGGCCCGGACGTCCGGTTCATCGCCGGCTTCGCACACGAAGACCAGGACCCGGCCACCCAGTTCCGGATCCGCGAGATGATCGAGGACGCGATCGGGCATCCGGTTGACATCTCCACGAGCTGCGGCCTCGGCCGGCGCCAGCCCGATGCCGCCCGGGCCGCGATGGACCGCATCAAGCTCCTGCTCCGGTAACCACCCGGCGGCTGAGTCCTTCCTCCCGGTGACCGCCCGCAGGCCAGGCGGGAGCTCCGCGGCGCCGAACGACCTCCCGACCGTCGCCCGAACGCCGCAGCCGGCCAGCAGCGCCGGGATCCGGGACGTGTCGACCAGCACGTTCTCGTGACGTTCGTGGCCGCGGCGCCACGCGCCCGCGCCGTCGGGGACGAACGTGGTGGCGTCGCGGACGAACCGGTCCGGGGCCGGGGCGGAGAACTCGGTGATGATGGCCCAGTCCGGTTCGGCCCGGGCGAAGGCCCGCTCGCCCCGGCGGATCTGGCCGTAGTCCAGGTCCAGGATGTCGATCGCGAGCACCCCGCCCGGCCGCAGCGCGCCGGCCGCGGCGGTGAGCGCCGCCTCGACGGCCGCCGCGTCGGCCACGTAGCTGATCACGTGGCCGACCGAGACGACCGCGTCCGCGGCGGGCAGCGGATCACCGGGCAAGGTGAGCAGCCGCAGGTCCGCGTCCTCCCCCAGGGCCGAACGGGCCAGCGCGAGCATGTCCGCCGAGGCGTCGGTGGCGATGACCCGGTGCCCGGCGGCCAGCAGGTGCCGGGTCAGCGCCCCGCTGCCGCAGCCGAGCTCAAGGACCAGGCCGTCCTCGACTGGCGCCAGCAGTTCCAGGATGCCGGGAGCGCAGGCGTCGGCGTACTGGCCGTAGCCGCGGTCGTGCACCAGGGCGAGGTCGTGCTGGAAATAATGCATCGGTCACCGTGATTCCCAGGTGGCGGGCGAGCAGCGGGGCCAGCGCGACCAGCTGGACGCTGTCGATGGTGGCGCCGCGCAGCGATTCGTACCCGGCGGTGATGCCGAGCGCGGCGCCGCGCAGGTCCACCTCGGAGCAGCGGACCTTGGTGAAATCGGCGCGGGTGAGCGTGCAGCCGCCGAAGCTGACCCGGAGCAGCGTGGCGCCGCCGAACTCCACATCGCGCAGCAGGCAGTCCTCGAACGTGACGTCGGTGAGCGTGCCGCTGCGGAAGTTCACCGAGTCGAGCTTGCAGTCGCGGAACGTGACCCGGCGCATCGAGGCGGAGAAGGCCTGCACCCCGGCCAGCGCGCAGCCGGCCAGCGTGACGTCCTGCCAGCCGGTTTCGGCGAGGTCGCAGCCCACGAACCTGGTGTCCCGCAGCTGGGTGTCGGTGAACCGCGCCTTCCGCAGCCGGCCGCCGTCGAACGAGGTGCCGGCGAACGAGCAGTCCAGGAAGTGGCAGTTCCCGGCGTCTGCGGCGGCGAACGAGGCGCCGCCGAACTCCACGAGGTCGTACTCCTCGTCCGGTTCCAGGGCGCCGTGGTACGGGGTCAGGTCGCCGGCCATGAGGTCGACCCTACCGGCCCTCTATGATCCTGCTGGACTGCCAAGAAAACAGCCAGGAAACGAGAAGGGAGCCAGCCATGGCCGACGGTGAGGACTTCAACGCAAAGGTCATCGAGGAGTTCCGGGCGAACGGCGGGAAGGTGGGCGGGTATTTCGAGGGAGCACCCCTCCTGCTGCTGCATCACACCGGAGCCAAGACCGGGACCGAACGGGTGAACCCGCTGGTCTACCAGCAGGTGGGGGGCGGCTATGCGATCTTCGCCTCGGCCGGCGGCGCGCCGAGCGACCCGCAGTGGTTCCGCAACCTGGTCGCGCACCCCGACGCCGCGGCCGAGGTGGGCACGTCGACCGTGAAGGTCAGGGCCCGGGTGGCGGACCCGGCCGAGCGGGCGACGATCTACGCCACGCAGAAGGAGCGCATGTCCAATTTCGCAGACTATGAGAAGAGTGCCGCGCCGCGCGAGATTCCCGTCGTGCTGCTCGACCCGGTGGCGTAACCTCCTTCCTGGCGGCCATCGCGGTCCGCATCCGGACATTTCCGGCCCCGGGCCGGCGAAGAGGTGCGCATGGACGTAACCGAGCCCGTGGTCCGTACGGCTGCCGGGCAGGTCCGGGGGCGGGCGGAGGACGGCGTGGCCGTCTTCCGCGGCATCCCGTTCGCCCAGCCGCCCGTCGGCGACTTGCGGTTCGCCGCCCCCCGACCGGTCCGGCCCTGGGACGGCGTGCGGGAGGCGGCCTGTTTCGGGCCGCCCCCGCCGCAGTCCGGGTTCCTGCTCACCCCGATGGCAGCGCCCGCGCCCGGCACCGACCCGGACGACTGGCTGACCGTCAACGTGTTCTCGCCCGACCTGGGCGCGGCCCGGCTCCCGGTCATGGTCTGGATCTACGGCGGGGCCTACCGGTTCGGCGCGTCCAGCCTGATCGGCTACGACGGCACGCCGCTGGCCCGGCAGAACGTGGTCGTGGTGACCTTCAACCACCGGATCGGCGTGGAGGGCTACGCCTATCTGCCTGGCGTCCCGGCCAACCGGGCGCTGCTCGACCAGGTGGCGGCGCTGCGCTGGGTCCGGCAGAACATCGCCGCGTTCGGCGGGGACCCGGACCTGGTGACTGTGTTCGGCGAGTCGGCCGGCGCGGGCGCGATCGCGTCGCTGCTCGTCATGCCCGCCGCGGCCGGGCTGTTCCGCCGCGCGATCGCGCAGAGCGTGCCCGGGACGTTCTTCTCGCCGGCCCTGGCCGCCGACGTCACCGCGGCCATCGCCCGCCAGGCCGGGCTGCCCCCGACCACCGAGGCGTTCGCGGCCGCCGACCCGGCCCGGCTGACCGCCGCCTCGGACGCGGTGCGCCCGGCGGACTACCGGGACCGGTGGGGGCCGGCCGGACACACCGGCGTGCCGTTCTCGCCGGTCGTCGACGGCGAGGTACTGCCCGCGGCGCCGTGGCGGGCGATCGCGGCCGGTGCCGCCCGTGACATCGACCTGCTCACCGGGCACAACCGGGACGAGTACCGGCTCTTCACCGAGATGTTCGGGCTGCGCGGGAAGATCACCGACGAGGCGGTCAGCGAGGCCATGCGCGGGCTGGCGCCCAACGGCCCCGGCCAGCACGGTGAGGCCACCTACCGGGAGGCCTACCCGGACGCGGACGCCGAGATGCTGTTCGAGCTGGTCAACTCCGACTGGCTGTTCCGGATGCCGACCCTGCACCTGGCTCAGGCGCACGCCGCAGGGGGCGGGCGGACCTTCCTCTACCAGCTCAGCTACCCGGCCCCGGTGGGCGGCTTCGGCGCCTGCCATGCCCTCGACGTGCCGCTGGTGTTCGGCGTCTACTCCGGGATCGGGGAGCTGCTGTTCGGTCCCGAGCCGCCGGCCAGCGCGGTGGCGCTCGGCGACCTGATGCGCTCGCAGTGGGCCGCGTTCGCCGCCGACGGCGATCCCGGCTGGCCGCCGTACGCGCCGGGCCGCCGCACGACCCGCATCTTCGACGACCCGCCGGACGTGACCCCGTACCCAGAGCGATCCTCGCTGCACATCTGGGACCAGCACCGCTTCGGCGTACTCGACCTGGTCACGGCCCGGACCTGAGCGAGCGGGTCCCGGCCAGGTCGCGATAGGGTCCGATGGTGCCGATATACGCGCTGGGCGAGTACGAGCCGGATATCCACGAGACCGCGTTCGTCCACCCGGACGCCGTCGTCATCGGCCGGGTCCGGATCGGTCCCGAGGCGTCCGTGTGGCCGTGCGCCGTGCTGCGCGGCGACCACGGCCGGATCGAGGTCGGCGCCCGCACGTCGGTGCAGGACGGGACCGTGGTGCACTGCACGCACGACTGGCCGACGCTGATCGGGGCCGAGTGCGTGGTCGGGCACAACGCGCACCTGGAGGGCTGCGTGGTGGGGGACAGGTGCCTGATCGGCTCCGGCTCGGTCATCCTGAACCGGGTCACGGTCGGGGCCGGCGCGATCGTGGCGGCGGCGTGCCTGGTGCCCGAGGGGTTCGAGGTACCGCCGGGCGCCCTGGTGGCCGGCGTGCCCGCGAAGATCAAGAAGACCGGCGTGCCGGCCGGGTTCACCGAGAACGCGGTGAAGACCTACATCGAGACCGGCCGCGCCCACCGGGCCGGCCTGCGGCGCCTCGATCGGCCCTAGTTCCCATGATCGACGGCATGGCTGTCACGGACGCCCACATGCACGTGCCCCGGCTCAGCACGGTGACGCCGGCCTGGCTGAAGTGGGCGGACGACTTCGCCAAGGACTCGCCGTGGCGCAGCGTGTTCGGCCCGGACGGAGATCCGGTCCCGGCCCGGCTCGACGCCCTGCTCGACGCCGAAGGCGTCGACACCGCCCTGCTGTTCGCCGAGTACAGCCCGCGGGCGACCGGGATCCAGCCGGCCGAGGACCTGCTGCCGCTGATCGCGCACAACCCGCGGCGGTTCCGCCTGGTCGCCAACGTGAACCCGGCCGTGCACGAGGATCCGGCCGCCGAGGCCGCCCGCCAGCTCGGCCTCGGCGCCGTCGCGGTCAAGCTGCATCCGGTGCACGGCGCCTTCCGCCCCGACGCCACGGCCCTGTACGCGGTCTACGACCTGTGTGCCGAACGCGGCGTGCCGGTGATCGTGCACACCGGCGGCAGCATCTTCCCAGGCTCGCAGCCGGAAGCGGGCGACCCCGGGCTGATGCGCCAGGTCATCGCCGACTTCCCCGGCGTCACCTTCGTGCTGGCGCACGGCGGGCGGGGCCGGTGGTACGCCGACGCCGCCGGGCTCGCACTGGCCGAACCCAACGTCTGGCTCGACCTGGCCGGGCTGCCGCCGAAGCGGCTGCCCGACTACTACGCCGCCTTCGACCTGCCCGGACTGGCCCGCAAGTGGATCTTCGGGACCGACTGGCCCGGCGTCCCGGGCGCGGCCAGGAACGTGCGGGCGGTGGCGGCCCTCGGCCTGCCCGGCGATATCCTGGCCGGCGTGCTCAGCGGTCACGCGGCCCGCGTCTACCCGGGTGCCTGACCGAGCAGGCTCGGCGCCTCCGCCAGGCCCTGCTGGCCGGAGTCGTCCGGGTTGTCCGCGCCGTCCGAGGTGAGCAGCCGCTGCAGCAGCATGACCTCGCTGTGGTCCAGGCTGGTGCTGGCCGGCAGCCTGCGGACCTGTTCTGCGGCCAGCGCCAGCGATCGCTGCGCGGCCCTGAGCTGCTCCCGCAGCCGGTCGTTCTCCTCGGCCAGCTTGCCGTGCTTGGTCCCGGCCGCGGCCAGCTGCCTGACCACCTGCACCAGCAGCCGGCGGGCCAGCTCGTCGTAATCGAAGCCGGCCTCCCCGAAATCCCCGGCACCACCGTCGGCCACACCAGCCCCAGAGGCCCTGGCCGCACCGGGAGCTCCCGGAGCAGCCGCCCCGGAGGGAACGCGGGGCACGCCGGCCAGGCCTGCGGCGTGCGCCGGTCCCAGGCGGATCCGGTACGTCCGCTTGCCCCGCACCTCGCGCTCGATCAGTCCCGAGCGTTCCATCCCGGACAGCAGCTGCGCGAACGCCACGCTGGAACCCGGGTAGCCGACCGCGGTGGCCAGCTGCGTGCTGGCCATCCCGTTGGCATCGAAGAGCTCGTCGACCCCGGACAGGTACGCGGTGATGTGCTCACGCGTCCCGACGGCCCGCTTCCTCGCCGTTTTTCTCCCGACCCCCACGTCAGCACCCTTTCCATGGCAATCACGCCTGCCGACGACAGCATGATAGTACGGCTGCCCCGTCAGCAGCAGGGATAGCGTTTCCCCGGGGGCATTTGCGGTAGGTAACAGTTGGATGCCAATCACGTCCCATGGGGCGCTATGAGGTTCAGCGGACCGGCGCGGCGGGAGTAGAGGGGGCGGACGGCTAACGTACGATCAAGGGACAGCCGCCGTACCTGTGCCACGCTGCCAGCAGAAACTAGCCGTCAGCTGCGCACGTTGTCTTTATTACCCGCACGCCTAGCACCAGTAAGACAGAGCACTAGTAAGACAGAGCACCACTAGTAAGACAGAGCACGTGGACCTGGATGTGGACTACGCGACCACGCTTGTGGCGGCCGTTCTGCTCGGAATCGGCTTCGTCCTGCAGCAGTACGCCGCGCTGCAGGAGCCCGAGTCCCGTTTCCTGAGCCCGCGGATCCTGACCGACCTGCTGCGCAAGCCCAGGTGGCTGATCGGCATCGCGTGCATGGTGGCCGGCCAGCTGCTGGCGGCCTGGTCGCTCGGCCATCTCGAGCTGACGCTGGTGGAACCGCTGCTGACCACCTACCTGCTGTTCGCGCTGATCCTGGCCGTCCCGATGTCCAAGCAGGCGATGCACTGGACCGAGGTAACCGGCGCGCTGATCCTGTGCGCGGGGGTGGCCCTGCTGTCGCTGACCCGGTCGACCAAGCCCATCGGCCTGTCGTTCGGCTCGTTCTCGCACTGGTACGCGGCCGCGATCATCGCCGGCATCGCGTACATCGCGGTGCTGGCCGGGATGAGCCGGCACGGCCCGGCGCGCGCCACCCTGATCGGCCTGGCGGCGGGCCTGGTCTTCGGCATCCAGGACGCGCTGACCCGGCAGACGCTGGAGATCCTGCAGGGGCACCCGGTCTCCGTGCTGCTCAGCACCTGGCCGCCTTACTGCCTGCTCGCCACCGGGATCGTCGGCCTGTGGCTGATGCAGAACGCGTTCAGCGCGGGCCCGCTGCACGCCTCGCTGCCCACCATCGCGGCCGGCGAGCCGGTGGCCGGCATCGCGCTCGGCATCGTGGTGTTCGGCGACCGGATCCAGGTCTCTGCGGGCATGCTCGCGATCGAGGCGGGCGGCATCGCCGCGCTGATCGTCGGCGTGGTGCTTGTCGCGCGCTCGTCCGCCTTCGGCGGCCTGCGCAAGATACCCCACGTCACCAGGCCGCACACCGTCCCCGCCGAAGGCTCCGCGCGCCATCAGCCCAGCCGGCGCGAGGAACTCAACGGCCTGCGCCGGGACCCGGACCTAGACGAGGCCGCCCCGCTCGACGCCTCCCGTCCCCGCCGGGCGCACCGGCGCCCGTTTCAAGGGCCCGCGTCCGGCGAGGAAGGCGGCTGAGCCCGCAGTTCGGCCAGCGCTCCCGGCCGTTCCCAGCCCCAGGATCCGGACTTGCCGCCGCCCCGGTTCAGGATCTTGTCCACCGCCGCGCTCATGCTCCCCTCGGCCGCCACCATCCGTCTGATGATCACGATCATCGACGGCAGCGCCCAGAAGTCCCCGCACACCCACAAGATCGCCGCGCCGATCTGCTGGTCCGCGAACGGCGGCAGGGTAACGCCGGGGATGTGGTCGTAGACCGGGTACACCGAACCCGTGGCGAAGATGCTCAGCGTCATCGCCATGCCGATCATGACCACGTTGGTGCCCAGCAGCGCGCCGGCCTGAGACAGCAGGGGCATCCGGCGGCGGAACGGCGGCGACGGGATGAACTGCAGCCAGAACAGCACCCCGGCGGCGAACATGGTGCCGTGCATCAGCCAGATGTGCACGGCCTGGTTGGTCTCGGCCAGGTCGAAGGGCCCGGGCAGGTGCCAGACGATCATCGCCGCGTTGAACAGGCCCACCGAGACCCAGGGCCGCAGCAGCAGGCCGCCGAACGCGCGCAGCGGCCGGGACCAGCCGCCGGCCAGCACGCCGCGGGTCACGCTCCGCCCGGACCGGCCGGGCAGCGCGTCGAGCAGCGGCTGCCACGGCGCGCCCGCCACGATCATCGACGGCGCGGCGAACATCAGCAGCAGGTGCTGGAACATGTGGGCGAAGAAGTAGTCGTCGGCCCAGTAGTCGATCGGCGACTCCACCGCGATCAGCAGCACCGCGAGCCCGCCGTAGAACCACAGCGACCGCAGCCGCCGCTCCCGGGTCCGCTCCGGCCGGGATCGCCGGCGCAGCCGCCACAGCCCGGTCTCGTGCCAGCCGGCCACGGCGAGGGCCACGATGAGGAACGGGTCGAAGGACCAGTGGCCGGTGAGGTAGGTCATGGCGCTCCTAACCCGAGGACCCGTACTGGATCGGCACGGTGATCAGCTGGACCTTCGCCCAGGCTCCCTGGGCGAGCCGCCAGACGGTGAGCCTGGACCCGGCCGCGGCCAGCGCGTCGTACCCGGCGCCCGCCGAGCCGGTTCCGGAGGGCGCCAGCGTCACGGTGCCCGCCGGCGCCAGCGTCACGGTGCCTGCCGGCACGGGCGGCAGCGCCTGCCATGAGCTCCCCGGGCCGCCGATGCTCTCGGCCTGCCCGCGGCCCGGCAGCAGCCACGCGCTCCCGCCAGGCCCGAACCCGAGCGCGCGCACGCCGCCCGTCGCGACCGGATCGGATACCGTCCAGCGTGTCCCGTTCCACCACGCGGCGAACAGGCTGTTCCCGGCGGCCAGCAGCGCCGTGTCGCCGCCCGCGGTGGCGGCCAGGCCGAGCACCGTTGCCGGGCCCCGGCCCGGCAGCGTCAGCCCCGCCGACCGCCAGGTCCCGCCGGCGTCGGTGAAAACCCCGGCCGCACCCGGCCGCGCGCAGCTTCCCGCCGCCATCGGGTTCTTATCAGGCCCGAACGAGATGGCCGTCACGCCCGTCAGCCCGCAGGTGCGTCCGGGGGCGGACGCCGCCAGCGCCTTCAGCGTGGTCAGCCGCGTCCACCGCCCGGCGGCCGCGGTGCTCGCCGTCGACGCCGCCTCGATGGTGCCGTCCTGCAGCAGCGCGAGGGTGCGTCCCGACGGCCCGATCGCGATGGCGCCCGGGGTGTCGGCCAGGCCGGCGTCGAGCAGGCCGGGCGTCCAGTTCCGGCCGGCGTCGGTGCTGGTGGCCAGCGGGGAGAAAGCCAGGTTCTGGCTGGGGCGGAAGCCGACGGTGACCGAGCCGGTACCGCCCGCCGCGACCAGCCCGCCGTTGTCGGCCACGCCCTGCGGGGTGACCAGCGACCAGCGGCTGGCGCCCGCGGGCCGGACGAAGAGCTGCCAGAAGCGGCTGTCCGCGGCCTGGCCGCCCATGA
The DNA here is from genome assembly GCA_963722275.1 of uncultured Actinomycetes bacterium. Classification (GTDB taxonomy): domain Bacteria; phylum Actinomycetota; class Actinomycetes; order Streptosporangiales; family Streptosporangiaceae; genus Palsa-504. The sequence goes on along the minus strand of CAVRMX010000036.1, from coordinate 187,984 downwards.
CGGTGACGGCCCAGGTGCCCTGCGCGGTGACGATCGAGGTGCTGAGCGGCGCGGTCACCGGCGGCGGCCCGGCGCTGGTCACCCCGGCCGGCTGCGACCCGCAGCCGGCCAGCAGGCCGGCGCAGGAAAGGGCGAACCAGGCAAGACCCGCCCGGGCCGGCCCGCGGATCACGAGCGCCCCAGCGCCTGGCGGGCGTACTGGCTGAGTAGCACGGAGAACGAGGACTTGGTGCTGCTGGTGCCGGGGCCCGGGTCGGCGTCGATCTCCTCGCGGATGCGGCCGGCCGGGTCGATGACCACGGCCAGGTCGTTGTGCGCCGCCATCGCGCCGGCCGGCAGGTTCTGCACGGCGATCCCGTACTGCCGCCAGACCGCGCTCAGCTGGCCGAGCGAGCCGGTCAGGTACCGCCAGTTCGGCACCGTGGTCAGCCCTTCCTGCTGATCGAAGGCCCGGGTGAAGGCGGTGGACCGGTACGTGGGGTTGGCCACGACGGCGACAAGCTCCACGTGCTTGCCCTGCGCGCCGAGCAGCTGCCCGGTCTGCCGGAACTCCTGCGCGATGAGCGGGCAGTCCGTCGTGCACACCGGGTCGAGGAAGGTCATCAGCACGACCTTGCCGCGCAGGCTCGCCAGCGAGACCGGCTGTCCGTCCTGGTCGGTGAGCGAGAAGCCGGGCGCCGGGAGGTCGAGGCTTTCCGTGCTGCCGGCGATGGCCTGGGCCAGGATCGGGTCCGCGGTCCGGTTCGCCGCCGCCGAGGCCATCGGCGCCGCGCCGAGCACCAGCACGGCCAGCGCCCCGACCGCCGCGACAGACCGGGCCCGCGCCGCCGCGACCGCGCCCCCGAGCATCCCCGGCTGCAGCCGCCGTCTCCACCCCGTCGTCCCGTCGCCGCCAGCCGCCGCCGCGACCTCGGCCGCATCGCCGGCCGTCTCCTGCGCCGCGGTGGCCTCCTGCGGGGCCGGGACGAGAGCCAGGTAGCCGGCCGTGAACAGCAGGATCAGCGGGATCATGCTGTTCGGGTCGGTGCCGAGACCGCCCAGGAAGCCGAGGTCCTGGACCAGCACCCAGCCGGCCAGGCAGAACACGATCCCGGACCACACCGCGTACCTGACCAGCCGGGTCCGTCCGGTCAGGAAGGCGGCACCCAGCGCGGCCAGCGCGACCACCACGACCAGGTTGACCGCGAAGGCGTTGCTGGTGGCGAACGAGCCGAAGGCGGACAGCAAGGCGGAAAGGAAGTGCGGCTGCGGGGTGCCCGACATGTCCCGGACCATCCCGGCGAGGGTGCCCGGCTGGCCATGCAGCGTGCCCTGCCAGAACCCGCGCCCCGGCCAGGCCTGAAGCAGCGCCATCCCGAGGAAGAAGAGCCCCACGGCCGCCAGCAGCAGCCGCCCGGGCCGCGGCTCGCGCCACGCGCGTTCCGGCAGGGCGATGAGTACGCCCGCGGCCGCGTAGAGGAGCACGGCGCCGGGCGCCCCGGTCAGCCAGCTCAGGCCGGGCGCGAATATCCCGCCGAACGACTCACCGAACACCCAGACGGCCAGGCCCCAGCCGACGCTGGCCACCCCGGCGGCCCTGGACCAGCGCCCGCGCGACGCGACGACGAGCCAGGCGCCGATGCCGATCTGGATCCAGACGCTGGAGGCGCCGGCCTGGACGGGGTGATAGGACCAGACGGTACCGCCCCAGTTGACCAGGTGCCGTACCCATGCCGGAGACGCCGCCGCGGTCGGCTGGATGACCTGCGAGGCCAGTCCTCCGGCCATCTTCGGCTGTGCTTGCAGGATCCCGTCGAAGATCCACAGCACCCCGAACCCGATACGCAGCAGCCGCCGTCCCCGGGCTTCCGCCGTCTCGCCCCCGGCGCCGGCGCCTTTCCCGGCCGGCGGGACGACCCGGAAGGTGCGCGCCGTCGCCCAGATGAGCCAGAGGAACACGATCGCGATGAGGGCGATCGCGCCCTGGTGCAATAGCGCGGACCGGAACGCGGCGACCAGCGTCGGGTCAGCCGGGTTCAAGCCTGAGTTCATGCCGGGCACGAAACCGGCTCCTCTCTTAGCGCGCCTTACCGGTGCGCGGCCAGGGCAGGCGTGCCACCAGGGTAGTGCGTCCCGGAGCGGCGGTCGCTAGCCCGGCGTGAACATGAGCAAGATGTCATCCCTCCTCGGCCGCTCGCGGGTCAGGCCGTCTCGGCCGGATCCCAGCGGGTGCCTTCCGGCGTATCGCTGACGTCGAGCCCGGCCGCGGCCAGCGCTTCCCTGATGGCGTCGGCGGCGGCGAAGCTGCCCGCGCCGCGCAGCGCGGTCCGCAGCGCGATCAGCGGCTCGACCGCCGGCCGCAGCCGGTCCCTGGGATCGGTGAGGCCGTCCTGGGCCGCCCGCCCGAGCCTGCCGATGAGGCTGCGCAGCAGCGCGCGCGCCTGCTCGGTGCCCTGATCCTCGTCGGTGTCGGCCTCCCACAGCCCGATCGCGGTCTCCAGCTCCAGGATCACCCCGACCATCGCGTCCGCGTTCCGGGCGCCCGCCGCGCCCTCGAACCGCCGCTCCGCCGCCGCCATGATCTCCGGCAGCGGCACAGCCAGCATCTCCCCGGTCCCAGAAACCCCAGCGGCCCCGCCAGCGTCCCCGGCGCCCCCGTCCTCCCGAGGGCCCGCGCCCCCCGGTATGGCCGCCCCGCCCGCCTCCCCGGCGGTGCCGCCCGCGCCCCCCGGTCCGCCCGCGCCCCCCGGTCCGCCCGCGCCCCCCGGTCCGCCCGCGCCCGCCCCGCGGATCCCCTGGACCAGGTCGCGCAGCTCCGCTACGGATAGCCGGGTGCCCGGGGGCAGGACGACGCTGTCGCCGGACCGCCGGACGGTCACGCCGCCCCGGCCGCGGATCTCGATGCCGCGGGTCCGCAGGTCGATCAGCACCGCGGTGTGCTCGTCCACCCCCAGCACGGCGGCGTCGGCCGGAAGTTGGCGTTCCATCACGGCCAGTCGGCGTTCGCCGAGATAGCAGTGCCTGGTGTCGTAACGGCCGCCTTCGGCGTTGTCGTAATGCGGGATGACCGCGACGGTGAGGCCGAGCGGGCCGAGCAGGTCGAGCCCGGCCAGCCAGCGCGTGGCCCCGCCCGCCTTGTAGATCTCGTATACCGGCAGCGTGAACCGGCCCGCGGTGGCGGCCGCCGCCGAGGCCAGCACGGTCAGCCCGTCGCCGGCCAGGACCCGGTCCCGCAGCCCGGCCGCGATCGGCCCGGCCTGCCAGTGCGCGAGCGCGTAGGAGGGGCTCCCCGGCCCGGCGAACACCCAGTCCGCCGCCCTGATGCCCGCCGCCTGCCGCGCTTCGTCCTCTTCGTCCCCTCCGGTCAGCGGCGGCGCCGTCGCGGGGTCGGCGTGCGGGCTGGTGCCCGCCGCGACGCGTACCGGCAGGCCGACGCTGTCCGCGAAGTAGCGCTGCGCCCGCGCCGAGACGTCCGCGGCGTTCTCCTGGAACGCGTAAGGGGTCGCGAGCAGGATCGCTCGCGGGGTGGTCAGGCCGAGCCGTGACAGGAGATCCCGGTGCACAGTGACCATCGTCGGGCTGGTCTCCCCGGACCCGATGATCGCCAGGATGCGGCGGCGAGGATAAGGAGCCATCCCGCCGCCAAGCATCACGCCATGGCGTGAGCCACCCCGGCTTAGTCAGTGGCCGGCGCGAGCCTCAGCTTCCGGGCCGCCCGTAGTTTCCAGGGCGCGCCGGGCTGCGTCCCCCACGCCGCGGCCGCGAACACCGTCAGCACGAACAGCACGAACGTGATGGCATGCACGCTGGTGCAGTAGAGGCAGATGCTTCCGATGATGAACAGCTCGGCGTAGACCAGGTAGAGCACGAAGCCGATGCCGACCACCATGGACGCGATCCGCAACAGATGAATCTCGCGGCGCGCCGCCCGCCAGGCCCACGGGCTCATGATCGCCACCGCGAACACGTAGAAGGCCAGGCCGAGCACCGCCACCGGGATCCCGAACACGTAAGACTGCGGGCTGGTGGTCACCTTGGTGCAGTTCACCAGGCCCGACTCCGAGCAGCCGGCCAGCGCCGACTCGGTGAAGTGCGCGATCGTCAGGTAGATCGACACGCCCAGCCCGGCCAGGGCCAGCACGAAGGTGGTGACCTGGAGCCAGGGGGCAGGCCCGCGCGGCGTGTCGTCCGGGATGTCCGGAACGCGCGGCCCGCGCGCGGCCGCGCCGTTCCGCGCCACCGCGGTCCTGACCTGCTCGCGTCCGCCGCGGTCCCTGGCGGCGGTGCCGCTGCGGTTCGCGCCTCCGGTCCCGGTCGCGCCGCCGTTCTTGGCCGCGCTCCCGTTCTTGGCCGTGCTCCCGTTCTTGGCCGTGCTCCCGTTCTTGACGGCAGTGCCGGTCCTGGTCGCGTTCCTGGCCGCGCTGGCCTGGGCGCTGGCCCGCGCGTTGCGGGCACGGCTTGACTTCGAAGCTGTCATCCCGAGCTTCGCCTCCGGTGATTTCACGGCTGGTGCGGTGCGCGCGGTCCCTGGATGCTCAACACGAGCGGCACCTGACGCCAGATTGTACCGCGCGAGTCTCCGCTCGCATCCTTAGAGTCAGCTCAGGATTTACAGACTGCTCTCCAGAGACTGGACCGTGGCCGTGCAGGCGCTGGCGGGCTGGTTGCCGGTCATCTTGCAGATCGCGGCCGTGATGTAGTTGGCCGTGCCGTTGATGGCCTGGGCGACCGGGCTGCTGGGATTGCTCAGGTCCGCCCCGATCGTGCTCCAGGAGAGCCCGGAGAGCACCTGCGGGTTGTAGCTGGCCCCGGCGATCAGGTACTTGTTGCCGAAGGTGATGAACGGGATCGCGCCGTTGTCTCCCGAGGGAACGTACGGCGGGACATCGTACTTGTTGATCAGCGCCTGCTGGGCCGAGGTCGGCGTCTGCAGGTTGGTGTAGGTGCCGGTCGTCTTGTCCGGGATGTTGGTCTGCATCTCCACCGAGGTGAACGTCAGGTACTTGCTGGTGTACTTGGCGTGGACGAAGGTCCAGGTGGGGGTGTTCGGGTAAGGCTCGGCGTTGCCGGCGCCGTTGACCGACGCGGAGTGCACGGTGGCGAGCCCGGAGAACGTGCCGAACCGGCTCAGCGCCACGATCATCGCCCAGCGCTCAGCCGCGCAGTAAGGGCAGTACTCGGCGCCCATGTAGAGCATCTCGGGCTTGCCGTTGGCGGTCAGCGCCGGCGCCCCGGTGATCGCCTTGGGCTTGGCCGAGACCTGGCTGCCGCCGTCGCCGACCTTGTCGAGGGTGCTGGCGGGCACGCTCGTGACGTCGGACACCAGGCTGGACAGGGCCGCGCCGGTCGGTCCGTTCGACGAGGCGGTCGCCGCCGGCTTGCTGCCCGCCTTGACCACGATGAAGGCCACCACGATCGCGATCACCACGAGGATGCTGCCCGACGCGATGAGGATCCGCTTGCGCTGCTCGGCGCGGCGCTCGGCCGCGCGCTGTGCGGCGATCTTCTCCCGGCGGCTGGTGTCGACCTTCGTCCTGCTTGCCTTGCCCATGCTCGCTCGTCCAACCCTTGCGTCAGCCAGCCAGCGGCCAGGCCGCACGTCTGCTGGTTTCCATGCCTGCGCCGGCGCGCAGCAGTAGTCCCGTCGTCCCGGGTACCGCGCTCTATGTTAAGCGCTCCGCCTTACTGGCGCGCCCGTGCCCGAAGACTGAGGCCGGCGCGGTCCGCTCCGGCGCCGCCGCCGTCGGCGCCACGGTCCGCCTGGCCGCAGGATCTGGGTAGTCCTATTTGCCGGGGTCGGCCCCGAGGGTGCCGGCCCTCACGGCAGGTAGTGAGGGGGGGTGCCGTGAGGGCCGGCGGCTCCGGGTCACGCGGTGCCCGGAAACTTCAGCCGCGGTGCCGGGGTAAGCCCGCGGCGCCGGCGGACGAAGCGCCACCGGGCCGACTGAAGTGATTGTGGCGTCCATCTGGCCTCAGGAATCCCGGCAGCCCCAGCCAGTAACAACGATCACGGCTCTTCGCCGGCATGTCCCAGCCTCCCCGTACCCTGGCGCACCTGACCCCCGACCTGCGGAGGCTGGATACCCGAACCGCCACCGCGGGTGCCCTCGGGACGCGCGAACCACTATGAAAGGGCCGTCTCTATACGATCTAGATTTTTTCTGGATGACTAGAACAAATCACTGTAACCTTAATGAGAAGCTCCGGCCCTGAGGGGGGGCGGACCTTCGGGTCTCTGGGGTGTTCTAGCGAGCGGAAGGTCGGCGAAGCCGTGGTGTTGCGCGTCGGCGTGCTTGGTCCCGTAACGGCCTGGTATGGCGACCAGGAACTACCGGTAGGCCAGCCTCGGCAGCAGGCTGTACTAGGCATCCTAGCGATGCGGGCGAACCGGGTGATATCCCGGGGCGAACTCGTCGATGCCGTCTGGGGACAGGATCCCCCGGCCAGCGCCGAGGGCGGTATCTACACCTACGTGGCCGGCCTGCGCCGGGTCATCGAACCCAACCGGTCACTGCGCGGTCCTGGCCGGGTCCTGGTCTCGTCCGGGGCCGGCTACGTGCTCCACCTGGTGCCGGGCCAGCCGGACGCGGTCGCGTTCGAGCAGGACCTGGGCCGGGGCCGCCAGCTGCGCAAGTCCGGCGACCCGGCCGGCGCGGCGGCGGCGCTCAACACGGCGCTCTCGCTGTGGCGGGGCATCGCGTTCGCCGGCGTGCCCGGGCCGTTCGCGGAGACCGAGCGAATCCGGCTCGGCGAGCTGCGTTCCGCGGCCGCAGAAGAGCACGCCGACGTGCTGCTGGCACTCGGCCGGCACGAGGAGGTCGTGCCGGACCTGACCGCCATGGTGGCGGATCACCCGCTGCGCGAGCGAATGCGCGGGCTGCTGATGATCGCGCTGTACCGCTGCGGGCGGCAGGCCGAGGCGCTGCGGGTGTTCCAGGACGGCCGGCAGGTACTCGCCGAGGAGCTGGGCATCGATCCGGGCGGCGACCTGTTCCGCATCCACCAGCAGGTGCTGACCATGGACGCCGCGCTGACCGCCCCGGACGGCCCGGCCGCGGTCATGCTGGACGGCGACGTGACCGAGGCGGGATCCGCGCTCGACGGCGGCCCCAGGCGGCCCCGGCCCGACGGCCGGGTCACGCCGGTGCCGGCCCAGCTGCCGCTCGACGCCCTGGGCTTCTCCGGCCGCCGAGAAGAGCTCGGCATCCTGCATGAGGCACTGCCGGTGCAGGCAGCCGGGGCCGACGAGGCCGGCGCGCAGGAGTCTGACCAGGCGGCAACGATCCAGACGGTGCCGATCGTGGTCATCTCGGGCACGGCGGGCACGGGGAAGACCGCGCTCGCCATCCGGTTCGGCCGTCAGGTCGCCAGGCGCTTCCCCGGCGGCCAGCTGTACGTCAACCTGCGCGGCCTGGATCCGGCCACCCCGCCGATGGGGCCGGCCGAGGCGCTGCGGTTCTTCCTCGACGCGCTGGGCGTGGCGCCGCACCGGATCCCGGTCGACGTCGAGGGCCGGTCCGCCTTGTTCCGCAGCCTGCTGGACGGCAAGCGGATGCTGATCGTCCTGGACAACGCGCGCAACGTGGCCCAGGTCCGGCCGCTGCTGCCCGGCGCGCCCGGCTCCCTGGTCGTGGTGACCAGCCGCAACGAGATGACCGGGCTGGTGGCCGCCGAGGGCGCGGTGCCGGTCACGCTCGACGTGCTCAGCGACGCCGAAGCACATGAGATGCTCGCCCGCCGGCTCGGCCAGGACCGGATCGCGGCCGAGCCGGCGGCGGCCGACGAGATCATCTCCTCGTGCGCCCGCCTCCCGCTGGCCCTGGGCATCGCGGTCGGCCGCGCGGCAGGCCGGCCGAAGCGCTCGCTGGCCGGGCTGGCCGCCGAGCTGCGCGACGCCAGGGGCAGGCTGGACGCGCTCAAGGCCGACGACGCGGTGACCAACGTGCGGGCCGTGCTCTCCTGGTCCTACGACCAGCTCTCCGAGCCCGCGGCGCGGATGTTCCGCCTGCTCGGCGTGCACCCCGGCCCGGACATCTCGCTGTCGGCGGCGGCCAGCCTGGCCGGGATGGCCCGCGCCGACGCGGGCGCCGCGCTGCGCGAGCTGACCGGGACCCACATGGTGGCCGAGCACCTGCCGGGCCGGTTCACGTTCCACGCCCTGCTCCGCGCCTACGCGGCCGACCAGGCCGAACGGCACGACCCCCAGCCCGAGCGCCGGGCCGCGGTGCACCGGGTGCTCGACCACTACCTGCACACGGCGATGGCGGCCTCGAACCGGTTCAGCCCGTTCCGGTCCACGCTGCAGCTGGCCGCCCCGCAGCCGGGCGTGCTGCCCGCCGAGGTGGCGGACAAGGACCAGGCGATGGCCTGGTTCCAAGCCGAGGCCCCGGTGCTGCTCGCGCTGATCGCCTTCGCCGACGCCAACCATTTCGACACCCACGCCTGGCAGATCCCCTGGACGCTCGGCCCGTTCTTCAACCGCCGCGGCCGGTGGCGCGACTACACCGCGACCCAGCAGACCGCGCTGGCCGCGGCCAGCCGCCTGGGCGACACCCTCGCCCTGGCGCACGCCCATCACCTGCTCGGCCACGTCCAGTCGCAGACGGGCGCGTACGAGGCGGCCGACCCGAACTTCCGCCGGGCGCTCGATGAGTTCCGCGAGCTCGGCGACCGCGCCAACGAGGCCGTGGTGCTCAACGGCCTGGCCGGCATGCTGGAGAAGCAGGAACACTACCCCGAGGCGCTGGCCGTCGCGCTGGACGCGCTGCGGATGCTCAAGGCCGTCGGGCACTGGTGGACGCAGGCCACCCTGGAGAACGGGGTCGGCTGGCTGTACGCCCACCTGGGCCAGTACGACCGGGCGCTGACCCACTGCCAGCGGGCGCTGGCCCTGCACCGCGATTCCGGCCACCGCGGCGGCAGCGCCGACACCCTGGACAGCCTCGGCTACGTCTACCTGCACCTGGGCGACATCACCGAGGCCAAGGCGCACTACACCAAGGCCATCGAGGCCTACCGCGAGATCGGCGCGCCGTTCGGCGAGGGAAACTCGCTGGCCGGGCTCGGTGACGCCCTGCTGGCCGAGGGCGACCCGGAGGCCGCCGCGGCGGCCTGGCACGAGGCCGTCGCCATCCTCGACCGGCTGCCGCACCCGCTCGCGGACGAGGTCCGGGCCAGGCTCCGCGACCTGGGCGCGGACGACGGGCACGGGCCCGCGGAGCACCCGGGCGCCTCCCCGGCTCACCCGGAAAACCCAGCCGGGCCAGGCCAGCTGACCGGGGCAGCCACCTCGGCTCGTTAGGCTTACGGGGACAACGGGCTACGGGGATGAACCCTGCCCACCCACGGGACCTGGGCAAATGGCGCGAAAGGGTGCATGATCTGGTGACGACGAGGGTGCTGCTGCTCGAGAACATCCACCCCGACGCGTCGGCGCGGCTGGCCAAGGATGGCTATCAGGTCGACACGCTGCCGCGCGCGCTCAGCGAAGACGAGCTCATCGAGACCATCGGCGGCGTGAGCCTGCTCGGCATCAGATCGGGAACGCAGATCACCGAGCGCGTGCTGGCAGCGGCGCCGCACCTGGTGGCGATCGGCGCCTTCTGCATCGGGGTCAACCAGATCGACGTGGCCGCCGCGAGCCGGCGGGGCGTCGCGGTGTTCAACGCGCCTTTCTCCAACACCCGCAGCGTGGTCGAGCTCGCGCTGGCCGAGATCATCGCCATGGCCCGGCGGCTGCCGGAGAAGACCGCCCAGATGCACGCGGGCCACTGGGACAAGTCCGCGGCCGGCAGTCACGAGGTGCGCGGCCGCAGGCTCGGCATCGTCGGCTACGGCAACATCGGCACCCAGCTGTCGGTGCTGGCGGAGAACCTCGGCATGTCCGTCTACTTCTACGACATCGCCGACAAGCTGGCACTGGGCAACGCGCGGCGCTGCTCGACCCTGACCGAGCTGCTCGAGTCGGCGGAGGCCGTCACCCTGCACGTGGACGGGCGCGACGGCAACCGCGGCTTCTTCGGCGAGGCCGAGTTCGCCGCGATGCGGCCGCGGTCGCTGTTCCTGAACCTGTCCCGCGGCTTCGTGGTGGACCACGCGGCGCTGCGCCGCAACATCGAGTCCGGGCACATCGCCGGGGCGGCCATCGACGTGTTCCCTGACGAGCCGAAGGGCCGCGGCGACGAGTTCGTCTCCGAGCTGCGCGGGCTGCCGAACGTCATCCTCACCCCGCACATCGGCGGCTCGACCGAGGAGGCCCAGCAGGACATCGGCGAGTTCGTCGCGAACAAGCTGGCCGAGTACATGGCCTCGGGCGCCACCTCGCTCAGCGTGAACCTGCCGGGCATCACGCTGCCCACCGCCAGCGGCACGCACCGCCTGGTGCACCTGCACCGCAACGTGCCCGGCGTGCTGGCCGCGATCAACCGGGTGCTGGCCGAGCACGGCGTCAACGTCGAGGGCCAGCTGCTGCGGACCAGGGACGAGTTCGGCTACGTGCTGACCGACATCGGCTCGGAGTACAGCGAGGACGTGCTGGCCGAGCTCCGCGCGATGCCCGTCACCATCCGGCTGCGCACCCTGCGCTCGCCCTGACCGGTCAGCCAGCGCCCGCCGCCCCGGCACGTCGGCGGCCGGGGCGGCGGGCGTTCATCCGGTTCTGGATTACGGGATGTACGGCGTGTGCTGGGCCATCGGCGTCACCTGCACCTGGTGCAGGTAGACGAGCACCGGCCCGTAAGGGATCTTCAGAATGAAGTGGCTGTAGCAATTGGGTGGCGTGACCTCCATGTAGGTAGCGAGCACCGAGTTCGACGGGGTGCCGTAGACGCCGAAGGAGATGTCAGCGCTCGCGGTTTCGCCAGGGGACAGCGTGATCAGGCTCTTGCCCTGGTTCCGGTCGAAAGTACGTCATGCCCCATAGCGTCCTGGTGGGCAGCGACCGCAACTTAGCGTTCAGCAACTGCAGGCCGGGATAGCCGTACAAGGTGCACGAATGGTTGCTGACGTTGGTCAATGTCAGAATGAAGCCGCGGGTGCCCATCTCCATCTGGTACCCGCGGAACCCTGCGGAAAGGTCGCCGATATAGCAGCGGGGCGGGGTGTAGCTAGTCTGGCGCGACGGCCTGCGTGGTCGTCGTAGTCGCGCTCGAGGCGGAGACGGCGGCCACCGCGCCGGCAGCGGCCAGCGTGGCCACACTGGCGACTGCGGCCAAAGCGGTGCGCAATTTCATGATCGGCCTCCCAAGGTCTGGGAAGGCTGGCACGCCCGGTGCGTGCCAGCTCTTTTCCCTTTTCACCTCCTAAGACTTCAAGGGGAGCCGCGCGTTGCCGGAATAGGGCCCCCGCCGTGAGGGCTGAAAGCCGGCTTTTCCGTGGACCGAAGTCCTGCCGTGGCTGGCCAGCATGGACTCGCCGTCCCCGTCGGCGGCCCGGCGTTATAGTGGCGTCACGTACGCGCCGGAGATGCCGCCGTCGACCAGGAACGTCGACGCGGTGATGAACGAGGCGTCGTCGCTGGCCAGGAACGTGACCGCGGCGGCGATCTCCTCCGGCTCGGCGAACCGGCCCATCGGCACGTGCACCAGGCGGCGCTGCGCCCGCTCCGGGTCGGCCGCGAACAGCTCGCGCAGCAGCGGCGTGTTCACCGGCCCCGGGCACAGCGCGTTGACCCGGATCCCCTCCCGGGCGAACTGCACGCCGAGCTCGCGGGACAGCGCGAGCACGCCGCCCTTGGACGCGGTGTAGGAGATCTGCGAGGTGGCCGAGCCCAGCACCGCGACGAACGAGGCGGTGTTCACGATCGCTCCCTTGCCCTGCGCCCGCATGTAGCCGATCGCTTCCTTGCAGCACAGGTACACCGAGGTCAGGTTGACCTCCTGGACGCGGCGCCAGGCCTCGAGCGAGGTGTCCAGGATCGAGTCGTCCTCGGGCGGGGAGATGCCGGCGTTGTTGAACGCCACGTCGACCGAGCCGTAGGTGTCGTGCGCCGCGCGGAAGGCCGCGGCCACGTCGGTTTCGGACGTCACGTCGGCGTGCACGTACAGGCCGCCCGTCTCCGCCGCGGCCTTCTCGCCGGCCGCGTCGTCGATGTCGACCGCCACCACGTGCGCGCCGTCCGCCGCGAACCGCCGCGCGGCGGCCAGCCCGATCCCGCTGCCCGCGCCGGTGATGATGACCGTCCTGCCCTCGAACCGCTGCACTTTTCCTCCCGCTCGCCTCCGGGGCGCGCTTTAGGCGCCGCCTTCCCTCGTCGCTCGTCCCTCGCTCCTCAGTCCAGGCGGCACCCGCGCCCCTTTGGCTCGCGGGAGCCCGAGCCTTGCTTACTCTTCCGTCGAGATGAACACGTTCTTGACCTCGGTGAACGCGTCCGGGGCGTCCGGGCCGAGCTCGCGGCCGAGGCCGGACTGCTTGAAGCCGCCGAACGGCGTCCAGTAGCGCACCGAGGAATGCGAGTTCACCGACAGGTTCCCGCTCTCCACCGCCCGGGCTACCCGGATCGCGCGGCCCACGTCGCGGGTCCAGATCGAGCCGGAGAGCCCGTACGGCGAGTCGTTGGCGATCGTCACCGCCTCCGCCTCGTCCTCGAACGGGGTCACCGTCACCACCGGGCCGAACACCTCCTCGGTGTACGCCGGGTCGTCCGGCCGCACCGGCGCGAGGACGGTCGGCGGGTACCAGAACCCGGGGCCGTCCGGCGCGTGGCCGCGGATCGCCACCGGCGCCCCGGACGGCACGTAGGAGGCCACGTGCGCGCGGTGCGCCGCCGAGATCAGCGGTCCCATCTCGGTCGCCGCGGAGGCGGGGTCGCCCACCGCGACGCCCTGCACCGCGGGCTCGAGCAGCTCCATGAACCGGTCTAGGACCGAGCGCTGGACCAGGATCCGGGACCGGGCGCAGCAGTCCTGGCCGGCGTTGTCGAACACCGCGTACGGCGCGGTCGCCGCGGCCCGCTCCAGGTCGGCGTCGGCGAAGACGATGTTGGCGCTCTTGCCGCCGAGCTCCAGGGTGAGCCGCTTGACCTGGCGCGCGCAGCCCGCCATGATCTGCTGGCCCACCTCGGTGGACCCGGTGAAGACGATCTTCCGCACCGCGGGGTGGTCGACCAGGCGCTGGCCGACGACGCTGCCCTTGCCCGGCAGCACGGTGAACACCCCGGGAGGCAGGCCCGCCTCCAGCGCCAGCTCGCCGATCCGCATCGCGGTCAGCGGAGTCGCCTCGGCGGGCTTGGCCACGACGGTGCACCCCGCGGCCAGCGCGGGCGCCATGCCCCAGGACAGGATCGGCATCGGGAAGTTCCACGGCACGATGAGGCCGACCACGCCGACCGGCTCGTGGAAGGTGACGTTCAGCCCGCCGGGCACCGGGATCTGCTTCCCGGTGAGCCGCTCCGGCGCGGCGGCGTAGTACAGCAGCACGTCGCGGACGTGCCCGGCCTCCCAGCGGGACTGCCCGAGCGGGTGACCGGAGCCCGCCACCTCCAGGTCCGCCAGCTCAGAAACGTGCGCGTCCACCGCCGCCGCGAACGCGCGCAGCAGCCGGGCCCGGTCCCCGGGCGCGACCGCGCGCCAGGCGGCCTGGGCGGCCGCCGCCCGGGCGATGGCTTGATCTGTCTCCTCCAAAGAGGCCTGGGTCACGGTGGTGACCGGCTCCTCGGTGGCGGGGTTGAGCACGGTGAACACAGACATTCGCGAAAACCCCTTACAAGCGTTCGAAGCAGCGCCGCAGTTCCCAGTCGGTCACCGCGGCGTCGTAGGCGGCCAGCTCGACCTCGGCGTAGTTGGCGTAGTGCTCCACCACCTCGGCGCCGAACGACTCCCGGGCCAGCTCGCTCTTCTCCCACAGGTCCAGGGCGTCGCGCAGGGTGTGCGGGACCCGGGCGGCCGTGTCGGCGTAGGCGTTGCCGGTCATCGGCGGCTCGAGTGCCAGCTCGTTGTCGATGCCGTGCAGGCCGGCCGCGATCATCGCGGCCACGGCCAGGTACGGGTTCACGTCGCCGCCGGGGACGCGGTTCTCCACCCGCAGCGAGTGCCCGTGGCCGACCAGCCGCAGCGCGCAGGTGCGGTTGTCCGGCTCCCCAGCGGACCGAGGTGGGGGCGAAGCTACCAGGAACGTAGCGCTTGTAGGAGTTGATGTTCGGCGCGTAGCACAGCGCCATCTCGCGCATCGCGGCGAGCTGGCCGGCCAGGAAGTGCTCGCCGAGCTTGGACAGCCCGTGCGGTCCGTCGCCCGCCATCACCGGCGCCCCGTCCGCGGTACCGCGCAAGGACAGGTGGATGTGGCAGGAGTTGCCCTCGCGGGCGTTCGGCTTGGCCATGAACGTGATGCTGTTCCCGTCCTGGGCCGCGATCTCCTTCGCGCCGGTCTTATAGATCGAGTGGTTGTCGCAGGTGGTGACCGCCTCGGCGTAGCGGAACGCGATCTCGTGCTGGCCGAGGTTGCACTCGCCCTTGGCCGATTCCACGTACAGGCCGGCCCCGGCCATCTGGTTGCGGATCCGGCGCAGCAGCGGCTCGATCCTGGACGTGCCCAGGATCGAGTAGTCCACGTTGTACTGGTTGGCCGGGATCAGGTCGCGGTAGTCCTTGGCCGCGGCCTGCTCGTAAGAGTCCTGGTAGACGATGAACTCGAGCTCGGTGCCGGCCAGCGCGGTCCAGCCGCGCTCGGCCAGCCGCGCCGTCTGCGCCGCCAGGATCTGCCGCGGCGAGGCCAGCACCGGCGCGCCGTCCAGCCAGGTCAGGTCGGCGATGACCAGGACGGTGCCGTCGTGCCAGGGGATCCGGCGCAGCGTGTTCATGTCCGGCGCCATCACGAAGTCGCCGTAGCCGCGCTCCCACGACGACATGGCGTATCCGTCGACCGTGTTCATGTCCACGTCCACGGCGAGCAGGTAGTTGCAGCCCTCGGAGTAGTGTTCGGCCACCTCGTCCAGGAAGAACTCGGCCGACAGGCGCTTGCCCTGCAGGCGGCCCTGCATGTCGGTGAAGGCGAGCACGACGGTGTCGACCTCGTCCTCACCGACCGCGACCCGCAGCTGCTCCATGGTCAGCAGCCCGCGCCGCCGTTCGCCGGCACCGGGCCCACGGTCCGCCGCCATCAGGAGGAAAGCTCCCGCTCGATCGCGGCCAGTTCCTCCGCCGTGCCCTGGACCTTGGGCCCCTTGAACCAGTTTTTCGCCGAGACCGCCCAGTAGATGCCGGCGAAGCCGAGCACCACGACCACGGCCACGACGGTGTAGTTGAAGTTGACCCAGCCGATCGGGCTCGCGGTGGGCAGCATGAACAGGATCGTGATGAAGACCACCCAGACGACGGCGATGGTGCCGACCAGGTAGCTCCACCGGCCCAGGTGCCAGGGCCCCCGCTTGAAGCTCTCGCCCAGCCGCAGCCGCAGGAAGGTCGGGATAACGTAGGCGATGTACAGGCCGATGACCGCGATCGACGTGACGGCGGCGTAGGCCGCGCTGTTCCACAGATACGGCAGGCCCAGGATAAACGCCCCGGCCGCTGCCAGCCAGATGGCGTTGGTCGGTGTCCTGGTCCGCTTGTTCACCTGGTGCCAGATATTCGAGCCGGGCAGCGCCCCGTCCCGGGAGAACGCGTAGATCATCCGCGAGTTCGCGGTGACCGAAGACATCCCGCAGAACAGCTGGGCGCCGATGACCACGAGCAGCAGCAGCTTGGCGCCGGTGTCCCCGATCGCGGTGACCCAGATCTGGGCCGGCGGCACCAGCGCGCTGGTGTAGAGGGTGTAGTGGCCCTTCTGGATCGCGAACGTGATCCCGATCAGCAGCACCCAGCCGGCGATCAGCGACACCACGATCGACATCACGATGCCGCGCGGGCCGCTGCGCGAGGCGTCATGCGTCTCCTCGGTCATGTGCGCCGAGGCGTCGTACCCGGTGAAGGTGTACTGGGCCAGCAGCAGCCCCAGCAGCAGCACGTAGAACGTGCTGTGCCACCCGGTGTTGTTGACGATGTTGGTGAACACGTAACTGGCCGACGCGTGCTTGGAGGGCACGAAGGCGAGCACCGCCACGATGATCAGCACGCCGAGGATGTGCCACCAGACGCTGATGTCATTCAGCAGCGCGACCAGCCGGATGCCGAACTGGTTCATCACGCCGTGCACGAACAGCACGGCCGCGAAGATCAGGATCGTGACCCAGTGCGCCGTGCTGACTCCCCAGACCAGGTTCAGCAGCGCGTTGATGAAGAACGCGGCGCCGAAGTCGATGCCCGCGGTGACCGCGACCTGGCCGAGGAAGTTGAACCAGCCGGTGAACCAGGACCAGGCAGGCCCGTTAGTTCGCGCGAGCTTGGCCGACCAGTAGTACAGGCCGCCGGCCGTCGGGAAGCTGGAGCAGACCTCCGCCATGGCCAGCCCGACCATCAGCGTCATGATCCCGACGATCGGCCAGCCCCAGACGATGATGGCGGGGCCGCCGGTGTTCATGCCGTACCCGTACAGGGTCAGGCAGCCGGACAAGATGGAGATGATCGTGAACGACACGGCGAAGTTCGAGAATCCCGACATCCGCCGGCGAAGCTCCTGCGCGTAGCCAAGCTCGTGCAGGCGTTGCTCGTCGGTGCCCGCCGCCGGCGCAGCGGCTATGTCGTCGGCCATGAGATCTCCCTATGGCGAAGCAAGCACATATGGCTGGAACTGATCCATTGAATGAAGGTATTCACCCACTGTGGCGGGGAGCGTGTCAAGAGGTGAAAACGAGGTGCCCGACAGGCAGGCTCAGGACTCGCCGAGGAAGCCGCGGAGCAGCGCCGCGGTCCCCGCCACGTGCTCTTCCATGGCGCGCCTGGCCCGCTCCGGATCGCCGGCCAGGATGGCCCGGACGATGCTGGCGTGCTGGACGTTCGCGTGCTCCAGGTTGCGCCCGAGCATGGGGATGGCGTTGAGCAGGTCGACCAGCTGGACCCTGGCCTCGACCACGCTCGCGGTCAGCATCGGCGATCCGGCCGCGTCGGCGATCGCCAGGTGCAGCCGGGTGTCCGCCTGCCGGTAGCTGCCCGGCTCGCAGGCGTGCACGGCGGCCAGGCATTCGGCCAGGTTCTCCCGCTGCTGCATGGTCAGGCTGGCCCGGGCCGCCATCTCGGCCGCGCCGCTCTCCACCACCCGGCGGAACGTCAGCGCGTCGTCGAGCTGGCCGCCCATGTCCCGCGCGGTCCTGGTGAGCTCGTCGTACACCATCGGCTCGGGCTGGCGCAGGATGAAGGTGCCGCCGAACCGGCCGCGCTTGGTCTCGACGTACCCGGCGGCGGCCAGTTCGCGCAGCGCTTCTCGCAGGGTGATCCGGCTGATGCCGAGCCTGCGGGTGAGTTCCCGTTCCGGCGGCAGCCGGTCACCCGGTGCGTACACGCCCAGCTTGACGCCCTCGAGCAGGCGCTCGACGGTTTCCTCGAAGGCGTTCCCCGTCCGTACCGCGCGGAAAACCGCCGCGGTGATAGCGGGCGACCTTCCCGGCACGTTCTTATCTCCTGATAACCAGATGTTGCCGCTTTGAGGCGACGTAACGCAGAAAGATTAGATCACAGGCGCAAGTACCGTGCTGCGGGCGGCGTCCCGTTCGGCCGCGGCAGGGCCGGCGCCGGCCCTGTTGCCGGCGGCCCGGTCGCGGGCGGCACTGACGAGCGCGGTGAACAGGCGGGGGTCGCTGCCCTGCTCAGGGTGCCACTGCACGCCCAGCACGAAGCCGGAGAACCCGCCGAGTTCGGACGGCCCGGCCTCGACCGCCTCGATCGTGCCGTCCTCTTCCCAGGCCACCGCCTTGAGGCCGTCGCCGAGCAGGTCGACCGCCTGGTGATGGTGCGTGGGCACGTTGATGAAGCCGTCCTCGGGCTCATGGGTCAGGATCGTGGCCAGCGCGCTGTCCGGGCTGATCCGCACGTGATGCAGGCCGAACCCGTTCGGCGGCCCTTCGTGCCGCCCGTGGCCGACCAGGTCGGGCAGGTGCTGGTGCAGCGTGCCGCCCCGGCAGACGTTCAGTACCTGCATGCCGCGGCAGATGGCGAGCAGCGGCACGCCAAGCCGCAGTGCGTGGCCGGTGACGGCCAGGTCCCAGGCGTCCCGCAGCGTCGCGGGAGCCTGCGTCCGCGGGTGCCGCGCCGCACCGTACCTGACCGGGTCGATGTCCGGCCCGCCCGTGACCAGCAGGCCGTCCAGGCCCGCGATCGTGGCGCTGGCCTCTTCGTCGTCGCCGCCCGGCGGCAGCATGACCGCCCGCCCGCCGCTGCGGCGCACCGCATCCACATAGACGTAAGGGAGCATCGCCGCCCGGGCCGACCAGCCCCGCCAGGACGCTTGATCCTCGTATGTGGTTATGCCTATAACCGGCGTCATAGTTCCCCTTTGAACTGCTCCTCCGCGGCTCCGCTACCCCACAGAACACAGGAAAACCACAATAATTCCGAACGAGCCGTGGTTCCTGCTCACATTCCGTGCTCGCGGATCGCGTAGCTGACGAGATGATGGGCGGCGGTGCGGGGAGTGAGGTTAGCAGTGTTAAAGCGGTGTTCCCGAACAAAATTTAGGTGACAACCCGTGCCTACGGGATTATTCATTGTAGAACCGGGATCGCCGGTTCGCCCAGCGAACGCGAAAAACGGTGACTCAGAGTTATTTCGATCTTCTTACGCGGTCCCCGCACCTTGGGCCGGATGACCCCGGACGGCCCCGGCGGGCCCTAGGCCGTCACCAGTTCGCGGGCCCGCGCCTGGTGGGCCGGCCAGCAGGGGAAGTGATGCCGGACCGGGTCCGCGACGAGCCGTTCCATGGCCGCGCCGGTGGCCTCGTTGTCCGGGGTGTAGACGACCATCCGGGCGCCGGGCACCGTCTGCACCGCGAAGCTGGTGGTGGTCATCTCCAGCCGCGGGTAGAGCGGATGCCGGAACACCTTGGCGAGGCCGGCCGGCTGCGCCACGTCCTGGGTCGCCCACATGGCGGCGAACTCGGGGCTGGCCGCCTCCATCCGCCGGATGAAGCCGGTCCAGGCCGGGTCGCCGACGTGGTGCCCGTAGGCCGCGCGCAGCTGCGCGACCATCGCGGCCCGCTGGTCGGCCCGGTTCTCGATCGCGCTGCAGCACTCCGACCGGGTGAAGCAGTACAGCAGCGTGTTCCGCTCGCCGGGCGGATCCTCGGCGGCGCGCGGGAGCAGCACCGCGTAGGCGGCGTTCCAGGCCAGGATGTCGAACCGCTCGGTCACCACGCTGGCCGGCATCGGGTTCAGCCCGTCCAGGACCACCTGGAGCTGCGGCGGCAGCCGCAGGCCGACGTCGCCGGGAACCGCCGTGTCCGGCACCTCGGCCAGCCGGAACAGGTGCTGGCGCTCGACCGCATCCAGCCGGAGCGTCCTGGCCACCGCCTCGAGCACCTGGAGGCTGGCCCGGATCGGCCGCCCCTGCTCGAGCCAGGTGTACCAGGTCACGCCGACCCCGGCCAGCTGCGCGACCTCCTCGCGGCGCAGCCCGGCCGTCCGGCGCCGGTACCCGCCGGGCAGCCCGACGTCCTCCGGCGTGATCCGCTCCCGCCGGCTGCGCAGGAACGCCGCCAGTTCCCCGCGCCGCATCATGACGGCGTTTCCCTTGTGCTCGCTCACAGTTCCATCGTGGCCTTAATGTCCGTGACCTGCCAGGTGCTGCTAGTACCAGGATAACCAGTGTCTTGGTACCTGGATAAGAACGGCGTCAGGCTTGGTGACATGACCAACATCCTGACCCGTGAGGCCCGGACCGGCCTGTTCGCCGGCCGCGACCGTCCGGTGCGGCCCGGTCTTATCCTGGCCGTCGTCCTGATCGGCCAGTTCATGGCCGTGCTCGACGCCTCCATCGTGAACGTCGCCGCGCCCTCGATCCATGCCAGCCTGCGCGCCTCCGGCGCCGGCCTGCAGCTCGTGGTGGCCGGCTACACCATCACCTACGCGGTGCTGCTGGTGACCGGCGCCCGGCTCGGCGACATCATCGGCCACCGGCGGGTGTTCCTCGCCGGGCTTGTCCTGTTCACGCTCGCCTCGCTCGGCTGCGGGCTGGCCGGCACGGCCGGCCTGCTGATCGCGCTGCGCTTCGTCCAGGGGGCGGGCGCCGCGCTGCTGATCCCGCAGGTCCTCAGCCTGATCCAGCGCACCCACGCGGGCCCGGCCCGGGCCCGGGCGATGAGCCGGTACTCCGCGGTGCTGGCCGGCGGCGCGGTGGTGGGCCAGCTCGCCGGCGGCCTGCTGATCAGCGCCAACCTGTTCGGCTCGGACTGGCGGCCGGTGTTCCTGGTCAACGTGCCCATCGGCGTGGCGCTGCTTGCCGTCGGAGCCCGGGCGCTGCCGCACGGCAAGGGCGAGCCCGGCCGGACCCTCGACCTGCCCGGTCTGGCCCTGCTCACCCCGGCCGTGCTGGCCTTCGTCCTCCCGCTCGTGCTCGGCCAGCCCGAACGCTGGCCGCGCTGGGGCTGGGTCCTGATGGCCGCGAGCGTGCCCCTGGTCGCCGCGTTCATCGCGGTCGAGCGGCGGGTGACCGCGGCCGGCGGGACGCCGCTGATCCCTGGCCGGGTGCTCCGCGTGCCCGGCGTGCCGGTCGCGATCGCCGCCCTGTTCACGGTGATGACCATCTTCAGCGGGTTCTTCTTCACCCTCGCGCTGCACCTGCAGGACGGCCTGGGCTACTCCCCGCTGCGCGCGGGCCTGGCCTTCGCCCCGGCCGCGGCCACCTTCGCCCTGGTCAGCCTGAACTGGCGGCGGCTTCCGGCGTGGTCGTATAGCGCCCTGATCGTCGGCGGCTTCGTCCTGTTCGCAGCGGGCATGGCCGGCCTGGCCTTGGTGCTGCGCGACGGCGGCACCGGGGGAGCGGGGCTGTACCTTCTCGGCGGGCTCAGCGGCGCCGGGATGGCGGCCGCGTTCAGCCCGCTGATGACCCGCGTGCTACTGCGCGTCCCGGTCGAGCTGGCCGCGGACGCGACCGGGGTCGTGGTCACGGTGAACCAGCTCGGCCTGCTCGTCGGCGTGGCCACGTTCGGCACCCTGTACCTCAACCTGGCCGGGCGCCTGCCCGGAGCCCTGCCTGCGCCCGGCGCCCTCGGCGCATTCCGGCATGCGTCAGCCCACGCCGAAGCGCTCACCTTCCTCGCCCTCGCCGGCCTGGCGGTCATCGGCGTAGCCCTCGCGATCACCCACCTAATCGAGCGCCAAGGCACCACCCCCGACCCCCGCCGCCCTTGCCTCCTCGCCCCGATCCCGGCCCCTGCCTCTGCCCCAGCCCACCAGTTCCTGCACTCCCACCCTGCCCCTGCCCCGGCCCCCACGACTCACTCCCGCACCAGGAGTCACTCAGTCATCTGCGCGGCCCGGAGCAAACGGCCCCTCCACGATGATTAGCGAACCCCGCATTGCGTGGTTGTGCCAGGCCTGAGACTGCGATCGCCACCCGCGCTCATCGTGCCGATGGCCTCCGCGCCGCCACCCGGCCGCGGGCGCGGCGCGTCCAGGTCGCTCGGGTAAATTCGGGCCTGCGGAGAGCGGAAAGGGGTCGACGATGGCCATCGTGGTGCTGGTGCTCTGGCTGTTCACCGCGGGAGCCGGGTTCTACCTGCTGGCGACCAGCAACCTCGGCCATGCCCGCCCCGCGGCCACGGCACCCGCCGCAGAACCGGCCACAACCTCAGTGCCCGCCGCCGCGCCCGCCGCGCAGGCCGCGCCCGCCGCGCAGGCCGCGCCCGCCGCGCAAGCCGCGCAGGCCGCGCCCGCCGCGCAGGCCGTCTCCGTCACGCGGGCTGCTTCCACCGCCCAGGCCGATCCCGTACCCCAGGCCGATCCTGTATCCCAGGCCGCCTCCGCCTCATCCGGGAAGCCGGAGCTCGCCCAGGCTCAGCCCGCCTCGAAGCGGGAGATGAGGCGGGCGGCGCGGAACCGGTTCGATCCGCCCTCGCTGACCGCGGCCAAGAACGCGCCGGTGATGCCGAGCCCGCGGTCGCTGCTCGAGTTCGCGCACCCGGCGTCCGCGATCATCGGCCTCGGATTCTGGCTGGGCTTCACGTTCGTGCACTACCGCGCGCTGGGCTGGATCGCGTTCGGGCTGGTGACGGTCACGGTGGGCCTGGGGCTGACCTGGTTCACGGCCAACGCCCGCGCGGCCAGGCGCCAGGACCGCGACGAGCCCAGGCCGTCCTTCAGCACTCGCCTTATCGTCGTGCACGGTGCCGCCGCCGCGGTGACCTTCGCGCTGGCCGCCCTGACCGCGTTCGTCCTAGGGCCGGTAAGCCGCCCGACCAGATCCCGGGAAGCGGAAAGGGCCAGTGCACCCGACCGCCTGCACGGATAGGGGGAGACGAGCGATCATCGAGCTTGGGAGCGTCTGAATTTGCTCGATGATCTCGGCTGCCGTGTGCACTGACCACTACCCAGGACTACGGGCCGGCGTTCCGGTCGGCTCATCCGCGAGGACCCGCGTAAGCAGTCGGTAAGAATTTCCTCCCGCGGACTTGAACCGGGGCCCGGCCAAGGACGGTTACATGGACAGGTACCCCTAGACGGGATCTTGCTCGAAGTGCTGACCAGGCAAAGGACCTCCGATGTGAACGAGGCGGACGAGACCCAGGAAACCCTGGCCACTCCGGATCCCGCGAACACCCCCCAACCTGCGAGTACCCCAGAACCAGCAACCGCCCCAGAACAGCAACCGCCCCAGAACCAGCAACCGCCCCAGAACCAGCAACCACCCCAGAACCAGCAAGCACCGCAGAACCCCCGACCACCCCGGAACCCGCGACAAAACCGAAACCGCCGGACGACAAGCCCAGAACGCCGGCCGTCCCCGGGCGCCTGAGCAGGCGGCAGGCTCTCACCGTGCTCGGCGTGGGCGCCGGGGCCCTGATCGCCGAGCAGGCCCTCGTCGCCGACGGCGTCCCCCGAGCAGCAGCCTCCCGCCGGCTCAAGCCAGCGTTGCCCCCGAACCCAGTGGCTACGCGCCCGACGGCACCGCCGGCCGCGCCGCCGCGCTTCCCATGAAAAACGTGCAGCTGCTCGACAGCCCGTTCCGCCAGAACCAGGCCAGGAACACCACGTACCTGCTCTTCCTCGATCCCGAACGCATGCTTCGCTCCTTCCGCCTCAACTACGGCGAACCCTCCCAAGCCGAGCCGCTCGGCGGCTGGGAGAAGCCGGACTCGCAGATCCGCGGCCACATGACCGGCCATCTGCTGTCCGGCCTGGCGCTGACCTACGCCAACACCGGCGACACGGCCGCCAGCATCCGCGGCCGCTACCTGGTCAGCCAGCTCGCCGCCCTGCAGGCCCGCGCGTCAGAAGCCGGGTTCCACCCCGGCTACCTGTCCGCGTTCCCCGAGCACTACTTCGACATCCTGGAGTCAGGAAACTCGATCTGGTCGCCGTACTACATGATCCACAAGTACCTGGCCGGGATGATCGACCAGTACCAGCTGGCCGGCGACGACCAGGCGCTGGACGTGGCGCGGAAGCTGGCCGACTGGGTGGACTGGCGCACCAGCACGAAAAGGCTCCCGTACGAGCAGATGCAGATGGTCCTGCAGACCGAATTCGGCGGGCTCCCGGAAGCGCTGGCCAACCTGTACACGATCACCGGCCAGGAGCGGTACCTGGCCACCGCGCAGCGCTTCTACCATGCCGAAGTCCTCGACCCGCTGGCCGACGGGCTGGACATCCTGCCCGGGCTGCAGGCGAACGTGACCACGCCGAAGATCATCGCCTGCGTCCGGATGTGGGAGGAGACCGGCAGCGGCAAGTACCGCGACATCGCCCAGAACTTCTGGGACATCGTGACCGGCCATCACGTGTACGTCATCGGCGGCGTGGGCAATTACGAGCACTTCCAGCTGCCCGATACCGTGGCCGCCCAGCTGTCCAACTTCACCTGCGAGAACTGCGTCAGCTACAACATGCTGAAGCTGACCAGGCTGCTGCACTTCCACCAGCCGGCCCGCACCGACCTGGTCGACTACTACGAGCGCACCCTGCTCAACCAGATGCTGGGGGAGCAGGATCCCGCCTCGCCGCACGGCTTCAACTGCTACTACACCGGCCTGTCGCCTGGCGCGTTCAAGCGCCAGCCGCTCAACTACTTCCCCCAGGGCAACCTGGGCGTGTACGCCACCGACTGGGACACCTTCACCTGCGACACCGCCACCGGGCTCGAGACCCAGGCCAAGTTCGCCGACAGCATCTACAGCCGCGACGCGGACGGCATCTACGTCAACCTGTTCGTCCCGTCGCAGGTGCGCTCGCAGGGGCTGGTACTGCAGCAGGACACCGGGTTCCCCGACGACCCGGTCATCCGCCTGTCCGTGATGGCCGGCACCGCCACCCTGACGCTGCGGGTGCGGGTGCCGAAATGGGTGGCCGGGAATCCCGTGGTCCAGCTCAACGGCGCGCGGGTCACGGGCTTGCCCGGGGCCTGCCCGAGCAGCTGGATCGCGCTGCGGCGGCGCTGGCAGCCGGGCGACCTGCTCCAGGTCACGCTGCCGATGCAGCTAGCCGTCGAGCCGACGCCTGACCATCCGGCGGTGCAGGCGCTGACCTACGGGCCGGTCGTGCTGAGCGGCGTGTACCCGAGCGACCCTGGCTCGCTGACGCCGCAGCTGGAGATGGCCTCGATCCGCCGGACGGCCGCCCAGCCGATGACGTTCGAGGGCGTCGCCGGGCACAAGCCGGTCACGCTGCTCCCGGTCGGCCGCGCCGCCCACGAGTACTACACCACCTACTTTCAGATGATGTAGTCCTCCTGAACGACAATTAATCCCGAACGGACCAGGTTTCCCGCCCTGGCCCCGCACCGCGCCCTCCCGAGCGAAAGGCCACGACGTGACACCAGACGCCGCCGCCCTGGACGTGGCCCGGCTGACGCCGTCCGCGCCGGTCGCCGCGTCCGAGGCCGCCGATGCCGTCCGGGCCTGCTTTGGCCTGGCCGGCGAGCTCACCCCGCTGCCCGGCGAGGCCGATGACAATTTCCTCCTGCAGGCCAGCGGCAAAGAGCGCTACGTGGTGAAGTTCGCGCACCTGCGGGCCGACCCGGCGGTGGTCAGCGTCCAGGTCCGGGTGCTGCGGCATGTCGAGTCGGCCGCGCCAGGGCTGCCGGTGCCGCGGGTGCGGCCCGCCGCCGACGGCCAGCCGTGGACCGTGGTCGCGGACGGCCCGCTGCGCGGGCGCGTGGTGCACGTGCTCAGCTACCTCGACGGCCGGCTGCTCCGGTCGGCAGGCACGGACCGGCCGCTGCGCCGCACCCTCGGGGTCACCCTGGCCGAGCTCGGCCGGGCGCTGCGCGACTTCGACGACCCGCTGGTGCGCCTGCCGCTGCTGTGGGACCTCGCCCAGCTGCCGCAGCTGCGCCCGCTGGCCGCCGAACGGTCTCCAGGCCCCCGCACCAGCCTGATCGAGGAGCAGCTCGGCAGGCTCGCCGCCGGGCTGCCTTCCCGGCTCGCGGCCCAGCGCAGCCAGCTGGTGCACAACGACTTCAGCCCGGACAACGTGCTGATCTCCGCCGACGGCCGCCGGGTCAGCGGGATCATCGACTTCGGCGACGTCACCGTGACCGCCCTGGTCAACGACGTCGCCATCGCCGCCACCCAGCAGCTCAGCGACGACGCCGACCTGCTCGGCCCCGCCCTGGACCTGATCTCCGGCTACCACGCCACGACCCCGCTCACCGCCGGCGAGCTCGACCTGCTGCCGGACCTGATCCTGGCCCGGATCGTGGCCAGGCTCGTGATCAGCGAATGGCGGGCCGAACGGTTCCCGGCGAACCGCGCCTACGTCCTGCGCAACACCGCCCGGGCATGGGAGCACCTGAACCGGCTGCTGGGCATCCCGGCCGGGCAGGCCGCCGCGCGCATCCAGGAGGCGACCCGTGCGTGACACCGCGACCATGGTCAACGGCTTCGACATCTCCTCCGTCGACGCCCTCGACCCCGAACTGCGCCGGATCGTCGAGCGCCGGGCGAGCCTGCTCGGCCCGGCCTACAAGCTGTTCTACCGGAACCCGGTGCGGATCGTCCGGGGCGAGGGCGTGCACCTGTACGACGCGGACGGGCAGGCCTACCTGGACGCCTACAACAACGTGCCGTCGGTCGGGCACTGCCACCCGCGGGTGGTCGAGGCCATCGCCCGGCAGGCGGCCACCCTCAACACGCACACCAGGTACGCGAGCGAGCTCATCCTCGACTACGCCGAGCGGCTGCTCGGCACGTTCCCGGCCGAACTCGGCAACGTCATGTTCACCTGCACCGGCAGCGAGGCCGTCGACCTCTCACTGCGCATCGCGCGCTTCCGCACCGGCGGCGAGGGGACGGTCATCACCGCCAACGCCTACCACGGCGTGACCACGGCGGCCGCCGAGATCTCGCCCAGCCTCGGCCCGGCGGTCCCGCTGGGCCGTTCGGTCTGGACGGTCGCGGCACCAGGACCGCAGGACACGAGCCAGTCAATGGCCGAACGGGTGCGGGCAGCCATCGCCGACATGAACCGGCACGGCGTCCGGCTGGCCGCGTTCATCGCGGACAGCCTGTTCTCCTCGGACGGGATCCGGCCCGGCCCGGCCGGGTTCCTGCGGCCGGTGGCCGACGCCGTGCACCAGGCCGGCGGCCTGTACATCGCCGACGAGGTGCAGCCCGGATTCGGCCGCACCGGCGAGGCCATGTGGGGCTTCCAGCGCCACGGCATCGTGCCCGACCTGGCCGTCATGGGCAAGCCCATGGGCAACGGCATGCCGATCGCCGGGGTCGCGGCCCGCCCGGAGATCCTCGAGGAGTTCGGCAGCAAGATCAGGTACTTCAACACGTTCGGCGGCAACTCCGTCTGCATCGCCGCGGCGGCCGCGGTGCTCGACGTGATCGAGACCGAGGGCCTGCGGCAGAACGCCCTGGACGTGGGCGGCTACCTGCGCGACACGCTGGAGGTGATCGCCCGGGACACGCCCCGGATCAGCGCCGTGCGCGGGGCCGGCCTGTACGCGGCGGCCGACTTCGCCGACCCCGCCACCGGCGAGCCCGACGGCGACGCCGCGCTCCGCGTGGTCAACGGCCTGCGCGACCGGCACGTACTGATCAGCGCGACCGGCCCGGACGGCAGCACGCTGAAGATCCGCCCCCCGCTCCCGTTCGCCCGCCCTCACGTCGACCAACTGGCCGGGGCCCTCACCGACACCCTCCGCGCCCTCGACCGCGCCCCCTAGCCCTACCGGCCGGCTGGCCCTGGCCAGCGGTGATTGCCGCCGCTGGCCAGGGCAGTTCCCGGTGCCCGGTGCTCAGTGCCCGGTGCTCAGTGCCTGGCGATGAGGGGCCAGAGGGAATGGACCTGTGCCGAGTCGCTGGTGTAGCCGAGCTTGCCTAGCCCGAATCCCTCCTCGATGGTGAGCAGCATCGAGTAGTGGTTGGACGGCGTGGCGTCGGTGGCGTGCCGCGGCCCCAGCCGGCTGACCACGATCATCGGAGTCGAACCACCGCCGTAGACCCCTCCGGGCCAGCTGGCGCTGACCTGGGGGTCCCCGGCCGGCAGGACCGGCGAGTCGCAGCAGCCCGCGACCGACGCGTAGTCGTTGTCGGCGGGGTTGGTGCCGTCGAAGTCGGTCTCGTCGCCCACGACGAAGATCGCGCTGTTACCCGTCCAGGCCCGGCTGGACATGATCGTCTGGACCGCGCCCTTGACGAAGGCATCGGCCTTGGCTTTGAGGGCCTGGTCGTTGGCGTCCCCGGGCACGTCGTTGTACGGGCACGGGGTGTCGGGGAAGCCGGCCACCGCGGTGTAGATGCCACCGTGCATGTTGCTGCACTCATCGGGGCTGATCCACACGTAGCGCGGCGGCTTCGGGCCGTTCAGGTCGGCGGCCATGTCGGGGTAGGGCTTGATGTGGGCGGCGCGGGCCGGGTTCAGCCGGACGTCGTTGTACAGGATGAACGGGTTGTGCTTGCTCGCGTACAGCGGATTGGAGCTGCTCGGCCAGAAGTCGGGCAGGTAGCCGGCAGTGGGCATGGCCTGCATGTAGGCGTCCCACGGGATGTGCGCCGCCTCGAGCTGGTCCACGATGTTGGTATGTGCGTACTGGTTCGGCCCGAAGCTGTTCGCCGTGGTGGGGTACCAGCCGTTGTCGTTGTTGACCCACCAGTTGTTACCGCTGGTGGCCGCGATGTAGTTGGGCTCGCTGGTGTGGGTGACGCCGTAGTAGTTCGTGGCCTGCCCGTACGTCGAGGCCAGCGAGGTGATGTACGGCGCGCTGGGGTCCCCGATCACATGGTCGGCGGCGTGGTTCTCCAGCATGATGATGAATACGTGGTCAAGGCGCGTCCCGGAGCCCGGGTGATCACCTGATCCCTGAGCGGCGCCCGCGGTGGCGCCGTAACTGCTCTGGACCCCGGCCACCGCGAGCGCTCCAGTGGTCAGCGACACCGCTGCCGCAGCCACTATCCACGCCCTCACCGGCCCCACCCGGCGGCGGAAAACTCTCTGCATGTCCACCCTTACCTCCCGCTTTCGTCCCTGCTGGCACCGCTCCCGACGATAATTCGAACCGTAGCCATGCAGCATAACCCGACAGACCCGGAACAAATTAAACGATTTGGTCCCGTTTTCAGCCCCTAGCCCCGCATCCACGATGATGAAAACCGGGGCTACGCCGCCCAGCCGGGGCAGCGGCCGAGGTAGCTCAGCAGGGCCGAGGCGTCGTCGGCGCCGGGCGCCGGCTCCAGCGCCTGGGCGTAGGCACCGTACTGGCGCAGCGGCTCGACGATGCCCCGCGCGACCGGGGTCAGCGCCCGGGCCAGTTCCGGGGTGAGCGGCGAGCCCTGCCCGGTCGCCACCGCGATGTCCCAGGCGTGGATCGCCGCGTCCAGGGCGGCCGCCGCGGCCGCGTCGGCCGGCGGCATCGGCCCCTGCGGCAGCGGGGTCGGCACCGCCGCGGAGTCCTCGCCGATCGCGGTCCAGGCCGGACCGGACGCGTCCAGCGCGGCCTGGGCGTAGGCCAGCGGCTCGGCGCCGAGCTGCCCGGAGGGCGCGAACGGGTTCTCGCCCGACGTCTGCGTCCCGCCCACCAGCGCCCCCCATACCTCCTGGTCGAGCGCGGCGTGCTGCAGCACCTGGGTGACGTTCCACTCGGTGCACGGCGTCGGCCGCTGCCAGCCGCCGGCGGGCACCCCGGTGACCGCCGCCCGCAGCATGGCCCGCGCCTCGTCCAGCACGTCCCATCCGGTCACGGTGATCTCGCTCATAGCCTTTTCCCTCACGTCTGCGTAGTTACCGGAATGAATTCTGGTTGGTCACCGGCGCGGAGCCTATCCGGTGAATTACTGCTCCCTGGCCCGCCGGGGCAGCCCGAACCCGATGACGAACGAGCAGACCAGCAGCCCCGCCGTGGCCAGCGCGGTCCACTCGGCGGCGCTGAGGTAGACCGGCACGTGGCGTCCGGGCCCGGACGCCAGGGCGAAGAAGATCGCGCCGATCCCGGCGATGCCGAGGGACATGCCGAGCGAGTTGACCGTCTGCAGCACGCCGGAGGCCGAGCCCATCTCCCGCGGCCGGACGCCCGCCATCACGATGTCGAACAGCGGCACGAACACCATGCCCATCCCGATCCCGCCGATCACCATCGGCGCCAGCAGGTCCACGGTGGAGACGCCGCCGGCCGCGCCGCGCAGCACGGCGTAGATCCCGAGCAGCCCGGCCGTCTCCACGACCAGCCCGGCGTGCAGCACCCGGCGGCCGAGCTTGCTCATCGTGATGCCGCCGACCGCGGAGCCGATGAACGCGCCCGCCGCCCACGGCGCGGTGGTGACGGCCGAGTGCCACGGGCTGAAGCCCAGCCCGTTCTGCAGGAACACGTTGAAGATCATCACGATGCCGCCCAGCGAGCCGGTGAACACGATGGAGAACACGATGCCCGCGCTGTACGGACGGTGCCGGAAGACGGACAGCTCCACCAGCGGGTCACGGCCGGCCCGCTGACGCCGGACCTGGTACCAGCCGAACCCGGCCAGCACGAGCACGGATGCGGCCAGCATCCCGAGCAGCCAGCCCGGCCAGCCCAGCGAATGCCCCTGCGCCAGCGGGAAGACCAGCAGGAACATGGCCGCGCCGGCCAGCGCCGCGCCCGGCAGGTCCAGCCGCCCCCGCCGCGAGCCAGCAGAGCGCCCCGCCTCGCCGGAGCCGGTCCCGGCCGGCAGGGACCGGGCGCCGAGCGCCAGCGCGGCCAGCCCGACAGGCACGTTTACCAGGAAGATCATCCGCCATCCGCTGCCGAACACGTTGGCGCTGATCAGGCCGCCGGAAGCGATCGGCCCGAGCATCGCGGACAGGCCCATCACCGGCCCGTAGACGCCGAACGCCTTGCCCATCTCGTGCGCCGCGAACAGGTCCCTGATCAGGCCGAACACCTGCGGCAGCATGACCGCCCCGAGCAGGCCCTGGACGGCGCGGGCGGCGATGAGCTCACCCGCGCTCTGCGCCGCGGCGCACGCGGCCGACGCGAGCACGAACCCGGCCATCCCGGTCAGCAGCACCCGCCGCCGCCCGAAGATGTCACCCAGCCGCCCGCTGGTCAGCAGCCCCACCGCCATGGCCAGGGCGTAGGCGGCGGTGACCCACTCGATGACGGCGTACGAGCCGCCCAGCTCGCGCCGGATCGTCGGCGCAGCGACCTGGGTGATGGTCGAGTCGAGCAGGTCCATCACCGCCGCCGTGATCACCGCGCCGAACGCCACCCACCGCCACTTCGGTCCCGCCGACCCGCCAGGCTCCGCGACGGTCTCGCGCTCCAAGCTCGCGGTCTCGGATGCTGATGACATCGGATCCTCCCGTTGCCTTGTCGGAACTGCCCTACCGGATTGCCTACCGGAACGAAATCTTCTGTTCCAAGACTATCAGAACGGAATGATTTGTTCCAGTCTCTGCTATGCTCTTTTCCATGACCGAGACGAACGCCAGGCCGGGCAGCAGGCCGGGACGGCACGGCCCGATGAGCGGCCGCCAGGCCGAAGCGGCCCGCAACGACCAGCGGATCCTCGACTCGGCCCGGGCGGTGTTCGTCGCCGATCCTGGCGCGCCGATCACCGCGGTGGCCAGGCACGCCGGCGTCGGCATCAGCGCGCTGTACACCCGCTACGGCAGCAAGGAGGAACTCCTCCGCAGGCTGTGCACGGACGGCCTGCTGATCGTGGTGCAGGAGACCGAGGCCGCCATCGACCAGGTAAGGGCAGGCCGCGATCACTGGCAGGTCTTCGCCGGTTTCATGCGTCACCTGGCCGACGCGGACACCAGCTCGATGACCCGCGCCCTGGCCGGCAAGTTCGCCCCCACGCCGGAGATGTACGCCCTGGCCAACCGGTCGAGCGAGCTGCTGCGGGAGCTGTTCGGCCTGATCCGCGACGCGCTCCGGCCGGACCTGGCGCTGCATGACGTCTCGCTGGTGTTCGAGCTGGTGGCCGCGATCAAGTTCGCCGACCCCGCGCGCACCGCCGAACTGCGGCACCGGTACCTGGCGCTCATCCTCGACGGCATGCGGGCCACCGACCGCGGCGAGCTGCCCGGCCCGCCGCCCGCCTGGCAGG
The DNA here is from genome assembly GCA_963722275.1 of uncultured Actinomycetes bacterium. Taxonomy (GTDB): domain Bacteria; phylum Actinomycetota; class Actinomycetes; order Streptosporangiales; family Streptosporangiaceae; genus Palsa-504. The sequence continues at coordinate 156,451 of CAVRMX010000036.1, read as the reverse complement.
AGCTCAGCGAACGCTGGAACGCCAGCCAGCCGAACTAAGCCAAGCTAAGCCAAGCTAAGCCAAGCTAAGGCGCGCGCTGCGCGCGCTTGCGCCGCTTGCCCTCGTGCATGGCCTGCACCCGGGCGACCGGGATCGCCCGCCCCTCCTCGACCAGGCTGGCAGGCAACGTCTGCGGCGCGGGCAGCTCACCTGCCCACGCCTCATGCCCGGCGAGCAGCCCCAGCACGCTGTGCACCGTGAAGTCTCCGGGCGCCACGGCATCAAGGTCGTCCCAGCGGACCGGGAACGACACAGGCACCCCGGGCCGCACCCGCGGGCTGTACGCCGCCGCCACGGTCGCGCCGTAGGCCCGGGTCGAGTCCAGGAACACCTTGCCCTCCCGGTCCTGCACGATGAAGGCCGTGGTGACCAGGGCCGGATCAAGGCGCGAAGCCCGCTCCGCGATGGCCCGGGTGGCCGCGGCCGTCTCCTCGCTGCTCGCGTCGACCGGCACGTACACGTGCACGCCCTTGGACCCGCTGGTCTTGACCGCGCCGGCCAGGCCCGCATCGGCCAGCGCCTGCCGCACCAGCCGGGCGGCCGCGACCGCGTGCCCGAACGGCCCGCCGGGCGGCGGGTCGATGTCCATGATCAGGTAGGACGGCCGGTCCGGGTGGCCGGCCAGGTACAGCGTCGGGTGGTACTCCACCGCGCGCTGGTTGGCCAGCCACAGCAGCGTCCGCCGGTCGTCGCACAGGGCGTAGCGCACCTCGCGCCGGGAGGATTCGGCCCACAGCGTGACCGAACCGACCCACGGCGGCGCGTAGTCCGGCAGGTTCTTCTGCATGAACGGCTGCTGGCCCGCCCGCACCCTGATCACCGACAGCGGCCGCCCGCGCAGTTCCGGCACGATGAGCCCGGCCACGGCCTCCAGGTAGTCCACCAGGTCCCGCTTGGTGGCGCCCGCCCCGTCGAACAGCGGCTCATCGAGATGGGTCAGCGAGACGCCATCTCGTTCCTCCGTCGCCATGGCTCCGGTCTATCACGGCCGTCACGGCTAGGGTGAGAGCCGGCAGGAAGGAGCCGGGACGATGGTGTTCAGCGGGTGGCCGGAAGAGGCCCTGGACTTCTACGACGGGCTCGCGGCCGACAACACCAAGACCTACTGGACCGCGCACAAGGCCGTCTACACCGAGAAGATCCTCGCGCCGATGACGGAGCTGACCGAGGAACTGGCCGGGGAGTTCGGCGAGCCGAAGATCTTCCGGCCGTACCGCGACGTCAGGTTCAGCAAGGACAAGACCCCGTACAAGACGCACATCGGGGCGGTCATCGGCGATTCCGGTTACGTCCAGCTGTCGGTCGAGGGCCTGGGGGTCGGCGCCGGGATGTGGGAGATGAACCCGGAGCAGCTCGCCCGCTACCGCGCGGCGGTGGCCGGCGACCGGCCGGGTGCCGAGCTCGAGCAGATCGTCGCCGAGCTCGAGAAGGCCGACATCACCGTCCACGGGCACGGCGCGCTCAAGTCCGCGCCCCGCGGCTACCCGGCCGACCACCCGCGCATCACGCTGCTCCGGTACAAAGGGCTGACCGCGTGGCGGCAATGGCCGGTAGAACCATGGCTGGAAAGTGCCGAGGCCAGGGACCGCGTCGTGTCATTCCTCCGAACGGCCGGGCCGCTTCGCTCCTGGCTCCACGCCAACGTCCGGATGTGAGATCGCCCGCGCTGGCCGAGCTCGCCTCGGCTAAGGTCCATCCGCGGGCCGGTGCGGGCGGAACAGGCTTCCCGGCTGCGCCGGGTCCTGCGGCCGGGCGGGTACCTGCCGCGCAGTCGGCTCGTACCGCGCGGCTTGGCTCTGGCTGATCCGCTTCATCAGCTCGTCTTCCTCGAAGATCTCGGCCGCCGTCGGCGACAGGGCGATCACGGCGGAGAAGATGAACCCGATGCTGCTCAGGCCGAGGATGAGCGGCAGCAGGAACCCGGTCGCGCTGGCGGTCGCCGAGGTGTTCACGACCAGGCCAGGGGCGGCGTATGCCCGCACCGCGGCCATGCCCGTGTAGTGCATGCCGTTGACCGCCACGCCCATGATCAGGGACGCGACGAACGTGGACCAGACGGTGTCCAGCCGTAGCGCCGCCCAAAGCGCCGCGGTCCCGGCGATCACCGCGATGATCACCGAGGCGGCGACGATCGCCGGGTCGTAGGTCAGCGAGGCCTGCACCCGCACGGCCTCCATGCCCAGGTAGTGCATGCTGGCCACGCCGAGCCCGATGATCACGCCGCCGATCAGCAGCGGCCAGGTGCCCGCGCGGCTGAATCCGACGATGAACGTCCCGATCCCGACCACGACCACCGCGATCACCATCGACAAGATGGTGACGGGCACGTTGTAGCGGATGGGCTGGCCCTGGATGGTGAACCCGAGCATGGCGATGAAGTGCATCACCCAGATCCCCGTGGTCCCGATAGACAGGGCCGCCAGGGTCAGCCAGCGGGCCCGCGCCGCTCCCTGGTAGGCCCGCGCCCGGGTGGTGCAGCGGAGTCCGAGGAAGCAGCCCACGCACGAAACCAGGTAGGACAGGACGGGGTTCAGGACCCCATTAGAAAAGTTGTTGACATGGATCATGGGGGCCGCTCCCGCTAGCGGTCAGAGTGACATATCTGCCCACTTGCGGGGCAGATGGGGCATAATGCTATCGCCCCTGCTAGGCTCCGCGTACGCATTCGCGTATCCGTTTGACCAGCGAGAATATTTCGCGAATTTCTGGCGTGCCGGGGTCGGCCAACGTGGGCCTCCGGCTCGATGACCGGTGCGGCAACCGGAGGTCCGATGCTGGATGTGTCCGCGGCGTCCGCGGTAGACGAGGCCGTCGCGGGGCGCACCGTCGAGCTGTCGGTCAGCGGGATGACCTGCGCGGCCTGCGCGGCGCGGGTGGAAAAGAAGCTCAGCCTGATCGGCCCCGGCGTCGTCGCCGCGGTCAACTTCGCGACGGAGCATGCGACGGTCACGGCGCCTGAGAGCATCCCGGTGCAGGCGATGATCGCGGCGGTCGAGGGCGCGGGGTACGCGGCCGACGTGATCGCGCCCGCCGCCACGGCGGCGTCAGCCGGAGCGGCGCCCGCCGGAGCAGCGCCCACCGGAGCAGCGCCCACCGGAGTAGCGCCCACCCCGGAGTAGCGCCCGCCGGAGCGGCGCCCGCCGACGGCCAGGCCGCCTACCTGCGCCGCCGGCTCATCCTCGCGCTGGTCTTCTTCGTCCCGCTCAGCGACCTGTCCATCACGCTGTCGCTGTTCCCCGCCTACCGGTTCGCCGGATGGCAGTGGGTGCTCGCGGTGCTCGCGGCGCCGGTGGCGCTGTGGGCCGCCTGGCCCTTCCACCGCGCCGCCCTCAAGAACGCCAGGCACGGCGCCTGCTCGATGGACACGCTGGTGTCTCTCGGCGTGGTCGCCGCCTGCGGCTGGTCGGCCTATGCAATGTTCCGCCTGGACCGCGAGTCCGGGAATGCCGGGACGAGTGCGCTGCGGGAGCTGGCTCACGCCTCGGGCGGCGGCATCTACCTTGAGGTGGCGGCCGCGGTGACGACGTTCCTGCTGGCCGGACGGTTCTACGAGGCCCGCGCCCGCGGCTCGGCGGCCAGCGCGATGCGCAAGCTCGCCGCGGCGGCCGCGAAAGACGTCTGCGTGCTCGGCGCCGACGGCCAGGAGCGGCGCGTCCCGGCTGGCCAGCTGCGGCGCGGGGACATCTTCGTGGTCCGGCCGGGGGAGAAGATCGCGGCGGACGGCGAGGTAGTGTCCGGCGAGTCCGCGGTCGACCGCAGCATGATGACCGGTGAGCCGATCCCGGTCGAGGCCGCCGCCGGCGATGCCGTCACGGGCGGCACCATCGCCCTCACCGGGCGGCTGGTCGTCCGGGCCGTCCAGGTCGGCGAGCATACCCAGCTGGCCCAGCTGATCGCGCTGGTCGGCCGGGCGCAGGCGGACAAGGCCGCCATCCAGCGGCTGGCCGACCGGGTGTGCGGCGTCTTCGTCCCGCTGGTCCTGGTGGCCGCGGCGCTGACGCTGGCCGGCTGGCTGCTCGCGGGCGCCGCCGCGGAGCAGGCGTTCAGCGCGGGGCTCGCCGTGCTGATCATCGCCTGCCCGTGCGCGCTGGGCCTGGCTACCCCGGCCGCGCTGGTGGCGGCCTGCGGCCGCGGCGCGCAGCTCGGCATCTTCATCAAAGGACACCAGGCCCTCGAGTCGTCCGGGCTGATCGACACGGTCGTGTTCGACAAGACCGGCACCGTCACCAGCGGCCGGATGACCGTGACCGCGCTGGCTGCCGCGCCGGGCACCGAACCCGCCGAGCTGCTCCGCTACGCCGCCGCGGTCGAGCGCGCCTCGGAGCACCCGGTCGCCGCCGCGATCAGCGCGGCCGCCGAAGAGGCTGCCCCGGAGGGGCCCACCGCAGCCAGCGCTGCCGCAGCCAGCGCTGCACCAGCCAGCGCTGCACCAGCCAGCGCTGCACCAGCCAGCGCTGCACCAGCCAGCACTGCCGCAGCCGATGCGGTCGACGGCTTCCGGGCGCTGCCGGGCCTCGGCGCGCGCGGCGTAGTGGCGGGTCGCCAGGTCGTCGTCGGGCGCGAGCGGCTGATGCGCGACCTCGGGATCACGATCCCGGCCGGGCTGGCGGGCCAGTGGGCGCAGTGGGAGCGGGCCGGCCAGACCGCGGTCCTGGCCGGCTGGGACGGCCAGGTGCGGGGCGCGCTCGCCATCGGCGACGCGGTCAAGCCGTCGGCCGCGGCCGCCGTGGCCGGGCTGCGCCGCCTCGGGCTGCGGCCGATCCTGCTCACCGGCGACAACGAGGGGACCGCCCGGGCCGTCGCCGCGGCCGTGGACATCCAGGAGGTGATCGCCGGGATCCTGCCGGACGGCAAGGCCGCGGCGATCAGGGACCTGCAGGCACGGGGGCACCGGGTGGCGATGGTGGGCGACGGGATGAACGACGGCCCCGCGCTGGCCGCGGCCGACCTGGGCATGGCCGTCGGCGCGGGCACTGACGTGGCGATCTCGGCGGCCGACCTGATCCTGCTCCGCGAGGACCTGCGGGTGGTGCCCGAGGCGATCATGCTGGCCCGGGCCGCCCGCGCGACGATCAGGCGCAATCTCGCCTGGGCGTTCGGCTACAACGTGGCGGCCGTGCCGCTGGCCGCGCTGGGCTTCCTCAACCCGCTCATCGCGGCCGCCGCCATGACGATGTTGTCGGCCCTGGTCGTGGCCAGCAGCCTGCGGCTGCGGCGGTTCCGCCCCGGCATGGCCGGACGCGCCTTGGATCGCGCCCAGGCCCGGGCGTACCCTGGCTGAGCGGCACGCCGAGGAAGGGATATCTAGTGACCGGCCCTGACGATTCCCTCCGGGTCTCGGACGCCGAGCGGGACGAGACGCTGAAGATCCTCGGCGATCACGCCGCCGTCGGCCGGCTCACCCTGGACGAGCTCGAGGAGCGGTCCGGACAGGCCCTGGCCGCCAAGACACGCGGCGAGCTCGCCACGCTGACCAGCGACCTGCCCGCCGAGCGCGGCCAGGCGCTGGCCGCAGCCGCCCCGGCCAGGAAGCCGGTGCGCTGGATGGTCGCCATCATGGCCGGCTCGCACCGGCGCGGCCGGTTCCGCGCGGTCGGCCGCATCAACGCCATCTCGATCATGGGCGGCGACGAGATCGACCTGCGCGAGGCCGAGATCGAGGGCGGCGAGCTCACCCTCAACCTGGTCGCGATCATGGGCGGCGCGACCATCTATATCCCGGACTCGGTCGAGCTGGACGTGGGCGGCTTCTCGCTGATGGGCGGGAACACCGAGGTCGGCTCCGAGCGCAGCCCCCGCCCCGGCGCGCCGGTGATCCGGCTCCGCACCTGGAACCTGATGGGCGGCGCGACCATCTTCCGGGTCCCGCCGCAGGCCCGGGGGCGGGGCCTGAAGGAAGCCCGGCGCCTGGCCAAGGCGGCCCGCCGCGGCCAGCTTCCCCCGCCGGACTAGGACGCGGCCAGCTTCCCCCGCCGGACTAGGACGTGTCCCGTTGATCTTGGCGGGTGGTTCCGCAGGTTTCCTGGCGGGTGATCCCGCGTCACTCAGCCCCCGCGAGTCCCGGCCGCCACGCCCCGGCCCCGGCCCGTGCCGGCACGATGCCACCCTGTTCCATGATCTACGGGGACATGCTCTAGCCGTCCGCGGCGAGCACGCCCTCGACGTAGGCACGTTCGGTCTCGTACACGTGCGCCGACTTGACCACCATCAGCAGCCGTCCCGCCGGGCGGCCCAGCTGGCCGGCCACGTGCCGCTGCAGGGCGGCGAGCTCGACCAGGTTGCCGTAGCCCTTGGCGCCGAAGTCGATGCTGTGCGCGTAGGCGATCAGCTCGACCGCGCCGTCCGGCAGCCAGAAGTCCAGCAGGCTGACGCACGGGATGTAGCTGGTGTCGGTGTGCGGCTGGAAGGTGGTGATGGCCGCGGACCGGGTGGCCGGGTCCCGGCGCAGCCGGTCGACGACCCAGGCCACCTGGTCGCGGCCGGAGCGCTCGTAGTCGAAGAGCCGGGTCGCGTAGCTGTCCGCCCCGCCGAGCGCGGCGACCCTGGCGTGGTCGGTGAAGTTGGCGTGCATCCAGGCCAGCCGCTCGGGTTCGGCGTGCCTGGCGATGATCTCATCGTCCGGGCCTGGCCGGTCCACGGCCAGCGTGACCAGCGAGATCTCGCGTACCGGCAGGCCGTCGTAACGGCTGGCGACGCCCGCGGCCAGGATCCGCCCGGCCACGGCGAGCCACGCCGCGCCGATGGTGTCCGCGTGCACGGTCTGCGGACCGTCGCCGCCCAGTCGTATCGTCACGACCGCATGGTACGGGGGCCTCGGCTGCAAGGTGGCTGCAAACCGGGGCGGGCACGATGTCGGCTATGGCAAGCACACCCGTGATCGAGAAGTTCCTGCACGCGATCGAGACCGCGACGATCCCCGGCTGCGACGTGTGGGCCGAGGACGCGACGCTCGACGCCACGGTGCCCAACTGGCGGCTGCACGCCGCGGGCGCCGACGCGATCCGCGCCGAGTACGCGCGCTGGTTCGCCGACCCCGGTCACTTCGACGAGCTGCGCCGCTATACCGTCGAGGGCGGGGAGGCCGAAGTGGTCGAGTACACGCTCAGCTGGTCGGAGGACGGCGTGCCGCACGCCGGCCATCACCTGCACCTGCTGACGGTCCGCGATGACCGCATCGTCGCCGATACCGTCTTCTGCGGCGGCCGCTGGCCGGCCGGGCTGCTGGCCGAGATGGAGGCGGCCGGTGCCTGAGCCGCCCGTGCGCCGGTACGCCGACGTAGCCGAGATGCTCGACGGCGCGACCGAGCGGACGGAGCTGGCCGAGGTCCCCGGCAAGTCGGGGGCCACGCTCGAGCGGGTGGTGACCGGCGGCCAGGCTTACGTGCTCAAGCACCTCGACCTGGCCGACGACTGGACCATGCGGGCCTCGGGCTGCCTGCGCGGCGCGCCGCTGGTGCTCTGGGAACGCGGCATCCTGGCCCGGCTGCCCGGCTGCCTCAACCAGCCGATCGTTGGCGCGGCCCCGGAGCCGGGCGGCTGCGCGCTGCTGATGCACGACGTCACGCCGTGGCTGGTCCCGGTCACCGACGCGCCCATCGCCGGGGATCAGCACGCGCGGTTCCTGCGCCACATGGCCGCACTGCACGCGGAATTCTGGGACTGCGGGAGCGAGTGCGATGTCGTCCCCGCCATGCACCGCTACCTGGAGCTTTCCCCGTGGATGGCCACGGCGGAGGCCGCCGTCGGCTCGCCGCACCTGGTCCCGCAGCTGGTCGCGAAGGGCTGGCCGCTGCTGGCCGAGGTGGCCCCGGCCGCGGCCGCGGTAGTCACCCCGCTGGCGTACGACCCGGGACCGCTGGTGGAGGCGCTGGCCGCGACACCGCAGACGTTCGTGCACAGCAACTGGAAGCTCGACAACCTGGGTACCGACGACGCGGGGCGGACGGTGGTGCTCGACTGGGAGCAGCCGGGGCGCGGCGCGGCGCTCAGCGACCTGGCCTGGTACCTGGCGATCAACTGCCGCCGCCTGCCCCAGTCGAAGGAGGCCTCGATCGCGGCCTACCGGGAGGCGCTGGAGGCCTGCGGCATCGACACCGAACCATGGTGGGACCGTCAGCTGGCGCTGTGCCTGCTCGGCGCCCTGGTCCAGTTCGGCTGGGAGAAGGCGCTCGGCGGTTACGACGAGGAACTCGCATGGTGGGAGACGAAGTCCCTGGCGGCGGCGGCCCTCCTGAGCTGACCAGGGCCGAGCTGACCGGAGCCGAGCTGACCAGGGCCGAGCTGACCAGGGCCGAGCTGGCCGCGGGGCTGCGGGCCGGATACGACGCGGCGGCCGGCGACTGGGCCGAAGGCCCCGGGCCGATGTACGCGCCGCTGGCCCGGGCCCTGGTGGCGGCCGTGCCGGTGCCCCTGGCCGGCCGCGTGGTGCTCGACCTGGGGGCAGGCGGCGGCGTGGCCGGCCAGGCCGCGCTGGCGGCGGGCGCGCGCCAGGTGGTCGGGGTGGACCTTTCCGAGGGCATGCTGCGGCACTCCCCGGGCACGCCGCGCGGGGGCCGGTGGCGTCCGGTCGCCGCCGACGCGGCCGCGCTGCCGTTCCGTGACGGCTGCTTCGGCCTGGTGCTGGCCGCGTTCTGCCTGAACCACCTGGACCGCCTGGACGCCGGTCTGGCCGAGGCGCGGCGGGTCGGCGCGGCCATCGCCGCCAGCACGTTCGCGCCGGGCTGGACGCATCCGGCCAAAGACGCGGCGGATGGTGCCCTCCGCTCGTTCGGCTACCGCCCGCCCCCCTGGTATGCGGCCCTCGCGCCCGGGTCACGGGCCAGCGACCCGGAGGTGCTCGCCGGGCAGGCGGCCGCGGCGGGGTTCACCCGGGTGCGGGTGACCACCACGGCCGTCCCGACCGGCCTGGCCACCCCTGCCCAGCTGGCGTCGTGGCGGCTGGGCATGGCCCACTACGCCCCGTTCCTGCGCTCGCTGGACGCGGCCGGCCGGGCCGCGGTGCGGCGCGCGGCCGAGCAGGCCGTGGCCGCCGTGACCGAAACTGGCCCGCTGGTCGTCTCGATGGTGGTGCTCACGGCCAGCTGAGCTCAGCCAGCTAGCAGGGCTCAGCCCGCTGCCGGGGCCGGCCGGCCAGCCGCCGGTCCGCCTCTCGCAGCAGTCCGTCCGCATAGCGGCCCGCGCCCTGCGCCAGCCGGGCGGCCCGGTCCGCGGCCCGGTCCTGCCAGGCGGGCTGGCCGAAGTCGGCGGCCACGTCGCAGGTCCACCGCCACGCCTCGATGGCCACGCAGCGGTCCAGCAGGTCCAGGTCCGCGGCTACCGCGCCATGATCCGCCGGACGGCCGAGCGCGTGGTTCGCCCGGTGCGCCAGCAGCCGGGCGACGCTGGTGTACCGGGGCACGCCGAGCTCGGCCGCCCGGGCCGCCAGGCCGCCGGCCCCGGCCAGGGCGCGTTCGGCATCGCCGCGCAGCAGGTCCAGCCGCGCGCCGATGAGCTGGTGCTTGAGCCGCAGCCGCCAGCCGAAGACCAGGTCGCCGTGGAGCAGCGCCCCGGCCTCGGCCAGCCGGGCCGCCGCGCCGTCGGGGTCGCCCTCCTCCAGGCACTGCTCGGCCAGGTCCTCGAGCGCGGCGATGGTGACGTCCGCGGTACCCTGCCGCTGTCCCACCTCCAGCGCCTCCTGGTGGTGGTCCCGCGCTTCCGGCCCGGCGCCCAGGTTGCGCAGCACCCAGCCGGCGAAGTTCACCGCGCGGCCGGCGAAGCGGGGCACCTGCCGCCGTTCCACCTCGGCGGTGTAACGGGTGAACGCGGCCAGCGCCTGCGCCGGGCGGCCCGCCAGCGCGTGCGCGTGCCCGGTGAACAGCAGGGAGTGCAAGGTGGCGGAGGTATCCTCCACCCCCAGCTGCCCGCGGGCCGCCGGGCGCAGCAGCGCCAGCGCCTCGTCTACCCGGCTCTGATGGGCCCTGAGCACCCCCAGCCAGCCGGCCGCGGTCACCCGGTCCGCGCCCTCGGCGAGGGAGAACGCCTCGCCGAGGAGCAGTTCGGCCCGGGCCAGGTCGCCGGCCGCATGCCGGGTCCGGCCGCCGGCCGCCAGGCACCGGGCGCGGGTGGCGGCGTCGGCCGCGGCCAGCGCGCCGTCCTCGGCGAACTGAATGGCCTGCGCGAACTGGCGGCCGAAATACGACGCCCAGGCCCCGACCTCCAGCGCGGCCGCCCCGGCGGCGCCCGCCCGCTCGACGTCCTCCAGGGCTTCGGCGTACCGCCTGCGCAGGGTGCGGACCCGGGCCCGGGCCAGCCAGCCGTCAGGCCCGGGGGACAGCCGCAGCGCGTCGTCGAGCAGCGCCTCCGCCGCCGCGTGGTCGAAGCGCTCCGCGGCCTGGGCCGACGCGTCCCGCAGCGCCCGGGCGGCCAGCACCAGGTCGCCGCCCAGGCGCGCGTGCCCGGCCACGGTCAGCGGGTCGGCGCCGGGCCGCCGGTCGAGCACCCGGCCGGCCTGCCGGTGCAGCAGCGCGGCCCGGCCCGCGGTCGCGCTCGCGGCCAGCGCCTCCCTGAGCAGTTCGTGCCGGAACCGGAAGATCCCGTCCTGCTCGACCAGGAACTGCTTGGCCACCGCCTGCTCGGCGTCGTCGAGCAGCGCGATGACCGGGCGGCCGAGCACTGCGGCGAGCAGGTCGGCGTCCAGTTCCGGGCCGATCACGGCCGCGGTGCGCAGCAGCAGCCCGGCCGTGCCGAGCTCGTCGCACCGCGCGGACACCGACTCCACCAGTGACGCGGGCAGTTCCGCGCCCGCGGCCTGCTGGGCCAGTTCGGTCAGGAACAGCGGGTGCCCCTTCGACCGGGCGTACAGCTCGTCGACCCGCCCCGGCCCCACCAGCTCGGCCGCCGCGTCCCGGCCGAGCGCGTCGAGGTGGACGAGCGCCGTCGCGGGCAGCGGCTCTCCCTCGCCGGTACGGACCGCGGCGACGATCGTCGCCGTCATGTTCTCGCGCCGCGCGAACCGCAGCCAGTCCGGCAGCGCCGGGCCGGCCAGGTGCGCGTCGTCGAGGATGACCACCAGCGGCGCGCGTTCGGCCAGCCGGCCGAGCAGCCGGACCAGGGCCGCGTAAAGCACGGCCGGGCCGACCATGCTGTCGGCCAGCACCGGCGGCGGCCGCGGGCCCGGCGTCATGTTCAGCAGCGGCGCCAGCAGCGCCGCGTCGGCGCCGAGGATGTCGGCGCTCACCCCTGGCTCGAGCTCGTGCAGCCGGGCGGCCAGCGCAGTCAGCAGCGCGTCCAGCGGCAGCGACCGGTCGAGCGGCCCGCACGACGCCCTCAGCACCGTGTCCCCGGCCGCCGCGCGCCGGCGGCCCAGGCGCGCAGCAGCGTGGTCTTCCCGATGCCGGCCTCGCCGTCGACCACGGCCACCTCGGCGCAGCCGCCGCGGGCCCGCGCCGCGATCGTCTCGAGGCAGGCCAGCTCGTCGTCCCGGCCGACCAGGCCGGGCCGGGCCGGGGCCGGCCTGGCCGGCACGGTCAGCTCGCCGCGCAGGATCGCGGTGTAGAGCGCGGTCGTCTCCGGTGACGGATCGGTGCCGAGCTCGTCGGCCATCCGGGCGCGCGCGCTGGCGTAGCTGGCCAGCGCCCCGGCCACCCGGCCGCCCATCACGTTGGCGCGGAGCAGCAGGCGCAGGGCCGCCTCGTCGTACGGGTCACGTTCGGCGGCCGCCGAGGCAGCGTCGGCCGCCGCCATCCAGTCGCCCGCCTCAAGCAGCGCCGTCGCCGTCGCCAGCCGGGCCCGGCTGATCAGCCGCTCCAGCTCAGCCTGCCGGAGCTGGGCCCACTCGCCGGGCAGCGGCTGCGGGCCGTCGCCGCGGATCAGCGAGAGCGCGACCCGGGCGGCCGCCACCGCGCCCATCACGTGGCCCGCTTCCCGGCGCGCCTCCACCTCGCGGGTGAGCACCGCCAGCTCGGTCGCGTCCAGCCAGTCGCAGTGCAGCAGGTATCCCTGGTCGCGATGCTCGATCCGGTCGCGGCCCAGGACCGAACGCAGCCGGCTCATCAGCACCGCCAGCTGATCCTCGGGCCGGGCCGGCGCGGCCGTATCCCACAGCGCGTCGATCAGCACGCCGGGCGGCACGGCCTGCCCGCCGCCCAGCGCGAGCAGCTGCAGCGTCAGCCGCGCCTTCCGGCTGCCGAACGCCTGCGGCTCGATCCCGTCCACGCCGAAATCGCTCAGCACCCGCACGGCCAGCGACTTCATGCCTGCATTAAATCCCGTCGGCCGGGCCCCCGCCAGGCCGGTGCAAGGTGCTAGTGCAAGGCGGCTGCAACCGCCGCCGGCCACGCTGACCGGGAAAGCTCAACCGATGGAAGGAGATCATCATGACCGGGAAAGCGGAACAGAAGACCTTCGAGGCGCCGGACGAGACCCGTGCCTTCGACTTCGGCGCCCTGGACCTGCTGCAGATCGGCGGGGCCGAGATCGGCCGTCTCACCCTGCAGCCCGGATGGCGCTGGTCGGACCACGTCAAGCCGCTGGCGGGCACCGATCTGTGCGAGGCACCGCATTTCCAGTACCACGTGTCGGGGACGCTGCACATCGTGATGGCCGACGGCGCCGAGTTCGACGCCCGGCCCGGTGACGTCACCGCGCTGCCCCAGGGCCACGACGCCTGGGTCGTCGGGGACGAGCCGGTCGTGGTGGTGGACTGGTTCGGGGCCAGCAACTACGCCCGCGGCTGACTTACCTCCGCGGCTGGCTTACGCCCGCGGCTGGCCGCGCAGCTTGGCCAGGAAGCGGCCCATGTTCGGGTCGAGCCGGGCCGGGTCCGCGGACTCGATCTGCGGCCCGGTCCACCAGCGCCGCCGGCGAACTCCGCGGGTCGAGCGCGAGGGGCAGCGCCGGGTCCCGGCCAGCAGGTACCACAGGCTGACGTCCGTGTGCCGGTCCGGGCCGGTGGTCCGGGCGATGGTCACGAACACCGGGCGGCGGCCCGCGATCGAGAAGTCCGCCTCGATGCCCAGTTCCTCACGGGCCTCGCGCGCGGCGGTGACCGCGGGTTCCTCGCCCGGTTCCACGTGGCCGCCGGCCGGGAGCCACAGCCCGGCCAGGCGGTGATCCACCAGGAACACGCTCCAGTCCCCGGGGTCGGTCAGCACCGCGTAGGACACCAGGTGGCTGGGCGGCGTCGCGGGCCTGACGCGGCGGTAGACGTCCGGCGTGCTGGCCAGCCAGGCCAGCACGTCCGTCTGATGGGCGCGCTCCACGTCGTCGAACGGCTCGATGGCGGCCACGAGCGCGGCCACGCGGCGGGGTCCGTCCGGCACGTAATCCAGCCTAAGACGTGGTGTGGTAGGCCTGACGGGACAGCTGATGCTCTCGCGATTGGAGCCACCCATGGACCTGGGCCTGCACGGCCGCCGCGCGCTGATCACCGGGGGCAGCCGGGGCATCGGTTTCGCGGTGGCCGAGGCGCTCGCCGCCGAGGGCGCGGCCGTCGGCCTGGTCGCCCGGGACGAGGCCGGCCTGGCCGCGGCCGCCGGGCGGCTGGAGGCCCGGGGCGTCCCCGTGGCCGCCGCGGCGGCCGACGTCACCGACACGCCCCAGCTCAAGCGGGCCGTGGACGATATCGCGACCGCGCTGGGCGGACTGGATCACCTGGTGGCCAACGCGGGCGGCACGGTCGGGCGTGGCAACCTCACCAGCGCCGGCGACGACGATTTCACCGCGACGTTCGCGCTCAACGCGGGCCACGCCGCGGAGCTGATCCGGGCCGGGCTGCCGCACCTGCGGGCCGCCGGAGGCGGCTCGGTGGTGATCATCTCCTCGGTCACCGGGATGCGCCCGGCGCCGCGGACCGCCTACGCCGCCGCCAAGGCGGCGGAGATCCACCTCGCCGCGGCCGCCGGGCAGGAACTTGCGCCGGCCGGCATCCGGGTGAACGCCGTCAGCCCCGGGTCGATCATGTTCCCCGGCGGCGGCTGGGACACCTTCCAGCAGGAGAACCCGGAGGATTTCGCCGCCTTCCTGGCCGGCCAGTTCCCGTCCGGCCGTCTCGGCACCCTGCCGGAGGTCGCCGACGTGGTGGCCTTCCTGCTGTCCGACCGGGCCTCGTGGGTCACCGGCGCGAACATCGCCGTGGACGGCGCCCAGATCTACCCGAGCGCCCGCCGCTTCGACTGACTGCTGACCCGGAAAACCGGTTGTCCGGCGGTCGCCGGCGACGGGACCATGGGGCATGGTCCTGGTGCGCGAGACGGTGACAGCCGACTGGCAGGCGTGGCGGGACATCCGGCTGCGGGCGCTGCGCGACGCGCCGGATGCCTTCAGCTCCGTCTACGCCGACCAGGTGCGGCTCGGCGAGGATCACTGGCGGCAGCGGGTCTCCGGCGGCGGCCTCTTCCTCGCCTATATCCCCGAGGTCAGCCCCGCCCAAGCCAGCACCTTCGAGGCCGCCGGGATGGCCGGCGGCTACCAGGAGGTGCCCAGCGTGGTCGAGCTCATCTCCATGTTCGTCCGGTCGCAGGCCCGCGGCCGCGGCGTCGGCGAGGCGCTGATCGACGCGGTGATCGGCTGGGGCCGCGCCCGGGACGCCACCTCGGTGCACCTGTGGGTGACCGAGACCAACAAGCACGCTCGCCTGCTCTACGAGCGCTGCGGGTTCACCGCGACCGCCGAACGCCAGCCGCTGCCCTCCAACCCGGCCCTCGGCGAGATCGGCATGATCCGCCCCCTGTAAACACCCCTGGCCAGCACCTGACGGCCTATCCCGGTAACACCCGTCACACCAGCACATCGCGCCCCGCGGATCCACCGCTTGGCCGACGCTCTTCGGCCAGCGGCCGGTCGGCCACGCTGACCATGACGATCCGCAGGCAGTCACTCCAGGCCGCCGCGTAGAACTCGGTGAACTCGTGCTGGTCCTGTTCCACGCTCTACACACGCATGAGGACCCGGATTCGTCCACCTCACCAGGCCCTGACTCTCGCCACCAAGGATGACCCGGTCGTGTTCCACGCCGTCCCTGCTCTGCCTGTGCCCTGGGCCCCCGTAGAGGGGACCACGCCAACTCTGCCAACACCGGCCTGTCCGCCGAGCGGATCACCCAGCGTGTGCAGAGGTTTTAAGTTCCCTTATAGCATAAAGCCTAGTAATATGAGTTACTCAAGAAATTACAGGAAGGCCAGATGGACCAGGCGGAGAGGGACCACATTCAGCACGAACTCGAAATCGCGGCGAACGAGTTCCTCCCCGGCTGGATACGCCGGGTCGAGTTGCTGCAGCACGACGACGCGCCGTGGATAGAGCCGGGCCAGGTGATGCCCAGGCTCGTCTTCAAAGATCCCGCCGACCGCTTGCAGGATCCGCATCCCGATCCCCGCAAGGTGGCCAAGGCGGCCAGGACGTTCAAGCTGGCCGTCGGCCCCGGGCTCAACCAGTTCCGGCACGACCTGCTGGCGCGGTGGCCCGAGATCCGGTACATCGAGGTGATGCACGAAGACGACAGCGGCCACAGGACGGCCGGTAACATCCGGTTCGTCGCAGACGGCCGCGAGGCCGCCGATGGTGAGTTCACCCACGTGATGGTCCGGCTCAGGCCGCCGGAGCTGGACATCGTGGACACGCTGATCGCCGCGGGCATCGCGAACAACCGCGCGGAGGCCATCCGCTGGGCCCTGACCCGCATCCGCGAACGCCCCGCCTACGAGCAGCTGCGGGAGCACACCCGCGACATTGAGCGGCTCAAGGGCGAGTTCTGACGCGGGCTCCCCCGGATAGCTGCCAGCCGGCGCCGATGCTGCACGGGCCGGTCCGCAGCACCCGCGAGCCGGACAACCGGACAACGGGGGCTGCGAGGCGTGTCTGACCGGTCGGCGAGATCGTTGGCGTTGCTTTCAGGAGCGGCGGCGGTTGAGCCGCCGGAAGCAGTACGCCGGCCATGGACAGGGCTAGGGCGAGGTAGATCGCGGTCTCGGTCCACTGGAAGGGCCAGTATCGGCTGGCGGGCTGGTAGGTGATGGCTTCCCGGATGCCCTGGCTGGTCAGGCAGTCATAGAAGGCAGGGCTGTTGACAACCGATGGCGTGTTACAGGCGGCCGGGGTGGTGCTGACTGGTTTCCCTGCGGCGTTGACGGGTCCGCTGGACAGGATCCACGCGCCGGGCTGGCCGGGGAGGCTCGTGGCGACGAGCGTCAAGGTGCTGCCGGCCGGGCCGGTCGGTCCCCCAGCCTCGTTTCCCGGGGAGGTCGAGATGACCGTGCGGTCGGCCGGGACGAAGTGGGGACGGATCCACAGCGGCATGGCGACCTGGAGGGCGGCGAAGACGGCCAGGGTGACGGCCATGGCCGGGATGGTGCGCCGGATCAGCGCCCCGGCGGTGACGCCGAGGGCGAAGGCGAACGCCGCGTAGCCGAGCGGGGTGATGCCGTGGCTGGCGAAGATCAGCTGGGTGAACCGGCCCTGGATGAGGGGGCTGGCGGGGGCGCCGAGGCCGGCGGCCCGGCCGAGCGGCGCCGCCCACCAGGCCTGCATCAGGCTCAGTCCCTCGGTGAGGGCCATGGCGGTCAGGCCGATGACGGTGAGCTTGACTGCCAGCCACCGGGTGCGGGTGACCGACTGGTTCCAGGCCAGCGCATCGGTCCCGGTCTCCAGCTCGCGGGCGATCAGCGGCGCGCCCCAGAACAGGCCGATGACGGCGGGCGCGAGGAGGATGCTCGCGACGCTGATCAGGTACAGCGCCGTGTAGATGCCGGTGCTTTGCAGCTCAAATTCGAAGCCGCCGGCCAGGTTCTGGCAGCTGCCGCCGTGGCAGCCGCTGAGCCCGCTGGCGGCGTACAGGCTGGCCATGTGCGGCCCGGTGGCCGCGAGCATGACCGCGAACGCGGCCAGCGCCGCGGCGGCGGTCACTGCCTGGGTGCGGAACTGGAGCCAGGTGAGCCTGATCATGACGCCACCCCTAGCTGCGGCCTGCGGGCCGGGATAGCGTTCGCCGGGTTCATGTAGGCGAGCACCAGTTCCTCCATGCTGACCGGCGTGACGGTCCAGGCCGGGTCGTGGACAGGATCGTCGGTGCGGACCAGGAGGGTGCTCTGCTTGTCGGTGTGGCTTTCCTCGATGACGTCCTGCCCTGCCGGGAGGGTGCCGGGGGCGCGGCGCGGCCCGGACAGCCGGCGGTGGGAGGCGAGCAGCTCGCTCACCTCCCCGGCGATGCGGACATGGGAGGCGACGAGCACGATCAGGTAGTCGCAGACCCGTTCCAGGTCGGTAACCAGATGGGAGGACAGCACCACGCTGGTGCCGTGCTCGGCGACCGCCTCCATAAGGCCGCGGAGAAACTCCCGGCGGGCCAGCGGGTCCAGGCCGGCGACCGGCTCGTCAAGAAGGAGGAGCTCGGGCCGCTTGGCCAGCGCCAGGGTGAGCGCGAGCTGGGCGCGCTGGCCGCCGGACAGCGATCCGCCGCGCTGCCTGGGGTCCAGGCCGACCTGCCCGAGCCGCCGCTGCGCCAGCTCGTCGTCCCAGCCGGGGTTGAGCCAGGCACCCAGCCGGAGGTGATCCGCGACCCGCATGCGGGCGTATACCGGCGTGTCCTGGGCGACGTAGCCGACCCGGGCCAGCTGTGCCGGGCTGACGGCGGGAGGCTCGCCGAGGACGCTGATCGTGCCGCAAGTGGACGCGAGCATCCCGGTGGCCAGCCGCAGCAAGGTGGTCTTGCCCGCGCCGTTCGGGCCGACCAGCCCGACGACGCGGCCCCCGGGGATGGCCAGCGTGCAGTCGCGCAGCGCCCAGGTCCGCCGGTAGGCCTTGCCCAGCCCGCTGGCCTCGATGACGGCGGTCATCATGCCGCCCCTTCGGCGAAGCAGGCGCGCAACGCGGTCCGGTAGATCGCCTCGATGTCGTCGGGGCCCAGGCCCGCCGACCGTGCCGAGCGCAGCCAGTCGGTCATCGCGACCAGGAACCGTGCCTGCGTGGCCGGGTCGGTCCCGGCCGGCGACCGGGTGATGAACGTGCCGAGCCCCGGCCGGGCGCGCGCCAGCCCTGCCCGCTCCAGCTCGCGGTAGGCCTTGTGCACCGTGTTCGGGTTGATGGCCAGCCTGGCGACCACCTGCTGCGCGGTCGGCAGCTGCTCGCCCGGCTCGAGCATCCCCATCCGCAGGGCCTGGTGAACCTGCTGCACGAGCTGCAGGTAGGTGGCGACGCCCGACGTCTCGTCGAGCTGGAACTCGATCATTGATCTCTCATTCCACTAAGAGCTTAGTGGAATGAGAGTAGCAGGCAGCCGATCGCGAACGCAAGAAACGGATCAGGACCAGCGCGGCTGACCATAGCGGCGACGATGATCGTCAGCAGCCCTTACGAGCCGAACTCCGCGCGTACCCCGAGCAGCCGCACCGGCCGGCGCCCGGAGAACCGGCCGAGCGCCTCCGCCGCCGCCTCCGAGATCACCGAAGCATCCGACGAAGGCGCGGCCAGCGTCACCCCGTGCGTCTCGGTGACGAAGGGCGCGTAGCGCACCTTCACCACGATCCGCACGGCAGCACGCGGCTCCGCAGAAAGATCACCGGCAAGATCACCCGCGAGCAGCCCGGCGATCCGCGCGACCTCGGCCTGGACCCGGGACCAGTCGGCGATGTTCCGCTGGAACGTCTCCTCGCGGCCGTGGCCGCGGGCCACGTACGGCGTGTCGTCCACGTCGGCGTCGCCGCGGCCGCGGCCAAGCAGCACCAGCCACGGCCCGGTCATCGGGCCGAACTCCGCGGCGAGCGCGTCCGGGTCGGCGGCGGCCAGGTCGCTGACCGTGCGGATGCCAAGACCGGCGAGCTTCTTGGCCGTCTTGGCGCCGATGCCCCACAGCGCGTCGGTCGGCCGGGCACCCAGAACCGAGAACCAGGTGCCGGACGTCAGCCGGAACACCCCGGCCGGCTTGCCGAACCCGGTGGCGATCTTGGCCTGCAGCTTGTTCTCGCCGATCCCCACCGTGCAGTCGAGCCCGGTGGCCGAACGGACCCGGGCCGCCAGCGACCGCGCGAAGGCCTCGGGGTCCGCCACGTCGACGCCGAGGAACGCCTCGTCCCAGCCGAGCACCTCCACCACCGCGCCTGACGACCGCAGCACGGCCATCACCGTCTCGGAGACTTCCTCGTAGGCGGCCCGGTCTACCGGCAGGAACACGGCGTCCGGCAGCCGCCGCGCGGCCGTCCGCAGCGGCAGCCCGGAGTGCACGCCGTGCTCCCTGGCCTCGTAGGACGCGGTGCTCACCACGCCGCGCTTGGTCGGGTCGCCGTCCCCGCCCACCACCACGGGCCGCCCGCGCAGCTCGGGATGGCGCAGCACCTCGACCGCCGCGATGAACTGGTCGAGGTCCACATGCAGCACCCAGCGCGTCACGCTCCAGTCTTACCCACCCTGACCAGCGCGTGTATCACCGGGCGCCTCGTGGGTAGCGTAAAAACCATGTCGTGGTCGAAATATGCCGAGTTCCTCGCCTTCGCCCTGGTGCTGATCGTGATCCCCGGCCCGGATTTCGCCGTGGTCACCAAGAACACGCTGGTCGGAGGCCGTCGCCGCGGGCGATGGACCGCGCTGGGCGTCAGCAGCTCCAACCTGGTCCAGGGCACGGCCGCCGCGTTCGGCCTGAGCGCCCTCATCGTCAGGGTCCAGCCGCTGTTCCTGGCGATCAAATGGGCCGGCGTGGCCTACCTGGTGTACCTGGGCGCGCAGGCCATCCGTTCGGCCATCCGCGGCCAGTACGCGCCGTTCGACAGCGACGAGAAATCCACCGCGGCGAGCCTGGCCGGCTGGCGGCAGGGGTTCATCTCCAACATCACCAACCCCAAGGTGCTGGTGTTCTACCTGGCCGTGCTGCCGCAGTTCCTCACCCCGGGCGCGGGTCTCGGCTGGCTGCTCGGGATGGCCTGGAGCCACGCGGTGATCAGCTTCGGCTACCTGCTCGTGCTCGTCACCGGCCTGCACGGTGCCCGGCGCCTGCTGGTGCGCCGCCGGGTCCGCCGCGGCCTCGACGCCACCACCGGCGCCGTGCTCCTCGGTTTCAGCGCCCGGCTCGCCACCGAGCACGTCTAGAGCGACCTTCCGCCAGCCCGGATCGTGCACGAGCCCGTGAAGGACGGGAACCGGGCGGATGGGCACGCGCCACGCCCGTTCGGGATAAATGGTTGTGTCCGGCCGGAGCCGAACGGAGACAATGGCGTGTGCTGCTGACCATCACCACCACCCGCGCGCCCGCGACCGACCTGGGGTACCTGCTGCACAAGCACCCGGACCGGCTCCAGACGTTCGCCGTTTCGGCTGGTGAGGCGCACGTGTTCTACCCGGAGGCGACCCCGGAGCGGTGCACGGCCGCGCTGCTGCTGGAAATAGACCCGATCGCCCTGGTCCGCGGCCACCAGAGCGGCCGCCAGAGCGGCCGCCAGGGCGGGCACCAGAACAGCAGGCACAGTGACGGCGAGCTCGCCCAGTACGTCAACGACCGGCCGTACGCCGCCTCCAGCATGCTCGCGGTGGCGATCAAGGAGGCCTTCCGCACCGCGCTCACCGGCCGCTGCGAGGCCCGGCCCGACCTGGCCGCCGCCCGCATCCCGCTCGCCATCAGGGTCCCGGCCCTGCGCTGCCGGGGCGGCAGCACCCTCGCCCAGCGCGTCTTCGCGCCCCTCGGCTGGCACGTCGACACCGAAGCCCAGCCTTACCGGCCGGCCGAGTGGGGCGACTCCCCGTATCTCGACCTGCGGCTGGCCGGCGAGCTGAGGCTGGCGGACGCGCTGAACCACCTGTACGTGCTGCTGCCCGTGCTCGACGACGCCAAGCACTACTGGGTGTCCACCGAGGAGGTGGACAAGCTGATCCGGGCCGGCGGCGACTGGCTGGCCGGCCACCCGGAGAAGGAGCTCATCACCCGGCGCTACCTGTCGCACCAGCGCAGGCTCGCCCGGTCCGCGCTGGCCCGGCTGGCCGAATCCGACGACACCGACCCGGCCGACCTCGACAACGCGGTCACCGAGGACGAAGACAAGGACAAGCCGCTCGCGGTCCAGCGCCGCGAGGCGATCCTGGCCATCATCCGGGGCAGCGGCGCCCGCCGGGTCGGCGACCTCGGCTGCGGCGCGGGCGTGCTCACCCGCGACCTGCTCGCCGAGCCCGGCATCGAGCACGTCACGGCGGTGGACGTGTCCGCCCGGGCGCTGCAGCTGGCCGCCCGCCACCTCAAGCTCGACCAGATGCCGGACAGCAAGCGGCAGCGGCTGACGATCTTCCAGTCCTCGCTCACCTACCGCGACGACCGGCTGGCGGGCCTGGACGCCGCCGTGCTGATGGAGGTCATCGAGCACCTGGACCCCGAACGGATCCCCGCCCTCGAGCGGGTCGTCCTCCGCGAAGCCGCGCCGGGCACCGTCGTCGTCACCACCCCCAACGCCGAGTACAACGCGCACTTCGAGACCCTGCAGGCAGGCGCGCTGCGGCACCGGGATCACCGCTTCGAGTGGACCCGCGCCGAGTTCCGCGCCTGGGCGCAGGCCGCGGCCGGCAACCACGGCTACCAGGTCCGCTTCCTCCCGGTCGGCCCGGAGCACCCGCAGGACGGCCCGCCCACCCAGCTGGCCGTCTTCGAGCGAGGAGGGGACAAGCCATGACCCCGCTGGCCGTCCCCGAGCTGAGCCTGGTCGTGCTGATCGGCGTGACCGGCTCGGGCAAGTCCACGTTCGCCCGCGCGCACTTCAAGCCGACCGAGGTGATCTCCTCGGACTTCTGCCGCGGCATGGTCGCCGACGACGAGAACGACCAGTCGGCCACGCCGGCCGCGTTCGAGCTGCTGCACTACATCGCGGGCAAGCGGCTGGCCGGCGGGCGCCTCACCGTCGTCGACGCGACCAACGTGCAGCCAGAAGCCCGCCGCGAGCTCGTCCTGCTGGCCCGCGAGCACGACGTGCTGCCGGTGGCGATCGTGCTCGACCTGCCGGAGAAGCTCTGCGCGGAGCGCAACGCGAGCCGGCCGGACCGCGACTTCGGCGCGCACGTGATCCGCCGCCAGCGCGGCCAGCTCCGCCGCGGCCTGCGCGGCCTGCAGCGCGAGGGGTTCCGGACCGTGCACGTGCTGAGCACCCCGGAGGAGGTCGACGCCGCCACCGTCACCCGCGCCCGGCTGTACAGCGACCTCAGGCACGAGAGCGGCCCGTTCGACGTCATCGGCGACGTGCACGGCTGCCGGGCCGAGCTCGAGGAGCTGCTGGTGACGCTCGGCTACGAACTCGAGCGTGACGCCGCCGGCCGCCCGGTCGGCGCCCGTCACCCCGGCAGGCGCGCCGTCTTCGTCGGCGACCTGGTCGACCGGGGACCGGACACGCCGGGCGTGCTGCGCCTGGTCATGGGCATGGTGGCGGCCGGGACCGCGTTCTGCGTGGCCGGCAACCACGAGGCCAAGCTGCTCAAGGCGCTGCGCGGCAAGAACGTCAAGCGCAGCCACGGCCTGGACGCGTCGATGGAGCAGCTCGAGCTGGAGACCGAGGAGTTCCGGGCCGGGGCAGCCGGGTTCATCGACGGCCTGATCGGCCACTACGTGCTGGACGGCGGCCGCCTGGTGGTGGCGCACGCCGGCCTGATCGAGCGCTACCACGGCCGCGCTTCGGGCCGGGTCCGCGAGTTCTGCCTGTACGGCCAGACCACCGGCGAGACCGACGAGTACGGCCTGCCGGTCCGCTACCCGTGGGCACAGGAGTACCGGGGCCGCGCCGTGGTCGTGTACGGCCACACCCCGGTGCCGGCCGCGGAGTGGCTGAACAACACCCTGTGCGTGGACACCGGCTGCGTGTTCGGTGGCCGTCTCACGGCCTTGAATTACCCCGAACGGACCACGGTGTCTGTCCCGGCCGCCCGCGTCTACCACCCCCCGGCCAAGCCGTTCCCCGGGGTATCCGCCCCGGGTACCAGGTTCCGTGAGCCCGACGTGCTCGACATCGGCGACGTGTCCGGGTCACGCGTCATCGAGACCGCGTACCTGCCGCGGGTGGGCATCCGCGACGCGCACGCCGCGGCCGCCCTGGAGGTGATGAGCCGGTTCGCGATCGACCCGGGCCGGCTGCTGTACCTGCCGCCGACCATGAGCCCGGTCGCCACGTCGACCCGCGACGACCTGCTCGAGCACCCGGACCAGGCCTTCGACGCCTACCGCGCGGACGGCGTGGCCGCGGTGGTGTGCGAGGAGAAGCACATGGGCTCGCGCGCGGTGCTGCTGGTGTGCCGTTCGCCTGACGACGCCCGGTCCCGCTTCGGCGTGACCGGGCCCGGCACCGTCTGGACCAGGACCGGCCGGCCGTTCTTCACCGCCGCCCTGACCGCCGCGCTCGCGGACCAGGTTCGCGCCGCGGCCGAGCAGGCCGGCCTGTTCGGCGAGCTCGGCACCTCCTGGCTGCTGCTGGACGCCGAACTGGTGCCGTGGAACGCCAAGGCCGGGCAGCTGCTCAGGGACCAGTACGCCGCCACCGGCGCCGCCGCGCTGGCCTCCCTCCCGGCCGCGGTCGCCGCCCTGGAGCAGGCGTCGTCCCGCGATCTGCCCGGCGCCGGCGCCCTGCTGGAAAGGACCCGGGCCCGGCTGGCCAACGCGGAGGCGTTCACCGCCGCCTACCTGCGCTACTGCTGGGCCACCGACGGGCTGGCCGGGGTGCGCGTCGCCCCGTTCCAGCTGCTAGCCACCGAAGGCGCCGTCTACCACGAGCAGCCGCACCCGTGGCACCTCGCCCTGGCCGACCGGCTCGCCGCCGCGAGCCCGGAGCTGATCGCGACCACCCGCCGCGTCGAAGCGGAAACCGGCGATCCCGCGTCGGTCGCCGCGGCTACCCGGTGGTGGGAGGAGCTGACCGCGGCCGGGGGAGAGGGCATGGTGGTCAAGCCCGCCGCGAACCTGACCCGCGGCCACTCTGCTAACCACACCGGGGCTAACCACACCGGGGCTAACCACACCGGGGCTAACCACACCGGGGGCCTGGTCCAGCCCGGCCTGAAGGTCCGCGGCCGGGAGTACCTGCGCCTGATCTACGGCCCCGACTACACCGAGCCGGCCAGCCTGGCCCGGCTGCGCCAGCGCGGGCTGTCCCACAAGCGCTCGCTGGCGCTGCGCGAGTACGCCCTCGGCCTGGAGGCCCTGGACCGGGTGGCCCGCGGCGAGCCGCTCTGGCGTGTGCACGAATGCGTCTTCGCCGTCCTGGCCCTGGAGTCCGAACCCGTCGACCCGAGGCTGTAGCCATGACGATCATCGCCGTCCCGTACCACCTGGACGAGTACCTGGCCGACCTGGACTTCCCGCTCGAGGCGGCCGAGGTTGTCACCGCTGAGTTCCCGCCCGGCGGCGCCTGGGAGCGGCTGGCCGTCTTGTACGCCGCCGTGTCACGCGGGGTCGCTGCGGACGCTGGGCGTGGCGGCTGTCCGGTGGTGCTGACCGGGGACTGCCTCACCGCGCTCGGGACCGTGGCCGGGCCGCTCTACGTGCACGTGGACATGGATGTGATCGACGCGGCCGGGCTGCCCGGCCTGCGGTACCCCGTCCCGGGCGGTCCGAGCGCAGGCCAGCTGGCGGACGCGCTGCGCGCGCTGCTCGGTACCGGCCGGGTGGCCGCGCTCGGTCTCGCCTGCACCTGGTACGCGGGCCACGGGGCCGCCCAGCAGGTCAGCCCGCTCCTCGACGCCATCCTGGGTCACGCCGCGTAGGTACGAAGGACCCGGACGGCGATCGCGCCGTGCGGCCCGCTGACCCGCAGCCCGGACCGCGCCGGGTCGAGCCGCTGCGCGGCGACCCGGCAGAAGTCCCCGGCCGTCCCGGTGATCGCCGATTCCGCGTCCGGCGGCCCGAACCGCCACACGCCCCCCGCGTCCGCCCCGCCCGCGTCCGTCCCCGCCCGCCGCCCCCGAGGGCGATAGCCACTGCGCCTCGTCCAGCCCGAGCAGGATCGCCTCCAGCCGCCCCTGCTCCGCCGCCAGATCGTCAAAAATGGTCATGCCCCGCACTCTAGCCACACTAGTTACCCACTGGTAGCCCCGCCTCCACCACCAGCCCCCTCCGCCCGTCCGCGCCCCTCCGCCGCGCCCCCTCCGCCGCGCCCCCTCCACCCGCGCCTGCCCGCCCGCCCTCCCTCCGCAAACCATGATCGTGGCCAGTTTTGGGCGCTATTTGCCCCGAACTGGCCACGATCATGAATTCGGGCTGGCCGGCCGGGGGAGGGCTGGTGCGGAAGTGCAGGTAGTGCAGAAATGCGCCAGGCCGCTCGACTTGGTGCCTTTCTGGAAACCGCCGAACAGCAGCGCGAGCACGACCAGGATCAAGATGACCAGGATTACCCCCGTGAGGCAGCCGCGGGCCCTGGAGCGCCCGCGCGGGCGCCACCGCCGGCGCGGGCCTTGGTCCCAGTCTCCGTAGTCGACCCGACGCCTGCTGACCCGGAACCTGCTCATGGACTAGATATGCCCAGGCACAGCGCAATATGCCGCGCGATCAGAATTATCTGCCCGCTCCCGGGTAGCCCACTGATGGCAACGAGGTCTGGAAAAACGGCCTCCGGACGCAACGGAATGGCGTGATGGACAGGTCTTCTGGAACGACGCGTGAGACGCAGGAAAGGCGTACACCGCGCGAGGTCAGGATAACGATGCCACGCCTGCCAGGGACGGGACGGCTGGGCGGCATGGTGACCGCCATCGTCGCGGTCATCGTCCTGGTGGTGGTGCTGTCCGCGGTGCACCTGCTGCCGCAGCTGCGGAACCCGTTCGCGGAGACCACCACCGTCCGCAGCCAGCCGGTCATCCTGAAGTCGATCACCAACCTGAGCCGCTACGAGGCGGCCAGCGGCTCGTTCGAGGTCGTGGTCGACCTGACCAAGCGCACCAGCCTGATTCCCTCGTTCCTGGCCGGCAGCGAGACGCTGTTCATCGGGCAGGGCACCGACATCGCCTTCGTCGACTTCGGGCAGCTCAAGAGCAAGGCCATCACGATGAACGCGAACCGCACCGCGGTGACCGTCGCGCTGCCGAAGGCCCAGCTCGAGCCGGCCGTGCTCAACGTCTCCCAGTCGTACGTGTACGCCCAGCAGCAGGGGCTGTTCAACCGCATCGGTAACTTCTTCTCCGGTGACCCGAACAGCCAGCAGCAGGTCTACATCCTGGCCCAGCAGAAGATCCAGACCGCGGCCCAGCAGAGCCCGCTGCTGACCGAGGCGCAGAAGAACACCGAGGGGATGCTGGCCGGCATGCTGACGTCGCTGGGCTTCCAGCACGTCACGGTCACCTTCGGCAGTTTGCGTTAGAGCGCACTCCAACTCGTAGGCTCAAGGAGTGACCACCTGGAGCACCGGCGAGGCCGCCGCCAAGTGCGGTCTTTCTCAGCACACCCTGCGCTGGTACGAGCGGATCGGCCTGCTCGCGAACATCGAGCGGGGCGGGGACGGCCGCCGCCGGTTCAGCGAGAGCGACCTGGAGTGGCTGTCGCTGCTGACCAAGCTGCGCGCGACCGGTATGCCGGTCCGTGACATGCAGCGGTACGCCGAGCTGGTCAGGTCGGGCGCGGGCGAGGCGGAACGCCTCGAGCTGCTGAAGCGGCACCGCGAGGAGGTACGCCGGGCCCTCGTCAGCCAGCGGGAGTGCCTGAAGCTGCTCGACACGAAGATCGACTACTACGCGACCTGCGTGGCCGCAGCGCCGCGGGCAAACGCAGCGCCGCGGGCAAACGCAGCGCCGCGGGCAAACGCACTCTAAAAGGAGCTACATGCGCACCACCAAACTCGGTCAGCTCACCGTGTCCGCGCAGGGCCTGGGCTGCATGGGGATGAGCGAGTGGTACGGCGCCACCGACTGGGACGAGTCGATCGCGACTATTCACCGCGCCCTGGACCTGGGCGTCACGTTCATCGACACCGCGGACATCTACGGCGCCGGCCACAACGAGGTACTGGTCGGCCGCGGCATCGCGGGCCGCCGGGACGAGGTGCAGCTGGCCACGAAGTTCGGCATCGACCGGTCGGCCGGCGACGCGCACCGCGTCGTCCGCGGCGAGGCCGCCTACGTGCAGCGGTCCTGCGAGTCGTCGCTGACCAGGCTCGGCGTCGAGACCATCGACCTGTATTACCTGCACCGGCCGCCGCAGACCGCCGAGATCGAGGAAACCGTCGGCGCGATGGCCGAACTCGTCAAGCAGGGCAAGGTCCGCCACCTGGGCCTGTCCGAGGTCACCAGCGACCTGCTGCGCCGCGCGTACGCGGTGCACCCGATCACCGCAGTGCAGAGCGAGTACTCGCTGTGGACCCGCGACGTGGAGACCGACGCGATGGACGCCATGCGCGAGCTCGGCGTGGGCTTCGTGCCCTACTCGCCGCTCGGCCGCGGCTTCCTGACCGCCACCGTCGACCTGGGCACGCTGGACGCCCGCGACTTCCGCCGCCGCAACCCGCGGTTCGCCGGCCAGGCCGGACAGGCCAACCTGGCCATCGTCGACGCGGTGCGCTCGGTGGCCGACGCCAAGGGCTTCGCCCCCGCGCAGGTCGCGCTGGCCTGGGTGTACGCCCAGCAGGAGCGGCTCGGTGTCCCGCTCGCCCCGATCCCGGGCACCAAGCGAGTCAAGTGGCTCGAGCAGAACGTCGCCGCCCTGGACGTCACCCTCACCGCCGACGAGCTCGCCGTCCTGGACCCCCTGGCCACCCAGGTCACCGGCGCCCGCTACTAACCCGCCCGGCGCGCACCCTCGCCCCGGCCGGCCCACCCGCCCCGGCGCGGATCCCGCACGCGGCCGGCCTGGTCCTGGCCGCGATCGCACTGGCAGGCGCGCTCGGCGCGATGGCCCTCCCGGCGGACCGCAATACTGCCCTGGAGTACTCCTAACGCCACCAGGGCAGCCGGCGCTGCTCGGCCACGTGCGAGGCCGGATCGGTGATCACGCCCGCGTGCGAGCTGAGGTGCTGCAGGTGCTCGTGCACCCACAGCAGGTGCGGGTGATGGGGGGTGGTGATCACGCGCACCAGGTCCGTGCCGTCGGCGTCCAGCCCGTCCGCGTCCCCGCGCCCGGTCAGCACGGCCACCCCGCTGTCCGCGCCGGCCTCGGCGCCCCGGGGCGTGGTCCCGTTCAGGCCGGTGAACGCCGGCACGCTGACCGGCAGCAGGACCTGGTGCGCGACCGGCCGCCCGACCAGCACCGCGATCCGCTCGTAGAAGCCGGTCAGGTCCGCGGAGGCGTGCGCCAGCGCGGTCCGCGCGTAGCCCGTGCCCGGGTGCGAGTGCTGCCTGAGGTGCTCGGGCGCCTGCATCCCGGCCAGCGAGTAGGCGGTCAGCCGGAGCCGCATGGACGCCATCACCAGCATCCACAGCTCCTCCTTGGATACTCGCTTGGTGCCCTGTTCGGCCAGGAAGCCGCGCAGCGCCTCGTCCAGCCGGATCCCGGCGGTGACCGCCGCGGCGCCCGCGTCCGGCGGCTCCTGCCGGGTGCCCAGCGCCCAGTCCACCGCCTGGGTCAGGTAGGCGGCGCCGCGGCGGAACGCGTCGGCGAGGTCGTCGCCGACCACGGACGCGGCGCCCCGCGGCCAGAACAGGACGCCGACCACCAGGCTCACCAGGCAGCCGATGGCCACGTCCTCGATGCGCAGCAGGCCCACGTCCCAGCCGGCCGGGACGAGCAGGTTGAACAGCACCACCACCACGACGGTGAACGCGGCCTGGCCGAAGGCGAACGGCAGCGTGCCCGGCGCGTAGGCGGCCACGGCCAGGGCAATCGGCAGCGCCGTCCACAGCGCGGGGGTGCTGGTGCCGATGCCGAGCAGCAGCAGCGCGCCGGCCGCGAAGCCGACCACGGTGCCGCCCAGCGCGCGCAGCGCGGTGGACTCGGTGGACGACGCGTTGGTGCGCAGCACCGACAGGGTGCCCAGGACGACCCAGAACCCGTGCTGGACCCCGGACAGGTCGGCCACCAGGACCGCCGTGGCCAGGGCCAGCGACCCGCGCAGGCTGTTCAGGAACCAGACCGAACGGAAGCTGGCGTGCCTGACCAGGACACCCATCGCGCCCGAGATCGCGGCCACCCGGCGCTCGGCCATCGTCCCCTCGGGCTGAGCCCCGTACCAGCCGCGGCGCCGGGCCGCGATCGTCTCAGGATCGGCTTGCCGGGTGGCGATCAGGGCGTCCGCGACGACGGCGCGCACGGCGAGGGCGATCGCCTGGGCGTGAAAGGCGTGCCGCGCGATGACCTCCACCGAGTCGTAGTCCCCTTCTCCCTGCACTGCCGCGGACCGGTGGTAGGCGGCGCTGGCCTCGCGCTGCCGGTCCATCGCGGTCACGTCGGCCAGCGCGCTGCCCGTGCTGACCAGCAGGGTCCCGGCCAGCAGGTCGCCGGTCTGCCGGAGCGCCGTGGCGGCCAGGGCGAGCAGGTCGCGGTCGGACTGCGCGGCCCGGTCCAGGTTCGGGTGCCCGTCGGTGGCGTCGGCGACCAGCGCGGTGCACCACTCGAGCAGCTGGACGACGCTGGCCATGCCCTGGTCCGCCGTAGCCAGGCCGACTGGCCGGTACGGCGTGCTGGCGAACGCGCTCATCAGCTGGTGCTTGGCGACCTGGCAGGCCTCGGTGTCGGCGGCGGTGGCGGTGCCGCGCACCGAGGCGTCCAGGTGGGCGGCCAGCGCCCGGGCCGAGCCGGCCGCCGCCGCGCGCAGCCGGTCGCCCGGGGACGGCGCCGCCAGCGCCAGCACGGCCGCGGTCGACACGACCGAGGCCAGCCACCAGCCCGCCAGCCGGTCACCGATCATGCTGACCGTGCCCGGCGTGGCCACCGACAGCACGAACGGGAGCAGTGCGGCGGTGACCCCGGAGGCCGCGTTGGGCCCGGCCACCCCGGCGAAGAAGATCCCGAACGCCACCGGGATCGTGACCAGGACGGCCAGCCAGGTGATCCCGTTGACCGCCGTGCCGATGATCAGCCCGATGCTGCCGATCACCGCCAGCATGAGGTGCGCGACGACCTTGTCCCGCCTGGTGCCGCCGAACGCGGCGAAGATCAGGCTGGCGAACCCGCCGAACGCTGCGAACAGGGCCATCTGCAGGTTGCCGAAGCCCTCGTAGGCCAGCGCGAACAGGGACGGGATCACCAGCACCGCGCGCAGCGCCCGCAGCGCGGCCGGCACCGACCAGGCCGGCCACCAGGCGGGCCTGGTTTCCTGCCGCCCGGGCCCGGACAGCGGGAGATGGCTCAGCGAAAGGCGGCGCGCCGTGCTCAGATCGGGCATTCGCCCAGTCTAGGAAGCGCCGCCGGAACGCCTCAACCGCGCAGGCCAGCGCCCGGTGCCGCGGAACGCTTACTTCAACTACGAGTGGATCACCCTGCTGGTGATGGCGGTCGGCGCCGTGGCCGGGGTCGCCGTGTTCTTCGCCGCGCACCGAGGGCGGGAGATCGGCGCGCCCATGATCGACACCGACGCGCCCGGCCAGGTGCCCCAGGATCCGGAGACCGCCGAGAGCCCGGAGGCCCCGGCCGCCCCGCAGGCACCGGCCACCCCGGAGACTTCGTGACGCGCGATGCCTCGCGCTGCGTGGTAGTCTGAAACGCTGCCTGGCGACTAGCCGGGTGAGCGGGAGGTTTGCTGCACCCTCATGCGGCTGCCTCATCCTCTCAATCGGGAATCAGCTCGCTGAACCCGTTTCGTGCTAATCCTAAGGAGTCACGTGCCGCTCGACACCGCCGCCAAGAAGGAGATCCTGGCGGAGTACGCGACCAGTGAGGGTGACACCGGTTCGCCGGAAGTCCAGGTCGCGCTGCTGACCAGGCGGATCAACCACCTGACCGAGCACCTTAAGGTGCATAAGCATGACCACCACAGCCGCCGCGGGCTGCTGCTGCTGGTCGGCCGCCGCCGCAGGCTGCTGAAGTACCTGGCCAAGAAGGACATCAATCGCTATCGCGCGATCCGGGAGCGCCTCGGCATCCGCCGCTGAGCCCCAGTCCGGGCCCTCGGTCCGGCCAGGAACAACTGAACAAGACAAACTGACATCCCGTAGCCCCCGGCCCCGAGCGCCCCAGGGCCGGTCCTCGGTAGTGGCCCCCGGGTCGGCTGTTCGTAAGACAGCAGAGCCCGAGGGCTTCGATCGAAGACCGGCCGGCTGCCTCCCTAGGCGAGCCAGGCCACATGCGGCACGGCGGCGGGTGGGTGCGGGATCTACCGCAAGGAGGTCTCACCCGTGGAGGGTGTCCACAGTGCTGAAGCCGTTATCGATAACGGCGAATTTGGCGTACATACAATCAGGTTCGAGACGGGCCGGCTGGCCCGTCAGGCTGCCGGTTCCGCCCTGGTAACGCTGGACGGCGAAACCGTCGTGCTTTCCGCGACCACCGCGTCCAAGCAGCCGAAGGAAAACCTGGATTTCTTCCCGCTCACGGTGGACGTGGAAGAGCGGATGTACGCGGTGGGCCGGATTCCCGGCTCGTTTTTCCGTCGGGAGGGCCGTCCGTCCGAGGACGCGATCCTGACCTGCCGGCTCATCGACCGGCCGCTGCGCCCGTCCTTCGTCAAGGGGCTGCGTAACGAGATCCAGATCGTCGAGACCATTCTCGCGCTCGACCCGCAGCATCTGTACGACGTGGTGGCGATCAACGCCGCCTCGATGTCCACCCAGCTGGCGGGCCTGCCGTTCTCCGGCCCCATCGCCGGGGTGCGGGTGGCGCTGATCAAGGGCCACTGGGTGGCCTTCCCCACGCATGAGCAGCTGGCGCAGGCCACCTTTGACATGGTGGTCGCGGGCCGGACGCTGGAAGACGGCGACGTGGCCATCATGATGGTCGAGGCCGAGTCCACGCCCGAGACGCTCAAGCTGATCGCGGACGATGGCAGCGGCGCGGTCGCGCCGACCGAGGACAGGGTGGCCGAGGGTCTCGAGGCGGCCAAGCCGTTCATCCGCGTGCTGTGCGAAGCGCAGCAGCGGCTCGCCGCCGAGGTAGGCGCGGGCGCGCCGTCGGCCGAGTACCCGGTCTTCGTGGATTACGCCGAGGACGTGTACGAGGCGGTGGAGCGCGAGGTCACCGAGGAGCTGGCCAAGGCGCTGACGATCGCGGGCAAGCACGACCGCGAGGCGGAGACGGACCGGGTCAAGGCGCTCGCCAAGGAAAAGCTCGCCGAGCAGTTCGAGGGCCGCGAGAAGGAGATCAGCGCCGCGTTCCGCTCGCTGACCAAGAAGCTGGTCCGGGAGCGGATCATCAGGGACGGCGTCCGCATCGACGGCCGCGGCCTGACCGACATCCGGCCGCTGGCCGCGATGACCCACGTGCTGCCCCGGGTGCACGGGTCGGCGCTCTTCGAGCGCGGCGAGACCCAGATCCTGGGCGTGACCACGCTGAACATGCTCCGGATGGAGCAGATGATCGACACGCTCAACCCGGACCGCACCAAGCGATACATGCACAACTACAACTTCCCGCCGTACTCGACCGGGGAGACGGGCCGTGTCGGCTCGCCGAAGCGCCGCGAGATCGGCCACGGCGCGCTCGCCGAGCGCGCGCTGCTTCCGGTGCTGCCGACGCGGGAGGAGTTCCCTTACGCGATCCGCCAGGTATCCGAGGCGATCAGCTCCAACGGGTCGACGTCCATGGGCTCGGTCTGCGCCTCCACCATGTCGCTGCTCGACGCCGGCGTCCCGCTGAAGGACATGGTCTCCGGTATCGCCATGGGCCTGATCCACGAGGGCGGCCAGTACGTGACGCTGACCGACATCCTCGGCGCCGAGGACGCCTTCGGTGACATGGACTTCAAGGTGGCCGGCACCGAGCAGGTGGTCACCGCGCTGCAGCTGGACACCAAGCTCGACGGCATCCCGGCCTCGGTCCTCGCGGCGGCCCTGACGCAGGCCCGCGCGGCCCGGTTGACGGTCCTCGAGGTCATGCGCGGTGCCATCACCGAGGCGGGCGAGATGTCCGTCTACGCCCCGCGGATCATCACGATCAAGGTCCCGGTGGACAAGATCGGCGAGGTCATCGGCCCGAAGGGCAAGATGATCAACTCGATCCAGGACGACACAGGCGCCGAGATCACCATCGAGGACGACGGCACCATCTACGTCGGGGCCACCGACGGGACGTCGGCCGAGGCGGCGCGGGCCGCGATCAACGCGATCGCCAACCCGCATATGCCCGAGGTGGGCGAGCGGTTCCTCGGCACGGTGGTGAAGACGACCACGTTCGGCGCGTTCGTCTCGCTGCTGCCCGGCAAGGACGGCCTGCTGCACATCACCCAGATCCGCAAGCTGCACGGCGGCAAGCGGATCGAGAACATCGACGAAGTGGTGCACATCGGCGACAAGATCCAGGTCGAGATCCGCGAGGTCGACGACCGCGGCAAGCTGTCGCTCGTGCCCGTCGAGGTGGTGGAGCGCGAGGCGGCCGGCGAGGACCTGTCCGGCGGCGACTCCCGTGGCGAGCGTTCCGGGCCTCCCCGGGACCGCGGCGAACGGGGCGGCGACCGTGACCGGGGGCCCGGTGACGGCCCGGACGGGCACCGCCGGACCCGGCACCGCACCCGCGGGCACCACGAATAGATGGCCGCCGAATCCGGCCATGAAGTCCGTCGCACGGTGCTACCCGGCGGCCTGCGGGTAGTCACCGAGTCCCTGCCTGCAGTGCGTTCCGTCGCGCTCGGCATCTGGGTGGGGGTCGGCTCGCGCGACGAGGACCATGCCCACGCGGGCGCGACCCACTACCTGGAGCACCTGCTATTCAAGGGCACCAGGCGGCGCACCGCGCTGGAGATCTCCGCGGAGATGGACGCGGCCGGCGGCGAGATGAACGCGTTCACCGCGAAGGAGTACACCTGCTATTACGCGCGGGTGCTCGACGCGGACCTGCCGCTGGCCGTGGACATCCTGTCCGACATGGTGACCAGCTCGCTGATCACGCCGAAGGACGTGGACGCCGAGCGCAACGTGGTGCTCGAAGAGATCGCGATGAACGACGACGACCCCTTGGACACCGTGCACGAGGCGTTCACCGCCAAGCTGTTCGGCGACACCCCGCTGGGCCGCCCGATCCTGGGCACCACGGACTCGATCAACGCGATCACCAGGGACCAGATCTTCGAGCACTACCAGGCCTGGTACACGCCTGAGCACCTGGTGGTGGCCGCGGCGGGCAACCTGGACCACGACACGGTAGTGGAGCTGGTCAGGCAGGCGTTCGGCCCGGCGCTGGACCGGGCCGCCGAGCCGGCCGCCCCCCGGCTGGCCGGAGACCAGAACGGGCACGCGGCCGGCCTGGGTACCACCCTGATCTCCCGCAGCATCGAGCAGGCCAACCTGGTGCTCGGCTGTGAGGCGATGGCCAGGACCGACGAGCGCCGGTTCGCGCTCGGCGTGCTCAACGCGGCGTTCGGCGGCGGCATGTCTTCCCGGCTGTTCCAGGAGGTGCGGGAGAAGCGCGGCCTGGCGTACTCGGTGTACAGCTTCTCCGGGCAGCACGCCGACACCGGGATGTGGGGCATCTACGTCGGCTGCCTTCCGGCCAAGGCGGACGAGGTGCTGGCCATCTGCACCGAGGAGATCGCCCGCGTGGCGGACGGCGGCCTGACCGACGCCGAGCTCGCCCGCGGCAAGGGCCAGGTGCGCGGCTCGATCGTGCTCAGCCTGGAAGACCCGTCCTCGCGGATGAGCCGCCTCGGCAAGTCTGAGCTGGTCTACCCCCGGCTGGAGCCGGTCGACGAGGTGCTCGCCGCGATCGACTCGGTTGGTCACGACGACATCAGCGCGATCGCCACCGATATCCTCATCCGCCCCAAGACCCTGGCCGTCGTCGGCCCCTTCGACGACGCCAGCGCCTTCCAGGCCTGACGGGCCGGCAGATCACGAGATCGTGGGTCGAGATACCCGCCATGGCGGGTATCTCGACCCACGATAAGTAAAGCGACGCGGAGGCGGCGATGGCCAAGGTCGGGGTGCTAGGGGCCCGGGGACGGATGGGGCGCGAGGTGGTCCGTGTGATCACCGAGGCTCCGGACCTTGAGGCCGTCGCCGAGGTTGACCAGGGCGACGCGCTCGACCCGCTGGCCGGGTGCGACGTGGTGGTCGACTTCACCCACCCCGGCGTGGTCATGGAGAACCTGCGCTGGTGCGTCGAGCACGACCTAGAGGTGGTGGTCGGCACCTCGGGGTTCGCCGAGGAACGGCTCGGCGAGGTGCGCGGCTGGCTGGCCGGTCACCCGGACGCGCGCGTCCTGGTCGTGCCGAACTTCTCCGTCGGCGCCATCTTGATGATGCGGTTCGCCGCGCAGGCCGCCCGGTTCTTCCCGTCCGCCGAGGTGATCGAACTGCACCACGCGAACAAGGCCGACGCCCCGTCCGGCACGGCGCTGCGCACCGCGTCGATGATCGCCGCGGCCCGGGCCGGCGCCGGTCTCGGCGCGCCGCCGGACGCCACCTCGTCGGCCCTGCCGGGCGCGCGCGGCGCCTCCGTCGACGACGTGCACGTCCACTCGGTGCGGGTGGCGGGGCTGGTGGCGCACCAGGAGGTGCTGTTCGGCGGGACCGGGGAGACGCTGACGATCAGGCACGACTCGCTGGACCGGGCCTCGTTCATGCCGGGGGTGCTGCTCGCGGTCCGCGGGATCGGCTCCCTGCCGCCCGGCCTCACCGTGGGCCTGGAGCCCTTGCTCGGCCTGGAGTAGGCGGTACGGTTTCAGCTATGTGCCGAAGCATCAAGACCCTCCGCCCGCCGTACGCCGAGCAGGTGACCGACCAGGACATCCACGCCGCCGCGCTGCAGTACGTGCGGAAGATCAGCGGTTTCCGCGCGCCCGCCGGGCACAACGCCGAGGCATTCGATGACGCGGTCGACGCCGTGGCGGCCGCCACGGCCACGCTGCTCGGCCAGCTCCAGGTCAGGTCGCCGCAGCGCCAGCAGGCCGGCGCCAGCTAGGGACCCGGGCCGGCTCAGGCGCCAGCCCGGTCGCTGGCGGCGCGCCGCGGATGGCCCGCTCGAAGCCCAGCACGTAGGTCAGGCCTCCCGCGGCCGCGAGGTGGGCGGCGTCCGCGCCGCTCAGCGCCAGGCTCATGGCTCGCGCCACGGCAGGTAGGCGGTCGTCCCGGTGTCCCGGCCGCGCACCGCGGCGGCCACCCGCGTGCTGATCAGCGGCGGCAAGTAGTCGTCCAGGACGGCAGTCTCGACGAACCGGTACCCGTCGAGCTCTTCTTCCTGCAGCTGGATGGGCACGTCTGGGGCCAGGGTGCCGCCGTCGAAGACGAAGTGCAGTACGGACCGGGGACGTATCTCGTCAGGCCCGGCCCAGCCGACGACCAGCAGCGGGCCGGGCTCGATGTCGAGGCCGAGCTCCTCCTTGACCTCGCGGCGGCAGCCCTCGTGGGGCGGTTCGCCGTGCTCGAGGATGCCGCCCGGCAGCGACCAGTGGTCCCGGTAGTTCGGCTTGACCAGCAGCACCCGGCCGGCCGCATCGGTGAACAGCGCCGCGGCGGCACCGAACATGGTGGGCAGCTGCGCGTACCACGCGGCCTGCTCGGCCGGCGAGAAGCCGGCGGAAACGGGATCGGCCACGGACACGACCCTATCCGGTAGTACCCTGAGCGCATGCACACACCGGGTGACGGCGCAGCGCCAGTCGATGCGGTCGCGGCCGATTCCGAGGAGAGCCGGGTCGAGGTGTACGTCACCACCGACACCTCGGCCGCGCCGCATAAGGCCGACGAGGGCAGGCTGTACGTGATGTACGACGCGGCTAAGCCGGACGGCGACAAGCTGTACTTCACCGAGGCCGAGTGGGACGCCTTCGTCCTCGGGGTCAAGGACGGCGAGTTCGACCTCGACGAGTCGGGCAACCTACCGTAACTTGGCCGGGCCGCCCTTGTCGGACTGCGACTGCGGCTGGGCCAGGGTCGTGGCGGGCACGCCGAGGACCGCGGCCATGTCGGCTCGCAGCTTCGGCGCCGCGGCGGAGGCCGCGCCGAACACCATCGTGGACTGGGTCTTGCCGTCGGCCGTGACGCTCACCGTCTGGCAGCCGCTCGCGCCGTAGACGAACTTGGCCAGCGTCCGGCTGCCGTCGTAGAACGTCCCCAGGTAGGAGACGCCGAAGTCGGCCGGGCAGCGCACCGTCCCCTTGGCCGCGGCGGTGTGAGCGACGGCGGCGCAGAACTGGCTGAACAGCGCGCGCACCAGGGCCGGGTTGCTCTGGGTCTTGCTGAGCGCGCCCACCCGGGTCGGCTCGACCAGGTGCATGATGCGCCGCACGGTGACCGACGTCGCCTGATTGACGCTGGCGCAGCCGGTCGCGGCCGCGGCCGCCGCCGATGATGCCGCGGCGGCCGATGATCCAGCCGCCGATGATGCAGCCGCCGATGATCCGGCCGAGGCCGATGATCCGGCCCCGTTAGATGATCCGGCCGCGGCCGATGACGAGGTGCCGGACCCGGCCGCAGTCGAGGCCGCGACGGAGCCGCACCCGGCGAGCGCCGAGCACAGCAGTACCGCTAGTACAGTTCCGCGAACTTGGCGTGGAGACATCATGCCGCTTTGACGTATCCCGCGCGCCATCAGTTCCATCGAGCCAGAACTGCCTCAGAGCACACCCACGGCGATGACGACGCCGACCACGATGAGCAGCGCGCACGCGATCAGCTCGCTGCGCTCGCCTGCGGCGGTCCCGATCCGCGCGCCGAGCTCAAGTCCCACCAGGGACATCCCCACACTGACCACGCCGAACACCACCGCGGCCACCACGATGCCGGTGTGGTACGCGCCCAGCGCGAAGCCGGCCGCGAGGTTGTCGCCGCTCAGCACCAGCCCGCCGATCAGCAGGCGCCCGATCGACTGGCGCCCGCCACCCGCGGGAGCACCAGCCGCCGGAGCACCAGCCGCCGGAGCACCAGCCACCGGAGGAGCACCACCCGCCGGAGGAGCACCACCCGCCAGAGGAGCACCACCCGCCGGAGCGCGCCAGGCGTGCTCCAGGCCCCAGACGCCGAACGCGACCAGGACCGCCCCGCCCAGCCACCGCGCTGCCTGCCCGAGGCTGTCGGCCATCCCGTGCCCGAGCACCAGCCCGAGCACCGGCATGCCCGCCTCGAACAGGCCGAACACCACCGCGATCCGCAGCCGCGTGCCCTTGCTGACCCCGCCCACGCCGATTACGGTCGCGGCGGCCAGGTTATCCAGGCCGAGCGCGACGGCGAGCAGCAGCAGGGCGAGCACGGGCTCACGTTACCCGCCTCACCACAGGGTGACCGGGCCCGCGCCCTCCAGCCTGAGCAGCAGTTCCTTGCGTTCCAGGCCGCCGCCGTAGCCGGTCAGGCTGCCGTCGCTGCCGATCACCCGGTGGCACGGCACGATGACCGAGATCGGGTTGGATCCGTTGGCCAGGCCCACCGCGCGCGACGCGACCAGCCGCTTGCCCAGCGCCAGGGCGATGTCGCCGTAGCTGACCGTGCTCCCGTACGGGATCTTCGTCAGCTCGGTCCAGACGGAGAGCTGGAACGGGCTCCCGGTCGGCGCCAGCGGCACGGTGAACTCCTTCAGGTCACCGGCGAAGTACGCCTCGAGCTGCGCCGCGACCTCGCGGAAGGACTCTGGGCTCGGCGTCAGCGCTGACTGGTCGAAGCGGGCCGAGTGCCGGTCGGCGTCGATCATCCACAGCCCGGTCAGGGCATGCCCGTCACCGAGCAGCAGCAGCCTGCCGATGGGGGAGCTGACGATATGGGAAAGGCGCGGCGCGTCGGAGGCCGGCGCCACGAACGGGCTCGTCATCATTGATCCTTTTCTTCTAGGTACGCCCACAGGTGGTGGACGGCGTAAGAGCGCCACGGCCGCCAGGTCTCGGCCAGCCCGGCCGCCGCCCTGGCTGCCCGGGCCCGGGCGGAGGGGCCGGTCCCCGCCGGTACCGCGGCCAGCCGCGCCAGCGCCTCGAGCACGCCGACGTCGGAGGGCAGGAACGCGTCCGGGTCGGACAGCGCGCGCATCCGGATGTAGGAGGCGGTCCACGGCCCGATGCCCGGCAGCGCCAGCAGGGCCGCCTCGGCGCGGTCGCGTTCGGCGCCCGGGTCGAGCGACAGCTCGCCGGAGGCGAGCGCGGCGGCCAGGCCGGTCAGGGCCAGGGCCCGGCTCCGCGGCATCGGCAGCGCGGCCGGGTCGGCGGCGGCCAGCGTCTCGGCCGCCGGGAAGCAGTGCGTCAGCGGGCCGTCAGGGCGCGAGAGCGGCTTGCCGTAGGCGGCCACCAGCCGTGCCGCGATCCGCCGGGCCGCGGCCACCGACACCTGCTGGCCGAGCACGGCCCGCAGCGCCAGTTCGCTGCCGTCGACGTGCCCGGGCGAGCGCCGTCCTGGATTGGCCAGGGCCAGCGGCCCGAGCACCGGGTCGGCCGCCAGGAAACCGGTGACGGCCTCCGGGTCCGCGTCCAGGTCGAGCAGGCGCCGGCAGCGCTGCACCGCGGCGGTCAGGTCGCGCAGGTCCTCGAGCTGGAGCTCGCAGTCGAGGTAGCCCGGCTCGGGGCGGCGCGTGACCGGGACGGGCGCGAGCGGGCCTAGGGACAAGATCCCCGTCCCGTTCGGTAGCTGAATGGTCCGCCGGTACCGGCCGTCCCGCACCTCTTCCACCCCGGGGATGGCCCGCGCGGCCAGGAAGCCCAGCATCCGCTCCCCGTCGATCGGGGCCCGGTACGCCAGCCGCAGCCGGATCAGCCCCGGCGCCGCGGGGTCGGCCGACGGTGACGGCAGCAGCCGCCTGGTCGGCGCGGGCCGCCGGCCGCGCGCCTGGCGCAGCTGGGACGGCGTCACCGCGAAGACCTCATGGATGGTCGCGTTGAACTGCCTGATGCTGGTGAATCCGGCCGCGAAGGCGATCTCGGACAGCGGCAGCGTGGTGGTCTCGGTGAGGATGCGCGCCGTCTGGGCCCGCTGCGCGCGGGCGATGGCGAGCGGGCCCGCGCCCAGCTCGGCGGTGACCAGGCGGCGCACCTGGCGCTGCTCGTAGCCGAGCCGGCTGGACAGGCCCTCGACGCCGTCCCGGTCGACCACCCCGTCGGCGATCAGCCGCATCGCGCGGCCCACCATGTCGGCCCGGATGTTCCACTCGGGCGAGCCGGGGGAGGCGTCCGGGCGGCACCGCTTGCAGGCCCGGAAGCCCGCTTCCTGGGCCGCCGCGGCGCTGCGGTAGAAGCGCATGTTCGCGCGTTTCGGCGTGATCGCCGGGCAGGACGGGCGGCAGTAGATGCCCGTCGAGGTCACCGCGATGAAGAACACGCCGTCGAAGCGCGGGTCCTTGCTGACCGCCGCCTGGTAGCGCCGCTCGTCGTCTAGCGCGGGCACGCCGCCCGCCAGGGTCGTGAGGTTCTGTGTCACGTCTTCCACAATGCCAGCCCGCGCGGACCATAACTGGCGGGAATCGGACATGAACCCCTGGTGCCGGCTCTGCCGGGCCAGGCGCGCCGACGGGATTACCGGCAATATCATGTGCGGAAAGTAATCAAGGCATCACAATAATTCTTCCGAACGAACCATGGCGCGTGCCCAGATGGCACGTTCTGAGTTCACATCGGCAACAGTCGTCCCTGGTGTCACGCCGGGCATCAGCTAGTAACTCCCTGTAATGCCTAGCGCGGGAGATAGGTAACTATTACCTTGTAACCCATTGCATTGGGCACAGCACGTAGTGTTACATTACAAATGGTAGCGAAATAACTTCGCACCGTGTTAGATCCGTATTCGAGGTGTGTCGTGGCCAGCAATTTTCCGGATCAGGGCCAACCCGCGAACGAGGGCGGGGATGACCGTGCCGACCTCCCATTCCGCATGGGCGGCAACGGTCACCCGGCGCACACCGAAGCCCGTGCCGAACTCCGCGACCGGGAGACCTACTACGCAGAGCTACGCTTCGCGGTGCACTGCCAGAGCCGGTCCATTCCCGCCCCGCGAGCTGCCCTCGACGACGAGGATGCCAGCGTCTGGACGGACGGTGCTTCCGAAAAGAGCGCCCAGGAGAACAGTGCCCCCGAGGCTCATGCCACTGAGACTCATGCTACTGAGACCGGGGGCCACGAGGGCGAAAGCTGGGATGAGATGATCGCGCGCTTCGGCGACACCTGGACCTGAAAGCCACCAGCGGCGGCCCGGAGCCTTCCTCCGGCGCTCGGGCATCCGGGTCCGCCGCTGGTCACAGAGGGCTAGAGCCGCCAGAAGTCGAAACGGTCGCGCCCGGCGCGGAAACCGGCCGCCTCGACCATGTTGACCGCCAGCTTGAACTTGTCGCCGACCCGCCAGGGCTGGTGCGCGTCGCTGCCGAACGAGACCGCCCGGCCCCCCGCCTCCCGCCACCAGTGCAGCAGGTCCGCCGAGACCAGCGGGCTCTTGGTGTTCACCTCGAGGACCCGGTCGCTGGCGGCCAGGGCGCGCAGCACGGTCCGGTACTCCGCCTCGAAGGCATCTACCTCGTACGGCCCGGCCGTCCGCGGCCACATCCGCCGGGGGAAGTCCAGGTGCGCCAGCACCTGGAAGATGCCGCTGCCCTCGACCAGCCGCAGCAGCTCGGCGAAGTACCGGCGCATCACGTCGGCGGCCGGCATCTGCCGGAACAGGTCGTCAGCGGCCGTCAGCCGGCCGCTGGCCGGGATCGCGTGCAGCGAGCCGAGGATCCGGTCCGGATGGGCCCTGGCCACCACCGCGGCCGCGCTAGCGGCCCACAGGTGAGCCTCGCCGATCTCGACGCCGGAGAGTATCCGCAGTTCGGGGAAGCGCTGACGGCAGTCGTCCAGGGTCGCGAGATAACCCGTCACGTCGAGCAGGTGCATCCGGGAGTACCGGTGCGGGTCGAGGTTCTCCGCGCCGATCCGGTCGCCGTCGGTCCAGGCGGTGAAGTCGAGGTGGTCGGTGAACGCCACGCCGGGCAGCCCGGCCGCCACGGCCTGCTCGCAGCTGCGCGTCATGGACGCCTCGCGTGGCGCGTCCCATGACCATTCGGTGTGCACGTGGTTGTCGACCGGGGGAGACCAGCCTTCGCTGGCCGGGGGTTGCTGCGCAGGGGGCACTGCCTGATCGGTCCTACTCATGTCGTGGCTGATGCTTCCCCCTGAGCCTACCGAGGCGTTCCCGCGGCTCCGTGACGCGCCGGGGCCCGGTTACCAGCCGGGCTGCCGCGGCGGGGCTGAGGTGATGACGTAGACCTCGCCGCCGTCGGTGTCTGGCGGCGGCGTCGCGGCGGGCTTGAGGGTCGGCGGCTCCAGGGCGGCAGGAGCGTCCGCGGGTTCCAGCGGTTCGGCGTCCTCCTCGGCGTCGTTCTTGCGCTTCCTGGTGGCCTCCGCGGTGATCCGCTCGGCGAGTTTCTGCCAGCGTTCTTCCCAATCGGCGACGTTCCCGTCGCAGGCGCGCACGAAGGCGACGGCGACGGGAAGCGAGGGCAGCCGCAGGCCGCCGGCCGCCGCGGCCAGTGTCTTCATCTCGTAGTGGGAGGTCTCGGCCATCTCCGGGTAGTCGAGGTCGGCCGTGGCCCGCAGCGCGCGCAGGTCCCGGGCGAACGCCTCCAGGTCGTCCGGCGCGATGCTGGCCACCGGCAGGACCGGCCCGGACGGCGGGTCCTCGGGCACGGCCGTAGCGCGCTGGCGGATTACCGGCCCCGGCGGTTCCGGCGGCGGCCCGAGCCGCTCACGCCCGTCCGGGGCCTCGAAGCGCGGCCCCGCCGGCGGGTGATCGCGCAGCAGCGGAGTCCCCGGTACCCCGGATGGCCCTGGTACCCCTGATGGTCCCGGTGCCCCTGATGGTCCCGGTGCCCCTGATGGTCCCGGTGCCCCTGATGGTCCCGGTGCCCCTGATGGTCCCGGTGCCCCGGGACCGCCGTACGGTGATGGCCCGCCGTGAGCGGGCCCAGAGCCCGGTCCTCCGGGCGCCCCGCTGCCCGGCCCGTGCCCTCCCGGCCCGCCGCTGCCAGGCCCGCCGCTGCCCGGCCCGTGCGGCGGCCCTGGCCCGTGCCCTCCCGGCCCGCCCGGACCATACCCGCCTGGAACGTGTCCTCCCGGCGGCGGCGCGCCCGGCGCCGGGCCTGGGCGGTTCCAGCTGTCGGCATAGGGGTCTTGCGCGGCTGGGCCGGTCCCGTGGTGCCGTCCCGTGCTGCCGCCCGGCGCGCCGGGCCCCGGCGGCCGGTACATGCGGTCCGCGCTGGGCGCCGCCCGGCGCCCATTCGGCAGCCAGTACTGCCGGTTGGCCCCCGGGCCGCCGTTAGGCATCGGCCCGCCGTTCGGGGGCCCGCCATGCGGAGGTCCGGCGTGCGGGGCTCCGGCGTTCGGCACGCCGCCGTGCGGCGCGCCTGCATGTGGCGCGCCTGCATGTGGCGCGCCCGCATGTGGCGCGCCCGCATATGGGCCGCCCACGTTCGGCGGTCCGCCGTGCGGCACCGCGCCATGCGGCCCCCCCTCGGGGTACCCGCCGTGCGGCCCGCCAGCACCCGGAGGCCCGCCAGCACCCGGAGGCCCGCCAGCACCCGGAGGCCCGCCAGCACCCGGAGGCCCGCCAGCACCCGGAGGCCCGCCAGCACCCGGAGGCCCGCCGTGCGGCACCGGGCCGTGCGGCCCGCCATTGCCCGGCCCGCCATTGCCCGGCCCGCCGTTACCGGGCATGCCGCTGCCGTACGCGCCGTTGCCTGGGACGCCGTTACCGGGCACGCCCATGCCGGGCATCCCGCCCGGCGGCATGCTTACGTGGCCAGGGCTGCCGTTCTGAGGGCTGCCCGGCGGGAACCTGCCCGGGCCCGGCGGGGGCGGCCGTCCCGGCTGGCGGAGCCGCTGCTGCCGGGGCGGCGTCTCGCCCGGGCGGCGCAGCAACTGCCCGTACTCGTCTTCTTCGGCCTCGGCGCGGCCTGCAGCCGGCCGCATCATCCTCCTCGTCAGGAGCCAGGTAGCCGTCATCGGCGGGATAGGGTCCGGGGCCGTAACCGCGGCGATCCCGCTCGCGCCTAGGCGGACCGTACGCGTCACGGCCGAGGCCGGTGTCGCCACGTTCCACCAGATACCTCCTGGACGTTAGTGTCCAGCCGCGCCGCGGGACATCTGCCCTTACCTCTTGAGTGTAGGTCGACAGAAATCCCCTGTATGACCTAGACGGCTAATTGTCACCAATTGCGCACAATTTGGTGCTACGGTGCGGTGTTCCCCCGATAACGCCGTGTATCAAATGAGACGGCTGGCTAACCGGGGCGCGTGCTGCGGACGGTGCCCGGCGGGGTTACAGTCGAACTAAGAACATTCCGCGGAGCGGCCATGGTGTCCTGGATCGTCTGGCTGATCGTGGCAGCGGTACTCGGCGTTGCCGAACTGCTCACCACGACGCTGGCCTTTGGCCTCATCGCGGTCGCGGCGGTCGTCGCGGCCGTGATCGGGACGTTTCACCTCGGCCTGGCTTTCCAGCTCGCCGCGTTCGTCGTCGCGGCCGGTGCCGGGCTCGGCTTCGTCCGCCCGATTGCGGTGCGGCATATCAAGCAGCCGCCGATGCTGCGCACCGGAACCGCCGCCCTGGTCGGACGTTCCGCGATCGTCCTGGAGGAGATCACCGAACACAGCGGGCGGATCCGCATCGGCGGCGAGGAGTGGTCCTCGCGTCCCTACGACGAATCGCTGGTGATCCCGGTCGGCGCCAAGGTCGACGTCATGCAGATCCACGGCGCCACCGCCCTCGTTTACCCTCGGGAGTAGCCATGTTGGTGGCGGAGAGTGTCATCGCGGCGGTA
This sequence comes from uncultured Actinomycetes bacterium, assembly GCA_963722275.1. Classification (GTDB taxonomy): domain Bacteria; phylum Actinomycetota; class Actinomycetes; order Streptosporangiales; family Streptosporangiaceae; genus Palsa-504. Next base: position 111,732 of record CAVRMX010000036.1, on the reverse strand, counting down.
GTCGCGTTGCTGGTTGTCATCACCGTAATGCGTTCGGTCCGGATCGTGCCGCAGGCGCGGGCCCGGAACGTCGAACGGCTCGGCCGGTACCGTAAGACGCTGGAACCCGGGCTGAATTTCGTTCTCCCCATGATCGACCGGGTGAAGCCGATGATCGACCTGCGCGAGCAGGTGGTCTCGTTCGTAGGCGCACCGGTGATCACCGAGGACAACCTGGTCGTGCTCATCGACACCGTGCTGTTCTTCCAGGTAACCGATCCGCGCGCGGCCGACTACGAGATCGTCAACTACATCCAGGCCATCGAGCAGATCACCGCGACCATGCTGCGCAGCGTGATCGGGTCGATGGACCTAGAGCAGACGCTCACGTCGCGTGACAAGATCAACGCTTTGCTGCGCGGCGTGCTCGATGACGCGTCGGGGAAGTGGGGCATCCGGGTCACCCGGGTGGAACTCAAGGCCATCGACCCGCCGAAGTCGGTCAAGGACGCGATGGAGAAGCAGATGCGCGCTGAGCGGGAGAAGCGTGCCGCGATCCTGACCGCCGAGGGCGTCAGGGCGTCCAAGATCCTAACCGCGGAAGGCGAGAAGCAAAGCGCCATCCTGACCGCCGAGGGTGTCAGGCAGGCCAAGATCCTGACCGCGGAAGGCGAGGCGCAGGCCATCGGCGCCGTCTTCCAGGCCGTGCACGACAACGACCCCGATCCCAAGCTGCTGGCCTACCAGTACCTGCAGACCCTGCCGCAACTCGCGCAGGGCGCGGGCAACACGTTCTGGGTCATCCCGAGCGAGGTCACGTCCGCGCTGCGGTCGGTGGCGAGCGCTTTCGGCAGCGGTGACGCCGCGCCCGCCGGACCAGCACCGATAGTGAAGACGCGGCGCGAGCCATCCGCGGTCCCGGCCAGCGGCACGGCCGCCCTGGATCCCGTCCCGGCTGCCGCCGGTCCTGCGGCCTCAGAAAGCGCCCCAGCCTCGTCCGACTCCCTGAGCGCCATGCTGGCCGCTGCCATTCCCGGGAGCAGCTTCACTGATCCGCTGGGGGGGACCGAATCCGCCAGTGCCGCGGCAGAGGCCTCCGCCGCCGCTGCGGACGGCGACCCGCCCTCGGCCAACGGCACGGAAGCAGCGGGTTAGAGCACCGGGTCAAGTGGCTACCTGCCCTGGTCGGGGACCCGTTTTAGGCCCCGGGGGGCTGGCCCGCCGGTCACCCCGGGGCTCATGGGGCCTGTGATGCCAGCTGGACCAGGCGTGCCCCTGGGCCGCCTGCCCGGCGTTCCGGTCCCGGATTAGCTGGGAGGATCCGGCCTGCGGGGAGGATCTGGTACCCCAGGGTTGCCCGGATCCGGTAAGCCATATCCTCCCCGTTAATCCGGCGCAGAGAAGGCTCCGGGCGCTGGCGGACGGCTGGCAGCCGCTCACTCCCGGGCTCACGGGGCCCGTGATGCCGGGCGGACCGGACTTACCCTAGTTACCTGACCAGAGCTCCAGCGAGGTTGCGCCGCGGACGGCCGAGGTGCACGGTTCAGTGTGACCCCATGCCGGGGCACGCACATGGTTCCCTGCGGGACCCATGCCGGGGCACGCACACGCAGGGACCTGCGGTCATGACCGGCCGGCCGCCGCCAGCCCCGCTGCGCCTGGCCCGACCGGTTCCCGCGCCGGTTGCGCCACCCGAAGTGGCTGGTCAGGGCCCTGACCTGCACATGTGGAGCAGGTCATATTAACGCTGCGCTGGCTTGAGAACTCATGAACAAGTGTCAAAGTCCTGCCCTAGGACGTTACTTCAGCAGCAGCACCAGCGCGCTGCCGATGAGGGCGGCGATGACGATGACCAGCAGCAGCCGCACCGTGAAGAACCGGTCCTGGCGGCGGCTGTCCCGGTCGCCGGCGGTCGCCTGGGCCGTGGACCTGGACTTGCTGAGCGGCTGAGCCGCGGCGGTCGCGGCGGTCGCGGCGGTCGCGGTGGCGCTCGGGCGAGTGGGTTCCGCAGCGGGGGACGTGGTGCCGGCCGTCGCCGACCAGGTTGTCCGCGCGATCGCCGGCTCCTCGGCTCGCGGTTCGGCGGCGGGCAGTCGCAGGTCGGCTTGGGCCGGGGGAGTCGGCTTGGCCCAGAAGTCAGTCCGTTCCTGTGCCGTCAGCTCGTCGGCGTCGTGCCGCGGAATCCGCTTGGTGATGTCGGCCTCGGGTGACGCGAGCCCGGCCGCCGTCGGCGATGCCAGCCCGTTGTCCGTCCGGTCCGGCCACGTCAGATCGCTGTCGGCCGGCTTCCCGGCTGATCCGGTGTCCGCCGCCTCGGACCAGCTGAAGCGTCCGTCGGCCGGCTCTCGCTGTCCGGCCGTTGCCCGCCTGCTCCGGCCACGTCAGGCCGCTGTCCGCGGCCACGCTTTCCGGCTGGCCCTGCTCCAGCCAGGCGAACTCCTCGGCCGGAGCGGACCCGGCGGGCTCCGCTGCATCGGGGATGTCGGTGAAGGCGGCGTCAAACGGCCCGCGGGTGGCGTGCTTGACCGAGTGGTTGCCGTTGGCGGATGTGACGCCCGGGTCGGGGGCGGCATCCCAGCTCGAGCTGGCCCGCCAGCCGTCGGAGCTTGCGCCCGAATCGGCAGACTGCCCCTGATTCGGGCTCTCCAGGCCGGTGGCGCTTGCGCTCCGGCCCGGAACGCCGGAGGCCGGAACGCCGGCGGCCGGGACGCCCTGGTCGCTGGCCCGGCGGCCGGCCTGGCCCGAACGTGCCTGACCCCGGAGCGCGGCCCTGATCCGCTCCGGGTCGTAGACGTCGGGAGGCGCGACACCGACGCCCGCGCGAGCGCCGGCCACGGCGGCCGCGCTCGCCCCGGCGGGCCTGACCGGGAGATCAGGGTCCTCCGGCACCTCGGGGTTGAGCCGTCGCCACCGTTCTTCCCAGTCCAGGACATCCCCCTCGCAGGCGCGGACGTAAGCCGTGAGGATGGGCAGGGTGGGCAGGCCGGGACCGTTCTCGGCTTCCTTCATGATGTCGCTGGGGAAATGTGCCCGGGCCGCCAGCTCGTCATACCCGATCGCGGCGGAGTCGCGCAGCGCGCGCAGGTCGGCTAGAAACCGTGCCTGATCGTCGCCAGGTCCGGCCGACCACGTTCCCCGGATTTGCAACTGGGCACCTTCCCGTTGGATACGCATGGGCTTAGGCACCACCCCGCGCCCGCACCTCATCACCTGGGATTACCGGGCAGGGTACCGCGCCCGCCGCCGCTATGTCGCTGATACCACGCATTTCCTATTAAGTGTCTCTCGCCAGCCCCGCAGGCGTGCCGGAATCGCGCATCCGGGCCCATCTTGGGCCCTGCGATCCGGTCATCCTGCGTGCGGCCGGGGCGGGATCGGGGCGGGACACCGCTTGCGCCGGCCCCACTGTTCCCGCGCATGCCATCCTGCCACTTAAGTGGTGCCGGGGGAGAAATACCGCGCCGGATCCTCCGCATAAGCCAGATTTTCCACGAGCTGCCGCCGCCGGTCCCCGGCGCCGGCAGCCGTCGCTCTTGACTTACAGGCGGATGGCCAGGCCGATCGTGAACGCGATGCCGAACGCCAGCTGCAGGCGTCCCGTCTGACCGAGGGTCCTGATCAGCGCGGGACCAGAAGCGCCAGCCCGGACCGAACGGATGGGCAGCCGCGCCAGCGGCAGCGCCGCCACGGTGACCAGGGTGACCGGCCGGAAGAAGGCGAGCAGCGCCGCGAGGCCGAACGGCACGAGCAACATCAGCACGTACGCCACCCGGCTGCGCGCGTCGCCGAGCGTGACCGCGAGCGTGCGCTTGCCCGCCAGGGTGTCGGTGCCGATGTCACGCAGGTTGTTGACCATCAGCAGGGCGCAGGCGAGCAGCCCGGCGGGCACCGCGGCGGCCAGGCCGAGCCAGCTCAGCGCCGACATCTGCACGTACGCGGTACCCGCCACCGCCACCACGCCGAAGCAGGTGAACACGAAGACCTCGCCGAGCCCGTTGTACCCGTAGGGCCGCGGGCCGCCCGTGTAGAACCAGGCGGCGGCGATGCAGGCGGCGCCGACGGCCAGCAGCCACCAGGACGTCACCGCGGCCAGCGCCAGCCCGGCCACGCCCGCCACGGCGAAGCACCCGAAGGCCGCGCCGAGCACATGGCGCGGCGGCGCGAGCCCCGCGGCGACCAGCCGGACCGGTCCGACCCGCCGCTCGTCCGAGCCGCGCACGCCGTCGCTGTAGTCGTTGGCGAAGTTGACGCCGACTTGCAGCGCCAGCGCCACCACGAGCGCGAGCAGCGCCCGCCACCAGGAGAACCTGGCATAGCCGAAGGCCACGCCCGAGCCGATCAGCACCGGCACCACCGCCGCGGGGAGCGTCCTGGGCCGCGTTCCCGCCAGCCATTCCCGAGCTTCAGCCACGCCCAGATCCTAGGCCAGCGGAGCTATTCACTGATGGCCGTGTGCAGTCGGACGACCGGCACGCTCGTGCCCACGTCGAGCTCGCCCCGGGCGCCGTCCGCGGCCCAGCCGGATGACTCCAGGAAGCGGCGCAGCGCCATGTCCGCCTCGAGCGCCCAGATGGACACGGTGTGGAAGCCGTCCCCGGTGAGCGTGTCCGCCACCGCGTGCAAAAGCCGGCTGGCGTGCCCGAGCCCAGTCCGTTCGGGCGAAACCCGCAGCTCATATACCTCCCCGTCGGTGCCGGCCCAGCGGTCGGCGTCGGTAGCGGGGCCCGCCGAGACGAAGCCGGCCACCTCCCGCTCTGGGCCCTCGGTGACGGCCGCCAGCACGTGGTGCCTGCTCGTCGGCGGGTTGGTGATCGCCTCCCGCCAGCGGTCCCGGAACAATCCCTCGGCCTCGTCGCTGGTCAGCTCGGCCAGCAGCGCCGGAGGCACGATCCCGGCGAAGCCGCGGCGCCACGAGGCGACCTGGACCCGGGCCAGGCTCGCGGCGTCGCCTGCCCGGGCCGGCCGGACGAAACCGGGCGACGCGGCCGGCGACGGCGAAGCCCGGCTCAGCGCGAACTCACTTGTCCGGGTGGGCGATGAGCGTGATGTCGCGGGCCGCGCCGGTCGAGGCCGACGTGGCCATCGCCGCGTAGACCTGCAGCGCGGCGCTGACCGGACGCTGCCGGTCCGCGGGCCGGTACGACCCCAGGGACGACAGGACGCGATCCCGGCGCACGGCGAGCTCGCCGTCGGGCACGTCCAGCCGCAGCTCGCGGCGCGGGATGTCGATCACCACGGTGTCGCCGTTCTCAGCCAGCGCGATGGTCCCGCCCGCGGCCGCCTCCGGCGCGACGTGGCAGATCGACAGGCCCGAGGTCCCGCCGGAGAACCGCCCGTCGGTGATCAGCGCGCAGGCCCGGCCGAGCCCCTTGCCCTTGAGGAAGCTGGTCGGGTACAGCATCTCCTGCATGCCCGGCCCGCCCCTCGGGCCCTCGTAGCGGATGACCACCACGTGGCCGGCGCGGACCGTGCCGCCGAGGATGCCCGCGACCGCGTCTTCCTGGCTCTCGAACACCACGGCCGGCCCGGAGAACTCCCACAGCTCCTCCGGCACGCCCGCGGTCTTGACGATCGCGCCGTCCGGAGCCAGGTTCCCGTACAGCACGGCCAGGCCGCCGTCGGCGGTGTAGGCGTGCTCGACGTCCCGGATGCAGCCGGCCTCCCGGTCGGTGTCCAGCGTGTCCCAGCGGGCCGACTGGGAGTACGGCCGGATGGTGCGGACCCCGCCGGGCGCGCCGTGGTACAGCTCGACGGCCTCGTCGCTGACCGAGGAGGAACGAAGATCCCACGCGTCCAGGAACTCCCGCAGGGAGGAACTGTGCACACTGCGCACGTCGCGGTTCAGCAGCCCGCCGCGGTCGAGCTCGCCCAGGATCGACGGGATCCCGCCGGCCCGGTGCACGTCCTCCAGGTGGTAGTTGCTGCTCGGCGCGACCTTGCACAGGCACGGCACCCGGCGGGACAGCTCGTCGATCTCCTTCAGGCCGAAGTCGACCTCCCCCTCGTGCGCCGCGGCCAGCAGGTGCAGGATCGTGTTGGTCGACCCGCCCATGGCCACGTCGAGCGTCATCGCGTTCTCGAACGCGTCCCGGCTCGCGATCGCCCTGGGCAGCACCGAGGAGTCCCCGTCGGCGTAGTACTGCCTGGTGATCTCGGCGATCACCGTCCCGGCCCGCTCGAACAGGCCGCGCCGGTCCGAGTGGGTGGCCAGGATGCTCCCGTTGCCCGGCAGGGCCAGGCCGATCGCCTCGGTCAGGCAGTTCATCGAGTTGGCGGTGAACATGCCCGAGCAGGACCCGCAGGTCGGGCAGGCGGACTCCTCCATCTCGAGCAGCTGCTCGTCGGACACCGACGGGTCGGCCGAGGCGACCATCGAGTCGATCAGGTCCAGCTTCCGGCCGGCCAGGCCAGCCGGCGCGCCGGCCTCCATCGGGCCGCCGGACACGAACACGGTCGGGATGTTCAGCCGCATGGTGGCGATCAGCATGCCCGGCGTGATCTTGTCGCAGTTCGAGATGCAGATCATGGCGTCGGCGCAGTGCGCGTTCACCATGTATTCCACCGAGTCGGCGATCAGCTCCCGGCTGGGCAGCGAGTACAGCATGCCGCCGTGCCCCATGGCGATGCCGTCGTCCACCGCGATCGTGTTGAACTCGCGCGGGATCGCCCCGGCCGCCCGGACCGCGTCCGCGACCACCTGGCCGACCTCGCGCAGGTGCACGTGGCCGGGGACGAACTCGGTGAAGCTGTTCGCCACCGCGATGATCGGCTTGCCGATGTCTTCCCTGGCTACTCCGGTGGCGCGCAGCAGGGCGCGCGCGCCCGCCATGTTCCTGCCGTGCGTGACCGTACGGGACCGAAGCGGCGGCATACCGATCTCCCTCAGCGTTGTGCTGGCTAGCCCCTCAGCGTGTGCTGGCTAGCCGGGCACCAGCCTACCGGGGCCGGGGAGCCGGATCAGCTCGCCTGGGAACCCGAGCTGAGATGCGGGAATGCCTTGTTCGCGGCCTGGTAGATCCGCTCGATCTCGTCACCGGTCAGCGGCCGGACGTCACTCTGCCTAGCCCGGCGCCGCAGGTACTTGCGCAGCCGCGGCCCGCTGAACACGTCGACCTCCCGGATGGTGGCCACGTCCCACGGGATTTTCGGCCCGTAGACCGCCATCGCCGGGCGGACGGCGACCGGCTTGGCCATCTCGCCGGAGAGCATTTCGGCGGCCCGCTGGGCTTCCCACAGCGCGTGCTCGAGCCGGTCCTTCTTGCTGAACGGGCCGTGCCACAGCTGCCTGCCGCTCTTCGTCCGCACGATCAGCCGCTTGTCCCAGGCCTCCGAGTCGATGGCGAAGACGCCCGCCGGCCCGACCACCAGGTGGTCGATCTGGTCCTCGCTCCCCGGGATGATGCCGGCGTGCATGGCGCGGTAGCCCGCGCGGCCGAGCTTGGCCAGCTGCCTGCGGGTGTGGCGCTGCGCGCCGGTCATCCGGACCTTGCCCGTCCCGGCGGGGCTACGCCGGGACCGGTAGATGGTGTCGGCGATGACCGCGACGACGGCGAGCGTCAGCCCCAGCTGCCAGGAGACCAGGATCGAGAACGCCACCATGACGATGGCGGCCACGAGGATCCGCAGCCGCCAGATGCGCATCCTCGGGTTGGCGGACAGGTGGGCCAGGTTGCCCCGGTGCTGGCCGATGCCCGGCGGTCCGGATTCTGCCCCGGCCTCCTCGACCGGCCTGACCACCGGCTTCGACTCGCGCCTGGGCGGGTCCGCGCCCTCCGCGGCGGCCGGTTCCTCCAGGCCGGTGCGCTCCGCGGCCGGGGACCAGTCCCACAGCGGCAGGTCGGCCGACTCCGGCTCGCCCGCCTCGACCTCAGGCGCCGCGACCTCCGCCGCCGAGACCTCGGGCACCGAGACCTCCGCCGCCGCCTCGTCCAGAGCCGCCTCGTCCAGAGCCGCCTCGTCCAGAGCCGCCTCGGCCGGAGCCGGAGCCGCCGCCTCGTCCCCGGCCTGCTCCGGCCAGGTCACGGGCGTCACGGGCGTCACGGACGCCACCGGCGTCACCTGCGCATCCGGCACCGGTTCGGTCGGCCCGCGAGCCGAACTCCCCGGCGCACCCTCACGTGCCGTCCCCTGCGACCGTGCCCCGTCGTGTGCTGCCCCGCTGCGATTGCTTGCCGTCATCAGCGGCCCTGATGACTTGTTTCTCAGCTTCGGCCACGCCATCCGGTATCACCCACCACCTCAGCGTAACTGCCTTAGGACTCTGCGCATAGCACCGCACTACGACGATTGTGCCCTACTCCGGCTGGTTTTATAGCTGGACATTAAGCCCGATAACACGCCAAACGCGTGGGCTTTCCGTGGTCTACGATCTCCTAGCATGGCCCAGATTCACGAGCTAACCATGATTGAGCTGGCCGCGGCCATCCGCGCGGGCGAGCTCTCGCCAGTCGCCGTCACCGATCATTATCTGCGTCGGACGCAGGAGCTCAACGACCAGGTTGGCGCGTTCTTCACGATCACCGCCGGGCTCGCCGCCGAGCAGGCCCTGGCGGCGGAGAAAGCCGTCACCAACGCGGAGGACAAGGCCGCGCTGCCGCCGCTGACCGGCGTGCCGATCCCGATCAAGGACCTCAACATGGTGGCCGGGGTGCGGCAGACGATGGGCTCCAGGGCCTTCGACGCTAACGTGCCGGACGCCGATGACTACGTGGTGACCGCGATAAAGCGGGCCGGCGCGGTCATTACCGGCAAGACCGCCTGCCCCGAGTTCGGGCTGCCCTGCTACACCGAGACCGAGGTCGGGCCGCCCGCCCGAACGCCATGGGACCTGTCCCGGTCGGCGGGCGGGTCGAGCGGCGGCGCGGCCGCCGCGGTCGCGTCCGGCCTGGCCCCGGCCGCCCAGGGCAGTGACGGCGGCGGGTCGATCCGCATCCCGTCCAGCGTGTGCGGGCTGTTCGGGATCAAGCCGTCCCGCGGGCGGATCTCGGAGGGCCCGCTCATGCCCGACCTGGCGGGCCTGGGCGTCAACGGCCCGATCGCGCGCACGGTCGCGGACGCCGCGCTGCTGCTCGACGTGATGAGCGGGAATTTCGCCGGCGACATGTACACCCAGCCGCCGCTCCCGGCCGGCGAGTCGTTCCTCGGCTACGCCAGCCGGCCGCCCGGCCGACTCCGGATCGGCCGGACGATCCAGCCCCCGGTCGAGGGCGCCGAGGTGCACCCGGACTGCGTGGCCGCCTACGAGGACGCCAGCGCCCTGCTGGCCAGCCTGGGGCACGAGGTCGAGGACGTGGGCATGCCGTTCGGCCCGGATGTGGTGCCGTTCTTCGAGATCCTCTGGTACGCCTACGCCACGCTGGCCCCGCTCGCCCCCGGCCAGGAGGAGATGCTCCGCCCGCTGACCCGCTACCTGCGCGGCCGCGGCCAGGCCGCCGGCGCCGCCGAGCTCATCTTCGCCCAGGCCTACCTTCAGGCCGTGACCCGCGCGGCGCTGGCCACGCTCAACGCCTACGACGCCATTCTGTCCCCGACGCTGGCCCTGCCGCCGCGCCCGGTCGGCTGGTTCGAGGAAGTCGAGCCGGCCGAGAACTTCGAGCGGCAGAAGCGGTTCACCCCGTTCACCGCCCTGTACAACGTGTCCGGCCAGCCGGCCGTGAACGTGCCGCTGCACTGGAACGCAGACGGCCTGCCGATCGGGATCATGCTGGCCGGCCGGATGGGTGACGAGGCCACCCTGATCTCCCTGTCCGCGCAGCTGGAACAGGCCCGGCCGTGGAAGGACAAGCACCCGCCGCTCTGGTGATTCCGCTTCCTGGCGCGGCCGTCAGCCGGACGAGTCTGCGGGAGCAGCTCGCCGACGCCGCCGGTCCGCTGGGCGTATCGGTCTACGTCGGGACGATCGCCAACGTCGGGCAGAACTCGGTCGGCGGCAACCAGGTCCAGTTCAACGACCCGGCCACGAACACCGGCTACGCCTCGTCGTGGCCGCAGTGGGCCTTCGGGCTCGCTCAGGAGGCGCTGCTGGCGGGCAAGGAAGTGCTGCTGGTCCCCAACGGGCTCCCGTTCGGCTCCAACCTGCTCACCGTGCTCATCCTGTCCTAGCGCTGAGCGGCGCCCGGGCGGAGACCCCGGCCCGTTCGGGATCAAACAGGGCTGGCCGCCGGCCTTGCGACCGGCGGCCAGCCCGCTGCGGTGTCAGGCCCCCGTCATGACCTCCTCCGGCACCGCGGTGCGGGGCAGCAGCAGGGACAGCACGCCGCACAGGGCGAACGCGCCCATCGCGTACGGCGCGGTGTGCACCAGCGAGGCCTCGAACGAGTGACCGTTCAGGTAGCCGAAGAACACCGTGCCGAACAGGGCCACGCCGAGCGCGCCGCCGAGCTGCTGCGCGGTGGCGAACAGGCCGGCCGCGCCGCCGGCCGCCTCGGCCGGGACCGCGGCCAGGACCACGTTGACCAGCGGGATGACCAGCAGGGCCAGGCCGGCGCTGGCTACCGCCAGGCCGGGGACGACCGGCCACGGGCTCCCGTTGACGCCGACGTGCGGGGCGGCCAGCGCCGTGCCCGCGATGCCGGCCACCATCAGCAGGGCGCCGCTGGCCAGGATGCGCCGGCCGTGCCGCTGGGCCAGCGGCACCGCGACGGGCGCCAGGGCGAAGCTGCCGGCGCTGAACGCGACGGCGGTCAGGCCCGCCTTCAGCGGCGAGAAGTGCTGGCCGGCCTGCAGCCACAGCGCGACGGCCAGGAAGAAGCCCTGCATGCCCGCGAAGAAGGCCAGCTGCACGCCGAGCCCGGCGCCGAACGCGGGGACCTTGAACAGCCCGGCCCGCAGCAGCGGCGCCGTCCGGCGGTCCGGCCGCGCCTCGAGCCGGCCGAGGACGGCCAGGCCAGCCAGGCCGGCCGCCATCAGCGGCCACACCCAGGCGGGCCAGCCGAGCTGGCGGCCCTCGAGCAGCGGGTACACGATGGCGACCAGCGATCCGGCCAGCAGGAGGGCGCCGGGAAGGTTCGGCCGGCGGGCGGCGCGGTCCCTGGTCTCGGGCACGAAGCGGGCCCCGGCGAGCAGCGCGGCCACGGCCACCGGCACGTTGACGAAGAACACCGAGCGCCAGCTCCAGCCGAACACGTCCGCCTCGGTCAGCACCCCGCCGGCGACGAGCCCGACCGCGGAGGCGAAGCCGAGCATCGCCCCGTAGATGCCGAACGCCTTGCCCCGTTCCTCCGCGGCGAAGATAACCCGGAAGGTGGCCAGCACCTGGGGCGCCATGGCCGCCGCGCCGACCCCCTGGACGACGCGGGCCGCGATCAGCTCCGCGCCCGACCCGGAGATCCCGGCGGCCAGGCTGGCCAGCCCGAACAGGGCGACGCCGAGCAGGAAGACGCGCTTGCGCCCGAACCGGTCGCCCAGGTTCCCGGCGATGATCAGCGCCGCCGCGAACGCCAGCATGTAGCCGGACACCACCCATTCCAGCTGGGTGGCGCTGGCGTGCAGGTCACGGCGGATGGACGGGAGCGCCACGTTGACGATCGTCACGTCGATCATGTCCATGAGCGCCCCGGTGATCAGGACGATCGCGGCGAGCCAGCGGCCGGGGTAACCGGCTCGCGCGACCGCGGCCTGGCCGCCGGTGACGGCGGTCGAAGTGGTAGCCATGTCCAGACTCCTCGAACTAGGTTCAACTATCGAACGATGTTCTATCACTCGATCGACGGTCGAGTCAAACGGTGTTCGAGTCTGGTACAGTGTTAGAGGAGAGTGCCGGAGGAGGCCCCGATGACGGCGAACCAGGAGATCCCGCCGCCGCCCTGGCAGCGGCTGCCCGAGCGGGCGCCCCGGCGGCGCCGCGACCCGATCAGCCGGGAGGCCATCGTGGCCGCGGCGATCAAGCTGCTCGACGCCGAGGGCCTGGCCGCGCTGAGCATGCGGCGGCTCGGCGACGAGCTCGGCACCGGGGCCGCGTCGCTGTACTGGCACGTCGGCAGCAAGGACGGCCTGCTTGACCTGATACTCGACGAGATCATCGGCGAGCACCAGGTACCGGACCCCGACCCGGCGCGGTGGCAGGAGCAGGTCAAGGAGGTCGCCCGCCGCCAGCGCCAGGTCACCCTGCGGCACCCGTACGTGGTGCGCATCTCGATCGGCCGCATCCCCATGGGCCCGAATGCGCTGCAATACTCCGAGCGCGTGCTGGCCATCCTGCGGGCGGGCGGGCTGCCGCCGCGCCTGGCCGTGCAGGGCTACCTGCTGCTCATCACCACCATCAACGGCTTCACCGTGGACGAAACCGGGGTGGAGGACAGCGGCGCCCCGGAGCGGGACCCGGCCGTCCTGCAGCAGGCCGCGGACATGGCGCGCGACTACATCGCCTCGCTGCCGGCCGGCCTGTTCCCGAACATGACCAGCCTGGCCGGGGAGTTCGCGCTGGCCGACCCCGACGAGCGCTTCGAGCTCCTCATCGACATCTTCGTGGACGGCCTGGCCCGCCGCGCCGCGGCCGGCTGAGCAACACACGGATACCGAACGGACCGGGGCGGGGAGCCCGGCCGACCGCGTAACGTTCCCGGAGTGGTCACCTTCTGAGGGCTCGGTGGGGGCCCGCAGGTGGCGGGCGGGTCAGACGTGGACGATGACCAGCTTGGGGTCGACTCCGGCGATGTCGTCGTCGTCTGAGGTCAGGACAGCGTGCCCTCGCTCGGAGGCGGCCAGGGCGACGTGCACGTCGACGATGTCCGGATCGGAGATCGCGCCGATCGTGACGCCGATCTGCTTGGCGCGTTCGGCGGTCAGCTCATCGATAATGACCGGACTGCCTCCAGTACTGCCTGCGCTGATCAGCCGCCCGGCGTTCGCCTGGCGCGGGCTGCCGCGCCATACCTGGGCAATGACTGTGCGGGGCAGGACCACTTCCACGGTGCCGCGCAGCGCCTCGTAATCCTCATCGTCGCTGCCCTCAGGGTCGGTGTGCCCCCTGCTTAGGTAGCGGGGGACACACCGACTCCTCCTATCGGGCGCTACCGCCGGACCGGGCCGGCCAGCCGGAGCAGTTCCTGCTGGGCCAGGGGCGGGGTCGCCGGGGAACAGCCGCCGTGGACGCGGACGGCGACGATCTCCAGGCTCAGCTGGTAGCTGCCGTGCCCGCTGATCCCCGCGTACCGGCCGGTGCCGCGCACGATCTGGTAGCTGCCGGACTGGCTGATGACGGACAGGCACCCCGCCGGGTAGAAGTGCGAGCTGCCGTGCGCGGCGCGGTGACTCAGCACGATCGTGCCGCCGGGGAACGCGATCGTGCCGATCCTGGCGTCGCCCACCCGGGCCTGGCCGCCCGCGGCGAACACGCCGCGGGCGATGGCGCTGGCCGGCCCAGGCGTGGTCGGCGCCGTCGACATGACCTGGATGTATTCGGTGCCGGAGGCGGCCCGAGGGGCGGGCGGGGACGCGCTGGCGGCGGTGACGCCGGTGGCGGCGATGGCGGCTGCGGCCGCGACGGCGAGCAGGAGCTTGCAGTACTTACGCATGGCGGACTTCTTTCTGCGCGGTGGTGTAGGTGGGGTGCGGACGGAGCTGACGAGCGAACAGCAAACAGGTCCCGGCGGCCGCCGCCCAGACGGGGAAGACCAGTGACGCCAGAAAACCGACCTGGTCCGGCAGCAGCACCAGGACGGCGAGCAGCAAGCCGGGCCAGGCGAGCCACCGCGGCACGGCCCGGGTCAGCAGGCCGGCCAGGGCTGCCGTGAGCAGGAACAGGAAGGTGCTGGCGCTGTCGGCCAGCGAACCCTCGGCGGCCATGATGTGCCAGGCCTGCAGGGCGGCCGGAGCGATGCCCTGCTGACTGCCGATGTCGCCGAGCACTCCGAAGGTGCCCGCGCTGGCCAATATGGTCAGGGCGACCAGGGTGGTGGCGATCACGGCCAGCCCGGCCAGCAGCGGGCTGGCGGACGCCTGCCGGATTCGCGCCCACACGGCCACGCCGAACAGCACGAAGAAGACACCCCCCAGAGCGAGCAGTATCCCGCCCGCCCGCACCTGAGCGTGGTGCGCGGCGTAGAACGAGGCGAGCTGGGAGGCCGGGGTGTTTGAACGAGGGAAGGCGCCGATCATGAGGTCGCCTGCGAGCGACGCGACCAGGAAGCCAAGGCCTCCGAATGCCGCGAGGCGGCCGATGGTGGCCGGCGTGACCGGCGGGGGGTCACTGTCTTGACGGGAGTCTGGCTGGTGCATAGTGGCTTCCTTCTCGTGGTGCGGACATCGCGGTCGACGCTAGGCGCCGGCGGATGGCCAAGTCATCGACGAGCCGGGCGATCTTCCACTCGGGCAGCCGGCCGATTTCCGCCGCCGCGGCCTCATCCGGTTGGCCGATGACAACCAGGTCAGCCGGGATTACCGTGACGACATGCACCTGCGGCTGGGCGACAAGCGACAACGCGACTGGATCGTCGCGGTCGTCCTCACCGTCGCCTCGCTGCTTGAGCTCTCGCTCGGATCCGGGCCGGTCCGCCAGCAGGTCCTCGGCTCGCTGTTCGCCACCGCCATCTGCGCCACCGTCGCGTTCCGGCAGCGCTACCCGGCCACCGCGGGCGTGGCCGCGCAGGGCATCAGCGCGCTCGACCTGTACACCTGGCACAACCTGCAGGCCGGCGGCTGGACGATCGCCTGGTTCTGCTCGCTCTACGGCCTGGCCGTCTGGTCATCGCGCTGGCCGTTCGTGGCCGGCACAGCCTTCGTCGGGCTGACCGACCTGCTACCGCTCGGCCGGGACGCCAACCCGGTCAACTGGCACAACACGGCGGTCGGGTTCGCGCTCGGCACCGTGGTCGTGATGGTTGTCATCCGCCGGATCGTCGGCGACCGCGACAGCCGCGCCCGGCTGGCCGAGCGAGAGCGGGACGTCGCCGCCCGCGAGGCGGTCGTGGAGGAGCGGGCCAGGATCGCCCGCGAACTGCACGACGCGGTCGCGCACAGCGTCTCGATGATGGTCATCCAGGCGGGCGCCGAGCGGCGCCTGGTCGAAGAGGGCTCGACCCGCGAGGTGCTGCAGACCATCGAGCAGATCGGGCGCAGCGCGCTGACCGAGATGCGCCGCCTGGTCGGCATGCTGCGCACCGATTCCTCGGACCGGCTCGCGCCGCAGCCGACGCTGGCCGACCTGCCCACGCTCATGACGCAGGTCCGCGAGGCCGGGCTGCCGGTGGAGTTCCGCGTCGACGGCCAGCCGCGCGAGCTGCCCGTCGGCATCGAGCTATCCGCGTACCGGATCGTGCAGGAAGCCCTGACCAACGCGCTCAAGCATGCGGGCCGGGCGAACGCCTGCGTCAGCGTCCGCTACGGCCCCGACTCGCTCGAGCTCGAGATCGCCGACGATGGCGCCGGGGTCCCCGCCGACGTTCCCGGCGGCGGGCACGGCCTGGCCGGGATCCGTGAGCGGGTCACCTTGTACGGCGGCAAGTTCGACGCGTCCGCCCGCCGGGACGGCGGCTTCTCCGTCCGGGTGCTGCTGCCGCTATGACCACGCTCCTGATCGCCGATGACCAGGCGCTGGTCCGGGTCGGCCTGCGCAAGATCCTGGAAAACGAGCCGCAGACCACCGTGGCGGGCGAGGCCAGCGACGGCGAGCAGGCGGTGGCCGCCGCCCGGCGGCTGCGGCCGGACGTGGTGCTCATGGACATCCGGATGCCCGTCCTTGACGGCATCGAGGCCACCCGGCGGATCGTCGCGGCGCAGCCCGGGACGCGGGTGCTGATCCTGACCACGTTCGGCCTCGACGACTACGTCTACGACGCCCTGCGGGCCGGCGCGAGCGGATTCATGCTCAAGGACGCGCCGCCGGAGGAGATCGCCGCGGCGGTCCGCATCGTGGCCAGCGGCGACGCCCTGCTCGCCCCGGCCGTCACCCGCGCGGTCATCGAGGAGTTCACCAGGGTCCCGGCCCGGCGTCAGCCCGCCGTCCCGCGCGCGGTCGGCGAGCTCACCCCGCGCGAGCGCGAGGTGCTCGACCTGCTCATCCGTGGCCTGTCCAATCCGGAGATCTGCCGCGAGCTGGTGATCAGCGAGGCGACCGCCAAGACCCACGTGGCCAAGATCCTGCAGAAGCTGGGCCTGCGCGACCGCGTCCAGGCCGTCATCTACGCCTACGAATCCGGCCTCGTCACCCCTGGCCCCGCCTGATCCCGTCATCATGGATCAAAACAGCCGCCATGGAGGCTGTCGCAACGGCCCCCGCTTGCACCCAGGCCATGCCCGCACCCAGCCCCGGCCACCGCTTTCCCGCATGCCCCGTAAGCCTCGCCCGTCCCTGGATCCGTCCCAGCCTGCCCCCCGGCAAACGACCACGATGTTCCATCGTTGTCGTCGCAGCGACATCGATGCTCCATCGTGCCGGTTAGGCCCGGGGGCAGGACCGCGCGCAGGCCGGACGCGGAGGGCCGGGCGGGGCGTGCGAGCCACGTGAGGCAGGCGATAGCCCCGTATGAGCGAACGCGGCGAGCTAGCGCTCCCGGCCGGCTTGGCGTCGGCGGCTCATCACGAGAGCATGGCCGCCCGGTCCGCCCGGCTCGCCGGCCTGGCCTCGCGGCCGCCTGGCAGGCTGGAGCGGGATCCCAGCCTGGTCAGTTCCGGGCCCGGCTCGACGCCGAGCTCGCGGCGGACGATGTCGCGGTAACGCTGGTAGGCCCGCCGGGCCTCGACCAGGTTTCCCTCCGCCAGATGCGCTTCTATCAGTACCCGGCTCGCGCTCTCCCTGAGCGGATCGGCGCTTACCGCCGACAGCGCCGCTTCGATCCCCTCGGCGTACCGGCCGGCTGTGACAAGACGCCGCGACAGGATTTCCAGCGCGTGCAGCAACCGCTGCCGGATGCGCTCGCGTTCGAAGATGATCCAGTCGTCATACCAGCCCGGCAACAGGTCCATTGCGTCACTGCGCCAGTTCACGGCGCGCAGGTCGGCCTGGCTCGCCGATCCGTCCACGAGGCGCGCGGCCCATTCGCAGACGATGCTGACGTCGACCACCGTTCCCGGGCGCAGCATCAGGCTCCGCTTATCGCTCTCGAGCAGGTCAATCCCCGCGCATTTCAGCCGCCAGAGTGCGGAGCGCAGGTTGCCTCCCGCCCGGTCCTCGTCCCCGAGGGGCCAGAGCGAGCCCGCCGCGACGCGACGATCGACCTTCCCGGTGCTGAGCGCGACGAAAACGAGCAGGCTCTTGGAGCCATCCGGCACCTCAAGCCGGGCGCCGTCGAGCATCACGTAGGGGCCCCCGAAGAGCAGGACCGCGGGGACATCCGCGAGATCCAGACGGGACAGGAGGGAACTGGCCAGAGTGCGTGACATCGGTGACCCCCCAGGTTACGGCGCCGATACGGCGACCGTATGACCGCATCGTCACCCGATCGTCACCAGGCACCGAGCCGCGGCAGGCGTCATGGCGCCTTCTTAGCCGCTTTAGCCGCGTTTTTCGCGGCGTTCGTACTCGTGCAGGAAACGGGCCACCAGGGCGAGCGCCTCTTCGGCCCCTGCTGCTGTCTGCGTCCGGCCAGGGACCGTCAGCTGAACATCGGATGTGGTCGTGATCGTGATCAGGATTCCGGCTTCACCCCGGCTCTCGACACGCAGGACGCATACCGCCACCCTGGGCGGCTCAGGCCGGGCCATGGCGCCGGGCATGGGTGGTGATCATCGCATGTTCCTCGGTCACTCGGGCTTGCGCCCGGTTTACCTGGCGGGCCGTCACGGCGGCGTCACCGGCCCGGGCCATCCCGGCAGGTGATGGAGCCGTGACGGCCCGGTGACGCCGCTTAGGTGAGACTGCAGTACGCCACCGCACCGAGCGCAAAGGAACGCGGACATGCCGATCAGCCCCACCTATCCCGGCGTGTACATCGACGAGCTGACCAGCTCGGTCCACACGATAACCGGAGTGCCCACCTCGATCGCCGCGTTCGTCGGCGCGGCGTCGCGCGGGCCTGTCAGCGGGCCCGTCCACATCAGCAGCTTCGGCGATTTCCAGCGGACGTTCGGCGGCGTCTCCAGCGACAGCCCGCTGAGCTACGCGGTCTACCAGTTCTATCTCAACGGGGGCAGCGAGGCCGAGGTGGTCCGGCTGGCGCACAGCGACGCCGCCCCATCCAAGATCAACCTGGGCGGAGACGTGCCGCTCGTCGCCATCGGCCCGGGGGCCTGGGGAGACGCGCTGAGGGTCCGGGTCGACTACCAGACCGCCGTCGGGCCGCCCCCGGGCGGCAAGGGCGCGACGACCTACAACCTCAGCGTGCTGGACACCGGGACGGGCGTGCTCGAGCGGTACCTGAACATCAGCACGGACCCATCCGATCCGCAATCACTGGACAAGATGCTCAGTGCCTCGGCGCTCATCGCGGTGCCGGCCCAGAATCCCGTCCTGAACCAGGCGCCGACCGCGAACGCGGACATTACCGCCGCCGATCCCGATCAGAATCCGTTCTCCGACGCCAAGCCGGACAGGTACACCAAGGCCACCATCGGCAGCGGCAAGCCCGGCAGCGCCCTCGACCTGGGCGACTACCAGGGCGGCGCGACCGGCCTGGCGGACAAGCTCGGCATCTATCAGCTCTACAAGACCGACATCTTCAACCTGCTCTGCCTGCCCGGTGCGCCGCCGACGGTCCTGGCCGCCGCGGCGGACTTGTGCGTCGACCGCCGCGCGATCCTGCTCGTCGACCCGCCGGGCGCCTGGTCGACGGTGGCCAACGCGGTGGCCGGGATGGCCACGCCGCCGGTCAGCGGCGACTCGGCCAAGAACGCCGCCGTGTATTTCCCCGACGTGCAGATCGCCGATCCCTCGCAGAACGGCATCACCATCTCGCTGCCCCCGTGCGGCACGGTGGCGGGTGTCGCCGCCCGCACCGACGTCCAGCGCGGAGTGTGGAAGGCGCCGGCCGGAACCGACGCCTCGCTGAACGGCGTCTCCGGCCTGCCGCTGCCGCTGACCGACGCCGATAGCGGCCAGCTCAACCCCCTGGGGGTCAACTGCCTGCGTAGTTTCCCCGTCATCGGCCCGGTCGTCTGGGGCGCGCGGACCCTGCGGGGAGCCGACCGGCTGACCGACCAGTGGAAGTACCTGCCGATTCGCCGCCTGGCGCTGTTCATCGAGGAAAGCCTGTTCCGAGGCACCCAGTGGGTGGTGTTCGAGCCGAACGACGAACCGCTGTGGGCGTCCATCCGCATGAACGTGGGCGCATTCATGAGCACCCTGTTCAAGCAGGGGGCCTTTCAGGGCGCGACCGCGCGGGAGGCCTACCTCGTCAAGTGCGACCAGGAGAACAACCCGCAGAACGACATCGACCGGGGCATCGTCAACATCCTCGTCGGCTTCGCCCCGCTCAAGCCGGCCGAATTCGTGATCATCCACATCCAGCAGCTGGCCGGGCAGCTGCAGTCCTGAGGGGACGACGAGAATGGCCACCACGGCACGCGTGGATCCGTACAAGAACTTCCGCTTCCGGGTCCGCTACAGCGACAGCGTTGAGCCGTTCATCGGCGTCAGCAAGATCACCGGGATGAAGCGCACCACCGAGGTGATCAAGCACCGGAGCGGCGGCGACCCGGCCACAAGCTTCAAGCTTCCCGGGCGCACCGAGTACGACCCCATCGTGCTCGAGCGCGGCGTGACCGCGAATGCGCTGGAGTTCGAGGAATGGGCCAACAAGACCTGGAGCTTCCGCAACGCGTCGGGCGGCCGGGAGACCTCACTCGCGGACTTCCGCCGTGACCTGGTGATCGACATGTACGACGAGACAGGCCAGAAGGTCCTGTCGTACCAGGTCTTCAACTGCTGGGTATCTGAGTACCAGCCGGTGTCGGACTTCGACGCGAACGCGAACGCCGTTTCCATCCAGCACATCCGCCTGGAGAACGAGGGCTGGGTACGCGACCTGGATACGCCGCCGCCGTCGCCCGTGTCCTTCGACGACCCGGCGGGATGAGCGGTGGTCGCCGTCACCGAGCTGGCGCTGCTGTCGGCCTGGGAGAGCGCCTGCGGGCATCCCGCGGCCGATCGCGCCGTCATCCTGGCCGCGGCGGCCAGCGGACTGCCGTTCGACGATGTCGCCGGGCTGCCTCTCGGCGCATGCGACCTGCTGCTTCTCCAGCTGCGCGAGCAGTGCTTCGGCCCGCGGCTCGACGGCCTCGCCGGATGCCCGGGGTGCGGCCTTGAACTCGACGTCCGCATCGACGTGGACGAGCTGCGCGTCCGCGGCCCCGCCGCCGGGCGGCCTGCGGAGGCCTCCGGGCGGACCGTGGACGTCGCCGGGCGGACCGTGCGGCTGCGCGCGCTGACCAGCCGCGACATCCGCTCCTTCGGCAGTGACCGGGACCGGCTGCTCGCGCAGTGCCTCGTCGACGGGCCGGCCGACTGCTCCCCGGAACTGCTGGATGCCATCGAGGCCCAGCTCGACACCCTGGACCGGCAGGCGGCGGCGACGATCGGCCTGGACTGCCCCTCATGCCAAACGAGCTGGGCGGCAGCCATCGACATCACCGGATTCGTCTGGAGCGAGGTGGACAGGTTCGCCCGCCGACTGCTGTACGACGTGCACACGCTGGCCACCGCCTACGGATGGCGCGAACCGGATGTCCTCGCCATCAGCCCGGCGCGGCGGAGCTTCTACCTGCAGGCATGCGCATCATGAGCCGGATCCTCGGGCGCGTGCTCGGCGACCCGGCCGGCCCGGAGCCGGTGCGTCCCAGGCTCCCGACGCTCTTCGAGCCGGGACTGGGCGTGGCGGCCGGGCCGGACGACATCGCGACGGAGGCCGTCCACCTGGACGGCTCGCCGGGCGTGCCTGCGGATGGGCCGCAGGCCCCCGCCGCCCCGGCGGCGGGGCCGCCGGCCGTCCGAGGGCACCTGACGGGCGGCTGGCCGCCGGCCGCGGCGGGCACGCCGCGGCCGGTGCCGTCCTGGCCGTCGCCGGCCGAGCCCGCACGCGCGCCTGGGCCGGCCGGATCGTACCCCCCCGAGGATGCCGCCACGGCACATCCCGGCCGCCCGGGGCAGGCGCATCCGGTCCGCCCCGAGCCCGCGCTCCCGCCCGCGCCTTCTCCCGCGCCGCCGCCGGCGGCTGGCCCGCGCCCGGCGGCCCCGGGGACGGATCCGGTCAGGCCGGGACCGCGGCCGGGCCTGGCCCCCATGGCGGCCCTGCTCCCCATGGCGGCGCTGCTCCCCATGGCGGCACCGGCCGTGCCGGCGCACCCGGCCCGCCGGGCAGCCGAGAGCCCGGCCGCCGGCCATCTCGCCGCGGGTGCGGCCCGCGGTGCCCCGGACGCCGAGCCGGTCGTGCACATCTCGATCGGCCGGGTCGAGATCCGCGCCGACCGGGCCGCGCCGCCGCCGGCCGAGCGCCGGCCCAGCCGTCCTCGCCCCGCCGCCCCGGACCTGTCGGAGTACCTGAAGCGGCGCGGGCGGCCGCGATGAGCGACGCGCGGGCCATCGAGGCCGTGACCGAGACGCTGCGCGGCATCGTCGACACGGGCGTGAAACGCGTGGCGCCCGGCGCGCGCGCGATCACCCTGCCGCCGCACGAGGTCGCGGCCTCGCAGGAACTCCGGGTGAACGTCTTCCTCTACCAGGCCGCGATGGACGGCGCGCTGCGCAACACCGCGCCGGTCAACGTCGCCCCGGGCGAGAGCGGCCAGCCCGCCCTGCCGCTCGTCCTGCACTACCTGATCACCCCGTACGCACCCAATGCCGACGACGTGCAGGCCCACCGGCTGCTCGGCGGGGCGCTCCAGGCGCTGCACTCCCATCCGCTGCTCACCGCCACCGACCTCGCCGACGCCGCGCCGTACAGCGACATCGCGCATCAGGTGGAGTCGGTGCGCATCTGCTGGCAACCGCTCGATGACAAGGACATCTACTCCCTCTGGTCGATTTTCCAGGCGCCCTACCGCGTCTGCGCCGCGTTCGAGTTGCGGGTCGTGCTCATCGACAGCACCACGGCGGGCCGTGCCCCGCTGCCGGTGCTGTCGCGCGGCAGCACGGACCGCGGCCCGGTCGTGGCCGCATCGGTGGGCTATCCGGAGATCACCGACGTGATCGCGCCACTCGGTCAGCCCAGCGCCCTGCCCGGCGAGCGGGTGCGGCTGCTCGGCACCGGGCTCACCGCCGCGCACGTCACCGTGCTGCTGAACCACCCGGTGCTGGCCAGCCCGATAGCGGTCACGCCGGACAGCGCGACCGGCAGCGAGGTGACCTTCACCGTCCCGGCCGGCGCCCCGGCCGGATTCGGCACGGTGGCGCTGTCGCTGAGCACGCCCGGTACCAGCGACCAGCTCAGCAACGATGCTCCGTTCGGCGTCGGGCCCACGATCACCAGCCCGCTGCCCGCTCACCTGGCGGCGTCCGCCCACCCGGCCACGCTCACCGTCACCTGCAGCCCGGCCGCGCGGGCGGGTCAGCAGGCCGTCCTGCTCGTCGGCGGCAGCCCGGCGCCGGCCGCGCCGATCACCGCCGACACGACGCACCTCACCTTCACGGTCGGCCCGGTACCCGCCCGCGACTACCACCTGCGACTGCGTATCGACGGTGCGGACAGCCGGCTGATCGCCGACCGGACCGCGCGTCCCCACGTCTTCGATCCCAGCCAGTCGGTGACGGTGACCTGATGACCGAACCCATGGCCAGATCCGAGTGGCTCGTCGCCAACGGGGAGTTCCTCGCCGCTTCGGTGGCCTGGATCCGCGCATTGCTGCGCCAGCACGGACAGACCGGGCCGCGGGTGCCCGCCGCGCCGCCCAGCCAGACCGAAGACACGCTCGGCGCGCTCGCGGCGGCGGTGGAGGACCTGGCCGGCCGGGTACCGCCGCCCGCCCTGGTTTCACTTGCCCCGCGGGTGGGCCTGAGCCGCTTCGAGCGCGACATCCTCCTGCTGTGCGCCGCCGCCGAGCTCGACCCCTCGATTCGCGGGCTATGCGCCGACGTCCACGGCAACGACGCCATGACGTACCCGACCTTCGCGCTGGCCCTTACGGTGCTCCCGGGCCCGGCGTGGGAGGCGCTCTCACCAGACGGGGCACTGCGCGCGTGGCGGCTGATCGAGATCGACCACACGCGGGGCGAGTCGCTGATCAGCTCACCGCTGCGCACCGACGAGCGAATCGTCAACTATCTCAAGGGCCTGGACCATCTCGATGCCCGACTGCATCCGCTGCTGCGGGCCCTGCCGCCCGCGGACGAGCACCTGCTGCCGCTGTCCCACCTCAGCGTCGTGGAGCCGGTCGCCAGATGCCTGGCCGACGGGCCGGTGGTACAGCTCGTCGGCCCTGACCGCCCGAGCGCCATGCTGGTCGCGACCGCGGCCGCGGCCCGGGCCGGCCTGCAGCTTTACGTGCTGCAGGGAGCGGCGATACCGCAGTCGCCGGACGAGATCGACGAGCTTGCGCGGCTGTGGCGCCGGGAGGCGGCGCTGTCGCCCGTGGCGCTGTCCGTGGACGTGGACGCCTCGGGCCGCGACGCCGGCCTCGCCGCCGCGCTCGTCACCAGGCTTGGCTCGCCCGCGCTGGTCTGGGCCAGGGAGAGCCTGCCGGCCCTCAACGCGCACGGCCTGGTGCTGGATATCGATCCGCCCACCATGGCCGAACGGCGCGCAGCCTGGCAGCAGCACCTGCCGCCAGACAGCCCGGCCGACCCGGGCGCGCTCGCCGCCCAGTTCGCACTGGACACCACCACGATCGCCGCCGCCGCCGCCGATCCAGACCCGTGGGGGCGGTGCCGCGTCCTCACCCGCCCGCATATCGACGGCTACGCCGAGCGCCTGCAACCCGCCGTGGGCTGGAGCGACCTGGTGCTGGGCGAGCAGGAACTGCGCCTGCTGCACGCCATCGCCGACCAGGTCCGTCACCGGTGGCAGGTCTACCAGGAGTGGGGGTTCGCCGAGAAGACCACTCGCGGGCTCGGGCTGAGCGCGCTGTTCTCCGGGCCGAGCGGAGTCGGCAAGACGCTGGCCGCGGAGGTGCTCGCGCACGACCTGGACCTGGACCTGTACCGCACCGACCTGGCCGGCGTGATCAGCAAGTACATCGGGGAGACCGAGAAGAACCTGCGGCAGTTGTTCGACGCGGCCGAAGCCGGCGGCTGGCTGCTGTTCTTCGATGAGGCCGACGCCCTGTTCGGCAAGCGCAGCGAGGTCAAGGATTCGCACGACAGGTTCGCCAACGTGCAGATCGACTACCTGCTGCAGCGCATGGAGGCCTACCGCGGCCTGGCGATCCTGTCGACGAACATGCGCTCCGCGCTGGATACCGCGTTCCTGCGCCGGCTGCGGTTCATCGTCGAGTTCCCGTTCCCGGACATGGTCCAGCGCCGGGCGATCTGGGCGCTGGCCTTTCCGGCCTCGCTTCCCGGTGCGGCGAGCCTGGATCTCGACCGGCTCGCCGAGCTGCCCGCCAACGGCGGCATGATCCACAACATCGCCGTGAACGCGGCGTTCCTGGCCGCGGCCCGCGGCAGCGACCTTGACCCTGACCTCGTGCTCGCGGCGGTCAGGGACGAATTCACCAAGCTTCAGCTGCCGATCCGGCAGCGCGACCTAGCCCGGCTGGCGGTGCCGACATGAGAGGTGCCGACATGAGAGGTGCCGACATGAGAGGTGCCGACATGAGAATCGAGCTGCACATCGGCCGGCTGGTGGTCGACGGCCTGGGCGCGTACTCCCAGGACGAGCTCGTGGCGGCGATCACCGGCGAGCTGCGCCTGGCCATCGCGCGCGACTTCGGCTGGCCGCAGGTCGCGGCGCGGCAGGCGATGCCGGTACCGCGCCTGCGGGCCACGCTGGCGCGCCCGGTGGCGGGCGCCACCGCCGCGTCGGCGGGCCAGGCCATCGGCGCCACCCTCGCGGGCGCCCTGACCGGCGCGCGCCCCGGGGATCAACTGGTAAGGGGGGATCGACATGGCCGGGATGCCGGATCCGCCGCGGGTGGCCCGCGGCGGGATCGTGCTGGTCGACCCGGCCTCTGGCCGGGCCCTGCGGACGATCCCGTTCCAGTACAACCCGGACACGCTGACCCGGACGCTGCAGCCGCAGGGCATCGGCACCGAGCCCGGTGACCGGCTCGAGGCGCTCCGGCTGAAGGGGCCGCCGCACGAGACGTACAAGCTGGACGCGGAGTTCGACGCGGCCGAACAGCTGGCTGACCCAGACGCCAACCCGGTCGAGGCCGCGAACGGGCTGTTCCCGCTGCTGTCGGCGCTGGAGCTTGCCGTCTATCCCGATGTCAGCCAGCTGCTCGCCGAGGACCAGATGGCGGCGATCGGCCTGATCGAGGTCGCCCCGGCCGAGGCGCCGCTCACCGTCCTGGTCCTGGGGCCCAGCCGGGTGCTGCCGGTACGGCTGACCGACCTGACGATCACCGAAGAGGCGTTCGACACCAGCCTCCAGCCGATCCGCGCGAAGGTGTCGGTCAGCGCGCGGGTCCTCACCGTCGACGACCTCGGCTTCGCGCACCGGGGCGGCCTGCTCTACCTGAACTACCACCGCGGCAAGGCCCAGTACGCCGCCCTGGTCACCCGCACCCCGGCCGACCTCGGCCTGAAATCCTTCTAGGAAGGCGTGATGTTCGCAGTCAACAGCCGCTACTACGGCCTGCCGGTGCTGACCCGCCCGGCCGCCGACGGCACGCCGCTGCAGTACGTCGCCCGGCGGCTGCTGCCCGACCCGGACACGCTGTCCCCGATCGGCAGCTACGTCGTGGGCCCGGCGGACCGGCTCGACCTGATCGCGGCGAGCCAGTTCGGCGATCCGCAGCAGGCCTGGCGGATCGCCGACGCCGCCCGCGTCCTTGATCCCGACGAGCTCACCCAGGTCCCGGGCCGCGTCCTGCTGATCACCCTTCCGGCCGGGATCACGGGGGGCACCGGTGGCTAGCAGCCTGCAGCTCATGCTGATGATGGGGCCCCTGCTGCCCGTGCCGGTGCCCGCGCCGCTCAGCGACGCCCTGCAGTCGGTGCAGGTCACCACGACCGCGGGGCAGGCCAGCGGGTTTCAGCTCACGTTCGCGGTCAGCAGCAAGTCGATCATCACCGGCGCGCTGCTGCCCGCCGGGTTCTTCGACCCGGGGATCAGGGTGGTGCTCGTCGCCGTGGTCGCCGGCGCGCCGTCGGTGCTGATGGACGGCGTGATCACCCGGCAGGATCTCGGCCCGAGCGACGAGCCCGGCGCGTCGACCCTCACCCTGACCGGCGAGGACCTGTCGGTGCTCATGGACCTCAGCCACGAGCGGATGTGCTACCCCGCGCTGCCGCACAACGTGCGGGCCATGATGATCTGCGCGAAATACGCGATGTACGGCATCGTCCCGGTCGCCGTCCCCCCGGTCATCACCGACGTGCCCAATCCCGTGCAGCAGATCCCCATCCAGTCCAGCACGGACCTGGCCTACCTCAAGGCCATGGCCGCGGAGGTCGGCTACGTGTTCTACATCGACCCCGGGCCGCTGCCCGGCGCGAACATCGCCTACTGGGGCCCGCAGGTGCGCGTCGGCCCGCTGCAGCCGGCCCTGACCATCGGCATGGGCGCGGCCACGAACGTCGACTCGCTGTCGTTCAGTTTCGACGGGCTGGCCCGCA
This sequence comes from uncultured Actinomycetes bacterium, assembly GCA_963722275.1. Classification (GTDB taxonomy): domain Bacteria; phylum Actinomycetota; class Actinomycetes; order Streptosporangiales; family Streptosporangiaceae; genus Palsa-504. Next base: position 85,169 of record CAVRMX010000036.1, on the reverse strand, counting down.
CCCAGTACACCATCACGATCACCGAGCCGAACACCAAGCTGGGAATCGCCGTGCCGGTGCCGGACATCAGCCTGCTGCACCCGCCGCTCGCGGCGCGCCCGGCCGTCGCGCTGCGCCATGAACCGCTGCCCGACGTCTCGGACCGGAGCGTCAGCGAGATCCTGCTGCTCGGGCTGGGCCGCTCGTCGACGTCCGCCGATGCCGTCACCGGGCAGGGCAAGCTCGACGTGCTGCGGTACGGGCACGTGCTCAGGGCCCGGCAGCTCGTCGGCGTCCGGGGCGCGGGCCTCGCCTACGACGGCGCGTACTACGTCACCAGCGTCACGCACGAGATCAAGCGCGGCGAGTACCACCAGAGCTTCGCGCTGTCGCGGGACGGCCTGGTGTCAATGACCCCGATGGTGGTGGCGTGAATGGGCGCTGATGACCGCAAGTTCTCCGGGCCTTACAAGGGGGTCGTGGTATCCAACGTCGACCCGTACAAGTACGGCCGGCTGCTGGTCCGGGTCGAGGACGTGCTCGGGTCCGACCCGTGCATCTGGGCCGAGCCTGCCGTCCCGCTCGCCGGGCTGGCCAGCGGCCAGTACTCGGTGCCGCTCATCGATTCGGGCGTCTGGGTCCAGTTCGTCAACGGCGACCTGGACCGCGCCGTGTGGACCGGATTCTGGCGCGGCGGCGCCGGCGAGGTACCCCAGGCGGCCAGCGCCGCCCCGCCGGGCACCCCGCAGGTCGTGCTCGGCACCCCCAGCCAGAACTTCCTGCTCATCTCGGACCTGCCCGGCCCGCAGGGCGGGATCCTCTTGCAGCTGCACGGCCCGGCCGGGGCGTACATCAAGCTGTACGAGGGCGGCGTGGAGATCGGCGCGAGCGCCGCGGGCCCGACCATCAAGGTGACGCCGGCCGGGATCGACCTCGGCAACGGCGCGCTCACGATTACCGGCGGGTGAGCGGCCATGCCCGGATTCGTGCTGTCCACAGGGGCCGTCCTGACCTGCTCACACGGCGGCCAGGTCGAGTTCGTGCCCGCCCAGGCCCGCGCGCTGGTCGCGGGCACGCCGATCGCGACCGTGGCCGACAAGATCACCGTGGCCGGCTGCCCTGGCGTCGGAGCCGCCCCGCCCTGCACCCTGGTGAGCTGGGTCAACTTCTCCGGCCGGGTCAGTGCGGGCGGCCAGCCGGTGCTGCTGCAGGCCCTGCCGCCGGCCGGCCCGGTCCCGGGCGACGGCACCGTGGCCGGCCCGCCGCCCCCGGTGCCGCTGGTGACAGCCATGCAACTGCGGGTGACGGCGACATGACGAGAATGGATATCGGATTCCCGTTCCAGGTCGACGGCCGGGGGCGGATCGCGGCCACCGATTATCCCGGCCACGTCAGGGACATGATCGAGCAGCTGCTGTTCACCACCCCGGGCGAACGGGTGGAACAGCCCGATTTCGGATGCGGCCTCGCCAACCTGGTCTTCACCCCCAATAGTCCCGAACTCGCCGCCGCCGTCCAGGCCAGCGCGCAAGGCGCGCTGCAACGCTGGCTCGGCGACGTGATCACCGTGGACTCCCTCACCGTCAGCGCCGACGACTCCGCTCTCAGCATCACCGTGAACTACCTGATCACCGCGACCGGCCAGCAGACCACCGCCACCATCACCGGGCAGGTGGCATGATGACCCAGCTCACCTGCGGCGACCCGCGGCGACGCGGCGACGCGCGCGAGCACGGCCTCAACGGCATCGACAGCATCACCGTCAGCGAGGATCAGCGCACGCTGGCCGTGATCCTGTTCGGCAAGGCGCCGCCGGGCCTGACCCCGGCCAGCTTCCGCATCGACGGCGGCCGCCCGGTCACGGTGACCGGACTCCAGCCGTGCCCGGAACAGGATCCCGACCTGCCGGACTGCCTGCAGCTGACCGTCGACCGCCCGGGTGACTTCTCCTGCTACCGGCTCTGCGTCGTCGCCACCGACGCCAGCGGCCGGCCGACGAGCGAGCCGTATGACGGGTTCGATGTGCGCTACTTCTGCGCGGACTTCTCGTTCAAGCAGAATTGCCCGTCGCCCGGTGACTGCGCGCCGCCGTGCGATACGGCCAGCGCCGCCCCGGCCGAACCGGTCATCGACTACCTGGCCCGTGACTACGCCAGCCTGCGCCAGGCCCTGCTCGACCGGCTCAGCCTCACCATGCCGGACTGGACCGAGCAGCACCTGCCCGACGTCGGCATCACCCTGGTCGAGCTGCTCGCCTACGCCGGTGACCTGCTCAACTACCGCCTCGACGCGGTCGGCACCGAGGCCTACCTCGACACGGCCCGGCTGCGCACATCCGTGCGGAGGCACGCACGCCTGGTGGGCTACCGCATGCACGACGGCTGCGCCGCCCGTGCCTACGTCTGCCTGACCGTGTCCGGGACCCTGACCATGCCGGCCGGCGATTTCCGGTTCAGCGCAGGCGCCGAGATTTTTCGAGCCGCTCACCGCCGAGGACGTCACGCTGTACCCGCAGCACAACGAGATCGCCCTGTGGACCTGGGGGGATTTCGAGTGCTGCCTGCCGGCTGGCGCGACGTCGGCCGTGCTGACCGACGCCGGGCTCGAGCTCGCCGCCGGCGACCTGCTGGTATTCGAGGAGATACGCGGCGCCGATACCGGGCTGACGGCGGACGCGGACCGCACGCACCGCCAGGCCGTTCGGCTTACCTCGGTGACGGCCGACCGGGACCCGCTGTATGACCAGCCGCTGCTGCGGGTCGAGTGGGACCGCGCCGACGCGCTGGCGTTCCCGCTGTGCGTCACCGCACGCGGCGGACCGGACTGCGCCGACCTGGTGGTCGGGGTGGCGCGCGGCAACGTGGTGCTGGTCGAGCACGGCGGGTCGATCGACTGGTGCGGCGGCGGGCCCGAGCGGCCCGCGTGGCCATCGGCGCCGCCGGTCACGTCCGGCTGCCCGTCCGGCTGCGCCTGGGGCTGCCCGGCCGATGGCCCGGCCAGCCTGCCCGGCTACCCGCCCGTCCGGTACCGCCCCTATGCCCGGGTCGGCCGCTCGCCGGTGACGCAGCACGTCGCGTTCCCCGAGCCGCGGCTGGTCGCGGCCGGCCAGGCCGCTGCCCTGGCCGGCATCCCCGCGCAGGCCCGCGCCCGCATCGGCGGCATGCTCACCGAGACGGCCCTCTCCGCCGCCGATCAGGCCTACCTCACCACGCTCTTCGGCGCGGGCACGCTGGCCAGGTATCCCCTCAGCACCGACCCGGCGGCCGCCCTGCGGCTCCTGCTCGACCGGTTCGGTCAGCTGCTGGCGGTCAAGCTCGCCCGGCTCGGGTACCTGGGCCACCGGGCCCGCGCGGGCTACGTGCTGACGGCCGCCGACGAGGGCCGCGAGCTCGACTGGGCCTGGGGGGCGGGCGCCGGGCAGGTGATCGACCCGGCGCGGCCGGTGTTCCGCGGGCCCGCGGCGCTGGCGCTGCGGCCCGACCCGCGCGATGCCCGGCCGGCCGTGCGGGCCGCCGTCGGCGGCGACACCTGGCTGCCGCGGCGCGACCTGCTCGGCAGCGGTCCCGCCGACCGGTACTTCGTCGGCGAGACCGACGACGATCAGGTGCTGACGCTGCGATTCGGCGACGGGCGCTACGGCCTGGCCCCGCCGCCCGGCGCCGTGCTCGAGCTTCGCTACCGGACCGGCAACGGCACGGCAGGCAACGTCGGCGCCGAGGCCATCAGCACCGTGTCGTTCTGCGCCACGCACCAGGACGTGATCGTCGCGGTGCGCAATCCGCTCGCCGCCGCGGGCGGCCGCGACCCCGAGCCGGCGGCCGTGGTCCGGCAGCGCGCCCCGGTGGCGTTCGGGCAGGACCTGCGGCGCGCGATCACCGCCACCGACTACGCCGCGATCGCCGGCCGGCACAGCGGAGTCCAGCGCGCGGGCGCGCAGCTGCGGTGGACCGGGTCGTGGTACGAAGCGCAGGTCGCGATCGACGCGCTCGGCACCGAGGTCGCGCCGGCCTGGCTGCTCGATGACGAGCTGCGCCGGCTGCACCGCTACCGCCGGATCGGCCACGACGTGCGCGTCGCCACGGGCATCACCGTGCCGGTCGAGCTGGCGCTCTGCGTCCAGGTTCAGCCGGGTTACATCGCCGGCGACGTCCGCTCGGCCGTGCTGCGGCGCCTCGGGCCGGGCATCGCGCCCGACGGCACGCTGGGCATGTTTCATCCCGACAACCTGACCTTCGGCACGCCGGTCAGGGTCAGCGTCATCGTGGCGGCCGTGGCCGCCGTACCGGGGGTCACCGGCGCGGCGGTCACCGTGCTCAAACGCCAGTTCGCACCGGACGAAGGCGCCGTCGCGGCCGGCCTGCTGACCTTCGCGCCCGATGAGATACCGCAGCTCGACAACGACGCGGCCCATCCCGACCACGGCCTGCTCACCCTGACCGTCGGAGGCGGACGATGACCGGCGGCACGGGCTGTGGCGGGTCCTGCGGGCCGGGTGCGTGCGGCGGGCCCTGCTGCGCGGGGGTGCATCCGGTCACCCCGCGCACGCTGTACAACCGTCCGGGCCTTGACGCCCTCGACTACCGGGCCGGCACCCACAGCGGCCTGCTCGAATCGATGATCGCGCGGCTGGCCAGCCGCCCCGAACTGGCCGGCTACACCACCCGGGCCCCGGACGATCCCGGTATCGCCATGCTTGACTGCTGGGCCCTGGTCGGCGACATCGTCACGTTCTACGCCGAGCGGGCCGTGAACGAGGGTTACCTGGGCACCGCCACGCAACCGGACTCGCTCACCCTGCTCGCGCGGCTGGTGAACTACCAGCCCCGCCCGGCCGTGGGCGCGTCGGGATACCTGGCGTTCACCATGGATCCCGGCGCCGCCGGGGTCATCCCGGCGGGTTCGCAGGCGCGCAGCGTCGCCGGGCCGAACGAGCTGCCGCAGACCTTCGAGACGTCAGAGACCGTGCCGGCCCGTTCGGACTGGAACCAGCTCGCGGTGCGGCTCACCCAGCCGTCGGCGCTGTCGGCGGACACCGCCGGCGGCGCCTGCCAGCTGACCCTGGCCGGCGCCGCGCTCGGCGTGCAGCCCGGCACCAGGCTGGTCTTCGACTTCGGGTCGGCGCTGGCGCCGGGCGTGCGGGTCATCAGCACGGTCGCGCCGGACTTCGCGGCCGGAACCACCGTCGTCGACCTGGTGCCCGCGCCGGACGAGCTGACCGGCGTCGCGGCCGCCCTGGACCGGCTCAGCGAGCTCGTCGACAACGCATCCTCCGACGGGCCGCCGCCCGGCCCGGTCGCCCAGGGGGTCTGGGCGATCCTGCGCGGGTTCCGCGGGGCGGACGATTTCACCGCGGTCTCGGACCTGGTCCGCGAGCTCACCGAGGCGCTGGCCATCGCGGCCGGCCGGGTGCCGCCCGCGGTCGCGGGCTGGCTGGACCGCCTGGTCACCCCGGTGCTCGACCAGGCCACGACGACGCTGAGCCTGATGGCCCAGGACCAGCGGCGCCTGGCCCCGGACCTGGAGTACCTGCAGCAGCTCGCGCAGGCGCTGACCTGCCCGCCGAGCGAGTTCCGCCGGGAAGCCGGCCAGGCGGGCTGCGACCGGGCCGTGCCCCTGGTGACGGCCGCGGCCATCCTCCCGGCGCTGCGCCGGCCGCCGTCACGTCCGCCCGCGACGCCGGCGGCCCTGCCCCAGGCGGCCAGCACCGCGCTCGACCCGCAGTCCGCCGCGGTCACCGCGCTCCTCGCGGCCGCCGATCCGCGCCTGGCCGGGTCCATCGCCCAGGCCGTCGGCCGCCAGGCGGTCACCGCGCCGCCGGCCACCGCGAGCGTGATCGCCTTGAAGACCAAGGCGAGCCCGGTGCCCACCGACCAGCCGGACAAGACGGCCGAGCTGCTGCTCGACGGCACGTCCGACTCGCTCGTGCCCGGCAGCTGGCTGGTGTCGGAGCAGACCTTCGCCGACGGGACGACCAAGACCTTTCTCTGCCGCATCGTGTCGGCCAGGCAGTACACCTGGACGGTTCAGCTGTCCAGCACGGGCCCGGCCACCCGCGTGGCCAGGACGAGCGTGACCCTCGACGGGCCCGCCTACGACAACGTTGTCGTCGCCGGGCTGGGCGCCGCCGCGGCCGGCCCGGGGGCCATCGCGGGTACCCAGGCCTCCGTTTACGACCAGCTCATCGTGTACTACGGCGGTTCGCCGGTCCCGCTGGCGGATGAGCCGATCACCGATGACGTGGCCGGAACGGAGATCACGCTGGCCCAGACCTACGACGGGCTGCAGCCGGGCCAGCGGCTGCTGATCACCGGCGAGCGCACCGACATCCCCGGCACGTCCGGGATCATCGCCACGGAGCTGACCATGGTCGGCGGCGTCGAGCAGCGCCTCGACCGGTCGCTGGCCGGCGACGCCACGCTGCCGGTCCTGGTCCTCGCCGCGCCGCTGGCCTACACCTACAAGCGCGGCACCGTGACGATCAACGGCAACGTCGCCGCCGCGACCCAGGGGGAGAGCCGCTCCGAGGCACTCGGCAGCGGCGCCGCCGGGCAGGCCGGGCAGAGCTTCCCGCTCAGGCAGGTATCGGCCGCCAGCCCGCTGACGTGGCTGCCGGCCGACAACGCGCTCGGCGCCGCGGACACGCTGACGGTCCGGGTGAACGGCGAGGCGTGGCAGCAGAGCGATGACCTCAGCCAGACGGGGCCGAACGACCGGGTGTACCGCACCGCCACCGCCAGCGACGGCAGCGTGGGCGTCACCTTCGGTGACGGCGTGCACGGCGCCCGCCTGCCGACCGGGCAGGAGAACGTCACCGCGGCGTACCGGGTCGGCGGCGGCGCGGCCGGGAACGTCGCGGCGGGGCAGATCACCCAGCTGGCCAGCCGCCCGCTCGGGGTGAACGCGGTCACCAACCCGCTGCCTGCCACCGGCGGCGCCGACGGCGACGCCGCCGGTGACGTGCGCGACCACGCCGCGCTGCGCTGCCTGGCCCTCGACCGGCTGCTGTCGGTGCCGGACTACGCCGACTTCACCGCGGCCCGCGCCGGCATCGGGCAGGCCGCCGCGGTCGCGCTCACCGACGGCGGCAGGGAGGTTATCCACCTGACCATCGCCGGCGTCGCCGACGCCCCCCTCGACGAGTCAGATCTGCTGGTCACCGACCTGCGCGCCGCCCTGGCCGAGCTGGGCGACCCGTACCTGCCGGTGCAGGTCGCGGTGCGGGAGCTGCTGCTGCTCGTGCTGTCGGCCGGGATCAAGGTCAGCGCCGCCTACAGCTACGACCTGGTCGAGCCGGCCGTCCGCGCGGCCGCGCTGGCGGCCGGCGGGTTCGCCAGCCAGGCCCTCGGCCAGCCCGTCTACCTCAGCCAGATCGTCTCGGCGATGCAGGCCGTGCCGGGTGTCGATTACGTCGACGTGGACGTCTTCGCCGCGCTGCCCGCGACGGCCGATCCGGTGCAGCTGCTCAACGCGCTGCTCGGCCTGTCCGGCGTGGCGCAGGCGATCGACGTACGGCCAGCCCGCTTCGAGCAGGTCCTGTACACCGTCGGCCAGGACCCGACCGGCGCGGCCGACACGCTCACCAGCATCGCGCTGCGTTACGGCATCACCGTGGCTCAGCTGGCCGCGCTCAACCCGCAGCTGACCAGCATCACGCTGGCGGCCGGGACGCAGCTCACCGTCGCCCGCGGCATCCGCCCGGCGCAGCTCGCGCTGCTCAGCCCAGGCGTGCCGCAGACCCTCCTGCTGAGGAGCATCCCGTGACCGACCTGTACGACCTGCTGCCCCGGGTATACCAGCGGCGCGACGCGGACGCCGGTTATGCGCTCAAGGGCCTGCTGGCCGTGATGGAGGAGCAGCGCGAGATCCTGTCCGGCGCCATCGATCAGCTGTACGACGACTGGTTCATCGAGACCTGCCAGGAGTGGCTGGTGCCCTATCTCGGCGAACTGGTCGGCTACCGGCTCCTGCACGGGTACGAGCAGGCCCTGGGCTCTGGCACGCCGGAGGCAGGCCGCCTGCTGCGGGCGATCGCGCCGCGCCGTGACGCCGCCGACACGGTCGCCAACCGCCGCCGTAAGGGAAGCCTGGCGCTGTTGCAGGATCTGGCGGCCGACGTCACGGGCTGGCCGGCCCGCGCGGTGGAGTTCCGCCGGCTGCTCGCGTTCACCCAGCCGGTCCGGCTCATGGGCACGGACACCGGCGCCCGGCTGCGAACCGGGCAGGTGGTGGACGTGCGCCGTGGTGACAGGCTCGACCGGCTCGACGGGCCGTTCGATGACATAGCGCACGTCCCGGATGTCCGGCGGCTCACCTCGCACCGCGGCCTCGGCCGTTACGGGATCGATGAGGTGGCCCTGTTCGTGTGGCGGCTGGGCACGTACTCGATCACGCACGCCCCGGCCTACTGCAGCGACCGCGACCGGATGCGGTTCACCTTCAGCATCCTCGGGCACGACACCCCCCTGGGCGTCCGCCCGGTGGCCGAGCCGACGCCCGCCCACCTGGCCGACGAGACCGACGTGCCGGGGTTCGTCCGGCGGCTGGCCTTCGAGAACAACCCGGGACAGTACTACGGGCCGGCCAAGAGCCTGTGCATCTGGCTGTCCGGCGAGGCCGGCGCCGAGCCGGTCCCGCTGTCCCAGATCGTGCCCGCTGACCTGACTGACTGGGGGTACACGCCGGTCCGGGGCCAGGTCGCGGTCGACCCGGTGCTCGGCCGCATCGCGTTCCCGCCGCGCACGGCGCCCGACCAGGGGGTGTGGGTCAGCTACCGCTACCTGTTCTCCGCCGCCATCGGCGGCGGCGAGTACCCGCGCGCCGTCTCGCCCGCCGGCGCCACCGTCTATCCCGTCGGCTCCGGCCAGCCTTACCAGACCATCACCGCCGCGCTGACCCAGTGGACCGCCGACAAGGCAGGCCCGCACCCGCCGGCGGAGGCGATCGTCGAGCTGACCGGTTCGGCCGCCTACCAGGAGCAGCTCGACATCGCCGTCGATCTCGGCGACCGGCTGACCATACGGGCGGCCCCCGGCAGCCGTCCGGTGATCCGGCTGCTCGACTGGTACGCCAACCGGCCCGACGCGCTGCGGATCACCGGCACCGGGGCCGGATCGGGGCGTCCGCCGCAGGTCACCCTCGACGGGCTGCTGATCACCGGGCGCAGCGTCCGGCTGCAAGGCGCCGTCGGCCGTCTGCTCGTCACCGACTGCACGCTCGTGCCAGGCTGGTCGCTCGATTCTGACTGCAGTTGCGAGCATCCCGGCGAGCCGAGCCTGGAACTGACCGACACGACGGCGTGCGTCCAGATCGAGCGCAGCATCCTCGGGTCGATCCGGGTCATCCGCGATGAGATCCACGCCGACCCGAGCCCGCTGTTCCTGTCCGACAGCATCCTCGACGCCTGCGCCCGCGACGGATTCGCCCTGTCCGGATCCGATGACCGCTTCGCCGACGTGGTCCTGGCGATGCGCCGCACCACGGTGATCGGGCGGCTCCGGCCCCACGCCATCAGCACCGTGGACAACAGCATCATCACCGGCACGTTCGAGGTAGCCAGACGCCAGCAGGGCTGCGTGCGATTCTGCTGGATCGCGCCCGGATCGGCCATTCCCCAGCACTTCCACTGCGAGCCCGAGCTGTCGGGCGACCCGCTGCGGGTCGTCCCCCAGTTCACCAGCGAGCGCTACGCCACCCCCGGCTACGCCCAGCTGGGGCCGCGCTGCCCGGCGGAGATCGCCCGCGGCGCCGACGACGGCGCCGAGATGGGCGCCTTCCACGACCTGTTCCAGCCGCAGCGCCTGGACAACCTGTCGTTGCGGCTGGCCGAGTACACCCCGGCAGGCTGCGACGCCGGGATCATCATCGTCACCTGACCGGAGGACCCCGTGTACCTGGACCTCTCACGCGTCCGCTTCGACGCGGCTAAGCACTACTCGGCCGTGCTCCTGCAGCAGGGACGAGTGGTTCTCGATTCCGACATGGCGGAGCAGAACGCGATCATGCAGCACTACCTGCGCACCGCCATCGCCGACATCGTCGGGCCTGCCGCCTGCCCGGCCCTGGCACCCGGCTTCGACATCACCGCGACCAGCACGGACAATCAGGCTGATCTCGCCGTGTCGGCCGGGCGGATCTACGTCGACGGCATCCTCGCCGAGACCGGACCGGGCAGCGCCACCTACCTCACCCAGCCGGACGGTTACCTCGACCCCGACCGGGACGGGCTGCCCGCCGACGGCGCCTACCTCGTCTACCTGCGGGTGTGGGAACGCTCGGTGACGATGGTCCAGGATCCCGATATCCGCGAGGTCGCCCTGGGCATCCACGGACCCGATACCACCGGCCGGGCGCAGGTGGTGTGGCAGGTCGCGGTCTGGCCCGCGGCCGGCGACGCCAGCCCGGAGGGTACCCAGAAGGACTGGCAGAGCTGGCGTTCACGGCTGTACAAGCCGGCCGGGACGCTGCGCGCCCGGGCCACGCAGCCCGATGACACCGGGATCGACATCTGCTCGATCTCGCCGCAAGCGCAGTACCGCGGGCGGGAGAACCAGCTCTACCGGGTGGAGGTTCTCTGCGCCGGGGTGGCCGGCCAGCCGGCCGGAAAGGCGGCCGCCGGGCAGGACACGGTGGCTCAGTACGTGTGGTCGCGCGAGAACGGCTCGGTGGTGTTCCCCATCGGGGCGCTCGCCGGCGCCGAGGTCACGCTCACGTCACTCGGCCGCGATCTGCCGTCGGGGCTCGAGATCGGCGACTGGGTCGAGATCGTCGATGACGCCTCCGCCAGCCGGGTCGCGGACGACGTACCAGCCGTCCCGGCTCGTGCGGTATTCCAGGTGACGATGATCGACGCGCTCAACTGCGTGATCACCCTCGACCGAGATCCGTCCGGCGACATCGGCACGACCGGCACCAACCCGGCCTGGCACCCGCTGCTCCGGCGCTGGGACGGCGCCGGAGCAGCCGCGGTGACCGAGGGCAGCTGGCTCGACCTGGAGGATGGCGTCCAGGTGCTGTTCCCGGGCACCCAGGATGCGGCCCTGCCCGCCCGCTACCGGGCCGGCGACTACTGGCTGATCCCAGCCCGGACCGTCCTCGGAGACGTCATCTGGCCGCAGGACGCCGCCGGCCCGCAGGCGCTGCCGCCGGCCGGCGTCGTTTACCACTACGCCCCGCTCGCCTACGTCCCCGCCGACCGCACCGCTCAGCCGGTCAGCCTGCGCCAGATGTTCAGCCCGATGGCGCCCTGACCGCCATGCCCGGCCGCGCGCATCCCGCCCCGTGACAGGAAGGAGATCGCCATGAGCACCGTCGCGTTCGGTGCGCTCACGACTCGCCGGGAGAAGTCCCCTAGCGGTACCAGCAAGTCGGAGCAGCCACCCGGTCTCAACAGCTACATCGACATCCTCGCGGCGCTCGTCCCGGCCGAGGTGCTGGCCATCCATGCCCTGGTCATCGCGGCGGTGACCACGACGAGTCCGGGAGGCCAGACGCAGATCACCGAGCCTGCCACGCTGCGCCTGGCGTTCTGGCTTCTCATCGGCCTGTGCGTGGCGTTGTACGTGACCGGCCGGCGCCCCGGCCCCACCCCGGCCGTGGTGCGCCAGCAGTCCGGGGGAACGGTCTCACCGCTGCAGCGCTGGGATTGGCAGGACCTGATCAGGCTGCTGATCCCGCCGGCTGCCTTCGTCGGCTGGACGATGCTGGAGCCCACCAGCGCCTGGAACGTGATAGCGCCCCGCATGGCAGGCGGGATGAGGATCCTGATCCCCATGGTCGGCGCGGTCCTGCTCGCCGCCATCACCAAGGCTCTCGCCGCTCATGCCGACAGCAAGCCGTCGCCGCCTCAGCTGGACGAGCGGTCGGCACTGGTGCAGTCAGCGCAGCGTGCCATGGCGGAGAAGGCCGAAATCGCCAGGGACCTTCAGCGCGTCAAGGAGGCTCAGCCGCCGCCTGCCGCTGCGGCCGTCCCGGCCGCCCTGTCACCCGTGCCTGGCAGCATGAGCACCGGACCCGAGCAGTCCGTCCCCAACTGGGTGTACCAAGATCGCGGGTGAGCTACGCCGCCGTCCCGGAGGAGCAGCCGGAGGAGCACCAACAGCCGGAGCCGATCCGGCCTCCGCCGCCCGCGATCATGGCCGTCGCCGCCGCATATAGTGCAGAGGTGGCTTCAGGCATCAGCGCGATCTTGCTCGACGCCGGCGGGGTGCTGGTCTTCCCCGAACCCGCCAATGTGCTGCCGCTGCTGCGCGCGGCCGGCGCGGACCCCGACGTAGCCACCCTGGAGCGAGCTCACTACCAGGCGATGGCCGCCCAGGACCAGCAGGCGACGGCCCCGTCGCCAGGCACCTGGTGGCGTGACTACCTGCTGACCTATGTGGCCGCGTGCGGCGTGGCCGAGGCGCGGTGCGAGCAGGTCGCCATCGAGATCGCCCAGCGCCCCAAGCGCAATGGCTGGGCTCACGCCGGCTCCGGGGTGAAGGACGGCCTGCAGGCGCTGGCCGGGCTCGGCCTGCCGATGGGCGTGGTGTCCAACTCCGACGGCACCGTGGAGGGCGACCTGCGCCGCGTCGGTGTCTGCTACGTCCCCGACGAGAACGAAGCCCCGCCCGCCGCGGTGCCGATGGGCGTCATCCTCGACTCCGCCGTGGTCGGCGTGGCCAAGCCCGACCCCGGCATCTTCCGCATCGCGCTCGACGCCCTGGGCGTGCCGGCCGGCCAGGCCGTCCTGCACGTCGGGGACAGCCTGCGGTACGACGTGGCCGGCGCCCTCGCGGCGGGCCTGCAGCCGGTGCACATGGACCCGTACGGGTTCTGCCCCGCGCCCGGCGGCCACCGGCACGTCAGCAGCCTGGCCGAACTGGCCGACCTGGCCAGGCCAGCGATATCGAATCCGCGCTAACCTTCCGCCGGCGCTAGACTACGGCGTCATGCGCTGGTCCAAGATGCACATCCCCACGCTGCGCGACGACCCGGCCGACGCCGGCGCGCCCAGCCACCGCCTGCTGCTCCGCGCGGGCTACATCCGCCAGCTGATGGCCGGGCACTATTCGCTGCTGCCGCTCGGCCAGCGAGTCCGGCTGAAGGTGATCGGGATCATCCGCGAGGAGATGGACCGGATCGGCGCGCAGGAATTCCTGATGCCGGTCATGCACCCGGCCGAGCTGTGGGTCAAGAGCGGCCGCTGGGAGCTGATGGGCGACGAGCTGTTCCGGCTCAAGGACCGCAAGGGCGCGGACTTCGTCCTCGGCATGACCCACGAGGAGATCATCTCCACCCTGGCCACGGAGATGGAGTCCTACCGTGAGCTGCCGCAGATGTGGTACCAGTTCCAGACCAAGATGCGCGACGAGCCGCGCCCCAAGGCCGGCCTGATGCGCACCCGCGAGTTCACCATGAAGGACTCCTACAGCTTCGACCTGGACCGGGCCGGGCTGGACATGTCCTTCACCGCGCACCGCGACGCGTACGTGCGGATCTTCGAGCGCCTGTCCATTCCCGCCATCCCGGCCGACGCGTCCAGCGGCGCGATGGGCGGCTCGGACTCCACCGAGTTCATCTGCCCGTCGCCTTCCGGCGAGGACCTCGTCGTCGTCTGCCCGGAGTGCGGTTACGCCGCGAACATCGAGAAGGCCGCGTCCCGGCTGGCCGCCGTCGATGATTCCGAACGGGCCGGGCTGCTCGCCGCTCCCGAGCCCTTCGCCACCCCCGGGGTGCGCACGATCGAGGATCTCGCGGTCCAGTACCAGGCCCCGGCCGACCGGCAGATCAAGACCCTGGTCTACTTCCTGGACGACGTGCTCACCCTGGTCCTGCTGCGCGGCGACCACGCGCTGAACGAGCAGAAGCTCGCCGACGCCACCGGCGCGAAGGCCATCCGCCCGGCCCAGGCCGACGAGATCCGCGCTGCCCTCGGCGCGCTGCCAGGCAGCCTGGGCGCGGTCGGCACGGTGCCTCCCGGTATCGGGAGCCACCCGGTCATCGCGGACGAGGCGCTGCGCGGCCGGCGCGGCATGTTCACCGGCGCCAACGCCGACGACACCCACCTGCGCGGCGTGGATGTCGAGCGTGACATCAGCGTGGGCCGGTGGGCGGACCTGCGCGAGGTGGCGGCCGGCGACGCCTGCGTCAACTGCGGGCACGGCCTGGAGGTGGAGCGCGGCATCGAGGTCGGGCACATCTTCAAGCTCGGCTACAAGTATTCCGACGCCATGGAGATCCGGGTGTCCGGCCCGGATGGCAAGCCGGTCAAGCCGGTCATGGGCTGCTACGGCATCGGCGTCGAGCGCGCCATGGCCACGATCATCGAGGTCCACCACGACGCCAAGGGCATCGTCTGGCCGGCCGCGATCGCCCCGTTCGAGGTCGTGGTGGTGATCGCGCAGCAGGACGACGCCGCCGTGGCCGCCGCGGGGGAGCAGCTGTACCAGGCGCTGCTCGACGCCGGCGTCGAGGTCATCGTGGACGACCGCCCGGTCCGGGCCGGCGTCAAGTTCAGCGACGCCGAACTGGTCGGCATCCCGTTCCGGGTCACGGTGGGCAAGCGCGGCCTGGCCGCAGGGAACGCCGAGCTGACCGACCGCGCCGCCGGCTCCACCGTCCAGATTCCGCTGGAGCAACTGCCTCAGCACGTCCGGGAGGCGGTGGCCAAGGCCATCGCGTAGGGGGAGAGACCGACATGCCTCAAATGGTCAATTGGCTACCCAAGCCGGAAAAGCACGACTTCCAGGCGGCGGAGGACTACCTGTCGCTGATCATGCCGGTCAGGCGGGCCGCCGAGAACCGGCGGAAGCTGGCCGCCGCGCGGAATGACATCACCCACCGCAAGGCCAAGGACATCCTGCGGGCCAGCCAGCTCCCCCTGCTCGGCGAGGACAACAAGCACGTCGCGGCCGACCTGCGCAAGGCCGCGTCCGGCGCGCCGCTGTCACCGATCCTGCTGCTGCGCGGCGACGACGTGCACCCGCTCATCGTCGCCGACGGCTACCACCGGATCTGCGCCAGCTACTGGATCGACGAGAACACCGACATCCCCTGCGTCCTCGTCTAGGCGATCCCGCTCACCCCGCGGCTTGCGCTTGCCGGTCGCGGGCCTGGCAGCGCAGCGCCCGCAGCACGTCGTCTCGGCCCTCGATGAGCAGGCGGCGCATCGCGGCGGCCGGATCCGCGTCCCTGATGCAGGCATCGGTCCTTTCCACCGTCTCGCGCGAGATCGGGCAGACCGTGTAGGCGCCTCTGACGAAATCCTGCGCCATCGCCGATGACCACTTCCGCCATATGTCCCCGACGACCTGGAAGTACTTCTCCCGGTAGGGCTCCACCAGCGCGCGCTGATCCGGGTCGGCGAACCCGGCAAGCGTGGCGCGGAACATGGCGATGGTCAGCTCGCCTGCGGTCATCGTTTCCCAGGCCTGTTCCTTGGCCTCGGCCGTCGGGATCGCGGCGCGGCACGCCGCGGCGTGCCGCTCGCCCGCGTCGGTGGCGTCCCTGGCCAGCTCCGCGTCGATCTCTTGCGGCCCGGCGGCACCGCGGCTGACCAGCCGCCCCAGCAATGACCAGCGCAGGTCGGTGTCGACGGTGAGGCCGTCGAGCACGACCGAGCCGTCGAGCAGCCCGGCCAGCAGGGCCAGGTCGTCGGGGGCCACCGCCACCCCGGCGAAGGACCGGACGTATGCGAGCTGCGCGTCCGAGCCGGCCGGCGCCTCGCGCAGCAGGGCGCGCAGCGTGCTGGCCATCAGGCCAAGCCCGGCCGGCCGCCAGCCGGGGTCGGCGAACCGGCGCACCGCCTGGCCGGCCTGATGGAGCAGCGTCTGCACCACGCTGATGTCGGTCACCGAGGAGATGCCCGACAGGACCAGCTTGACGTAGTCGCGCGCCGCCATCTCGCCGTCGCGGCACATGTCCCAGGCGGCCGACCAGCACAGCGCCGCGGGGAGCGACTCGGCGAACGCCCCGATGTCCTCGATCAGGGTGCGCAGCGAATGCTCATCCAGGCGGATCTTGGCGTAGCTGAGATCGTCGTCGTTGACCAGGACCAGGTCGGGGCGCGGCTGGCCGGCCAGTTCAGGCACCACCGTGCGCGGGCCCGCCACGTCGGTCTCGACCCGCAGCTGGCGGACGATGCCCGCCTCGGTGCGGTCGTACAGGCCGATGGCAATGCGGTGCGAACGCAGCACCGGATGGGTGGCGGCCGCTTCCTGCTCCACCGCGAACTCGGCGAACCGGCCGTCGGCGTCCACCGTGTAGGACGGCCGCAGCGTATTCACGCCCGCGGTCTGCAGCCATTCGGCCGACCACGTGGCCAGGTCGCGGCCCGAGGTCTCCTCCAGCGCGGCCAGCAGGTCGGCTAGCGTCGCGTTGCCCCAGGCGTGCGCGGCGAAGTACTTCCGCACGCCGTCCAGGAAGTTCTCCCACCCGACGTAGGCCACCAGCTGCTTGAGCACGGACGCGCCCTTGGCGTAGGTGATCCCGTCGAAGTTCACCTCCACCGCCTCGATGTCACCGATATCGGCCGCGATCGGGTGGGTGGAGGGAAGCTGATCCTGCCGGTAGGCCCAGGCCTTGTACAGCTGCGCGAAGGTGGTCCAGGCGGACGTCCACCGCGTCGCCTCGGCCTGCGCCAGCGTGCCCGCCCAGGTGGCGAACGACTCGTTCAGCCACAGGTCGTCCCACCAGCGCATGGTGACCAGGTCGCCGAACCACATGTGCGCCATCTCGTGCAGGATCGTCTCGGCGCGCGCCTCGCGGGCGAAGTCGGTGACCCGCGACCGGAAAATGTAGGCTTCCACGAACGTGACGCAGCCCGCGTTCTCCATCGCGCCTTCCTTGAACTCCGGCACGAAGAGCTGGTCATACTTGCCGAACGGGTACTTGATCCCGAACGAGCTGTGGTAAAAATCGAAGCCCTGCCGCGTCACCTCGAAGATCTCGCCGGGGTCGAGGTAGGGGGCCAGGGACTGGCGGCAGTACAGGCCGAGCGGGATGCCGTCGTGCTCGTCGCGGACCACGTGGTAGGGGCCGGCCGCGACCGCGGTGATGTAGGTCGGCATGACCGGCGTGGGCGGGAAATGCCAGCGGACCGCCCCGCCATCAGGGACGCTCGACTCGGCGGCCATGTTCGACACGACCTCCCAGCCCGCCGGGGCGGTCACGGCCAGCTGGTAGCTCGCCTTCATGTCAGGCTGGTCGAAGCAGGCGTAGACCCGGTGCGCGCCGAAGGTCTCCAGGTCCGAGTACAGGTAGACGCGCCCGTCGGCCGGATCGGTGAACCGGTGCAGCCCCTCGCCGCTGTGCGAGTAGGCGCAGTCGGCCGCGACCCGGAGCACGTTGCTGGCGGCCAGCCCGGTCAGCGTGATCCGGTCGCCGTCGAACGCGTCCAGGCTGACCGGCGCGTCGTTCAGGGTGATCTCGCGGACCCGGGGCGCGGTCAGGTCGAGATGAGTGGACGATCCCGGCGCGGCGCAGCCGAACCTGATCACGCTGACCGAGCCGAACGTGACGTCGTCGCCGGTCAGGTCCAGGTCCACCTGATAGGAGGAAACCGTGATGTGCGCCGAGCGCGCCGCCGCCTCATCGCGGGTCAGGTTCGATGTCACCGGGTGCTCGTCCCTTCTGCGGAATTCGCGCGGGGTGTCCCGCCGTTGAGAGTGCACATGCCCCTAAATGAGCCAGCAGTGCAGGAATCAACAGGTCAGGCACCCGCGCGCGTCGACTTCTGGTTCGACCCTATCTGCCCGTGGGCCTGGATCACCTCCCGCTGGATCCTCGAGGTCCAGAAGGTCCGCCCGGTCGAGGTGACCTGGCATGTGATGAGCCTGTCCGTGCTGAACGAGGACAAGGAAGACCTGCCGGAGCGGTATCGCGAGTCGATCCGCACCGGCTGGGGCCCCGTCCGGGTGCTGATCGCGGCGGAGCAGGCCCACGGACCTGAGGTGCTCGGCCCGCTGTACACCGCGCTGGGCACGCGCCTCCACCACGACAAGGCGCCCCGCGACCGGGAGACGATCACCGGCGCGCTGGCCGAGGCGGGCCTGCCGGCCAGCCTGGCGGACGCGATGGACTCCACCTCCTACGACGCGGCCGTACGCGCGTCGCACGCGGAGGGCATCGACCGGGTCGGCTACGACGTCGGTACCCCGGTCATAACGGTCAACGGGATGTCGGTGTTCGGGCCGGTGGTGTCGCCGATCCCGCGCGGCGAGGCGGCGGCCAGGCTCTGGGACGGCGTCCTGCTGCTCGCCGGGACCGACGGCTTCTTCGAGCTGAAGCGGTCCCGCACCCGCGATCCCGTCTTCGACTGATCCCCGGCCTCCGGCTGACAGCGTGTCTGGCACACTTACCGTGTGCGCGTATACCTCGGATCGGATCACGCCGGCTTCGAGCTGAAGGCCCGGCTCATCGAGTGGCTGGCCGCGGCCGGGCATGAGCCGGTGGACTGCGGTCCCGAAGCCTACGTCCAGGACGACGACTACCCGCCGTACGTCATGCGCGCGGCGCACGGGGTGGCCGGCGACCCGGGCAGCCTCGGCATCGTGATCGGCGGCTCTGGCAACGGCGAGCAGATCGCCGCCAACAAGATCCCGGGCATCCGCGCGGCGCTGGCCTGGACCGATGAGACCGCCCAGCTGGCCCGGCAGCACAACGACGCCAACGTGCTCAGCCTCGGCGCGCGGATGTACGCCGTCGACGAGGCGGTCGGCTTCGCCCGGGTCTTCGTCTCCACCCCGTTCTCCGGCGAGCCGCGGCACGCCCGCCGCCTGGCCCTGATCGCCGACTACGAGAAGACCGGCGAACTGCCCCCGCTGCCCGCCTCCTGAGCCCGAGCCGCCTCAGCGGGGCGAGCGGCCCGCCCCCCTGAGCCCGAGCCGCCTCAGCGGGGGACGGGCGCGCCTTCGCTGCCTCACCGCGACGAGCGGCCCCGTCGGCCGGAGTCCCGCGGCCCTCGCCGTCGACGCGGGTAGCCCGGTCGTCCCGTGCGCTCGTCTCCGGTAGGCATTCCCTCGCCTGTCGCCGAGTTGCCCGCCGTCCCCGGACCCGTCCCGTCCGCCGCCGTACCCGGGTTGCCCTTGGCGGCGGCTCCGGATGGGGTGGCCGCCCGCGAGCTGCCGGGCGGGGTCACCTCGGCCGCCTCCGCTTCGGCGAGATGCTCGGCCCGCGGCCGGGACACGTCCCTGGCCCGCATCGCGGCGATGGGCGTCAGCTTCATGGGCGGCACGGCATCCTCCTGTCCTGCCCCCAGTGTCATATAAAAGGCCGACGGCGCACCACCCCGCCCCTCATCGCCAGCCGGCCGCGGCCGGCGGGCCGGCCCCAGGGCGAACCGAGTCCTCGGGAAGGCAGGTGGCCACTTGACCGAGGAGCCTAAGCAAACTCCGGGCGTGGGCGACCGTTGGACAGCCCCGGCGGGACCGGGGCACAGTGGGGCGGTGCAGAGTCCGCCGGAGCCGGGTCCACCGGAGCTGGGTCCGCCGGAGCCGGGTCCACCAGGACCGGTCCCGGCGACGACCCTGTGGCGGCACCGGGACTTCCTGCTGCTGTGGGGCGGGCAGACGGTCAGCGAGATGGGTTCCGCGGTCACCCAGCTCGCCTTGCCGCTGACCGCCGTCGTGGTGCTGCACGCGTCCACCTTCCAGGTCGGCCTGCTGACCGCGGCGGCTACGGCCGCATTCGCGCTCATCGCCCTGCCGGCCGGAGCCCTGGTGGACCGGCGGCCCAAGCGGCGGCTGATGATGTGGTGCGACGCGGCGCGGATGCTGATCATCGGCTCGGTGCCGCTGGCCGCCGCCTTCGGCGTGCTCACCCTGGAGCAGCTGTACGCGGTCGCGGTCACCGCCGGCGTGTGCACCGTCTTCTTCGACGTCTCCTATCAGAGTTACCTCCCCGTGGTGGTGGCCAGGGAGCAGCTGGTGGACGGCAACGGCAAGCTCGGCGCGACCCAGTCGTTCGCCCAGGTGGCGGGCCCGGGCCTGGGAGGTGGCCTGGTCGGCCTGGTGGGCGCGGCCGGCGCCATGGCGGCGGACGCGGCCTCTTACGCCGTCTCGGTGGCGTCGCTGCTGGCCATCGGCGTCCACGAGGAAGCGCCGCCAGCGGCAGGCGACCGCGCCGGGCTGAGAGCCGAGATCGCCGAGGGCCTCTCGTTCGTGCTCCGGCACCCGATCCTGCGCAAGATCACCGCCTGCACCGGGACCGCGAACCTGTTCGGCAGCATGGGCATCGCGCTCGAGATCGTCTTCCTGGTCCGCGTCCTGCGGATCCGGCCCGCCGACACCGGGCTGCTCATCGCCGTGGCCAGCCTCGGCGGGGTGGCCGGCGGCCTGCTGGCGGCCAGGCTCAGCCGCCGGATCGGCTCGGCGCGCATCATCTGGTACTCGATGCTCGTGCTCAGCCTCCCCCAGCTGCTCATCCCGCTGGCCGCGCCCGGCTGGCGCGTCGCGGCCTTCGCGGTCGGCATGGCCTTCTTCTCCTTCGGCGCCGTGGTCTACAACGTGTCGCAGGTCAGCTACCGGCAGGCGATCTGCCCGCCCCGGCTGCTGGGCCGGATGAACGCCGCGGTCCGCTGGGTGGTCTGGGGCACGATCCCGCTCGGTGCCCTGCTCGGCGGCGTGCTCGGCACCCTGATCGGGGTCCGCGCCACGTTGTGGATCGCCTTCGCCGGCAGCTGGGCGGCGGGCTGGTGGGTGTTCTTCTCCCCGCTCCGCCGCCAGCGCGACCTAGAAGACCACGGGGCACCAGGGGGCGGGGTCCCAGGCCAGGGCGGCCGAGAGCTGCCGGGTGGCGCCGGGCCGCAGCTCGGTGACTAGGCCGCTGCCGGCCAGCGCGCCCAGCCTGGTGCCGCCCAGGTAGGCCGCGCCGAGCTCGGTCACGCCCAGCGCCAGGTCGGCCGGCGAGCTGACCCGGACGCACGACGCGGCCAGGCCGCCCCCGGGCGCCTCGGCGCCGGTGGTCAGCCGCCACCGTCCGGCGTTGGCCGGCAGGATCTCGTCCCGGACCTCGATCACCACGTCCACCGGGCAGGAGTATCTGCGTCCGGCGAGCGCGCGGGGCAGGTCCACGATCCGCACCCACAGGCTGTCGTTCAGCTGCGGCCTGGCCCGCCGCGGGTCGGCCAGCTGGTAGAGCAGCGGGTCGTCGACCGGACGCCGTGACAGGCGGAACTCGCTGGTCAGGTCCCTGCTGAGCAGGTCGGTCCAGAGCATGGCGCTGGCGGCGGGATCGGCTGCCATCAGCTCGCGCACGGTCAGCACGTTCTCCGGCAGGAACTCGGTCCAGGTATCGACGCCGGAGTAGAGCGCGTAGCCGCGCGGCCCGCTGGCGTCCTCGGCCAGCAGGCAGCGCAGCGGGCTGGCGCCTTGGCGGTGCTCCGAGGGATCGTAGATCGCGCTCCGCCACCACGCGTCGTTGCGGCCGAACATCCCGGGCCGGCTGGTCAGCGCCGCGTCGTAGACCTTCGCCAGTTCGGGCAGGGCAGCCTCGGGCTCGGCGATCCGCAGCCGCAGTCCGTCCCCGGCCGATGCCGCGGTACGGGCCAGCCCTCCCTCGCCGCGACGCAGCGTGAAGCCGAGGTGCCAGCTGGCGCGGCCGTAGCCGTACCGGCCGTAGATCACCGCCTCGGAGGCCCACAGGATCGCCAGCGGCTCGCCGCGGTCGCGCACGTCGGCCAGCTGGCGGTGCATCATGCTGCTCAGCACGCCGCGCCGCCGGTGCGTGGGCAGCACCGCCACGAAGGTCACCCCGGCGGCCGGCAGCACTTGGAGTCCCGGCACGCTCAGCTGGAAGCTATAGCACATGGTGACGCCGACCTGGGTGGCGCCGTCGAAGGCCGCGAGGGTGCGGTCGAACTCGAACCGGTCGAGGATCACCCGCCGGTCGCCCTCGGACGGCGGCGAGGCGTGGAAGGCATGCTCGTCCACATTCAGGAAGCCATCGAGTTCGTCCTCCTCGATGGGCCGGATCGGGTACGGGCCGCTGGCAAACTGGGTCATGTAGTTCTTAGTACCTCTGCATGGCCCGCTGGCGCGACTGGTTTAGCCCGTGTCGGCCCGGATCGAATACAGTGCCCGCATCATGACTAGCCCGCCGCAGCCGAGGCGACCCCGCCGGGGTCGGCGTGCGCTGCGGTTCATGCATTCCCTGCGCACCCAGCTGACCAGGCAGTTCATCACCAGGAACCGCCGGCTGGCCTTCGCCCTCTCGGTGCTGACGATCGCCATCGCGGTGGCCTCGGTGCACCTGTCCGAGTGGTGGTTCTCGCCCGGCGTGATGATCTTGCCGATCCTGGCCGGCGGCCTGCTGCTGTGGCCGCGGGCGCTGCGCATCTACTTCGGGTTCGCCGCGGCGGCGCTCATCTACGACGTGATCGACGACCGGGCCGGGGCCGGGATCGTCGCCACCATCGTGCTCACCGCCATCTTCGCCGACGTGCTGGCGCGGACCAGGGAGCAGCTCGGCGTCCAGGGCCTGCGCGGCGACCGGATGCTGCTCGAACTGCGAGACCGCATCCGGGCGCAGGGCAAGCTCCCCGAACTCGGCGACGGCTGGGGGTCCTCCCTGGTGCTCAAGCGGCCGGCGGCTCGTCGTTCGGCGGCGATTTCGTGGTGTCGTTCTGCGACGGCAAGATGCTCGAGGTGGCCCTGGTCGACGTCTCCGGGAAGGGCATCGACGCGGGGACCAGGGCGCTGCTGCTCTCCGGCGCGTTCGGCGGCCTGCTCGGCTCGGTGCCCAGGGACGACTTCCTCCCCGCCTGCAACGCCTACATGCGCCGCGGCGCGGCCAGCGAGGGCTTCGTCACCGCCGTGCACCTCTCGCTCGACCTAGCGTCGGGCGAGTACGTGCTCTCGTCGGCCGGCCACCCGCCGGCCGTGCACTACGACGGGGCAGCGGGCCGCTGGCGGCTCACCCGGGCGCACGGGATCGTCCTCGGCGTGGTGCCGGACCTGCACGGGGCGGCCACCGAATCCGAGCGCGGCGTGCTGCAGCGCGGCGACGCGCTCATGCTCTACACCGACGGGCTGGTCGAGGCGCCCGGACGGGACATCGACGCGGGCACCGACCGGCTGCTCGGCGAGGCCGAACGCATGCTGGCCAGCGGTTTCCGGACCGGCGCCCCGGCGCTGGTCGCGGCCATGCAGCGGGAGATCGGTGGCTCCGACGACTGCGCCCTGGTGCTGCTCTGGCGATCCTGACCCCGCCAATCATGTTATTAGCGACAATCCGGGCCGCCAGGAGCCTATGCCCCGGGCAAAACTGACGCTTATGTCAGGTATTTTTCGATATCATAACGATGTTCGCTAGCACAAACTATTTTTCACGCCTGTAACCTGCGCGAACACCGGTGTAACCTCGCGAACAGTAATGAGCGGGTCGCTCGGTGTCGGCTCACCGGGGTTCCGGCTCACGGTTAACCGACGTAGCCGTCATGTGACGCATGCGTCATTGTTTGCAATTGTTTGTGCATTCCCTGGAAAATAACTCCCGTGACCGGGGGCAGCCGAAGTACCGGCCGTGCCGAACGGACGGGTGTGCGCGAGCACGTCCGCCCGTCGCTGACGCGCGCCGAAGAGGTGGTGGCAAACGCGCCGGGGGAGAACTTTCCCGTCGCGCTCCGCCTGCTGCCCGCCCGGCACCGGCGGCACCTGACGAACCTGTATTTCTTCGCCCGGCTGACCGACGACCTCGGCGACGAGGCCCGCGATGACCAGGCCCGCGATGACCAGGCCCGCGATGACCAGGCTGGCGACGACCAGGCTGGCGACGATCAGGCTGGCGTGAGCGAGCTCCGGCTGCGCCTGCTCGACGAGCTGGCCGCCGACGTCGACCGCATTTATCAAGGCCAGACAGCGGAATCGCCGGTCATGCGCGCGATGGCGGACACCGTGCGCGAGTGCGGCGTCCCGGCTCAGCCGCTGCTCGACCTGATCCAGGCCAACCGGCAGGACCAGCAGGTCACCCGCTACCGCACTTATCCCGACCTGGCGCAGTACTGCGAGCTGTCCGCCAACCCCGTTGGCCAAATCGTGCTCTACATCTTCGGTGTCGCTACACCGGAGCGCATCGCGCTCTCCGATAGCATCTGCACTGCCCTGCAGCTGGCCGAGCATTGGCAGGATGTGGCCGAAGACCTGGGCAACGGGCGGATTTACCTGCCGGGTGAGGACATGGAGCGGTACGGCTGCACGGAGGCGGACCTGGCCGCGCCGACCGCGGGCCCGGCCGTGCGGCAGCTGATGATCTTCGAGGTCGACCGCGCCGCGCGCCTGCTCGACGAGGGCGCGCCGCTGGTCGGAACGCTCCGCGGCGCGGCCAGGCTGGCGGTCGCGGGCTACCTGGCCGGCGGCCGGGCGGCGCTGGCCGCGATCCGGGCGCAACGGCATGACGTGCTGAGAGGGACCCCGCGGCCGCGCAAGCAGCGGCTGGCGGCCGAACTGGTCAAGGCTTACGTGAGAGGGAGGTGAGCAGGCGCTAGTGGAACTCACCGAGGCGTACCGCGAATGCGAGCGGATCACCTGGACGCAGGCGAGGAACTTCGCCTACGGCATCAGGCTGCTGCCGGCCGCCAAGCGGCGCGGGCTCGCCGTCATCTACGCATTCGCCCGCCGCATCGACGACATCGGCGACGGAACGCTGCCGCCCGAGCAGAAGATCGCCGACCTGGAGGCCGCCCGCAAGGCCGTCCTCAACCTCAGCTCGGCTGATCCGGCCGACCCGGTGCTGCTCGCGCTGGCCGATACCGGTCGTAACTTCCCCGTTCCCATGCAGGCGTTCGGGGAGCTCATCGACGGCTGCGTGGCCGACGTCCGCGGCACCCACTACGAGACGTTCGAGGACCTGAGCTACTACTGCCGCTGCGTGGCCGGCTCGATCGGCCGGCTTTCCCTGGGCATCTTCGGCAGCAGCCATGATCCCGAGGAAGCCGCGCGCCTGGCCGACTCGCTGGGCGTCGCCTTGCAGCTGACGAACATCCTGCGCGACATCCGCGAGGACCATCAGAACGGGCGGGTTTACCTGCCCGCGGAGGACCTGGCCAAATTCGACTGCGACCTGGACAACCCCGACGCCGCCCAGTTCACCCGCCTGGTCGAGTTCGAAGCCGAGCGGGCCAGGGACTGGTACGCCACCGGCCTGCGGCTGCTGCCCATGCTCGACCATCGCAGCGCGGCCTGCACCGGCGCCATGGCGGGCATCTACCGGCAGCTGCTGGAGCGGATCGCGGCGGACCCCGCCGCGGTGCTGCGCGGCCGGATGTCGTTGTCGGCGGGGGAGAAGGCCACGGTCGCGGTCAAGGCCCTGGCCAGGAGGATCCGATGACGGCTCTGCCTGTCCCGGGGGGACGACCCCCCAGGGCCCCCCGAAGGGTCGTGGTGATCGGCGGCGGGCTGGCCGGGATCACCGCCGCGATCGCGCTCGCGGAATCGGGCGCCGACGTCACTCTGCTCGAGGCCAGGCCCCGGCTCGGCGGCGCGACCTGCTCGTTCAACCGGGACGGGCTGATCGTCGACACCGGCCAGCACGTCTTCCTCGGCTGCTGCTCGGCCTACCGCGGCCTGCTGGCCAAGCTCGGCATGACCGAGCACGCGCCGCTGCAGGACCGCTTCGACGTGACCGTCCTCGCTCCCGGCGGCCCGGCTGGCCAGCCCCGGCGGGGCAGGCTCCGCCGGACCGCGCTGCCCGGCCCCCTGCATATGCTGCCGGCCCTGGGTCGGTATCCGTTTCTTTCCCGGGCCGAACGGATGTCGGTGGCTCGCCCGGCGCTATCTATGCGTCGCGTCGACCCGGCCGACCCGGCGGCGGACGCGCAGCGCTTCGGCGACTGGCTGGCTGCGCGCGGGCAGAGCGAGCGGACGCGCCGGGCGCTGTGGGACCTGTTCTCCGTCTCGTCCCTGAACATCGCGGGCGACGACGCCTCGCTGGCGCTGGCCGCCACCGTGGTGAAGACCGGCCTGCTCGGTAAGAACAACGCGGCCGACATCGGCGTGCCGGCCCTCCCGCTGGGCGAACTGCACGGCGACGCGGCCGCGACCCTGCTGGCCAAGCTGGGCGCGCAGGTCGTCCTGGGCGCCAAGGTCGCTGCCATCGAACCTGGCGACCACGGGTTCCTGGTCCGGCTGGCCCAGGGCGGTGAGATAGCGGCGGACGCGGTGGTGGTGGCCGTCCCGCACGAGAAGGCGGCGCCGCTGATCCCGCCGGGCACGCTGCCGGAAGGCACGGTCGCGGGCTGGGCCGGCCTGGGCGCGTCGCCGATCGTCAACGTGCACGTGATCTACGACCGGCCGGTGACCGACCTCCCGTTCGCCGCCGCCATCGACTCTCCGGTGCAGTGGGTCTTCGACCGGACCCGCATCTCCGCCATCAGTGCCTCTAACCACGGGCGTCCCGGGCAGCAGTACCTGGCCACCTCGCTGTCGGCCGCGGACGAGTACGTGGACGTGCCGGCGGCCAGGCTGCGCGAGCAGTTCGTCCCGGCGCTGGCCGAACTGTTCCCCGCCGCCCGCGACGCCCAGGTCACCGAGTTCTTCGTCACCCGGGAGCGGCGGGCTACCTTCCGCCAGGCGCCGGGCAGCGGGGCGCTGCGGCCGAAGGCCGCGACCCTGCGGCCCGGCCTGGTGCTGGCCGGCGCCTGGACTGCCACCGGATGGCCGGACACGATGGAGGGCGCGGTGCGCAGCGGCCTGGCCGCGGCGACCGAGCTACGTCATACCGTTCATACCTCAACGATGGGGGTACGTCAGTGACTGCTGTAATGCCGGAGGGTGTGGCCCTGGCCCGGGATTTGGCCGGGCCCGCGATGGAGTCCGCGATCGCCCGGCTGACCCCGGACGTCCGCGCCGTCGCGGCGTACCACCTCGGCTTCGCCGACGCCGCGGGCAACCCGGCCAGTGCCGGCAAGGGCGGCAAGGCGCTGCGGCCCGCGCTGGCCCTGCTGTCCGCCCGCGCCGCGGGCGCGCCGCCCGAGCGCGGCGTGACCGCCGCGGTGGCGGTCGAGCTCGTGCACAACTTCTCCCTGCTGCACGACGACATCATGGACAATGACACCGAGCGCAGGCACCGGCCGACGGCCTGGACCGTGTTCGGCGTCGGCGCGGCCATCCTGGCCGGGGACGCGCTGCTCGCGCTGGCCCAGGACCTGCTGCTGGAGGACGGCCATCCGCAGGGCGCGTGGGCGGCCCGGTGCCTTTCCGCGGCGGTGCAGCGGCTGATCGGCGGGCAGGGCTCGGACCTGGCCTTCGAGAAGCGTGACGACGTGACGCTGGCCGAGTGCCTGGACATGGCCGGCGACAAGACCGCCGCGCTGATGGCGTGCGCCTGCAGCATCGGCGCGGTGCACCTCGGCGCGCCGCCGACGCTGGCGATGGCGCTGGCCGGCTTCGGCGCGCACGTCGGGCTGGCGTTCCAGCTCACCGACGACCTGCTCGGCATCTGGGGCGCGCCCGAGGTCACCGGCAAGCCGGTCCGCGCCGACCTGCGCGCCAGGAAGAAGTCGCTGCCCGTCGTGGCCGCGCTGAACAGCGGCACGCCCCAGGCGGCCGAACTCCGCGTCCTGCTCACCAGCCCGGCGTCGCTGACCGAGGACGACCTGGTCCGCGCGGCCGACCTGGTGGTCGCGGCGGGCGGCAAGGAATGGGCCGAGACCGAGGCCGACGCGCAGCTCGCCGCGGCCAACGCCAGCCTGGCCGACATCGACCTGGCCGCCGACGTCCGCGCCGAGCTGACCGCGATCGCCGAGTTCATCACGGCCCGCCAGTGGTAATGGACGTCGCCAGGCAAGCCCTCGACCGAGCTCGTGATCACGCGCTCGGCCTGCAGCATGCCGACGGCTGGTGGCAGGGCGAACTCGAGACCAACGTCACCATGGACGCCGAGGACCTGCTGCTGCGCGAGTTCCTCGGCCTCCACGACGACGCGGTGATCGCGGCGGCGGCGCGCTGGATCCGGTCCCAGCAGCGGGACGACGGCACCTGGGCCAACTTCTACGGCGGGCCGGGTGACCTGTCCACCACGGTGGAGGCCTACCTGGCCCTGCGGCTGGCCGGCGACGAGCCGGACGCGGCGCACATGAAGCAGGCCTGCGCCTGGATCGGCGACCAGGGCGGCGTCGAGGCGACCCGCGTGTTCACCCGGATCTGGCTGGCGCTTTCCGGCCTGTGGTCGTGGGACGAGCTGCCGGTCATCCCGCCCGAGCTGATCTACCTGCCGTCCTGGTTCCCGCTCAACATCTACGACTGGGGCTGCTGGGCGCGGCAGACCATCGTCGCGCTCGCCGTGGTCCAGTCGTTCCGCCCCTCCCGGCCCCTGGACATCTCCATCGACGAGCTGAAGACGGGCGGCCCGCACGGCCGCGCCCCCCGCCCGCCCCGCTCCGCCGACGCGCGCCCCCTCACCCGCGGACCCGTCTCCGTCACCCCGCGTACCTCCGCCGCCGTGCCCGTCTCCGCCGCCCCGCGTACCTCCGCCGCCGTACCTACCTCTGTCGGCGCAGCTACCTCTCCGGATCCCTGGTCCCGCGTCTTCACCGCACTGGACAAGGCCCTTCATCTTTACCGACCGGTAAAGTCGGTAAGGCGGGCCGCCCTGCACCGCTGCGCGGAGTGGATCATCGCCCGCCAGGAGCGGGACGGCTGCTGGGGCGGCATCCAGCCCCCCTGGGTCTACTCGCTGATGGCGCTGAACCTGCTCGGCTACGACGTGGACCACCCGGTCATGGCCCGCGGGCTGGCCGGCCTGGACCGGTTCACGATTACCGAGGACACCCCGGACGGTCCTGTCCGCCGCCTTGAAGCGTGCCAGTCGCCGGTCTGGGACACCGTCCTGACGATGATCGCGCTCGCCGACGCGGGCCTGCCCCCGGACCACCCCGCCCTGGCCAACGCCGCGCGGTGGGTGCTCGGCGAGGAGATCCGCGGTCCGGGTGACTGGCAGGTGCGCCGGCCGGACCTGGCCCCGGGCGGCTGGGCGTTCGAGTTCGACAACGACGTCTACCCCGACACCGACGACAGCGCCGAGGTGGTCCTGGCGCTGCGCCGCGCCGGGCCCAGGAGCCCGCAGAAGCAGGCCGCCATCGACCGCGGGCTGGCCTGGCTGGCCGGGATGCAGTCCAAGGACGGCGGCTGGGGCGCGTTCGACGCGGACAATACCCGCAAGCTCGTCAACAAGCTGCCGTTCTGCGACTTCGGCGCGGTCATCGACCCGCCCTCGGCCGACGTGACCGCGCACATCGTGGAGGCGCTCGCCGCCGAGGGGCGGGCCACGGAGCCGGCCGCGCGGCGCGGCGTTGTCTGGCTGCTGCGGGCGCAGGAGCCGGACGGGTCCTGGTTCGGCCGCTGGGGCGCGAACTACGTCTACGGCACCGGCGCCGTGGTGCCCGCGCTGATCGCGGCCGGGGTGAAGCCGTCCAAGCCGTCCATCCGCCGCGCCGTGGCCTGGCTGGAGGAGCACCAGAACCCGGACGGCGGCTGGGGCGAGGACCTGCGCTCCTACGACGACCAGGCGCTGGCCGGACGGGGCGAGTCCACCGCGTCGCAGACCGCCTGGGCGCTGCTCGCCCTGGTCGCGGCGGGGGAGAGGGACAGTGCCGCGACCGAGCGCGGCGTCCGCTGGCTGGCACGGACGCAGCGGGCCGACGGCAGCTGGGACGAGCCGCAGTTCACCGGCACCGGGTTTCCCGGCGACTTCTACATCAACTATCACCTGTACCGGCTGGCCTTCCCCGTCAGCGCCCTAGGCCGTTTCGTTTCCGGAGGTAGCGCATGACAGATCAGCTGCTCATCTGCGCGCCGATGCGCATCGAGGCCCGCGCCATCCGCCGCGGCCTGCGCGCCACCCGAGGCCAGCACAGCGACAACACGCCGGAGGTGCTGCGCACCGGCTACGGCACCACCCGGGCGGCTGACCGGGCGGGAGAGCTCAAAGCCAGCTCGTTCGGCCAGCTGGTGGTGATGGGGGTCGGGGCCGGCCTGACCGCGGACCTCAGCCCGGGCGACCTGGTCGTCGGCACCGAGGTGGGCACGGCCACCTGCGCGTCCGCCCCGCTGCTGGCGGGGGAGCTGCGGCGCGCCGGGCTGACGGCCCGGGAGGGCCGGATCACCACCGTGGACCACCTGGTCCGCCGGTCCGAGCGGGCCAGCCTGGCCGCCGACGGCACGCTGCTGGCCGACATGGAGTCGGCGCCGCTGGCGGCCGCGGCCGGGAATCGTCCGGTGGCCGTGATCCGGGCCGTATCCGACACCCCGGTCCGCCCGGTGGCGGGCATCGTCTCCGGAGGGCTGGCCGCGCTGCGCTCGCTGCGCGCCGCCGCGCCGGTGGCCGAGCGGTGGGCGGCGGCCTGCGGGCCGCGCCAGGTGCTGCTGGCCGGGCCGCGGTCGTTCTGCGCCGGCGTGGATCGGGCCATCGAGATCGTCGAGCGGGCGCTGGAACTCCAGGGCAAGCCGGTCTACGTGCGCAAGCAGATCGTGCACAACACCCGCGTGGTGGGTGAGCTGGAGGACCGCGGCGCGGTGTTCGTGGACGAGCTCGACCAGGTGCCCGACGGCGCCACCGTGGTGTTCTCCGCGCACGGCGTGTCGCCCGCGGTCCGCGCGGAGGCATCCGAGCGCGGGCTGGCGGTGATCGACGCGACCTGCCCGCTGGTGTCCAAGGTGCACGCGGAGGCCAGGCGGTTCGCCGCGGACGGGTACACGGTCGCGCTGATCGGCCACGCGGGTCACGAGGAAGTCGAGGGCACCCTGGGCGAGGCGCCGGACTCGATGGTGCTGGTGCAGACGCCGCAGGACGTGGCGGCGCTGCGGCCGCGCGACGGGGAGCGCGTCGCCTACCTGATGCAGACCACGCTGTCGGTCGACGAGGCCGCGGAGGTGTCCGGCGCGCTGCGCGAACGGTTCCCCGCGATGCGCGCGCCCGGCAGCGACGACATCTGCTACGCGACGACCAACCGGCAGGCCGCGGTGCGGGCGGTCGCCGCCGATTCCGACCTGGTGCTCGTGGCCGGCTCGGCGAACTCCTCCAACTCGGTCCGGCTGGTGGAGACCTGCGAGCGCATCGGCACGCCGGCGCACCTGATCGACAGCGCGGCGGACATCCAGCTTTCCTGGCTCACGGGGGTATCGACGATCGGCCTGACCGCCGGAGCCTCCGCCCCTCCTGCCGTGGTGGAGGAGATCATTTCGGCGCTGTCAGGGCTAGGCCCCCTGTCCGTCCGCGAGCGAGTGACCACCACGGAATCAATCCGGTTCGGCCTGCCCAAGGAGGTACGGCACTAATGCCCATGCCACTGCGTCAGTCCCTGCGCGTCGGGTCCTACCTGATGCGCCAGAAGCTGGCTGGCAATAAAAAGTTTCCGCTGCTC
The DNA here is from genome assembly GCA_963722275.1 of uncultured Actinomycetes bacterium. Lineage (GTDB taxonomy): Bacteria > Actinomycetota > Actinomycetes > Streptosporangiales > Streptosporangiaceae > Palsa-504. Next base: position 53,860 of record CAVRMX010000036.1, on the reverse strand, counting down.
GTCGAGCTCGAGCCGCTGTTCGCCTGCAACCTGAAGTGCGCCGGCTGCGGCAAGATCCAGCAGCCGCACGAGATACTCAAGCAGCGGATGCCGGTCGAGCAGGCGCTGGCCGCGGTCGAGGAGTCCGGCGCGCCGATGGTGTCCATCGCCGGCGGCGAGCCGCTGATGCACCCGCAGATCGACGTGATCGTCGCCAAGCTAATAGAGCGCAAGAAGTTCGTCTTCCTGTGCACCAACGCGCTGCTGCTGCCCAAGAAGCTGGACAAGTTCAAGCCGTCGCCGTACTTCGCCTGGGTGGTGCACATCGACGGGCTGCGCGAGCGGCACGACGAGTCCGTCTGCAAGGAAGGCGTGTTCGACGAGGCGGTCGCCGCGATCAAGCTGGCGAAGTCGCGCGGGTTCAAGGTGAACACGAACACTACGTTCTTCAACACCGACACCCCGCAGACGATTATCGAGGTGCTGAACTACCTGAACGACGACCTCGGCATCGACCAGATGCAGATCTCGCCGGCCTATGCCTACGAGAAGGCGCCGGACCAGGAGCATTTCCTCGGCGTCGAGGAAACGCGGGAGCTTTTCCGCAAGTCGTTCGCGGACGGGCGGCGCAAGAAGTGGCGGCTGAACCACACGCCGCTGTTCCTCGACTTCCTCGAGGGCAAGACGGACTACGCCTGCACCGCGTGGGGGATTCCCTCCTACTCCCTGCTCGGCTGGCAGAAGCCCTGCTACCTGATGTCGGACGGGTACGTGAAGACGTACAAAGAACTCATCGAGACCACGGACTGGGATTCCTACGGGCGGGGCAAGGATCCCCGGTGCGCCAACTGCATGGCGCACTGCGGGTACGAGCCTTCGGCCGTGCTGGCCACGATGGGCTCGCTGCGCGAGACGATCAGGGCGGCGCGCGGATAGCGCTGGAGCGCTGGAGCGCTTGGGCGCTGGTCAGGTAACTAGGGTAAGTCCGGTCCGCCTGGCATCACGGGCCCCACGGCCTCGGGGCGATCGGCGGCCCGGCCGTCCGCCAGGGCCCCGGAGCGTCCCCTGCGCCGAATTAACGGGGAGGATATGGCTTACCGGGAGGATCTGGGCAACCCTGGGGTACCGGTTCCTCCCCGCAGGCCCGATCCTCCCGGTTAATCGGGGACCGGGACGCCGGGCGGATGTCCCAGGAGCCACGCCTGGTCCGGCTGGCATCACAGGCCCCATGAGCCCGGAGGCGGCCGCAGCGCGGGCCAGCCCCCGGCGGCGCGCGGATAACCCTGGCGGCGGTTAGGTGTCATGTGTAAAGGGGCGGGTTTCCCGGTAAGCCGGGGACCCGCCTTTCGGGTCGGGGGAATCCCGAAGGTTCCGTTCAGCACTCGCTCAGGTAACACGGTCAAGCTCTGAATCGGCGCGGCGTTCGCTCCCGGGGCGGCCGCGCCGCCATCTGTGCGGACGGCGGTCCTTCCCCCAGGAGTGCAGAATGTTCTTCACCTATCTGCGGCGTGAGCTTCGCCGCCGCATGCGCCAGGCCGTCTTCATCGTGCTCGGCCTCGCCCTGGGCGTGGGCCTGGTGATCACCGTGACGGCGGCGTCGGCCGGCGTCAAGAACGCCCAGGGCACCGTGCTGCACGCGCTGTACGGCGTGGGCACCGACATCACCGTGACCAAGACGCCGACGGCCGGGTCGTTCACCCCGGGCTCGTTCGGGTTCGGCTTCCGGACCGGCACCAGCAAGCGGCCCGCGGCCGGTACCAAGATCGACACCAGCACGCTCGCGGCGGGCCCGACGCTCGCCTCGATCGGCACGTCCTCGGTCAGCACGGTGGCCGGCCTGCACGAGGTGTCGGCGGCGGCCGGGGGGCTGACCCTGAACGACCGGACGCTCAGCGGCACCGTGCCGGCCATCAACGTCAACGGCGGCAGCGGCGGTTTCGGCGGCGCAGGCTCCGGCTCTGGCTCGGGCTCTGGTTCCGCCGGCCAGAGCTTCCGCGCCAGCTTCAGCACCAGCAGCTTCGGCGTTGACGGGGTGGACATCGGCGGCGGCGAGCTCGGCCCGCTCAGCTCGGGCAAGCTCAGCGCCGGCCGCACCTTCGCCGCCTCGGACGCGTCCTCCGATGTCGCGCTGGTGGACGCCTCGTACGCTACGCAGAACAAGCTGACGACCGGGTCCACGATCGCCATCGGCGACAGCACCGGCACCACGACCAACTTCAAGGTGATCGGGATCGTCAGCGAGCCTGCGGGTGACAACCCCTCGGACGTGTACATCCCGCTCGCGGTGGCGCAGAAGCTGGCCAACATGAAGAACGACGTGAACACCATCTACGTCGCGGCCAGCAGTTCGTCGGCCATCAGCACCGTCTCCGCCGAGATCGCCAAGGCGCTGCCCGCGGAGACCGTGACCACCTCGAGCGACCTGGCCAGCGAGGTCACCGGCTCGCTGTCCAGCGCCTCCAGCCTGGCCAACAACCTCGGCAAGTGGCTCGCGCTGGCCGTCCTCGTCGCCGCGTTCCTGCTGGCCAGCCTGCTGACGATGGCGGCGGTGTCGCGCCGGGTGCGTGAGTTCGGCACGCTGAAGGCGCTCGGCTGGAAGAGCCGCCGCATCATCGGCCAGGTGATGGGCGAAACCGTCACCCTCGGCATCATCGGCGGTGCGATCGGCGTCGGGCTCGGCCTGGCCGGCGCAGAAATGGTCTCCAGGCTGTCACCCAAGCTGTCCGCCGTGGTCGGGCAGACCACCGGCTCGGCTACGCCGGGCGGGGCCAGGCAGTTCGGCTTCGGCGGCGCGGCTGGCGGTACTGGCGGCACTGGTGGTACCGGCGGCGGGGCCGGCGGCTTCGGTGGTGCCGGCGGCGGTGGTTTCGGCGGTGCTGGCGGCGGCGGGGGCGGCACGTTCCGCCGCGCCGCGCCGGCCAGCCACACGGTGGGGGTGCACCTGTCCGCCGCGGTGAGCATCAATGTGATCCTGCTCGCGGTCGTGCTGGCCGTGACGGGCGGCATCATCGCCGGGATCTTCGGCGGCTGGCGGGCCGCGCGGCTGCGTCCCGCGGCGGCCCTGGCCAAGGTCGCGTGAGGGAGGAAACGACATGTACAAGCTCTCCGAAGTAACCAAGAAGTACGTCAAGGGCCGCGAGACCGTCGCCGCGCTGCGCGGGGTGGACCTCGTGGTGGAGGACGGCGAATGGCTGGCCATTCAGGGACCGACCGGGCACGGCAAGTCGACGCTGCTGCAGATCCTCGGCGGGCTGGACCGGCCGTCCAGCGGCATCGTCGACTTCGACGGCCGTGACCTCGCGCAGCTACGCGAGGCCGAGGTAACCAGGGTGCGGGCCGCCTCCATCGGCTTCGTGTTCCAGACCTTCAACCTGGTGCCGACCCTGTCCGCGCAGGAGAACGTCGAGGCCGCGCTGGTCCCGCTGCACGTATCCGCGGCCGCGCGGCGGCAGCGGGCCGCGGTCGCCCTGGACGCCGTCGGCCTCGGCGACCGGCTGCGGCACGTGCCCGGCGAGCTGTCCGGCGGCCAGCAGCAGCGGGTGGCCATCGCCCGGGCCCTGGTCAAGGAGCCGAAGGTCCTGCTGGCCGACGAGCCGACCGGCAACCTCGACGAGGACACCAGGGACGAGATCATCGGCCTGCTCGAGACCATGTGGCGGGAGCGCGGCCTGACCATGGTGCTCGTCACCCACGACAGCACCGTGGCCCGCCGCGCCCAGCGCATCGGCGTGATGAAGAACGGCCGCCTCAGCTTCAGGCCTCCGGCCCAGGCCCAGGCGGCTCGCGCCCAGGCTGCCCAGGCCGCCCACGCCCGGTCCGGCTCCGCCCACGCCCGGTCCGGCTCCGCCGGGTCCGGCTCCGCCGGGTCCGGCTTCGTCGGGTCCGGCTCCGGCGCCGCCGGGCTTCAGCCACCGGACCTCCCGGCGGCCGAAGAGCCGTCCGCTGAAACCGTCCCCGCCGACGACTGACTCCTGGTGCCCTGGTGATCCCGCTGGGCCATTGGGCCCGGTGATTCCGTTTCCGGCGGGTTCTAATCCCATCCGGCACGATTCCGTCGCGCGGATCAAGCGGCGCGGTTTTCTTTAGTACCGGGAACTAAATTATTTCCCGGTACTTACTGCCGAGGAATCTGAATATAACTTGACGACGGCTATGCGAGACCTTTATATAGGAATATCACAAACGCGTAGAAAGTCGGCCCTGCTCCAGATTTGATCTTGGGGGGTCGGCCATGGGCATTTATGGGGGCGAACAGCGCACCTCGCGCAGTGTCGGGGACGATGGTGCGCCTGCGTCGGATCGGTCTGCGCTTTCCGAGGCGCTGGCCGAACTGCGCCGGCTTACCCGGGATCCGCTCTTCGACGGGTTCGAGCAGGCGCTCGCCGATCTCGGCAATGCCCCGACCGGGTCCGATTTCAGCGTGGATACGGTGCGCAGGCTCCGGCTCTGGAGCGCCGAGCACCAGCGCGTCGCCATTGAACTCGAGGCCGCCGCCCGCTGCTGCCGCCTCGTCGAGCGGGAGATCAATCAGCGCGTCGACGCCCTGCTGGAAGCGTCGGCGGCGAAGAGCAGGCGGCGTCCCGGCCAGCTTCGTGAGATGTTCCGCCGCAGCCGGGCCGGCCCGCGACCCGTCGCGGAAAGACTCGAGCAGGCCGCACCCGAGCCACGACCCGTGCTCGTGCCTGTACCCGCGCCGGCGGCACCGGCGGCCGGGTATCCGGCGCCGGCCGCTGCGGTGCCGGAAGCGGACATAGCGGCGTCGGCGCTCGGGCCGCTTGAGGTTCACGTCGCCGGCCTGCGCGTGCCGAGATGGAACAGCCTGAAGGCCCGGGCGGTGTTCCAGTATCTGCTGGTCCACCAGGACCGGCCCACCCGGCGCGATGTCCTGATGGCGTTGCAGTGGCCCGATCACAGCCGCACCTCCGCGCGCAACAACCTCAACGTCGCGCTATACAGCCTGCGCAACACGCTCGACGGGCTGGGCCAGGACGCTCAGCCCATCCTGTACCGGGACGGCTGCTACATCCTCAATCCCGACCTGACCTGGTGGATCGACCGCAACGAGTTCCTGGCGGCCGTCGACGACGCCCGGCAGGCCCGCCGGGCCGACCAGCCCGAGCAGGTCATCGGCGCTTACCGCAAGGCCATCCAGCTCTACCGGGGCCCGCTGTTCGAGGATGACGGCGGCGGCGAATGGTACCTGCCGGAACAGCGCCGCCTGAAAGACCTCTACGACCAGGCGCTGGAAGACATCGCGAAGATCCATTTCGAACTCGGCGAGCTTTCCGACGCCGCCGCGCTCGGCCAGCTCGCCATCAGCAATGACCCGTGTTCCGAGGCTATTCATAGACTGCTCATGCGTTGTTACGCCTCGCAGCACCAGCAGCAGCTCGTGAGCCGCCAGTACCGCGTCTGCGTGGCCGCCCTCCGCGACGAACTCGGCGTTCCTCCCTCTGACGAGACGACTCAGCTGTTCCGTGAGCTCATCTAAGCGCCATAGCGGGGTTACGCCGCGCTAAATAAGCGCTTAGCCGCGATATTTCGCGGAAAATAACTGCAGCCTATGCGCCGTCCTTAGTGCCGCCACAGCGGCGATCCGGATCATTAACCCGAAGGCCGCTTCCGGCCACTAGCTACATGATCTGCGCAAAGGAGACGCTCTCATGGCGGCAGAATCCGTATCAACCGCGGTGGACACACCCGACTGGCTCGACGGCGCGACCGAGATCGAGCTGTCCTCCAGGCATCTCAAGGCCTACTGGGACGCCGACATCATCGACGTCGACGACAAGAACAAGCACGACACCATCATCGAGCGCAAGGATCCCTTCGAGGTCCGGTTCCGCGTCTACCTGAAGGGCCGCCTCTGGAAGTGCATCTGCGGCCACTGGTGCTTCGACGTCGGTTTCACCGCCATCGGGGACGGCCCGGACTTCAACCTGTCTGACGTCCTGCCGGACCGGTCGGAGCTCCAGATCGCGGACTGGAAGGGCTGCGACGGGCTGTACATCGAGAGGTGCGTCAGGGTGCCGGCGGACAGGATCCCCGTCGAGCGCTGCGGGACGCTCTATCAGGTGGGAGCCAAGTTCGAGCTGCGCTGCTGCGGCGGCTGCGAGGACGAGCGCAGTCACCTGGCCGTCGCCGGGCACGAGCGCCAGGGCGAGTACATGTTCGTCTAGACCGGTCCTGGGCCCGATGCGGCACCGCACCGGGCCCAGGACCGCCTGACCCCGAACCAGACGAGAGGAGCTTCAGGTGCCTGACGATCTGAGCTCGATCGAGGGCCTGGCGGACAAGCACCTGCGGGCCCTCGCCCGACAGCACGTCACCGACCTTCGCGGTCTGGTCCAGGCCGACCGGCGCGTCCTTTACCGGGCGATGGCCAACCTGCGGCCGCGGCCCACCCTCGAGCAGATATCGCGCTGGCAAGATGATGCCAGGAGCAAGCTGGGCGAGATCGTGCCGGATGCCTCGGATTGGCAGACCGCGGCCTCGTTCGTGGTCGTCTTCAGCCAGCGCCAGGTGGATGACACCTGGGAGCGCCGCGTCGAAGCGGAGCGAACCGAGGTCGAGCCCGAGCGGAACCCGCAGGTCTGGTCCGGCTGGGATGGCCGGCCGGTCTGCGATTGGATGCTCAGCCAGCTGAGCCCGGCCGATGAACCCGGAGTCCGCCCCGCCGGGAAGCCGGCCGAGGAGCCCGCCGCCCCGCCCCCGCCCGCCCCGCCCCCGCCCGCGCCCGCGCCCGCCCCGCCCCCGCCGGCTGCCGGCCGGGCTCAGCTGCATATCGACAGCGCCACCATCATCGACGCGGTCGGCCAGACGGACGTGGTGACGGCCGGCGTGCCTGCCGCGAACCCGCGCACCGAGCTCGTCGCGCCGGTCCGCGTGGTCTTCGCGGTCAGCGGCGCCCCGCCGGGAGCGCGGCTGCAGGCGGTCACCCGCATCCAGGGCCCGGACGGACCCGGCTGGAACCCCCAGGATCCGGTCGTCCTGCCCGGTCCGGGCCGGGCCGAGTTCGACCTGGGCCTGGTCCCGGCGGGTGACCATGAGATGTCCCTGATCGCCTGGGCGCCCGACGCCACGGCCAAGCCGGTCTCGGTCCTGCTGCCCAGGGTCACGATCCGCTCCGAACCGGGCTGACCTAGAGGGCCCGACTTACAGCCCCGCGACTTACAGTAGCGCCTCGCGACGGAGCAGCCCGGCCAGCTCCCCGGGCTCGGGGCTGACTCCGCCGAGGCCGTGAGCCGCGAACCAGCGGCCTATGTTCTCCGCGTCGCGGGTGAGGTAGTAGCCGCCGCGCGGGTTCGCGATCACGTCGACCACCTGGGGCAGGTCGATCATCACCAGCCGTCCGTCGTGCACCAGCAGGTTGTACGCGGACAGGTCGCCGTGGGCCAGGCCGTCCCGCGCCAGGGCGACGAGTGCCTGCACCAGCTGATCCCACAGCCCGGCCAGCTCCGCCGGGCCGGGCCGGGTCTCGGCCAGCCGCGGGGCGGCTATCCCGTCCGTCGAGCCGATGAACTCGAGCAGCAGCTCGGTGTCGAGGATCTGGGCCGGGTAGGGGACAGGCATCCCGGCCGCGTACAGCCGGGTCAGCGCGCTGAACTCGGCGTACGCCCACTGCCCGGCGATGGCCTGCCGCCCGAACGCGGTCCGGCTCGCCACCGCCCGGTTGACCCGGGACTCCCGGGTCCGACGCCCCTCCAGGTAGCCGCTGTCGCGGTGGAACATCCGGTGCCCGGCATCGCGGTAGCGCTTGGCGGCGAGCAGGCATGACCGGCCCCCGGGCACGCCGCGCCGGATCAGGAAGACGTCGGCTTCCTTGCCGGTCTTCAGGATGCCGAGCTCGGTGTCGACGGCGGCCAGTTCGGTGACCAGCCAGCCGGGGTGCGGGCGGGGGCCACGCTGGGTCGGGATGGACTGATCCCAGGTGGACCAGCGGTCACCCTCGGGCAGCCCGTCGGTCGCATCGAGGTCCTCGACGGCCGGCAGCGACTGGCGCCTGACGCGTTTGACGCTAGTCGGCTCGTCGTCGTCGAAACGCCGCTTACCGCGGCGGGTACTGAACTCTCCGTGGCGTGCGGAGAAGTCGTGCATGGGTGGGGCTCCTCAGCTGAGCGGTGAACATGGCAGGCGGGAATGCGCCCGCAACGGGCTTAGACATTTCGTGCCTCCCTTCGCTCAGCCGGCCAGCACCGGCCCGAACGTGCTGAACGTTGCCACATCATCCCGGCCGGGGCAACTGATTTTCCACGACCAGATCACTACGAAACTAGCGACCATTTCACCACGCAAGTAGCGACCAGATCACCACCACCCTGGCGACCATTTCACCACGACGGTGGTCGGTAAGATGGCATCGCGAGATCCTATGTGACACTCTGATCAGGTGGTACGCATCAATCCGACCCCGTTGGGGAAGCTGCTCGCCATCAAGGAACAGGTCGACACCGATCCAAGGCCCGGCCGGTACCTGCTCTCAGGGTCAGCCCGCGTGCTGGCGCTGCGCGGCCTGCCGGACACGCTGCCTGGCCGCGTCGAGACGATCGAGCTGTGGCCGTTCTCCCAGGGGGTCAATGGCGATCCGGGTCAATGGCGCTCCTTCGTCACTGGTTTTCTTCGCCCTCCGCAGGAATCGCGGACGATCAGCTCCACCGGCAGCAGCGGCGTCCGCTCGGGTACCGGCTCGCCCGCGATGCTGCGCAACAGCAACTCGACCGCCTGCCGCCCGGTCTCCGCCAGCGGGATCCGCACGGTGGTCAGCGGCGGCGTCAGGAACTCGGCGAACGGGATGTCGTCGCAGCTGACCACCGCGACGTCTGCGGGCACCCGGCGCCCTGCCTGCCACAGCGCGGACAGCACGCCGATGGCCATCACGTCGCTGTGCACGAAGATCGCGCTGAGCCTGGGCGAGCGTTCGAGCAGCAGCCGGGTCGCGGTGGCGCCGCCCTGCGGGGTCCAGTCGCCCTCGGCCACCAGGTCCTCGCTCGGCTCCAGGCCCGCGTCACGCAGCGCGTCCTCGTAGCCGTGCAGCCGGCTTCGGGTGACCCGCCGCCGGAACGTGCCGGTGACCGTCCCGAGGGAGGTGTGCCCGAGCCCGAGCAGGTGGTCGGCGGCCAGCCGCCCGGTCTCCCGGTGGTTGGACCCCACCAGCGGGACGCCGCCGCCCGGCACCGCCTGCAGGCTGACCGACGGCACGTACCGCCGGAGCAGGTCGGCGACCTCGGTGTCCTCCTCGACCTCGGGCGCGGCGGCGATGATGCCGTCCACCCGGCGCTCGATCAGCGTCCGCACGATGTCGGCCCCGTCCGCGCCGCCGGCCGCCAGGTGCCCGACCAGGACGGAGTGCCCGTTCCTGCGCGCCGCCTGCTCGGCCGCCACCGAGGCCTGCGCGATGGCCACGTCGGTCGCGTCGCTGGCGACCAGGCCGATGGTCGCGGTGGCCCGCTGGACCAGGCTGCGGGCGATCGTGTTCGGCCGGTACCCGAGCTCGGCCGCGGCGGCCAGGATCCGCTCCTCGGTCTCGACGGAAACGCGCACGTCACCGCCGCTGAGGACCTTGCTGGCCGTCTGGAAGCTGACCCCGGCGCGGGCCGCGACTTCCTTGATCGACACGTACCGCCGCCGCGCCATCGCGTCCTTCCGCCGAGTCCTGGTATCGGTGCTTGCATTGCTGCCTGCACCCATGTGAGCGAACGTTCGCTCGAGAACGCTAGATCTTCCCGGCATATCCGGTCAAGTGGGTGCATCGAAGATGTTTCGCGCCTGTTATCCGGCGGCGATCGTCGCCAGGGCTGCCCCGCTGGCCGTAGATTGTCAGCGCCAACTAGCGCCAGGTCACCGGCCAGTGACGGTCCCGGGGAAGGTGCCCCTCCCCGCCCGTACTCCGCTCTCCGGGACCGAACGAGCCAGGTACACGCCTCGATCCAGGCCCGTCAAGATACTAACATTGATGTTAGTATCATTGATGATACGCATATCTGGAGGCGGCCATGGGAGATTTCGTCGGGCGCGACCATGAGATCGCCAGCCTTACCCGGCTGCTCGATCAGGTCCGCGGTGAGATCGGGACCGCTAAGCCCGGACGCTGCCTGCTGATGCGAGGCCGGAGGCGGATCGGGAAGTCGGCGCTCACCGAGGAGTTCGTGCTCCGCGCCGATGTCCCCGCGCTCTTCTACGTGGCCGCGGGCGCTTCCGCCGACGCCGAGATCGCTCAGTTTCGCGACGACGTGGCCTGTTCGTCGCTCCCTGGCCGTGGCGTCATGGCCGAGGTCGCGCCCGCCGGGTGGAACGGCGCGCTGCAGGTCCTAGCGGATGCCCTGCCCTCCGGCTCACCGTCCGTGGTTGTCATCGACGAGGTTCCCTATCTCATGGACCGGGTCGAAGGCTTCGAAGGGCTGCTCCAGCGCGCCTGGGACAGGTTCCTGTGCCGTAAGCCGGTGTTGCTCATCCTCATCGGCTCGGATCTGTCGATGATGAGCGCGCTCAACAGCTACGCCAGGCCCTTTCATCAACGCGGCACCGAAATGGTGATCGGCCCGCTCAACCCGGCCGAGATCTCTTCGATGCTGGACCTGGACGCGGCGTCGGCTTTCGACGCCGCCCTGGTCAGCGGCGGGCTCCCGCTGATCTGCGGTGAATGGCCACGCGGTGCCGCTGCCGGGCAGTACCTAGAACAGGCCCTGAGCAATCCGGTCTCCGCGCTTCTGGTTTCCGGTGAGCGGTCCCTGGCCGCGGAATTCCCCACCGAGGTACAGGCTCGTGACGTCTTGCGGGCCATCGGCTCGGGGGAGCGGACGTTCACCAGCATCACCCGCGCCGCCGGGGGGATAAACCACACGTCCTTGACTCGTGCCCTCGACCGGCTTACGGCCAAAGGCATCGTGTCCGCCGAACTGCCGGTGAGCCTGATGCCCTCGAGGGAGCGCCGTTATCGCATCACCGATCCCTACCTGCGGTTCTGGCTGCGCTTCCTGGAACCGCACATGGCGGAGATCGAGCGCAGGCGCGGCGACATCACGCTCGGCCGCATCCGGTCAGGCTGGGGTGCCTACCGGGGCCGCGCCATCGAACCGCTGGTCCGCGAGGCGCTCGCTCGCCTCCTGCCGGACGATCAGCTTCCCGCCGCTCCGGTCGTCGGGGGCTACTGGACCCGGACAAACGAGGTGGAGATCGACCTGGTGGGAGCCGACCGGTCACCGGTCGCGACCACCCTGCTCTTCGCCGGCTCGATCAAGTGGCATGACCGCACAGCCTTCGACCGGCACGACGAAGCGACCCTTATGCGACAGCGCGCGCGGCTCACCGGCGATCCGGTCCCGCTGGTCGCGGTCTCGCGCAGTGGCATCGACAGCCCTGCCGTCGATGCCCGTTACGGACCGGACGACCTGATCAGAGCCTGGCAGCCAGGATCATAAAACACGACGCGCCGCGCTGGCTTTGGCCGTGGTGGAACGGCGAGCTAGCCTGATCCGCGTGAGGCCTGGAATCGCGCGGTATGACGGCCATTCCGAGTGGTACGACGAGACCTTCTCCACATTCCACCACGGGGACGAGGAGGCCTGGGTCCGGGAATGCCTCGGCCCCGGCGGGGGAGCGATATGCCTTGACGTGGCCTGCGGCACCGGGCGCTCCGGCCGTCTCCTGCACGACGCGGGCTACCGCGCCGTCGGGTTCGATATCTCCGCCGATCAGCTACGGTTCGCCCGGCCCCGGCTGGCCGCCGCCGTGCGGGCCGATGCCCGGCGCCTCCCGGTGCCGGACGCGTCGGCGGACGTGGCGACCGGGATGTACTTCCACACCGACACGGAAGATTTCGCCGCCGTCGTACGCGAGGTGGCCCGCTGCCTTCGTCCGGGCGGCCGCTTTGCCTACCTGGGCGTTCACCCGTGTTACGTGGGGCCGTTCGTGTACCGCCTGGACGAGCAGCAGGACCTGTCGCTGACGTTCACGACCGGCTACGGCACCGTCGGCTGGGCCAGCCGCGGCTCGGGCGACGGGTCGAGGATCGGCGGCCGGGTTGGCTTTCACCACAAGACCCTGGCCGACTTCCTGCAGGCCTTCATGGACGCGGGCCTGGTCCTCCGCGCCGTCCGCGAGTTCGTGGCCCCGGCTGGCGGCATCTTGCCCTGGGACCTGGCCCTCCTCACCGAGAAGCCCAGCTAGCCTGCGCCGCGTCAGATTCCGCGTGCCAGGCGGTAGTAGGCGGCGTTCGCGCGGATCCGGTTCTCGAACTCCAGCGCTGTGGTCGTCTCGTCGATGACCAGCAGTTCCGTGCCAGCCATCCGCGCGTAGTCCGCGAACGCCTCGATGCCCACCGCCGTGGACATGCACGTGTGATGCGCTGCGCCTGCCTGGAGCCAGGAGGTCACGGACGTCTGGAAGTCCGGCTCCGGTCGCCACACCGCACGCCCCACCGGAAGCCGGGGGAGCGGCTGGGCGGGCGGGATCACCTCAACGACGTTGGCGACGAGCCGGAAGCGGTCGCGCATGTCAGACAGCGCGACGACGACGCCCGGCCGGGGATCCGCGGTGAAGACGAGGCGGACCGGGTCCTCGCGGCCGCCGATGGACAGCGGATGGATCTCCAGCCGCGGCTTGGCCGACGTGAGCGACGGGCATACCTCGAGCATGTGCGCGCCGAGGATGCACTCGCGGCCCGGCGTCAGGTCATAGGTGTAGTCCTCCATCAGCGACGCGCCGCCGGGCAGGCCGGTGCCCATGACCTTTGCCGCCCGGACCAGCACCGCCGTCTTCCAGTCCCCTTCGGCGCCGAATCCGTAGCCGTCCGCCATCAGCCGCTGCACCGCCAGGCCGGGCAGCTGCTTCAGGCCGCCCAGGTCCTCGAAGTTGGTCGTGAAGGCCCCGAATCCGCCCGCGTCGAGGAAGGACCGGAGTCCGAGCTCGATCGCGGCACCGTCGCGCAGCGACTGATGACGCTCCTTCCCGCGCCGGAGCTCGGGCGCGACGTCATAGGTGTCCTCGTACTCCGCCACCAGTGCGTCGACGTCCGCCGGGGCGGCGGCGTCCACCGCGGCCACCAGGTCGCTGACGCCCCAGGTGTTGACCTGGACGCCGAAGATGGCTTCCGCCTCGGTCTTGTCGCCTTCGGTGACGGCCACGTACCGCATGTTGTCGCCGAACCGCGCCAGCCGAAGCGACCGCGTTGCCGCCCACCCAGCCGCCGCCCGGGTCCAGGTCGCCACCTGCTCGACGACCCGTGGATCGGAGACGTGCCCCGCGACGGTCTTACGCGGCACGGACAGCCTGGTCAGCACGTAGCCGAACTCCCGGTCGCCGTGCGCGGCCTGGTTCAGGTTCATGAAGTCGAAATCGATCGACGCCCACGGCAGCGCGACATTGGCCTGCGTGTGCAGGTGCAGCAGCGGCTTGTCCAGGGCACTGAGCCCTGCGATCCACATCTTCGCCGGGCTGAACGTGTGCATCCACGCCATGAGACCGACCACCCGGTCGTCGGCGTTCGCCTCCAGGATGGTCCTGCGGATCGCATCGTGATCGGTGAGGACCGGCTTCCAGATGAGTTTTACCCGAATGGCCTGGGCTTCCCCGAGCGTGGTGGCGATACCGCGCGACTGCTCCGCCACCCGGCGGAGCGTCTCCTCCCCGTACAGATGCTGGCTTCCCGTCAGGAACCAGACCTGGAAGTCGTCCTGGGCTGTCGGTGTAGTCATCAGCGCTGTGCTCCTTCGGAATGCTGCAGAGGTCCTCGGCGAGTTGCCGGGTGAGCGGACGGGCTCAGCGAAGCGCCGCGAGATCTGGCCGCCGGACGGGACCCCGGCCAGGTCGTGCGCGGTCAGCATGCGCTGAACGCCAGATCGTCGTCAGGAGCCCGGCTCTTCCCCGGGCTGGCCGGGTTGGGGGTTTCCGTAGTACGCGTCCGGTCCGTGCTTGCGGCGGAAATGACGCTCGAGCAGATACGGCGGGGCATCGGCGAGCGGGTTCAGCGACAGCGTTCTGGATAGCCATCTGCGCGACCGCCTCGCAGATGATCGCGTTCTTCAGCGACGCTCCGGCAGAGTCGCCCCACACGAACGGGCCGTGGTTGGCCGCCAGCGCACCAGGAACCTCCGTCGGGTCGTCGCCGAGGGAATCGAACAAGTCGACGATGGCCTGGCCGGTGTTGTACTCGTAGTCCGTGGCGCACTGAGCCTCGGTGAGATCCCGCGTACAGCGGATCGGCCCGTTGAAGGCGTCGGCGTGGGTGGTGCCGAGGACGGGGATGTCGCGCTTGGCCTGCGCGAACGCGACCGCGGAGGGGGAGTGGGTGTGGGTGATGCCGCCGACGCCAGGAAACGCTAGGTAGAGCCTGCGATGGGTTTCGCTGTCGACGGAGGGTCTCAGGTGCCCGTCCACTACCCGCCCGTCCTCGAGGTCGACCACGACGAGCTGCTCGGCGGTCAGGTCGTCGTAGGACACGCCCGAGGGCTTGATGATATAGACGCCGGCGTCGCGGTCGATGCCGCTGACGTTGCCCCACGTCAGGGTGGCGAGCCGCGCACTCGGGATCGCCTGGTTGGCGTGGAGCACCTCGTCGCGGAGCACGGCTGTTACAGACTTGTTCATGCTGTCCTCCCGGGTGTCCTGGCCTGGGTGGCCGTCATCGGCGCGGGCGTCACTGGTCGGCCGCCTCTCGCTTCCCTTCCTCGGGCCGCTCGGACAGGACACGATCCCTGAGCGCCCGCAGCTGGTACATGGCCTTGTTCTCGCCCCGGCCGAAGTAGTCGTGCAGCCGCACGTATTCCGCGTAGAGCTCGTCGTACACATCGGCGCGGGCAGAATCTGGCTGGTATACGTCGGAGTTGATCCGGCCCATGACGCCGGCCGCGGCCGGCGCGTCCGGGTAGGCACCCGCGGCTACCGCCGCGTGGATGGCCGAGCCGAGCGCCGGCCCCTGGTCGGACCCGATGACGCTGAGCGGGCGCCGGGTGACGTCCGAGTAGATCTGCATCAGCGGCTTGCTCTTGATCAGCCCACCCGCCACCACCAGCTCGGTCACCGGCACGCCGGAGGCGCTGAACGTGTCCATGATCATCCTGGTGCCGAAGGCGGTCGACTCGAGCAGCGCCCGGTAGATCTCCGGCGCGGTGGTAGCCAGGGTCAGGCCCACGATGACGCCGGACAGTCGGCCGTCCACCAGCACCGAGCGGTTGCCGCCCTCCCAGTCCAGGGCGATCAGCCCGTGCCCGCCGGCCGGCAGCGCGTCGGCCTTCTCGTCCAGCAGCTGCGGCAGCGACACGCCCCGTCGCCGGGCCTCCTCGGCGAACTCGCCCGGCACGCCGTTGGCGGTGAACCAGGCGAAGATGTCACCGACCCCGCTCTGCCCCGCCTCGTAGCCCCACAGCCCAGCCACGATGCCGCCGTCGACCGCCCCGCACATTCCGGGCACCTCGGTCAGCTCGGCGCCGTTCATCACGTGGCAGGTCGAGGTGCCCATGATCGCCACCATCTTGCCCGGCGCGACCGGCCCGGCCGCGGGCACGGTGACGTGCGCGTCCACGTTGCCGATGGCCACCGCGATGCCCTCCGGCAGCCCGGTCAGCGCGGCCGCGGCCGGGGTCAGCCCGCCGGCCCGGGCGCCGAGCGGGGAGATCGGGTGCGCCAGCTTCTCGTTGGCGAATCCGGCGAAGCGCGGGTCCAGCGCGGCCAGGTACTCCCGCGACGGGTAGCTGCCGTCCTGGTAGATGCCCTTGTACCCGGCGGTGCACGCGTTCCTGGTCTCGGTGCCGCACAGCTGCCAGACGATCCAGTCGGCGGCCTCGATCCACCGGTCGGCGCGCTGGTACATCTCGGGATCCTCGTCCAGCAGCTGCAGCGCCTTGGCGAACTGCCATTCCGAGGAGATCTTGCCGCCGTAGCGGTTGATCCACTTCTCGCCCCGCTCGTGCGCGACCGCGTTGATCCGGTCCGCGTGCGGCTGGGCGGCGTGGTGCTTCCACAGCTTGGGGTAGGCGTGCGGGCGCGCGGCCAGCCCGGGCAGCTGGCACAACGGCGTGCCGTCTGCGAGCACCGGCATGCAGGTGGACGCGGTGAAGTCGGTGGCGATGCCGATCACCTGGGCCGGGTCGATGCCCGCGTCCCTGACCGCGGCCGGGACCGCCTCGCCCAGCGCGCGGGTGTAGTCGGCCGGGTCTTGCAAGGCCCAGTCCGGCGGAAGCTCGCCGTGCCCGTCCAGCGAGCGGTCGATCGCGCCGTGCGGGTACTCGCTGACAGCGGTGCCCATCTCGGCGCCGTCGATCACCCGCACCACGAGGGCCCGGGCCGACAGCGTGCCGAAGTCCACGCCGACGACGTAGGCGTCATCCTTGTTAGCGCTAACATCCATCTGTCCGCCTTATCGTACGTTCCTTCCAGTGCATTCTTGCCGTCCCCGGCCGCCGGGCTCAACCGCCGCGCTCAGCCGCCGCGCTCAGCCGCCGCGCTTAGCCCGGCCCGGCGGCGCTCGCCCGCACGATCAGCTCGGGCGCCACCCGGACCCGGCGCCCGGTCAGGATCGCGCCGGCCATCCGGTCGGCAAGCGTACTCAGTGCCTGCCGGCCGACCTCGCCGAAGTCCTGCCGGACGGTGGTGAGCGGCGGCAGGTAGTAGCCCGCCTCGGGCATGTCGTCGAAGCCGACGATGCTGACGTCCTCGGGCACCCGGAGTCCCCGTTCGGCCAGCGCCCGGATGACGCCGAGCGCCATCGCGTCGTTGCCGCAGAAGATGGCGGTCAGCCCGGGCTCGGCGGCCAGCTGGGCGCCCAGCGCATAGCCGGAGCTGGCGGACCAGTCGCCGGCCAGCACGGTCGGCTGCGGCACGCCGGCCTCGCGCACCGCCTCCCGCCAGCCGTCGAGGCGTTCCTTGGCATCCAGGCAGGACGCCGGCCCGGCGACGTGGTAGACCGTCTGGTGCCCCAGGCCGAGCAGGTACCGGGTCGCCGTGGCCGCGCCCACCCGGTTGTCGATGGCCACCGACGTCACCGGCGCGCGGGTGCCGCAGCCCACCGCGACCAGCGGTACCTCGGGGGGCACGTGCGCCAGCGCGGCCACGGCGGTGTCCTGGGTCGCGATGACGATGATGCCCTCGATGCCCTGGCCGAGGAACCGGTCCACCGCGTCCAGCATCGACCGGCGGTCCAGGGCCGGCAGGCTGGCCACCGACACGAAGTAGGCGTCGTGCGCGGCCCGCTCGAACCCGTAGAGCATGGAGGCCGGGCCGTAGAGCATGGTGTCGGCGGTGATCACGCCGAGCGTGTGAGTACGCCGGGTGACCAGCGTCCTGGCCGCGGCGTTCGGCCGGTAGGCCAGCTCGCGGATGGCCGCGAGCACCCGCTCCCGGGTCATTGGGCGAACGTTCGGGTGCTCGTTCAGGACGCGCGACACGGTCTGGTGCGATACCCCGGCCAGCCGGGCCACGTCGGCCATGACCGGCGGCCTGGACAGGTTGCCGCCCGCTATCGACGGTCTCACCCGGCGGTCGGCCTCCTCGCCCCGTGACGACGCCACGTCGTGCCTCCCTATGCCGCGCGCGCCGCGGGGCTCTGCGGTCAGCCGGGGCCGACGTTAGCGTTAACATCCGTGCAGGTCTGGTGGCGGTGCGAGCACCTCGAAGCCCCCGATAGCGACTTGCACCTCGTCCTCCGCCGCCCGGATTCCTTGTACCACAGAGTAGCCGCCGCACGGCCACGGCGGTACCCCGGGACCGTACCCGGAAAGTCAGGACTTGTCGCGGCTCGCAGTGCTGTCTCGCAGGTCGCCCCGCAGGTCGCGGAGCGCGGCCTTGGCCTTGCGGCCGGCCTCGCTGTCCCGCAGGTCGCGCAGCGCGTCCCGGGCGCTGTCCCGCGCCTTGCCGACCGTTTCGCTGTCTCGCAGGTCGCGGATGGCCTCCTTGGCCTTACGTCCCGTCTCACCCTCGCGCAGGTCGCGCAGCGCGGCCTCGGCCTTGCGCCCGGCCTCGCCCTGCCGCAGGTCGCGCAGGGCAGCCTCGGCCTTGCGGCCCGCGTCGCTGGTCCGCACGTCCTGCAGCGCGGCCTTGGCGCGCCGGGTGGCGTCGCCGCCCTGGGCGCCGCGCAGCCACGTGACCAGCCTGGCCCACCAGCCCCGGACCTGCCGTTCGATTTCGCTCATCGCGGACTCTCCTTAAAGTTCGTGCCAATAAACAAGATATAACGCAAATACCCGGTCACGCCAACTGACCTACCCAGGCCGCCGCGGCCAACCCCGGGCGCAGGCCGCGGTGATCGTGGCCGGCCCGGCTGGCGGAAATCGGAAATCGAGGCCGAGGCGCTGCTCCCCGGCGCCGGGGGCCGGTCCTAGCCCGGCCGCCGGATGCCGGCCAGGATCACGTCCACCACGTCGGCGATGAAGTCGCCGGTCATCGGCAGGTGGCCGAGCAGCAGCCGGTGCTCGGCGGCGCCGAAGAACAGGTCGAGGACCACGTCCTGATCCACCCCGGGCGGGATCTCGCCGCGGGCGATGGCCCGCTCCAGCATGATCCGGTGCTGGGTGCGCAGCGGCTCGAGGACGCGGTCGCGCCAGGCCCCGCGCAGTTCCGTATCGTGCTGCGCCTCGGCGATCAGCCCGGTCAGCATCGGCCCCATCGGCGTCTGGGTGACCGCCCGCACCCATGTGTGCAGCGCGGCGAGCATGTCGCCGCGCAGCGTGCCGGTGTCCGGCTGCGCCTGCTCCTCGCGGAACGAGTTGACGAACGCATCCAGGGCGAGCAGCCCCTTGGACGGCCAGCGCCGGTAGATAGTGGTCTTGCCGACCCCGGCCCGGGCGGCCACCTCCTCGATCGACATCGCGGCCAGCCCTCGTTCGGCCAGCAGGTCCACGGCCGCGGTCAGGATGGCGCGGTCCGCCTCCTGGCTCCGCGGCCGCCCGCGCGGCGCCGCGCCGCCCGGAACAGCCGCGCCGCCCGGACCCGCCGCGCCGCCCCCCGGAATATCACCGTTCATCAGCAGGTTCTATCATGAAGCAATCCGAAACGATCCGTAACGTATCTGATTGGTATTATGCCCGTCGCCGAGCGTTCCAACCGTCCCGAACCCACCTCCACAGCAACGCCAGTCCCAGCGTCCCCAGCCCCAGCTTCCACTGCCCCAGCTTCCACTGCCCCAGCTTCCACTGCCCCAGCTTCCACTGCCCAGGCGCCCACTGCCACCCCTCCCCGCCGCCGGCCGCTGCAGCTGGCCCTCATCCTCGTCGCCGCGTTCATGGTCGTCCTCGATTTCAGCATCGTGAACGTGGCGCTGCCGTCGATCGAGCGGGAGCTGCACATGCCCGCCGACGCAGTCCAGTGGATCGTGACGGGATACGCCATCTCGTTCGGCGGCCTGCTCATTCTCGGCGGCCGGGCCGCTGACCTCCTCGGCCGGCGCCGCATGTTCGTCATCGGCTTGGTTGCCTTCGCAATGGCCAGCCTGGCCGGCGGCCTGGCGCAGGACCCGGTGCTGCTGATCGCGGCGCGCGTGGTGCAGGGCGCGGGCGCCGCGATCGTCGCGCCGGCCGCGCTGTCCCTCATCACCACCGGCTTCCCCGAAGGCCCCGAACGTACCCGGGCCATCGGCCTGTACGGCGCGGTCTCTTCCGTCGGGTTCGTCGCCGGCCAGGTTCTCGGCGGGGTGCTGGTGCAGCTCACCAGCTGGCGCGCGGTGTTCCTGGTCAACGTCCCGGTCGGCCTGATCGCCGCCGCCCTGGCCCCGGCCGTCCTCGGCCCGGCCAGGGCCGCCGCGGCCCGGGCCGCGCGCCGGCTCGACGTCCGCGGCGCGCTCCTGATCACCAGCGCGGTCACCCTGCTGGTGTTCGCCGTGTCCCAGGGCGTGGTCCTCGGCTGGACCTCGCCGCTGGTCATCGCCGCCGCCGTGGTGGCCGTCGTGGCCACGGCCGGCTTCGCCAGGGCCGAGGCCCGGCATCCAGAACCGCTGATCCGGCCCGCACTGCTGCACCGCCGGGGGCTGCGGGACGGGACCACCCTGGCCTTCCTGCTCGGCCTGTGGAACGGCGGCGAGATGCTCGTGCTCTCGCTGTACCTGCAGCAGGTGCTGCACGAGTCGCCGCTGTTCACCGGCCTGATCATCGCCCCGCAGGGCGTCGTCGGCTTCATCATGGGCGTGACCGGGCCCCGGCTGGCAGGCAAGATGGGCATCAAGCGGCTGCTGGTGCTGACCGCCGCCGCGTCCGCGACCGGTTTCCTGGTGCTGACCCGCCTGCCCGCGGCGGGCTACAGCCCGGTCCTGTTCGTGGTCACGCTGATCGGCTTCGGCACGGCCGGCACCGCGTTCGGCTCGACCGTGCTGGCCAGCCGCGGCATGGCCAACGCCGACCAGGGCCTGGTCGGCGGCATGATCAACACCAGCCGCCAGATCGGCGCCGCGGTGGGCGCCGCCCTGCTGCCGGCCGTGGCCGAGGCCGTCAACCGCGGCGGGGGGGTATCCGGCGACCGCGCCGCGATGTTCGCCGCCGCGCTGGCCGCGCTGGCCGCCACCGCCGTAGCCTGGCGCGCCGCACGCACCGTACCGGTCCGCGCCGCCGGATTATCCCGAACGGCCCGGGTCCACCGCCCCGCCTGAGCCCGTCTGCTGCGAAGAGCACGTCGCCCTCGTAGATCTGCGTCTTCAGCTCCCAGGCCGCGGCGCGTAGGCTGCGGGAAAGGAGGATGTCCATGGGTTTCGAGCACATCCTGGTCGAGCGCTCCGGCGACTTCGCCACCGTCACCATGAACCGCCCGCAGCGCCGCAACGCCCTGTCCCTGGCGCACATGCACGAGCTGATCACCGCGTTCGGCGATCTCGGCGGCAGCGACGTCCTCGGCATCGTGCTGGCCGGGGAGGGCCCGGTGTTCAGCGCCGGGCATGACCTCTCTGAGGTCGTGGACGGCGACCTGCCGCAGATCCGCTCGCTGCTAGCCACGTGCACGGAGCTGATGACGCTGATGCAGCAGGTGCCGCAGCCGGTGGTAGCGCGGGTGCACGGGCTGGCCACCGCCGCGGGCTGCCAGCTGGTGGCCAGCGCCGACCTGGCCGTGGCCAGCGAGGACGCCGGCTTCGCCGCGCCCGGCGGCAAGGGCGGCTGGTTCTGCCACACGCCGATGGTGGCCATCGCCAGGAACGTGGGCCGCAAGCGGGCCGCCGAGCTGGCCATGTCCGGCGACGTCATCGACGCGCGCACCGCGCTGGACTGGGGCCTGGTCAACCGGGTGGTGCCCGCGGCCCAGCTTGACTCCGCGGTGCGGGACCTGCTGGACCGGGTCACGAAGGGATCGGCGGAAAGCAAGGGCATCGGCAAGCAGGCGCTGTACGCGCAGATAGACCTGGACCAGGCCAAGGCCTACGCCTACGCCCTCGAGGTCATGGCCGCGACGAGCCAGCTTCCCGAGGCGCGCGAGTGGATGCGCGCGTTCCTGGAGAAGCGCAAGCCGAACTGGGACCGCGGCCGACCCTAGGGTTTCTCCCAGACCGAGACGTGCTGGCGGCTCTCGCCGGTGAAGGGCCGCCGGGCCCAGTCCTCCCACCGGTCGCGCAGCCGCATCCCGGCCAGCTGCGCCATCAGGTCGAGCTCGGCCGGCCACACGTACCGGAACGGGATCGAGCGGTACTCGCCGCGGCCGCCCTCGAGGGTGATGTAGTTCGAGCTCATCGCCTGGGTGGCGGTGTCGTAGATGTCGAACGCCCAGCGTTCCGGGCTCACCTGCCACGGCACCACGGTCTGTCCCGGCGGGAGCCGGCGCAGCTCGGGTACCCCGACCTCGATGACGAAGCAGCCGCCGGCTTCCAGGTGGGCGGCGGCGTTGCGGAAGCAGGCGACCTGTTCTTCCTGCGTGGTCAGGTTGTTGATGGTGTTGAAGACCAGGTAGGCCAGGGTGAAGGTGCCGTCGACCCGGGTGGTGGCGAAGTCGCCGATGGTGACGCCGATGGCGTCGCCGCCGGGTTTGGCGCGCAGCCGGGCGACCATGGCCCGGGACAGGTCGATGCCGTGCACGGGCACGCCGCGGCGGGCCAGCGGCAGCGCGATCCGGCCGGTGCCGATGCCCAGCTCCAGCGCCCGCCCGCGCCCGGCCAGCCCGGCCAGCAGGCCGGCCACCGTGTCCGTGAGCGCCGGGTCGAACATGTCGTCCGACGGGTCGTCGTACGTCGCCGCGACCCGCTCCCCGAAGTAGCCGTCCTCATCGTCCATTCGCCGGACGGTACCCCAGCCGCCCCCGGCCGGGCACGCGAATTTCTTCGCGGCGCTTTTCTTCGCGGCGCGGCCGCCGTCGCGGCGGCTCGGCTGGTAGCGTCAGCCTTAGGTTCATTCGAACAAAGGTACAGGAGAAGACCATGACCTCACGTCTCAACCCATATCTCAACTTCAACGGCAACGCCAGGCAGGCGCTGGAGTTCTACACCAGCGTGTTCGGCGGCACGCTCACGCTGAGCACCTTCGCCGAGTTCGGTGCCCAGGGGCCCGACGCCGACCGGATCATGCACGGCCAGCTGGAGACCGACGCCGGCTACACGATCATGGGCGCCGACGTCACCAGCGAGATGGAGTATCACGCGCCAGCCGGGTTCGCGGTCAGCCTCAGCGGCGACGACGGCGACGCCCTGCACGGCTACTGGGAGAAGCTTTCCGCCGCCGGGACCATCACCATGCCGCTGGCCAAGCAGGCCTGGGGCGACGAGTTCGGCATGTGCGCCGACCAGTTCGGCGTGCCCTGGCTGGTCAACATCTCCCAGGCGTAAGCCGCCCGGCTGACCATGCCCGCGCTCGACCTGCCGCCTGCCGTGACGAGGGTGATCGACGACCGGGGCCCGGGTGCATGATGGGCGGATGCCACTTTTCGCCTTTGAAGGCCGCGAGCCGCAGGTCAGCCCGGCGGCGTGGATCGCGCCCACGGCCACCCTGATCGGGGACGTCCGGGTAGAGGCCGAAGCCTCCGTCTGGTACGGGGCCGTGCTCCGCGCCGATTTCGGGCCGATCCTGGTGCGCCGCGGCGCGAACATCCAGGACGGCTCGGTGCTGCACGGCGGCGACGACCCGGTGACCGAGGTCGGCGAGGGCGCCACCGTCGGCCACCTGTGCGTGGTCCACGGTGCCGTCATCGGAACGGAAGCGCTGGTCGGCAACGGCGCCATCGTGCTCGACGGCGCGAGCGTCGGTGCCCGGGCCCTGGTCGCGGCGGGCGCGACGGTACCGCCGGGGATGGTCGTCCCCGACGGCATGCTCGCCGTGGGGATCCCGGCCCGGCTCGCCGGTGAGGTCACCGGGCGGGCCAGGCAGTGGGTGGACACGAACCCCGCCGTCTACCGCGAGCTGGCCCGCCGTCACGCCGCCACCGCCCGGCCCGTGCCGGATAGGTAGGGTCGGGAGCATGGAATATCGCACTCTAGGCCAGTCGGGTCTGCGGGTTTCCGTGCTCACCATGGGCACGATGACGTTCGGCGGCCGCGGCCCGTTCGCCAGCGTCGGGTCGACCGACGTGGCCCAGGCCAGCCGGCAGGTGGACATGTGCCTGGACGCCGGCGTCAACCTCATCGACACCGCGGACGTCTACTCGGGCGGCCAGGCCGAGGAGATCCTCGGGCAGGTCCTGAAGGGGCGCCGGGACCAGGTCCTGGTGGCCACCAAGGTACGGATGCCGATGGGCCGCGGGCCGAACGACGCCGGGCTATCCCGCCACCACGTCATCTCCGGCTGCGAGGCCAGCCTGCGCCGTCTCGGCACCGATCACATCGACCTGTACCAGGTGCACGAGTGGGACGGCCAGACCCCGCTCGAGGAGACCCTGCACGCGCTGGACCTGCTCGTCCAGTCGGGCAAGGTCCGCTACCTCGGGGCGTCCAACTACGCCTCCTGGCAGCTGATGAAGGCGCTGGGCACAGCCGGGCGCCTGGGCCTGCCGCAGTTCGTCAGCCAGCAGATCTACTACTCCCTGCAGGCCCGCGAGGCCGAGTACGAGCTGATCCCGCTCGCGGTCGACCAGGGCCTGGGCGTGCTGGTCTGGAGCCCGCTCGCGGGCGGGCTGCTGTCCGGCAAGTACCGCAGGGGCCAGGAGGCCCCGGCGGGGTCGCGGCAGCTCACCGACTGGGACGAGCCGCCCGTCTACGATCAGGAGGGCCTGCACGACACCGTCGAGGTCCTGGTCAAGATCGCCGAGCAGCACGGCGTATCGGCCGCCCAGGTGGCCCTGGCCTACACGCTGGCCAAGCCGGCCGTGACCACGCTGGTGATCGGTGCGCGCACCGACGAGCAGCTGGCCGACAACCTGGCCGCCGCGTCCCTCACCCTCAGCGCCGACGAGCGGGCCCAGCTCGACGCGGCCAGCGCCCTGCCGCTCATCTACCCGTACTGGCACCAGGCCAAGACCGCCCGGGACCGCCTATCGCCCGCGGACCTGACGCTCCTGGCCCCGCACCTGCAGTAGCGCCCGCCCGACCGGCCCTCGCCCGCCGCTGTCCGGCCCTCGCCCGCCGCTGACCGGCCTCCGCCCGTCCCCGCTCCGGGCCCGCCCGCGGGCGGGTGGCCGTCCCGCCATCCGCCCGCCGGGTCGCAACCTCTCCGGTCCCGTGCGCCGGTCCCGCCGCGCGCCGCCCGCCCGGCCCGCACCAAACTTGCCCGCATAAACCCCCGCAAATACCCCATATCGCTCCCCGTGCCGCCCTCTCGGATTCCATGGATGTGGCAACGTAGTGACTCTTTCCATTACGTTGCCACATCCATGTGCATTGCGCCCGCGCTCCCTCGGGCGCCGAACCCGGGCCCACGCCGACACCCGCACCCGCACCCGCACTAGCACCAGCACCAGCACCCGCGCTAGCACCGGCACCAGCACCCGCGCTAGCACCGGCACCAGCAGCCACAGGCACTGCCACGGTCCGCCGGGACGCGCGGCGGCCCGCGAGCAGCGGCAGGCTGCTCAGCCCGATGCCCGCCAGGATGGCCATGCCGCCGCCGACCTGGGCCAGGCCGGCCGGGTCACCGAACGCCACGGCGCCAGCGATGGCGCCGACCAGCGGCTCGAGGTTGAGGAACGCCCCGGCGACCTCGGCGGAGACCCGGCTCTGCCCGAACGCGAACAGGGTGAACGGCAGCAGCGTGCCGGCGACCGCCAGTGCCACCACGGCCAGCACCGGACCGGCGCCACCCGGCGCGGTAGGCCCGCCCTCGGTAAGAACAGCCACCGGCAGCGCGCCCAGCGCCGCGCCGAGGAACTGCACGGCGGTGACCGCGACCGGGTCGCGCCCGGTCAGCAGCCGGCCCTGGGCCACCGTGACCGTGGCCGACAGGAGCAGCGACGCCAGTACCAGGCCGTCGCCGGCCATCGTCGCGCCGCCGCCTCCGCCGCCCACGGTGACCAGGCCGACGCCGCCGAGCGAGACCGCGAAGCCGAACCAGGCCACCGGCCGGGCCACGGCCCGGTGCCACACCGCGGCGATGACCGCGACCAGCACCGGCACGGCCCCGATCAGCAGGGCCGCGTGGGTGACGCTGGTCCGCATGATGCCGGCGTTCTGCACCATGACCGAACCCCCGTAGCCGAGCGCGCCCGCGACCAGCACCGCAGGCGTGAACGCGGCGCGCAGCGCGGGCCGGCCGGCGGTAAGCAGCACCGCCGCCAGCAGGACCGCGGCGGCCAGGCCGAAGCGCACGACGGTGAGCCAGCCCGGCGACAGCCACTCCAGGGCCAGCTTGGACAGCGGCACGGTGGTGCCCCACAGCAGCCCGGCCGCGATGAGGGCTGCGACGGCGTGACGGCGGTTGGTGTTCATGCGTCCATACTCGCCGGTAGGCATACAGTATTCGTCGCTAGACCACATTAACGAGATATAATTTGTCATTATGGCTGTTTCACTTGACGATGTTGACGTTCAGCTGCTCACTGCGCTGCAGGAGGACGCGGACCGCACCAACGTCGAACTCGCCCGGCTGGCCGGGCTGTCGCCGGCCGCGACCCTGCACCGGGTCCGGCGGCTGAAGGAGTCGGGTGTCATCCGGGTCATCAGCGCCCGGCTCGACCCGGCCGCGGCGGGCTTCCCGCTGCAGGTGTACGTCACGGCCTCGCTGGCCCGTCACGACCCGCGGTCCAGCCGCGTGTTCGACGACCTGATCCGGGCCCTGCCGCAGATCATCGCGGCGGACAACGTGGCCGGGGAGACCGACTACCTCCTCACGGTCGTCGCCC
The DNA here is from genome assembly GCA_963722275.1 of uncultured Actinomycetes bacterium. Classification (GTDB taxonomy): domain Bacteria; phylum Actinomycetota; class Actinomycetes; order Streptosporangiales; family Streptosporangiaceae; genus Palsa-504. The sequence continues at coordinate 27,724 of CAVRMX010000036.1, read as the reverse complement.
GTGACGTGGCCGAACTTCAGAAGGTGCTGGCCAGCCTGGCCACCCGCGGCGGCCAGCGGCTGGTGACGTACCTGCGGCTGGAGGAGATCAAGCCCCCGTCCCGGCTGCCGCTGGCGCCCACCACGGCCGCCCCGGACCGCCCGGCCCGCCGCCGCCGCCCCGGGAACTCCCCGGCGCGGGAATGAGACGGCCGTCACACGGGTTGCAGCGCGGCATGAAGATAGCAGTGATCGGCAAGGGCAACATCGGCGGCTCGCTCGGCAGCAAGTGGACCGCGGCCGGCTGACGACGTCGTCTACGGAGCCAGGGACACGTCCGGCACCGCGTCGTCCGGGACCGGGCCGGGCGGGGCGCCAGTGCTCGGCATCGGCGCTGCGCTGCAGGACGCCGACGTGGTGCTACTGGCGGTGCCCGGCCAGGTCGTGGCGGACGTGGTCCGTGAGCACAGCGCGGCGCTGGCGGGCACGGTGGTGATCGACGCCGTGAACCGGATCGGCGCGCCGCAGTTCGACAGCCAGGCGCTGATCGCCGGTGCCGCCCCCTCGGCCCGGTACGTGCGCGCGTTCAACACGCTGGGCTGGGAGAACTTCGCCAGCCCGCTGCCCGGCGCGAACCTGTTCTTCGCGGCCGCCCCCGAAGCCCGGCCGGTCGCCGAGGAGCTCATCACCGCCGTCGGGCTGGAGCCGGCCTTCGTCGGCGACCAGGGCGCGACGGCGACCGTCGACGCCCTGCTGCCCCTGTGGTTCGCGCTGGTCAAGCAGAACGGCGGGCACCGCAGGGTCGCGCTGCGCATGGTCACAGGAGAATAATTCTCCCGAACGGCCGCGGTGCACGCCCTCGCTACAGCTCGACGCTGCCGCTGACGCAGGTCACCGTGCCGCCGCCCACCCAGACCTGGCCCTGGTCGCAGGAGACGTGCACCCGGCCGCGGCGCCCGAGCACGGTGCCCTGGCTGGCCACGTACGGCGCGGTGAGCCGCCCGGCGGCCAGCAGCCACTGCCCGAGTGAGGCGTTCAGGCTGCCCGTCACCGGGTCCTCGCCCGAGGTGACCTTCGGGCTGAACGCGCGCACCTCGATCGCCTCCGGCGAGCCGTCCGGGTAGGGGCCGGCCACGCCGATGTCCAGGTCCGCCGCGCCCGGCTGGACCGCCAGCACCGCCTCGGCGCTGGCCAGCAGGACGCCGATCCAGCCGGGGCCGTTGTCGGCCCAGGTCATGTCCACGATGTCGGACCGCGCGATGTTCAGCGCCCGCGCCACCCGCTCGGCCACTGGCTCCTCCACCGGCCCGCTGCGCAGCAGCGGCGGCGCCGCGAACGCCAGGCCCGCCTCGTCCCGCCGGACCGTGATCAGCCCGGCCTGGCATTCCTGCACGATGGCGCCCGGGTCGGCCGGGCGGCCGCCGGTCTCCAGCCAGGCGTGGCAGGTCCCCAGCGTGGGATGCCCGGCGAACGGGAGCTCAGCGGTCGGGGTGAAGATCCGGACCAGGTAGTCGGCCCCGCTCGCCCGCGGCGCCAGCACGAACGTGGTCTCCGACAGGTTGGTCCAGCGCGCGAACAGCTGCATCTGCTCGCTGCTCAGGCCGTCGGCGCCGAGCACGACCGCGACGGGGTTACCGAAGTACGGGGTATCGGTGAAGACATCCACCTGGCGGAACTGATGTGTCACAAGCCGAGCCTAGAGGCCGCCGGCCCCAGGCGGCAGGGCCAATTCACCGGCTCCTGGCTCTTACTGCGCTACCGTGCGGTCATGACGAACCGGCCGCGCGTCACCGTGCTGGGCAGCCTGAACATGGATATCTCCGTCACCGTGCCCCGGCTGCCGGGACCCGGCGCGACCGTGCTCGGCTCGGCGGCCCGGTTCACGCCGGGCGGGAAGGGCGCCAACCAGGCGGTGGCGGCGGCCAGGCTCGGCGGCGGCGTGCGCATGGCCGGCTGCGTCGGCGACGACGACTTCGGCCGGCGGCTGCTGGCCGCGCTGCGCGCGGAGGGCGTGGACGCCGGCCCGGTCAGGACCGTGCCCGGGGTCCCGACCGGGCTGGCCATGATCTCGGTCGACGCCGCGGGCGAGAACCTCATCACGGTCGCGCCCGGCGCGAACCACGAGGTCGGCGAAGAACAAGTCGCAGCGGCCGCGAGCCATGGGGATGGCGTCCTTGTCATCTGCGCCGAGATCCCGGTGCCCGCGATCAGGGCCGCCCTCGCCCGGGGCGGCACCCGCTGCGTCCTCAACCTGGCCCCGGCGCCCCCCGAGGCGGCCGCGATCGTGGCCGGCGGGGTGGACTGGCTGGTGGTGAACGAGAGCGAGGCGGCTGCCGTGCTCGGCCGGCCGGTCGACGGCCTGGCGGACGCCGCCCGGGCCGCCGTGGCCCTGACCGCCGCGGGCGCGCGGCACGCCGTGGTGACCGCGGGCGCGCACGGCGCGGCCCTGGCCCTGAGCCGCGAAACCGCCGAAACCGCCGAAACCGCAGAAACCGTCGAATCCGCCGAAACCGTCGAGGCCTTCCGGGTCGAGGCGGTCGACACCGTCGGCGCGGGGGACGCGTTCGTCGGCGCGCTCGCCGTGGCCCTGGCCGCCGGCATCCCGGCGGCCGGAGCGGTCCGGGCGGCCGCCGCCGCGGGTGCCACCGCCGCCACCCGGCCCGGCGCCCAGGCCGGGATGCCGCGCCCCGCGGACATCCTCGCCGCGACCGGGGTGAGCTGGCCTGTCCGGTAGAAATTCGCGCCTGGTAAGGCAAGAAGGTATACAGATGTTTCAAGGGGCGGGCGGTAGCATGGCCCAAAGAGGAGTGCGTGACGTGACGATGCCGGGCCTGCGGGAATTTGTCCTCGACCCGCCCGCAGGAGACGATGCCGCCCAGGATCCCCTGGCCGCGGCGTTCGCCGCGCTGTCGTCGGCGTTCATGGTCATACCGGAACCCGCCGCGGCCGACACCCGTCGGCACATCTGGCTGGACACCTTCGACTGGCGGCTGTACCGGGCCGGGCTGATGCTCCGGTTCGAGCAGGCCCGCCGGGGCGGCCGGCTGCTGCTGAGCAAAGCCGACGGCACGCCGCAGGCCGAACAGCCGGTGACTGGCTGGCAGCGACGCCCCCGCCTGGCCGAGGACCTGCCGGAAGGCCCGGTGCGGGACCGGATCATGGTGCTGACCAGCCCGAGAGCGCTGCTTCCCATCGTCAGGGCCGTCAGCACGTTCGGCGTCACCCGGCTGCTCAACGACGACGGCAAGACCGTGGTCCGGCTGGTCGCGGACCGCGTCACGGTGACCACGCCCAGCGCGCCCGCGTCCGGCGCCACCGCGTCCGGCACCACCGCCGAGCTCCCGCCGCGGCTGGCCGTGGCCGCGGTCCGCGGCTACCCCAGCCAGGCGCGCCGGGCGGCGAGCCTGCTGGCGGCCGTACCCGGCGTCGCGTACGCCAGCCAGAGCGAGTTCACCGCGGCGCTGACCGCGCTCGGCCGCCATCCCGCCGATTACACCAGCGGCGTGGAGGCGGAGATCACCGCCACGATGCCTGGGCCCGTCGCGGTGGCCCGGCTGCTGCTGCGCCTACTCGACACGATGGAACTGAACGTCGACGGGGTGCTCCGCGACATCGACACCGAGTTCCTGCATGACTTCCGGGTCGCCGTCCGCCGTACCCGGTCGGCGATCAAGCTGCTCGGCGAGGTCCTGCCCGCCAGACTGGTCAAGCACTACAAGACCGAGTTCAAGTGGCTCGGCGACGTGACCACTCCCACCAGGGACCTCGACGTCCACCTGCTCGGCTTCGACCTGATGGCCGGGCAGCTGGCCGCCGCGTCCCCGGCCGACCTCGAGCCGCTGCGCGCCTTCCTGGTCAGGCGGCGCGCCCGCGAGTTCCGGCGGCTGGCCGCGAGGCTGCGCGGGCCGCGGTTCCGCGCCATCACCGACGACTGGCGCAAAGCGCTGCTCGAGGTCCGCGACGGCGCCCTCGGCAAGCGCCGCCGTGCGCCCACCGCGGCCGCCCTGGCCCTCGCCACGACCGGGCGCTCGTTCCGGCTGATCGCCGCGCAAGGCGCCGCGATCACCCCCGCCTCGCCCCCGGAATCCCTGCATGACCTGCGCAAGCGCGCCAAGGAGCTGCGTTACCTGCTGGAGTTCTTCGCGCCGCTGCACGACCCGGTCGCGTACCGGAAGGTCGTCGGCGACCTCAAGCAGCTGCAGGACTGCCTCGGCGAGTTCCAGGACAGCGAGGTGCAGCGCGCCGAGATCCACGCCCTGGCCGACGCGATGATGGCCGAGCGCGCGGCGCCGGCCGCTACGCTGCTGGCTATGGGTGAAATCGCCGCGAAGCTGACACTCAGCCAGGCCGGAGCCCGCGCGGACTTCGCCGCCAGGTTCGCCAGGTTCGCCGGCCCGGCGGGCCAGGAGCGCGTCCGCGTCCTGCTCGAGGGCCGCCCGTGAAGATCTTCGCCACCTACAACATCAAGGGCGGCGTCGGCAAGACGACCGCGGCCGTCAACCTGGCCTGGCTGTCCGCCGCCGACGGCTACCGCACCCTGCTCTGGGACCTGGACCCGCAGGGCGCGGCCAGCTTCCTGTTCCGGATCAAGCCGCGCGTCAAGGGCGGCGGCAAGGCGCTCATCCGCGGCACCAAGACCCTCGACGGCGCGATCAAGGGCACCGACTTCGACCACCTGGACCTGCTCCCCGCCGACTTCACCTACCGCAACATGGACCTGATCCTGGGCGGCGGGGACAAGAAGACCACCCGCAAGCTCGCCCAGCTGCTGCGGCCGATGGCCGCCGAGTACGACCACGTGTTCCTGGATTGCCCGCCGAGCATCTCGCTGGTCTCGGAGAACGTCATGCATGCCGCCGACGTGCTGCTGGTCCCGCTGATCCCGACCACGCTGTCGGTCCGCACGCTGGACCAGCTCACCGATTTCGTGGCGGACTTCAACGGCCACCGCCCCGAGGTGCGCGCGTTCTTCTCCATGGTGGACCGCCGTAAGCGGCTGCACCAGGACATCACCAGGGACCTGGCGGCCGAACGCTCCGACATCGCCGCCACCCCCATCCCCGCGCTGTCCCTGATCGAGCGCATGTCCGTGGAGCGCGCCCCGGTCACCGCCTTCGCCCCCCGCAGCGTCGCCGCCCGCGCCTACCGCGCCCTCTGGGCCGAGATCAGTCCCGGCCCTGCCAGGTCGTGATGCACGCCTCGTTGCCCTCGGGGTCGGCCAGCACCCAGAACGCCGGCGCCTCCGCGTCGTAGACGACCCGGCCGCCGGCCGCCACTGTGGCCTCGATGCGCCGGTGCGCCTCGTCGTGCGGCACGGACACGTCGAAGTGGAGCCGGTTGCGCTGCGGCCGCGGCGCGTCCATCTGCTGGAACCAGATGGCCGGCCCCTGGCCGACCGGGTCGATCAGGGCGTCCTCCGGACCCGACCGCCCCGGCTCGTCCGCGTAGGCCAGCACGGCCTTCCAGAACGGCCTGATCCTCGCGATCTCCATCGCGTCGATCCCGATCTCGAGCACCTGCACAGACCGGGTTCCTTCGCTCGTCGTGGTGAGCCGGAACTCCTCCGCCACCGCGGAGATCCGGCGCGCCAGTTCCACGTCGCGCGACGTCACCCAGGCCACCTCGGCGGTCTGCAGCGCCAGCACCACCCGGTCCGCGCGAACGTCCATCCGCAGGTGCCCCGGCGCCCCGGGCACGGCCGCCGCCCGCCCGGCGACGTCGGCCGCCAGTGGCAGTGACCCGGTAAGCACCTGCGTCCGGAACTCGCCCAGGACGTACCGCCACCCGATGCCGGTGACGGCGTCCGAGGCTTCCTGGCGGCTGAGCTTGCGATGACTATCTGATGTCATCCCGCCATCGTGCCAGGCGCTACCGCTCCGGGGTGAACGAGACGCCCCGGAGCAGCCGGAACGTGAACAAAAGGTGTCGCCTGGCTGACCATCACCCCCGGCCCGCCATCATCGTGGAGAGTTACACCCCCTATAGGGGTATAACTCTCCACGATCTTCGAGGTCGGCTCAGGAGCCCGCGGATGGGGCCGGCCAGGGGCGCCGCGGCCGGGGATCCGAGCTGCCCACGCCCGCGATGATCATCGGCAACACGAACCGCGCGTACCCGCCGCCGTCCGCCATCAGCGGCACGGCCGGCAGATCGAGCCGCCCGGCCGGCCCCGGCTCTCCGGGAGCGCCCGCGTCGCCGAGCGTGCCCTCCGCGATCAGTGCGGCGTCCCCGCACCCGGCCGCCCGGCAAAATCGACACTCGTGATCCTAGGATCGGCGCATGGACCTGCACGGGGTGGCGATGGTGACCAGAGCCGGGATAGTGCGGACGGAGCGTGCCGCGGGCCTGGCCGACGTGGGGGCCGGCGCGCCGTGCACACTCCAGACACGGTTCCAGCTCTGCTCGGTGAGCAAGCAGTTCGCCGCGGCGGCGGCCCTGCTCCTGGCCGAGGCCGGCCAGCTTGCCCTGGACGATCCGGTAGACCGCTGGCTGCCCGGCGGATCTGCGCAGTGGTCCCAGGTCACGCTGCATCACCTGCTGTCCCATACCGCGGGCGTCCCGCACTGGCTGGAGGCCCCGGGCCTGGATCCCGCCGAGCCGATGAGCATCGGCGAGCGCCTGGCCGCCATCCAGCGGGCGCCGCTGCGCACCGCGCCGGGCGAGCAGTGGCACTACAGCAGCCCCGGCTTCCTGCTCGCCGGCCTCATCGTGGAGCGGGCCAGCGGACTGCCGTACGCGCGGTTCCTCACCGAGCGGATCCTGGCCCCGCTGCGGCTGACCGCGACCACCGTCGGCGGCCGCCCGCCCGCCCTCGCCGCCCTCGGCTACCGGGACGGCCAGCCGGTGCGCCCGTTTGACCTGGACGCGATGCCGGGCACCGGCGACATCTGGTCGACCGCGGCCGACGTGGCCAGGTTTACCGTCGCGCTGCACGCCGGGGAGCTGATCACGGACGGCTCGCTGCGCGCCATGTGCACGCCGCACGCCCCTGTGGACGACGATGACCCGGGCGAGCCCCGGATGATCACCACCGGGTACGGCTACGGCATGTTTACCGGCACCTTCGGCGGGCATGCGACCTACTACCATCCCGGCGACAACCCGGGTTACCTGTCCTTCGCGGGCTGGATGCCGGACCGGGCTGCCAGCATCGTCATCCTGTCCAACGACGAGAGCGTGAGCGTAGAAGACGTGCTCAGGCAGCTCCTGCCCGCTGCCCTCGAACCGTAGCGCCGCCACGTAGCCGCAGGTCAGTGAGGCCGGACCGTTGGGGTGGCGCCCGGCGCGAGCCGCGGTGGCGCTTGTCTTAAATTAATCCAGTTCTTGAGTGATTCCAGAAAATGCGGGGACGATGTACTTCAGGAGTCCCTGGTACAGGAATTGCGAGACCGGGCTCCCTGGTGTGCCGTGCTGGAGCCGGCCGATGAGCTCCACAGCCGGAACGCACTATCACGAGGAGGAATGGCAGTGACAGAAGTCAAGCCGACGACCACCGACGCCGGCGTGCCGGTTGAAAGCGACGAGCATTCGCTGACCGTCGGCCCGGACGGCCCGATTCTGCTCCAGGATCACTACCTGATCGAGCAGATGGCCAACTTCAACCGCGAGCGCATCCCGGAGCGGCAGCCGCACGCCAAGGGCGGCGGCGCGTTCGGGCACTTCGAGGTGACCGGCGACGTCAGCGCCTACACCAAGGCCGCGGTGTTCCAGCCCGGCACCCGCACGGACACGCTGATCCGGTTCTCGACCGTGGCCGGGGAGCGGGGCAGCCCCGACACCTGGCGGGACCCGCGCGGCTTCGCGCTGAAGTTCTACACCTCCGAAGGCAACTACGACATGGTCGGGAACAACACCCCGGTCTTCTTCATCCGCGACCCGCTGAAGTTCCAGCACTTCATCCGGTCGCAGAAGCGCCGCGCCGACAACAACCTGCGCGACCACGACATGCAGTGGGACTTCTGGACCCTGTTCCCGGAATCGGCGCACCAGGTCACCTGGCTGATGGGTGACCGAGGCATCCCGAAGAGCTGGCGGCACATGAACGGCTACAGCTCCCACGCCTACCTGTGGATCAACGCGGCCGGCGAGAAGTTCTGGGTGAAGTACCACTTCAAGACCGACCAGGGCATCGAGTACCTGACCCAGGCGGAGGCCGACCAGCTGGCCGGGTCCGACGGTGACTACCACCAGCGTGACCTGTACCAGGCGATCGAGCGCGGCGAGTACCCGAGCTGGACGCTGAAGATGCAGGTCATGCCGTTCGAAGAGGCCAGGAACTACCGGTTCAACCCGTTCGACCTCACCAAGGTCTGGCCGCACGGCGACTACCCGCTGATCGAGGTGGGCAAGCTCACCCTGGACCGCAACCTGACCGACTACCACACCGAGATGGAGCAGGCCGCGTTCGAGCCGAACAACCTGGTGCCCGGCATCACGCTGAGCCCGGACAAGATGCTGCTGGCCCGCGGGTTCTCTTACTCGGACGCGCACCGCGCCCGCCTCGGCGTGAACTACAAGCAGATCCCGGTAAACCGCCCGCAGGTGCCGGTGCACAGCTACAGCAAGGACGGCGCGATGCGCGTCGTCAACGTCTCCGACCCGGTGTACGCCCCGAACTCCAAGGGCGGCCCGCGGGCCGACAGCGAGCACTACGGGCCGGTCGGCTGGCACGCCGACGGCGACATGGTGCGTTCGGCCTACACCCTGCACGCGGAAGATGACGACTGGGGCCAGGCGGGCACGATGGTCCGCGAGGTGCTCGACGACGCCGCCCGTGAACGGCTGGTCGGTAACATCACCGGCCACCTGCTCGACGGCGTGAGCGAGCCGGTCCTGCAGCGTGCCTTCGAGTACTGGCACAACGTGGACAAGGACCTCGGCGACCGGGTCGAGGCGGGCGTCCGCGCCAAGCTGGGCTAATCCTCCGGCCTGCCCACCGGAGATCCGCAGAGCCCGGCACCCGCCAAGGTGCCGGGCTCTGCCGTCCTCGCGGCCCGGCAGGCCCAGCCCGTACGCACCCGCGCCCGTTGGGCGTGCCGGTCAGCGGGCACCGGACGAAAGGACGGCAAGGCAGGCAGGCTGGGGTGCGCTCAGACGGGCAGGTCAGCCTCGCAGGGCGCACCCCGCCCGCCCGTCCCGCACCCAGAATCCGCCCGCCCGCGCGAAGCCGGCCGGACCGCGTCGGAGCGAATCACCCGGAGCCGTCAGCCCGCATTGGCGGGCACGCAGTCATAGACGCGTTTTGATAGATGGAGGCAGTGGGTGGTGATCCACCGCAGCCGGGGGTCGGTGCCGGAATCTATCCAGACGAGATGGAACAGGCCATCCCGGATGTCGGCCCGCAGCTGGGCCAGGGTCGGCGACGGAGTCGTGCCGTCGAACCCTCCGATGGGAAGCGCCTCGAGGCCGGCGTCATAGATGATCAATGACGGCAGCGCCGCGCTCTGCGCCGCTATCAGGTAGGGGGCGCCGTTCTGGCTGTCCTGCCATTCGGGGATCACGTCCTGCACAGCGATGGCCGTCTGCTTCCCCAAGCCGCGAGCCACCGCCTCCTGCATCCGGGCCGACTCGAACGGGGTGTCGAAGGCGCTTTGGCTGTGAGCCGCCAGGCTGACCGAGGCGACGGCCGGCGCCAGCGATACGGCGACCAGGCCCGCGACAAGGGCCGCGGCGAACGGCACAGGGCGGCGGCCGGCCAGCGACCAGACGATCAAGCCGGTCGCGGCGATGCCGGCGGCGATGATGGCCGGGGCCAGCCAGCCCGGCGCGTCGGCCGACGAGGACACCAGCCACGCCGCATAGGCGGCTGTGCCCGCGACGATGACCGCCAGGCCTATCGTCCGGCTGACCGGGGCTCGCTCTCGTGACCGGGCCGCGGCGACGCCGGCCCGATGATGGCGGCGACCGGCGGGGACAGCGCCGCGGTGTAGTAGGGCCAGAGCGTGGTGATCATAGAGAAGACCGCGAAGAAGGTCACCAGCCAGCCGCCCCACAATATGAAACAGGCCCGGAGCGGGTCACCGCGTGGCTGTCGGCGTCGACTGGCGATACCCCAGACAGCCACGACGGCGGCGGCCGGGATCAGCCAGCCGGTATCCAGGCCCAGGCCGCCGCGCAGCAGGCGGTCGGCGGCGCGCGCCGGAACAGGGAGCACGGCGGCAGGATCCAGCTGTGCGGCCCGCACCTGCAGCGGGGTCTGGTCGCCGAACCTTCCGAACCCGTTGTAGGCGAAGACCTGCCCGAAGACGGAGTTGTCGTGGCTGCCGTCGACATAAGGCCGGTCCGCGGCGGGCACCAGCGACACGGCGGTCATCCAGGACACCGACACCAGCGCGACAACCACGCCCGCGGCGGCGAGCTGGCCGGCGCGCCGCAACACCGGGCCGCGCCCGGACAGCAGGTAGGCCAGGCCCAGCGCGGGCAGCACCATCCACGCCTCGATCTCCTTGGCCTGGAAAGCCAGCCCCACCCAGAAGCCGGCCAGGAGGAGCCAGCCCAGGGTTCGCCCAGGCCGGCGGACGCGAGCACCCTGCCCGGCGGGAACAGCTCGCTGATCGGCAACAAGGCCGGCGCCGGACGACGGCTCATCCGGGTCGCTGGCGGCTAGGGTGACGTCCTGGCCCGCGTCGCCGGCGGCCAGCCCGGCGATAGCTCCCGAGACGGCTTCGGCGGCCAGGACCAGCAGCAAGATCAGCAGCGAGTCGGAGATGTTCTCGCGGTCCAGGCCGACCGTGGCCGGGCTGACCGCCAGCACCAGCGCGGCAACCAGGCCGGCGGCAGGCCCGGCCAGCCGGGCCACCGCCCGGTAGAGCACCAGCACGGTGAGGATGCCCTCGATGACCTGCGGAAGGATGATCGCCCAGGCGTGCAGGCCGAACGCCCGCACGGAAAGCGCCTGGATCCACAACGCCCCTGGCAGCTTGTCCACGGTGATGGTGCCTGCCGGGTCGAAGGCGCCGAAGATGAAGTTGTGCCAGCTCATGGACATGCTGCGGTCAGCCGCGGCGTAGTAGTACTCGAGCGTGTCCTGGCCCATCGCCCAGGCGTACAACAAGCCTGCCAGCGCCGCGATCGCCATCAGGGCAAGGCGGCGCAGCCATACCTGCCGAGACATGCGCCAGCTCGGCCTGCCGGGCCCGTTTCTGGGTTCCGGCCCTTCCGGGGTGGAATCCTGCGTGGCGGCCGGGGCTGCCTGTGTCCTGGTGGCCTGCGGGGTGGGTTCAGCGGTCTGGGGCGTCCCTTCGGGCTCAGCCCGTCCGCCCAGGTCAGGCCCGGGCATGGTGAGACGCACCGGTGCGCCCGCATCGGGCGCAGGCCTGCTCTGGAGGCAAACCCCTACGGGATGGCCAGGCAGTGCTCATCTTGCCTCGCATCGGTCAACCACCGGCTACCAGTCATCTGACTGGACGAAACTGACCGCTGTGAGGTTCCCGATAGCTCGGTTATCGATACCCGCAGCCGAGGTCCAACGATCGCCTCAGATTCCGCAGCAGGAAAATGGCTTGCCGCACGATGCGGGGTCGGAGAGATAGTGGACCCCATGATCTCGGGTCCTGGGTTCGTGCTTCGGTACCGCGAGGATGAGGTGACCAGGCAGCAGGTGCGGCCGGGGACGGTGCGGCGGGTCTGGCCGTACCTGCGCCGGTATCGCGGGCCGATGGTGCTGCTGCTGGGGATCACCGCGGTGGATTCGGCCATCCTGGTGGGGAGCACGCTGATCTTGCGGCTGATCATCGACGACGGCATCCTGCCGCACCGGGAAAGCGTGGTCGTCACGCTGGCGCTGACCGTTGCGGGGCTGGCGCTGGTGGGCGCCGGCGCGGAATACGTGAAGTCGTTGTATTCGGCGTGGATGGCCGAGAGCCTGGTACTGGAGCTGCGGACGAGCGTGTTCCGGCATATACAGCGGCAGCCGCTGGCGTTCTTCACCCGGACGCAGACCGGGGCGCTGGTCTCCCGCATGAACGATGACATCAACCAGACGCAGGAGGCGGTCGGCGTGCTGATGCCTGCGTCGGTATCGGTGCTGCTGAACCTGGTCCTGGTGCTGGCGGCGATGTTCTGGCTGTCGTGGCAGCTCAGCCTCATCACGCTGGCGGCGGTCCCGCTGTTCGTGCTGCCCGGCAAGGTGGCCGGGAAACGGGCACAGCGGCTGCTCCGGCAGGAGATGCAGCTCCACGGCGAACTGGCCGCGATGACGGCCGAGCGGTCGGATGTATCCGGCGCGCTGCTGGCCAAGCTGTACGGGCGGCCGGAGGAGGAAGCCGGGCTGTTCACCCGCAAGGCCAGCCGGATCCGTGACCTGGCCATGGCTAACCTCGCCTGCACGGAGCGGCTCTGGGTCTTCATCACTCTGCTCTTGGCGCTGGTCACGGCCCTGGTGTACGGACTGGGCGGCACGCTGGTCATTCACGGCGAGTTCCAGGTCGGCACGCTGGTGGCGTTCATCGCGCTGGTCTCACAGCTGTACGGGCCGCTCAACGAGGTATCCAGGCTGCCGCTGGAAATTGTCACCGTCCTGGTCAGCTTTGACCGCGTCTTCGAGATCCTGGACCTGAAGCCGCTGATCACCGAACGGGCGACGGCTTTCCCGCTGCGGCATGCGGACGGGGCGCCGGGTGTGGAGGTGGAGGGCGTGTGGTTCCGGTATCCGGAGGCGAGCCAGGTGACGCTGGCCTCGCTGGAGTCGGTCACGCTCCCCGCGCCGGAACGTCCCAGCGATGCGTGGGTGCTGCGGGACGTGACCTTCCAGGCGCCGGCCGGGAAGCTGACCGCGCTGGTCGGGCCGTCGGGGGCGGGGAAGACGACGATCACGCACCTGGTGCCGCGGCTATATGACCCGGTGCGCGGGGCGGTGCGGATCGGCGGGCACGACGTCCGCGACCTGACGCTGGACTCGCTGCGGTCGGTGGTCGGCGTCGTGCCGCAGGACGCGCACCTGTTCCACGACACGATCCGGGCGAACCTGTTGTACGCGCGGCCGTCGGCGACCGAAAAGGAGCTGATCGAGGCGTGCCAGGCGGCGCGGATCTGGGAGCTGATCTCGTCGCTGCCGGACGGGCTGGACACGATCGCGGGGGACCGGGGCTACCGCTTCTCCGGCGGGGAGAAACAGCGCGTCGCCCTGGTTCGGCTGCTGCTCAAGGCCCCGTCGGTGGTCGTGCTTGACGAGGCTACCGCGCACCTGGACTCCGGATCCGAGGTGGCGATCCAGCGGGCGCTGGCGACCGCGCTGGCCGGGCGGACGTCGCTGGTGATCGCGCACCGGCTGTCCACGGTCCGGGCGGCGGACCAGATCCTCGTCGTCGACGGCGGGCAGATCGCCGAACGCGGGACGCATGACGAGCTGCTCGCCGTCGGCGGGGTGTACGCGGGGCTGTACCGGACACAGTTCGCGCCGCAGGCAGCGTTACGGTCGTTCGTGGAGGAAGGCAGCATCTCCTGTGCGAACGCGGGGACCTGCACCACCACCACCTGCAACGCCGACGACGAAGCTACCTGGTCACTAACCCCGAGGCAGAAATATTTGAATCGCAAAAATCTACCGAGCTGCATTGACGAGAGCGTCTATGGGTTGAGAGCCGCCAAGCGCCGGGCGGCAAGGGGAACGCGAACCGGCGACGCCGGCCGAAGGCCCGTGTATCACCGGGGCGGCTGAGCACCTCCGCTCTTACTGAAGAACTTCCACGACAGGACGTTCACGAGGGCGGGGGCCGCCGGTGAAGAACTATCAGTTTGGCCGTGGGTCCGGGTCGGCGCGGCGACAGCGCTGGGCGGCGTTCCCGGGTCGGATCGTTGTCGCCGGCCGGCACCGGGCGGGAACACTCGCCCGAACGGGCCTGGCCGGTATCGCGCTAGGCCTGGTCCTGGCGGCAGGTACCGCCGCGGGCGCATCCGGCTCGATAGCGCAGGCGGCCTTCGTCGCCCCGCCAGGGCAGGCAGTCACGGAGACCGCGCCCGCGGCGCCCACCGGCCTGGTGGCCGGCACGGGTGACGGCCAGGTCACGTTGTCGTGGGCTGCGCCTGCGTCGGGTGGCGGAGCGACCAGCTACAACGTCTACGCCGGGACCAGTCAGGACTTCCGGGCCAGCACTCTGCGGATGACCGTCAGGGGCTTGGGCGCCACCGTGTCCAGCCTGGCCAACGGCACCAGGTACTACTTCTGGGTGACCGCGGCGAACGGCGCCGGGACGAGCTCGTCGTCTAACCTCGCGTCGGCCACGCCGGCGTCGGCGACCGCACCCGGACCGCCGGCTGGGCTGACGGCGAGTGGCGGCCACGGCCAGGTCACGTTGTCGTGGTCCGCGCCCGCGCCGGGTGGCATGTCGCCTGTCACCGGCTACGACATCTACGTCGGAACCACCCAGGCTTTCCGGGGCGGGACGCCGGCCTACAAGCTCACGGGCCCTGGCACGCGGTTCGTGGTCACCAACCTGGGCGACGGCACCACCTACTACTTCAAGGTGGCCGCGGTCAGCGCCCGCGGCGCGGGTCCGGTGTCCGCAGTGGTGTCGGCCACGACCGTGGCTCAGGTCAAGCCGGTCCTCGGGGCGCCTGACCAGCTGGAGGCCAGGCCGGGCCGGACCCGGGTGGTCCTGCTGTGGCTTGCACCCGCCTCCACGGGGAGCACGAAGATAAGCGGCTACCTCATCTACGAGGGAACCCGTCCGGGCGGCGAGTCCGGCACGCCGGTCACCCAGAGTCTGGTCCACTACACCGCCACCGCGGTGACCGGCCTGGCCAGTAACACCAGGTACTACTTCAAGGTGGCCGCGGTGGACACCGCGGGCCATCGGGGCGCCCTGTCCGCGGAGGCCTCGGCCGTTCCGTGGCCGGCCGTCACCACCGGCCCGGGGTCCGGTGCCGGCCCGGGCGCCACCGCAAGCCCGGGCGCCACTGCGGGCCAGGGCCAGGGAAGGCAGCCGAGCCTGGTGCCGGCCACCCCGGCTGTGAACCTGACGCAGGACCCGTCCTCGCCGCGGGTGCCCGCCGGACTGATCATCCTGCTGGCGGCCGTGGCCGTGGCCGCCATGGCCGGGGCGTTCGCGATCGTGGTCCACCTGCGGCGCATGAGGCTCCGCCGCCCTGAGTGGGCGGCGGGGGCGCATGAGACGGCCGCGCTGGACGACAGGACGCCGGACATGGTGAGCGACAGGCGTTATCGCTGAGACCCCGGCCGGGCCAAGCCCGGCCGGGGCCAGCCCGGCCGGGATAAGCCGCGCGGTGACCGCCTACGTCAGGCTGGCCAGGCCCAGCAGGTCAACGCAGGTGACGCCGCGGACTTGCACGAACGCCATCAGCACGGCGTCGCAGGACCGGCAGCGGACCACGGTGCCGAGCCCGGGCCGGTACACCGCGAGCTCGGCCACCTGACCGACCGAGCCGCAGGAGCCGCAGGTCCCGGCGGCCGTGGTCATCTCCCTGCCGAAGACCTCGATCAGCAGCCCGCCGATCGCATTGCCGTCGAGAGCGTAGTCATCGAGCTCCTCCATCGCTGGCATTCTCCCTCACTGCCCCGTGGCGCCGAACCGTTCGGTCCTGATCCGCACCGCCGGATAACCCAGCCCGACCAGGCCGGCCGCGACCGACTCCACGAAGCTGGTCGGCCCGCAGACGTACGCCAGCGGCCCGTCCGCCACCGGCCAGGCCACCTCGGCCAGCATCTCCTTGTCCACCCGCCGGGCGTAACCCGTCCACCCCGGCGGCTGCGACCTGGTCAGCGCGTGGAACACCGAGAACACCGTCCGCAACAGCGGAAAGCTCGGCCCGGTAGATCACGTCGTCCCAGCTCCGCGAGGAGTACAGCAGCCGCACCGGGACGGAGCTGCCGGCCAGGAGACGTTCCCGCAGGATGGCCCGCAGCGGCACCACGCCCGACCCGCCCGCCGCCAGCAGCAGCGGCGCGCCGAACCCGGGCTCCCAGACGAAATAGCCGCCGATCGGGCCGCGCACCTCGAGCTGATCCCCCGGCCGCACCTCTTCGGTCAGGTAAGGGGAGACCTCGCCGTCATCCAGCCGCTCGACCGTGATCGCGAGCGGCTCGCCGGGCGCCGAGGCGATCGAGTAGGCCCGTTCGGCCTGGTAACCATCGTCGGCGGTGAGCCGGATGTCGACGTGCTGCCCGGCCCTGTGTTGGCCGGCAGAGGGCCAGCCTGGCACCTCGAGCTGCAGCGTCCGCACCTGGGGCGTCTCGTCCGTGACCGCACCGACCGTGGCGGTCTGCCAGGTCAGTCGCCCGCGTACCGCTGTTCCCGCCATGGGTCTCCGTACATGTGGTAGCCGTAGTTTTCCCAGAAGCCGGGCTCGTCGGTGTCGCGGAGCCGCAGCCCGCGCACCCACTTGGCGCTCTTCCAGAAGTACAGGTGGGGGACCAGCAGCCGGGCCGGCCCGCCGTGCTCGGCCCCCAGCGGGCCGCCGCCGTAGCCGAACGCCACCCAGGCCTTCCCGCCGAGCAGGTCGCTCACCGGCAGGTTGGTGGTGTAGCCGCCGTCGCTGAAGGCCAGCACGTAGCGAGCGTCGTAGTCCACCGCAGAAAGCAGCACGTCGAGCGACACGCCCTCCCAGGTGGTGTCCAGCTTGGACCAGCGCGTCACGCAGTGGATGTCGGTGGTCAGCTTCTCGGCGGGCAGCGCGCGGAACTCCTCCCACGTCCAGCTCTTCGGCTCGCGGCCGCCGGCGATCGAGAAGGTCCAGTTCGACAGCGCGGTGCGCGGCGTCGGGCCGGCCGACAGGACGGGGAAGTCACCGGTGACGTACTGCCCAGGCGGAACCCGGCCGGCCGGGGCCTCGACGCGCTTGCGGCGGAAGCCGCGCGAAATAGGGCTCACCAGAGCAGGTTACGCCGTGGCGAGCAGGTACACATTGAGCCCGATGATCACGGCCGCGACCAGGCTCGCGGCCACCATCGTCGGCCGCCGGCTGACCAGCGACCCCATCAGCTTGCGGCTGCCGGTGAAGAACAGCAGCGGGACCAGCGCGAAGGGGATGCCGAAGGAGAGGAAGACCTGGCTCAGGACCAGGGCCCTGGTCGGGTTGAAGCCCAGGCCGATCACGATCAGGGCCGGGATCATCGTGATGGCCCGGCGGGCGAAAATCGGGATCTGCCGGTGGATGAAGCCCTGCATGACCAGCTGGCCGGACATGGTGCCGACGCAGGAGGACGCGATCCCGGACGCGAGCAGCGCCAGGCCGAAGAACGTGCCGCTGTGCCCGCCCAGGAACCGGTTCAGGCCCTGGAAGACCTGCCCCAGGTCGTTGCCCGCGCCGAACATCCCGCGGGCGTGGAACACCGCCGCCGCGGTGGCCAGCATGGCCAGGTTGATGACCCCCGCGGTGCCCATCGCGATGGTGATGTCGATGATCTCGAAGCGGAAGATCTTGCGCCGGGCCGCCGGGTTGGCGCCCACGATCCGCTTCTGGGTCAGCGAGGAGTGCAGGTAGATCACGTGCGGCATCACGGTGGCACCGACGATGCTGACGGCGAGCAGGGCCGAGCCGTTGCCGGAGAACTGCGGGACGAACATGCCGCGGGCCACCCCGGCCACCGACGGCTGGCTTTTCAGCAGGTCCAGGCCGAACGCGAGCACGATCACCGCCACGAAGCCGGTGATCGCCGCCTCGAGACGGCGGAACCCCCACACCTGCAGGCCCAGGATGGTGAACGTGGCCACGCCGGTCAGCGCGGCGGAGACCCACAGCGAGAGCCCGAAGACCAGTTGCAGGCCGAGCGCCGCGCCGACGAACTCCGCCAGGTCGGTGGCCATTGCGATCGCCTCGGCCTGCAGCCACAGCAGCACCACGACGCGGAACGGCAGCTGGTCACGGCAGATCTCGGGCAGGCTGCGGCCGGTGGCGATGCCCAGCTTGGCGCTCAGCGACTGGATGAGCATGGCCATCAGGTTCGCCGCCAGCACCACCCAGAGCAGCGTGTAGCCGAACTGCGCGCCGGCCGCCATGTTGGTGGCGAAGTTGCCCGGGTCGACGTACGCCACCGCGGCGATGAACGCGGGGCCAAGGAACGGCAGCACCGCCCGGACCCCGCGCCGTTCGCCGGTCAGGGCCCGCTCGGCCGCCGCGATGACGCGGGCCTCGCCCGGCAGGGCGTCGTCGCCCAGCGTCACCTGGCGGTCGAGCGGATCCGCGTCAGCCACGTCGAGCGGAACCGCGTCAGCCACGTCGAGCGGAACCGCGTCAGCCACCCAGATCGGCCAAGGAGATCATCCGACCGAGGGGCCGAGGCCCAGCGACTGCGGGGTGCTCGAGTCGGGCGACGGCTGGTGCAGGCCCTCGTCCAGCGATCCGTACTCGGTCATCAGCGCCGCGCTGCCGCCCCACGGGGTCTGCTCCTCGGCGACCAGCGTGTTGGTCGTGAGCAGCAGGCCAGCCACCGACGCCCCGTTCTGCAGCGCCGAGCGGACCACGCGGAGCGGGTCGATGATGCCCATCTCGACCATGTTGCCGTGACGGCCCTGCAAGGCGTCGAAACCCTCATCGGGTCCTAGCGCCCTGGTCTGGGCGACGATCTCCGCCGCCGGGTAGCCGGCGTTGGCCGCGATGTAGTACGCGGGCTCGCTGAGCGCCTGCCGCACGATGTCGACGCCGATGCCGTAGTCGGTGTTGACGTCCAGGTCGTCGAGCACGCTCTCGGCGTGCAGCAGGGCGGCGCCGCCGCCCGCGACGATGCCCTCGGCCATGGCGGCCCGGGTGGCGGACAGCGCGTCCTCGACCCGGTGCTGCAGCTCCTTGAGCTCGGCGCTGGTCGGCGCGCCCACGCTGATCACGGCCACCCGGCCGGACAGGGCGCCGATCCGCTCGTTCAGCACGTCCTCGTCGATCCCGAACATCGCCCGGTCGAGTTCCGACCGCATCTGGGTGAGCCGGAACTCCACGGCCTCCCGGGAGCCGCCGCCGCCGATGATCGTGGTGTGGTCGGCGGTGACCCGGACCTGCGCGGCCCGGCCGAGCTGGGCCACGGTCATCGTCTCCAGGGTGAAGCCCGAGTGCTTGCTGTACACGGCGCCGCCGGTCAGCGCGGCGATGTCCTCCAGCTTGTGCAGCCGCCGGTCGCCGAACCCGGGCGCCCGCACCGCGACGCACTGGAAGATCCCGTTCACGTGGTTGTGCACGAGCATGCTCAGCGCGGTGCCCTCGACGTTCTCCGCGATGATGATCAGCGGCCGGGGCGCCCGCATGATCTTGTCGAGCAGCGGCATCAGGTCCTGGACCTTGGTGATCTTCTCGCTGCACAGCAGGATGTAGGGGTCGTCGACGATGGACTGGAGCGCGGCCGGGTTGGTCACCATGTACGGCGACAGGTAGCCGTTGTCGAACTCGAAGCCCTCGACGAAGTCGACCTTCATCCCGGGGACCGCTGACTCCTCCACCGTGACGATGCCGCCGTCGCCCACGGTGAACAGCGCCTTGGCGATCACGGCGCCCACCGCGTCGTCGTCGTTGGCGGAGATCGCGGCGACCCGGGCGTAGTCCTCCTCGGTCTTCACCGGGTGCGCGACGCCGCGCAGGTGCTCGACCAGGCGGCCCACGGCCAGGTCGATGCCCCGCTTGACCAGCACCGGGTTACCGCCCTTGCCGATGGCCTCCATGCCCGCCCTGATGATCGCCTGGGCGATCACCGTGGCGGTGGTGGTGCCGTCACCGACGATGTCGTTGGTCTTGATGGCGGCTTCCTTGACCAGCTGCGCGCCCATGTTCTCGAACTGGTTCTTCAGGTGGATTTCCCGCGCGATCGTCACGCCGTCGTTGGTGACCACCGGGGTCCCGGTGATCTTCTCCAGGATGACGTTGCGCCCCTTGGGGCCGAGAGTCGACTTGACGGCCTCGGCCAGCTGGTCCACGCCAGCCAGCAGCAGGCCGCGAGCTTCAGCGCCGAAGCGAAGTTCCTTGGCCATAACAGCTCCAATTCAGGGAACGAGGATGGCGCGGCCGCGGACCCGGCCGGCGTCGAGGTCGGCGAACGCGTCGGGCGCGGCGTCGAGCGGGTAGGCCTTGGTGTGCAGGGTGACCTTGCCGCCCTGGGCCAGCGCCATCAGCTCGGCCAGGTCGTTGTAGGTGCCGACGATGTTGCCGATGATGTTGCGTTCGGTGGAGATGATGTCGAGGGTCGGGATTTCCAGGGTGCCGCCGTAGCCGATGACGAAGTACGAGCCGGCCGGGCCGGTCATGTTCCAGCCGTCCATCTCGGCGCCCTGCTCGGCCACGAAGTCGAGCACCACGTGCGCGCCCTTGCCGCCGGTCAGGTCCTTCACCGCGTCGACCTGCGAGCCGTCGGCCACCACGGTGTGCGCCGCGCCGAGCTCAGACGCCAGCTTGAGCGCATCCGGGTTACGGTCCACCACGATGATGTTCGTCCCGGTCAGCGCGGCCAGGCACTGGATGCCGATGTGGCCGAGGCCGCCCGCGCCGATCACCACGCAGGTGGTGCCCGGGTAGAGCAGCGGGAGGGCCTTGCGGACCGCGTGGTAGGCGGTGATGCCCGCGTCGGCGAGCGCCGCGACGTCCTTGGGCTGCGTCTCCGGGTTGAGCTTGATGCACGCCCGCGCCGAGGTCAGCATGTACTCGGCCATGCCGCCGTCCCGCGACAGCCCGGGGAACTCGCTGTTCTCGCAGTGCATGTCGTCCCCGGCGCGGCAGGCGTGGCACAGGCCGCAGGTCGGGGTGGGGTGCAGGATGACGGTGTCGCCGACGGCCACGTTGGTGACCGCCGAGCCGACCTCGTGCACCCAGCCCGCGTTCTCGTGGCCGAGGATGTAGGGCAGCGGCGTGCCCATGGCCGCGTCCCACTGCCCCTCGATGATGTGCAGGTCGGTCCGGCAGACGCCGGCGCCGCCGATCTTCACGATGACGTCGAGCGGCCCGCTGATCTTCGGCTCGGGCACGTCGTCGATCACCGGCTGGGTGTGGAATTTATGCAACCGGACGGCCTTCATAGGTCCTCCTCGACCTGCTTCGCGGTTTGTCAGTTCAGCGTTCAGGAGAGCCTTCGGACAGGACTTTGCCGGCTTCGGGGGTGACGACCCCCCCGAGCCCTCCCGGGTCAGTTTCTCCCTGTCCCTCGGTGTTGTGGTATCTGTGCCGCAGCATGCCGCGGCAGATGCCGGAATTCGCCTCGATGCTCACCCGGGTGACCCTGGCCTTGCGCAGGTGCAGCGGCAGGTCCGCCGCCGTCACGGGCGCGCCGGTAACCGGGTCTATCACCAGCGGGGCGTCGTCGCCGGCGGGCAGGCCCAGCTCGGCCCGCCGCGACCGCAGCCGGTCCAGAGCGCGAGAAGGCGGCAGCTCGCCAAGGGTCATCGCGAGCAATGCCGCCGGGTCCGTGCCTGCCGCCAGCAGCGGCCTGCACACCTGATCAGTGCCTGCCATCACCGCCTTGCGCAGGAAGTCGGCACGCAGCTGGTGCAGCTCGCTGACCGCCTCGCCGTCGAAGGTCTGGACGAAGCCGGCCTGGGCGGCCACGCCGCCGTTGATCACGTCGGAGGCGAAGTGGTCCTCCAGCACCACCTCGGCGCGCCGCACGCCCGGCAGCGCCGACACCGCGTCGTAGGCGTCGGCGACCATCAGGTAGGCGAAGTTGGGCGCGCAGAAGTAGGTGGGCAGCCGCAGCCGGACCTGCGCGTCCCCGGCCGCGGAGACGGCGCACGACGCCACGAACCCGAGCGAGGTGATCGGCTCGTCGAGTTCGGGGTCGCGCACCGTCTCCAGCGCCTTGAGCAGGGCCGAAGAACTCATGCCCCCGCGACCGGCTGCGGACTGCCTCGCCCAGGTGCGCGCCGGGGTGCCGCCGTCCTTCAGCTGGTACTCGGCCGGCACCTCGATGCCGTAGAGGGCGGCCGCGTTCAGGCCGAGGATCTTCTTCTTGCCCGCGACACCCAGCCTCGGGAAGTCGGCGAACTCCTCGCGGTCCGGCATCTCCCAGTCCACGAAGCCCTCGACCTGCCACTTCGGCTCCCAGATGCCGTAGTCGCTGCCGAACGTCATCTTGTCCTCGCCGACCCAGAACAGCAGCTCGCCCATGACCTTGGCGAAGAAGTTCGGCCGGGCGTGCATGAGGCCGCCGATGACCACGGACAGGCCGGCGTACACGTTCGGCTCCTGGGTGGCCATGAAGCAGAAGTCCTCGATCCGCGGCAGGCCCACGTGCTCGATGATGAAGTTGAGCTCCTGGAAGTCGGTCGCGCAGTGGTCCACGTCGGAGACGTCGAAGGCGTCCTTGTCCAGCGGCCAGATCGTCGGGCCCTTGTGCACGTGGATGTTCTTGATGCCGAGGTTCTGCGCGGCCTCGAGGAAGCGGTACGTGCCCGGGTCGCTCAGCTTGTACCCGCGCGAGCCGTTGTTCCACTCCGCGGTGTAGAGCTTGACGCCCTTGGAGCCGTACGTCTCGACGTTGCGCTTGAGCTCCTCCAGGCCGTCGTCGCCGTCGCGCGGGTCGAAGTTGGTGTTGTAGATGAACTTGCCGGGGTGCTTCTTCCCCATCTCCGCGTTGCGCTCGGTGGTGTTGAAGCCCTCCGTGTACCACTCCTTCAGGTCCGTCGGCTGGAAGATGGCCACGTCCACGTGCCCGTCCTCGAAGACGTCCTTCATCAGGTCGTCCTCTGAGTACTTCTGGAAGTGCTCGATCGTCCAGTGCGTCTCCGGCGGCCCGAGGCCCTGGTACGCGTGGAAGCATTCGATCCAGCCCTTGGCGTACTGCTCGGCGCCGGGAACCCAGTTGTCCGGGGCAGCATTCCAGTAATGCATGTGCGAATCGACGATGAAGTACTTCTCGCCGTTGTGCTCGTACAAGGCGCCTCCTTCAGGGAGCTGGTCATGGCACTGAGCCGGTGGATCACCGGCTCAGCGTCACGGGAGCAAACACCACATTCCGTTCGTACCCGCGCGGCGCGGGGAATGTCCAGCCCGCGCCGCGCGGGGTCTAGGGCGTACGACCGGGCGGTCAGGTCGAAGTCGAGGTACTCGGCCGCGTCCTCCGGGTTGGCGAACATGATCGTCCTGTCGTCCAGGTGGATCATCCGGCCGTAGTGCGTGGACATGTTCTCCTCGAACTGCGCGGCGTCGTAGTAGCCGGGCTCCTCGCCGAGCGCCTCGGAGATCTCGTCGTAGTCGAAGTCCATCCGGCCCACCCCGTCGACGCGGATCATCGACGGCAGGTAGGTGACCGTGACGTTGGCCTTCTGGGCCATGACCTGGGCGACGACCGCCCCGACCTGATTGTTCATCAGGGTGACGCCGGCCATGTTGGAGGCCGTGTTGTTGGACTTGTACGGGCTCTCGGGGTGCTGGAAGGTGGTCACTGGCCGATCTCCTTCGGTGCGTCCAGGTTCAGGTCGTTGAGAATGCCAGCGAAGCGGCTCTTCGCCGCGTCCAGGCCGTCCTCGAAGCGCGGCGGCTTGTGCTCGGGCTGCGACCAGATCGGCTGCAGCGTCCGGGCGGCGGCGATGGCGCGGCCGGTCCAGGTGGCCAGCCAGCCCTGCAGGATGCCCTTGTTGTGGTCGGCGAACTCGCGGTCGTTGGTGAGCAGGTGGAACATCGGCTTGGTGTAGCGCAGGTCCCGCTCGGCGTAGTCGTATTCCTCGGCGCCGATGACCGTGGGGGTGACGAAGTCGCCGTTGCGCGGCGCCGACTGCTGCACCAGGCCGCTCCGGAACAGCTCACCGACCAGCGGCTCGAAGACGACGTTGGCGGCGAAGATGGCCTCGCACCAGTCGTCGATCGCGGTCAGCTGCTCGGCCACCTCGCGGACGCCCTGCCAGACCGGGTCCTCGTTCCACGCGGTCAGGTGCGCGGTGCCGTCGAAGCCCTCGATCTCCTCGGTCAGGGTCAGGTTGTACAGCGCCAGGTCCTGGGCCGAACGGATCCGGTGCATGCTGTTCACCGAGATCGCGTTGTTGTGCATGTTGGTGGGCGCGCGCCGGTTCGCGTTGGCGAACAAGTAGAGGCCGAGCCCGTGGTCCACGTGCATCCACGCGCCGACGTGCGACTCGACGAAGCGCACCCAGTTCCGGTTCCACTGCTCGAAGGCCTTCGCCGCCCTGGCCGCGTCGACGTTCTGGTTGAGCTGCCGGACGACGTTGGAGTTGTACCGGTAGAAGGTGAGCTCCCACTCCTCGTTCGGGTCGCGGAACTCGTGCCAGCCGAGGGCCGGCCAGTCGTAGCCCTTGCCGCCCGAGCCGGGGTAGCGCTCGGGCTCGGGGCGGTCCGAGCCCCAGGCCTTCAGGGCCGTCCAGTCCAGCGGGTAGCCGCCGCGGCCGTCGGAGAAGCCGTACAGCCAGCCCTGGGACAGGTAGTGCCGGGGGTCCGGCTGGACCTCGACGGTCACGTCCTCGTAGTGGGACTGCTTGCGCTTGGTCGGCGTGTAGTAGTTGAAGTTCCGCTTGGTCGAGTCCGGGAAGGTCTTGGCGCCTGCCTCCGCGTCGGTGAAGACCGGCTTAGGGACACTGCGCGGCTGGTTCTCCTGCGTCTCTGTCATGATCTCACTCCTGCGGGTTACCAGTGGTCGTGAACTTGTCGTAGTAGATGCGCTTTTCCTCCACGCCCAGCGTTTCCAGCAGCGGGAGCGCCGCGTCCACCATGGGCGGCGGCCCGCACACGTAGGCGTGCGCCCCGCGCAGGTCGCTGGCGTGCCGCTTGACCACATCGGTGATCAGGCCGGTCTCGCCGTCCCATTCCTCGTCGTAGGCCGGCTCGGACAGGGCCGGTATGTAACGGAAGCCCGGCAGCTTCTCCTCCAGCCGATGCAGTTCGGCCTCGAAGCAGAGATCCTTCTTGGTCCGGGCGCCGTAGAAGAAGGTGGCCTTGCGCTGCAGACCGCGCTCGGCCATGGCCCGCAGCAGCGACAAGATGGGCGCCATGCCCGCGCCGCCGCCGACGAACACCAGGTCGTTGTCGCCCTCGCGGAGGGTGAAGACGCCGAACGGCCCGGTTATCTCCAGCCGGTCGCCCTCGGCCATCTTCTCCGCGAGGTACCTGGAGAAATGCCCGTCGTGGTAGACCTTGATGACGAACTCAAGCAGCCCGCTCTCGCGGCTTGAGGTGTTGGCCATCGAGAAGGAACGCACCGCGCCGGTGTCCGGGATCGTGATGTCCACGTACTGGCCGGGGAAGAACTTGATCTCGGCCGGCTCGATCAGCCGCAGCACCAGGTGCCGCATGTCGTGGGTGACCGCGTCCTTGGACACTACCTCCGTGACGGCCTCCTGGATCGGCAGGCCGGAACGGATCATCTCCTCGTCGTAGTTGAGCAGCTCGATGGTGAGGTCTTCGTAGGCGTGCGCCCGGCACAGCAGCGTGTAGCCTTCCTCGAGCTCGAAGTCGGGCAGCGCGAAGGTGGAGTACTTGTCGAGCTCGATCTCGTCGCCGTCGAGGACGAACGACTTGCAGGAGGCGCACTGCCCCTCCTTGCAGCCGTGCATCAGCATGATCCCCTGCTCCTGCGCGGCCCGCAGGATGTTCTGGTTCTCGGTCGACCTCGATCTCGATGCCGACCGGCTCGAAGCGCACGACGTGCTTCTCGGTCATGAACCCCCTCACTTATCAGGGCTGCACAGGGACGATCACAGGACAAATGGGCGTAGTGGGGAGAGGGGGCGGCCCGGAAACCGCGAACCGGGCTGCCCCCTCCGCTGCCAGGCCTCAGCTGGCCGCCGGGGCCGGACGGCCGGCCGGGCCCTGCCGGATGTAGTCGGCGTGGAACGCTTCACGCTGCTCGGGAGTCCACTCGTTGAGCAGCACGTTCGGGCTGAGGACCTCGGGCATCCTGCGCAGGTGATCCAGGGTCCACATCTTCTTGGGATCCAGGTCCAGGTGCGGCTGGGCGGTCATGGTCTTGCCGTCGTCGCGGACGTAGCCCATGTCGGACACCACGTCGGCCCAGTTCCAGCCGTGGTACAGGGTCTCCCATTCGCGCTTGCCGATGAGCTGCCCCATGTTCGGGGTCTCACGGCCCTGGTAGGTAGGCCGGAACGCCGTCTGGTCGGTCCACTGGCATTCCTTGTGGCAGTACGTGCGCCACTGCCCGTCGACCTCGGCCATCGTCATGTCCTCGCGGACCAGGCACGGGACCATGCAGGTCCAGCACCGGTGCGGGTACACGTAGTCGACGTTCTCGGCCACGATCGGGTGATGACCGTTCGGCGTGGCGAGGCGGTTGTAGTTCTCCCACCACTTGCCGTACTTGTCATACCAGCCCGGGTACTTGTACTCGAACCACTCGAAGTCCTTGTCCGTCATCGCGTCGATCCGCCAGTAGTTGGCGAGCCAGCCGGTGGCGAAGAACTGCGCGACTTCGTGCACGTAGCCCTTGTTCCAGATCTGGTTCCACGCTTCCTCGATGAGGTCGTGCGGAATGACCAGGCCGTACTTCTCCAGCGGCACGAGGTAGCTGCGGTAGTAGTCGTCGTAGATCCACCGGCGCCACATCTCGGCGTAGGACTCGCGGTCCTTGCGCCGGTCCTTGGTGCCGTACTCGATGAACGTGCCGATGGCCGCGTCCACCACGCGGTGGTTGTTCCACCACGCGTAGCGCAGGTCGCGCTCGAGCAGCTGGTGGTTGCTCTCGTCCGACAGCGCCATCAGCAGCGTGGCGTAGCCGTTGGAGATGTGCCGCGACTCGTCCGACTGCACCGAGTGGAACACGGTGGGCAGCAGGTAGTCGCCGTTGGCCGCGGCCTCGGCCGGCATGGCCACGAACAGCGTGTTCGTGAAGGCCGTCTCCGCCACGATGGTCAGGTAGATCGACGCCGCGGTGATCGCGTCACCGGTGATGAAGCCCTCGGCGAACTGCCGGCCGATGGTCCCGCAGTAGTCGTTCTGGAAGTTCCGGAGGCTGTTGTTGAAGCCGGCCGGGTCGATGTAGTTGTTCATGTACAGGCGCTTGAGGTTCTGCTGGATCGTCGAGTGGCGTACCTCGTCGATCATCTGGATCGCCTGGCCGTTGTGCAGTTCCGGGTTGGGGACCGTGCGGAACAGCAGCGGCATGGCGCGCGCCGCCGATACTTCCGGCAACGGGATGATGGACAGGAACAGCTTCTGCCACTCCAGCCACCGCTCCTGCACCTGGCGGAACATGTTGCCGCGGATGGCGCCGTCCTGCGCGCCGTACACGCGGTTGTCCTTCTCTTCCTGCATCGGGAAGTAGGACCGGAGGACCTGCTTCAGCGGGTCCTTCTTCTGTGCCTTGTGGAACGTGTAGTCCGTCCCGTACTGCGACACAGGCTCGTGGTACTGAGGCTCCCAGGACAGCTCCTGGATTTTCTGGTGAGCCTTGGCCACACTCTGGCGACTCATCGTCACCCCTTTCTCGGCGGGTTCCGGGGTCGGGGCTCGTTCCCCCCGGGCGGGCCTGGGCAGGGCTGCAGCCCACAGCCCCGAAAGTCCTTGTGTGCTGCATCACATCTCGAAAGCCAAGGTCATGGGCTCTCAACATGAGACATCTCGAACGCGGCCCGGATCTCCGCCAGTCGCTGCTTGCGCTGCTCAGATTCCATCCGGTTGCCCTCCGCGGCGGGCATGATGCCCAGCGCCCGCAGCAGGTCAGCCGCGGGTTTTCCCGGGTCGCCCGCCTCGCCGAGGACCGGATGCAGTCCCTCGTCCGCCAGATGCTAAAAACGAGGTTGACGATGCTCCAGGGATTGAAGGTCTCCGGGGGGTCCGAATGGGTCGTCTCACCGTGGGCGTCCATGAACCGACACAACGCCGGCCGTCCCAAGCGCAGTCTCAACTTGAGACAGTGCCAG
>CAVRMX010000035.1:0-58211 GCA_963722275.1 uncultured Actinomycetes bacterium | reverse complement strand
AAGAACCCGGACGGCTTGAGCCAGAACGAGACGATGTCCGAGGGCATCACCGGCCAGTCCTCCGGCCGGGTGATGTGGTGGATGCCGAACACGTACCACAGCACCACGTCGGTGTTCTCGATGGACCGGTCGGCCTGCGTCCACGCCGCCAGGCCGGAGTCGCGCTCGCTCTGGACCGGGAAGTCCCCGCAGGGCCAGCGCTCGTCCTCACGGTACGGCGTCACCCAGAGCGTGTGGCCGATCACCTCGGCCCGCCTGAAGGCGGGCGAGGCGGGATCCAGCAGGGGCGGGAACGCCGCCGAGGGCACGAGCTTGTAGCCGACCGGGGTACCCAGTCCGTTCGGCACATTGTCGTTCACGACCTTCCAGCCGCGCTGTGTGCCCCAGTTGTAGTCCTGCTTCCCCTCCGCCTCGGTGCGCAGCGGGGTGCTCCTGACCACCAGGCCCAGCCCGTACGGGTCACCGGGATCGCCCGCCGCCGCCGGCTGGGAGTCCGAGACGTAGACCGTGTTGCCCGGCCCGTCCACGTCCAGGTCGAGCCGCGCGACGATGAAGTGCTGGTGGAACGGCGCGTAGATGCCCTGGTCCACCAGCGTCCCGTTGGCAGGCCGGCTGTCCGGCGCGCCGGTGTGCGAGGTGACCAGGATCCCGGTCGCGCGGACCTCGCACTCGATGTTCCCGTCCTGGTAGAACCGCCAGTACACGAGGTACTCGTAGTTGGCCACGGTGACGTGGAAGGAGACCACCAGCCGCCGGGCCCGCCTGACCTCGACGCCCGCCCGCTCGTCGACGTGCTTCCAGCCGACCCCGCTGTCCTCCTCGTGGATGCAGATCGCGTTCGGTATGGCCCGCGGCTCGCCGCGGGAGTCGTGCACCACCGCGTCCAGGTAGGTGATATCGCCCAGGCAGTCACAGCCCAGGGCCAGCGAGGTGGTCATGAAGCCCAGGCCCCACTCGCCGATGTCGAACGCGGTCCGCCGGTAGTGGTCCGGGCTGGCGTCCCGGTACGGCACCACCATCTCGGCGAACGAGAGCCGGTGCGCCACCGAGCGCCATCGTGCCCCGTCCCGGGTGGCAACCTGGTGCAGCACCAGGCCCTCGCGGTGGTTGAAGCCGATTCGCAGCTCCCAGTTCTGCCATGACAGTAGGTACCCTTCGAGGGTGAAGCCGACCCCCGCGGGCTGGCTGATCTCCAGCGGCGTCACCTCGCGCGGCGGCATCGGGATGAGCCTGGGCAGGTACTCCCCCATCACTTCGGGGTCGGCGCCGCCCTGGTAGCTGTCCTCGAGCTCGAGCAGCGTCATCGCGTTCAGGTCGACGACCGGGTGCAGGCCGGTGACGTGGTGGGCGTACGGGTTGCCCTGCTCGCTTGACCGGTACCAGACGTCGCACCAGCCCAGCCGGATCCCCTGGTACCGCTCGGGCACCAGCGCGCCGCCGTAGGCCCACATGTCGGTCAGCACCAGGGACATGTCGGTGATGCCGCGCCGCGCCAGCGCCTCGGCCAGCGCGGGATGGGACCGGAGCATCTCGTCGCACTCGTGCCACTCGTCCACGGTCATGTTCGGCTGCTGGCCGGGCAGATGCTCCCACATTGTGACGTTGTCGCCGGTCAGGGAGACAGTGGCGCGGCAGGCCCGCCCGTCCGTTCGGTCCCAGCAGACCACGATCGCCTCCCGGCCCGGCGGGGAGGCGGCTTCGAGGGCGGCCCTGGCCGGCTCCTTGAGAGCGGCCTTGGCCGGCTCCTTGAGCTCGATCGAGGCGAACCGCCAGCTGCCGCCGACCCCGCGATCGCGCCGCAGGATCGCGGCCGCCTGCCGGATCTCGTCCGCTGTCAGCGGGTCAAGCGGATGTGAGTTGGTCACTCTCGTGCCTCCAATGCGGCGGGCCATGCCAATCTTGGCCGATTATCGGCGACCAGGCCACCACCGGGTCCATGCGGTGCCGGCGTGGTCCTTGCGGTGCCGGCGTGGTCCTTGCGGTGCCGGCGGCGCAGGCTCTACCTTTCGGCCATGCACAGTGTGGATCCGACGACGGAGTCGATGATCAGGTCAGTGCTCGCCTACGCGGAGAACCGGCTGCGGCTGGACCCGGTCCCGCTAGACAAGGGTTCCCGGGACCCGGCCGAGCTCGACGCGGCCCTGGCGGGGCTGCCGAGCGCCGAGCCGCATACCCCGGACCAGGTGCTCGGCGTCTACGCCTCGATCCTGGCGCCCGCCGTCATCTCGGCGGACAGCCCGCGCTTCCTCGGCTTCATCCCGGCCGCGCCGACCAAGGCCTCGCTGCTGTTCGACATGCTCATCTCGTGCGCGTCGATCCAGGGCATCTCCTGGCTGGAGGCGGCGGGCGCGATCCACGCCGAGAACATGGTGCTGCGGCTCATCGCGGACCGGGCCGGGCTGCCGGAGACGGCGGGCGGCTGCTTCGTCTCCGGGGGTTCGGCCGGGAACCTGTCCGCCCTCGTGGTCGCGCGCGAGGTGGCCAAGCGGAAGGCGGGGCCTTCGGCTTCCGGCCGCCGGTGGCGGGTGGCGGTCAGCGAGGACGCGCACTCCTCGATCATCAACACGCTGCGGATCTGCGAGATGGACCCGCTGGTGGTGCGGGCCGAGGACCACCGGCTGACCGGGGCCGGGCTGCGGGCGGCGATCGGAGCCGACGGCGACCCGGCCTCGCTGGCCGCGATCGTGGCGACGTCCGGCACCACGAACGCGGGCATCATCGACGACCTGGCCGGCGCGGCCGCGGTGGCGCGCGAGCTCAACCTGTGGTTCCACGTGGACGGCGCCTACGGCGGGGCCGGCCTGTTCGCGCCGAGCGTCCGGGATTCCTACGCCGGCATCGAGCACGCCGACTCGTTCATCGTGGACCCGCACAAGTGGCTGTTCGCCCCGTTCGACTGCGCCGCGCTGCTGTACCGTAACCCGTCGGTGGCCCGGTCCGTGCACAAGCAGGACGCCTCCTACCTGGACGTCATCCACGACCGGCCGGGCGAGTGGAACCCGACCGACTACGCCTACCACCTCACCAGGCGGGCCCGCGGCCTGCCGCTGTGGTTCTCGCTGTCGGTGTACGGGGTCGACGCCTACACCGAGGCCATCGAGACGGCGATCGAGCTGGCCCGGCAGACCGCGGTCGAGATCCGGGCCAGGGACAACCTGGAGCTGATCCGCGAGCCGGGACTCGGGGTGGTGCTGTTCCGCCGCCGCGGCTGGGAGCCCGCGCAGTACACGGCGTGGGCCGACCGGCTGCTGCAGGACCAGGTGGCCTTCATCCCGCCCTCGGCGTGGGAGGGCGAGACGGTGGCCCGGTTCGCGTTCCTGCACCCGCACACCCCGATGGACCTGGTGCGCGAGATCCTCGACCGGATGGACTGACCCCGGCCGGTAGCCTGGCCCTGCTAGCTGGCCGGGGCGGCGTCCGGGACATCGTGACGACCGGCCCGGCCCCAGGCGACGCCGGCGTACTGGCCGGCGGCCGGCTGCGGGTCGGGGCTGACCTCCTGCTCGTCCGCGGCGATTTCCGGCAGGTCCAGGTCGAGGTCGGTGGCACACATGGGAACTTCCTTTAGCGGGCGGGGAGGGTGAAGGTGACGGTCTGCTGGCTCTGCTGAGTGGTGATGGTGCCGATGCCGGCCACCACCGAGCCGGACGGGGCCAGCGTGTTGACCTGCCAGGCCTCGGATCCGTTGAGGCCGCTGGACTGGGACGGCTTCCAGCTCACGCCGTTCGCCGACGTCCAGAGGGCCACATCCTGCTGCCCCGGCGGGCCGAACAGCCCCGCGGCGGTGAAGCCGGCCGCGTCCGCGGTCAGCGCGGTGAAGGCGGTGTCAGGTCCCGGCGAGCTGAACGGCACCTGCTGCCAGGTCTGGCCGCCGTCCGCCGACAGCTCGGCGAACGGGACGGTGCCTGGCGCGGTGCCAGCGGCCGAGCCGACCGCCGGGCCGTTCCCGGTCGTGGCCTGGCCCAGGGCGACCACGTTGGCGCCGCTGATCGCGACCTGCTGGAGCACGGCGGTCGACGCCCCGTCAGGCAGCGGCAGCACGATCGTCACCCAGGACCGGCCGTTGGAGGTCGTCCAGACGGCCGGCTTGCCGTCGTGCGAGCCGACGGAGACGAACCCGTCCGCGCTCGCGGCCACCGCGAGCACCTGGCTCGAGCCGGTCGTGTCGTTCACGTCGTGCGCGCGGGTCCAGCTGGTCAGGTTGGCTGACCACCAGACGTCGGCGACGCAGCCGCCGCCCGGCGCGACCAGCTTGCCGACGATGACGTACCCGGCCGGACCGGAGGTCGCCGCGACGGCGGAGACGCCGGTCAGATTCTGGGTTATGTTCCCGCCGGCCACCCCCCAGATCGCGCCGTCAGCGGAGGTAAGGACGACAGGACCGGGCGTCCCCACGGCGAGCCAGCCGGCCGGCCCGTGCGTCACGCTGGTCAGCGCGCGCAGCCTCGGGTCGGCCGCGACTAGCGCCAGCGAGGAGACCAGCGTCCAGGTGCCGCCGGCGCCCTTCCGCCACACCGCTGGGTAGCCGTTGGCGCTGCCGACCGCGATCTGCAGGCCGCCGGCCACGGCGGTGCTGTTGACCTTCATCTCGGGGATGGCGGCCCCGGCGATGCCGGCCAGCGAGACCGGGCGCACGCTGCCGTCGGTGCTCGCCTCGAGGAAGACCGGCTGCTGGCTGGTCTTGCTGGCGGCGGTGTACCCGATCGCAACGATCGTGCCGGCCGGGGCGACGGTCGCGCCGACCACGGACTCCGCAGCCGCGTTGCCGAGCGGTCCCGTCGGCAGCCAGGCCGTGCCGGCGCCGGTGCTCGTGTAGGCCACGAGCTGGCCCGCGGCGCTGGCGCCGGTGACCACGAAGCCGTAGCCGCTGCCCTTCACCACGCCGGGGGTCCAGCCGCCGGCCGGGGCGATGGTGGCCGCGTACCGCCATGTCTGCCCGTCCGGCGAGAAATAAGCGATCCCGTCCGCGGCACCGGTCGCGCTCCGGCCCGGCCGGACCGCGATGAGCCCGGAGCCGTCGAACCCCAGGCCGGCGATCGCGGTCCCGGCCCCGTGGTCGGCCGGGATCGTCAGCCGGGTCCACGCGGTCCCGCCATTGGTGCTCAGCCACGCGGCGTCGTACGACGTGCCGCCCCTGGCCCCGGTGCCTGAGAGCACCGTGCCGGAGATCACCGTGGCGTTACCGCGCCAGGTGGCGTACGAGATGTTCTGCACGGTTTCGCCGGGCCCGGCCAGCCCCAGCTGCGCGGCGGTCATCCGCTGCCAGGTCACTCCGTCCCGCGAGGTCCAGATCACCGCGCGGTGACCGCCCGATCCGGCGCCCGCGGCCAGGTAGCCGTCGGCGGTTTTCGTGATCACCCACACCGAGTCGCCGGGCAGCTGCGGGCTGATCCCGTGGGTGGCGGCGAGGGTCCAGGTCAGGCCGGTCGGGCTGGTCCAGATGGCCTGCGGGCCGACCGCCACCCAGCCGCCCGGGCCGCCGGCCAGCAGCGCGGCAGGGTGGCCGAGCGCGGCCTGGCCGCCGCCGGGCGCCCGGACCGGAGCGAGATGCCAACTGGCCCCGGCGTTCGTCGAGACCAGGAACTGCTGCCGGACCGTGCCGTCGCTGACCTGCGAGCCCATCGTCACGATGGTGTTGCCGACCGCGACGACGCGGTTGATGCTCTGGAAGACGCCGCGCTGCTGCTGGCCCGGATAAGTGTCGAAGGTGACCGCGGCCAGCGGCAGTTGCGGCGCGACCGTGTTCGGCGCCTTGCGCTGGTCCGAGCTGAGCGGGCCGAACTTCGGCCCGTGTCCGGTCAGCAGCGCGAGGGCCAGCACCGCCACGGCCACCAGCACGATGACCGGCACGGCGATCGTCGCGGTGCGGCGCCTGAATCGACCGGTACTGAATCGACCGGTACTGAATCGACCGGTACTGAGCCGGCCGGAACCGGGCAGGCCAGGACCTGACCGCCGGGAGCCGGGCATCCGGTGATCGAGCAGGAGGGTGTCGTCCGGCGCCTGCCGCCGCGATCCAGGCTCGCCCAGTGAGCCCGGCGCTCTGTGCGCTGTGGGCGCTCTCGGCGCTCTCGGCGCTCTCGGCGCGGCTGAGGGCACCAGGCCGGGCGGGCGCTCCCAGATGGGCGGCCGGTCATCCCCCCACCGGTCGTCCCGGTCGTCCCGGTCTTCCAGGGCGGGGCCGTCGTCCTCGTCGACGCCGGGGTCGGAGAACACCGGCGCACCGAGCGGGACCGGCACGCGCCCGGGCCAGCCGGCGGCGGCTGGTTCGGGGGCATGGGAGCCCGGCCGTTCCACGGCGTACGGTCCCGGCCTGATGTGCCTGCCGGGGACTTGCCGTGGCGGCGCGGGCGGGCGCTGCTCCCACTGGATGCCGGCCTCGGTCCAGAGCTGGTGGGACCGCTGCCACGGGGAGCCCGCGTCCTCGGAGCCCGCGCCCGGGGTGCGCGGCCGGCGGGGAAGGGCGGGCTGGAAGCCGGGGCCGCCCGCACGGCCGTACCGCGCCTGGGTCGGGCCGAGGGCCCGGGGTGCTGGCTTCGGCGTCAGCGTGGAGGACCAGGATCCGTCCGGCTCGCGGGTGGGCGAGGGTACCGGGCTGGCGTTCGGCCAGGCGCCGCTGGCCGGCCAAGGGCTGGCGAGGGCATCCGCGGCTAGGGCGCTCGCGTCAGGGGCGCTCGCGTCAGGGACAGCGACGACGGGGGCATCCGCGGGGGGAGCGGCCGGCGGCGGCTGGGGGGCGCGGAGGAACCATCCGGCGGGAGGTGCGACACCGGGCCAGGACTGGTCGCGGGCGGCCGGTTCCGCGGCGGCCGGTTCCGCGGCAGCCGGTTCCGCGGCAGCCGTCTCGGCGGCAGCGGGCTCGGGGCCGGGTGCGGATGGCGGGGTATCGGTTTCGGGCTGGCGCGGACCAGGAACCATCAGGCCCGGCGGCACGGACCAGGGAGGCATGAGATTTTCCGGATCATCCCAGCGGAACAGCCCGGTACGCTGCCGCTCTTCCTCCCACGAGACGCCATGATGACGATTCTCACTCGACTGGTCACTTTCTGTACCCACCACAGACCCCAGTCCAGGCACATTTCCGGCAAATACCGTAGTGTGCCGATCCTCACACTTTCCGGTTCATACGGGATAACCCGCGGTTTGATGTTACCGATTGAGAGCGAGTGTGTACAGAGGGCAATTTTCGGCGCATGCGAGGCCAACGCCGCGCCCGGCCCGTAACCCGCCTGCAGGCGGATGCTGACCTGGTCTGACGCGGGCGGAGAGCGGCTGGGCGGCGATCCGGGGGCCCGCCGGGTAACTGCGGGCGGCTCGCGGTTTCCTGGCTCTGGATCAGACCGTACCCGATGGCCTGGCCGGTGGTCAGCGTCCGGCCGCGGCGCGCGTCGTCGCGGATCTCATCCACCTCACGGCCGGTGACGTCGGCCAGCCTGAAGTACAGCGTGTCGAGCATCCGGGTCATCTGCTGCTCGCGGGCGGTGAGCGCGGTCACCGTGCCGCCGAAGTTCAGCCGGGGCTCGGCGAGCACGAAGATGGCGTTCGGGTAACCAGACCGGTGCGGGCAGGAGGCGAGCACGCCGAGAGCGGGACCGTGGATCTCGCCGCTCACGCAGGCGTGCACCGGTACCCGCAGCACGTCGAGGATGCCCATGACGGTGAGGACGGCGGACAGATCGGCCCGCAAGTTCTGCAGCTCCAGGCGGATCGGGTCCTTCTGCTCGGCATCCAGCGTCAGGATCTGGGCCGAGAGCCTGGCGGCCGCGTCGTCGTCGAGCAGGCCCGAGGCCAGCACGATCCGCTTGGCCAGCAACCGTTCGTACAGCTTGCTCTTCCAGTCGGCGTGCGGATCGAGCCACACCCGGGTCGGCGGGACCGGACCCGGGTCCGGCGGCGGCGTGGACGGCCAGCCCGGCTCCCCCGGCTCCCCCGGCCGGGGGACTCCGGGAATGTGCGCGCGCATCATGAGCGGGCGGCCTGAGCTCTGCATCTTTGGTGACGTCATTCGCTTGGTCCTTCCCCGGGACGGCTGAGCGTCCAGGTGATCTGGCCGCCGACCGCGGCCGCGTAGCGCTCCAGCGTCGAGGCGCGCACGTCCATCACGCCGGATTCGAGCCTGGCCACCGCGGACTGGGAGGTCCGCATCCGCGCCGCGACCTCGGTCTGCGACAGCCCGGCCGCCTGGCGCTGCTCGGCCAGCTCACGGAGGAGCCTGCCGCGGTCCTCGGCCATCCGGGCCGCCTGCTCGTCCGCCGCGCGGCGCTGCGCCATCTCGCGGAAGCCCGGCATGACCGGCAGCGGCACACCGAGATCGTCCCCGGCACCCTCCGGTTTCCCGCCACGCTCCGCTTTCCCGGCAGGCTCCGCTTTTCCGGCAGGCTCCGGCGTTCCCGCGGGCTCCGGCGCGGGGTGCCGCTTGATGCTCATACCTTAAAGGTTATCTCATATTTGAGATAGACACTCGGAGGACTCAGCCAGGCCGCCGGCCGCCGCCAGCCCGCTGCGCCTGGCCCGGGCGGTCCCCGCGCCGGTTGCGCCACCCGAAGTGGCTGGTCAGAGCCCTGCGCGCACATGTGGAGCGGGCTGTATTAAGACAACGTCGGCTTGAGAACCCAGGACAAGCGTCAAGCTTCTAGCCCGCGGCGGCCGGAGCGTAGGCGCGCATGAAGGCGGCGATGCCGCTGACGATGATGCGGTCGGCCTCGGAGTCGGTGAGCGGGATGGTGCCCATCAAGGACTTGCTGCTGACCTGGCCGAGCGTCAAAGCGGACAGGTGCTCGGCGGCCTGGCCGGGGTCCTCGGCGTCGAGCAGGCCGGCCGCGGCCAGCTTGGCCAGGGGCTCGGCGATCAGGGGCACGATCCCCCGGTTATGCCAGAGGTCGAGGATGGCAGGAAAGTGCGGCGCCTCGGAGATGAGCAGGCGGACCAGGGTGGCGCGCTCGGGGGCACGGGTGATGGCCCGGACGATCTCGCGGACGGATGCGGTCAGGGCGGCCTGCACGTCGTCGACGTCACGC
This sequence comes from uncultured Actinomycetes bacterium, assembly GCA_963722275.1. Classification (GTDB taxonomy): domain Bacteria; phylum Actinomycetota; class Actinomycetes; order Streptosporangiales; family Streptosporangiaceae; genus Palsa-504. Next base: position 49,194 of record CAVRMX010000035.1, on the reverse strand, counting down.
AGGTGGCAGTCCACGATCTCGCTGACCCGCTCCCGCATCGTGTCGTTAGTCTCGCGCAGCACCAGCAGGAACAGGCTCTCCTTGTCGCCGTAGTGGCCGTAGACGGTCCGCTTCGACACCCCGGCCTCGGCCGCGATCGCGTCGACGCTGGTGCGGCCGTAGCCGTCCCGCGCGAACAGCACCAGGGCGGCGGCGGCGATCGCGTCGTGCTTGCGCTGCCAGCCGGACACCAGGTAGTCGTCACCGGTCCCGGGACGGTCGCGTCCGCTGGAGCGGGCACCCGGCGCCGAGGCATGCTGCATGCCAATTATTGTACTAAACCGTTCAGTTTTATTTACCAGACTGAACGGTGTAGTTCACTGGACGTTAAGGAACGGCCGTCTCGCCGGGCGCTTTCGCGGCGGGATCTTCGGCGCGTGACCTTCAGCGCGGGCCAGGCTCTAGCGGTGCTGCCTGCGGTTATGCGGCTGGGATCGGAGCGGCTGGGGTCGGAGCGGCTGGGGCTCGGAGCGGCTGGGCGACGGCACGGCGACGGGCCAGCTGGCTTCGGCCCAGACGGTACGGCCCGGGTAGGCCTCGCAAAAGCCCCAGCGGCCGGTGCAGGCGGCCACCATGGCGAGCCCCCGGCCGCCCTCGGCCATCAGGTCACCGGACCCCGCCGCCGGGACGGACGCGCCGCCGCCGTCGGTGACCGCGACCCGGGCCACCCCGTCACGCGGGAGGTCGACCTCGACCGTGAACACGCCGCCGCGCCCCGAGGCGGTGTGCGTGATCGCGTTGGCGCAGAGCTCGGACACGCACGTCATCAGCGTCTCCCGGGCCGGGCAGCCGGCCAGCAGCTCGCCGACGAACCTGCGCGCTTCCGGTACGGACGCGGGCGTGCCCCGGTAGGTGCGGGCCCACGGACGCGTCGATCGGACTGGACCCAAGTGAAGCACCGGATAGGCACCTGTCACCGTAGGTCACCCCCTGACGATTAGCTCCTACTGTAAGTGACGCGCAAGGGTACGAAATGGTTCAAACGGGCTTTCCTGAGGCGACCGTGGAAGCCGGCCGCTCATTGGGTACCAAAGGAGGCAGGCGGGTACGCAGCGGCGGCCCGGCGGGGACGGCAGGCGGCTGAGCCGGGGCATGCACCGCGGCCCGTTCGGAAAAATTGCTGGTTAAAACACTTATTTCGGACCTTTCGCCCTCTTCCGTGGCGGGCGAGCCAGAGGGACACTATGTGGATCAAGCACCGTTAGGAGGAGCAGATGGAAGCGAGCCCGTCTAGCGCACCTGGGCTTAAGCGTTCGCTGTCGGTGTGGGCGGCGGTGGGCCTGTCGGTCGCGCTGATGGCGCCGAGCATGGCCGCGAACATCAACCCGCAGGGAAGCGCGACCTACGCGGGCCGCGCCGTGCCGCTGACCTTCCTCATCGCGGCCGTCGGCGTGCTGCTGGTGGCCTACTCCTTCGTCCGGCTGTGCCAGTACTTCCACCATTCCGGCTCGGTGTACGCGTTCGTCGGCGCCACGCTGGGCCCGCGGACCGGGGTGGTCGCGGGCTGGGGCCTGCTCGGCACCTACACGTTCTACGCGGTCGTCACCTCGGCCGCGGCCGGCATCTTCGGGACCGCGTTCCTGCAGGCCGTGGGCATCTGGCCGCACCCGCCCACGTGGGCGCCCTTCGTGCTGCTCGCGGTGGCACTGGTGCTGGCGCTGCTGCTGGCGATCATGCCGGCCAAGCGCGGCGGGCGCGTGCTGCTGAGCGTGGAAGGCACCACGGTCGCGCTGATCCTGGTCGTCACCGCCGTCGTGCTGGTCCGGCTGCTGGCCGGGACGGCGCCGGGCGGGCACACCTTCACCTGGAGCGTGTTCTCGGTGGCGCCGGGGACCAGGTCCTCGGACCTGTTCCTGGGCGTGGTGTTCGGCTTCCTGTCGTTCGCCGGGTTCGAGGCGGCGGCCACCCTGGGCGAGGAGGCCAACCGGCCGACCCGTGACATCCCGCGGGCCATCCTCGGCACGGCGATCTTCGGCGGGCTGTACTTCGTGATCGTCACCGCGGTGGAGGTGATGGGCTTCGGCGCGGGCCCGGCGGGCGTCAAGGCGTTCACCAGCTCGCCGTCGCTGCTGGGCGACCTCGGCTCGTCCTACGTCGGCCACTGGGTCGGCGACTTGATCACTCTGGGCACGACGATCAGCGCGTTCGGCTGCTGCCTGGCCTGCGTGGTCGGGGCGGCCCGGCTGCTCTACGCGATGTCCAGGGACACGGCCGGGCCGCGCGGGCTCGGCCAGACCAACCCGCGCTGGGGCACCCCGGTCTGGGCCACCCTCACGATCGTCGCGATCGCCGGCGTCATCGTCATCATCGAAGCCGCCGTGGCCGCCCAGGCCGCCGCCTTCAACAGCTTCCTGTGGTCCGGCACCATCGGCACGCTGATCCTGCTGGTCGTCTACGTGCTGGCCTCGGTGGGCTGCATCATGCTGGTGTTCGTGCGGCACAAGCTGCCGGTGCCGGCCTGGCAGGTCATCGTGCCGATCGCCGGGCTGATCGTGCTCGGCTACACGCTGTACCGCAACGTGATCCCGTACCCGACCGGCACGCCCGCGTGGTTCCCCGTGGTGTCCGGCGTCTGGCTGGCCGTGGCGGTGGTGGCGGTGATCTTCGCGCCGGGCACGGCCCGCAAGCTCGGCGCGGCGCTGGCCGCCCGGGAGGGCATCGTGGCGCCCGGCACCGAGGAACCCGCGCCCCGGCTGGCCGTGGCGCGAGACGAGACAGCTTAGTGGCGGAACTGCTTCCCTGCGTCGCCGAACAGTCCCTGGTGGATCACCACTGCCACGGGGTGCTGCGCCGGGACGCGGACGCGGCCGCGCTGGAGTCGATGCTGAACGAGGGGGCAAGCTGGCCGGGCGGTTCGGTATTCGACTCGCAGGCCGGGTTCATGTTCCGGCGGCTCTGCCCGCCGGTCCTCGGCCTGCCGCCGCACGCCGAGCTCGGCGACTACGTGGCCCGGCGGGCCGAACTCGGCGCCACCGAGGTGAGCAAGCGCTTCCTGTCCCTGACCGGGACGTCGGTCATGTGCGTGGACACCGGGTTCACCCCGGAGCCGGTCACCTCGCCGGCCGAGCTCGCCGGCCTGACGGGCGCGACCGCGCACGAGATCGTCCGGCTCGAGCGGGTCGCCGAGGACGTGGCCGCGGCCGGGGTGGGCGCGGCCGGGTTCGCCGACGCGGTCCGGTCCGCCCTGGCCACCCGGACCGCCTCGGCGGTCGGCGTGAAGTCGATCGCCGCCTACCGGACCGGGCTCGGCCTGCGGGCCGGACGGCCGCCGGACTCCGAGGTCACGGCGGCCGCCGGGCGCTGGCTGGCATCCAGCGCGGGACAGTCGGATCCGCCGCGGCTGGCGGACGAGACCCTCCAGCGGTTCCTCGTCTGGTGCGGCGTGGACCTGCGGCTGCCGGTGCAGTTCCACGTCGGCTACGGGGACAGCGACGTCGACCTGCACCGCTGCAACCCGCTGCTGCTCACCCCGCTGCTGCGGGCGATCCAGCCCACCGGGGTGCCGGTGATGCTGCTGCACAACTACCCGTACCACCGCGAGGCCGGCTACCTGGCCCAGGTGTTCCCGCACGTGTACGTCGACGCCGGGCTGGCCACGCACAACCTGGGCGCGCGCGCTCCGGCGCTGCTGGCCGAGGCCCTCGAGCTCGCGCCGTACGGGAAGTTCCTGTACAGCTCGGATGCGTTCGGGCTGCCCGAGCTCTACTACCTGGGCGCGGCGCTGTTCCGGTCCGCGCTGTCCGCGCACCTCAGGGAGGGGCTGGCGGAAGATCTTTACACCGAACGGACGGCGTGGCGGCTCACCCGCATGCTCTGCGCCGACAACGCCAAACGCGCCTACCAGCTCGGCGATCAGATGTAATGGCGATATGAGGATGACCACGGCCCGGGCATGATCACGATCCGGCCGAGCTAGCGGTGGCCTCCCTGCCCGTGCTCGTCGTCGTCAGCGGCCCGGCCGGCTCCGGCAAGACGACGCTGGCGCATAAGATCGCGGCCGGCGTCGGCTGCCCGGCGATCTGCCGGGATGAGATCAAGGAGGGGATGGTGCACACCACCCCCGGGTTCGTGGCCGGGCCGGGCGATGAGCTGACCAAGCGCACGCTGCCGGTCTTCTTCGGCGTGCTTGACCTGCTGCTCCGGGCGGGCGTGACCACGGTGGCCGAGGCGGCCTTCCAGGATCACGTCTGGCGGCCCCGGCTCGAACCGCTCGCCCGCCTGGCCAGGATCCGCGTCGTGCACTGCGTGGTCAGCGCCGACGTGGCGCTGGCCCGGCAGCTCGGCCGCGGGCGGGGCCTGCGCCGGGCTCACGCCGACCCCGCGGCCCCCGGCACGGCGGCCAGGCAGGCGCACGACGCGTTCAACCGGGTCAGCATCGACGCCCCCTGGCTCGAGGTCGACACCACGGACGGCTACCGGCCGGGCCTGGACCAGATCCTGGCCTTCGCCGGGGAAGGCTAGGGGCGACGGTGGGAAACCGCGCGCAGTGCCTCGTCCAGGAGGCCCGGCCGGACGGCGGCGCTGGCGTCGAGCCAGCGGACGCGCGGGTCGCGGCGGAACCAGGATTCCTGGCGGCGCGCGAAGCGCCTGGTGGCCTTCGCCGTCTCCAGCCTGGCGTCCTCCAGGGTCCACTCGCCGTCCAGGTAGCGGAGCAGCTGCTGGTAGCCGAGCGCACGGCTGGCGGTCCTGCCGTCGCGCAGGCCCCGGGCGGCCAGGCTTCGCACCTCGGCTTCCAGGCCCGCCTGCCACATCCGGTCGACCCGGGCGGCGATCCGCAGGTCGAGTTCGGGCCGGGGCAGGGCGAGGCCGATCTGGACGGCCGGGCGGTTTTCCTGGAAGGCCGGCATGGTCGCGGTGAACGGGCGTCCCGATATCTCGATCACCTCCAGGGCGCGCACGATCCGGCGCCCGTTGCCGGGCAGGATCGCCTCGGCCGCGGCCGGGTCGAGCCCGGCCAGCCGGGCATGCAGCGCCGCGGCGCCCACCCGGGCGAGCTCTTCCTCGAGACGAGCGCGGATTCCCTCGTCCGTTCGGGGAAATTCCAGGTCGTCGAGGGCGGCCCGGACGTACAGACCTGAGCCGCCGGCCAGGATGGGCACCCGGCCGCGGGCGATGATCTCGTCGATCGCGGCGCGGGCGAGCTTCTGGTAGTCGGCGACGTTCGCGGCCTGGGTTACCGGCCAGATGTCGAGCAGGTGATGCGGGACGCCCTGCCAGGCGGCCTCGGGCTCCTTGGCGGTGCCGATGTCCATGCCCTGGTAGAGCTGCATCGAGTCGGCGTTCACGATCTCGCCGCCGAGAGCCCGGGCCAGCTCGATGGCCAGCCCGGACTTACCGGTGGCGGTCGCCCCCACCACGGCGATGACGTGCGTCCCCATGCCCCTAGTGTGCCGTCACCGGCGGACCTCGCAGGTGCGGCCCTTCGGCAGGGTCTTTCAGGACCTTTGCCGCTTAGCGGCGATCCCGGGCTGACAGATCCTCCAGCTAAGAGAGTATCGATGTGAGGAGAGTCACATGACCTGTCCTGCGCCGAACTCTGCGAGGCTTCGTATAAGCGCTCGGTGCTCTCCGTCTGGCCATTGGCCAAGCACTGACCTGGCCGCGATTACTGAATGGAGTTGAGTCATGGGTCGCTACGCTGAAGCGTTCCACCGGAGCCTGGCCGATCCCGAAGGATTCTGGGGTGAGGCGGCCAAGGGCATCGACTGGTACCAGGCACCCACCCAGGTGCTTGATGCCTCGAACCCGCCCTTCTACCGCTGGTTCGCCGACGGCGTACTGAACACCTGCTTCAACGCTCTGGACCGGCATGTGCGCGACGGCCGGGGTGATCAGGCCGCGCTGATCTATGACAGCCCGGTCACCGGCACCGGCCGGACCTATTCCTACCGGGAACTGCTGGCGGAGGTAGCGCGGTTCGCCGGGCTGCTGCGCGACCTGGAGGTCAGCGCGGGCGACCGGGTGATCATCTACATGCCGATGATCCCCGAGGCCCTGATCGCGATGCTGGCGTGCGCGCGGATCGGCGCGGTGCACTCGGTGGTGTTCGGCGGCTTCGCGGCGCCCGAGCTCGCGACGCGCATTGACGATGCCGCACCGAAGGTGGTGGTCTCGGCTTCCTGCGGCATCGAGGTCAGCCGCGTCATCGAGTACAAGCCGATCCTGGACCAGGCCATCGACCTGGCGCGACGCAAGCCGGAGCACTGCGTGATCCTGCAGCGGCCGCAGGCGTCCGCCGCCCTGACGGCCGGGCGCGACCTGGACTGGATCCAGGCGGCGGCCGGGGCCGAGCCCGCGGATTGCGTCCCCGTCAATGCGACCGACCCGCTGTACATCCTGTACACCTCCGGTACGACGGCCAGGCCCAAGGGCGTGGTCCGCGACAACGGGGGTCACGCGGTCGCGCTGCGCTGGACCATGGACAACATCTACGACATCAGACCGGGCGAGGTGTTCTGGGCCGCCTCTGACGTGGGGTGGGTCGTCGGGCACTCCTACATCGTCTATGCCCCGCTGCTGGCCGGGTGCACGACCGTGCTGTATGAGGGCAAGCCAGTGGGCACCCCGGATGCGGGAGCGTTCTGGCGGGTCATCGAGGAGCACAGGGTCAAGGCGCTCTTCACCGCGCCGACCGCGTTCCGGGCGATCAAGAAGGAGGACCCGGACGGCAAGCTGGCCCGTGCGTATGACCTGTCCGGACTGAAGTACCTGTTCCTGGCCGGCGAGCGGCTCGACCCCGAGACCTACCGGTGGGCGGGCGAGCTGCTTGGCATACCGGTCATCGACCACTGGTGGCAGACCGAGACCGGCTGGCCGATCGCCGCCGACCTGATGGGCCTGGAGGCGCTGCCGACCAAGGCCGGGTCGCCCTCCATGCCGGTGCCCGGCTACGACGTGCGGATCATCGACACCTACGGCGCGGAGGTCAAGCCGGGTGAGACCGGGGAGATCGTGGTGCGGCTGCCGCTGCCGCCGGGATGCCTGCCCACCTTGTGGCACGATGACGAGCGGTTCGTCGACTCCTACATGGCGCAGCACGCCGGTTTCTACGTCACCGGCGACGGCGGGTACCGCGACAGCGACGGCTACCTGTACGTGATGGGGCGCATCGACGACGTGATCAACGTGGCCGGCCACCGGCTGTCCACCGGGCAGATGGAGGAGGTACTCGCCAGCCATCCCGCCGTGGCCGAATGCGCGGTGATCGGCGTCAACGACGACTTCAAGGGCCAGATACCGCGCGGGTTCGTGGTACTCAAGGCGGGCGTCAGCGCCGAGCCGGCCGCCTTGTCCGCCGAACTCGTCCAGCTCATCCGCGACCAGATCGGGCCGGTCGCCGCGCTGCGCCGGGTCGACGTGGTGGCCGCCCTGCCCAAGACCCGATCGGGCAAGATACTCCGCAAGACCATGCGGGGCATTGCCGACGGCAAGGACGAATCGGCCCCTTCCACCATCGAGGACCCCGCCGTCCTCGACGCGCTCCGCCCCGTCCTCGGCGACCGGGACTGATCCGGGCCGCGGACGTCCGGGCCGGAGGCCGCTCGCGGCCGGATCGTCAGCGTCGAGGCTGGCGATCACGGTCGCGAGCGGCGACCCGGACGACGGCGCGTGCTCGATGACGCCGGGCGCGGGCCGCGCGGCGGCGCTCGTCCTCCCGGTCCTCGTCGGCTTCCGGCTCCAGGTACAGCTTCACGAACATCGGATGCATGGTGCCCCCTTGCCTCGTCCGACGGCCCTCCTGACTATCGGAGCAGCCGCCGCGGCCAGAAATACCTCGGCAGCGGGCTGCAGGAGGCGGAGGAGGCGCGATCATGACGCCGGCCCGGGTTTTGGCAGGATGGGGGTATGGACAGTGAGGACCTGCGGGTCGCTGTGTACCGGGCGTTCGCCGAGACGGGACAGGCGCCGCGCGCGGCCGAGCTCGCGGAGCAGCTCGGCGCGGGGATCCCGGCGGTCGCCGCGGGGCTGGGCGAGCTGGGCCGCGCCCGTCATCTCGTCCTCGGCGACCGGGGCCAGATCGTCATGGCGCACCCGTTCTCGGCCGTGCCGCTGGGATTCTCGGTCATGGGCGCCCGCACGCTGTGGTGGGGCGGCTGCGCCTGGGATTCCTTCGCTCTCCCCCATCTGCTGCCCGGCGAGGACGAGGTGCTGGTGGCGACCCGGTGCCCCGCGTGCCAGCGCCCGCATGCCTGGAACGTGAGCTCGCGGCGCCCGCCGGATGGCGGGCAGGTCGCTCACTTCCTGGTACCCGCCGCGCGGATGTGGGATGACGTCGTGCGCACCTGCGGGCACCAGCGCCTGTTCTGCTCAGAAGGGTGCGTCGAGGCCTGGCTGGCGGGCACCGGCCACCCGCGCGGATACGTGATGGACCTCGGCACGCTGTGGCGGCTGGCCGCGCACTGGTACGACGGGCGCCTGGAGCACGGCTATGTCCGCCGGGAGCCATCCCAGGCCGCGGCGTACCTGCGGAGCGTGGGGCTGGCCGGACCGTTCTGGGGGCTGTGACCGGAGCGGGTCCGCGCGAGGACATGGACCACGGCGTGCTGATCGATCAGCGTGGCTGCACGCCGATACGCTGCCGATGTTCCGCGCGATGGACGCGGCCCTGGCACGCGAGGTCGCCGACCATGGATGAGATAACGCCGTTCCGCATCGAGATCCCGCAGGCCGACCTGGATGACCTGCGGGACCGGCTGGGCCGGACCCGGTGGCCCGACCAGCTTCCCGGGGCCGGGTGGGACTACGGCATCCCGCTGGAGTACGTACGGGAGCTGGCCTCGTACTGGCGCGACGGATACGACTGGCGGGTGCACGAGGCGCGGCTGAACTCGTTTGACCAGTTCACCACCACGATCGACGGGGCGCGGGTGCATTTCCTGCATGTCCGTTCGGCCGCACCGGACGCGATGCCGCTGATCATCACGCACGGCTGGCCCGGGTCGATCGTGGAGTTCATGAACATCATCGGCCCGCTGACCGATCCGGGAGCCTACGGCGGCGACCCGCGCGACGCGTTCCACCTGGTTATCCCGTCCATTCCCGGCTACGGGTTCTCCGGGCCGACCCGGGACCGGGGCTGGGACGTGCGCCGGATCGCCCGGGCCTGGGCCGCGCTGATGGAGCGGCTCGGGTACCAGAGGTACGGCGCGCAGGGCGGCGACTGGGGCTCGGTGATCTCGCGCGAGCTCGGCCTGACCGCCCCCGGGCAGGTCGCCGGCGTGCACCTGAACATGCTCCTCACCCGGATGCCGGACGACCCGGGCGAGCTGACCGAGGAGGAAACCCGGCGGCGGCAGGTGCTGCGCGAGTTCCGCGCCACCGGTTCCGGCTACAGCGCGATCCAGTCGACCCGGCCGCAGACGCTGGCCTACGGGCTCACCGACTCACCGGCGGGCCAGCTGGCCTGGATCACCGAGAAGTTCGGGGAGTGGACCGACAACGGGCTGCCGGACGAGGCGGTCGACCGCGACCAGCTGCTCACCAACGTCACGCTGTACTGGCTGACCGGGACGGCCGGCTCGTCGGCGCGGCTGTACTACGAGACCGGGCGGTCACGCAGCTGGAATCCGCGGGCCGTCTCGGCCGTGCCCACCGGCGTGGCCGTCTTCCCGCGGGAGATCGCGCCGCCGATCCGGCGTTTCGCCGAGCTGTCCGACAACATCGTGCACTGGTCGGAGTTCAACCGCGGCGGTCACTTCGCGGCCATGGAAGTACCCGGCCTGCTGGTCGGCGACGTGCGCGAGTTCTTCCGGCCGCTGCGCCTCCCGCCGGGCCCGTCAGCAGCCTGACGTTCGAGCCCGTGGGGCCCAGCCTGATGCCAGGGGGACTGGACTTACCCTAGTTACTTGACCAGCGCCGCTAGCGGCGGTCGCGGCTGCCCGGGGTCACCAGCCCGCTCTCGTAGGCCATGACGACGAGCTGGGCGCGGTCGCGGGCGTTCAGCTTGGTCATGATGCGGCTGACATGGGTCTTGGAGGTCAGCGGGGACAGGAACAGGCGGGCGGCGATCTCGTCGTTGGACAGCCCCTCGGCGACCAGGCCCATGACCTCGCGCTCCCGGTCGGTCAGCCCGGCCAGCACGCGGTCGCTGGGCGGCGGCCGCTCGGGGCGGGTGGCGAGGTCGGTGATCAGCCGCCGGGTCACGCTCGGCGACAGCAGCGCATCGCCCCTGGCCACCACCCGCACCGCCTGGATGAGGTCGGCGGGCTCGGTGTCCTTGACCAGGAAGCCACTGGCCCCTGCGCGGATCGCCTGGTAGACGTACTCGTCGGACTCGAAGGTGGTCAAGATGATCACCTTGACCCCGGCCAGGTCGTCGTCGGCGGAGATGCGCCGGGTGGCCTCCAGGCCGTCCACCCCGGGCATCCGGATGTCCATCAGCACCACGTCGGCCCGCTGGCGGCGGGCCAGGTCGACCGCCTGCGCCCCGTCGACGGCCTCGCCCACCACCTCGAGGTCATCGGCGGCATCGATCAGCACGTGGAACCCGGCGCGGATCAGCGCCTGGTCGTCGGCGAGCAGGACCCGGATCATGGCCGCGCGCCTTCCTGGGCCGTGGTGGCCTCCGTCTCCGATGCGAGACGGCCGCCCAGGGGCAGCCGGGCCGCGACCCGGTAGCCGCCGCCCGGGCCGGGGCCGGCCTCGACGGTGCCGCCGACGGCGGCGGCGCGCTCGCGCATCCCGGCCAGCCCGTGCCCGCCGCCGGGCCCGGCGGCGGGCTGGCCATGGCCGGTGTCCGTCACGTCGACGCGCAGTTCGTCGTGATGGTAGCCGAGCGAGACCGCCGCGGTGGCCGGGCCGGCGTGCCGGATGGCGTTGGTCAGCGATTCCTGGACGATGCGGTAAGCGGTTAGGTCCACGGCGGCGGGCAGCGGGACGGGCTCCCCGGTCACGATGAAGGTCGTTTCCAGGCCGGCCCGGCGGGCCCCGGCGATCAGCGCCTCGAGCTGGGCGGTGCCGGGGGCGGGCTGGGTGGGGTCGGCGTCGTCGGCCTGGCGCAGCACGTTGAGGATGGCGCGCAGCTCCCTGAGCCCCTCCTTGCTCGCGGCCTTGATCGCCTGCAGGGAGTCGGCGGCCGCCTCCGGCTGGGTGGACAGGACGTGGGCGGCCACCCCGGCCTGCACGTTGATGGTGGCCATGGTGTGGGCCACGACGTCGTGCAGTTCGCGGGCGATGCGCAGCCGCTCCTCGTCGACGCGCCGGCGGGCGTCCTGCTCGGCCCGGGCGAGCGTCGACGCCGTGTAAGCGCGCCGGTTCGCCACCGCGATCCCGGCGAATACCACCACGGCGACCATGAAGGGGAGTATGTCTACGCCGCCGCCGAACCGCCCGAGGGGGTTGACCGAGACGCTGGCCGGACCGAGCACGGCCAGCGTACCGAGCCCGTACGCCACCGCCCGCCGGGCGCCAGACTGGGCGGCCACCGTGTACAGGGCGACCATCGGGGCTACCAGCACTGCGCCGTTCACGTAACCGAGCAGGGTATAGACCGTCGCGGCCGCCACCGACACGCAGAGCACCGCGACCGGCCACCGGCGTCGCCAGTAGAGCACGAGGGTCGCTACGGCGACGAGGATGAGCGCGGGCGTGGGGGTGTGAGGCAGGTGCTGCCCGGACTTGAAGTAAGCGGTCGTGCTGGGATGAGCCTCGCCGTAGGCGCCGTAGAGCAGCACGCCGGTCATCGCCAGCGCCAAGACCGCGTCCCTGGCCGGCGGGTGGCGCCACCACCGCCGGACGGCCTCGACACCGCTCATGCACGTAAGCGTAGGCATGCCGGGGCCCGAAGTCGCCCTCCCCCGGTTGACCATCCGGCTACTCCCCCGGGAGTACGCGGGACGAGGCTGATCCCGCGGCGGTACGGCCAAGTGCCACCCGTCGCGGGACGACCGGCGGGGGCCCGCGGCGGCACTCTTGAGCTGCAGCTGGCGGAACGGCCGCCGGCCCCCGTGACTCGGAGGTCACGATGCCTGCGCTCACCCGCTTCGTCCTCCGCCACAAGGCGCTCGTGACCCTGTTCTGGGTCGTCGTGGCGGCCGCCGGCGTGATGACCATCAGTGGCACTACCCACCGGATGACCAACGACTTCGCCATGCCCGGGCAGGCGTTCAAGGTCGACAACCAGATCGCCAGCCAGTACGGCAACGGCGGTTCCCAGGCTCCCTACCTGCCGGTGATCACCGTGCCGGCCGGGCAGAAGGTGACCGACCCGGCCACCGCCGCCGCCACCGGGCGGGCGTTCGCCGCCCTGGCCCGGGCGATACCCGACGTGCGGATCGCGGACTACGCGACCACGCACAACCCGGCGTTCGTCACCCGCGACGGCCGGTCCACCTTCGCGCTGGTCTACACGGCCCCGGTGGCCGGCTTCGGCGGCAGCAACCTCGGCCCTGCGATCGACCGCGCCGTTACCGCGGCCGCGCCGGCCGGCTGGCACGTGGGGGTCACCGGCTCGGAGCTGCTAGCCAACGGGCAGCCGTCTTCGTCCAAGGGCACCGGGATCATGGCCGAGGCGATGATCGGCTCGGTCGGCGCGCTGGTCATCCTGGCGCTGGTGTTCGCCAGCTTCCTGGCCCTGCTGCCGCTGCTCATCGGCGGGATCTCGGTGCTGGCCACGTTCCTGGTCGTCGGCGGGCTCACCGAGGTGACCGGGGTCAGCCAGATCGTCGAGTTCCTGATCGCGCTGATCGGGCTGGGCGTGGCCATCGACTACTCGCTGCTCGTGGTCAGCCGCTGGCGCGAGGAGCGGGCGGCGGGCCGGGACAACGTGGCCGCCGTGACCGAGGCGATGAACCACGCGGGCCGGGCCGTGGTGTTCTCCGGGCTGACCGTGGCCATCGGGCTGCTGTCGATGATCGTCCTGCCGGTGCCCATGCTGCGCAGCGTCGGTTACGGCGGCGTGCTGGTGCCGCTGATGTCCGTGGCCGTCGCCATCACCCTGCTCCCGGTGATCCTGGCCACCGCCGGCCCGCGCCTGGACTGGCCGCGGCTGCGGACCGAGCGCCGGGCCAGCCGGGTCTTCTCCGCCTGGGCCCGCGGCGTCTACCGGCACCGCTGGCTGGCCGCGCTGGCCGGGCTCGGCATCCTGGCCGCGCTGATGCTGCCGGCCCTGTCCCTGCACCTCGGCGAGCCTGGCAGTTCCGCGCAGGCCACCAGCGGGCCCGCGCACAGCGCGCTGGCCACGCTGACCGACGGCGGCGTGCCGTCCGGAGTGCTGACCCCCGCCGAGGTGCTCACCTCCTCGTCGGCCTCAGCGGTCGCCGGGCAGGCCGCGCGGGTGCCGGGCGTGTACGCCGCGGTGGCGCCGGCCACGCCCGACTACCAGCGGGACGGCACCGCGATCGTCACCGTGATCCCGGTGGCCGAGAGCAGCGTGCCCGCGGGCCAGACGACCGTCACCAGCCTGGAGCACGCGCTGCTGCCCAGCCCGCACGTGACCGGCATCGGCGGCGACGGCGCGTCGCTGATCGACTTCGACCACGCCGTCTACGGCGACTTCCCGCTCATGCTCGCCCTCATCGGCGTCGCCACCTTCCTGCTGCTGACCCGGGCCTTCCGCTCGGTGCTGCTGGCCGCCAAGGCCGTGGTGTTCAACCTGATCTCGCTGGCCGCCGCCTACGGCGTGCTGACCTGGGTGTGGCAGGACGGGCACGGCTCGCACGCGCTGTGGGGCATCCCGGCCACCGGGGCGATCACGATGTGGGTGCCGCTGATGGTGTTCGCGTTCCTGTTCGGGCTGTCGATGGACTACGAGGTGTTCATCCTCACCCGCATCCGGGAGGCGTATGACCACTCTGGTGACGCCCGGCACGCGGTGGTGGAGGGCCTCGGCCGGACCGGGCGGCTGGTCACCAGCGCCGCGGCGATCCTGATGCTGAGCTTCCTGTCCATGTCCACCGGGCCGCAGACCGACCTGAAGATCCTGGCCACCGGGCTTGGCGCCGGCATCCTGATCGACGCCTTGGTCATTCGCTGCCTGCTCGTCCCGGCGCTGGTCGCCCTGTTCGGCCGGGCCAACTGGTGGCTGCCGTCCTGGCTGGCCCGGGTGCTCCGGATCCCGGCTTCCGGCCGGCCCGGGCCGCGATCGCGGGACCGGAGGGTGCGCGGGCCGGCGATCTCGCGGTGACCGGGGTGAGGTAACGGTCCCGCTCAAGCCGGGCCAGGCGGTGATCCGCCTGGCCCGGCTCGATGTGTGGCGTACTGGCATAATCCAGCCTGGTGGCTGAGCCGATCTTGGGAGGCGGATCATGAGCGGGTACCTGGACAACTCCGGGCGGGAGGACGTGCTGAGCGGGGGCGCCCGGATGATCGCGGTGGACACCCCGGCCGGGCGGTACCGCGTGTGGGTCAAGCGGACCGGCAACAACCCCCGCCTGCGGGTGCTGCTCCTGCACGGCGGGCCGGGTGCGACCCACGAGTACCTCGAGGCCTGCGACAGCTACCTCCCCGGCGCGGGGATCGAGTACTACTACTACGACCAGCTCGGCTCGGGCCGAAGCGACCAGCCGGACGAGCCGTCCCTGTGGGACCTCGACCGCTTCGTCGGCGAGGTGGAGCAGGTCCGCCTGGCGCTCGGGCTCGACCGGGACAACTTCGTCCTGTTCGGCCACTCGTGGGGCGGGATCCTGGCCATGGAGTACGCGCTGCACCATCAGGAGCACCTGCGCGGGCTGGTCATCTCCAGCATGATGGCCAGCGTCCCGGCCTACAACGCCTACGCCGAGCAGGTCCTGATGCCCGCGATGGACCAGGCGGCGCTGGCCGAGATCAAGTCGTACGAGGCGAACGGGGACATCGAGAACCCCAGGTACATGGAGCTGCTGAACGAGCAGCACTACATCCACCACGTGCTGCGCATGCCGGTCGCGGACTGGCCCGACCCGGTGGTGCGGGGCTTCGCCCACATCAACCCGGCGATCTACGTGTCCATGCAGGGTCCCAGCGAGCTCGGCATCAGCGCCGACGCGAGCCTGGCCCGCTGGGACCGGACCGCGGAGCTGGGCTCGATCGACGTGCCGGCGCTGGTCATCGGCGCGCGCCACGACACCATGGACCCAGGCCACATGGAGATGATGGCGGGCCGACTGCCGCGAGGGCGGTACCTGTACTGCCCGGACGGCAGCCACATGGCCATGTACGACGACCAGGCGGTGTACTTCGCCGGCCTGATCGAGTTCCTGCACGAGCTCGAAGGCGAGTAGCCAGGTCCGGTCCGGGCTGACCGGAAGGGCTATGGCTGGTAGAGCCGGTTCAGGCCGACCAGCACCACCTCGCCGCTCCGCGCGGCCTCCTGGAGGGCAGGGTCGAAACCCGCGCCGGAGTAGCACGCCAACGTGGTACCGGCCGTGTTGTACCCCTTGACGGTCAGCAGCGCGCAGAGCCCGGCGCAGGCGCTCGACGTGGCGCAGGCCCATGGCCTTTCCCCATTTCGCCTCGCCGAGCGAGATGACGCGCCGCGGCTCACCGGGACGGGCCGGGGCCAGGACGGCCACGTCGATCTCGATCTGCGTCTTGCTGGCCGGATCGGCGACGGTGCCCGAGGCCACCTCCCCCACCGGCGCACCGAAGACATGGCGTCCTTCGGTGCGGGCGAACTCCCGGCACAGCGCCTCGAAATGCGGCCCTGCGACCTGTGACCCGAACGTCGGCCTGGTGTCGGCCCAGACCTCGGCGCCAAGCCCGAGTTCCAGGTCAGCCCACCGCGGCCGCATGATCGTCTCGTAGAACGTGATGAGCGGCTCGGTGATGCGGTAGCGCGTCCGGCCGGCCCGGAACACGTCGACCTCCCTGGCCACGAGGCCGGCGTCTTCCAGCACGTTGAGCGGGTGCGCGATATCGGACGCCTTGCGGCCGATGTAGCTGGCTATGCCGCCCCACGTCTCGTTCCTGGCGGCGATCGCGGCCAGGACCGAGTGGTATAGCGCTGGATCGCGGATGTCCGTCTCCTCCGCGAGCAGGTAACGTGCCTCGCGGAGCAGCGGGCGATCGGGGTTGAGCACCGAGCGCACCACCCAGTCGTCGAAGTCATCCGGGCCAGCCGGGGCATCGTCACGGACGAACTGCCGACGGTACGCTGGCGTGCCGCCGACGATCGCGTGCAGGTGCGCGGCGAGCCCGGGATCGCTCACTCCCCAGAACCGGGCCGCGTCGCGGTAGCCGAACGGCTTGATGACCATCTCCAGGCCTGCCCGCCCGCGCAAGGGCGCGTTGCCCGCCAGCAGCCCGCCCATCACGGACATGGCCGAGCCGCAGAGCAGGATGCGCGCCCGGCTCCCGTCACCCTGGGAAGGCCCGCGGCTGTCGATCTCGCGGCGCAGCAGCGAGGGAAGGGCGGGACTGGCCTTCACCAGGTAGGGAAACTCGTCGATGATCAGCGGAACCGGGTCTCGGCCTGCCAGGGTGACGAAGTACCTGAGCGCGTCCTCCCAGCCAGGGAAGGAGAAATTCGCTGCCGAGCCGGCATGCCTGGCCAGCGCCGCGCCGAACATCCGCAGTGACTCGGCCTCCGTGGCCTCGGCCGCCTCGAAGAAGAAGCCGCCGGCCGCGGCGGCGAGCGACCGGAGCAGGTAGGTCTTCCCCTGGCGCCGCCGCCCGCTGACGATGCCGAGGGTCGCCTCCGGCCGCGGGTCGGCGGCGAAGTCGGCCAGCGCCTTCCACTCGCGCTCCCGGCCGAAGACGTGCGAGGGTTTGCCGCGAGCGCTCGCCATGACCACCTTCCGAGATAGTGAACTGTACTTCAGTGAAGTATAGTTCAGTGAACTACGGTTCGGTTACTAGCCGTCCCCGGGAAGCACGACGGAAACGCGACGATGCGACATCGTCGTGGTCGTGACGGGCAGGCGTTACCAGCGGGGGTGCGGGGTTTCTCAGGCCAGCGGGACGCGGGCGGGCATGCCGAGGAGGACGGGAGCCGCGCCGGGCGCGGCGCTCACCGGGGCAGCGCTCACCGGGGCAGGGGGTGCCGCGGCGGCGGCTTCCCAGGCGTCGCCGGCCCGGGTGCGGCGGACGGACAGCGGGGCGGCGTCGGACAGCAGGTAATGGGGGGCGCCGCGGGTGACGGTCACGGTGACGACGTCACCGGGGCGCGGCGCAACCTGGCCCGGGGCGGCCTGGTCCGGGGTGAAGTGGACCAGGCGGTTGTCCCTGGCGCGGCCGGACATCCGGTGGGTGGCGGC
Organism: uncultured Actinomycetes bacterium; assembly: GCA_963722275.1. Lineage (GTDB taxonomy): Bacteria > Actinomycetota > Actinomycetes > Streptosporangiales > Streptosporangiaceae > Palsa-504. The sequence continues at coordinate 31,984 of CAVRMX010000035.1, read as the reverse complement.
GTCCTTGCGGCCCTCGCCCTCGGCCACCAGGACCTCGACCGTGGCGCCGGCCAGCTTCTGGTTCTCCGCGTAGGTCGTCTCCTCGACCAGCGCGGTGAGCCGCTCGTAGCGCTCCTGCACGGTCTCCGCGGGCACCTGGTCGTCCATGGTGGCCGCCGGGGTGCCCGGGCGGATGGAGTAGCGGAAGGTGAACGCGCCGGCGAACCGGGCCTGGCGTACCAGGTCCAGGGTGTCCGCGAAGTCCTGCTCGGTCTCGCCGGGGAAGCCGACGATGATGTCGGTGGTGATGGCGGCGTCCGGGATGCTGGCCCGGACCCGGTCCAGGATGGCCAGGTAGCGGTCCCGGCGGTAGGCCCGGCGCATGGCCTTCAGGATCCGGTCGGAGCCCGACTGCAGCGGCATGTGCAGGCTGGGCATGACGTTCGGGGTCTCGGCCATCGCGTCGATGACGTCGTCGGTGAAGTCCCTGGGGTGCGGGGAGGTGAAGCGGACGCGCTCCAGGCCCTCGATCTCACCGCAGCCGCGCAGCAGTTTGCCGAACGCGCTGCGGTCCCCGAACTCCGCCCCGTAGGAGTTCACGTTCTGGCCGAGCAGGGTGACCTCGAGCACCCCGCCGGCGACGAGCGCGCGGATCTCGCCCAGGATGTCACCGGGGCGGCGGTCCTTCTCCTTACCGCGCAAGGCAGGCACGATGCAGAAGGTGCAGGTGTTGTTGCAGCCCACCGAGATCGCGACCCAGGCCGAGTAGACGGATTGGCGCCGGGCGGGCAGCAGCGAGGGGAAGGTCTCCAGCGTCTCGGCGAACTCGGCCTGCGCCTCGTTCCTGACCCGGGCCCGCTCGAGCAGCGCGGGCAGCGAGCCCATGTTGTGCGTGCCGTAGACCACGTCGACCCAGGGGGCGCGTTCGGTGATCCGGGTGCGCTCCATCTGGGCCAGGCAGCCGCCCACCGCGATCTGCATGCCCTTCTTCTTCTGCGGCAGCAGGTGACCGAGGTTGCCGTAGAGCCGGTCGGCCGCGTTCTCCCGGACCGCGCAGGTGTTGAACACCACCACGTCCGGGGTCTCGCCGTCACCGGCGGCCTGGTAGCCCGCCTCGTCGAGCAGGCCCGCCAGGCGCTCGGAATCGTGCGCGTTCATCTGGCACCCGTAGGTGCGGATCTGGTACGTCCTGCCGCCTGCTGCCACAGCACCAGGATAGAGGCGGACTGACGCTAAGGTGCCCCGTGATCTCAGCCGCCCGATCCGGCATGATATCTGTATGCGAATGGCTACGGAAACGCACATCTACGGCGAATGGCCCTCCCCGATCGACGGCGCTGACGTGGCGCGCAAGCAGGTCAGCCTGGCCTTCCCGGTCATCGACGCCACCGGGGTGTGGTGGCAGGAGTCGCGGCCGGAGGAGGGGGGCCGGGTAGCGGTCGTCTGCCAGGGCCCGGACGGGGTCAAGCGCGACCTGCTCCCGATGCCGTGGAACGCCAGGACCCGGGTGCACGAGTACGGCGGCAAGTCGTACCTGCCGCTGCCAGACGGGTTCGTCTTCGTGAACTTTGCCGACCAGCGGCTGTACCGCTGCGGGACGACCGGGGAGCCGGAGCCGCTGACCAGGGCGCCCGGCCCGGCCAGCACCGACCGGTACGCCGACTTGGTGCTATCCCCGGCGGGGGACGAGGTGTGGTGCGTGCGGGAGAAGCACCTCGGCACGAGCCGGATCCGCCGGGCGATTGTGGCCATCCCGCTGGACGGTTCGGCTGCCGACAACCGCAGGCCGGCCCGGGTGCTGGCCAGCGGTTCTGACTTCTACGCCTACCCGGCCCCGTCGCCGGACGGCACCCGGCTGGCCTGGATCTGCTGGGACCACCCCCGGATGCCGTGGGACGGCACCGAACTGCGGGTCGCCGCGCTCGACGGCGCCGGGACGGCGAGCACCGAGAGCCAGCAGGTGCTCATGGGCGGCGACACCGAGTCCGTGCTGGCCCCGGTCTGGCGGGACGACGGCAGCCTGTACGTGATCTCCGACCGGTCCGGGTGGTGGAACCTCTACCTGGCTAGTTTGGCGGGATCGGTGAGAACACTGTGCCCGCGGGAGGAGGAGTTCGCCGGCCCGCTGTGGCAGCTGGGCATGAGCCCGTACGCGCTGCTGGGCGACGGCCGCCTCGCCGTCGCCCACGGCACCGGCGAAACCCGGCTGGGCGTGCTCGACCCGGACACCGGCCGGCTGGCCGATCTGGACCTGCCGTACCGGGTGTTCGCCTCCGGGCTGTCCGCGGCCGGCCAGACCGTCGCCGCCATCGCGGGCGGGCCGGCCGTGCCGATGACCGTGATCGGCGTCGACCTTCCCGCCGTGGGCGAGGATCCGCAGATCCCGGCGGTCCGCGAGCTGAGCCGCAGCACCGACTGGCTGCCCGACCCCGCGTACCTGCCGGTACCGCGGGCGGCCCGGCTGACCGGGCCGTCGGGTGCGGTCGTGCACGCGCTCGTCTACCCGCCGGCCAACCCCGCGGCCCGGGGCCCGGAGGGCGAGCGGCCGCCGTACATCGTCTGGGTGCACGGCGGTCCCACCGCGCAGGTCGTCCCCCGGCTCGACCTGGAGAAGGCCTTCTTCACCAGCCGCGGCATCGGCATCGTCGACGTGAACTACGGCGGGTCGAGCGGGTACGGCCGGGCCTACCGCGAGCGGCTGCGCGGCCAGTGGGGCATCGTGGACGTGGCCGACGCCATGACGGCCGCGCTGGCCCTGGCCGAGTCGGGCGAGGCGGACGGCAAGCGGCTCGGCATCCGCGGCGGGTCGGCGGGCGGCTGGACCGCGCTGGCCGCCGTGACGTCCGGCATCGGGCTGATCACGGGGCCGAACGGGCCCGGGGACTCTGCTGGCCCCGGGGGGGACGACCCCCCCGAGCCCGCCCGGAACCGGGGAGTCTTCGCGGCGGTGGCGTCCTACTTCGGGGTGGCCGACCTGCGCGCGTTCGCGGCGCATACGCACGACTTCGAGTCACGCTACCTGGACGGGCTGATCGGGCCGCTGCCCGAGTCCGAGGCGCTGTACGCCGAGCGGGCGCCGGTCGGGCACGTGAACGGCGCGACCTGCCCGGTGCTGCTGCTGCAGGGGCTCGACGACCCGGTCGTGCCGCCCGCGCAGGCCGAATCCATCGCGGCCGACCTGGCCGCGCACGGCATCCCCTACGCCTACATCACCTTCGCGGGCGAGTCACACGGGTTCCGGAAGGCGGAGAACATCGTGGCCAGCCTGGAGGCCGAGCTCTCCTTCTACGGCCAGATCATGGGGTTCACCCCGCCGGGCGTCCCGCCGGTGCCGCTGGCGGGCAGCTGAAGGCACGCGCCCGGGCCGTTCGGGTTAAAAGGTTTGCTGCTCGAGGTCAGCGGGCGAATTCCGTGGCGCGGGACTCGCGGACCACGGTGATGCGGATCTGGCCGGGGTAGGTGAGTTCCTCCTCGACCTGCTTGGCGATGTCGCGCGCGATCACCTGGGCCTGGATGTCGTCGATCCGGTCGGGCTTGACCATGACCCGGATCTCGCGGCCGGCCTGCATGGCGAAGACCTTGTCCACGCCCTCGTGGTTGCCGGCGATCTGCTCCAGGCGCTCCAGGCGCTTGACGTACATCTCCAGCGACTCGCGCCTGGCGCCCGGCCGGCCGCCGCTGATCGAGTCCGCGGCCTGGGTGAGCACCGCCTCGACGGTGCGGACCTCCACCTCGTTGTGGTGCGCCTCGATGGCGTGCACCACGTCCTCCGACTCGCCGTACCGGCGGGCGATCTCCGCGCCGATCAGCGCGTGGCTGCCTTCGACCTCGTGGGTGAGCGCCTTGCCGATGTCGTGCAGCACCGTGCAGCGCTTGAGCAGCGCCGGGTCGAGCCGCAGCTCACTGGCCATCATGCCGGCGATGTGCGCGGACTCGACCAGGTGCTTGAGCACGTTCTGGCCGTAGGACGTGCGGTACCGCAGGCGGCCGAGCAGGTCGACGAGTTCGGAGTGCATGTCGGTGATGCCCAGCTCGACCAGGGCATCCTCGCCGGCCCGCTTGCACAGCTGCTCGATCTCCGCCTTGCCGCGCTCGTAGGCGTCCTCGATCCGCTGCGGGTGAATGCGGCCGTCCAGGATGAGCCGTTCCAGGGTGAGCCGGCCGATCTCGCGCCGAACCGGGTCGAAGCAGGAGAGGAGCACCGCCTCCGGGGTGTCGTCGATGATGAGGTTGACGCCGGTCACCGACTCGAACGCCCGGATGTTGCGGCCCTCGCGGCCGATGATGCGGCCCTTCATCTCGTCCCCCGGGAGGTGCAGCACGGAGACGACGGACTCGCTGGTCTGTTCGGTGGCCACCCGCTGGATGGCCAGGGTGACGATCTTGCGGGCCCGCTTCTCGCCCTCTGACCTGGCCTCGTGCTCGATGTCGCGGACGATCAGGGCCGCTTCCCGCTTGGCCTGGTTCTCGATCGTGGTCACCAGCTCGGTCTTGGCCGCCTCCATGGTGAGCCCGGCGACGCGCTCCAGCTCCTTGCCGCGCTCGGCGTCCTGGCGGTCCAGCTCGGCGGCACGCCGGTCGAGGTCCTGCTTGCGCTGGTCGAGGGTCTGGGCACGGTCTTCGATGCGCCTGAGCTCCTCGTCGAGCCGCTGCTCGCGGTCCGCGAGACGGGTTTCCCGGCGTTCCAGGTCGCCGCGCAGCTCGCGTACCTCGTCCTTGACCGCGCGGATTTCCTCCTCGACTTCACGGCGGCCCTTGGCGGCTTGTTCGGCCTCCTGGCGGGCTCGCTCCAGGATCCCGGTGGCCTCGGTCTGGGCGCGGGCGCGGATGTGCTCGGCTTCGGCGGTGACGCTGTCGAGCTGGCTGCGTTCGGCGTTCCCGGGCTGGACTTTTGCCGCGCCCGGGGTCCGGCGCCATACGACGACGAGCGCGAATACCACCGCGAGCAACCCGATTACCATGAACGCGAGCGACAATCCGCTGCTCACGGTCACCCCTTTCCGTCCATAGCCCTCGGGGGACCCTGTGTTGTTACTGTCTCGGCACCAGGGTTATGCCCCGGCGCGGGCGGTCGCACGCTGCATCCACCCGTCGGCTGATCGTCCATCAGCCTGGCTACTTTGCGTGGTTGCCTGCTTCTCCTCCGCTGGATTTCTGTGCCGGATGGGACAACATCTCGCTGCCGTGAGGTTAAGGCTTGATAACCTTTTTATCAAGCAAAGCATCTTCGACCATCGCGAACAGTGCGTCAACTGGACGAAAGGTGTGATGCCTGCTGCCTGCGAGGATAGCGGGACGCGGCGTGGCGTTCGGGACCGTTCTCTGGTCGGCGCCGGTTCGCGGACGATGCGGGCAAGCCGGATTCCGCCGGCCGCCGTCACGATTTTCGTAACAGAGAGTAGCCGAGAGCGCGGGGTGGCTGTTGCCCCTGGCGGTTCGCTGGTCCCTGGCGGTTCGCTGGCCCTGGCGTTCCCTTGATCGCGCCATCAGGGCGGCGTCGCGGCCTAGCCGACGTCCTCGGCGTCAGGGTCGAGGAACTGGTCGGCGTCCACCTCGTCGAGCGCGGCGCCTTCTTCCTGCATGACTTCCCTGATCAGCCGGAAGGCCAGGCCCGGCGGGTAGCCCTTCCTGGCCAGCATGCCCGCCGCCTGACGGGCGCGGGTTTCCGGTGGCCGGCCGCGGGTGCTGGCCAGCTTCCGCTCGACCAGGAGCCTGGCGGTGGCGACTTCCTGCTCGGGGTCGAGTGCGTCGACCGCCTCGCGGATCTCCTCGTTCTTGACGCCGTGACGCCTCAGCTCGGCGGAGAGGGACCGCTTGGACAGCCCGCGGCTGTGGTGCCTGGACTCCACCCAGGCCCGGGCGAACGCGGCGTCGTCGATCAGGCCGGCGTCGGTGAAGCGGACGAGGATGGCCTCGGCGGCTTCGGCCGGGACGCCGCCCCGGTGCATCGCCTGGGCCAGCTGCGCCCGGGTCCGGGGCGCCGCCGTCAGCAGCCGCAGGCAGATCTGCCTGGCGCGGGCTTCAGGGTCCTGGGCGCCGCGGGCCGTCGCCGCGGACACCCCTTCCCCGGACCCTGAAGCCCGGCCTTTGCGGGTCATGGGCTAAACCGTGACACCCGGGACGCTGGCAGTGGCGGTGGCCCGCGACGGCGCGGTGGCGGCAGGCCGCGATGGCGGGGCGCCGTTGCCGGCCGGGTGGCCGTTGGCACTGCCGCCGTTTCCGTCGGCGTCGGCGTCGAGGCGCGGGCCCACACCGAGCTTCTCCTTGATCCGCTTTTCGATCTCGTTGGCCAGGTCCGGGTTTTCCCGCAGGAAGTTGCGGGCGTTCTCCTTGCCCTGGCCGAGCTGATCGCCCTCGTAGGTGTACCAGGCCCCCGATTTGCGCACGATCCCCTGCTCCACGCCGAGGTCGATCAGGCTGCCTTCCCGGCTGATCCCGACGCCGTAGAGGATGTCGAATTCGGCGACCTTGAACGGCGGCGACATCTTGTTCTTTACGACCTTGACGCGGGTCCTGTTGCCGACCGCGTCGGTGCCGTCCTTGAGCGTCTCGATCCGGCGTACGTCCAGCCGGACCGAGGCGTAGAACTTGAGCGCCTTGCCGCCGCTGGTCGTCTCAGGCGAGCCAAACATGACTCCTACCTTTTCCCGCAGCTGGTTGATGAAGATCGCGGTGGTCTTGGTCTGGTTCAGCGCGCCGGTGATCTTGCGGAGGGCCTGGGACATGAGCCGGGCCTGGAGCCCGACGTGGCTGTCCCCCATCTCGCCCTCGATCTCCGCCTTGGGCACCAGCGCGGCGACCGAGTCGATGACGACGACGTCGATGGCGCCGGACCGGATGAGCATGTCCGCGATCTCCAGGGCCTGCTCGCCGGTGTCGGGCTGGGAAACCAGCAGCGCGTCAGTGTCGCAGCCGAGCTTCTTGGCGTAGTCCGGGTCCAGCGCGTGCTCAGCGTCGATGAACGCCGCGATGCCGCCCGCCTTCTGCGCGTTGGCCACGGCGTGTAGCGCCACTGTAGTCTTTCCGCTACTTTCTGGACCGTATATCTCGACGATGCGGCCGCGCGGCAGGCCGCCGAGACCCAGCGCCACGTCCAGCGCGATCGAACCGGTCGGGATCACCTCGACCGGTACCCGCGTCTCCTCGCCGAGGCGCATGACCGAGCCCTTGCCGAACTGCCGCTCGATCTGGAGCAGCGCGGTCTCCAGGGCCTTATCCCTGTCAGCCGCCCGCTCCGGGCTCGACTTACTGTTTGCTGCCATGGGGACTCCCTGCCGGGTTAAGGGGCCTGCGGGCACCTCCCGCACCGCCCAGGTCGTCTGAGTTTCGGTCCCGCCGGACATCCCGGCGGTATCGGTGGACACGGTATGCGCCGCCACTGACATTTCTGCCCGGCACCGCGCGCCGCCTGGCCCGAGGGATATTCGCGGCCGTTTTCCCCGGCCTCCCTGACCCGTGATCGCCACCACTTAACTACTATAGGGCGAACGTGTATTCGATCATGGGCGACACGCCGAAAGCGGACCAGAAATCCGGTAAATACGGGCCCGCGGGCAGTCCTGCGCCTCAGGCCTGGGTGGCAGGGCTAACATCGGCAGCAGCCCGGACCTGCCAGCGCAAGGAGATCAGTGATGCCGCTCGACGAGGACGTGAACCGGCTCGCGAAGGGCAAGAACCTGGCCACGGTGGTGACCCTGATGCCGAGCGGCCAGCCCCAGGCACTGCTCACCTGGGTCGACGCCGACGACGAGCACGTCCTGGTCAACACCGAGCCGCAGCGGCAGCGAGCCAGGAACGTCGCCCGCGACCCGCGCATCACCGTGCTGATCCACGGCGATGATCCCTACGACTGGGCCGAGGTCCGGGGACACGTGACGGAGACCGTCACCGGCGACGAGGCGCGGCGGCACATAGACAAGTTGTCGCGCAAGTACACCGGGCAGGACTATGCCCCGCCGGTCGGCCCGCACGGCCGCGTGATCCTCAAGATCGCTCCGGACAAGGTCAACACCCCGCGCCTGCTCGGCCGCTGACGCGCCCGTCCTGGCCTCAGCTAGCGCAGGTTCTCTGGCACCTTGAAGGTGTCGGCGACCGCCCGCCAGACGACCTTGGCGTCGACGCCGTCCGCGAGGGCGCGCTCGACCGTGCGCCCGCCGAGTCCGTCGAGCACGAAGTCCTTGGCCACGCTCTGCGCGTACGCGTCGCCGAACTGTGCCGTCATCCGATTCCAGAATTCCGTCAGGCGCACGCCGCCCAGGGTACCGCCGGCCCCGGGCCAGACCTGCTCAGCGGGCAAATCAGCGCTCGCAGGCCGGCCCGTTCACGAAGGTCATTTGCCCGATGTGTCGTTATCAAATACGTGGGAAGTAGTGGGAGCATGGCGCACTTCCCGATCTTGGTCGTGCGCCGCCTGACCAGAGCCGACTAAGCGGGGCCGGCCGCGGCGGGCAGTGGGCATGATGGAGGGGCGAATGGTTGCGCCGCCGGGGGTGAACGAGGGACTTCCTCAGGAATCGGCAGATGCCGGGCAGGCGCGGGTCGAGCTCCCGGAGGCGCCGGCGGCCGAGGCCGTCCCGGACGGGGAACTTGCCGATACTCGCCGCCCGCGGAAGCCGATCTGCAGGAACCGGACCTGGCCGCGACCGGCCGCGTGGCAGCCGAGCCCGCGGCAGCCGAGCCCGCGGAAGCCGGGCCCGCGGGCACCGGGACGGCGGAGACGGAACCCGCAGCAGCCGAGGCGGGGCCGGGCGAGGAGGGGCCGGGCGAGGAGGGCCGGGACGCTGAAGAGCAGAGCCGGGATGTCAGCCCGCTGGCAGTGATCGGCGTCATCCTCGGGGTCATCGCCCTCGTCGGGGTGGCGGTGGGCGTGCTGGCCGTGCTCACGCACGGGTTCCGGCCCAAGACGGTGGTCAGCTACCGGCCGGCCGCCGTTTTCGGGCTGCGGCCGGGCCAGTGCGTTAACTCCGGGGCAAACGCTCTCGCCGTCACCGTGCTGTCCTGCGCGCGGCCGCACGACGCCGAGGTGTTCGCCAGCTTCAGCTTGCCGGCCACGGCCTGGCCCGGCGACTCGGCGGTGCAGCAGGATGCGCGCAATGCCTGCGCCAGCCGGCTGGGCAGCTACCTGAATCCGCAGTTCGCGACCGCCGACGTGACCCAGGAATACGTCTACCCGAACCAGGCCGCCTGGCGGGCCGGCGAGCGCACCGTGGTCTGCGAGGTCCGGGCGGTGGACGGGCAGCAGCTCACCGGTTCGGTCCGCGCGGTGGGCTGATACCGGGATCTAAGGCTCCCCGCCCAGCCACTCGCCCTGCCGCATCACCGCACGCAGCCGGAAGTCCTCGTCGCAGACGACCAGGTCCGCGTCCAGGCCCGCACGCAGGGCGCCGGTGCGGCCGTCGAGGCCGAGCGCGCGGGCCGGGGTGGTGCTGGCCGCGGCGGCCACGTCGGTGACCGGCAGGCCCGCGGCGATGGCGTGCCGGACGACGCTGGCCATGGTGGCGGTCGAGCCGGCGATCGCGCCGGACGTGCTGGGCTCGGCGGCTCCGGCGAGGCGCGCCACTCCCCCGGCCACGTCGACCCGCATCGACCCGAGCCGGTAGCTGCCGTCCGGCATCCCGGCGGCCGCCATCGCGTCGGTGATCAGGACCAGCCGCCCCGGGCCGGCCGCGCGGGCGGCGAGGCGGATCGCGGTGTCGTGCAGGTGCACGCCGTCGGCGATCACCTCGCAGGTGACCTCGTCCCGGTCGAGCAGCGCGCCGGCCGGCCCCGGCTGGCGGTGGTGCAGCGGCGGCATGCCGTTGAACAGGTGCGTCGCATGGCGCACGCCGGCGTCGACGGCCGCCGAGGTGATCTCCGCGGTGGCGTCGGTATGACCGACGGCGACGATGACGCCGGCCCGGACCGCCGCGTTGATCAGGGCGGCGGCCCCGGGAAGTTCGGGTGCGATGGTGATGACGCGCAGCTGGCCCGCGGCCGCCGCGTGCAGGCGCTCGAAGGCGGCGACGTCCGGCGTGATCATGTGCCGCGGATCCTGGGCGCCGCACCTGGCCGCGGAGAGGAACGGTCCCTCCAGGTGGATGCCGGCGATCACGCCCTCGCGGGCCAGCCCGGCCAGCATCGCGGCCCGGGCCTCGAGGTCGGCGAGGGGCGCGGTGACCAGGCTGGCCACGATGGTCGTGCTGCCGTGCCGGAGGTGGAACTCCGCGGCGCGCCTGGCGTCGCCGGCCTGTCCCTCGGTGAACGACGTGCCGCCGCCCCCGTGCACGTGCATATCGACGAATCCGGGCAGCACCCAGTGCCCGCGCAAGCCGGTGACGAGGAGGCCTGGCCGATCCGCCGCCTGGCCTGGCCCGACCGCGTCGATCGCGTTCCCGGCCAGCCGGATCCAGCCGGGGCTGAGCACCCCCTCGGGCGTTACCACGCGGCCACCAGCCAGCAGGCGGGAAGGCGGCAGGGCCCGGGCGGGAGCCGGGACCGGGTACATCACGCCAGGATGACAGACCGCGACAGGGCCCGGGGCTGGTCCGGGTCGATGCCCTTCCGCTCGGCGAGCGCGGCGGCGAGCCGCTGCGCTCCGATCAGCGCGGCGAGCGGGTCGGCGTCCGAGGCGATTACGGTGGCTCCGGTGCGCCGGGCGTCGGCGAGCAGATCGGCCGGCACCTCGCCGAGGGCCCACACCACGGTGGTCTCGTCGCTGACGCTGATCGGGCCGTGCCGGTACTCCATCGCCGGGTAGGACTCCGCCCAGGTGCGCGAGGCCTCGCGCAGCTTCAGGGCCGCCTCGGCGGCCACCGCCGCGGCCCAGCCGCGGCCGAGGAAGGTGAACTCGGCCTTGCCGGTGAGTTCCGGCGGCAGCGGGCGCGCCACCTCACGGGCGGCGGCGTCGGGCAGGGTGCGGAGGTCCGCCCCGAGGGCCGCCGGGACGCCGGGACGAGAAGCCAGATGAGCGCGGAGAAGCACGATCGAGCTGGTGATGAACCGGCTGGATACCACCGAACGCTCGTCGGCGAAGTCGAGCAGCACCACGTGGCGCGCCGCACGGGCGAGCGCCGCGTCCGGGACGGCGGTGACGGCGGTGGTCGGCGTGTCCCGCGGCGCGCGGCGCAGGGCGCCGAGCACTTCGGTGGTGGTGCCGGTGCGGGAGATATACAGCAGGCGGTCGTACCGCCGGGTGGCAGGCACCTCGGACGCGGGGAAAGCGTCGGTCTCGCCCTGGCCCGCGGCTTCGCGCAGGGCCGCGTAGCAGCGCGCGACGTTGAGCGACGAGCCGCAGCCGATCGCGGCGACCCGCTCCCCCGGCCCGGGCAGCGCGGATTCCGCCGAAGCCGCCAGCTCGATCGCCTTGGACCAGCATTCGGGCTGGCTGGCGATCTCGTCGGACAAATAGCTCATCGCAACCTCATCGATCATCCATTGTGCATGTTTCTGATCGATATCTACTCTATATGAGCAATATAGGCCAGGAAGGATGCGCGTGAAATGGTCAAGTATGGCGGGGGCCGGTGCCGAGCGGGCTGCGCGCGGAACCGGCGGGCTGCGCGCGGAACCGGGCGGGCTAGGCGGTGACGACGCGGATGCCGCGCTCGGTGAACGCGGCCAGGAGGTCTGGCCTGGCGTCGCGGTCGGTGACGATGACGGCGATCTCGTCCACGGCGCAGACCCGGGCGAACGCGCGCTGGCCGAGCTTGGAGCCGTCGGCCACGATCATCACCTGCTCCGCGCGGGTGGCCATGAGGTGATTGATGCTGGCCTCGCCCTCGTGATGGGCGGTCGCCCCGGTCCGCGGGTCCAGCGCGTCGACGCCGAGGATGGCCCAGTCCAGGGTCAGTTCGGCCAGGACCAGGGAGGCGAGCGGGCCGATCAGCTCGTACGACTGGCCGCGCGTCACCCCGCCGGTCACCACGATCTTGATGTGCTGGCGGACGGCGAGCTCGTTGGCGATGTTCATCGCGTTCGTCACCACCGTGACGGCCGGCGCACCGGTCCCATCTTGCAGGTCAGGCCGGGTAGCCAGGGCCCGGGCGACCTCGCTGGTGGTGGTGCCGCCGTTCAGCGCCACCGATGATCCCGGCGTGACGAGGGCGGCGGCCGCACGGCCGATCCGCTGTTTCTCCGGGGCATGCCGCGCGGTCTTGTACCGCAGCGGCAGGTCGTACGAGACGTGACCGGCCGTGGCGCCGCCGCGGGTCCTGGTCACGAGCTGCTGTCTGGCCAGCTGATCCAGGTCACGGCGGATGGTGGCCTCGGATACGCCCAGCGCCTGGGCGGCTTCGGCCACGGCGAGCTGCCCGTCGCCGGGCAGCAGGTCGAGCAGGGCATTCCAGCGCTGGTACCTGGACACGCGATCAGCCCTCCCGGTAACACGCAAGCCACCTGCGCGATTATGCGCATTTTATGGGCCGCGCCGCATCCGCGATACCGTGCGGGCCGGTCAGGGCGTGTGACCGGCTCAGCAGCCGCCCGGCGGTCCCGGGACGCCCGGGCCGATGGCGGGCCGATAGACGATTCCGGTCACCACGCTGCGCATCACGGCGCCGAGGTGGACCACGTACCACACGCCCCGCCAGGAGATCAGCGAGGCGATGCCGAACGACCGTTCCTGACCGTGCTCCCGGTACACGACGCGGGCACCGGGGAGGTGCCAGTAGCCGATCGAGTTGTAGCAGGCACCCGGGTAGACCCAGGCCGCGCCGGCGGCCGGCGCGATCACCCGGACCAGGCGCGCGCCCCGGCCCAGCAGGCCGTGCGCCGCGCCGACGTCGAGGGTGAAGTCGTACCAGAGCCGGTCCTGCCAGTCCGCGACGGGATACGGGATCGCCTTGACCTGCTTGTAGGCGGCCACGGGAAAGAAGGCGGGCAGGCCGAACCGCGGGTTTCCCGTGGTCACCGCCAGCCACAGATCGGCCATCGCGTTGCGGAAGGCGGCCGAGGTCGTGCTGGGGAAGGCGCGGGTCTGCGGCCGGGCGCCCGCGCCCGGCGCCACCGGCAGGGACACCGGGGGCCCGGTGGCGCGGCTTCGCGGAGTCGCGCTGCCCGCCGGCACCGCCGGCCGCGCGGCCGGCGACCCGCTCCCGGCGGCGCTGGCCTTGGCCGCCGGCGGGGCACTGGCGCCGCATCCCGCCAGCAGGACCGCGAGGACCAGCAGGACCGCGAGGATGAGCGCCGTCAGCGGCGCCTGCCGGGACAACCCCATTGCTGTCACTCCGCCATGTCGCGTGCCCGTCTCCGAGTGCAGCCGAGACTACTGCACCGGGGCACGGACAGCGGGTGTGCGTCCATTTTTGCAGGTGAGTGACGGGTAACTTGCCGCTGGTGGCGTGGCGTGGTTGGTCAGAGCCGTTCAGGCGGCGGCTGTCTGGTTGCGCGGCCGCTGCCAGATCTCTTCCCAGTGGCTGAGTTCCCGGCCAGCCTGGAACTACCCAGCACCCCTACATTCGTGTCGCGCATCCTTCCGGCGTGTTTTCCCGGAAATGTCGTAGCTGCGGGGTAGGATCGAACTGAATTCCTAGAGATGTGCCCGGCCGGTGCCCCTGTCCCGGCCCGCGGGCGAAGGAGAACCCCAGGAAAAGCGACTGTAGCCCGGCATGCCATCCGTCCCGCGGAAGGGAGGTGACCCCCAGGTGGGTACCACCCCTGCCTTTGCCAGCGCGAGTGAGGCGATGGACATGGTGCACGCCGGGCTGGGCTGGCTGGCCGCCGCGGACGCTACCGCCCTGGGGACGGACGAGCAGGCACGGTGCCTGCAGATGCTCGAGCAGGCCACGTCGATCGGCACCGCGGCGCGGGCGTCGGTGCTGGCCGCGTTCACCTCCGGCCAGGGGTACTGCGCGGACGGGGCGTACAGCCCGCGGGCGTGGCTGATCCACCAGACCCGGATCACCCCCGGCGCCGCGGTCGGGCACACCGCCTGGGCCCGGCGGGCCGGGACGCACCCGGCGGTGGTCGCGGCGCTGGCCGCCCGGAAGCTGTCGGAGTCGTACGGGAAGACGATCTGCACCTGGACCGACAAGCTCCCGGACGATAGCCGGGCCACCGCCGATGAGATCCTGCTGGCCGCGGCGCGGAAGGGAATGGAGCTGGCGGACCTGGCCATGCTGGCCAGGGAGATGTTCGAGCGGTCCCGCCCCGACCAGCCTGATCAGGACCCCGGCCGCAGCTCCGAGGACCGGGCAGTCCGGCTCGCGACCACCTTCGCCAGGCGCCGGCGTCCTGCACGGCGACCTGACCCCCGAGTGCACCGCGGTCGTCACCGCGGTCCTGGACGCCCTGGCCGCGCCCGCGGGCGCGGCGGATGACCGCACGCATGAGCAGCGGTACCACGACGCCCTGCAGGAGGCGATGCGGCGGCTGATCGCGGGCGGCCTGCTGCCGGAGCGGGCCGGGCAGCCGGTCAGGGCCCTGGTGCACGTGTCGCTGGCCGACCTGATGCTGCTGGAGGGCAGCTCCGCGCTGATGCAGGAGTGGGCCGCGTCGGCCCGGGCCCGGTGGGCCGCGCACCGCGCCGCCACCTCGGCGGGCGGCGGCAGCGACGGCGGGGCATGGCTGGACGGCGACGCCGCCCGCGCGTTCACCTGCGATGCGTCCATGACCCCGGTGGTGACCGGCGAGGTCAACCCGGCCGCGCTGGAGGACCTGGTCCGGCTGTGCGTCCAGCTCGGCAAGCTCAGCCATGACGCCGGCGCCCCCGGCGACAGCGCCGACCTGGCTGCGGCCGGCCCGGATGACACGCGGGCGCGGGAGGCGCTCGAGCAGGCCATCCTCGGCAAGGCCGTCGGCCTCCTCTCCGGGCCCGGCGGGCTGGCCGGGTTCCTGCGCCGCCGCCAGCTCGGCGCCCGCCTCGCCGGCCCCAGCCTGCCCCTGGACGTCGGCGTGTCCAGCGACATCCCGGCGGCGATCCGCCGGGCGGTGATCCTGCGGGACCAGCACTGCCGGTTCCCCGGCGGCTGCGACCAGCCCGCCGCCGCCTGCGAGGTGCACCACCTGACCCACAAGGCCGACGGCGGCAAGACCAGCGTCAACGACTGCGCCCTGTTCTGCACGTTCCACCACCAGGTGGTCATCCACCTGCAGGGCTGGACCGTCGTGCTCAACCCCGACGGCACCACCACCGCCTGGAACAAGGACAAAACCAAGGTCCTGCACAGCCACGGGCCCCCGGCCCGGCCGGGGTAACCGCCCCGAGGCAGCCAGACATGAGCACCGGATGACGCCCGCCAAGGCAACGAGGCACCGTAAGCGGGGCGCCCAGGGCCTCATACTGCCCGGCCGAGGGCAGAGTGGTCCGGCTGGTCCAGATGGTGGCCGGCGATGCCGTCCATCGCGGGCCACCAGGCACGGATCAGCCTTTGACATAACGATTGTCGTTGTTTACGATCCTCGATAATAACGATAGTCGATAAGCGAGGGACCCCGATGTCCGCACCTGCCCTCAACCCCCCCAAGCCGCGCAGCCGGCTGGGCCGGCTCGTCACCCTGCCCCGGCTCGCCACCGCGGTCAGCTGGGTGTTCTGGCTCGCCGTCCTGATCGCCGCGGTCCAGGTGCTCCAGGCCCTGACCCGTGCCGGAAACCTGTTCGAACTCCGTCCCGAACTCCCTGCCCGGCTTCGGCATCGGGCCCTTGTCCACCAGGACCGGCCCGGAGCCGCTCGTCTGGGCGTACATCGCGCCGCCACTGCTGCAGCATGCCGGCAGCACGCTGATTCATTCCGGCCTGGCTCCTGGCGTGCAAGCCGCCTGGAACGGCGCGGTACTGGGCACCGCCCATCCCACCGCCGGGCAGGGCCTGGCCTTCGCCCTGACCCTGCTGCCACCCAGCCTGCTCCGCGTCGGCACGCTCTACCTGGCGATGCGGCTGGCCCGCACCGCCGCCCGCGACGGCCTCTACACCGCCCAGGCCGCCCGGCTGGTGCTGTTCCTGGGCTGGTGGCTGCTGGCCGGCGGCCTGGTGGCCACCGTGGCCGAAGGGTTCGCCCAGCTCAACCTGGTCGGCCTGCTGGTCACCTGGCCCGTCAACTGGGTCCACTGGCCCCAGTCCTGGGGGTGGTCGTGGCCGGTCGGATGGTTCGGCCTGGGCCTGATCATCTTCGCCCGCGTCATGCGGGTCAGCGCCGGCATGCGCGCCGATCTCGAGGGGACGGTGTAGTGCCGCCCGAGGCCCCGGATGACCACGCCATCGCCGTCCACCTGGACAAGCTCCTCGCCGACCGGGGCATGACCCTGACCGAGCTATCCGAACGGGTCGGCATCAGCCTGGTCAACCTGTCCATCCTGAAGAACGGCCACGCCCGGGCGATCCGGTTCAGCACCCTGACCCGGCTCTGCCAGGCGCTCGACTGCCAGCCCGGCGACCTGCTCAGCCATAACAGCGCAGACGGCCGCGCCAGGCAGTAAGGATCATCCGGACAGCCGACCTGGCCGGGCCACGTCCCTTCACGGCCAGCATCACCGGCACAACTGTGCCCGCCGCCACGCATCCCCTCACCGGCAGCGCTGCGCAAGGCAAGACCGGACCTCGCGAGATCATCCGCGACCCAGGCCCGGACGCCGCAACTTCCAGCTGGGCAAGCAGGACCCAGGCACGGCAGCGACATGAAGCCTCGAGCAGAACCACGAAGGCTTGGTCGCAAGGTTCACGCGGATATCGAAGCCTTCACCTGAATAGGACACAGGCCATCTGATGCACGATGCAAAACCAGACAGATGCCATCTGACCAGCATCATCGTGAAGATGATTTTGGTTACCTACAGATTTGACGTGCACCCGGCGGGCAGCCGCGGCACCGGAATGTCAGTACCTCGTGGTTAGCTGAAATGCCGGGATCCAGCCGGGTCCTGGATGCCGCTGGTTGAGGGGCACATGGTTGAGCGGCACAGCCGTGATATATCTTGATTGATGGTTCTTGTATATACGATGGAAGGCGGGACGTGTCCAAGACGCTTATCGACGTCGACGATGAGCTGCTCGACCTGGCGCAAGCCGCGCTGGGGGCGCGGACGAAGAAGGAGACGGTCAACCGGGCCCTGGCCGCGGCCGTGGCCTCGGTGGCGCGCCAGCGCGAGGTGGAGCGGCTCGATGATGGCGTGTACGCCGGTCTCGGTGACCCGGCCGTGGCGGGGCAGGCGTGGCGGTAGCCAGGTACCTGGCGGACAAGAGCGCCATCGCGCGGTGGCACCATCCGCAGGTGCGGACGGTGCTGGCACCGCTGATCGAGCACGGCCTGATCGCGATCTGCGGGATCACGGAGCTTGAGATAATGTTCGGCACCCTCGGCACGGCGGACTACCAGCAGATCACGTCCGACCGGCGGCACGCCTACGAGTGGCTGCCGACCGGGGATGACGACCTGCGCCGCGCGCTCAGCGTCCAGGCTGAGCTGGCCGGGCGCGGGCAGCTGCGGGCGGTCTCGCTCCCCGACCTGATCATCGCGGCCGTGGCCGAGCGGCACCGGGTCTGCGTGCTGCACTACCAGGGCGACTACGAGCACGTGGCGAGCGTCACCGGCCAGGCCATGCGGTGGGTCGTTCCGCAGGGCAGCCTCACATGACCGGCGCCGAAGCCCTGGACGGGTTCTCGCCGGCCACCCGGGCGTGGTTCGACGGGGCGTTCGCCGAGCCGACGCAGGCCCAGGCGGGGGCGTGGCGGGCGATCGGCAAGGGCGAGGACACGCTGGTCGTGGCGCCGACCGGTTCGGGCAAGACGCTGGCCGCGTTCTTGTGGGCGATCGACAAGCTGGCGGCGCTGCCGCCGCCCGCGGACCCGAAGCGGCGCACCCGGGTGCTCTACGTCTCCCCGCTCAAGGCACTGGCGGTGGACATCGAGCGGAACCTGCGCGCCCCGCTGACCGGGATCGGGCACGCCGCGCGCCGCCTGGGCCTGGACGAGCCGGACATCCGGGTGGCGGTGCGCACCGGCGACACCGCCGCCGAGGAGCGCAGGAAGCTGGTCAGCAAGCCGCCGGACATCCTCATCACCACCCCGGAATCGCTCTTCCTGCTGCTCACCTCGCAGGCCAGGGAGACCCTGCGCGGGGTCGAGACGGTCATCGTGGACGAGGTGCACGCCGTCGCGGGCAACAAGCGCGGCGCCCACCTGGCCCTTTCCCTGGAGCGCCTGGACGCCCTGCGGGGGACCCAAGAGCGGGGCGCTCAGCGGGTGGGGCTGTCGGCGACGGTGCGGCCGGTGGAGGAGGTGGCCACGTTCCTCGGCGGCACCCGCGCGGTCACCATCGTGCAGCCGCCCAGCCCCAAGCGCATCGAACTGCGGGTCGTCGTCCCGGTCGAGGACATGACCGAGCTCGACACCATGCCGGGCCGCGGCGGCGAGGACGAGGAGGGCCCGGCGCCGCGCCGCTCGATCTGGCCGCACGTCGAGGAACGGGTGCTCGACCTGATCGAGCAGCACAAGTCCACGATCGTGTTCGCGAACTCGCGGCGGCTGGCCGAGCGGCTGTGCGGCCGGCTGAACGAGCTGGCCGCCGAGCGGGCAGAAGCCGCCGCGGAGGCCAGCCCGAACCGGGAGGCGACCCGACCCCCGGCCGAGATGATGGCGCAGGCCGGGGCCGGCAGCCGGCGCGCCCGCGGAGGTGGCCCGGGCGCACCACGGCTCGGTGTCCCGGCAGGAGCGGGCGGAGATCGAGGAGGCGCTCAAGGCGGGCCGGCTGCCCGCCGTGGTGGCCACGTCCAGCCTGGAGCTCGGCATCGACATGGGCGCGGTGGACCTGGTCGTCCAGGTCGAGGCGCCGCCTTCGGTGGCCAGCGGGCTGCAGCGGGTCGGCCGGGCCGGGCACAACGTGGGCGACGTCTCCCGCGGCATCATCTTCCCCAAGTACCAGGGCGACCTGGTCCAGGCCGCAGTGGTGGCCGAACGCATGCGGGCAGGCGCCATCGAGGAACTGAAGATCCCGCACAACCCGCTGGACGTGCTGGCCCAGCAGATCGTCGCGATGACGGCCCTCGACGACTGGCGGGTGGACGAGCTCGAGCAGATAGTCCGCAACGCCGCGCCGTTCAGCGGGCTGACCA
This sequence comes from uncultured Actinomycetes bacterium, assembly GCA_963722275.1. Taxonomy (GTDB): domain Bacteria; phylum Actinomycetota; class Actinomycetes; order Streptosporangiales; family Streptosporangiaceae; genus Palsa-504. The sequence continues at coordinate 12,985 of CAVRMX010000035.1, read as the reverse complement.
GGCCGATCCTGGAAGCGGTGCTGGACATGCTGGCCGGGCGCTACCCCAGCGAGGAGTTCGCCGGGCTGCGGCCGCGCCTGGTCTGGGACCGGGTGGCGGGCACCGTAAGGGCCCGGCCCGGCGCGCAGCGGCTCGCCGTCACCAGCGGCGGCACCATCCCCGACCGCGGGCTGTTCGGCGTGTTCCTCGCGTCGGGCAATAGCAAGCAGCCGCGCCGGGTCGGGGAACTCGACGAGGAAATGGTGTACGAGTCGCGGGTCGGCGACGTGTTCGTGCTGGGCGCCAGCTCCTGGCGGATCGAGGACATCACGCCGGACCGGGTGCTGGTCACGCCCGCGCCCGGGCGGCCGGGCAAGCTGCCGTTCTGGCACGGCGACACGCCCGGGCGGCCGGCCGAGCTCGGCCGGGCCATCGGGGCGGCCTGCCGCGAGCTGGCCGCGGCCGGCGATCAGGAGGCCACGGCCAAGCTGGAGCGGGCCGGCCTTGACGAGCTGGCCGCGCGCAACCTGATCAGGTACCTGGCCGAGCAGCGCGCGGCCACCGGCTACGTTCCGGACGACCGGACCCTGGTGGTGGAGCGGTTCCGGGACGAGCTCGGCGACTGGCGTGTGGTGCTGCACAGCCCGTACGGCGACCGGGTGCACGCGCCGTGGGCGCTGGCCATCGCGGCCCGGCTGCGCGAGCGGTACGGCGGCATGGACGTGCAGGCGCTGCACACCGACGACGGGATCATCATCCGGGTGCCCGACTCGGACGAGCCGCCGCCGACCGGGATCGCGCTGCTCGACCCCGATGACGTCGGCGACCTCATCACCGCCGAGGTCGGCGCCAGCGCGCTGTTCGCGTCCAGGTTCCGCGAGTGCGCCAGCCGGGCGCTGCTGCTGCCGCGCCGGCAGCCGAACCGCCGCACGCCGCTGTGGCAGCAGCGGCAGCGTTCGGCGCAGCTGCTCGAGGTGGCGAGCCAGTACCCGGCGTTCCCGATCGTGCTCGAGACCGTCCGGGAGTGCCTGCGGGACGTCTTCGACGTGCCCGCGCTGACCGCCCTGCTGCGGGACATCGCCGCCCGCCGGGTGCGGGTGGTGGAAGTGGAGACGCAAACACCCAGCCCGTTCGGTAAATCCCTGTTGTTCCGCTATGTCGGCGCGTTCATGTACGAAGGTGACGCGCCGCTGGCCGAACGCCGGGCGCAGGCCCTGTCGCTCGATCCGGCGCTGCTGGCCGAGCTGCTCGGCACCGACGGGCTGCGCGAGCTGCTCGACCCCGCCGTCATCGCGGACACCGAACGCGACCTGCAGCACCTGTCCGCGTCCCGCCGCTGCCGCGACCTGGAGGGCGTCGCCGACCTGCTGCGCACGGCCGGCCCGCTGACCGCGGACGAGGTGGCGGAGCGGTGCACGGATCCGGGGGCCGCCCGTGACTGGCTCGGGGAATTGTCGGTGGCCCGTCGTACCATCCAGGTGCGGATAGCGGGGCAGCCGATGTGGGCCGCGATCGAGGACGCGGGGCGGCTGCGGGACGCGCTCGGCGTGCCGCTGCCGGTGGGCGTGCCCGAGGCGTTCACCGAGCCGGTCGCCGATCCGCTCGGCGACCTGATGGCCAGGTACGCGCGGACCCACGGCCCGTTCACCGCCGACGCGGTGGCCGGGCGGTACGGGCTCGGCGTGGCGGTGGTGACGCTGGCCCTGCGCCGGCTCGCGGCGGGCGGCCGCGTGGTGGAGGGCGAGTTCCTGCCCGCCGGTCAGGCCGGGGAGCAGCTCACCGCGGCGCGGGGCACCGAGTGGTGCGACGCGGAGGTGCTGCGGCTGCTGCGGCGGCGGTGCCTGGCCCGGCTGCGCAAGGAGGCGGAGCCGGTGCCGCCCGAGGTGCTGGCCAGGTTCCTGCCCGCCTGGCACGGGATCGGCGCGGGCGGCCGGGCGCCGGCGAGCCGACGCGGGCGCGGTCCTGGAGGTGCTCGAGCGGCTGGGCGGCGCGCCGGTGCCGGCCTCGGCGCTGGAAACGCTGGTGCTGCCCGGCCGGGTGCCTGGCTACTCCCCCGCCCTGCTCGACGAGCTGACCTCGGCGGGCGAGATCGTCTGGTCCGGGTCCGGCGCGCTGCCCGGCGGCGACGGCTGGCTGGTGCTCGCGCCCGCCGACGGCGCGCCGCTGCTGCTGCCCGAACCGGCCGAGGTGAGCATGACCCCGCTGCATTCGGCGGTGCTCGAGGCGCTGAGCGGAGGCGGTGCGCTGTTCTTCCGGATGCTCAGCGACCGGGTCGGCGCCCTCCTCGACGGGCCGCTGCCCGCCGACGCCGAGGTCGCGGACGCGATCTGGGACCTGGTGTGGTCCGGGCGGCTCACCAACGACACGCTCGGCCCGCTCCGGGTGCTGCTCGGCGGCGGCCAGCAGCGGCGCGCGGCCGCGCCGGCCCGCGCCGTGCCGCGCCCAGGGACCGGACGCCGGTACGGTTTCGGCCGGCCGTCCATGCCGGCCCGCACCGGGCCGCCGACGGTCAGCGGCCGGTGGTCGCTGCTGCCCGGCCGGGAGGACGCCGATCCGACCGAGCGGGCGCACGCGCTCGCGCTCACGCTGCTCGAGCGGCACGGCGTGCTGACCAGGGGCGCGGTGGCCGCCGAGCGGATCCCGGGCGGCTTCGCCGCGGTGTACCCGGTGCTGCGCGCGATGGAGGAGGCCGGCCAGTGCCGCCGCGGCTACTTCGTCGAGGGACTCGGCGGGGCCCAGTTCGCGCTGCCCGGGGCGGTGGACAGGATGCGGGCGCTGGCCCAGGGGGGCCGCGGGGGTCCGGGGGGGTCGTCCCCCCGGGGATACACAGCAGTCGTGCTGGCCGCGGCCGACCCGGCCCAGCCCTACGGGGCGGCGCTGCCCTGGCCGGATCGCCCCGGCGAGACGCCCTCCTCGCACCGGCCGGGCCGCAAGGCGGGCGCGCTGACCGTGCTGGTGGACGGGTCACTGGTCCTGTACGTCGAGCGCGGCGGCCGCACGCTGCTGTCCTGGACCGATGATCCGGAGCGGCTGGCGCCCAGCGCGGCGGCGCTGGCCGCCGCCGTCCGGGACGGCGCGCTCGGCCGGCTGACCGTAGAGCGCGCAGACGGGGAGCGGGCCGGCGGCGCCTCGCCGCTGACGCAGGCGCTCGAGGCGGCCGGATTCCGGCCCACGCCGCGCGGGCTGCGGCTGCGGGCCGGGTGATTCCGTGCGGGGCACGGCGGCGTAGCCAGGCGGGTAGGGTAGCCCAGATATGACGGAATTCCCTGTGGGGGGATGATGACAGACCAATCATCAGGCGAGGGCCGATCCGACGATTGGAGCCGCGGCGGCTACGTCCCCGGCGAGCAGTACGCCGGCGAGCAGTACGCCGGCGAGCAGTACTACGGCGCGGGCTCGTCCGGATCCTCCCGGCCCGGCTACGGGAACCCCGGCCAGGGGGGTGGCGGGGCAGGCGCGGCGCGGCCCGCGCCGGGGACGCCCGGGCAGGCCGGGCCGGGGCAGGCCGGGTTCGGGCGGGGCGCGACGCCGCCGGCCGGCGGCCAGGCGATGGGGGCGCCGACGATGGGGCGGCCGCAGGCCGCGGACGCGCGGGGCTTCCTGGGCGCGCTGTTCGACTTCAGCTTCACGTCGTTCGTGACCACCAAGATCATCAAGGTTCTCTACGCGCTGATCCTGGTGCTGGCCTCGCTCAGCGCGCTGCTGTACACGATCGTCGCGTTCCGGCTGAGCGCGGTGTTCGGCTTCCTGGTGCTGGTCATCGGGGACCCGCTGTTCATCATCATCGTGATGGCGTTCTGGCGGCTGGTGCTGGAGGCGTTCGTGGTGGTGTTCCGGATCGCCGAGGACGTCCGGGCGATACGCGAGCGCGGCGGCCGCTGAGCCAGGCCGTTCAGCCGAGCTGGCCGGCCCTCCGGATGGTCAGCTTGCCATACCTAACTCAACGATATATGTTGCTCTTATGAGTACACGGGCGATGCAGGAAGCGACGTTCCTGATCCTGACCGCGCTGGCGGCGGGTACCCAGCACGGGTACGGGATCATCTCCGACGTCGCGGAGATCTCCGGCGGCCGCGTCACGCTGCTGGCCGGGACGCTGTACACGGCCCTGGACCGGCTCCGCGCGGACGGGCTGATCGGGGTGGACCGGGAAGAAGTCGTGGACAACCGGCTGCGCCGCTACTACCGGCTCACGCCGGCCGGGCAGAAGCGGCTGGCCGCCGAGGCAGCCCGGTTGCACGCCCACGCCACGGCCGCAATGGGGCGGCTGAAGCTGAACCTGGCCGGAGGTGTGGCATGAGCGACCTCGAAGAGCACGGCATGAATGAATCAGCGAGCCTGGAGCGCGGGTACCGGCGGCTGCTGGCGTTTTATCCGCGGGCGTTCCGGCGGGAGAACGAGGAAGAGATCCTCGCGGTGCTGATGGCCTGCGCCCAGGACGGGCAGGCGCGGCCCACCCTGGAGGCCGCCGCCGACCTGCTCAAGGGCGCGGCGCGGATGCGGCTGCGCCCCCGCGCGGGACAGCCGCGCACGGTATTCGCCGCGGTCCGGCTCATGTGGGCCGGCGCAGCCGCCGAGCTGGCCGCCCTGATCACCGTCGTCGTCACCGCCAGCAGCGTCAGGTCGGCCGTCCTGCACAGCCACCAGGCCATAGCGGGCGCCGTGATGTCTCATGTCGTCATCGACGAGGTCGGCATGCCGCTCCTTATCGGCGTGTGGCTCTTCCTGGCCTGGGCGATCAGCCGGGGGCGCGACGCCGCCAGGTTCGGCTTCACGTCGTTCTTCCTCCTGATCACCATGGCCCTGATCATCGCGCAGGCCCAGGGGGGCGCGGTGTACGCCCCGGCCGACCTGATCGCAGGCGCGGCTGCATGGCTCATCGCGCTGGCGGCGGTGGTGCTCATCTTCGTCCCGGCCTCCAACAGGTATTACCGGCAGGAGGCAGCGCCGGCGGCCCACCCGGCCGGGTAGGGCGGGCGGGATGACCGCCCGTTTCTGCATGCGGAACAAGTCCTCGTTGGCCGGGCGATGAGCACCTAGGCTCGGTCCTGTGACAGATGCGCAGACCGGTGACCCGGCGGCCAAGGCCCGGCGGATGGAAGAGGTCATCCGCGGCTACTTCGACGCCTGCAACACGGGCGACGCGGACGCGGTGGCCACGTTCTTCGCGCCGGGCGCGGTGCACTACTTCCCGCCGGACATGTACGAGGGGCCGTTCCGCGGCGGCGAGACCATCGGCGCGAAGTGGTCCTGGGCGGTGCGGACGCTGGGCTCGCACTGGACCGTGGACGAGATCATCTGCGACCCGGGCACCGACCGGGCCGTGATCGAGTGGACGCACGAGAAGACCAAGGCCGGCGTGGTGCTGCGCGGCGACGAGTGGTACCACTTCGACCCGGACACCGGGCTGATCACGGAGATCCGCGCGTACTACGCCTCGCCGCAGGCGGCGGGCCTGGACCGGCTCGAGCTCGCCGGGTACCCCTACGCCGAGCGCGGTTATGCCGCCAGCTGAGGGTGGGCGCCGGGGCCATGCGGCGGGCCGCCCGAGCGGGCTGCTGCTCGACATCGGCGGAGTGGTGCACAGCACCGCCATGCACCTGGTGGGGCGGCTGGCCGAGACCGAGCCCGCGATGCGGCCGGTGATCGACCGGATCGGCGGCATCGCCACCGACCGGGACGAGCTGTGGCAGCAGATGCTGCGCCGCCAGGTGACCGAACGGGAGTACTGGGCGCAGCGAGCCGCGGAGTTCGGGGCCGCGGTGGGCGAGACCTGGGATACCCGGGCGATGATGCACCGGCTGTACGAGCTGCCCCGGCGCTACTGGCTGCGGGGCGAGATGGTGGACCTGATGACCGAGGTCAAGGCGGCCGGGCTGCGGCTCGGCGCGCTGACCAACGACATGACCGCGTTCCACGGCCCGGGCTGGGTGGAGCAGCAGGAGCACCTGAAGCTGTTCGACGTCATCGTCGACGCCAGCCTCACCGGGGTGATGAAGCCCGATCCGGGCGCGTTCCGCCAGGGCGCCGAGGCGCTCGGCCTGCCCGCGGAGCAGATCGTGTTCCTCGACGACATGCCGTGGAACGTCGAGGGCGCCCGCCAGGCGGGCCTGACGGCCGTCCGGGTGCCCTGGGAGGACCCGGGCCGGCCATCGACACCGCCAGGACCCTGCTCCGGCTGCCGCCCAGGCGGCCGGGCGACCAACACTGAGGAGCAGCCATGCCGCTAGTCCGCATCGACATCATGGAGGGCCGCCCGCCGGAGAAGATCCGCGAGCTGCACAGCCGGGTCGCCGCGCTGGTCGCGGAGATCCTGGACACGCCGATCGAGCGGGTCCGCACCTACATCACCCAGTTCCCGCCGGAGGGCTGGGGCATCGGCGGCGTCCCCGCCGACGTAGCCCGCGCCGACGAGGTCGCCGCCCGCCGCGCGGCAGCCGAGCGCACCGGCACGTGACCGCTCCGGAACAAGCCGTCGTGGTGGGGGGGACGGGGACGATCGGGCAGGCGGTGATCCGGCGGCTGACCCGGCGCGGGCTGCCGGTGCTCGCGGTGGCGCGCGGCCAGGACGACCTGGACAAGCTCGCGTCGGCCGACGAGCTGGTCACGCCGTGCCCGGCCGACATCGGGAGCAACGACGCCATCGCGGCCATCGGCTCGGCGCTGGCCGGGCTGGACGGGCCGGTGCGGATGGCGGTCTTCGCGGCCGGGCTGCCGGTCCGCGGGTCGGCCGACACCATCGACCCGGACGCGCTGGCGGCCGGCACCAACATCAAGGTGGGCGGCCTGCTGCGGCTGCTGCACGCGGTCCGCGACCGGCTGGTGCCCGGGTCCCGGTTCGTGACGTTCGCCGGCTCGCTCGGCCTGGAGCCGCGGGCGCACGAGGCCGGCCCCGGCGCGGTCAACGCGGCCGTGTTCAACCTGATGCGCCAGATCAGCCTGCTCTACGGGCCCCGCGGGGTGACCACGCACACGCTCAGCCCGGGCCCGGCGGACACGCCCAGGCTGCGCCGGATCGTGGCCGCGGTCGCCGCCGAGCGGGGCGCCGCCGAGGAGGAGGTCTGGCAGGAGTACGTGGCGCAGAACTCGCTCGGCCGGCTGCCGACCGCCGACGAGCTGGCCTGGGCCGTGGAGCTGCTTCTCGACCCCGAGGCGAGCATCCTGCACGGCAGCGTGCTCTACCTGGACGCGGGCGGCCACCGCGGGATCCACTGAGGCCGGCGCTGGGGCGGACACCCGGTCCGTTAGGGTCAAGCCGGCGGATAGCTGTAGCCCAGCCGGCGGGAGATGACGCGGGCCGACTCGACCACCAGCGCGGTGGCCCGGCGCATCATCGCGCGCATCCGGGCGCTGTCGCCGACGACGGAGACCGCGGCCATGACCTTGCCGTCCCGGCCGCGGATCGGCGCGCCCACCGAGACGATGCCGAGGTGCCCTTCCTCGTTGTTCTGCGCCCAGCCGCGCTTGCCCACCGCCGCCAGCTCGGTCAGCAGCCGGTTCTTGTCGGTGATGGTCCACGGGGTCACGGCCTGGGGCCGCCACGCCTCGAGCCTGCGGACCAGCTCCTCGAGCGGCAGCGCGGCGAGCAGGATCTTGCCCGAGCTCGTCGTGTGGGCCGGCAGCCGGTGCCCGACCTGGCGGAAGATCGGCAGCAGGTTGTGGCTCTCGAGCCGTTCGACGTACACCACCTCGAGCCCGTCGAGCACGGCCACGTGCACCATCTCGCCGGTCTCGTGCCGCAGCGTGGTCAGCACCGGCAGCGCCGCCTGGTGCAGGTCCACGTGCTCGGTGACCCGGCTGCCCAGCTCGTACAGGACCAGGCCGAGCCGGTACCGGCCCGGGGTGCTGCCCCGCTCGAGCAGGCGCTCGGCCGTCAGCGTGGTCACCAGCCGGTGCACGGTGCTCTTGCCCAGGCCGAGCTGGCGGGAGAGTTCGGTGATGCCGAGCTCCTGGCCGGCCCGGGAGAACGCGCGCAGCACCCGGGCCGCGTTGCGGACCGACGCCAGCGTGGCCCGGCGGGGCGGTGCGCGCTGTCACTCATGCCTCACCGTAACTCGTTCCGCTCTGCGGGACAACAGCATTGGTTTGCAGGCAGGCACGTCGTACGGTCTGGGAAGTCCCGAACGGCGGCGACGCCTGGGGGTCATGTGGCACAGATCCTGTGGTTCGAGAACTACCAGCCCGAGGACGCCCCGGCGCTCGGCGGCAAGAACGCCTCCCTCGGCACCCTGACCGGCGCCGGGCTGCCGGTGCCGCCCGGCTTCGCGGTCTCGGCCGACTGCTACCGCAAGGCGCTGGCCGACGGCGGGCTCACCGGGCAGATCGACGCCCTGATCGCCGCGGTCGACCCGCGCGATCCGGGGTCCGTGGCGGCCGCCGGGTCGCGGGCGCGGGCGCTGATCGGCTCGCTCGGGATGACCGCGCGACCTGGCGGACGCGATCCGCGGCCGCCTACGCGGGCTGTGCTCGCGTGCGGGGACAGCGACGCTGCCCGTCGCGGTCCGCTCCTCGGCGACCTGCGAGGACCAGCCGGACGCCAGCTTCGCCGGCGAGCACGACACCTACCTGTGGGTGCGCGGCGGCGACGCGGTCGCGGCCCACGTGCTGCGCTGCTGGGCGAGCCTGTTCACCGACCGCGGCATCGCCTACCGGCTGGAGCGGGGCTACGGCCGGGCCAGCGCGGCGATGAGCGTCGGCGTGCAGCAGATGGTGCGGCCGCGGGCGGCCGGGGTGGCGTTCACCCTCAACCCGCTGAACGGCGACCGGTCGCAGATCGCCATCGACGCCTCCTGGGGCTTCGGCGAGGCCGTGGTCAGCGGCGAGGTCACCCCGGACAACTTCCTGGTCGACAAGGTCATGGGCACGATCACCCGGCGCACGATCTCGGCCAAGACGCTGGAGTACCGGCTGACCGATGCCGATACGGTGGCGGCGGTTCCGGTCGAGGCCGAGCGGCAGTCCGTTCCCTGCCTGACTGACGACGAGATCCAGGCCGTGGCCCGGCTGGCCCGGCGGGCGGAGAAGCACTACCGCTGCCCGCAGGACGTGGAGTGGGCGATCGACGGGCTGCCGGGGACGTGCTGCTGCTGCAGAGCCGCCCCGAGACGGTGTGGAGCCGCCGCCCCCGGCAGGCCGCGACCTGCACCGCGGACCCGATCACCAGCATGGTCCAGACCCTGCTGCACCCGTCGCACGGCACGCCCGAGGGCGGCTGCTGAATCATTACCATCATCCGACGTCCGTGGCGGCCGGCGGGAGCAAGGTTCAAGGAGGAACACCATGGCTGACCGGTTCCCCAGCCCGTTCGAGATGCCGACGCCTCCTGGGGCGGAAGGGTGGCAGGACCTGTACGCGTACTCCTCGGTGTTCAGCGAGGACCGCCGGGAGTACGAGGACTCGACGTTCTGGTTCATGGACGGCGTGCACTCCCCCGAGGTCATCCCGCCCTGGGACGCCACCATCGTGGAGTACGCGATGATCGGGCTGTCCCAGTACAACACCAGGCACTACGTGATCCCGCCCGCCCTCGGCGTGGACCTGCGCTTCCTCAACGGCTACATGTACCTCTCCCCCGTCGGCGTGGCCGACCCGGAGGAGATCGAGGCCCGGATCCCCGAGTTCGCCGAACGGGCCGGGTACTACTTCGCCAACTGGGACCGGCTGTACGCGGCGTGGATGCCCAAGGTCCGCGCGCTCATCGACGAGCTCGAGTCGATCTCGTTCTCGCCGCTGCCGCACCGGGAGGACATGGCGGTCATCACCGAGGGCCGCGGCACCGGCAGCGCGCTCGACCTGCTGTCCACCTACAACCGGCTGGTCGACCTGACGCTGAAGCTGTGGCACTACCACTTCGAGTTCCTCAACCTCGGCTACGCCGCCTACCTGGACTTCTTCGGCTGCTGCAAGCAGCTGTTCCCGTCCATCCCGGACCAGGCGATCGCCAAGATGGTGGCCGGGATCCAGGTCGACCTGTTCCAGCCGGACGACGAGGTCAAGAAGCTGGCCCAGCTCGCGGTCGAGCTCGGCCTCGCGGACCGGTTCTCGGGCTCCGCCCCGGCCGCGGAGGTACTGGCCGGGCTGCGCGGCGACCCGCAGGGCGACAAGTGGCTGGCCGCCTGGGAGCAGGCCAACCAGCCCTGGTTCAACTTCTCGGCCGGGAGCGGCTTCTACCACAGCGACAAGGTGTGGCTGGAGTACCCGGACATCCCGCTCGGCTTCCTGCGCGCCTACATCGCCAAGGTGCAGCGCGGCGAGACGCTGGAGCGGCCGATGGAGGCCGTCATCGCCGAACGCGACCGGATCGTGGCCGAGTACAGCGAGCTGATCGACAGCGACGAGGACCAGGCGACGTTCCAGGCCAAGCTGGGGCTGGCCCGCACGGTGTTCCCGTACGTGGAGAACCACAACTTCTACGTCGAGCACTGGGGCCACTCGGTGATCTGGCGCAAGATGCGCGACCTCGGCCGGGTGCTGGTCGCCGCGGAGTTCTTCGCCGACGCCGACGACGTGTTCCTGCTGTCCCGGCACGAGGTCCCCGAGGTGCTGTTCGACTCTACCACGGCTGGGCGGTGGGCGTGCCGTCGCGCGGGCCGAAGTACTGGCCCCGGGAGATGGCCCGCCGCAACGGGATCATGAACGCGCTGCGGAACTGGTCGCCGCCGCCGGCCCTGGGCGCGCCGCCTGAGGTGATCACCGAGCCGTTCACCGTCATGCTCTGGGGCATCACCTCGGACAGCGTCAAGCAGTGGCTCGGCGGGGCGCAGGACGACGGCGGGCTGACCGGCTTCGCGGCCTCGCCCGGCGTGGCCGAGGGCCCGGCCCGGGTCATCCTGTCCGCCGACGGCATCGCCGACCTGCAGGAAGGCGAGATGCTGGTGGCGCCGCTGACCGCGCCGAGCTGGGCGCCGGTGTTCGGCAAGATCGCGGCGACGGTGACCGACGTGGGCGGGATCATGAGCCACGCCGCGATCGTGTGCCGCGAGTACGGGCTGCCCGCCGTGACCGGCACCGCGTTCGGCACCAAGACCATCAAGACCGGCCAGCGCGTCCGCGTGGACGGCAACACGGGCACCGTGACCATCATCGACTGAGGCACCGGTTGCCGTTGCGGCGGCCTGAGTCATCATCATCGGCTGATTCGACGACAGGAGTTAGGACCAATGCTGACGGCCGAACAGAACGACGAGCTGACCCAGGTCGCCGCGGGTACCCCCATGGGCGAACTGCTGCGGCGCTACTGGTACCCGGTCGCGTTCACCCGCGAGCTCGAGGAGTTCCCGGTCCGGCCGGCGCGGCTGCTCGGCGAGGACTTCGCCGTGTTCAAGACGCCGCGCGGCCGGTACGGCATGCTGCCGGAGGCCTGCCCGCACCGGCGGGCCTCGCTGACCTACGGCGTGGTGGAGCCCGACGGGCTGCGCTGCCCGTACCACGGCTGGCTGTTCGGCATCGACGGCACCTGCCTGGATCAGCCCGCGGAGCGGGAGGAGACCAACTTCCGCGACCGGGTCCGGGCGGTCGCCGGCGCAGGTGCAGGAGATCGGCGGCCTGATCTGGGCCTACATCGGGCCCTCGCCCGCGCCGGAGCTGCCGCGGTTCGACGTGTTCGTGATGGACGGGGTGCGGGACATCGGCTGGACCGACCTGCCCTGCAACTTCGTGCAGATCATGGAGAACGCCGTCGACCCGCACCACACCGAGTGGCTGCACGGCAGGTTCTTCGAGTTCATGGCGCGCCACCAGGGCTTCGACGCGCCGGCCTCGTTCGGCAAGAAGCACGTCAAGGTGGGCTTCGACGCGTTCGAGTGGGGCATCATCAAGCGCCGGGTGGTCGAGGGCGCGTCCGAGGAGGACGACGACTGGAAGATCGGCCACCCGCTGGTGTTCCCCTACAACATGCGGGTCGGCGGGGCGAACATCGAGCAGATGCAGATCCGGGTGCCGATCGACCGGACCACCACCCGGTTCATGCTCTACACGGTGCACGCGCCGGACGGCGTCGAGTACCCGGACCAGCCGCAGGTGCCCGACTACCAGATTCCCGTATGGGATGAGAACGGGCGGCACCGGGTGGACTACGTCGAGGGCCAGGACATGATGGCGTGGGTCACCCAGGGCCCGATCACCGACCGGACCGTGGAGCACCTGGGACGTTCGGACGTCGGCGTGACGATGCTGCGGCGGATGTTCAAGGAGCAGATGGCGCGGGTCTCGCGGGGCGAGGACCCGCTCGGGGTCTACCGGGACTTCCGCGACCGGATCGACCTGCCGTGCGAGAAGAACAAGTTCGACGCGGGCGGGTCCTTCGCGATCCAGTTCATCGACCGGGCCTCGTCCCGGTTCAGCCCGCAGGCCGACGCGCTGAAGAAGCTGCACATCAAGGCGCACGAGAACGGGAAGGCCGCGGCCGGGTGACGGCCCGTCCCGGTAACGGCATCACGGCCGGCGGCGACGTCGGGCGGGGCTGGTTTCCCGCGGATGCCGAACGGCACCGGCGCGACGCACCCCGGTACTGTCCGGGATGCGCGGCGGCCCTGTCGCTGGCCGACGGCGGGCAGGGGCTGACCACCGAGTACTGGGCCGGGCCGGACCGCGTCTTCGTCTGCTTCTGCGGCGCCTGCGGCTGGTCCGGCGACATCGTGCTGGCCGCCCGCGTCGTCGGCCACGAGGCCGCCGAGTAAGCGGGGATTAGCTCGCGGCGCGCGGCCGCGGGGTCAGTCGTAGGCGACGAACATGGTGACGCCGCCGGTGGCGAAGTTCGGCACGTCGCCGGTCGCCGCCTGCGCCTCGGGCGAGGTCAGGGCGGCGCCCATGGCCTCCTGGGAGGGCCAGCTGAGCTCGGCCACCAGGTGGTAGGGCGGCTGCGAGCCGTCGAGCGAGGCGCAGTGGCGGTAGGTGAAGCTGGCCATGCCGGGGATCTTCTCGGCCAGCGGTACGTGGGTCGAGGTGTAATAGGCGTCGAACGCGGCCGGGTCCGTAGGGTGGCCGTAACAAACGGTCAGAACGTGCA
>CAVRMX010000034.1:0-406401 GCA_963722275.1 uncultured Actinomycetes bacterium | reverse complement strand
TGATCGCGGCGGCCTTGGTGCTGGCCGCCGCGGCCGTGATCGCTATGCTGCTGCCTGCCCTGCTCCGTCCGGCGGCGGCGGTCACCGGGGTCGGGCCCGCGACCGAGGCCGGGCGGGTGCTGACCGGCCTGGTCCAGGTGATGATCGCGGCGGCGGCCCTGGTGCTGCTGGTCGCCGCGCTGCGGTACCGCCGGTTCCGTGTGCTGGCCACCGTGGCGGGCGGGTTCGCGGCGGCGGCGGCCCTGATGGCCGGGATCACCTACCTGGCCGGGCCGGGCGGCCCCGCGCCCGCGGGGCTGCGCCAGGGTTCCTGGCTGGCCGGCGCGGGCTTCCCCGATCCGGCCGTGCTGGCGGGACTGGCGGCGGTCGCGGTGGCCGCCGCGCCGTGGCTGAGCCGGCCGTGGCGCCGGGCGGCCTGGGCCACGCTGCTGCTGATCGGCGCGGCCCGGCTGATCACCGGCGGGCTGCTGCCGCTGCAGCTGGTGCTGGCGCTGGCCGCCGGGGTCACCGTGGGGGCCGGGCTGCTGGTGGCGTTCGGCGTGCCGGACCGGCGGATGGGTCCCGCCGGGGTGGCAGCGGCGCTGCGCGCGGGTGGCGTGCCGGTCAGCCAGGTGACCGGGCCGCTGCGCGCTGCGAAGGGATCGCGGCCGTTCGAGGCGACCACCGGCGACGGGAATGGCCTGTTCGTGAAGGTTTTCGGCTCCGACCAGCGGGACGCCGACCTGCTGTACCGGGCCTGGCGCGGCATCCGGCTGCGCGGCGTCGGCGACACCAGGCCCGCGGCCTCGCTGTTCAAGGCCGTCGAGCATGAGGCGCTGCTGGGCGTGATGGCCGAGCGGGCCGGGGTGGCGGTGCCGCACGTCGGCCAGGTCATCAGGGCCGGCGACGGGTCAGTGCTGCTGACCATGGAGCTGGTAGCGGGCCAGTCCCTGGACGAGGTCCCGGCCGATCGGATCACCGATCAGCTCGCCCGGAGCCCTGTGGCGCGAGGTCGGCCGGCTGCACCAGGCCAGGATCGCGCACCGGTCGCTGCACGGCAGCAACATCATGATCGGCCAGGACGGGTGCCCCCGTGCTGGCCGACTTCAGCTTCGCCGAGCTCGCCGCGACCAGCCGTCAGCGAGCGATCGACGTGGCCGAGCTGCTCACCTCGCTGGCCGGCCGGATCGGCCCGGACCGTGCCGTCGCCGCCGCGGCGGCCGCGATCGGCGCCGACGGCGTCGCCGCCGCCGTGCCGCTGCTGCAGCCGCTCGCCCTGTCGGCCGGCACCCGGCGCGCGATCAAGGGCCAGGACGGGCTGCTGAAGAACACGCGCGCGGCCGCGATCGCGGCCTCCGGCGACGACGCTGACAAGGACCTCGTCCGGCTGCAGCGGGTGCGGCCGCGCACGCTGCTGGCGATTGCCGCGCTGGCCGGCGCCTTTTACTTCCTGCTGCCGCAGATCGCCGATGTGAGCAGCAGCTGGCACGCGCTGCAGCACGCCAACTGGGCCTGGCTGCCGGTGATCATCGGCCTGTCCGCGCTGACCTACGTGGCCAGCGCGATGGCGCTGATCGGCTCGGTGCCCGGCCATGTCCCGTTCGGCCCGGCCGTGCTGACGCAGGGCGCCTCGTCGTTCATCAACCGGGTCTCGCCGGCCAACGTCGGCGGGATGGCGCTGAACGCCCGGTTCCTGCAGAAGAGCGGAACCAGCACCCCGGCCAGCGTCGCGGCGGTCGGGGTGAACGCCCTCGCGGGCGCCGTCATGCACGTCGTGCTGATCGTGGTCTTCTTCGCGCTGGCCGGCCACGACCTCACCAAAGCGTTCAAGCTGCCGTCCGGCAGCAAGATCCTGCTCGCCCTGGCGGTGATCATCGCGGTCATCGGCGTGGTCCTGGCGACACGGCCCGGCCGCCGCTGGACCCGCAAGCAGCTGATCCCCGGCGCCCGTTCCGCGGCCGGCAGCCTGCGCCAGGCCGCCGCCAGCCCGGTCAAGCTGGGCCTGCTGTTCGGCGGCTCGGCCCTGATCACCCTGGCCTACATCGCCGGGCTGGCCGCCTCGGTCCAGGCGTTCGGCGGGGGCCCTGGCCTGGTCGTGCTCGGCGCGGTGTACCTGGCCGCCGCGGCGCTGGCGGCGGCCGCCCCGACGCCGGGCGGCCTCGGCGCGATCGAGGCGGCGCTGGTCGCCGGGCTGACCGGCGTCGGCATGCAGCCCGGGCCCGCGGTCTCGGCCGTGCTGCTGTACCGGCTGGCGACCTACTGGCTGCCGGTGCTGCCGGGCTGGCTGTGCTGGCGGTCCCTGCAGCACCGGGAGTACGTGTGAGCGCCGGCGCGCCGCGGCCGGCCCCGGGCGCACCAGCGCGGGTGCCGGTCTTGCCGGCCGGCCGCCAGCGCCGCCCGTCCGGCGGCGCCGCCGCCCGGAGAAACGGGATCCCCGGCTCCGGCGCGTGCGGAGCAACCTTTTCTTCTCGACCCGCAGGGAACGTGATGAGAGCAGCGCCGGAACGACGGACGGTGGCGTACGTAGCCTGTCTGGCGCTGGCTATCGTGTGCTGCGCCTGCGCCTGCGGCAGCGGGCCGGCTGATCATGCCGGCGGGGCCGGCCAGCATGGCGCTGTCATTACCGTCGGGTCATTCGACTTCCCGGAGAGCGTGCTGCTCGCCGACATCTACGCCGGCGCGCTCACGGCGCAGGGCTTTCCCGTCCGTGTCCTGCCGGACCTGGGCGCTCGCGAGCTGGTGGACCCGGCGCTGATGAGCGGACTTGTCCAGGTGGTGCCGGAGTACTCCGGGTCGGCGCTTGAGTTCGTCAGCCTGGGGCGGCAGCCCGCGACGTCCGATGCCGCGGCGACCGGCAGGGCCCTGGCCGGGCTGGTGGCTGGCCGGGGGCTGGTGGCGGGGCGCCCGTCCGCCGCGCAGGACGCCAACGTCATCGTGGTCACCGCCGCGACCGCGGCCCGCTATGGCCTGCGATCGGTCGCCGACCTGGCCCGGGTGGCGCCGCGGCTGGCGTTCGGCGGTCCGCCCGAATGCCCGGAGCGCGTCTACTGCCTGCTGGGGCTGAAGCAGGTTTACGGGCTCCGGTTCCGGGTTTTCCTACCGCTTGACGCCGGGGGCCCGCTGACGCTGCAGGCCCTGCAGGCAGGGGACATCGGCGTCGCGCTGCTGTTCAGCACCGATCCGGCCATCACGGCGGACCATCTGGTGGTGCTGGCCGACGACCGCGGCCTGCAGCCGGCCGAGAATGTCGTCCCGCTGGTCCGCCGGGATGCCGTCGCCCGCTACGGCCCGCGGCTGCTCGCGGCGCTCGACGCCGTGTCGGCGCGCCTGACTACCGGCTCGCTGCGCGCCCTGGACGCGCAAGTGGAGCTGCGCGGGGATAACCCGGGCAGCGTGGCCCGGACCTGGCTGCGCGCGCAGGGGCTGATCTCGGCGGGGGGTGCGGCGCAGTGACCGAGAACGCCGGGGGGACTGTGACCCCGCCAGATGGCACGGTCGCCCCGTCGCCGGGTCGGGCCGTGCGGCGAACGGCGCGCCGCCGCCGCCCGACCGGCGCGCCCCCGCCGCTGCCGCACCCGGTCTCGGTCACCACCACAGCATGGCTGGTCCTCGCGGTTGCCGTCCTGGCCGGCGCAATCCTGGTCTCGGTGCGCGCGCCGTCGCTCCGGCTCGATGATCAGGTCAACGCGGCGGTGCTCCGGCTCTTCGCGCGGGCACGGACGCCATGGCTGACCGGCATCGCAAGAGGGATCTCCGCGGCTGGCTCCGGCTGGGGGGCCACGGTGGTCGGGCTGTCGGCAGTCGCGCTGACGATGGTGTTCCGCCGCTGGCGGCACCTGCTGGTATTCGTGTGCAGCCTCGCTTTCGTCGAGCTCGCCGGTTACTGGATCAACCGGGAGCTCACGCGGCCGCGCCCCTACGGTGTGCCGATCATCGCGGGCTGGGCAGGGTACTCCGCGCCGGCGCTCCCGGCGGGGATCCTCACCACCCTCCTGATAGGCATCGCCTACTGCCTGGTCGTTCCCGGGCGCCCCCGCTCCTGCGCGAAGGCGGCCATAGCGGTCGTGGTGACCGTGTTCTGCCTGGCCTGCCTGTACCTGGCCGTCGATCACGTGGACGACATCCTCCTGGGGGTGGCGCTCGGCGTCGCGGTCCCGGTCAGCGCGTTCCGTTTCTTCACCCCGAACGAGGTCTTCCCGGTCGCCTACCGGCGCGGCAACACCGCGCACGTGGACGTGACCGGCGCGCGCGGCGAGGCGATCCGGCAGGGCGTGCGCGACCAGCTCGGGCTCACCGTCACCGGCATCACGCCGGTCGGGCTGGAGTCCTCAGCCGGCTCCACCCCGCTGCGGCTGCGGGTCGGGGCGGCCCGCAGGAGTACCTGTTCGCCAAGCTCTACACCAAGGGCCACGTCCGCGCCGACCGCTGGTACAAGATCTGGCGGACGATCCTGTACGGCTCCCTGGAGGACGAGCACCCCTTCCAGACCGTGCGGCGCCTGGCCGAGTACGAGGACTACGCCCTGCGCCTGCTGCAAGACGCCGGGATCGCCGTGGCCAGGCCCTACGGCATCGTGGAGATCACCCCCGAACGGGAGTACCTGCTGGTCACCGAGTACTTCGACGGCGCGGTGGAAATCGGCGGCGCCGACATCGATGACCAGGTGATCGACCAGGGGCTGCGGCTGATCCGCACGCTGTGGGACGCGGGGATCGCCCACCGCGACATCAAGCCGGGCAACCTGATGGTCCGCGCCGGGCAGCTGCTGCTGATCGACGTGGCCTTCGCCCAGGTGCGCCCCTCGCCCTGGCGGCAGGCGGTCGACCTGGGCAACATGATGCTGGTCCTGGCGGTCCGCACCGACCCGGGGCGGGTGTACCGGCAGGCGCTGAACTATTTCACCGAGGCCGAGCTGGCCGAGGCCTTCGCCGCCACCCGCGGGGTCGCCAGCCCGACGCAGCTGCGCGCCTTCATGAAACGCGATCCCCGGGACCTGCTCGCCGAGTTCCGCAAGCTCGCCCCGCAGCGGCGCCCGATCGTGCTGCAGCGCTGGAGCCCCCGGCGGGTGAGCGGGGCCGCGGCGATGCTCGCCGTCATCGTCGCGGTCACCTATGTCAGCTACACCTTGTTCACCCCGGTCCGCAACCTCAGGGGCGCAGGCGCCCGAATGCGGCACGGGCCATGCGATGATCCTGGCGGCCCAGGCGGTTCCCTCGGCGGCCCTCCTGCCCTGCATCGCGGCGCTCCCGTCGGGCTGGACCGCGCCCGGCACCGACGCCGAGATCGCCAGCGGGCAGGCCAGCTTCTGGCTGAACTCCGGTCAGGCCGGGGTGCAGGCGGTGACGATCACCCTGACCGCCACCTGCGACACCTCGGGCGCCCAGCAGATCCCCTCCGACCAGCCAGGCACCCGCCGGTTCGAGCGCCCGCTCAGCCTGGCCCCGCAGTTCTCCGACATTCGCTACTACACCTTCCCCGGCGGCTGCGCCACCTACCAGTTCCTCTTCGCGCCCGGCGCATCCCCGGTCCTGGCCGCCGCCGTTGACAGCGCGCTGTCCTTCACGCCCCGGTCGGCGCTGGTCGGCTATGTCCGGCGCACCGAGGGCCTGGCCCTGTGCGGGCGAGGTGCCGCATGCCCGGGATGACCCGGCCGGCCACGGCCCGGCGGCAGGAGGACGCGCTTCTTGGCCGCCCCCGGCAGGCCGCTTTCCTCACCGCCGCCGTGGTGGCGGTCACGGCCGCTGTGTTCGCCCTGGTCGCCGACCACGGCACGCTGGCCCGCATCCAGCGGCTTGACGATGCGTGGCTGCGGCTGATGATCTCCGGCCGGACGCCGCTGCTGACCGCGATCGCCAAGGTCTTCAACGTCCTCGGGCTGGTGTACGTCACGCTGCCGGTGCGGATCGCCCTGGCCGGGTACCTTGCCCTGCGCCGCCGGTGGTGGCACCTGGCCGCTTTCACCGCGGCCATCGTGCTGTCCGAGGTGCTGATCGGCTCGCTGAAAGGCATCTACGACCGGACCAGGCCGCCCGGGTCGCTGGTCGCCACGAGCGGCGCGTCGTTCCCGTCCGGACATGCCATCGCCGCGTCGGTCACCGTCGTCGCGGCGGTCATCGCCCTGGTGCCCGCGGGGAGGCGGCGCACCTGGTGGGGGGCGGCCGCGGTGGCGTTCTCGATCGTGATGGGGCTCTCCCGCGCCTACCTGGGCGCCCACTGGCTGTCCGACGCCACGGCCGGGATCCTGCTCGGCACATCCTGCGCCCTGCTGGCCGCCCTGGTAGCCGACCAGTTCCAGCGGCGGCAGAACAGGCTGCAGCGGCCCGCCGGGACGCAGTTTCTGGCGGGCGTTCCCCCGGCCCACCACGCTGAGGACAGGTGATGACCGGCAGGAATCCGGCCGGCACCGAGGACTTCGCCTCCCCGACTGCTCCGACGTCGCCTACGGCCCGCAGCGGCTAAACGCCATCATCGGCGCCTACGAGGCCTTCCTGCACGCGGTCTGCGGCACCGGCGACCTCAGCTTCCACCTCGTGCTAGAACTGCCCGCCGCCGAAACCCCACCAGCGCGCAGACATCCACCCGCGCCGAACTGGATGATCTGGTGGCTTCCCGCTTCACGGCCGGTCAACGACCGACCCCGCGCCGAGTCGGCGATCGGAATTGTTCGAACCAATAACAATATGCTCCGCTTGTCACGCTACGCGACTGCGAAGAATGCTAATCGAGCCTGTTTGTGACCCGCCCGGATCGGAGTCGCGGGCCTGGGCTGCCGCCTGCCGCTCCTGCTCCCGCTGCTGCTGGGCGGCCAGCCGCTCCGCCTTCGCCGCCGCCTGCTGCCGGGTGCGCTCGGCCTGCTGCTCGTCCCTGAGCCTGGCCTGGGCAGCGCGTTCCTCCTCCCGGCGCAGCTGAGCGGCCTCCTTCTCCGCCTGAGCCGCGATCCTGCGATCTTCTGCGGCCCACGCCCTGGCGGCCTGTTCTTCCAGCTTCTTCTGCTGCAGCTTGGCTTTCTGGCGAGACTCATACATCTGGGCGAGCAGCGACTTGCGTCTGGGCATCACGTTCTCCGGGCAGGGCAGCAGCACATCACGACCGCGACAGACCGCAATACGGTACCTACTTAACGTAAGAGACAAAGCCGCCTCAGCCAATAGCCCGCCCGTTGCCAGAACCCGAGGTTTCGCCGACAGCAGGCGAGCCTGGCACGCCAGCACCGGCGGCCTTACAGCTCCATTTCCGCGTCGTACTCAGCCCGTCTCTCCAGGTCTGGCGTCGGCTGAGCCCGGGATTCACGCTCGACGCGGGCGCTGTACTCCGCCCGTGCCTGGCGCTCGGCGGCGAGACGGCCAGCCGCTTCGGCGGCCCGCGAGAGCAGTTCGCCGGCGCGGATCGCCTGATGGTCAGGCGCGGGGCGGCCATCAGGCCCACCGGCGGCTGCGGTGATGCCGCGGCGCTCAAGTTCGGCCTGCGCCTTGGCGGCGGTTTCCCTGATGCTGGCGGTGGCGGCTGACCATTTCTCGTAGCAGGCGTTGCCGGCTTCCAGGTGGCGGCGATCGGCGGCGAGCTGGCCGGCGAGGATCGCTGCGTTTGCGGCCCCGGCCTGGTCGTGGCGGGTGGCGGCGTCGGCGGATTGCTGCCAGGCGTCGGCTTCGGCCTGGGCGGTGAGGCGGAGCTGGCGAGAGACGTCGGGCGGGGCGCTGGCCTGGGCGCGTTCGGCTTGGCGGGTGCGGGCTTCGAGCTCGCCGCGGGTCATGCCGCGGATGATGGCGGCTTCGTCGCGTATCTCCAGGGCGCGGATCGCGGCCAGGCGCATGCCTTCGAGTTCGGGGCTGCCGCGGTGCGGAAGGAGCGAGACGGCCTGCTGGGGGTCGGTGATCCCGGCGGCTTCCCGGTAGGCGGCGGCCGCTGCGGCCCGGCGGGCGTATTCCTCACGCAGGGCACGAGATGCCCCGGGGGCCAGGACGCCGAGGTGCCGGGCCAGCCAGGGTTCTGGGCTGGCGGCCAGCTGCTCGCCGAGGGCGCGGGCCCGGTCGTCGAGGGCGGCGGCGAGCTCGTGGGCGACCGGCGGGGCGCTGGCGGGGGTGCGCTGCGCCCAGGTCGACGTCGTGCCCGCGAGGTCGGGCAGGGCGAGGCGCTGCAGGCGGTGGTGCAGGACGCTGGTGATGGACCGGGCGCGGTCCATCGGCGCGGCGGTGATCCGGTCGATGAGGGCGCTGATGTCGTGGCCGGCGAGCTGGGCGGCGCGGAGCCGCTGGTGCAGGGCCTGGCGGGCGTGCTCGCGGTCGTACCGCCAGGCTTCGGATGCTCGGTGAGCCGGGCCTTGATCTGCTGGTCGATGTCGGGGTGCAGGGTCTGCCGGATGGCGGCGGACCACAGGGTGAGCAGGTGGCCGGTTCCGCCGGACCAGTCCTGGGCCTGGCGGATCTGCTCGGTGGCGGACAGGTCGCCGTCGTCGCGGCCCATGATGCCGGCGAGGACGGATTCGGGGGTGGCCTGCTGGTAGGGCTCGTGGCCGGGTGGGGCGGTGGTGCCGGTGACGACGTGGGCGGTGTTGGCCTGGCGGCCGCGGGTCATGCCGACGTACAGGGCCTGCCGGGACAGCGAGTCGGTGACCAGGAGGTGGGCGGTGTCGACGGTGCGGCCCTGGGCGACGTGGACGTTGCCGGCGTAGGCGAGCTCGGCGCTGGCCGCGAGGTAGGCCCGGGGGACGCGGAACGTCCCGGTCCAGGTCCCGTCCAGGCGCTGCCGCCGGACTTCGGCGTCGGGGCCGCGGAAGGCGGTGATCTGGAGGGTGTCGCGGTTGGTGAGCGGGCGGCCGCCGGCGTCGATCTGGGTGTTGAGGCGGGCGCGGATCAGGTCGCCGATGCCGGCGTGGTTGCCGTCGGCCAGCGGCGGCCTGCGGCGGTCCGACGGTGCCGAGCTGGGTGAGCTTGGCCTGGACGCGGCGGGACAGGTCGGCGGCTTCGGCGTTGGATCCGGCGAGCAGCAGCACGTCCTTGCCGCGCAGGTGGTCGGCGAGCCACATGGAGGCGGCCCGGTCGTAGGCGGCCTCGTAGTCGGCGCCGCGGATGCGGCCGTGCCGGTCGTAGGCGGCGATCGCGGCCGGGTCGCCGTCGCGGAGCCGGATGCTGGCTTGCCGTTCCCAGGCCGCGTCGAACCGGCGGACCTCGTGCAGCTGCGGCGGCGGGGACCTCCTGGGCGAGGAGCCGGAACATGCCGCCGGCTTCGACGGCGCCGAGCTGGGCGGTGTCGCCGGTGGCGATGATCCGGGCTCCGGCCTGCCGGGCCGCCTCGCCGATCATGGCCAGGTCGGCGGTGGCTGAGCTGGCTGGCCTCGTCCAGGACGAGCACGTCGTCCTGGTGCAGGGGCACGGGCCGGCGCAGCTCGTCGGAGCCTTCGGTCTTGCCGAGGAACTGCGGCGATGTTGTAGCTCTCGGCCAGGCCCTCGTGGGCCAGGACCCGGGCCGCGTTGGTGGAGGTGGTCAGGCCGATGACCCGGCGGCCGGTGAAGGTGGTCCACAGCCGGGCGAACTCGGCCATGGTGTGGCTCTTGCCCGCCCCGGCCGGGGCGACCAGCACGGCCGTCGCCGCGGTCGGCGGTGAGCATCATGACCACGGCGTCGCGCTGCTCGGCGTTCAGCCCGGTGCGCTCGGCGGCGGCCCGGGCCTGCTCGCGGCTGACGAGCTGCGGCACGGCTCGTTTCGCGGCCGCGAGGATCTGCTCCTCGATGTCGAGGTGGGCCAGGGTGCAGTACCGTTCCTCGTTCGGCGGCCGGTAGATGCTGCCGCCGTCGGAGGCGCGGACGCCGAGGCTGGTCACGTCGGTGATGTCGGGGGCGGTGACCTGGACGACCTCGGCGCCGGACCGGCCGCTGACGGCCAGCCTGGCGACCTCGTCGACCACCGCCGGGCCGTCGATGCTCGCCTCGAGGACGGGGAGCGCCCGGTGCACCTCGAACCGGAGCTGGGCCATCGACCAGACCGCGTGATGCTTTTGCACCTCGGCCACCGCGATCCGCGCGGCCGTGCGCTTGGCCGCATCATCCAGCACGGCCGGTGCGCGCCCGGCGCGCTGCGGCGGCGAACGCCGCGACCTGCTCGTGCACCGCCGACAGCGCCTGCACTTCGCGGCGCGCGGTCTGGGCTTCCCAGGCGGCGAGCCGCTGCGCCGCGGTGGGCTCGGCCGCGCCGGTCTGCCCGGCGATGGTGCGGCGGGCCTGGGCCTTGGTGCGGCGGGTGTTCTGCCCGGCCTGCTGGTGCAGCAGCCACAGCGTCCGCCGCGACGGCGGCTTGCCGTGCACCGCCTGGTACTCGCGGGCGAGCCGGTCCAGCTCGCCGGTGACGGCGACGGCGCGGGAGCTGAACAGGTCCTTCACGTCCTGGCTGACCCCGCCGATCTCGGCGCCGTTCCCGTCGGCCCGGGGCACCATCACGTAGCCGAGGGCGGACAGCTTGGTCTCCAGGATCCGGTCGGCGACCGGGGCGACGGCGAGCCGCTGGTTGTGCAGGCTGCGCGAGTCCAGCGTCCGCCACTTGCCGTCGGCGCCGTCGGCGCGCTGGACCCGGTTCCAGATCGCCACGTGCACGTGCAGCTGCGGGTCGCCGTCGCGGGACAGGTGGTGCAGGAACAAGCTGGCGGTCAGCCCGGCGCCGTCGCGCCACTCCCCCGTGCGCGCCGAATGGTGCCCGGTGCGGGTGTAGGTGGCGTGCTGCTCCAGCCACGCGACGGCTTCGCGCGCGGAGTCCATCAGCGCGGCCTCGATCTCATCGGCGCGCGCGTCGAGCGCGGCGGCCTGGTCCTGGTCGCCGCGCTGGCGGGCCTGCCGGGCGGCGACCCGGTAGGAGGCGTGCAGCACCGAGACGCTCTTGACCGCGCTGACGGTCAGGTCGAAGTACGGCACCTGGTGCGGGTCCTTGCCGCGTTCGGCGGCGCGGACCTCGGCCAGCTCGGTCGCGCTGGCGTACGGGTGCGCGGCCAGGTACGCCGCCACCGCGGCGGCTTCGCGGTCCGCGGCCGCCTTGGACTGGCGCCGCTTGACCAGGAGCTCCCCGCCGGGGCCGGTGTTCTCCTGGTACAGGCGCTCGATGACGTCCGGGTCCACCAGGCCGGTCAGGCCGAGCGCCGCGGCGCCTTTCCCGGCCCACTCCCCCGGCGGTTCCCCGGCCGCGGTGTAGTAGGACATGGCCCCGGCGCAGCCGCCGCGGCCCTGGCCGCGGGTGAAGTAGGCCACGTCGTGGCCCGCGTGCAGGGTGACGTTAGTCGACACGATCCGTCGCTGCCTGTGCCGGTTCCGCGTTCATCGTTCGTGATGCCTGTGTCCGATTGGTTCTCAGCACGCACGGACGGTACGTCCGGAGAATGCACAATTTGCGGATTAGCCCGGCGGCCGACGGCTGGGCAGGAAGCTGCATGCGAAAGGAAAGGCAGTCTGGGCGACGACCGTCGCAGACGACCGCGCACCGGTTGTACGAACTGCGCGACCGTACCGGCTCCGGATCCGTAGCCGAACGGTCGCGTGTCTGGTACGTGTATGCGAAGCCGGTTGCCGGCCCCACTGCCCGCCGAGGATGCGCATCTGCCGAGCAGCCGCGATACGTCCGGCGAGACGTCCGCCCGCCTTGCTGCCCGATGCTCTCAGGCGTTCCGGCGTACGATTGCGCGAGCGTTACCAAAGACCGTTTCCCGGGTGAAACCGGGCACGAAAAGGCCCCCTGGACCATCCGCCAAGATCACCCAGGGGGCAAGGCCCCTGCACTAGGAACCCATCACGAAACCTAACACGCAAAACACCCACCACCACACCGACCTTGAGGTCCCGCCCGAGCTGCTGGAGACACTGGCCCGGGCCCTGGCCGCGGCGCTCATCCCGCCACCGCGGCCCCCTGCACCGATCGAAGTTGAGGACACCGCCGACTTCCTGACCGCCGCGCAGCTCGCGCAGCGGCTCGGCGTCTCCCGCGAGACGGTACGGCGGCTGGCGATCGCCGGGACGCTGCCGCACACCGTGGTGTGCCGCGGCGCCCGCAAGACCACCCGCCGCTACCCGCGGCGGTTCGCCGAGGAGTTCGCGGCCAGCGGCCTGGAGGTAGCCGACCTGGCCGCCTTCGCCGCCGCCTGGCGGGCGCGGGTCACCGCGCCCGCACGGTGACGGCCCGCCTGCCGCGGTACCGCACCTGGCTGCCCCGGCGCGTTTCGCCGCGCGCTGGCGGGAGCGGGCTGCGTGCCGCGGCACCGACCTGGACGTGTTCTACCCCGAGCGCGGCGAGACGGCCGGCCCCGCGCGGCAGGTCTGCGCGCGGTGCCCGGTCCGCGCAGCCGTGCCTGGAGTACGCCCTCAGCAACCGGATCACGCACGGCATCTGGGGCGGGCTGACCGAGCGGGAACGCCGCCCGCTGCAATCCGCCTGGGTGCAGGACGCGCGGCGGGATCGTGACCGGGCGATCCTGGCCGCCGACGCAGCCGGGTATACGACGGCGGCGATCGGCCGCTCGTTCGGCCTGTCCCGCACCTCAGTGACCCGGATCGTGAACCAGGGTGGCCGCCCGGGGCTGGACTGGTCCGAGCCGCAAGCACCTCCCCTCGATGACGGCAAACGTGAATACGGCCGAGGCGGGCCGTGACCAGCCCGCGGGCCGACCCTCCCGTGCAGGCTCTTGGCGAGAGCCTCGCTGCCCTGGCCGCGCAAGTGGCTGATCTCCGCAGCCAGGTCGCGCTGATCAGCCAGCGGCTCGATCGCGCCGGGATCCGCGACGATGTGGACCTCGCCGCTCGCTTCGAGGAACTCGCCGCGACAGTCGCCACCGCCTTGGACGCCGTCGCTCCCCGTGGACCGGCCGCTCCCTCCTGGATCGGCCTGGACCACGACACCTACCGCGCGCGGCTGGCTGAGCTGCGGCGGTGGGCTGACACCGTGCTGCGCCAGCACTACGGCGGCTACGAGCTGCGGGACTGCTGGCCCCGCCACATCCATGCCGTCTGGGAGCTGTCCACCCTGGCCGCCGAATGGCACCGCACCTACGGCGGGCAGCGCCCCGACCTGGCCCGGGCCCTGGAGTTCTACGATCGCTGGCTGCCCGGCACCATGCGCCGCATCAGCGCCATCACCGGCCAGTGCATGCCGCACTGCGTGATGCTCCGGGCTTCCGGCGACTGGGCTGCTCGTCCCAGATACGGCTGATACTGGCCGTACGGGCTCGCACTCTCGGGGTCAGGCTTGGCGTCGTGCCACGCCGGCCAGCACGTGGCCCTCGCGGTGCCGCAGTACCGGCTGGGGCATCCACGCCCGCCAGGTCTGTGCCTCGGTGACGCCCGGCCCGACCAGCTCCAGTCCGGCGAAGAACGACGCGATGTCGGCAGGTGTGTGGTTGTGCCAGGCTGCCGCGGTGTACTCCTCGGCCAGCTGCTTGCCCAGGGCCTCGTCATCGAAGCTGGCCACGGAGATGACCAGGCAGCTGCCCGGCGCCATCAGCCGCGCGTATCCCGCGGTCACCGTCCGGGCGGCGTCGGCGTCCAGGAAGTGCAGGACCGCGCCGAGGATGACGCACACGGGCCGGGCCGGGTCGATGACGGCCCGCAGCTCCGGGTCCGCCAGCACGGCGTCGGGGTCGCGCAGGTCCGCCGCGACGGCGGTCACCCCGTCGCTGGTGGCCAGCAGCGCCCTGGCGTGGGACAGCACGACGGGATCGATGTCGACGTAGGCGACCCGGGCCGTCGGCATGACCTCCCGTGCGGCCTGGTGGACCGCCGGGGAGGCGGGGAGCCCGGCACCCAGGTCGATGAACTGGCCGATCCCCTGCCGGGCGGCCCAGCTGACGGCCTGGGTTACGAACGCCCGGTTCTCCCGGACCAGATCCCGCAGCGGCGGGTAGATCGCCAGCAGCCGCTCGGCTTCGGCCCGGTCGGCGGGGTAGTTGTCCTTGCCGCCGAGCCAGTAGTCGTAGACCCGGGCCATGTTCGGCGTCGCGGGGTCGAACTCAGCGGTCACTGCGGCGTCCCCGTGCGAGAGGTATGCGCGTCTGGGCGGAAGATTTCCTCCAGGCCGTCGAGCAGGCCGCGCAACGTCGGGCGCTCGATCTTCTGGTCGCCTACCCAGGCCCTGGGGCAGGTGCCCAGCAGCAAGACGGGCACATCGGGGTGCGCGGCGCGGAACCGCTCCAGCCGCGCTGCCTGGTCCTCGCCGTCCGGTACCAGGGACATCTGGGCAGGGCTGCGCGGCATCACTGCATCGCCTGCCAGTGCGCCCGGATCTTCCGGTCCAGCTCATCCGGGGTGGATCCGGTGAGCACCTCCCCGGCGCTGCTGATCGCCGACCAGATGCTCGTCGTCAACGCCGAA
This sequence comes from uncultured Actinomycetes bacterium, assembly GCA_963722275.1. Lineage (GTDB taxonomy): Bacteria > Actinomycetota > Actinomycetes > Streptosporangiales > Streptosporangiaceae > Palsa-504. The sequence goes on along the minus strand of CAVRMX010000034.1, from coordinate 392,088 downwards.
GGCGTGGTAGCCGCCATCGGCCCATGCCTCCTCCAGCGCGGCTAGCGCGGCGTCCTCGTCGACCGCGAACACAGCGCGCCGCTGCCCGGCAGCGCCGGCCCTCGCAGTGCCGGTCATGGTGATGCCTCCCATCGCGTACCAACGTGGCTATGGACAAGCCAACGCGGTGGGTTGCAGACGGGTAAATGGACTTGCGCGAACTTGCGAGGTATCTAGCCCAGGGCGTCAATCGCGGACGCGATAAGGGCGCGCGCCTGCGGTCCGTAGACGGCCATGCCGGCGAGCCGGTCGAAGGCACGCGCGTAGAGGGTGATCTCGCTCGGGGCAGTGACTGTCACCTGGGCTGACAGCAATTCGACGTGCACCCGGGAATCGTCGAAGACGGTGAAGGTCTCCAACGTCCACATCGGCCGTCCGTCCGCGGAAAACGGGATCACCCCGAGAGTCACCGAGGGAAGCGTGATGGCGTCCAGCAGGTGGCCGAGCTGACCGGCCATGGCCTCAGCGCCGCCGACGCGGTACCGCAGGACGGCCTCTTCGATCACCATGGCGAACTGGTGGCCCGGCGACTGGACGATGCGGTTACGGCTCATCCTGGCCCGCACGGCGTCTTCGACATCATCGGGCGCGGCGTGGAAACCCGAGTTGGCCAGCAGCAGCGCGCTCGCGTACGCCGGAGTCTGGAGGAAACCCGGGACGACCGTCGAGCAGTAGACCTTGAACTGGCGCGTGCGCTCATACAGCGGCCGCCGGGCATCTTGAGTGTGACGCAGGCCCGTGCGCGTCAGCCGCCGCCATTCGACATACATCGAGTCGGCCGCCCTGGACGCCGCAATGAGGTCGGGGACCTCACGCTCGGCGCCGCATACCCGGCACCAGGTCTGGATGTCGGCGTCGGTGAGGGCCTGCTTGGCCGACTCGATGCGGCTGGTCTTCGCCTCGTGCCAGCCGGCCGCCACGGACAGCGCCCGGGCGGTCAGGCCCGCGTCCAGCCGGATCTCGCGCAGGCGCTCCGCGACCTGCTGCCGTGCTCGCTGGACGCTTGATGACGGTGAGACTGCCATTGGCTCAGGTCAGCGGGCGGTCAGATCGGCTGGTACTGGTCGTGCGGAATGGCGCGTTCCCATACGGCCTCGAACGCCTGCGCGCACAACTTCACGACGGAAGGGTCCTCCGCCAGCTCGTCCTCGACGATCTCCCCGGTTCCGGAGAAGAAGTGGAAGCGCACTAGGCGGCCGTCGAATACCCAGTAATCATTCAGCGGCAGGCACAGATCCAGCCCTTGCCTCCGGGGCAGCCACCGGACCTGCTCCCCGGCCGCGATGCTCACCGCAGCCGTCACCTCGTACTCGAACCGGATGAAGGGCGCCAGCGGCTCAGAGACGACACGGGCGCGGCGGAACCGGACTCCCCGCGCGGTGTGAGCGCGCACGATGGCCGACCATTCCGGATTGGCCTGCTCCGGGAGGAGCTTGCCCGCCTGCCAGTCGAGGAACCGCTGGTCGTCAGGCGTGTACGCGTCGCGCATCTCCAGGTGCACGGCCGAGCTCGTCGTGGCGGCTATCAGCTCGCCGAATGGCGGCACCTTGGCCATTAAGCGCCTCCAGGATCATCGCCCTCATCCGCGCCGGGAGCCGGACCACCGACTCGTTGTCCGCGACCGGGCTGTGCTGTGCGACCTCCGCCAGGATCTGAGGGTCGGTGACCGTCCAGCCCTGGAAGAGGAGATCACCAGTCTCCTCCTCGACGAAAACCGCTGGACAGTGGTCTCCCGTAGTATCCGGGTCGATCGCGATGAAGACTAGCGCCATGGTCGCCTCCAGCATCCGCTAGTTGCGCGAGCTTGCGCTTATGACCGTCTCTCCATTAGACAGCGACGTCAAGGAGTACTCGGAAAGTCGGCAATCTTCTAGATCGACGAGTCATGACGCCGATGGCCCGGAGTGTCGTCTTCCGGATACGCCGTCTACTCTTCTCGAGCGGCCCGATCTGACAGGATGGCGCCTATGACCGCAAACCGGCCGATGACCCCGCCCGCTCTCGCGACCTCGCCCGGCTCGGCAGCCTGACCAGCCCGCACCTGCCTCACCCCGCCGCGCCCATCGGCCCGGCGCTGGTTCATATGACCCCAGATGACCGCGCCGAGGTCGTGGCCATACTCGATCGCCTTGCCGACCAGGACGACGCTCCCGACGACGCGGATATGTGACTCTGGGCCTGTCCAGCCCTCCATGGAAGGCAGGAAGACGCAGGAGACTTCGGACCAGATGCGGCACGCGGCACGTCAGGTTTCAGCCTGTTGGGCTGCCGATCCGGCGGTCAGCTTCGCCAGGTAGGCGGCGGCTCGCCTGTCCACTTCGGGGACCGGATCGGCGTAGTGCCGCAGGGTGGTCGCGCCGCCGCCGCTGTGGCCGAGGCGGGCGGCGGTGTTGCGCAGGTCGAAGCCGCCGGCGAGGAGCTGGCTGGCGGTGTAGTGCCGACCGCCCTTGATGTCGAGGTCTACCCCGGCGGCATCCGCGGCCTCGGTGACCTTGTGCGTGGCCCAGTCCGGGTTCCACGGCCGGGCGTGGGACGGGTCGTTGGAGAACAGGTACGCGTCGTCTCGCAGCTCGACGCCGACCGCGGCGAGCGCGGCGCTGATCTCGTCCAGGTAGCTCACGATCAGCGCGCAGGTGTCCGGGTCGATGGCGAGCCAGCGGTCCTGGTGGGTCTTGGTGTCCTTGCGGACGCGCTGGCCGCCGCGGACGACGTAGTTGAAGGCGACGTGGACCAGGCCCCGGTCGAGGTCGATGTCGCGGATCTGCAGGCCGCACAGCTCGCCGCGGCGCACGCCGGTGACCACGACCAGCCACAGGTACAGGCCCAGGGCGGCGTTGCGCGCGCGGGCCTCGGTGATCACCTTGGCCACGTCTTCCGGCGAGGTAGCCGGGATGGGGCGGCGGATCGTGGTGGGCGGCTTGGCTGACTCGGCGGGGTTCCGGTCGGTCCATTCCCAGCGCTGCGCGGCGGCGAACGCGCCGGACAGGATGCCGTGGATACCGCGGATCGTGCTGGGCTTCATCGGGTGGCAGACATGCGGGCGGCACCCGGCGCGGCGGCAGTCGTGTTCGGGACCAGGCCGCCTCCGGCTCAGGCGCGGATCGTTGCTGGGCTCTCCGGCGACGACCGCGGCGCGGCCGTGCCGCACGATGATCAGGCCGTCCGCGGCGAGCGCCTCCAGGGCGTGCCGCATGACGCCGGTGCCGATGCCCTGCAGGGCGCTCACCTCGGTGATCGACGGCAGCTCGTCGCCCGGGGCGAGGATCCCGGACCGGATGGCCTCGGTCAGCGTCGCCGCGACCTGCTGCCAGGCCGGGCGGCGGTCGCGCGGGTTGACCGTCAGCACCGGGACGTTGCGGTGCTCGATGAACGGCTTGCCGGTGCAGGACAGGTCGCCGCAGCGCTTGAGCTCCGCGTACAGCTTGTCGAGGATGGGGCCGCGCACCTTCCGCACCTTCATGGGCCCGAGGGCGGGCTTGATGGTGCGGCGGATGAACCCCTCGTTGGTCTGCCGCGTGGACACGTCCCACTCCGCGACCGCGGCGTACTCGTCCATCAGCGTCGCCACGGTCGCGCCGGTTTCGGGCGTGCGGCCTTCGGACGCATCCTTGAGCAGCTCGCCGAGCTTGATCTGAGCTTGCTGCTCGGTCTTGACGGTGGACTTGAGGCGGATGCGGCCGCCGGGTGAGCGGGTCGGTCCCGGCGTACACGGAGACCCGGAACGACCCGCTCGGCAGTTGCTCTATGTGACCCTTGGCAACTCTAGGCATATCAACAGGGTAGACCCGGATCAGTGACATTCGTTCCACGAACCGTTCCACGAGCGAGGCGGCAACGAGGGGCCTATACCCCTCTGACCTGGGAGCCGGTGAGCGGGTTCGAACCGCTGACCTGCCGTTTACAAGACGGCTGCTCTGCCTACTGAGCTACACCGGCGGGGAGACTCTGTGCATCGTAGCCGGCCTATACGCAGGCGAGAGGTTCTCAGCGGCGGGCCGGGTCCGGGCGCAGGGTGGCCCGCAGGGCCTCCATCGCGGTGAAGCGCGGGACCCAGCCGAGGTCCCGCTTCGCCTTGGTCGTATCCATGATCGCCGGGTGGCTGGCCGCCTCGACCCACTGCGCGGCGGGCGGCAGGAACGGCAGCGCGGAGACGGCGCGAGCCGCCAGCCGGGCGGGGCCGGCGGGCAGGGGCAGCGGGATCAGGCCAAACTCGCGGGCCACGTCGGCGGTGCCGAGGATCCCGTCGGCGGCGATGTTGTAGGCGCCGGGCGGCCCGGCGCCCAGCACGCAGCGCAGCAGCGCCTGGCCGAGGTCGTCCTCGTGCACGAACTGCAGCGGCAGCAGCGGGACCAGCACGGGCAGCGGCACCGGGGACCGGCCGATCCGGCTGGCCAGGATGCGGCCGAGCGGGGCCAGTGGGCCGGGCAGCAGGTCCTTGGCGCCGACCGCGTGCGGCCCGAGGACCACCGGCGGGCGCAGCAGGTACAGCTCGGGCCCGGCGGCGCCATCTTCCCTGGTCCGGGCCGCTTCAGCCTGGAGCAGGTGCTCGAGTTCGGCCTTCTCCTGCGCGTAGAACAGCCGGGCGGCGGGCCGGACCGGCCACTCCTCGGTCATGCCGACCGGGTTGTCGGGGTGGAAGCCGTAGGCCGCCACCGAGGAGGCGTAGACGAAGCGGCGCGCGCCGGCCTGCCGCGCGGCCCGGAAGGCATTCACGGTGCCGTCGACGTTGACCGCCCGGAGCACCTCGGCGGACGCGCCCCCGGTGACCAGGAACGCTAGGTGCACCACGACGTCGGCATCCGCGAACGCGTCGCGCAGGGCCGCCTCGTCGCGGACGTCGCCGCGGCGGTATTCCAGCTTGGTCCAGCCGTGGGCGGCCGGGTCGAACGGGCGCCGGGCGATACCCACGATCCGCTTCACCCGCTGCTCCGCTTGGAGCAGGGGGATCAGCCCGAACCCGAACGTGCCGGTCGGGCCCGTCACCGCGACGGTCAGCCGCTGGTCCGCGCTCACCACCCCAGCGTGCCACACGCGGCGTTCCGCTCATATGGCGCCGGGTCATTATCCCGCGGGCAATTATGCAATTGCGTAGAGTTCGAGAGCGTGCGGGCGCTTAACTCCCTTGACACATATTTTGTGCCGTGTTTTGGTGGACGGGACGGCGGGTAACAGGAGCGCGCTGACGAGCTGACACGTCGCGCGCATCATCGTGGGAGGGGCGTACAGCCGGGCAACCGTAACCGCACGTGGCCGCATATTCGCGTGTGCGCGGGAGTAATGTCGGCTTGCCATTACGGCTGGCGCGAGAAGGGTGGGTACCGCCATGCCGGAAATACGGCATTTCGCTGTCGCGGGAAATGGAAACGGGCAGCTGGTCATCGCGGCCATTGCCGGGCCGGGACCAGGCGACCAGCAGTTCACCCCGGACGTCTGGCTCGCCCAGGAAGTGTCCGATGACATCGGGAACCCCTGGCCGGCCGCCTGGCGGTCCCTGGGCGCACCCGCGGACGGGCATCAGCTGGACGGGATCGCGATGGCGCCCAACGTGGGCGGCGGCCTGGAGATCGCCGTGACCGCGCTGAACCATACGGTGTGGCATAACCGGCAGGACAACGCGGACGCGGACTGGTCGGGCTGGACATCGCTAGGCAACCCGGTAGCCAGCGGCAGCATCATTGCCCCGCCCGCCCTGGCGCAAAACCAGGACGGCCGCCTCGAGCTGTTCACCGTGACCCTCAGCCCCCGGCCCGCGGTCTGGCATCGCAGCCAGCTGCGACCGGGGCAGGACCAGTGGACCGGGTGGAGCTCGCTCGGTTTTCCCGCGGGCGGGGGCCAGCTCACCTCGGTGGCGCCGGCGGTCGCGCAGAACCAGGACGGGCGGCTGGAGGTGCACCTCCGCGTCGGCGAGCAGATCTGGCACGCCTGGCAGAAGACGGCCGGCAGCCACGACTGGGTGCCGTTGGCATCCCTGGGCCAGCCGGAAGCCCAGGGACCCGTCGGCCTGCCGACGGTAGCACTCGACGTCGACGGCCTGCTGCAGGTGTTCACGACCTCCGGTCCGGACATCTGGATGCGCGAGCAGCACGCACCCGGGCACGGACCCTGGGAACCATGGGAAGCGCTCGGCCCCAAAGGCCGCACCGGGGAGGCCGCCCTGGCCGTGGCGGCGCAGGCTGGCGGCCGGCTCGTCTTGTTCGCCCTGCGGAACCTGCCGGACGGCACGCAGTCCCTGGAAAAGCTGGAGGAAGAAGGCGGGGCCGAAGGGCTATGGCTGGCCGGAGATCCGCTCGGGATCAGGCTCCTGGGCAAGCCCGACTACGTCCCGAAGGCGGAGAACCCGACGCTGGCCAGCGGCGGCTCGAAGCGGCTCCGGCTGTTTCTCAGCGTCCCCGGATCGGCGGGCGTCTACTACTTCTTCCAGGCCAGCCAGGCCGGCGGTGAATGGGAGGATAGCATCCTCCCCTTCCGGGTGCCGTAGGACGCCGCGGGAGGCTAGCGGGCGCGGATGGCGGCGACCTCGTAGAGGGCGATGCCGGCGGCTACGCCGGCGTTGAGTGACTCGGTGCGGGCCGCGATCGGGATGCTGACCAGCACGTCGCAGGCCTGGGTGACGATGCGGGACAGGCCCTTGCCCTCGGACCCGATGACCAGGACCAGCGGGGCCGTGGCCAGCTCCAGCTCGCGGACCGGCGTGTCGCCGGCCGCGTCCAGGCCGGCCACGAAGACGCCGGCGTCGCGGTAGGAGGCCAGGGTGCGGGCCAGGTTGGCGGCGCGGGCCACCGGGATCCGGGCCAGGGTGCCCGCGGACGCCTTCCAGGCGCCCGCGGTGACGCCGGCGCCGCGGCGGGACGGGACTACGACACCATGGGCGCCGAACGCGCTGGCCGAGCGCGCCACCGCCCCCAGGTTGCGCGGGTCGGTGACGCCGTCCAGCGCGGCGATCAGCGGCAACTGGCCGGCGTCGGCGGCCCGGGCGATGAGGTCGTCGGGGTGCGCGTAGTCGTAGGGGCGGACGCGGAGCGCCAGGCCCTGGTGCAGCGCGCCGCCGGTAAGGCGGTCGAGCTCGGCGGGGCCGGCCTTGAGCACGGCCACGCCGCGGTCGGCGGCCAGCTTGATGGCCTCGCTGATCCGCTCGTCGTGCTGCACCCGCGCGCCGACGTACAGGGCCATCGCGGGCACGGAGGCCCGCAGCGACTCGACCACCGGGTTGCGGCCGGCGACGAACTCGGCGGCGTCCCCGGACCCGCGCGACGCGCGGGCGGAGGGCCCGGACGGGCCCGCGGCACCGCGGGTGGTGCGCGCCGAGGCAAAGGGCGTGTCAGCACGGCGCGGGCCGCGGGGCCCGGCCGAGGCGGCGGGGTCGTCTGTGCGGCGCTGACCGCGGGATCCGGACGAGGCGGCGGGGTCGTCGGTCCGGCGCTTGCCGCGGGATCCGGCCGAGGCGGCCGCGCGGCGCTGGGCGGGGTGGCCGGGGCGCAGGGCGGCGGGCGGGGTGGGGCCCTTGCCCTCGAGCGCCTTGCGGCCGTAGCCGCCGGTGCCCGGGCGCGGCTTGCCCGACTTGGTCCGGCCCGACCCTGGAGATCCGGCCTGTCCGGCACCGGAACGGCCGGACCGCGAGTTTCCTGCTCCGCTCAACGTTTTAGCTCCCATCGCGGGCCTTCGGGGGTGTCTTCGACCTGGATGCCGATCTCGTCCAGGCCGTCCCTGATCGCGTCCGCGGTGGCGTAGTCGCGGCGCGCCCGCGCCGCGTCCCGCTGCTGCAGGGTCAGCTTCACTAGCGAGCCGAGCACGTCGCGCAGCTGGTCGTCGCTGCCGGGGGAACCGGCCGCCGCACCCGCCCACGCCTCTGTCCACGGGGGCGCGAGCGGGTCCAGGCCGAGCACGTCCAGCATGGCTCGGACCTGGGCCAGGCTAGCCCGGACGCCGGCCTTGTCCGAGGCGGACAGCGCCTGGTTGCCGTCCCTGACGCTGGCGTGTACCGCGGCCAGCGCGGCGGGGACGCCGAGGTCCTCGTCCATGGCCGAGCGGAACGACACCGGCAGCCCGGGCACTGCCTCGTCGTCGGCGGCGCCCATCAGCGCCTCGCTGGCCCGCAGCACGAACCGCTCGATCCGCTGGTAGGCGGCGGCCGCCTCTTCCAGCGCGTCCTCGGAGTACTCCAGCAGCGAGCGGTAGTGCGCCTGGACCAGGTAGTAGCGCAGCTCGGGCGCCCGCACCCGGCGCAGCACGTCGGTAACGAGCAGCGAGTTACCCAGGGATTTGCTCATCTTTTCCCCGGCCAGCCCGAGCAGCCCGTTGTGCAGCCAGTACCGGGCGAAGCCGTCTCCGGCCGCGCGGGACTGGGCGATCTCATTCTCGTGGTGCGGGAAGATCAGGTCCATCCCGCCGCCGTGGATGTCGAAGTACGATCCCAGGTACTTGGTGGACATGGCCGAGCACTCGAGGTGCCAGCCGGGACGGCCCGGCCCCCACGGGGTCTCCCAGGACGGCTCACCGGGCTTGGCGGCCTTCCACAGGGTGAAGTCGCGCGGATCGCGCTTGGCCCCGGTTTCGTCGGCGTCCCCGGCGGGCCGCATCGCCTCCAGTCGCTGCCCGGACAGGGCCCCGTACCCGGGGTAGGAGTGCACGTCGAAGTAGACGTCTCCGCCGCCTTGGTAGGCGTGGTCGCCCCCGATCAGCCGCCGGATCAGCACGATCATCTCCGGGATGTGCCCGGTGGCGCGCGGCTCGATGTCCGGCGGCCGGCAGCCGAGCGCGTCGTAGGCCCAGGTGAACGCGCGCTGGTTGCGTTCGGCCACGATCCACAGCGGAACGCCCTCGGCCTGCGCCGTCCGCAGGATCTTGTCCTCTACGTCGGTGACGTTGCGGCAGAAGGTCACGTGGTACCCGCTCGCCTCGAGCCAGCGGATCAGCACGTCGAAGACCACGGCCGAGCGCAGGTGGCCGATATGCGGCGGCGCCTGCACGGTGGCGCCGCACAGGTACACCGACGCCTGGCCCGGCGTGATCGGCGTGAACTCGCGCACCGCGCGCGCCGCGGTGTCATGCAGCTGCAACGTCACCCTGTAAGGCTAAGGGAAACGCGCAGGGCTAGGGGCCGACCGGGAAGACGAGGGCGGTGGCGATCGCGGCGATGCCCTCGCCCCGGCCGGTCAGGCCCAATCCGTCGGCGGTGGTGGCGGACACGCTGACCGAGGCGCCGGACAGCGCCTCGCTCAGTACCTTCTCCGCCTCGGCGCGCCGCGGCGCGACCCGCGGCCGGTTCCCGATCACCTGCACCACGACGTTGCCGATGACGAAGCCCGCGTCGCTGATCAGCCGGAACGTCTCGCGCAGCAGCGCGACGCCGGACGCCCCGGCCCACTCCGGCCGGGACGTGCCGAAATTCTCGCCGAGATCGCCGAGCCCCGCCGCGGAAAGCAGCGCGGTGCAGACGGCATGCGACGCGACATCTCCGTCCGAATGGCCGTCCAGGCCGGCCTCGCCCGGCCATAGCAAACCGGCCAGGAAAAGCTCACGCGAGGAAGTCAGCGGATGAACGTCAACTCCGACCCCTACCCGGGGCGTAGCGGGGCTCAGGTGGCCAGGACCTCGTCGAGCAGGGCCTCGGCCTTGTCCTCGTTAGTCTTCTCGGCCAGCGCCAGCTCGCTCACCAGGATCTGCCGCGCCTTCGCGAGCATCCGCTTCTCGCCCGCGGACAGGCCGCGCTCCCGGTCCCGCCGCCACAGGTCCCGAACGACCTCGGCCACCTTGTTCACGTCACCGGAAGCGAGCTTCTCCAGGTTGGCCTTGTACCGCCTGGACCAGTTAGTCGGCTCTTCGGTGTGCGGCGCCCGGAGCACCTCGAACACCCGCTCAAGCCCTTCGGCGCCTACGACATCACGAACGCCTACCAGCTCGGCATTGTCCGCGGGAACGCGCACGGTCAGGTCGCCCTTGTCAACCTTGAGGACTAGATAGGTCCTATCCTCGCCCTTAATGGTGCGAGTCTCGACCGCTTCGATGCGAGCAGCCCCGTGATGGGGATAGACGACGGTATCGCCGACCTTGAAAGACATGTGGCAAGTACCCCTTCCGCTGAAGACCATCTTACCACGTCGGGCGGTGTCGATAAAACGCCCGTGGGGGCAAATATGCAGGTCAGTACGGTTATCGCTACCCCGTACCCACACCATTCAGCTGGCCGTGCCGGACCCGGCACGGCCACTCGAGGGCTTACTGCGTTCCGATCAGTCTACCCGAGCCGGTGAAAAGAGCCCTGCATCTTGCCGATCGGGGCGATGTTGGGCCCGGGGAGACGACGCCGCGGACCCCGCTGGGGCCCATACTGGATACCTAGGGTCCAAATTTGGCGCCGGAGGTGACGGTGAATCCTGGCGGCGGATCGGGATGGGACGAGCCTCCGCTCGACATCCAGGTCCCGGATGACGCGCGCGAGCTCGACCGCGACGTGCTGGCCTACCACCGGGAACTGCGCGCGCAACGCCGCCGGAACCGGCTGCGGCGGCTGGCCGGGCCCTTCGCGGCGCACGGCAGCATCATGCCGCTGCTGGCCAGCATCCTGGCCGTCTGCCTGGTGGCGGGCGCGATGCTGTCGGTGGCCACGTTCAGCCCGGCGACGTCGCCCTCCGAGCGGACGCCCCGGCCGACCGCGGCGGCCTCGACCTCCCGGCCCGCGCCACCGCGGTCCAGCGCCCCCGCCTCGACCAGCAGCGCCTCGACCAGCAGCGCCTCGGTGCGGCCTGGCCCCACACCTACCCGCAGGGTCAGCCGTTCCGCCAGCCCTCCGGCCTCGTCCAGCCAGCCCAGCCCGTCCGGTTCTGGCTCATCGGGAGCCCCGCGTTAACTGCGGGCGGCGTGACCGCTACGATTTTCTTCCGTCCGACGGAAGTGAGTCGAGGAGGCCGTAAGGTGACGCGCTGGAACCGCCGCCTGCTGTTCGGCGCCATCGCCATGCTGGTGCCGGTGCTGGCCGGCTGCGAGGCGGGCCAGAACGCGCCGACGCTGACCTACCACCCGGCCACGTTCGGGGCCAACAAGGTCCAGAACGGCATCGCCATCGGCAACGTGTTCGTGCTGGGCCCCATGCTCGGGAGCGTGCTGCCGCCCGGCGGCCAGGCCGGGGTCTTCCTCGCCCTCCAGGCCGAAAACGGCGACCGGCTGGTCTCGATCAGCGCGCCGGGCGCCGCGGCCTCGGTGAAGATCTCCGGCGGGTCGGTCAACCTGCCGGCCCAGGCGCTGGTCGACCTGGGCGGCCCCAAGCCCGAGGTGGTGCTCACCGGGCTGGTCAGCCAGCTCGGCGGCGGTGAGACGATCCAGCTGATCTTCAACTTCGCCGAGGCGGGGCGGATCACCCTGGCCGTGCCGGTCGAGCCGCACGCCTACGAGTACGCGACCTACGCCCCGCCGGCGATCCCGACGCCGTCGCCGACGCCGTCGGCCACGGCCACCGGCTCAGTGTCAGCCGGCGCGCCGTCGCCCGGCGCGACGTCCACCGCGTCCGCCAGCCCGTCGGCCACGCCGTAGCGGGGCCGGGGCCGGAACCCGGTCCGTTCGGGAGAATTATCCCTAACGGACCAGGGTGCCTGCCCGTCAGGCGGCTGACTCGAACTTGTACCCTAGGCCGCGCACGGTGACGATATGCTGCGGCCGCGCCGGATCGACCTCGATCTTGGCCCGGAGCCGCTTGATGTGCACGTCCAGCGTCTTGGTGTCGCCCACGTAGTCGGCGCCCCAGACCCGGTCGATGAGCTGCATCCTGGTCAGCACCCGGTCCGCGTTGCGCAGCAGCACCTGGAGCAGCTCGAACTCCTTCAGCGGGAGCGGCACGCTGCCGCCGCGGACGGTGACCACGTGCCGGTCCACGTCCATCCGCACCGGCCCGGACTCCAGCGCCGTCTCGGCCAGTTCCTCGGGCTCGCCGCGGCGCCGGAGCACCGCGCGCATCCGCGCGACGAGCTCGCGGGAGGAGAACGGCTTGGTCACGTAGTCGTCGGCGCCGAGCTCCAGCCCGACCACCTTGTCGATCTCGCTGTCCTTGGCGGTCAGCATGATCACCGGCACGCTGGACTTCTCCCGCAGCGACCGGCACACCTCGCTGCCCGGCAGGCCCGGCAGCATCAGGTCGAGCAGGACCAGGTTGGCGCCGGTCCGGTCGAAGGTGTCGAGCGCGTCGGGGCCGGTCGAGCAGACCGCGACCTCGAACCCCTCCTTGCGCAGCAGGTACGAGATGGCATCGCTGAACGAGTCCTCGTCCTCAACTACCAGCACGCGTGTCACTTGGGTCCTCCCTGGAGGCTAACCGGTGCTCTCGGTTCTGTGCTTCCGCGGTTCACGCAGCGCCGGTGCTGGCATGTTCGCTCCGCAGCGGTATGGACAAGGTGAAGGTGGAGCCGGCGCCCTCGACGCTGTGCACCGCGACCTTGCCGTTGTGGGCCGCCATCACGTGCTTGACGATGGCCAGCCCGAGGCCGGTGCCGCCGGTCGCGCGCGACCGCGCCGGATCGACCCGGTAGAAGCGCTCGAAGATCCGCTCCAGGTCGCGATCGGGGATCCCGATGCCCTGGTCGGCCACGCTGAGCTCGGCGTGACCGTCGGGGGTCTTCTTGGTGCTGATGACCACCCGGGTCCGCTCCGGGCTGTACGCCACGGCGTTCTCGAGCAGGTTGCGCAGCGCGGTGACCAGCAGGTCCTCGTCGCCAAGGACGGACAGGCCGCGGCTGCCGACCGACGCGAGCGTGATGCCGCGCGCGTTCGCCCTCATCCGGCAGCGGTCCACCGCCTCGGCCACCACCGCGTCGATGTCGACCGGGCGCGGGTCGGGCACCGGTTCGGCCGCCTGGATCCTGGACAGCGTGATCAGGTCCTGGACCAGGTTGGTCAGCCGCTGCGCCTCCTGCCGCATCTTGCCCGCGAACCGGCGCACCGCCTCGGCGTCGTCGGCGGCGTCCTCGATCGTCTCGGCCAGCAGCGCCAGCGCGCCGACCGGCGTCTTGAGCTCGTGGCTGGTGTTGGCGACGAAGTCCCGCCTGACCTCCTCCACCCGCCGGCTCTCGGTCTGGTCCTCGGCGAGCACGAGCACAAGACCGCCGCCGCCGACGGCACCGCCGAGCGGCGCCACCCGGACCGCGAAGCTGGTCGTCCGGCCGCCGAACCTGGGCACCGGGACCTCGAACTCGCCTTCCCTGATCTCGCCGTCCCTGCGGACCTGGCGGGCCAGCGCCGCCAGTTCGGTGACCATGAGGCGATCACCCTTGACCAGGCCGTAGGCGCGGGCCGCGGCGCTCGCCCGCAGCACCCGGTCGTTGCTGTCGACGACGACGGCCGAGGAGGAGAGCACGGACAGGACCGAGGCGATGCCCGGCGGCAGCCGGGCGGGCTGCGGGACCGCCCGCGGCCGGGATCCGCGGGCTGGACGCGGGGTGCCGCCCGAGCCGGCGGCCCTGGTTTTCATCGCCACCCGACCCCCGCGCTCTGCGCAGGCGTGACCGGCGCAGCCGTAACCGGCGCAGGCCAAGGCGGTGACCAGTGAAGACTCACATGCCTCATGGTATGCGGTAGCACCGCGCCCGGAACAGCGCGGGGCGGCCCGCCCAGGTGATGTTCGGAGGTTGTTCACCTATCGGTAAACATCCCTTAATGCCGGGTTTACCGGCTATCTGCCCTGGTTCTTGACCGCCTCGGCCGCTTCCGCCGCGGCGTCCGGGTCCAGGTACCTGCCGCCCGGGGTGACCGGCCGGAACGCGTCGTCGAGCTGGTACACCAGCGGGATGCCGGTCGGGATGTTCAGCGCGGCGATGGCGTCGTCGCCGATCCCGTCCAGGTGCTTGACCAGCGCGCGCAGCGAGTTGCCGTGCGCCACGATCAGCACCGTCCCGTCCGGGCCGAGGCCGGGCACTACCGCGTCGTACCAGTAGGGCAGCATGCGCACCATGACGTCCTTCAGGCACTCGCTGCGCGGCCTGGCCTCCGGCGGCAGGCCCGCGTACCTGACGTCGCCGGCCTGGGAGAACTCGTCGTCGTCGGCGATCGGCGGCGGCGGCACGTCGTAGGAACGGCGCCACAGCATGAACTGCTCGTCACCGAACTCCTGCCGGGTCCTGGCCTTGTCCTTGCCCTGCAGCGCGCCGTAGTGCCGCTCGTTCAGCCGCCAGGAGCGGCGCACCGGCAGCCAGAGCAGGCCCGCCTCCTCCAGGGCGATGTTGGCGGTCTGGATGGCCCGGGTCAGCACCGAGGTGTGCACCACGCCGGGCCGCAGGCCGGACTGGGCCAGCAGCTTGCCCCCGTTCACGGCCTCCTGCGCCCCGGTCGCGGACAGCCCCACGTCCACCCATCCGGTGAACAGGCCCTTGGAGTTCCATTCGCTCTCGCCGTGACGAAGCAGCACCAGCGTCCTCATAGCCAGAAAGCCTAGCCTGGGAACAGGCGGCGGCTTGACGCGGTTGCTTAGAGCGTGCAGAGAGTGCGACGTCGCGCGCCCCGGCGAATTGCGACCATCAGCCTGCACACCTCACCTCTCGACCAGCCAGGCACCGGCGACGCCGGCGGCCTCAACGTCTACGTGGTCGAGGTGGCCAGGCAGCTGGCCCGCCGCGGCATCGAGGTGGAGATCTTCACCCGCGCGGTGTGCCCGGACACGCCCGCCGCGGTGGAGCTGGTACCCGGCGTGCTGGTCCGCAACGTGGTGGCCGGCCCGTTCGAGGAACTCGACAAGAACTCGCTGCCCGGCCAGATCTGCCCGTTCACCTTCGGCGTGCTGCGCACCGAGGCTGCCTTCGCGCCCGGCCGGTACGACCTAGTGCACGCGCACTACTGGCTGTCCGGGCAGGTCGGCGCCGTGGCGGCCGAGCGCTGGGGGGTTCCGCTCGTGCAGTCCATGCACACCCTGGGCAAGGTCAAGAACCTCGCCCTGGCCAGCGGCGACTGCGCCGAGCCCGCGGTCAGGATCCGGGGCGAGGGCGAGGTCGTGGCGGCCGCCGACCGGCTGGTCGCCAACACCGGCGAAGAGGCGCGCCAGCTGGTCGAGCTGTACGGCGCCGACCCGTACCGGGTCGAGACGGTCAGCCCGGGGGTGGACCTGTCGTTGTTCCGGCCTGGGCCTGTTGCCGCGGCCCGGCGGCGGCTTGGGCTGCCGCAGGACGCGACCGTGCTGGTCTTCGCGGGCCGGATCCAGCCTTTGAAGGGCCCCGACGTGGTGCTGCGCGCGGCGGCGTCGCTGCTGCGCTCGTCCCCCGGGCTCGCGGACAAGCTGACGGTGGTGTTCGTGGGCGGGCCGAGCGGGTCCGAGGTCGGCGCGCCCGGACGGCTCGACGGGCTCGCCAGTGATCTCGGCATCTCGGGCTCGGTCCGGTTCGAGCCGCCGTGCCCGCAGGGCGAGCTGGCCGACTGGTACCTGGCCGCGACGGTGGTGCTCGTGCCGTCACACTCGGAATCGTTCGGGCTGGTGGCGCTGGAGGCTCAGGCCTGCGGCACCCCGGTGATGGCGGCCGCCGTCGGCGGGCTGCGCACCGCGGTCAGGGACGGCTTCTCCGGCGTGCTGGTGGACGGGCACGACCCCGGCGTGTGGGCGCAGCTGCTTTCTGGTCTGCTCGGCTCGCCCGGGCGGCTCGCCGAGCTGTCCCGCGGCGCGCTGGCGCACGCGTCCGCGTTCGGCTGGCCCGCCACCGCGGACCGGCTGATCGACGTGTATACCGGAGCCATGGAATCGACGGGCACGCTGGACGAGGCCGCGGCTCCCGTGAGCGCATGAGCGGCGATGCCGCGGCCGCTGCCTCGGCGGCCTCTGCGGCCGTCACGGCCGCTGCCTCGGCAGTCGAGGCGGCGCTTGGCTCGCTTGGGCTGGGATACGAGAACCCGCGGCCCGGCGCCTTCCTGGTCAAGCTCGAGGGCCAGCACAAGCTGGCCACCATGACCTGGCTGGTCGCGGGCGAGCACAGCCTGGGCGTGGAGGCCTTCTTCTGCCGCCAGCCCGACGAGAACCACGAGGCCTTCTACCGTTTCCTGCTCGAGCGCAACGGCCGCATGTACGGGGTGCACTTCACCCTGGACCCGGTGGGCGACGTGTACCTGACCGGGCGGCTGCCGCTGTCCGCGGTCTCCGCCGACGACATCGACCGGCTGCTCGGCTGCGTGCTCAGCTACTCCGACGAGAACTTCGACACGGCGCTCGAGCTCGGCTTCGGCTCCGCGATCCGCCGGGAGTGGGCCTGGCGGGTCAAGCGCGGCGAGAGCCTGGCCAACCTGCAGGCGTTCGCCCGCTTCGCCGATCCCGGGCACGCCGCCGGGGACTAGCCGCCGGATCGCATCCCGTCGTTCCTATTGGAATGGCCGCATTCCGGGTACATTGACGACCGTGAACCGGTTGGGTGAACTTGAGCGCGCCATCATGGACGTGCTCTGGGAAACGGATACTTCTCTCACTGTGCGCGAGGTCAGTGCTAGGCTGACCGAGCGTAATCTAGCTCACACCACCGTTATGACGGTGCTCGACAGGCTCGCGAAAAAGGGCTTCGCCAGACGGGAGCGCGATGGGCGCGCCTGGCGTTACTGCCCCGCCGCTACCCGCGAGACCTATGTGACCGAACTCATGCTGACCGCGCTGGAACAGACCGGTGACCGGACGGCGGCATTGACCCGGTTCGCGCAGTCCGTGTCTGGCGTCGAGGCCGACGTTCTGCGCGATGCCCTGGAAGTGATCGAAGGTAGCGGCGAGGGAGATGACGGGACTTGATGACGCGGCGCTGCTCGCCGTAGTTGCCATCGGAAGCGCGGTAGGCGCTTCGGCATTGCCCCGAGCCCGCTGGCCACGGCGGTCTCCGGCCGCGGCCATCCTGCTGTGGCAGGCCCTGGGCCTGGCCTCGGGCCTGGCCGCCGTCGGCACGCTGATCGGGCTGGCCCTGCCGACCAGCCACACCGGGCTGGTGCGTTCGGTGCTGCGCGCCGCCGCCCTGCTCCGGGCCGGCGATGCCTTCCGGCTGACCGCCATGTTCGGCTTCGGCGGGGCCGGCGGCCGGCCGGTGATCGTGCTCGCCGTCCGGCTGGCCTGCCTGGCCGCCGGGCTGGCCCTGCTCGCGTCGCTGTGCTGGGTGCTCGCCGCCGCGTCGCTCGCGGCGCTGCAGGCCAGGCGGCGGCAGCGGGCGCTGCTCACGCTGCTCGCCCACGGCGACCCGAAGGTCCCGGGCGCACTCGTCGTCGACTACCCGAGCGCGGCCGCGTACTGCCTGCCCGGGCTGCGGTCGGGGTCGCGGATCGTGGTCAGCGTCGGCACCCTCGAGCTGCTCGGCCGGCGCGAGCTTGCGGCCGTGCTCGCGCACGAGCGAGCTCACCTGCGGGAGCGCCACGACCTCGTGCTACTGCCGTTCACCGCCCTGCGACGGGCCTTCCCCAGGTCCGCCACCTGCGCCGGCGCCCACGGCGCGGTGGCGCTGCTGGTCGAGATGCTCGCCGACGACCGCGCGCTGCGCGGCCAGGCCGGCCCGCGAGCTGGTGTCTGCCCTGGTACGGTTCGGCACGGCCGGGACCTGCCCGGCGCCCGCGGGCGCGCTGGCCGCCGGGGAGGGCGAGGTGGCCGCCCGGGTCACCCGGCTGCTTCAGCCGGTGCGGCCGCTGCCCGCCGTCGCGCTCCTGGCCATCTGCCTGGCCGCGGCCCTGCTGGTCGCCGCGCCGATCACGCTGCTGATCGTCTGAGCGGCTCGCCTGAGCCGCTCGTCTGAGCCTGAGCCGCGGCTGGGCGCGGCTGCGGCGCCTGGGCGGGGGTTTTGCCGCGGTCCGTTCGGAATTACCAGGGACCGTACGGACCCGAGCTGCTGCCGCCGTTCTTGGGGAAGCTCCGCACCTTGGGGCGGACGTCGGCCAGGTAGATCGCGGCCGCGACGAACGCCGCCACCGGCAGGATCGAGGTCGGGCCGACGCCGTACGCCGCCCCGGCCAGCCCGATCACGGCGGCCACGCCGAGGATGATCAGCCACAGCGGCTTGGTCTGCTTGCCGGTGGCCACGAAGGCCTGGCTCGGCCGCGTGATGGCGTCGATGAAGGCCCACGCCTCGACGGCGAACGCCACCAGTCCCAGGGCCAGGAAAAAATATTTCAGCGGGGTATAGGCACCGAACACGGGATCACGCTACCTAATCGGAGGCACTACTTGGTCTGATCTGAGAGACAGTCTGCGGGTCCGCGGCGGCGTCCGCACCTGCTTCTGCATGTTCTGCTGCTGCTTCTGCTTCGTCTGCATGTTCTGCTTCGTCTGCATGTTCTGCTGCTTCGGCGGCCATGGCGGCTTGCAGGGCGGCGGCTTCGAGCGCGTCCGCTTCCGCGCCGGGCGCCCCGGCAATCAGCTCGGCCCGGGCGGCCGCGGCGGCCGCGGTGTCGTCCGCGTCGTCGGCGGTGACCGCGTTCTCCCTGCGGAACGACTCGTAGATCTCGAGGAGCACCTGCTTCTGCCGTTCGGAAAGCTCCGGGTCGGCCAGCAGCGCGGAGCGCACCCCCGAGTCGGCCGGCCGGTCCTCCAGGATCCCGGCCTGCACGTAGAGCGCTTCCGCGGAGATGCGCAGGCCCTTGGCGATCTGCTGCAGGATGTCCGCGCTCGGCTTGCGCAGGCCGCGCTCGATCTGGCTCAGGTAGGGATTGGACACCCCGGCCGTCTGGGCCAGCTGGCGCATCGAGATCTTCGCCTGCTCCCGCTGCTCCCGGATGTACTCGCCGATCGAGTTCACTGTCACGTTACGCATGCCCCGAGTCTACCCCTCGCGCTTGCAATTGCAAACGCTCAGCAAGCACCGGCGAACGGCGGCCGGCGGCCGCATGTCCCCGTGCCGCCGCACCCCTCCCCCGGTGTCCCAAAACCCTCCCTCCCCCGGTGCCCCAAAACCCTCAAATCAGACATTTCCCCCGCTCGCACCCTCGAAGGGATTCCATGGCTGTGACAACGTAATGATTCTTTTCAATACGCTGCCACAACCACTGAATGACGGGTGCTCTGTCAGGCGCGGCGGGCGGGGATGCCGAGGAAGGCGCGGGCCTCGGCGGGGGGCATCGGGGGGCGCTGGGCGAGGCGGGCCAGCTCGGCGGCCCGCTCCACCAGTTCGGCGTTGCGGGCGACCGGGCGGCCGCGGGCGAAGGTCAGCGTGTCCTCCATGCCGACCCGCAGGTGGCCGCCGGCCCCGAGCGCCCCGAGCATCACCGGCAGCGTGGTCCGGCCGATCCCGGTGGCCGACCAGGTCGCGTCCGCGGGCAGCGCCGCCACCGCGGCGGCCAGCGTGGCCACGTCGCCCGGCATGCCGCCGGGCACGCCCATCACCAGGTCGCAGTGCACGTGCCCGCCAGCGGCAGGCCGAACTCGCCGAGCAGCCGGTGCAGCGTCGCCACCTGCCCGAGATCGAACAGCTCGAACTCCGGGACGACCTCGGCGCTCCTGGGTCAGCTGGTACAGGTCCCTGACGAACGGCCAGGGGTTGGCGAACACGTCGTCGCCGAAGTTGACCGTGCCGCAGGTCAGCGAGCAGGCGTCCGGCGCGGCGTCCAGGACGGCGAGCCGGCTGGCGAAGCTGTCGGTCACCGCGCCGCCGGTGGAGAGCTGGACGATCAGGCCGGTGCCCTCCCGCAGCGCCGCCACCGTGTCGGCGAGCCTGCTCCCGTCCAGCGTGGGCCGGGCCGCGTCGTCCCTGATGTGCACGTGGATGACCGCCGCCCCGGCGGCCTCGCACTCCTTGGCCGTGACGACCAGCTCGCCCAGGGTGACCGGGAGAGCGGGCGCCGCGGACTTGTCGGCTTCGGCGCCGGTCGGCGCCACCGTGATCAGGGTGGTGCTGCTGCCTGCCATGGGATGGACCCTACCCCGCGCTGGCCTGGCCCGCCGCCACCGCCAGGTGCTGCCGGGCGAACGCCAGCGACTCAGCCAGGTCGGCGAGCCGGTCCTCCCTCGACAGCGCCCGGTTGGTCTTCACCTCGACCACCACCGCGCCGCGGTACCCGGCCGAGATGAGCTGGCCGAGCAGCTCGGCGCAGGGCTGGCCGCCGCGGCCGGGCACCAGGTGCTCGTCGGGCACCGGGCCGGCCGGGGTCCCGGTGCCGTCGGCCAGGTGCACGTGGGCCAGGCGGCCGCCGAGCTCGGCCGCCATGACCAGGGCGTCGGAATCCGAGGCGGCGGTGTGCGAGAGGTCCAGCGTGATGTGCGGCACCTCGAGCGCCGTCGGGTCCCAGTGCGGGGCGTACGGCACCACCTCGCTGGCCCCGGCCCGCAGCGGGTACATGTTCTCGACCGCGAAGATGACGTCGGTTTCCTCGGCCATCGCGGCCAGGCCCTTCTCGAACCCGCGGACGTACTCGCGCTGCCAGCGGAAGGGCGGGTGCAGGACCACCACCCGGGCACCGACGCGCTCGGCCAGCTCGCTGGCCCGGCGCAGCTTCTCCCACGGGTCGCGGCCCCATACCCGCTGGGTGAGCAGCAGGTTAGGCGCGTGCACGGACACGATGGGGAGCTGATGGTAGTCCCGGAGCCGGCACAGCACGTCGGCGTCCTGGCTCACCGGGTCGGTGTAGACCATCACCTCGACGCCGTCGTAGCCGAGCCGCGCGGCGATCTCGAAGGCATCGGGGGTGCGTTCGGGGTAGACCGACGAGGTCGACATGGCGACGGGCGGACCGGGTACCTTCGCCTCGCCGCTCACTGCGTGCTCCCTCCGTCGGTTCGGTTTCCAGCTTACTGAGATTGTCAGAGGCGGCCGCTAGGGTGCGGCCATGGCTAAGTCATCGGCGGGGACGTCCGGCTACCGCTGCACCGAATGCGGCTGGCAGTCCGCCAAGTGGGCCGGCCGGTGCGGCGAGTGCCAGGCGTGGGGCACGGTCCAGGAGGCCGTGCTGCCCCGGCTGGCCCGGGCGGGGACCCGGGCCGCCGGGCGGATGAGCACCGGGCTGGCTGGCCCCGGGCTGGCTGGGCCCGGGCTGACTGGCAGGGGTCCGGCCAGCACCGCGGCGGTGCCCATCCACCTCGTCGACGCGACCGACGCCACCGCGCGGCCCACCGGCATGGACGAGCTTGACCGGGTGCTCGGCGGCGGCCTGGTGCCCGGCGCGGTCCTGCTGCTGGCGGGCGAGCCCGGGGTGGGCAAGTCCACGCTGCTGCTCGAGGCGGGCGCGCTGGTCGCGGAGTCGGGGCCGGTGCTCTACGTGACCGGCGAGGAGTCCGCCGCCCAGGTCCGGCTGCGCGCGGACCGCATCGGGGCGATCAGCGAACAGCTCTTCCTGGCCGCGGAGACCGATCTCGACGTGGTGCTCGGGCACGTCGAGCACGTGCAGCCCCGGCTGCTGATCATCGACTCGGTGCAGACGATCGCCGCCGCCGGGGTCGAGGGGGTGCCGGGCGGGGTTACCCAGGTCCGGGAGGTGGCGTCGGCGCTCACCGCGGTGGCCAAGGAGCGGTCGCTGACGACCATCCTGGTCGGGCACGTGACCAAGGACGGCTCGGTGGCCGGCCCGCGGGCGCTTGAGCACCTGGTCGACGTGGTGCTGTATTTCGACGGCGACCGGCATTCGCAGCTGCGCATGGTGCGCTCGGTCAAGAACAGGTACGGGCCGACCGACGAGGTCGGCTGCTTCGACCTGGGCGAGTACGGCCTCATCGGGCTGCCCGACCCGAGCGGGCTCTTCGTGTCCCAGCACCGCGAGCCGGTGCCCGGCACCTGCGTGACGGTCACGCTCGAGGGGCGCAGGCCGCTGCCCGCGGAGGTGCAGGCGCTGGTCGGGCCCTCCGCGCTGGAGATGCCGCGCCGCACCACGTCCGGGCTGGACGGCTCGCGGGTAGGCATGGTGCTCGCGGTCCTGCAGCGCCGGGCCGGCCTCAAGCTCGGCCGCCAGGACGTGTACGCGGCGACCGTGGGCGGCGTCCGGCTTACCGAGCCCTCGGTGGACCTGGCCGTGGCAGTCGCCCTGGCCAGTTCGGCCTCGAACCTGAGCGTGCCGCACGGCGTCGTGGCCATCGGCGAGGTCGGCCTGGCCGGGGAGGTGCGCCGGGTGGCCGGCCTGCCGCGCCGGCTGGCCGAGGCGGAGCGGATGGGCTTCCGCCACGTCATCGTGCCGGCGGCCTCAGGAGCGCCCCTGGAGCGCGCCGACGGCCTGCCCCACCTCATGCAGGTGCAGGAGGTGGAGGATATCCGCCAGGCGCTCTCCGCCGTTCTGGGCTCCGACCTGTAGCGGCGGCCGCCCGCGTGCACACGTCGGCTCCGGGAGAGGGTGACGCGGGCCGCTGTAGGCGGCGGCGGGCAGGACGCCGTTCGCCGAGGCGCCCTTCCGCGCCGTGCCGGCTGGCTTCCCGCCGCCGGAGAAGGCCCAGGCGAGCAGGCCTAGCAGGACAAGGCCCGCGCAGAGGGTGATGACCCGCCGGCGCCAGTAGGCATCTGGCTGGCCCGGGTCTTTGTCGTCACGGTATGTATTCTCGTCTATACGGAGAGTATGCAACTGCCGCCGGCGCAGGCGCGGAGACCCGCCGGCCGCGGCCGGGCTCGTTACCCGCGGGACCGGCGCGTTCGGGTCCGGCGGGTTCGGCCTGCCGCCCGGAGCGTGCCACGATAGGCAGCATATGTCGACGTCCTATCCCGAGCCGGTGCTGGCCTGGTATGCGCGGAACGCGCGGGACCTGCCCTGGCGCGCGCCCGGCGCGACGCCCTGGGCGGTCCTGGTCAGCGAGATCATGCTGCAGCAGACGCCGGTGGCCCGGGTGCTGCCCGAATACCTCGCCTGGATGGCCCGGTGGGCCGCCCCGGCCGCGCTCGCGGCCGAGTCGGCCGGGGAGGCGATCAGGCAGTGGGGCAGGCTCGGCTATCCCCGGCGCGCGCTCCGGCTGCACGAGACGGCGACCATCCTGACCACGCGGCACGGCGGGATGGTGCCCGCCGACCTGGACGCCCTGCTCGCGCTGCCGGGGATCGGCAGCTACACCGCCGCGGCCGTGGCCAGCTTCGCATTCGGCCAGCGGCACGCCGTGCTCGACACCAACGTGCGGCGCGTGCTGGCCCGGCTGGTCGCCGGCCAGCCGGCGGCCACCGCCGCGCCGTCGGTGGCGGAGCGGCGGCTGGCCGAATCGCTGCTGCCCGCCGAGCCCGCGGTCGCTGCCCGCTGGTCGGTCGCGGTGATGGAACTGGGCGCGCTGGTGTGCACGGCCGCCAGCCCGCGCTGCGGCGCCTGCCCGGTGGCCCGCGATTGCGCCTGGCTGGCCGCGGGGCGCCCGGCGGAGCCGGCCGAGAGGGCCCGGCGCCGGACCCAGAAGTACGACGGCACCGACCGGCAATGCCGGGGCCGCCTGCTGGCGGTACTGCGCGCGGCCGGCGACCCGGTGCGCCGGGCCGACTTCGACGCGGTCTGGGACGGCCGGGCCCAGCTGGACCGGGCGCTGGACGGGCTGGTGGCCGACGGGCTGGTCGATCCGCTGCCCGACGGCCGCTTCGCGCTGCCCGACGGCCGCTTCGCGCTGCCCGACGGCCGCTTCGCGCTGCCCGGATCGGCCGCGCCCCTGGCCCGGCATCCTAGGGCACTTCATGATCGTGGCCAGTTCGGGGCAGATAGCGCCCAAAACTGGCCACGATCATGAAAGTCGGGCGGGGGAGGGCTGAAGTCAGGGGCGGCAGCATGAAACCCGGGGTCCGCGGTGTGGCGGACCCCGGGTTTCAGGGGTGCTGTCAGCCCATGGCGGAGGCGGTGCCGCCGCCGTCCTGGGTTCCCGAGCTGCCCGTCGAGCTGCTGACCGCGCCGCCCTTGGTGGCGACCGGCTCGATCGCAACCTCCGATGCGGGGACGTCATCCTGCACCACGTCGGGCTTGGGCACGCCGTTGAAGGTGAACTTGGCGGTCTCGCCGCTGCCCTCGACGTCGACGACGACGATCTGGCCCGGCCGCAGTTCGCCGAACAGGATCTTCTCGGACAAGCTGTCCTCGATCTCCCGCTGGATCGTGCGGCGCAGCGGCCTGGCCCCGAGCACCGGGTCGTAGCCGCGCTGAGACAGCAGGACCTTGGCGTCGGGCCGCAGCTCGATGGCCATGTCGCGGTCCTTCAGGCGGTCGTCCACCTTGGCGATCATCAGGTCGACGATGCTGAAGATCTCGTCCCGGAGGAGCTGGTGGAAGACGATGATGTCGTCCACGCGGTTCAGGAACTCCGGCCGGAAGTGCTGCTTCAGCTCCTCCTGCACCCGGGACTTCATCCGGTCGTAGGAACCGGTGGACTCACCCTGCCGGGCGAAGCCCACGGTCACGCCCTTGGAGATGTCCTTGGTACCCAGGTTGGTCGTCATGATGATGACGGTGTTCTTAAAGTCCACCATCCGGCCCTGGGCGTCGGTCAGGCGGCCGTCTTCCAGGATCTGCAGCAGCGAGTTGAAGATGTCCGGGTGCGCCTTCTCGATCTCGTCGAACAGCACGACCGAGAACGGGCGACGGCGAACCTTCTCGGTGAGCTGGCCGCCTTCCTCGTAACCCACGTAGCCGGGCGGGGACCCGAACAGCCGGGACACCGTGTGCTTCTCCATGTACTCGCTCATGTCGAGCTGGATCAGCGAGTCCTCGTCGCCGAACAGGAACTCGGCCAGCGTCTTGGACAGCTCCGTCTTGCCGACGCCGGACGGGCCGGCGAAGATGAACGACCCGCCGGGACGCTTCGGGTCCTTCAGGCCGGCCCGGGTCCGCCTGATCGCCTGGGACAGCGCCTTGATGGCGTCGTTCTGGCCGATCACCCGGCGGTGCAGCTCATCCTCCATCCGGAGCAGGCGCTGCGATTCCTCTTCGGTCAGCTTGAACACGGGGATGCCGGTGGCGGTGGCCAGGACCTCGGCGATGAGTTCCTCGTTCACCTCGGCCACGACGTCCATGTCGCCGGCCTTCCACTCCTTCTCCCGGCCCGCCTTCTTCGCCAGCAGCTGCTTCTCGTTGTCCCGCAGCGCGGCGGCCTTCTCGAAGTCCTGCGAGTCGATGGCCGATTCCTTCTCGCGGCGCACCTGGGCGATCTTCTCGTCGTACTCACGCAAGTCCGGCGGCGCGGTCATGCGGCGGATCCGCATCCGCGAGCCGGCCTCGTCGATCAGGTCGATGGCCTTGTCCGGCAGGAAGCGGTCGCTGATGTAGCGGTCGGCCAGCTGGGCCGCGGCGACCAGCGCGCTATCCGTGATGGACACACGATGGTGAGCCTCGTACCGATCGCGCAGGCCCTTGAGGATCTCGATGGTGTGCGAGATCGTCGGCTCGGCCACCTGGATGGGCTGGAAGCGGCGCTCGAGGGCGGCGTCCTTCTCCAGGTACTTGCGGTACTCGTCGAGCGTGGTGGCGCCGATGGTCTGCAGCTCGCCGCGGGCCAGCATCGGCTTCAGGATCGAGGCCGCGTCGATTGCGCCCTCGGCGGCGCCCGCCCCGACGAGCGTGTGGATCTCGTCGATGAACAAGATGATGTCGCCGCGGGTGCGGATCTCCTTGAGCACCTTCTTGAGCCGCTCCTCGAAGTCACCGCGGTAGCGCGAGCCGGCCACCAGGGCGCCGAGGTCCAGCGTGTACAGCTGCTTGTCCTTGATGGTCTCCGGGACCTCGCCCTTGACGATCTTCTGCGCCAGGCCCTCGACGACCGCGGTCTTGCCCACGCCGGGCGCGCCCACCAGCACCGGGTTGTTCTTGGTGCGGCGGGAGAGCACCTGCATGACGCGCTCGATTTCCTTCTCCCGGCCGATCACCGGGTCGAGCTTGCCCTCGCGCGCACCCTGGGTGAGGTTGCGGCCGAACTGGTCGAGCACCAGGGAGGTGGACGGCGCTGATTCCGCCGCGGTGCCGGCCGAGGCGGGCTCCTTGCCCTGGTAGCCGTGCAGCAGCTGGATGACCTGCTGGCGCACCCGGTTCAGGTCGGCGCCCAGCTTCACCAGCACCTGCGCCGCCACGCCGTCACCCTCGCGGATGAGGCCGAGCAGGATGTGCTCGGTGCCGATGTAGTTGTGGCCGAGCTGCAGCGCCTCGCGCAGCGAGAGCTCAAGCACCTTCTTGGCCCGGGGCGTGAACGGGATGTGCCCGGACGGCGCCTGCTGGCCCTGGCCGATGATCTCCTCGACCTGCTGCCGCACGGCGTCCAGGCTGATCCCCAGCGACTCCAGCGCCTTGGCCGCCACACCCTCACCCTCATGGATGAGACCGAGCAGGATGTGCTCGGTGCCGATGTAGTTGTGATTGAGCATCCTGGCTTCTTCTTGCGCCAGGACGACAACCCGCCGCGCTCTGTCGGTAAACCTCTCGAACATGTCGTCGCTCTCCTCACAGCACGGGGGCCGGGGATGGGTTGTGCCATACCTTGCCTACTCCGCATAGTAGCCGCGTGCCCACGATCACGCTTAATGCGAGTATGCGCCTCGCAAGGTAAGACGTTCCCTGGACACGGGACGTTCATCCCATCCAACCCCCTGGATGAGGCCCATGTTCCCAGTACCACGCCGGGTACGCCGGAAGCGAACGGACCGGTTTTCCCGCCGCGGCCGCCGCGGGCCGCCCGCCGGCCCGCCGGGATCCCCCGGACAGGCAAACGCACCGTTGGCCGCTGGAGGGTCAGTCCGCCCCTCCGGGCCAACGGTGCGGTCTGGCCGGCCCTGCCGCCGTCGCGATGGCCGGGGCCGATCCGCTGAGTCATCGATCCGCTGAGACGCCGCCGCTGAGACACCGCCGATTCAGGAGTCGCTCGCCATAGTGCTGCCGCCGGAGGGACCGCCGGGGGACGCCCCTGTCCCCCCGCAGTACTGGCCACGGGGGGACGGCCCCCCTGGCACCCCCGCTAAGGCTGCAGACCCGGTAGCCCGCTAAAACCAGCGGACTCCGGTTGGTGCGCACTAGTGCGCGGCTTCGTACTCCGCGACGATGTTGGCCGGAATACGCCCGCGCTCATTGACCTTGTAACCACGCTGCTTCGCCCATGCCCTGATTTGGGCACTGCGCTCGCGGCCGGGACCAGTGCGCGTGCGGCGGCGTCTTGCCGGAGCGCTCGCTTTGCGCGCGTGCTCCACATAGTGGGCGAGCTCTTTACGGAGCTTGCCCGCGTTGCCTGAACTCAGGTCGATCTCATACGAGGCGCCATCGAGACCAAACGTTACGGTCTCGGTGGCCTCGCTCCCGTCGAGATCATCGACGAGGAGCACCTGCACCTTCTGTGCCATGGAAACAGCCCTTCTGACGGAGCAACCTATTTCGGATGCTAAATGTATACCCAATCTCTTGGCGTTGACAATTCTGTAACTGGCGACAGTTCTTTTGCGTTGTCAGTTGCCATCAGGTGGCATCACGGTTGCAGTAACGCTCAGTAATCGGGGACGCTTCGGGCCGTTAGCGGCAGATGCCCGGACAGACCATGTACTAAGTCGTTAGTTTGCTGGCGCGGTCAACCCGTTCGCCCAGTTCGTGCAGTTCTGCGGCCTGATAAAATCCGCCGTTCCGCTTATTTCAGGACCTCTGGTCCGGCGGCCGGCGCCGCTCGTTACGCTCGGCGCGGCGCTTGGGGGACATCTCCCGGCGCAGCAGCCACGCCACCCCGATAAGGAAGGCGAGGCAGACGATCAGCGGCGGAGTCAGCGCGGCGAGATCGTTCCACACAGCAGGCTCCTCTCCGCCGACCTCTGGGCCGACCTCTGGGCCGGCCTCTGGGCGGGCCGCGCCGGACCGTGTCCCCGTGGGGCTGATGTCGTCTCGTGCGTCACGCCGATGCTCATTTCCCCCGGGCCGGTAATAGGCGCAACAGCATGCGGGTGTTCCCAAGTGTGTTGGGCTTTACCCACCCCAGGTCGAGAAACTCCGCCACGCCCTCGTCATAGGAACGCAATAGCTCCTGGTACACCTCGGCGGCCACGGGAGTGCCGTTGATCTCCTGGAATCCGTGACGGCCGAAGAAGTCCACCGCGAACGTCAGCACGAACACGCGGTTCACGCCGACCGCCCGGGCGCGCTCCAGCAGTGCGTCGACGATCGCGTGGCCGATTCCCAGGCCCTGGCAGTCTTCCCGTACCGCGACCGTCCTGATCTCGGCCAGGTCCTCCCACATCACGTGCAGCGCGCCGCAGCCGGCCACCGTCGCGTCGGCGGAAAGCTCGGCCACGCAGAATTCCTGCACGTCCTCATACAGGGTAACGGTGGCCTTGCTGAGCAGCCGCCCGGATTCGACGTTCGAGTCGATGAGCTTGCTGATCACGGGCACGTCGGCGGTGCGCGCGGACCTGATCGTGTACGTCATGGCGCCGTCCACGATAGCCGCTGCCGGAACGGCGCCCGGCCGGCCGCCACGAGACCGTAAGGTAAAACTTCCGCCGAGTCGATGGCACCCGGCCCTTGTTTCCAATATCGTGCATCGCTGTGCGCAAACTGAGCGGAGCCGCCGGCCTGGCCGCCGCGGCGGCCGCGCTGGTCCTCGTCGTGCCGGGCGGCATCAGCGCGGCTCAGACGATCGCGCCCAAGCCGGATCTGACCACCCTGGTCGCGCAGGCCAAGCAGCTTGAGTTCCAGATCAACGCGCTGAGCGAGCAGTACGACGGACTGCGCCTCCAGCTCACCCGGGCCAAGGCCAACGAGAAGATCGCGCAGCAGGCGGCGAGCCGCGGTACGGCCGCGCTGGCGGTCGGCCAGCAGGCGGTGGCCCAGCTGGCCGCCGCGAACTACATGAACTCCGGCCTGGACCCGACGTTCCAGGCGCTCACCACCGGCGACCCGCAGCAGTTCCTCGACCAGGCCTCCGCGATAGCCGAGCTTGACCAGTCCAGCGGCGTGATGGTCAGCACGCTGAGCAGCCAGGTGGACCAGGCGCTGCGCGACAAGCAGACCGCCGACCAGCAGATCGCCGCGGTGAACGCGCTCGAAGCTCAGATGGACGCCAAGAAGAAGGTCATCAACGCGAAGATCGACAAGGTCAACAGCGCGGCGATGAAGCAGGCGATGACGGTCTTCGAGCAGACCGGGCAGTACCCGAACGTCACCATCCCGACCGCGAACACGGTCGGCGCCCAGGCGCTGGAGGCGGCGATCAGCAAGGAGGGCGACCCCTACGTCTGGGGGGCGGCCGGCCCCGGCGCGTTCGACTGCTCCGGCCTGGTCGTGTGGGCGTACGCGCAGGAAGGCATAGCGCTGCCGCACTACACCGGCAGCCTGTGGAACTCCGGCGTGCACGTGGCCCGCAGCGACCTGGAGCCGGGCGATCTGGTCTTCTTCTTCCCCGACATCAGCCACGTCGGCATCTACGTCGGCGACGGCATGATGATCGACGCCCCCGACTTCGGGGTGCCGGTGCACGTCGAGCCGATCTACTGGAGCGCCTACGACGGCGCGGTCCGGATCGCCTGAGCCCGGATCGCCTGAGCCCGGATCGCCTGAGCCCGGATCGCCTGAGCCCGGATCGCCTGAGCCCGGGTGGTCTGAGCGTTCACTGAGGGTTACCGCAGGCCGGGGGATTCCGCGTGGCCCGCGTTCCTTTCGTAGACCAGCCGCAAGCCGATCAGGGTCAGCCAGGGCTCGTACTCGTCAATGACGCTTACCTCGCTCATAACCAGCGGCGCCAGGCCGCCGGTGGCGATAGTGGTCACCGCGGCCGGGTCATCGGGCGACAGTTCCCGCGCCATCCGCCGCGCAATTCCCTCGACCTGCGCGGCGAAGCCGTAGATGATGCCCGATTGCAGCGACTCCACGGTGTTTTTGCCGATGACGTGCGGCGGCCTAGTCAGCTCCACCTTAAGCAACTGCGCGGCGCGGCGGGACAGCGCGTCCACGGAAATTTCGATGCCCGGCGCAAGTGCGCCGCCGACGAACTCACCGCGCGCGCTCACCGCGTCGAAGTTCGTGGAGGTGCCGAAATCCACGACAATGGCCGGCCCGCCGTAAAGGTGCACCGCCGCGAGCGAGTTCATGATCCGGTCGCTGCCCACTTCCTTGGGGTTGTCGGTCCGCACCGGCAC
Organism: uncultured Actinomycetes bacterium; assembly: GCA_963722275.1. Classification (GTDB taxonomy): domain Bacteria; phylum Actinomycetota; class Actinomycetes; order Streptosporangiales; family Streptosporangiaceae; genus Palsa-504. The sequence continues at coordinate 362,116 of CAVRMX010000034.1, read as the reverse complement.
CCCGGTCTTTACGCCCGGCTCGACGATGACCGTTTCCAGGTCACCGTAATAGCGCTCACACATCTCTCTCATCTCGTGTAGCACCGAAGGCACGGTCGAGCACAGCGATATGCCGCCGATATCCCTTTCCGTAAACGCGTTGCTACCCTCGAGCAAGCCGTGCAGCACCACGGCGAGCTCGTCCGCGGTCCGGTCCGGGACCGTTGCGATCCGCCAGTGCTCGATCACCTGGTCGCCGTCGAAGACCCCGAGCACGGTGTTGGTGTTCCCGATGTCAATGGTGAGCAGCATGGCCAGCCGGCCCTTCCGTGGTATCCGCCAGCACGACGGGCATGTTGTCGATCAGCCGGGTCCCGCCCGCCCTCGCCGCCGCCACCAGCAGCGCGGGCCCGGGCCCCGGCGGCCCGAACGTACCCGGGTCCACCACCGCGACGTAGTCGACCGCCAGGGCGGGCTCGGCGCGCAGCGCGTCCCGCGCGGCGGCGAGCACCGCGGCGGCATCCCCGGGACCCCGGGCGTCCCCGGAACTCCCGGCGTCCCCGGCGCCCCGGGCCTGCCCGGCCCGCAGCGCCCGCGGCAGCGCGAGCGCCACCGCCCGGTCGGCCGCGGACAGGTAGCGGTTCCGGCTCGAGATCGCGAGCCCGTCGGCGTCGCGCGCGGTCGGCACGGGCTCGATCACCACGTCCAGGTTCAGGTCGGTCACCATCCGCCGGACCAGGGTGAGCTGCTGCGCGTCCTTCTGGCCGAACACCGCCACGGCGGGCCGGGTCAGGTGCAGCAGCTTCAGCACCACGGTCAGCACGCCGCCGAAGAAGCCCGGCCGGAACTCGCCCTCGAAGAGCCGCCCCACCGGACCCGGGTCGACGGTCACCTCCGGCTGGCCGCCGGGATACATCTCGGCCGCGGGCGGGGCGAAGACCAGCCGCACTCCCGCCCGGCCGCACATGGCCAGGTCCTCCGCCAGGGTCCGCGGGTAGCGGTCGAGATCCTCGGCCGGCCCGAACTGGAGCGGGTTGACGAAGATCGAGACGATGACGCTCCCCCGCGGCCCGGCCAGCGTGCGGGCCGCCCGCAGCAGCCGCTCGTGGCCGGCGTGCAGCGCCCCCATGGTCGGCACCAGGACGACGGGCCCGGCTAGTTCGGCCCGCGCGGCGGCCAGTTCGGTCCGGGTAGCGGCGAGCCGCAGGCCGCCGGTCACGGGCGGGCCGCAAAGCACGGGCGGGCCGCCGGTCACGGGCGGCCGCCGAGCACGTCGAGCAGGCGTTCCGCGTCGGCCGGGGAGAGGATCCCGGCCGCGAGCGCGCGATCCGCGGTCAGCCGGGCCATGGCGACGTAGGCGGCCACCGCGGCCCCCGGGGAGGCGGACGCGGCCCCCGGGGAGGCGGACGCGGCCCCCGGGGAGGTGGACGCGGCGCCCGCCGCCGCAGCGGCCGAGGTGCCCGCGGCGGCCGAGGTGCCCGCGGCGGCCTCGAGCGCGGCCATGTGCGCGGCCACCGTGGCCGCGTCGCCGCGGGCGACCGGCCCGGTCAGGCCCGCGTCGCCGAAGCGCAGCGCGTTGTCCAGGGACGCGGAGAGCAGCGGCGCGAGCAGCCGCGCGGGCTCGGCCACCCCGGCCGTCCTGAGCAGGTCCATGGCCTGGGCCACGAGCGTGATCAGGTGGTTGGCGGCGCCCGCGATGGCCGCGTGGTACAGGTCCCTGCGCTCCTCGGCGATGAACACCGGCTCGCCGCCCATCTCGATCACCAGCGCCTCGGCCGCGGGCCTGAGCACCTCGGGCGCGGTCACCCCGAAGCAGGTGCCGTGCAGCCGCTCGACGTCGTCGGCGCGGCCGGTGAACGTCATCACCGGGTGCAGCGCCAGCGGGAGCGCGCCCTGGCGCACGGCCGGCTCGAGCACCGATATGCCGTACCGCCCGCTGGCGTGGGCCAGCATGCGGCCCTCCAGCGGCGCCCCGGTCGCCGCCAGCCCGGCGATCAGGCCGGGCAGGGCGTCGTCGGGCACGGTGAGCATGGCCAGGTCGGAGCGGCGGAGCACCTGGCCGGGCTCGGTGATCACCGCGCCCGGGAAGTTCGCGTGCGCCCGGCGCAGCGAGGCGTCCGACACCGCGGACGCGGCCACGACGTGGTGGCCGGCCCGGGCCAGGGCCGCGCCGAGCGCGGTGCCCGCGCGCCCGGCGCCGATGATGCCGACCGCGAGCCGGGCCGGGCGGCCGGCGGCCGTATCCGCGGCCGCGGATTCAGGGCTAGGGCGCGGGCTGCTGTCAGGGGTCATCTCGTTCCAGTCCTCGGCGGGTACCGGACGGGGTTGGTGCGTGACCAGGATAGTCATGCCGAAGGCGCCGGACCCCCAGCGGGGCCCGGCGCCTGCCGGGAAACTCAGCTACGGCGCTCAGAGGCCGCCGAAGTAACTATCGTCGGTAATCGGCCGGGCTGGAGCCGGCCGGGGGTTTTCTCCGGGATATGACGGTCCAGCAGGAGCGGAATCAGCCCGCCTGCCGGTAGCGGCCGGGGGCCGGCGGGACGGTTTTCGCTTCGAAGATGTCGATGTCACGGGCGGTCCTGTCGACCGCGCCGCTGCGCTGCAGCTGGTAGTACAGGCCCTGGCCGCGGTGGACGTCGTGGTAGGCCAGGTCGGCCCGGGCGAGGGCCGGCGCCGACAGGGGCAGGTCATGCGCTGCCCGGTACCGCTCGATGAGCTGGTATTTGATGACCCAGTCGATCTCCCGGGCGATGCCGTCGAGGTTCCCTGCCCCGATCGCGTGCAGCGCCCGCCCCCACAAATCGAGGACGCGCCTGCCGATCGCGTCCGCGCCGCGCTTGTCCGTGAAGTCGTTCGCCCTGGCCAGGTACTCGCGCTGGATGTCGAGCGCGCTCACCTGCCGGCCGCCGGCCAGCCGCACCCGGCGGCGCCCGGTGATGTCGCGGCTGACCTCACCGAGGGCCTGGACCGGGTTGTCCAGGGTCAGGCCCGGCATCCTGGTGGCCACCTCGGCCATGCGCAGCACAAGGTCGGTGGCGCCCGCCTTGAGCAGCGTGGTGGTCTCGCTCATGGCGGGGTCGCTGACCATCACGGACAGCCGCCGCATCCCCGCGGCGGCGCGCGGCTCGTCGCGGGTATTGATGAGCGGCCTGGACCGGGTGGCCGCCGGCGACAGGCTGTGCCCGGTGTGCCGGCTGAGGCAGTACACGGCGCCGCGCGAAGTCCGCGCCACCATGCCCGGGCCGCAGATGAGCTGCCTGGTGACCAGGAACGGGATCAGGATGTCGGCCAGCTGGCCGAACGTGCCGCGCGGGGCGACCAGGTAGTCCTCCTGGCAGCCGCACGAGCTGCCCGCCGGGCCGGCGTTGCTTTTGAAGACCGAGATATCGCCGGCGATGCCCTCTTCGCGCAGCCGCTGGCCTGCGTCTGCGAGCAGCCCTTCCAGGATCCGCTCGCCCGCCTTGTCACGCACCACCAGGTCCAGCACGCTGCCGCAGCCCGGTGTCGCGTATTCCGGACGGCTGGCCACGTCCAGATACAGCCGGCCACCGTTCCGGAGCAGTACGCCGGTGGCCTGGCCTCCGGACACGACGGGGCCGAACAGGCGGCGCCCCGCATCCTCCGCGGGCAGCGGCCCGCCGGCGGAGAAGACGACGCTGTACTGGTTCCTGAGCCCGAAGATGCGCGTGCCCACAAGCCCAAGGCTAGGTGCGCAGCGGCCGGCCGGCTACCGGTGCCGCCCTGGTGGCGGGCGGGCCGTCACCTGGGACCGTTCGGATCAAAAGAATTTATCCCGAACGGTCCGGGCGCCTGTCCCCGCGCCGCCCCGGCGCCCCGGCCGCGGCCAGCACCGCCGGCATGGCCGCCGCGGTCAGCACGAAGGCGGCCGGGTACCCGGTGTGCAGCGCGAGCACCCCGAAGCCCGCCGCGCCCAGGCCCATGCCGCCGTCGTAGGCGAGGTTCCACACCGCGCTGGCCGCGCCGTACCCGGACTCGGCCACCCGGTCGTACATCAGCGTCTGGGTCACGTTCGAGGTGACGCCGAACCCGGCCCCGAACACCGCGGCCCCGGCGATCACCGCGGCCGGGACCGCGGCCAGGCTGAGCAGCAGCACGCCGGCCGCGGCGGTGAGCACGCCGGGCACGAGCAGCCCCGCGGGCCCCTGCCGTTCGCTGGGCTGGTCCCGGTGATGGTCACCGTGCCGGCCCGCCAGCCAGCGCCCGGCGATGGCCGCCGCGGGCTGGACCAGCAGGGCCAGCGCGGCGACGTCGGCCCCGGGCCTGGCCACCGCGAGCGGCAGGAAGGTGACGATGATGCCGACCGCCATCGTGGTGGCCGAGAACGTGGCCGCCGGGCGGACCAGGGCGGGGTTGCGCAGGGCGGCCACGATGCCGTCGCTGCGGGCCGGCCAGACGCGGGAGCCTGGCAGCCAGGGGACCGAGGCGAGCCAGGACGAGGCGGCTGCCGTAGCGGGCCATCAGCCTGGGCGTGACCAGGTACGCGGCCACGCTGGAGAGCGTCAGCGCGGTGGTCGTCAGGCCCGCCGTGCCGGCGCTCGCCCCGGCCGACCTGGCGTACAGCGGGACCGCGGAGAGCAGCAGGTAGAAGCTCGTGGCCGTGCCGACCACGGAGACGAACCTGACCAGCAGCGGGCGGGTGATGAGCCGGGCGGGCGCCGGGCGGCCCGGACCGGCGCCGGGCCGACGGCGGTCACGGAGCCTGGGGCTGGTCGCCGTCCCCGTCGTCGGGCACCCGGCAGCAGTTCTCGAGGTACAGCGCGGCGCAGACGAGGATGACGGCGGCGACGAACGTGATCACCGCGGTCAGCGCGTCCTCGCGCGGCACGCTGGCGGTCAGTGAGCCGCTCAGGTAGACGTCGAAGCCCGCCGCGACCCCGGCGATGATCGCCCCGGCCAGCGAGCTCGCCTTGGCCAGCGCCACCATCCGCGAGACGAACAGCGGCGCGGCCGGCTTCAGGCCGCGCCGGCCGGCGATCCGCGCCTTCAGGTCGCGGCCGGTCCACGCCTCGGCCAGGGCGGCGATCAGCAGCGCGGGCACGGCCGTCCACGGCAGCGGGGGCAGCCGTTGGTACACCGAGCGCAGCAGCAGCCAGCCCGCCACCGCGCAGACCACGGCGACCAGCACGAGCGTCGACACACGGGTCGGCCTCATGGTGTCCCGGCCTCCGGTATCACGGCCCCGAGGGCCAGGTCCGGCCGGCGCCGGACGCCGCCGCGGCCCAGCCCGGCCAGCAGGGCCGCCACCGGCCCGCGCCCGGGCAGGCTCGCCCCGGGATCGATGTCGTGCCACGGCGCGAGGACGAACGCCCGCTCGTGCGCGCGCGGGTGGGGCAGGGTGAGCACCGGGTCGCCGCCGACCTCGTCCGCGTACGCGATGATGTCGATGTCGAGGGAACGGGGCCCGAACCGTTCGGCCCTGACCCGGCCGAAATCCGCCTCGATGCGCTGGGTCGCCGCCAGCAGGCCGAGCGGGTCCAGGCCAGTCCGCGCGATCAGCACCGCGTTCAGGTAGTCGGGCTGGGCCGGACCGCCGACCGGGGCGGTCTCGTAGACGGGCGAGATGGCGAGCACGTCAGTATCCGGAAGGCCGCCGATGGCTTGCACGCACCCTTGCAGCGTACCCAGCCGGTCGCCCAGGTTGCTGCCGACGGCCAGCACGGCGCGCTGACGCACGGTCAGGACCGGCCGGTGACCGGCAGCGGCGGGCCCGCTGCGCCCCCTGCGTCCGCTGCGCCTGCTGCGTCCGCGAGCGCGGCGGCCCGCCAGGCGGCCGCGACCCGGACGGCGTCCGCGTTCAGCGGCACCTGGTGCACGCGCACGCACCAGGCGCCGGCCGCGGCGGCCAGCGCGGTGACCGCCACCGTGGCCCCGTCACAGCCGCCGAACGACCGGGGCACGCCGTCCTGGCCGGCCAGCAGGTGGCCGAGGAACCGCTTCCTGGACGCCCCGACCAGGACGGGGAAGGTGCTTCCGGCGAGCGTGCTCAGCTCGGCGAGATGAGTGAGCAGCGGCCAGTTGTGTTCGGCCCGCTTGGCGAACCCGAGGCCGGGATCGAGCACGATGCGGCCGGGATCCACCCCGGCCGCCAGCACCGCGTCCACCCGCCGGGCCAGCTCGTCGCGGACCTCGGTCACCACGTCGGCGTAGACCGCGCGCGAGTACATGTCATGGCTGTGGCCGCGCCAGTGCGTCACCACGTAGGAAACCCCGGCCGCCGCGACCAGCCGGGGCATGTCCGGGTCGGCCAGGCCGCCGCTCACGTCGTTTACCAGCCGCGCCCCCGCGTCCAGGGCGAACTCCGCCACCCGCGCCCGCATCGTGTCGATGGACACCGGCAGCCCGGCCCGGACGAGCTCGGTGACCACCGGGCCGATCCGCCGCAGCTCCTCGTCCTCGGTGACGCGCTGCGCCCCCGGCCTGGCCGACTCGCCGCCCACGTCCACGATGTCCGCGCCCTGCGCCGCCAGCTCAAGCCCGTGCGCGATGGCCGCGTCCGCCCCGTACCACTGGCCGCCGTCGGAGAACGAGTCAGGCGTGACGTTCACCACGCCCATCACCAGGCAGCGGTCCGCGCGGGGCAGCTGTTGATCCGGGGGGACGACCCCCCTGGACCCCCCGATCACGGGGGGCTACCCGCCACCCGTACCCCCCGGCCCCTCCGGGACAGGCCGAGCTTGCGCGCGATCCGGCGCAGCTCGAGCCGCGGCCAGACCAGGAACGCCTCCGCCTCCAGCGCGGCCAGCGCGATCCTGGGCGCGTCCTTGGTGCTCGGGAAGACGAAGAAGCGCGGCTGCCAGACGGGGCAGAACTTGGCGTTGAACTTGTACAGCGACTCGATCTGGAACCACTTGGACATGAAGATGAGCACCGACCGCCAGGCCCGCAGCACCGGGCCGGCGCCGATCCGCTCGCCGCGCTCGAGCGCGGCCCGGAAGACCGCGAAGTTCAGCGAGATGCGCTTCACGCCGAGGTCCGAGGCGGCCTTGATCGTCTCCACGATGAGGAAGTCGTTCAGCCCGGGCTGGGCGTTCTTGTCCCGGCGCATCAGGTCGAGGGACAGGCCGTCGGGCCCCCAGGGGACGAGCTGCAGGACCGCCCGGACGGCCCCGTCCTCGGTCGCGGTGGCGAGCACGCAGTCGTCGTCGCCGGGCGCGCCGATCCGGCCGAGGGCCATCGAGAAGCCGCGTTCGGTGTGGCTGCCGCGCCAGGAATCCGCGGCCCTGACGATGGCGTCGAGTTCCTTCGGCGGTATGTCGCCCACCCGGCGGACCTCGGCGACGTAGCCGTGCTTGGCCACCCGGTTGACCATCTGCCTGACGTTCCGCATCGACCGGCCGGCCAGGCTGAAGTCGGTCGTGTTCACGATCGCCTCGTCGCCGAGTTCGAGCGCGGTCAGGTCGCCCTCGCGGCACCACACCTCCGCGCCGAGCTCGCTGCAGCCCATCACGGCCGGCGCCCAGGCGTGCCGCTTGGCCTCGTCCAGGAACGGCCCGATCACGCCGGGCCACGCCTCCGGGTCGCCGATCGGGTCGCCGCTGGCCAGCATCACCCCGGACACCACGCGGTAGCTGATGCAGGCCTTGCCGGTCGGCGACCAGATCACGCTCTTGTCGTCGCGCAGCGCGAAATAGCCGAGCGAGTCCCGGTCCCCCTGCTTGGCCAGCAGTTCCCTGACCCGGCCCGCGTCCGTGCCGCCCAGCCGGGCGCGGGGCTCGGCCGGGCGCAGGAACAGGTACGCGGTGACCAGCAGGGTGAAGATGCCGAGCGCGCTGCTGAAGATGCCGAACAGGTCGCCGCGGGCCTCCGGCGTCCACTGCACCGGCCCGGACACCCCGACCAGGCCGGTGATGACCTCCTCGACGCGCTGGCCCAGCGAGTAGTCCTGGGCCAGCCCCCTGGCCGCCAGGATGTAGGTCAGGCCGATGGCCACGTCGGCCACGATCAGGCCGGCGAACACCCACAGGGCCCGCCACCGGGTGCGCGGGTCGCCCTCCGCGTAGAACTCGTCCCGGAAGTAGAGCAGCGCGATGAGGACCACCAGCGCCACGACGGCGGTGAGGATCCGCTGCGAGTGGATGAAATGGATGGCGATGTCGAAGGCGAGCAGCGCGGCCACCGCCTGCCAGGCGCGGCGCTTCCTGCGGCGCAGGCCGTGCGCCAGCATCAGCAGCATCAGCCCGATGAGGACGTCCGCGCTGCGGGTGACGTTGGTCAGCGTCCCCGGCACCAGGTAGTTGATCTTGTGCAGCCGGTGCACCAGGTCGGGCCGGAGGATGTTGAGGATGTCCGACAGGCCGATGAGCGCGGTCAGCAGCGCCGCGCAGCCCGGCACCCAGGCGCGCTGTTGGCGCTCATCGGGGCCGGGAGCACCGGCGGGCGCCTGCGTGCCATTCGGAGCCTGCGTGCCGGCGGGCGCCTGCGTGCCATTGGGAGCCTGCGTGACGGCGGGCGCCTGCGGGCCGGCCGGAGCCTGCGTGCCGCCGGGCTTGGCCGTGGCCTCGTCCGCCCGGTGGGCGTGTCCAGCGTCGTCGCTGTCGCTCATCTCGGCCGCTTTCTTGTCAGGCCCTAGAGCACGATGGATCAGCGTGGTCATCGCGCCGCCCCGCGTCCAGCTATCACGGTACCTCCCAAGCGTAGGCATAGGCCCCAGTCCAACGAGAACGGAGTCCGCGACCACCACCGGAAATACAGGAAATTGCCTTCGGCGTCCCCCGGTGGCCCTCGCGGGCCGCGGGCTTAAACCAGTAGACGCGCCCGGCGGCGTTTCAGTTCAGTGCAAGTCGTAATTCAGTGCTAGCCGTAAGTTCAGTGCTGGCCGTAGGTTCAGTGCTGGCCGTAGGTTCAGTGCTAGCCGTAAGTTCAGCGGCGGCCGTAAATGAGGCTCATCGCCTCGGCCCGGGTGATGTTGCTGTCGCGGAAGGCGCCGCGCACCGCCGAGGTTACCGTCCGCGCGCCCGGCTTGCGCACCCCGCGCATGGCCATGCACAGGTGCTCCGCCTCGATCACCACCACCACGCCCCGCGGCTCCAGGCTCTCCACCAGGGCGTCGGCGATCTGGCTGGTCATCCGCTCCTGCACCTGGGGTCGCCGGGCGTAGACATCGACCAGCCTGGCCAGCTTGGACAGCCCGGTGATCTGGCCCTTGACGTTCGGGATGTAGCCGATGTGGGCCACGCCGAAGAACGGGACCAGGTGATGCTCGCAGGTCGCGTAGACCTCGATGTCGCGGACGATGACCATCTCGTCGTGGCCCGCGTCGAAGACGGTGGTGAGCACGTCCTCCGGGCGCTGCCGCAGGCCGCCGAACTGTTCGGCGTAGGCCCGCGCGACCCGGGCCGGGGTATCGACCAGGCCGTCGCGCTCCGGGTCCTCGCCGATCGCGAGCAGGATCTCCCTGACCGCGCGCTCGATGCGCGGCAGGTCGAACTCGCCACCGTCCTCCCCGGCGGCCCTGGCGTCGGGCGTCATTCGGTGTCGCTGGGCTCGTTGTCGCCGGGGCTGAAGTTGTCGCTGGGGTTGAAGCCGAAGGACTGGCCGTTGGCGGGCAGCGCCATGCCGCCGTTGCCCGTACTGGGGTCAGCGGCCGCGAGGGCGAGTTCCTTGGGCGAGAGCACCGGCGGGCGGTCCGAGGGCAGGCGCTTGCCGTACCCCGTGTACGAACCGCGGACCGGCCGCTTCTGCACCGACGCGAAGAGCTCCAGGACCTCGGGCCTGGACACCGTCTCCTTGTCGAGCAGGCGGAGCACCAGCGCGTCGAGCACGTCGCGGTACTCGACCAGGACCTCCCACGCCTCGTCGTGCGCGGACTCGATCAGGCGGCGGATCTCCTCGTCGATCGAGGAGGCGATCTCCTCGGAGTAGTCCCGGTTGTGCGACATGTCCCGGCCCAGGAACGGCTCGCCGTCGCCGTGGCCGAACTTGCGCGCGCCCAGGCGCTCGCTCATGCCGTACTCGGTGATCATGCCGCGGGCGATCTGGGTGGCCTTCTCGATGTCGTTGGCCGCGCCGGTGGTCGGCTCGTGGAAGATCAGCTCCTCGGCGGTGCGCCCGCCTAGGAGCATGGCCAGCTGGTCCAGCATCTCGGCCCGGGTGACGAGGAACTTGTCCTCGGTCGGCAGCGCGCTGGTGTAGCCGAGCGCCCGGCCGCGCGGGATGATCGTCACCTTGTGCACCGGATCGGCGTGCGGCATCGCGTGGCCGACCAGCGCGTGGCCGCCCTCGTGGTAGGCGATGACCTTCCGCTCCTTCTCCGAGAGCAGCACGCTCTTGCGCTCCGGACCCGCCATGACCCGGTCGATGGCCTCCTCGAGCGACTCCATGGTGATCTGCTTGCCGTTGTGCCGCGCGGTCAGCAGCGCGCCCTCGTTGATCACGTTGGCCAGGTCGGCGCCGGTGAAGCCGGGCGTGCGCCTGGCGATGATGTCGAGGTCGGCGTCGGGCGCGATGGGCTTGCCCCGGGCGTGCACCTTCAGGATCCCCTTGCGGCCGGCCAGGTCCGGCTGGGCCACCACGATCTGGCGGTCGAAGCGGCCGGGACGCAGCAGCGCCGGGTCGAGGATGTCGGGCCGGTTGGTGGCCGCGATCACGATCACGCCGCCCTTGGTGTCGAAGCCGTCCAGCTCGACCAGCATCTGGTTCAGCGTCTGCTCGCGCTCGTCATGGCCGCCGCCGAGGCCCGCGCCGCGGTGCCGCCCCACGGCGTCGATCTCGTCCACGAACACGATCGCCGGGGCGTTGGCCTTGGCCTGCTCGAACAGGTCACGGACCCGGGACGCGCCGACACCGACGAACATCTCGACGAAGTCCGAGCCGGAGATCGAGTAGAACGGCACGCCGGCCTCGCCGGCCACCGCCCGGGCGAGCAGGGTCTTGCCGGTGCCCGGCGGGCCGTAAAGCAGCACGCCCTTGGGGATCTTGGCCCCGATGGCCTGGAACTTCGCCGGGCTCTGCAGGAACTCCTTGATCTCCTGCAGTTCCTCGATGGCCTCGTCCACGCCGGCCACGTCGGCGAACGTCGTCTTCGGGGTGTCCTTGGAAACCAGCTTCGCCTTGGACTTGCCGAAGTTCATCACCCGCGAGCCGCCGCCCTGCATCTGCGACAGCATGAAGAAGAACAGCAGGAAGATCACCAGGTAGATGAGGGCGGTCGGGATCAGGTCGAGGAGCGCGTTGCTCTTCGGGATGCTGACGTTGTATCCCTGCTTCAGGTTGCCCTGCTCGAACTGCTGCTGCAGCTTCTCCTGCAGTTGCAGGCCCTGGCCGGAAACCCAGGACGCCTCGAGGTTCTGGCCGCTCTTGGTGGTGACCTGGACCGTCTGGTTCTTATCGACCAGCAGCGCGCTCTTGAGCTGGCCCTGATCGATGAGCTTGACGATCGCAGAGGTGTCAACCTGCTTATATGAGCTCCCCGAGTTCGCATAGTCGAGCACGAAAAGCAGCAACAGCACCGCCACGGCGATTAGCAGCAGCGGGGCTCGGAAAAAGCGCCTTAGCTCCATCGATGAGCGGCCCCTTGGGCTCAGGGCCGTTCCCTCCTGACCAGCTTCACATTCCCGTCGACCGCCGGCGGGATGGCCATCCACCCTCGCAGCCCGTGCTACACCGGCGGCCGCGAGCCGTAAAACTACGACGGTACACCGCGTGGTGCAACGCCTGGAAAGACAACGCTTCCCGTGTCAGATTGTGTTCCCCTGCCTGCCGGGCCTTAACTGCCCCCGTACACCGCCGGAGCGAGGGTCCCGATGAATGGCAGATTGCGATACCGCTGAGCATAGTCAAGGCCGTACCCGACGACGAACTCATCGCCGATGTCGAATCCTGTGTAGGCGACGTCCACCTGCATCTGGGCCGACCCCGGCTTGCGGAGCATGGCGCAGACGGCCAGCGACGCGGGCCCGCGCGAGCGCAGGTTGCCGGCCAGCCAGGACAAGGTGAGCCCGGAGTCCACGATGTCCTCCACGATCAGCACGTGCCGGCCGGTGATGTCGGTATCGAGGTCCTTGAGGATCCGGACCACGCCGGAGGACTTGGTGCCCGAGCCGTAGGACGAGATCGCCATCCAGTCCATCTGCACCGGCAGGTGCATGGCCCGGGCGAGGTCGGCCATCACCATGACCGCGCCCTTGAGCACGCCGATGAGCAGCAGGTCACGGCCGGCGTAGTCGGCGTCGATCTGCGCCGCGAGCTCGCCGGTGCGCGCCCGCAGCTGCTCGGCGGTGATGAGCACCTGCTTCAGCTCGGCACCCATGTCACGTTCGTCCAACGGATTTCCCACCCTCGGATTTGCCTGTCGCGCTGCTGGTGAACCACACCTTGCCAGCCTGGCGGCGCGCTCGCACCCCGCCCGGCAGGTCAACCCATCGCTGCCCGCGCCACCCGGTGACCAGGGCGTCGATCGCCTCGACGTGCCCGGCGGTGAGCGCCCCGTGCGGGCAGCCCGCCATGATCGCCGCGTCGCGCAGCACCCGCGTCCTGATCGCGGCGGGCAGCGCCCGCAGCCAGCCGCCGTCGAGCCCGGCCGGATCCGAGCCGCGGCCGCGCAGCTGTCCGCTTTCGGCGAACGCGAGGTCGTCCAGGCACTCGGCGTCGGCGCGCAGCTGGCTGGCCGTGCGGGCCAGCGCCTCGGCCACGCCAGGACCGAGCGCGGCCTCGAGCGCGGGCAGCGCCTGATGGCGCACCCGGGCCCGGGTGAAGCGGAAGTCGCGGTTGTGCGGGTCCTGCCAGGGCTCCAGGCCCAGCTCGGCGCACGCGGCACCGGTGGCCGTCCGGCGCACGGTCAGCAGCGGCCGGCGGTACGGACCGCGCCGGGCGGGCATCCCGGCCAGCGACCGGCCGCCGGATCCGCGGGCCAGCCCGAGCAGGACGGTCTCCGCCTGGTCGTCGAGGGTGTGGCCGAGCAGGACCGCGACGGCGCCGTACTCGTCGGCGGCCGCGTCGAGGGCGGCGTACCTGGCCTGGCGGGCCGCGGCTTCCGGGCCCGCGGCCGCCGCGGGCGGCGGCACCGTCACGGTGGCGCCACGCACCGGGTCGAGGCCGAGCTTGGCCAGCAGGGCGAGGACTTCCCCGGCCCGTTCGGCCGAACCTGGCTGCAACCCGTGATCGACGGTCACCCCGCCCGCCCGCAGGCCCAGCCGCGGCGCCACGAAGGCGGCGGCCGCGGCCAGCGCGAGCGAGTCGGCGCCGCCGGAGCACGCGACCAGGACCAGGTCACCGGCGGCCAGGTCGGACAGGCAGGCCCGGACCGCGTTGCGGACCTCGGCGACCGCGACGCCGGGACCCATGCTGGCTAGGAGCCGGAGGCGACCCGCTCCACCCACTGGTGCGGCTCGGTGAATTCCTCCCTGGTCGGCAGGGTCTCCGGGGAAGTCCATACCTTGTTGAACTCGGCCATGCCGACCTCGTCCACGACCGCGCGGACGAACCTGGAGCCCTCCGCGTACTGCTTCATCTTGAGGTCGATGCCGAGGATGCGGCGGATGGTCTGCTCGATCCGGCCGCTCGATCCGCGCCGGGAGTTGAACCGCTCCCTGATCTGCTCGACCGAGGGCACCACCTGCGGCCCGACCGCGTCCATCACGTAGTCGCCGTGCCCCTCGACCAGCGTCATGACCGAGGTCAGCCGGTCCATGATCTCCTTCTGCCTCGGCGTGGCCACCGCGTCGATCAGGCTGCCGCCGTCGCCGCCGCGCACCGCGCCCGCCATCGCGTCGGCCGCCGACCGGATCCGCTGCAGGATCGCCGCGGGGTCGAGCTCGGACGCGAGCAGGAACTCGGTCATCTGGCTCTGCACGTAGTCCCGCAGCCAGGGCACCGCGGTGAACTGCAGCCGGTGCGTCTCCTCGTGCAGGCACACCCAGCGCCGGAAATCGTGCGCGTCGACGCCGAGCTCGCGCTCGACCATGACGATGTTGGGCGCCACCAGGGTGAGCCGGCCCGGCTGCTCACCGTCGACCGGGGACGTCTCCGGCGGCAGGAACAGCTCGTACTGGCCGAGCACCCGGGACGACAGGTAGGCCAGGATCAGCCCGGCCTGGATGCCGGTGACCCGTGATCCCACCGCGGTCATCACCCCGCCGCCTGGCGCCTTGGATCCGCCGGGGGCGCGTTCCTTCAGCTGTTCCACCAGCGGCTCGAGCACGACGCGGAAGCCGTCCACGTTGGCTCGTATCCACCCTGGCCGGTCCACCACCGCGACCCGGCCCAGGGATCCGTCGCGGGTAGCCGACATTCCGGTGACGTCGTAGACCGGCTGCTGCACGGCACCGGCCAGGTCACGTAGCTCTGAGACCGTCCGCCGCGCCTCGGCCAGGCTCACCTGCGGCCCGGGCCTGGCCCACCGGGTTCCGGTGGAAATGGCGATGTCCCAGTCGATCATCTGCGCGCTGCTCACAGTCCAACGGTACGTGGTGAAGATAGTGCTCGTGTCACCGGCAGCCGCAGTTAGCCAGCGCGGCGGCGGCCTCGTCGATCGCGTTCGCGGCCGTGCGCAGCATCCCCTCGGCCGGGATCCGGTCGGCCATGAAGGCGAACACGAGCGTCCTGGAGTTCCTGTCGGTGACCAGCCCGGCCAGCGCGGTCACCGTGCCGAGGTTGCCCGTCTTGGCCCGGACCGAGCCGAGGGCGGCGCCGCCGATGCCGGCGAACACGCTCTGCCCGGCCGACAGCGTGCCGGAAAAGCCCGCCACCGGCAGGCCCGCAAGCAGCGCGCGTGTTTTCGTGCCGGTGACGGCCAGTTCGAGCGCCTTGACCAGGGTGGCGGGCGCGATCGCGTCCTGCGGGGACAGGCCGCTGCCGTCCACCAAGTGCAGGCCGCTGCTGACGCCGAGGCGTCTCAGTTCGCTGGTCACCGCCGCGGCCGCCCCGCTGAAGGAGGCGGGCTGCCCGGCCGCGAGGGCGACGTGGCGGGCGAGGTTCTCCGCGATCACGTTGTTGCTCTCCTCGAGCATCTGCTGCGTGACGGCCGACAGCGGCGGCGAGGACACGCTGGCGATCCCGGCCGCGTGCGCCGGAGCGGTCTGCGCCAGCGGCGATCCGGTGACCGCGACGCCGTCCGCGGCCAGCAGGGCGGCGAACGCGGCGGCCGCCATGCCCGCCGGATCGGTGGTCCGCGCCCGCAGGTTGTACGGATCGTCGGAGTCCTCGGGGAGGCCGGCCGTGGTCAGCCGCCCCTGGTCCACCTCCAGGGCGGCGATCGGGGTGACGTCGCCGGTGCTGACGTAGCTTTCCGGCCAGCCGGGCGCCAGGCCCGGGCCGGTGTAGAGCGAGGCGTCGTAGCCGACGCTGACCGTGCGGCGGCCTTCGGCCTTCAGCGCGCGGGCGGTCTTGGCCGCGAGGCTGGCCAGCGTGGCGGGCTGGGGGTACTCACCGGCCGGGAACGGGTGCACCGCGAGGGTGGGATCACCGCCGCCGACCAGGATGACGCGGTCCGGCGAGGTCCCGCGCACTACCCGGGTGGTGAAGGTGGCGTTCGGGCCGAGCAGGGACAATGCGGCGGCGGAGGTGACGAGCTTGGTGGTCGAGGCGGGCGTCAGGAGCCGGGTCCCGTCCTCGGAAAGCAGCACCCGCCCGGTGGCCGGGTCGGCCACCACCGCCGACACCTGGGGGCCGAGCGCGGCCGCGGACAGCGGTCCGGCCAGGGCCGAGCGCAGCCCGCTCGCGGTGGGCAGCGAGCCGCCCCTGGCCGCCGGGGCCAGCACGGCGCCCGCGCCGCTGATCCGGCCCGCCGCGACCGACGGGATCTGCAGCGCCGCGAGCCGCGGCGGGAGCATGCGGGCCACGGTGATGCCCGCCGCGAGCGTGAAAACGTTGATCATGGCGAGCGTCAGCACGGCCGCTAGCCGGGTGCGGCGCACCATGACCTACCACCTCGCGCAGTTTCTGCCCCAGACTCCGGGGACAATGGAGTTAATCACCCAGACCGGTCTGGAGCGAACCAGTGGACGTTGACGTCGTCATCGAGATCCCCATGGGACAGCGGAACAAGTACGAGATGGACCACGCCTCCGGCCGGATACGGCTGGACCGCATGCTGTTCACGTCGACTAGGTACCCGGCGGACTACGGGTTCATCGAGGACACCCTGGCCGATGACGGCGACCCGCTGGACGCGCTGGTGCTGCTCGACGAGCCCACCTTCCCAGGATGCCTGATCAACTGCCGGGTCATCGGCATGTTCCGGATGCGGGACGAGATGGGCGCCGACGAGAAGATACTGTGCGTGCCGTCCCGGGACCCGCGGATGGAGCACCTGCGGGACATCCATCACGTGCCGGAATTCCAGCGGCTGGAGATCCAGCACTTCTTCGAGGTCTACAAGGCGATCGAGCCGGGCAAGTCGGTGCAGGCCCAAGCCTGGGCGGACCGCCGTGCCGCCGAAGCCGAGATCGAGGCCTGCCGCAAGCGCTTCGCCGAGGCCCCCGACCACGGCCACGCCGCGGACGATGCCGCGGACCATTCAGAGGCCGCGGGCCACTCCGAGGCCCCGGGCCCCGGATAGCAGTGGCCTAGCCCGCGCGCGGGCCGGCGCAAGAGCGGCCACGGTGAGCTGCCGGCGCACCTCGTAGAGCATCACCCCTGCCGCGACCGCCAGGTTCAGTGATTCGGGAGTGCCCGTCATCGGGATGCGGATGCGCTCGTCGGCCTGCTCGAGTATCGCGGCGGGCAGCCCGGGGCCTTCGGAGCCGAGGAGGATCGCCAGCGGCGGGCGGTACGCGGTGGTCCAGTGTTCGCTGCCGGCCCGGCCCGTGGTCGCAAGGACCCGGACGTCGGCCTCGCTGGCCCAGCGGAAGAAGGCCCCGGCGTCCGTGATGTGCGCCACCGGCACGGCGAACAGTGAACCCATGCTGGCCTTCACGGCGGCTGGCGCGAACGGGTCGGCGGTGTCCCCGATGAGGATGACGCCGGCGATCGCGGTGGCATCCGCGGTGCGGATGATCGTGCCGAGGTTTCCCGGATTGCCGATGTTGTGCAGGGCGACGTACACGGAGTCGGGTCCCGTGGGCAGGTCGCCGGGGGGCGTGAGCCCGCCGCGGACGATGGCGGCGAGCCCCGACGGCCCTTCCCGGTCCGACATCCGCCCGAACAACTCGGCGCTCACGTGCGCGACCCGGATACCCCGCCCTCGCTGGTCGGCGACGATCGCCGCGGCGGCGCCGGTGAGCAGATCGGGGGCGACGATGAGGACCTCGACCTCCCAGCCCGCCTCGACAGCGCGGCCGACTGGCTGGGCGCCTTCGACCACGAAGGCGCCCTGCTGGCGCCGGTACTTACGGCCGGCAAGTGAGCGGACCCGCTTCACCAGCGGGTTCGCCGCACTGGTGATGATCTCGCTCATGCACGCATCCCTCAGTAGCGGCAGGGGGTAAGTAGCGCCGATGCTCACCAGCGCGCAGCAGATGATCCGGTTTGCCGCGGGACACCATCATATTGGCACGCGGTGCTGGGGGTTGTGGAGCTTGCGCGCCCCGACGTCGACTCCACGACACGCGTTCCCGCCCTGATCGGGGTTTGCGCGGTAAGGGCCCCGCCCGCGCGGCCCTCGTGTGCCAATTCCAGCTTCAGCCAGAGCGGATGAACCAGGCCCCGCATGTGGCGCGGATAGCCCATAGCGGTGTGTTAGTGAACGCTCGCCTTTGGCCTAGGATCGGGCGTGGGCATGGCGGTTGCCGGGAAAGCGCGCCGCGAAGGGAGGGCTGGGCATGGACCTGCAGCAGATAGGGCTCGGCCACCCTCGGATCCGGCAGGTGATGGCCATCGAGAAGAACACCGCGCCCAACCCGAGGAAGCTGTTTATCGCCGAAGGGCTGTGGGCGCACAAGCTGCTCCTCAGCACCCGTACTCCGGTGGAAGTCTTCTTCTGGAGCCCAGAGGCGGCCTACGGCGATGAAGCGCGGCTGCGGGCCGCGGAGATCGCGGCCGTGGCGAAGGCCGCCTACCAGATCTCAGCGAAGACGCTGGAACGCATTACCGAACGTGACCGGCCGGACGGCCTGCTGTCAATCGCGCAACTGCAGGAATGGCGGCCTGAAGACATCGAGTTCGGCCCTTCCGCGCTGGTCATGGTGGCCGATGGCATGGAGATCCCGGGCAATCTCGGCACGCTCATCCGGACTGCCGACGCGTGCCGCGTTGACTGCATCGTGCTGACTAACAGGCGAACCAGGCTTACCCACCCGAAGGTTTTCCGGGCGAGCCAGGGAATGATGCTCACCGTTCCGGTTATCGAATTCGAGCAACCCGAGGAAGCCGCGGACTGGCTACAGGAAAACGAATTTGACGTCTATCTCGCCGATACGGATGACGCTCGCAATTACCGCTCGCCCTGCTATCGCGGCCGCCGGACGGCGTTTGTGCTCGGCGCGGAGCGCTATGGCATACCGAAGGCCTGGTACCGCCCCGAGTTCCAGCGCGTCTTCGTGCCGATGCTCGGGGCCGCGGACTCGCTCAACGTCTCGATCTCGGCTGCTGTGCTGCTCTACGAGGCGCGGGCGCAGAAAGAGGAATGGTTACCGGTCCGCCGTGGTCGCGGGGGTCCGCAGGAACCGGTTCCGGAGACATGCACCACCACCCGTTCGGAAGTATTGATTGTATATAGAATATATAAGCGAAAAATGGCTTCATGGCTAGATCGTTCGCCTCGCTCCCAGGCGCGGTCCACGACCGGCTACCACGGCAGCGGCCTGCCGTCACGGAAGAAGCCGCCGGTGGGGCCGGAGTCGGGCAGGGTGGCGGCCCAGACCACGCTGGCCGCGCCGTCGGCGACGGGACGGCCTCCCTGGCCGCCCATGTCGGTGGCGACCCAGCCGGGGCAGACCGCGTTGACCAGGAAGCGGTCGCGGCGCAGTTCGGCGGCGAGCATCCGGGTGAGCGCGTTGAGGGCTACCTTCGACGCGGTGTAGGCGGGAGTGCCTGCGCCCATGCTGTGCAGGGAGGCGGCCTCGCTGGAGACGTTGACGATCCGCGGGTGGTCGCTGGCCCGGAGCAACGGCAGGAACTCCTGGACCATGAGCCACGGCCCGTACAGGTTGGTCTCGGCCGCCTCCCGGACCACGGCCAGGTCGGCGTCGGCCGCCCGCTGCCAGGTGTCGTAGGTGATGGCGGCGTTGTTGACCAGGACATCGAGTTTCCCGTGGCGTCCGGCGACCCAGCGCGCGGCCGCGGTGACGCTGGCGGGCTCGGTGACGTCGAGCTGGAGGGGTTCGGCGCCGGCGGAGCGCGCCGCGGTCGCGGCCGCGTCGAGTGAGCGGGCGGTCAGCACGACGGCGTGGCCCCGTCCGGCGAGCTGGCGGCAGACCTCACGGCCGATCCCGCGATTGCCGCCGGTAACCAGCGAGACGGTACTCATTTTCCTGTGTTCCGGATCACGTTCACCTGCTTAAGCGTGGCAAATCCCGGCCGGAAGCGCGTGGTCAGGTCCATGACAGGCGGATGAAGGAGCAGGAGGGCCAGGTTCGGGCATGCGGTACCGTGGGCGGGGTTGCCGCTCCGGGTGGCCGGGATTGGGGGTTCGGGGACTGTGCCTCGCTATCGCAGGGTCGTGGTCAAGCTCAGTGGCGAGGCGCTCGCCGGAGAGGGCAGCTCGGGCGTGGACCCGGCCAGCCTGTCCCGGGTGGCCGAGGAAGTCCTCTCCGTGCACGATCTCGGCGTGCAGGTGGCGGTGGTGGTCGGCGGCGGCAACTACTTCCGCGGCCGGATGGCCGAAGGGTGGGGCATCAGCCGCGCCGAGGCGGACAACATCGGCATGCTGGGCACCATCATGAACGCGCTGATGCTCCGGGGCGCGCTGACCGCCAGGACGGACACCGACATCCGGGTGATGACCGCGGTGCCGATCCACAGCGTCGCGGAGCCCTTCATCAGGCTGCGGGCGCTCCATCACCTGGAGCGAGGCCTGATCGTGCTGCTCGCGGGCGGCATCGGCCAGCCCTACGTCACCACCGACTACCCGGCGGTGCAGCGGGCGCTCGAGCTGGACGCCGACGCGCTGCTGGTCGCCAAGCGCGGGGTCGACGGGGTCTACGACAGCGACCCGCACGTCAACCCGGACGCGGTGCGCTACACGAGGCTGACCTATGACGAGGCGCTGGCCGCGGGGGTCCGGATCATGGACACCAGCGCGTTCGTGCTGGCCAACGAGCAGTCCCTGACCATGCACGTGTTCGACGTCGCCGCCGCGGGCGTGATGCGCGAGATCTGCGAGGGCGCAGAGCACGGCACCCGGATCAGCGTAAAGTAGGCGCCCCCGGCGGCCCAGGCGGCCGGGCGTGCGGCCCGGCGGTCGGCTGGACGGGCCGCCGGGCCGCCGGCCGCGGCCGCAGGCGGTCAGGCGAAGGTGATCAGCGGCTTGATGATCCCGTCGTCCTTGGTCGTCATCATCGCGAAGGCCTTACCGACGTCGTCGAAGCCGAACGTGTGCGTCGTCATCGGCGTGGGGTCGATCCGGCCGGAGAGCATGAGGCGGAACAGGCGGTTCATCCGTTCGCTGCCGCCGGGGCAGAGCCCGGTGTGGATGGACTTGTCGTTCATGCCCAGGCCGAACGCGTCCAGCGGCAGCTGGAGCGGGGCGGGGTTCTCGCCGTGGTAGCCGATGTTCGACACCCGGCCGCCCGCCTTGGTGACCCGCAGGCACGCCTCGAAGGTCTGCGGGAAGCCGAACGCCTCGATCGCGGCGTCGACACCCTCGCCGCCGGTCAGGTCCATGATCTGCGCCACCGGGTCGCCCTCGGTGAAGTCCACGATGTCGTCGGCGCCGAACTTCCTGGCCAGCGCCTGCCGCTCGGGACGGGACTCGACCGCGATGATCCGGCCGGCGCCCATGAGGTTCGCGCCCATCGTCGCGCACAGCCCGACCGGCCCCTGCGCGAACACCGCCACGGTCTCGCCGAACTGGAGGTAGGCGTGTTCGGCCCCCATGAAGCCGGTGGTGAGCATGTCGCACGTGTAGACGGCCTGGGCGTCGCTCAGGTCATCGGGGATCGGCGTCAGGTTGGCCTGCGCCGCCGGGACGACGAAGTACTCGGCCATGTTGCCGTCCATCTGGACGGTGTACTTGTACCCGCCGAGCGGGCCGCCGCACTGGCTGGTGAAGCCGCGCTGGCAGTAGCTGCACCGGTAGCACGGGGTGACCGCGCAGACCGCGACCCGCTGGCCCTCCTCGAAGCCGGTCACCGCCGACCCGAGCTTGTGGATGACGCCGACGGACTCGTGGCCGAGGGTCCGGCCGCCGGGGACCGGGAGGGCGCCCTTGACCGTGTGGACGTCAGAGGTGCAGATCAGCGACGCGGTCGTCTTGACGATCGCCTCCTCGGGCCCGGGTTCGGGAATGGGCTTCTCGACGACCCCGGTCTCCCCCACCTGCTTGATGATGAACGCGCGCATGGTTCCGGTCATGAGGCGGCTCCTTTGCCCTTGGCTTGGCGCTTTGCCTGGTCGCTGGACCAGGCCATCATGCGCGGCCTTGCTTCGGGCGAACGTCCCAATCTGGAACAAACGGCTCTGGAACAAGCGGCTCTGCGTCAAACGGCTCGGCGTCAAACGGCTCTGCGTCAGACCAGGGCGGCCTCGTCGTAGCCGGCCGAGGGCGTCCCTGACTGCCCGGAGAAGATGTCGTGGGCCTCAGTCCACCGCTGGGTCGCGGCGAAGACCTCCCTGGTGTACGGGAGGAAGACGATGCGCTCGCCCGTCCCGAACGCCCGCACGTCGACCTGCTCCCGGTATTTCTCCGGCACGGCCCGCAGGTGGTAGTGCTTGTACAGCTCCGGCCGGAGATCGATCTCCATCTGGGCGCGGCGCAGCGCGCTCAGGTACTTGTCGACGTCGGCCTTGCTGGCTTCGGAGCCGGTGACCAGGAACCCGATCATGAACGTGGCGTCCAGGATCTTGCGGAACCCGAAGGCCTCGGCCACGTAGAGCGGCACCCCCCACGCGGTGGCCGCCGGGACCTGCCGTTCGAGCAGCGCGTCCAGGCGCTCGTTGGGCGGCCCCTGGAAGGTGAGCTTCACCTCGCCCGGGGGAAGCACGGCCTCGAGGGCCTGCACGGTGGCGAAGTGGCTGCCGGAGTGATACCCGACGCCGATCGGCACCCCGGCCAGGTCCTCGGGACGGCGCACCGGCGACTCGGGCGGCACGACGATGGCGCAGGGCGCCACCGAGTACGCCGCGGTCACCAGCTGGCCGGCTCCCTCGCTGGCCGCGGCGTTGGTGGCCCAGTGGCAGGCGCAGCTCACGTCGGCGCCGTCGCGCCCCGCCCCGAACGTCTCGAACGCGCCCGCCTTGATTTCCCCGGCGTCGTCCCGCCGCACGGAATGAATGCCGTAGTCCCCGCCGAGGACGAAGGTGTACTCCAGCCCTTCGGCGGCGAAGAAGCCCTTCTCCTCGGCGACCCATTCCTGCAGACGGCCGTGCGGCATGATCTTGAGCGGCATCAGTGGCCTCCTTCGCGCCGGCGTCTGGCTTTGCGCCGGCGTCTGGCTTTTGCGCCCGCCCCTGGCGGGGCCAACGTAGCCCGCGGCCCGCGGCCCGGTCAAGGTAGCCGTAGGGCGCGGTGGCGGCGCCGTGGGAGGCTGGTCTTGGTCTCCTCCGACCCCGGAAAGGACGTGATGACATGTCCGCAGCCCGCCCGCCGTCCACCCAGGTGCTCCCGCACGAGCTGCCGGCCTCGCTGCGGGACGCGGGCCTGGCGAACTGGATCCGCGAGCCGCTGGACGACGCCGTTGACCGCCGGCGCCGCATCATCATGCCGCCGGCCGCCGCGGTCCTGGGCACGCCTGCCCGCGGCCACCAGGGCCCGCTGCTGGCCGAGGCGAAGCACCCCGACACGCTGTTCATGATGGGCGACAACCCGGCGCTGCCCAAGATGCCGGAACGGCCGACGCTGCGCGACTTCTACCTGCTCAGGTTCGACCCGATCCCGCGCACGCACCTGCTGCAGAGCGCCCGGGTGGCCAGGGAGAACGGGCTCGGCGAGAAGGTGATCACGGCGTGCCTGCTGCACGACATCGCCATCGCCGGGCTGCTTTCGGCCAACCACGGCTACTGGGGGGCGCAGCTGGTCGCGCCGTACGTGGACGAGGAGGTCGCCTGGGCCATCGAGAAGCACGAGGCGCTGCGCTACTTCGCCGACGAGTCGGCGGGGTACAGCTACCCTTCGGCGTACATTGACTACTTCGGCCCGGACTACAGCCCGCCCGAGTACATCCGCCGGGAGGCCGAGGCGGCGCGCCGGCACCGCTGGTACATGACGTCGCGGCTGGTGACGATCAACGACATCTACTCGTTCGACCCGGCCGTGACCGTGGACTTCGACGACTTTTCTGACATCCTTGGGCGGAACTTCCGGCAGCCGGCCGAAGGGCTCGGCTTCGACGGCTCTCCGGTCGCGCACATGTGGCGGACCATGATCTGGCCGAACAACTTCCTGTGAGGTTCACGTGAGGGCGCTGGTGTTCCGGCACAGCCTGGCCCGGGAGGCGGCCTCGGCCATCGGCGGCCGGGTGGACCGGCGCGCGTTCGTCTCCCGGTTCGCGCCCGTCCGGCTGGAGGACGTTTCCGAGCTGGCGCTGCCGGCGCGGGACTGGGTGCGGGTCGAGACCACCTTCTCCGGCCTGTGCGGCTCCGACGTGAAGCAGATCCTGCTGAACGGCTCCCGCGACAACCCGCTCACGGCGCTGGTGTCCTTCCCGCACGTGCTCGGTCACGAGGTGGTCGGGCGGCGGCTGGACACCGGCGAGCGCGTCGTGCTCAACCCGTGGCTGTCGTGCGTGCCCCGCGGCATCGACCCGCCGTGTTCGGCCTGCCGGGAGGGCCGTTACCCCTGGTGCCGCAACTTCCGGTCGGGCGACCTGCCGGTCTCCATCCACCTGGGGAACTGCGCGGCGGCCGCCGGAGCGCACGCCGAGCGCTTCGCCGCGCACCCGTCGCAGCTGTTCGCCATCCCGGACGGCATCAGCGACGAGGCGGCCGTGCTGGCCGACCCGGTCAGCGTCTCGCTGCGCTCGATCCTGCTCGCTCCCCCTCCCGCCGGCCGCCAGCCCCCTCCCGCCGGCGGCCAGCCCCCTCCCGCCGGCGGCCAGCCGTCTCCCGCCGACGGCCAGCCGGTCCTGGTCTACGGCTCGGGCACGCTGGCGTTCGCGGTCATCGCGCTGCTCCGGCACCTGTATCCCGGCACCGAGGTGTGGGCGGTCACGCGGCCGGGCACCCGGGCCGCGCTCGCCACCCGCCTCGGCGCCCACGCCGTGCTGTCCTCCTCCCCCGACGAGCTCGTCGCGCAGGTCGCGGAGCGGATGGGGACGAGCCCCTTGGTGCCGTGGAGCAAGCGCGACTGGCTGCAGGACGGCCCGGCCGTCGTCTACGACACGATCGGCTCGGTCGAGACCGTCGAGACCTCGCTCCGGCTGCTGGCCACGGGCGGCACGCTGGTCATCTCCGGCGTCGAGCCGCCGAAGCGCTTCGAGTGGACGCCGCTCTACTTCAAGGAGCTGCGGGTGGTTGGCTCCAACGGGTTCGGCGTGGAGGAAGTGGGCGGGGTGGCCAAGCACGCCATGCTGCACTACTTCGACTTCGTCGCCGATGGTTTCGACCTGACGCCGGTCATCACGCACCGCTTCCCGCTCGAGCGCTGGGACGAGGCGGTGCTGGCGATCAAGGACTCGCGGCGCACCGGGGCCGTCAAGGTCCTGCTCGAGCCCGCTGGTGAGCGGCATGGCGGCGCTCGCTGAATTGCCAATAAATATCCCGAACGGACGGGCATTCCGCCTTTCCATTCAGGCAGCCGCCCTGATCCGTATTTCTAGCGTGCGTCATTTCTAGGGTGCGTCTTCCGAGTTCTATTTCGCTCCCGTGCGGTACTGGCGCGTAGTCAGGCCGAACCAGCGCCGGGTGATGCCTTCATCGCGCATCCCCAGACGAGCCGCTACCGCCTGGGAACGGACGTTGTCCAGATCGGTCAGGGCCAGGACGTGATCCAGCCCGGCTCTGGCCGCCGCCGCCAGGATCGCTCCGGCTGCTTCCGTCGCCAGGCCCCGGCCCTGATGGTCCGGGTGCAGGTGCCAGCCCACTTCGATCAGGCCGGCTGGCCCGCTGGCGTCGCTGAGCGGCACCAGCGGGATCGTGCCGACCGGCTGCGGCTGGCTGGGCGGCGGCGGCGTGCGCGGGATAAGCGGGACGATCGCCCACATCCCCAGAGGCGGGTCGAGCCCTGCCTCGCGGGCATGCCACCGGTCCAGGCGTTCCCGTGCTTCTTCCGGGGTGGCGAGGGCACGGCGCGGGTGCGGTCCCAGCCATCGCATCACGTCGTCACGCGAGTAGAGGTCGAAGAACGCGGGGAGATCGGAGTCCTCCCAGTTCCTGAGCAGCAGCCGCTGGGTCCGCACCAGTTCCACCCAGTGGACGATAGTGCAGCCGCCCAGCCGTATGAAGGGCCGGTGCGGCTGCATCTGCCCGGCCGGGTTAGGGCGGTTCGGGCATCACCTCGTTGTGGCAGCCGATGGCGTTCAGGGTCTGCGTTACCCCGCTGAGCAGGGTCGCCTTGTCGTTGCCCACGTTGAGGTTGCCCCGGATGTGGCCGCGCAGCCGCGGCTCGCAGCCGCCATCGACAAGATCATGGCGAAACTCAGCAGCTCCCGCGTCTGGATGTCCAGGCCGGTGCGCGTGCAGCAGAGGCTGTTGCGCATTGGTCACCGCTTGCGCCCAGGCGATGCCCGCGCCCACCCCCGGCCCCGGCCCCGGCCACCGCTTTCCCGCATGCCCCGTAAGCCCCGTAAGCCCTGCCCGCCCCTGAACCCGTCCAGCTCCTCGATCAGCCACCCGATGACAGTGGCAAGCCTTGCCGCTGGCCACAGGCATCGCCAGTACTGGGGGCTGTCTTGCCGTGTCACTTCGACTCAGGCACCGTCTCTTTGGGCGTGCATTGATCGTGGTGTTTTTTTCCTTCTCCTTCTCCTTCTCCTTCTTTTTCCTTCCTCTTTTCCTTCCCCGCCCTCCTCGCGGCTGCCGTCCCTCGGGCCACGGCGGACTTGGCTGCGATCATCGTGCGGCGAGGAGGACGTGGGTTCCAGCTTGGGAACGCTGCGACTGAACCTTGTCGTGTTCATCCCTGGGAGGTGATGCCCTGGGCTGCACCGAGCGATTGAGTGGGACGGTGGACCCGTGCCGCGCGCACGGGCAGTCAGCTTCGGGGAAGGGACCGTTGCCATGGCGGATGCGTCAGCCGATCGGACTACGCACAGGCCGAGTCCGGGGCGGACCGGGTTAGGAGCGGGAAGGTGAGCACTGGCGCTTTCCCGGGCCCGCTGCGCCACTTCGTGGCTCAGCTGGATGAGCTGCGTTCCGCCGACATCCTCGATATGGACCAGGTGGGGCGGGTCCTGGTGGAGCTGGCCGCCGATGAGGAGTATCTCGGCCCGTTGATCGCGGAGATGCCCTCCGAGTCGGCCGGGGGGACGTGGCTGGTCAAGCCCGACCGGGGTCCCCGCGTGGTGCTGTTCCACCGGCCCGAGGGGGTGATGGCCTACACCCACTCCCACCATTGCTGGGTCGCGATCGCCCCGGTCCGTGGCGTGGAGACCCATCAGCGGTGGGACGCCGTCCGCCATGACGACGGCCGGGCCGAACTGCGCCTGGCAGACGACCGCGCCATGCACCGCGGTGACGTCGCGACACTCACCCCGCCCGGCGACATCCACAACCATGGCCATGTCCTCGGCACCGGTCCCAGCCCCTACTCCCTCATCCTCCTGGGCGACGACATGTACCTCTTCGAACGGAAAGAATACGACCCCGAGAAAGAGACGTGGCGGAAGCTCGCCCCCGGTGATCCAGGCCGGTCACACCGCTGATCTCCGGCCGCACTGTACGCCGAGCAAAACCGCCGGTCACCACGTTTTTGACGTAGCAGGTCAAGCAGGATCTCAAGCGCGCCTGACCGGTGTAGTAGCCGCGGCGGTCAGACTCGGGGTGAACCGTGGCGAATTTTAGGATCGATCCACCGACTCACCGACGCCATCGACGCCCACGTCCACGATGAGCAGGGCAAGGACGATGAGGACAATCAAAGCCGAGGAAGATGGCCCCGCGCAGCACCAGCGATGTCTGAATGAGCCGGAATTGATCCTGCGCCAGCTGACCAGCGCGGCGCGCCCCTGCCGGGCGGGCGCCCCAGCGCAGAGCCCGGCGACGGAGCGCGCCAGCGGCGCCGCTGCGCGGCCCGCTTTGACAAGATGGCCCGGCGGGAGCTGCAGGCGTCTGGCGCGAAGCGCACCCCGCGCCGATCGGGCACGCAGCGGGCACGCGGCCCGCAATCCGGCGACTCTCGGGGCGAGGCCGGGCAAGATGAATAAGGCATCTGAGCTGCGGGTTCGGGGTGCGGAGCGGGTTGCGGGAATCGAACCCGCACTATCAGCTTGGGAATCTGTGCGATCCGGGCTGTTCTGCGGCCTGCCTGCGGAGCGAGGTGTCCGCAAGTGACTGTGAGAGACCCTTCGTTACCCCGGTTAATGGCACGTCAATGGCACGACCACCGCGCCGAAATTGGGGCACAGACGACCTGGGGGAGCAGGCTCAGTCGATTGTTGGAGTGACTCCCATCGACTACGATGTAGTCATGAGTAAGCGTGCCGCCACACCCGTCAGGTTCGATCCGCCGGTGGCAGACCGGCT
Source organism: uncultured Actinomycetes bacterium (assembly GCA_963722275.1). Taxonomy (GTDB): domain Bacteria; phylum Actinomycetota; class Actinomycetes; order Streptosporangiales; family Streptosporangiaceae; genus Palsa-504. Next base: position 334,465 of record CAVRMX010000034.1, on the reverse strand, counting down.
TGCCTCCTTCGTCGCGGCGAATCCTGGCATGTCGTTGTCTTCCGCCGCAAACCGGCTCGTTGACGAGGCCATGCGGATGGCCGAGCATCCTGGTGTCATCTTCCGGTCCGGCCCGACCGGACGTCGCGCCGCCCTAGCCGGAGGGCCTGACGTCTGGGAGGTTATTCGTGCCGTCACGTCGGCTCACGCAGCCGAGCCAGAACTGGACAGCGATGATCTCCTGAACCTAGTCAGCGATAACACCGGGATAGCACGGCGCCTGCTGACCACCGCAGTCCGCTACTGGGCCACCTACCCAGGCGAGGTCGACGCGGAGATCGCTGCCGCTGAGGCGGCGGAGGAAACCGCCGAGCAAGCTTGGCTGCGCGAGCGTCAGCTTCTGGCCGGGTAGTTCATGAGCCAGCCGCTGTTGCTAGACGAGATGCTCGCTGACGACATTGCCCAGCAACTCCGCACTAAAGGCTACGACGTCATCTCGGTGGTCGCCGATCCAGCCCTGGTAGGGCTCCCCGACGACCAGATCCTCGCATACGCGACAGCTGAGGGACGGGCATTGGTCACCGCCAACATTAAGGACTTCATCCCCCTGGACACCCGCTACCGCGCCGCCGACCAGCCTCACGCGGGCCTGATCCTCGTATCGACTAAGAGTTTCCCGCAGAACCGCGGCTTTCCCTCCGCAATCGCAACCGCCCTGGCCACGCTTCTCGGCGGCACGGCCAAGATCCAGCCAGGCCAGGTTCTATTCCTCACGCGGGCCTGAATGTAGGCCGCTGCCTGCCCAGCCGCTGAAGCATGTCGGCGCTGTCAGCCTGTAGGGCTGATGATGCGATCTACAGCGGACCACGCAGACACGTGATAGTTCCCGGCAGATCGGCATGGCGCTCGCAAGTAAGCCTCTGACCTGCATCTTCAACCGTGGAGCGGGTGACGGGAATCGAACCCGCACTATCAGCTTGGGAATCTGCGCCGTCCGGGCATGTCACATGGCCTGACCTGCGGGACGGGGTGTCCGCAAGTGACCGTGAGAGACCGCTCGTTACGGGGGTTAATGGCCCGGCGACCTTGGTCTGCGTGCGGGCGTCTCCCGGGTTGATATGCCTCGCGCCCCGCCGACTGCACCTACACGCGGGATGACGCATGTCATGACCCATTACTGAGCAACGGCACTACCCGTCGGTGCCGACACGGTGCTGGTATCGAGTAGCGGCGCCAGGCGCGGAGCGGCGCTCGCGCGAGCAGGAAGACAGGGGAACGACATGAACCGCCACCCCGCTCATGTTCGGCTCCTTCTGCCGTCCTGCCTGGCGGGCGCTGGGTAGCGATGGGTACGGGGCGGCCGAAGATCCGGGTCGGTGCGGTCATGTGGATCGCGGGTCCCGTCCAGTACCTGATCGCGCAGCTCGTCGCGCAGGCCGCCTGGCGGACTCCCTACAGCTGGATGGTCAACCCTCTGAGCGACCTGGGCGCCGTCCACTGCCAGCGCACCGGCAGCGGGTACCCGCTGCCCCGCTATGTCTGCTCGCCGCTGCACGGCGTCGTGAACGCGTCGGTCATTTCCCTGGGCATCTTGCTTGCGGGCGGCGTGCTGCTGACCGCGACCTGCTGGGGAGGTGGTGCCGCATCCCGCGCCGCGCGGATCCTGCTGATTGCCGGCGCGGCGGGCTCGGTCATGGTGGGCCTGGTACCCGAGGACGAGAACCTGAGCCTGCACGTGCTGGGCGCGTTCGCCGGCATAGTGGTGGGCAGCTGCGGTTTCGTGCTGGCTGGGCTGATCAGGCGGAGCAGTCCGCTCGGGAGGCTGCGGCCGGTGACGCTGCCGCTGAGCATCCTGGCGATGACTGCGGCCGTGCTGTTGTTCACAGGCGGCATTCCGGCTGGCGACTTCGGCGCCGTGGAACGGCTTGCCGTCTTTCCGCTCCGGTGCTGGATGGTCATCGCAGGGATCCTCCTGCTGCGCGAAGCCGCCCAGGATGCCGGAACTGGCCCGGCTAGTCGCAGGGCGACCCGCTGCTTAGGCCGGATGCCGTCATGCCGTGGTTGAATGCCGCCCAGGCCAGGGAAGTCACTCGGACCCGGGTGATCATGTCCGCATCCGCAGGGCAACACATCGTGGTCGGACCCGTCAGTGACGCCATGGACGGAGACCAGGATCGGCAGGTTCCTATTAACGCCTTGCGTTAATAACGCATCGCGTTATCATGGAGAGTGCTGAGATCCTTCAGGGACAAAGACACCGAGGCGATCTGGCAGCGGCAGCGATCGCGGAAGCTGGACACGACAACACAGCGCGCCGCCTGGCGCAAGCTCGCGATGCTGGACGCGGCAGAGACCCTGGCAGATCTTCGCGTGCCTCCGGGCAACCGACTTGAGAAGCTGGCAGGTGACCGCGCCGGGCAGTACAGCATCCGGATCAACCGGCAGTGGCGGATCTGCTTCCGCTGGTCCGAAGCCGGACCGGAAGACGTCGAGATCGTGGACTATCACTAGGAGGAGCACGGTGGCGGCTGAGACGGTGATGGCACCGGTACACCCTGGCGAGATCCTCCTTGAGGAGTTCCTCGGGCCGCTCGGAGTGAGCCAGTACCAGCTGGCCAAGGCGGTAGACGTACCAGCCAGGCGGATCAACGAGATCGTCCACGGACAGCGCCGGATCAGCGCCGACACGGCACTGCGGCTCGCCCGCTACTTCGGCACCTCGGAGCGGTTCTGGATAAACCTGCAGGCCCGCTACGACCTCGAGGTCGAGAAGGACAGGCTTGGCGCGGCACTCGACGACATCCGGCCCCTGAGCGCCGCGGGCTGACGCCAACGCGGACTGTCAGCCTGAACAGCAAAACCTTCCCGGCATCGTGACTCCCGCAGCGTTAATGGCCCGGCTGGTCAAAGCCCGGTACTCGCAAGATCACGAACGAGCCTGGAAGAGCAAGACTGACCTGCATTTTTATCGTGGAGCGGGTGACGGGAATCGAACCCGCACTATCAGCTTGGGAAGCAGTGCCGTCCGGGCCTGTCACATGGCCTGACCTGCGAGGCGGGGTGTCCGCGAGTGACCGTGAGAGACCCCTCGTCACCGGGGTTAATGGCCCGCTAATGGCCCGGCGAACCGAGGTCCGGTCTGCCCTGATGGCCGCGCCCTGGTCTTCCCCGTCCTCCTCGATAGGTGCCATCCCTCGGGCGTGGCCGCTGTGTCAAGGCTCGCGAAGCGACCGCGTGCGGCTTGGCCTTGACTCGGCGGCCACGGCCGAGACAATCGAGCAGCAAGGAGGGTGGGAGATGTCTCGGGCTGATCAGCATGACGTGTTCCTGCGTCTTAGCAGCCGTAGCCACCATGGCCGGTAAGCGGGCGGAGATCTTTCAGTAGGAACCGATATCGGGCCAGGGTCTGCCCTGGGCGGCGGGGAAGGTGGAGGTCGTGGAGCGGCGGCGGTCCGCTCAGTCAGGATTGCATTTTGCCTGCGCAGGATCGCCAGCTGTGCGGTGAGCTTGCCAAGTTCAAGATCCGGGCCATCAGTCGGGTGGCCCGTCGCGGCGAGCTTGGCTTTGCGCTCTGTTAGTTCACTTATCCGGGCCTCGATCTGGTGAATCCGCTGCGTCAGGTCGATGGCTGCTTGCTCGCGTATAGCGGCCCTGGCGCGGTCGTCCGTTGGCATACAGGCCGTGGGATGGCCGCCTGTTCGTTCGCCGGACGGATTGGATTGTGTGGCACGCGCCTGAAACTGTTGAGGTGCGGGGCGCGAAGCCTGGCGTTCCGCCATCTTCTTAGTGAATGCGCGGTAGTCGGCTACATCTGTGTCCAGCGCCCATGCGGCCCGCCTGAGGCCTAGTTCAGGTCCGCTGTACGGTCGGCGGCGCCCTGACAAGATCTCATCGAGAAACTGCTGAGCGTCCAGATAGCCGTCAATGCGGAACCACGCCTCGCCGCGCCTGAGCAAGTCCCGGGGAGGAGCAGCGATCGTCCCGAACACCATTACGCGCGGAGTGCCAAAAACGGCGCCGCCCGGCGAGCCACGCCAGGGTTGTGCGACTCGGCGGCTGCCATCGATCACCTGGAATCGGACTGCTTGCGCTCTGGTTAGCACCTCATTGGCGCTTGGGGCGTTCAGGCTGTCCCGAATCAGCCAGCAGACTTTGGCGCCGCGGTTCTCGCGGGCCCGCGTACGCATACCGAAGCTGGTGGATCTCAGCTGAATTTCCAGACAGAACGGTGGCGAGGATTCGACGTAGACATCGGCGCGCGTTGGCCAGTGCTCGACCACCGCCGTGTAGCCCAGATTCCGTGCGATATCCGCAAGCTTGTTCTTCAACCAGTCGTGCTGAGGGCCCTCCCGTCCGCCATGACCGGGTGGAGGCTCCCAGTGGTCACACGACGGCCGGGGTGGCTTGACGCGGAAAAACCGAGGGGCGTAGAGGTAGGCCGCATTCTCCACGGAGACGAGTTCAACCCCACAGCGCTCCGGACATTCCAGCGCCACACGGGGCCTTCTTCGTATCTCACGCCAGTCTTCGTCGTTGCCTACCCAGTACAGCGGGGAATCCGGGTCACCTTTGCGGACAGCATGGCGCTTGGAGCCCGGTTCGGGGTGCACCATGCCGGTATCGTGCCATAAGGGCATGACATTTACGGTTCGTCCGGTTCGACATGAAAGGCTCGACGGCCAACGCCGGTCGACCCTCGGTCCGGCGCCGCAGCGGGTCGGCCTCTAGGCCGCACGCCCGGTGCGAGCGCGGCGGGCGCAGCGCCGTCGCCTTGATTAGAAGACATAGGGATTATTCGGCAGACAACGAGCTTCGTATCGAAGGGCCGACTCGGACCAGCCCTGCTCGAGCAGCGCCTGACGGCGACCCACCACTAAGGACCCAGCCTTGTTCACCGCCCCGGAGCACGGTCATGTTCCTGCCGCGTGTGATGCCCTGGAGGCCGCAGCTTGCCGTGGGATCTGTCACCCAGCGCATGGGTTCCGCCAGCGTGAGGCAGGTGCTGTATACTTATTGTATGGCAGATCCGATTACATTCCGTCCGACAGCCGAGGATACAGAGAATCTCGCTATCCTCACGGCTGACGGCACCAGCCCTACCCATGCGATCCGGCACGCCCTCGAAATCGCCGCGCACAACAAACGCCAGGAAGACCTGCACGCCGACGCCGCACGACTGGCAGCCAACCCTGAATATCAGGCAGAGATCCGCGCGGTCCGCGAAGAACTGGACGAACTCCGTGCGTGGTGACGTCTACCGCCTCAAGAGACCGCGCTCGGCTCAAGGACACGAGCAGCAGGGCGAGCGCTACGCCGTCGTCGTCCAGGCCAACGCCTACGAGCACCTCTCGACCTGGCTGGTAGCCCCGACGACAACCAAGTCCTTCGGATCCATGATCCATCCAACCATCGAACTACTCGGCCAGGATGTCCGGGTACTGGTCGAGCAGACTACCGCCGTCGACCCGCAGCGCCTCGGCGACTTCGCGGGGCGCCTAAGCCCGGGCGAGCTCATGGAGATCAACGTCGCGCTCCGCGCCGTACTTGACCTCGAATAGCAAGGTGCCTGCCGCGGCTGAAGAGCACGCCAAGACGGATCGCCCGCCGCCGACCTAACTTACTTCGCCCTGAAAAAGTCCGAAGGCTGATCTTGGGCCGCGGTACTGGCGGCATTCTCGGGTCTGGGCGGGTCGGTCAGCTGGCAAGGGCGCTGATCTTGACCAGGTTGTGGGTGAATACCCCGTGCCCGCACCAGATGGAAGCTCCGTCGCGGCCGTCCAGCCGGGTGCGGTCCCAGCCGTACCCGCGCTTGAGATAGCTGATCCGGCCTTCGCAGCCGGTTCGCCACTTGACGAGCTTGCGGAAGCCGCGGGCATGCTCGACGGCGCGGCGGGCGGCTGAGGGCCTGGCTCTGCGCGGGATGGCGACCGTGCGTATCCCGAGAGCCTGCAGTTCCCGCTCGGTCGCGGGCTCGCCGTACCCGCGGTCGGCGGTGACCGAACGGGGCGTGCGCCCGGCGCGCCGCGCGATCCGGCTGACCGCCGGCGCAAGCTGAGGAGCGTCTGGCGGGTTGCCGGCCTGGACGCCGTAATCCAGGATGACGCCGTTGTCGTTGTCGATGACCTGGGCCTTGTACCCGAACTCGACCGGCTTGTCGATGCGGCCCTTACGGATCGGCCGCGCATCGGGGTCGTGCAGGCTGACCAGCCGGGTCGCGCCGTCGGGCATCTGCCCGGCCAGCCGGGACCGGGCCTGGGCCACCACCGTGGCGGTCCGCTCGATGGTGACCGCCAGCTCGCCCAGCGCCCGTCGGAGTCGGCCCCGCATCCGCCCCGTCAGCGCCCTGGGCAGCGCTCGCCGCCCGTTGCGCAGCACCGCGGCCGCCTGCGCCGCCGCGCTCTCGGCCAGATCGGCCAGGTCCCCGGTCACCCGCCGGATCGCCCGGCTGGCCTCGTCCCGGCCCAGCTGGGCCCGGGCGCGCATTGTGGCGGCCATCTCCCGCGCCCGCCGGCCAGCGGCCCGCCGCCGGTCCGTCATCACCGTCCCGGTGGCCCCGCCCGCCGCCTGCACCCGCCGCGCCGCCCGCACCAGCTTGCCCACCGCCTTGGCCAGCAGCCCCGCATCGGTCGGGTAGGCCACGTTCGCGGCGATCACCGTGGTATCGGCCCGCACCCGCGCCGTGCGGAGCAGTTTCTGCCCGGCCGCCTTGGCCCACAGCGCCTCATTCAGCCCGGCCACCGCAGCTTCACCGCACCGGCTGGTCAGCTTCATCAACGTGGTGGGATGCGGCACCTTCCCGTCCAGCGGAATCCGGCAGAACCGCCGCCAGGAGATCGAGTCGCTGACCTCGGCGCACAGGCTCTCATAACCCAGCCGGTAGCGGAACTTCAGGAACATCAGCCGCAGGTAGCACTCAATGGGAGTCGACGGCCGGCCAAGTACCGGATGGAAGTGCGGCGCAAACGGCGCGAAGAACGCCGGGTCATCCAGCAGCGCGTCCACCCGCGCCAGCTCCTCCGGTAGCCGCAGCAGCTCAGGCGGCAGCAGCGACTCCCACGCCGGCACGGGACCGCTTATAGTGCGAAACACGGTGGCCTCGATCACTTCTAGCCAAGAGATCGAGGCCATCGTCCCTCTCAAGCTGCCGGCAGTCACCATGCCCAGGGTTTTTCAGGGCGAAGTAACTTAGGAGTGTTCTACTCACTCTGGCGATCAGAACTGGCATCGTAGGCCGGAACAGCTGATAGTCCGCTGATGGGCTCTTAATGGCGCTAATGGCCCAAGGCGGGACTCGGTTTTAGAAAGAACGAAAGTCCAGTGTTCGAAAATCGCTTCCGAGCTGGACCTTTACAGTGGAGCGAGTGACGGGAATCGAACCCGCACTATCAGCTTGGGAAGTTGGACCACCTGCTTGCAAGTCGTCTTCTCGTGCTGCTGGAACGCGGCCGACCTCGTGCTGACCCCGCCGCAAATGTACCGCCGCCGACCGCTGTTGACCGTTGCTAATGGCACGCCGATCTTGGCCGTCTATGGGTCGTTGCCGTCAGCTGGCAGCGCGAATACGTCCCCCTGGTCAAGGCAGTCCGGCCCCGGCGGGAGGCGGCGCGCCTCATTCAGAGTTATTTGAGCACGCCACCCGCTCAGCTGCAGCCCGTGCTCGCCTCGTGAGGCAAGACGAGCATCCACGGAAGGCCCAAAGAGTTCGTCACGCTCCAGGAGCGTCAAGACGGCGTCGGCTGCGCTGGTCACCGCTTCGGCAGCATCATGTTTCCGTGCGGAGCTTCGGCTGCACCGGCGGCTTCCGCCGGAGCAACGAGCGCCGCCGCGGGAGCAACCAGTGCAGCCGCCGCAAGAGCAGCCAGAGCCGCCCGGAATCTCGATTTCACGATGTTGCCCCCGTCACCCGACAATGTTCCGAGCGGACGTTAGCAGGAAAGATCAGTAAAAAACTATCCCTGCGATCCCTCAGCGAAGGTCCGGCCAGACGCGGGCAGCCATCGGCTGGTGAAGGTCAGGCTGGCCGGCGGGCTGGCGGGAAGCGTGGCGCCGGCATAAGCCTCCGCCAGCGCCTGGCCGAGGGCCGCGCAGGCGCCGGCAGTGGCGGGCTGCACGTGCGCGAGAACCACGCCAACGACGCCTGGCGTTGCCGCCCGGCGCACATCGCGGGCGGAGACATCCCGGGTGACGACAGCCACCTCGCCGCACCACAACGGCGCATCCGTGAGCGCCCTGAGCCGCGCCGGGGCGCCGTCCGGCTCGGGCGCCTGGCCGGACGCATACCAGAACACCAGTGCGCTGCCGCTGTCCGCGACTCCTGCGGCGCACTCCAGCGCCGACGCTCCGCCCGGAGCTGCGGCATCGGGCTCGAACGGGTCAATGTGCACCAGGCCATCGCCACCGCCCTCACCACGGGCCAGGTACGCCGCCACGGCCGCCATGCCATCAGCGCCGGCCACCTCGCAGTTACGCAAGCCGAGCTGGCGGGACCAGGAGCGGAGATCGGCGACGCTGCCCGGATCCAGGTCGCAGAGCAGGTACGAGCTGCTGTTACCGAGAATTGTCATGGCGAGCAGAGGTGAGCCGGGATAGGTGGCCGGGCTGGCACCGGCGCAGGACCCGGCAATGGCGTAGTACCGGGACCGGGCCAGCTCAGCTGACCGCGGCGCGGCGGCCAGGAAACGCCAGATGCCGAACTCTCGCTGCGGATCGCGATTCAGCGGGTAGGCCGCCGAACCAGCGTGCGTCTCCGCATACCAGCGGGGAGGTTCCCGTTCCAGTACCGCCGCCAGCACCAGATGCTTCCAGACGTCGCCGAGGTTGCCGAAATGACTGTTCGCCATCGTCAGTTTGCGCCCCTGTCCGTAAGGTGCCAGGCCCCGCCGCCGGCCCGGACGTTTCGCCGCACAGCGGGCACGAGGCAGGCAGCACTCGTACGACTATATGGATAACCGGCTCCCATCGGTCCCTGAGAGCGCTCAGGATCGCGACATTCAGCTCCGCTACGGCGTTGCCCGGGTCTTGCTGGTATCTGTCGATTGCGTTCGGCCAGCTCTGGTCGATAGCCACGCCGCCATGATGCCGTACCTGAACGTGCCCATCCCCGATAGCTGCCTACAACCGGCGACTCTCGGCCGGGTTCTGTCGGGAGTGGCCGCAGGCCATCGCCGTAGGCGACGCGTAGCCCTCTCGACGGGTTCCGGTCGACGCCGGATAATCCGAAAGCGGGGATGAGCCACCTTGGTCAGTCGGCTTGGTGCATCGAGTTGGCGCGCCCGCGCGAGCGGGGCCTCAAGCCAGAGCGCGGCGCGGAGCGCGCCGCGGCGGAGCGCAGCGGAGCCGCCTTGATAAGTATTAAGGCCAATTCGGTAGCGCGCCGCGCCGAGTTCATGCCCTGCGCCTGGACGGTTCGCTGCCAGCTCGTCTGCGTCGCGCGCTTACTGGCCAGAATGGCGTTCGTTCGGAACTTCCGGCCTGGCCACCGGGACCACCGTCACGAGGTGATCCAGGCCGACGAAATCGTCAGGATTTGTCGTGTACAGCGGGAGCTCGGCGACGATCGCCGTCGCGGCGATCAGGAGGTCCACTGCTCTGCGGCGAGGCTTCCGGCCCGCGGCGATCACGGCTGCCGTCACCCGGCCATAGGCCCGGGCGGCATCTGCGTCGAAGGGGATCGGGTCGAACTCGTGCTCAGCCCGCTGCAGAACATCCAGCCGACGAGCCCGCTCGGTAGCCTCGAAGTAAACATCCTGCTCGGCGTCGGTGCGCACCTCATGCGGTCCAGCGGAAAGCTCGGCCAGCGTGACGGCGCTGATCGCCATCTCATCGGGAAGATCCTCGGGCGCAATCCGGCTCCGCAGGATCATGATGTTGGTGTCCAGCAGGCCTCGTCGGGGCGCCTCACTGGTCATAGGCACCTCTGGCCTGATCGGCGGCGGCATCCTGGTCCGCCCGGAACGCGTCCGTGTCGATCGCTGGCGCAGTGCGCGACATGGCGACGAACTCGGCCCGTGACACGAAACGGCGGCGCTGACGCAGTGGCACCAATTCGCCGATGCTATGGCCGTCCCGGGTCACCGTGAAGGCTTGACCGTGCTCGACCGCATCCATGATCTCCTTGGATCGCATCCTCAGATCGCGCTGGGTGATCTCAGGCTGACTACTCATAAAACTAACGTAGCACCGGTTGCTACAGTGTGCTATATAGTGGCCGACGCGTTCGCCACCCTCGACTGGTCCGGACGACGACATCCCCGTGCCAGACGGCTCGTCCGCAGCCGAACTGCGGGCGTTCAATGCGGCCTGGCGATCAGAACCAGCAGGGTAAGCCGGAACAGCTGACAGTCTGCTGATGGGCTTCCTAATGGCACGCTAATGGCCCGAGGTACGATTCGGCCCTCAAAAGGAACGAAGGTCCTGTGTTCGGAAACTGCCTCCGAACTGGTCCTTTACCGTGGAGCGGGTGACGGGAATCGAACCCGCACTATCAGCTTGGGAATCTGTACCGTCCGGGCCTGTCACATGGCCTGACCTGCGGGTCGGGGTGTTCGCGAGTGACCGTGAGAGACCGCTCGTCACCGAGGTTAATGGCCCGCTAATGGCCCGGTGGGGGTTATCCGCAGGGACGTCCGGCCCGTCAGATACAGGCCTGACTGCTCTAGTGCGTGCAAGCTTCCCGGCGGATTCTGGTGCGGTCTGACACGAGAGGAGGGCCAGCCAAGAACCCTGGGCCAGCCCCAGGAATCCCGCCGTCCTGACTCAACGACTTCGGCGCAGGCGATCTGGTTGATATCGGCAGGACCCAGAACCGCTCCAGGAGGAGCCATGCCCGCCACCTCCGATGGGCCCGCGTGGGCCATCAACCCACCTGCCCCGCCACCACCAGCGGATGTCCCCCTACCGCCCAAGGCGGGCGGCCTGGCCAGGACACACTGCCGGCTGACCGGGCACACCGGTGACTGGACCTACCCCGACGGGCGGTGCGTTCGTATCCGGATGTGCCAGCGCTGCGGCGAGATCACCAGCAAGCAGGAGCACACGTGGAGCCCGTTCGAGTACGTCGCAGCAGCACGATGCGAGCAAGAGCGCCGGTGCGACTGGTGCGGCGCGGCTGAATCACGCGTCCAGCACAGCTTTGGACCGTGGCGCTACGCCAGCGAGCACGACGCGCGCCAGGCCACCACCTGCCGCCGCTGCGGCGCGGAGACGCGCACCCGCCCCGGACAACTCTGGTAACCAGGCAGATCCGGCTGCTGCCCGATCGATGATGATCTCGGCCCACCAGGGACCAACGGCCCTGGCGGTCCACGCAGGTCCGGCGGTCGTCCTGACCTGGCTATATAACTAATCCGGCGGCAGCATCCTGCTGGTCGCCGTCTGGCACGGGCTCTACCACTTCGCCAGCGGAACCCGGGCCGCCACCGGCATGGTCGCCGCCGTCGTCAGCACCCTGGTCATGATCCAGGGGGTTCTCCTCATCATCCTGGAGGTGCGTGCCCGGCGGCACGGACGGCCATCTGTGCTCGGACCGGCGAGCTAATGGCCCGGCATCTGCGCGGCGGACGGGCTCAAGACGGATTCCAGGCGCGGAATACGTTCGTGACCTGGCTTTCCTCCGGAGCGGGTGACGGGAATCGAACCCGCACTATCAGCTTGGGAATCGGACAGATCGCGGCCGATAATGCCTGCTGAGCAGCCAACTTCGGGGACCGTCAGTAGCCGTGAGTGCCCCTCATGACCCTGGTTAATTGCACGCTAATTGCACGGCGACCTTCCGCTAATGAGTGTTAGCGGGTTCGCCGTCCGGCAGACTCGTTAGCTGGTGGCCGCCGGCAGGTGAGCACTGTTGTCCGCCGGACCTGGAGTCCTGTGAAAAGACCGTGCCCCTGCCGGTGACCGGGAGAGTTGATCGCTGCTGGGATGTCGTGCCCGCCTGCTGGCGTGAGCACTGTTTCATTAGGGCGCTGATTGTTCTCCCGCAGGCTGCTGACCAATCCGGCATTTCAGGCGGGAGAATTGATGCGCTTGTTCGTAGGCGATGACTGGGCCGAGGACCATCACGACGTGGAGCTGATGAATGAGCGGGGCCGGGTGCTGGCCCGCGGGCGGCTGCCGGAAGGGGTAGCCGGGATGGCCCGGCTGCACGAGCTGATCGGGGAGCAGCTGGGCGAGGGCGCCGATGATGCGGAGGTGATCATCGGAACTGAGATCGACCGCGGCCCGTGGGTGGCCGCGCTGGTCGCGGCCGGGTATGTGGTCTACGGGGTGAATCCGCTGCAGGCCTCGCGGTACCGGGAACGCCACGGCGTGTCCGGCGCCAAGAGCGACCGCGGTGACGCGCACATGCTGACCGACATGGTGCGCACCGATTCCCGTCAGCTGCGCGCGGTGGCGGGCGACAGCCCGGGCGCGGGGGCGGTCAAGGTGGTGGCACGAACCCGTAAGACGCTGATCTGGGAACGGACCCGGCAGGTCCAGCGGCTGCGCCACCAGCTGCGGGAGTACTTCCCCGCCGCGCTGGCGGCTTTCGAGGACCTGGACGCGCCCGATGCGCTGGAACTGCTGGCCCGGGCGCCGGACCCGGCCCGGGCACAGAGGCTGACCCGCGCGCAGATCTCCGCGGCGCTCAAGCGCGCCCGCCGCCGCGACATCCCCGGCAAGGCCACCGTCATCATGACCGCGCTGCGCGGCGCCCAGCTGGGCCAGCCGCCGGCCATCACCGCCGCCTACGCTGCTGCTGTCCGGTCCCTGATCGCGGTGATCACTACCCTCAATGAGCAGGTCAAGATCCTGCAAGGGCAGGTGGGGGCGCATTTTGGCCAGCACCCGGACGCTGAGATCTACCTGTCCCAGCCCGGCCTGGGACCCGTCGTGGGTGCCCGGGTGCCCGGCGAGTTCGGCGACGACCCGCACCGGTACGCCAGCGGCAAGGCCCGCAAGAACTACGCTGGCACCTCCCCGATCACCCGCGCGTCGGGGAAGAAGAAGATGGTCATGGCCCGGTTCATCCGCAACGACCGGCTCACCGGCGCGCTCATGGCCCAGGCCCTGTCCGCGCTCGGCGGCTCACCCGGCGCCCGCGCCTTCTATGATGCCCAGCGCGCCGCCGGCGTCGAGCACAACGCCGCCCTGCGCAAGCTTGCCAGCCGGCTCGTCGGCATCCTGCACGGATGCCTCAAGACCCGCACCCTCTACGACGAGTCAACCGCCTGGTCTCACCGCGAAAATAAGCTTGCCGCTTGACATCTAAGCTCCTGGGATGTCTTTTCAGGCCGGACATACCCCAGTTGGCACGGAACGTGCGAGCGTTATGCGCTGTCGCCGGTCGCTGCTGTCAGCCGTTGGTTGCTGCTGTTGCTGTCATCGTTGCTGTCAACCGCTGGCCCTGTTCCCGTCTCCATGGTCTCCCTGGCGCGGTGACCGCGCCCTGCCCGCCTCGGGCCCCTGCCCCGAACCCGGCTGCTGCCGGACCTGACGGCAGACGGGTTCTGTCCAGGGCGCAGTCCCTTCGTCTCCGCAAAGAACAGGCCTGTAAGGCTGCCAGGATCCTTATGCAGATCACCCGCGTGTCACGCAGAAGCGGGCGGGCCGTCAGGATGCCTGAACGGGCAGGAACGGGCGTGCCGTCATGGTGACGCTGGCCATAGCGCGCTATGCTCCGGGCACGCTCCTGGAAGCAGGTACGCCTCATGCCGCAGTACGGCACGTGGTTCAGTTTCGGCGGTGCCGCCAGGATCTGGCTTGCCGTCGGCTTGCTGGCCGCCGCAGGAGGCCTGGCATGTGCGGGGATCTGGCTGCCGCTGCCTGTCCGAGGCGCCAGGCCAGGCAGGACGGCCGTGATTGCCGCGTACCTGGCCTGGGTCGCGGTGATGGCGGCGTTCATAGCCTGCGTCGTCATCTACGTCCGGCAAGACCTTCACGAGTATCACATCACCCTAGCCAAGGCCCAGCCTCGTAATCCCGTCACTCTCGTCACCTTCCTGGCAGCAGTGACCGTCTTCATCTTCGTCTCGACACGCAGTTCGCCTGGCGTCGGGACCAGGCTGGCCAGCGCCGCCGTCGGTGCGGTGGCGGGGCTCGCGTTCTTCGAGCTCCCGTTCCAGCTTATCGTCCTGGCCAGGACCTATCCCCCGATTCCGCCCGACCCGGCCTTCTACCGGGCGCTCCTTAATGTGCCGCTGTTCCTGGTCAGCCTCACCACGCTTCTGCTCCTGTCACTGTCGCCCATGGTGAGGCTGACCAGGGCCACGTTCTTTGTCCTCGCGCTGATGCTGGTCGTGTTCGCGGTCTGGGCCCTGTCCGGCTTCGGCTACCCTTCCGCACCGCTCCCCACCACGCTGAACATCGCGTCGAAGCTCCTATCCTTCGCCGCTGCTCTTACCCTCTTCCTCCCTCAGCGGCCCCCGGCGACAGCAAACACCGCGACCGCATAGGAATGAGCGGGGCCGCGCTTGCTAACCGGCCCCTGGCCCGAACTGGCCAGCGCATCGCGGTCCGCTGCTACCTGCGTTACGCCCGACCTGCCGTGATATCGGCCAGAATTAGTCGCAATCCGCTCAGGAAGATCCACGAAGCTCCAGGTCAGCAGGCGCGGGTGCGGCGAGCTGGGTAGTCACAGGTCAGCGTGGGTGCCGGGCTGTCCGCTGATGACCGTGAGATACCCGGGATGACTGTCCGATCGCGCGCGCTGCAGGACCCGCGCAAGGACGTAATCAGCCTGCGGAACCTGTTCTCCACCCGCATCGCCCTGCGGCTCGATGAGTCCGACCAGGTGGACACGGTGCTCGGCGACGGCGCCCGGAACCGCGGCGCCCTGGCCGACCAGATCTCCCCGCTGCCCTACGTCGGCGCCGGTGTCGGGTACGTGCGGCTGGAGGCCTCTCCCGAACCGGTGCGGGTCCGTGCCGCCTACGTCAGCGACGCCGACATCATGGCTATGGCCGATGCGGTCGGCTACCTGCCTGGCGGTGGCCTATGAGGGAAACCGCCTGGCGCACCGACGAACCCTGTCCCGTCTGCAGCACCGGCCTGGTCCTGGTGGACACCGGCGGGCCGGTGCTGCGAGCCGAATGCCGCCTGTGCGGCTACGCCGGGCCCTTCGACACCGAAGGCACCGACTGGGACGGTGACTGGTGACCGCAGGGAGGACGACGTGGGCCGAGCGGATGGCGATGCCGCTGGCCCGCCAGGTGGTCAAGGACCTAGCCGCCGAGCACGGCGCCTGCCTGCGGCCGGTGCAGCTGCGCCGGACCGAGATCGACACCGGCCACGTCGAGCAGGTCCTCATCCCGTGCGGGCACACCCTAGCCTCGGTGTGCCCGTCCTGCGCCGAGCGGGCCCGGATCCTGCGCGCCGCGCAATGCCGCGAGGGCTGGCACCTCGACCAGGAACCCATCATCGACCCCGACCCGGCGACGGAAGAACAGCGAGCACTGATCGCCGACCGGGCCGAGACGCAAGAAGGCCGGGACCTTCTGGCCAGCGAAGGCCTCGACACCAGCGACCAGGACACCAGGATCGGCGAGCTGGATGAGCAGATCACCGATGCCGGACTCCGCGGCACCGTGCTCCCGGCCCGGCCGCGGCGCCACCGGTCGACCCGGCGCAGGCAGGACGCCGCACCCCTGCCACGACGGCCGGTCAGCGCCCGGACGGTCGGCAAGACCTACACCGCACCGGACGGCAAGACCTTCCGGCCATCCCTGTTCGTCACACTCACCTGCCCGTCCTACGGCCGGGTCGGCGAGGACGGAGCACCCGCCGACCCGGACACCTACGACTACACCCGCGCCGCCCGCGACGCGCTGCACTTCGCCGCGCTGTTCGACCGGTTCATCCAGAACCTGCGCCGGTTCACCGGGTATGACCTGCAGTACTTCGCCGCCATCGAACCCCAGCGGCGGCTCGCCCCGCACGTCCACCTCGCCCTGCGCGGCACCATCTCCCGCGCCGAACTCCGCGAGGTCATCGCCGCCACCTACCACCAGGTCTGGTGGCCATCGACCGAGACCGTCAAGTACGACAGCGCGCACCTGCCGGTCTGGGACGAGCACACCGGCACCTACCTCGACCCCGGCACCGGCGAGGTCCTGCCGACCTGGGACCAGGCCCTCGACGCCATCGGCGACGGCGACGAGCCGCGGCACGTGGCCCGGTTCGGCGCCCGGTTCGATGCCCAGGGCGTGCTCGCCGGATCCCGGGACGCCAGCCGGTGCATCGGCTACCTCACCAAGTACCTGACCAAGCACCTCGGCGACTACCACCAGGCCGCTACCGACGCTCAAGCTGCGCATGCTGGACGGCTCGCCGACGCACTGCGGTATGAGCCGTGCTCGCCGACCTGCGCGAACTGGCTCCGGTACGGCATCCAGCCGCGCAACGCCCGGCCTGGCCTGCGGCCAGGAGCCTGCAAGGGCAAAGCCCACCGCCGCGAATACCTGGGATACGCCGGGCGCCGCATCCTGGTCTCCCGTAAGTGGTCGGGTAAGACGCTGGCCGATCACCGGGCCGACCGGCGAACATGGCTGACCAGCGCGCTCGGGCTTTCGGCAACCGACCCGGCCCGCTACTCCTGGGAACCAGTCAAACCCGGCGATTCGGACCACATGCCCAACGGGCAACGGCTGCTGCACGTTCTCGCCGACCGCATCCAGTGGCAAACCGCCCTCGAACTGGCCCGGCGCAGAGCAACCGAGGCCGATCTTCCGGCAACTGGGCGGGCCGCATGACGAGCCGACGCGACCAGGCCGCATCCGTGCTGCTGACGGTGGAGGCGGCGGCCGAGCGGCTGAGCACGTCGCCGCGGTTCGTCCGCCGGTTGATCGCGGAACGGCGCATCGAGTTCGTGAAGGTTGGCCGCCACGTCCGGATCAGCGAATCCGCGCTTCATGACTTCATCGACGCTGGCCGCGTCGAGCCGCTAACCGCCGCAAGTACCCGCCACAAGATGAAAGGGGTCGCGTAATGGCGAACCGAGGAGGACACCGGCGTTTCGGCAACGTCCGCAGACGTGAGTCAGGGCGCTACCAGATCCGCTATCCGGGCCCGGACGGGCGAATGCGCACGGGACCGGAGACTTACGAGCGGAAGAGCGACGCCGACCGGGCGCTCGTCATGGTCGAAGCGCAGATCAGATCGGGCGAGTGGACCGATCCTGAACGCGGGAAGGTGAAGCTCAGCGACTACGGATCCGTCTGGATCACCGAACGGCCCGGACTGCGCCCCCGCACGATGGACCTGTACCGCTGGCTGCTCCGCAAGCACATTGAGCCGTACCTCGGCGGCGTACCGGTCGGAAAGCTGTCGACCCGCCAGATCCGGGAATGGCGCGCCGCGCTGCTGGCCGACGGCGTGTCCGTCTCGGTGACAGCCAAGGCATACCGGCTGCTCCGCGCCATCATGACGACCGCAGTGGAAGATGACAAGCTTCTCCCCCGCAACCCGTGCCGGATCCGCGGCGCCGGGACGGAGGACGCAGCCGAACGGCCGGTCCTGACCGTGGCCCAGGTCTTCGAGCTGGCCGGGCAGGTCGGACGCCGCCCAGTCGGCAACATCCGCATGATCCCCGGCGGCTACCGGCTCCGCTTCGGCCGTGACGGCGAGATGCGCACGTCACCGGAGGTGTACGCCAGCAGGGCCGAGGCCGAACGAGCCCTGTGGAAGATGGCTAGCGACGGCCGGGCCGACTGCCACCCTGACCGGAGGTTCTACGCCCTGGTGCTCCTCGCCACCTTCGCGAGCCTGCGCTGGGGCGAGGCGACGGCGCTCCGGCGATGCGATCTCGACCTGAACGCGCGCACCGTCAGGGTACGGGCCTCCTATATCGAGCGGTCGACCGGCGAAATGCTCCTCGGGCCGCCGAAGTCCAGGGCAGGCCGCCGGATCGTCGGCATCCCCGAGGTGATCGTCCCGGCGCTTCGCGAGCACCTGGCCGTCTTCGCCGAGGACGACCCGGGCGCGCTGGTCTTCCCCGGCGCCAAGGGCGGCCCGCTAAGGCGGGGCAACTTCAACAAGATGTCAGCCTGGCCGCACGCCGTCGATTCGATCGGCATGCCCGGCCTGCACTTCCACGACCTGCGCCACACCGGGAACCAGTTCGCGGCCCACAGCGGCGCCAGGCTTCGGGACCTGATGGCCCGGATGGGACACGACAGCGAACGGGCCGCGATGATCTACCAGCACGAAGCCCGCGGCGCTGACAAGACGATCACGGACGCGATCGACACCCATGTCCAAGACGAGCAGAGGAAGCGCGGCGACGACGAGGACGGACCGAGCGGCGTCCTGGTCCCCGCTGGCTAATGGCCCGCTAATGGCCCGGACGGTATCTGATGACCTTCGACTGGTCAGACCAGAGCTCGCAGTAAGTCCTCTGACCTGCGCTTATAGCGTGGAGCGGGTGACGGGAATCGAACCCGCACTATCAGCTTGGGAAGCTGACGTTCTACCATTGAACTACACCCGCGCGTACCTGCACTGTCTCGCCGTGGAGCCGGCCTGTGCTGTGTTCGCCCAGACATCGTACCGGACCCGATAGGTTGCCAGGGTGCTGCTCTCCGATCGTGACATCAAGGCCGAGATCGAGTCCGGACGGGTCAAGCTCGATCCCTACGATCCCGAACTGATCCAGCCGTCCAGCATCGACGTCCGGATGGATCGGTACTTCCGGGTCTTCGAGAACCACCGCTACCCGCACATCGACCCCGCCGTGGAACAGCCCGACCTGACCAGGCTTATCGAGACCGCCGACGACGAGCCGTTCGTCCTGCATCCGGGCGAGTTCGTGCTGGCGTCGACCTACGAGGTGGTCTCGCTTCCCGACGACGTGGCGGGCCGTCTCGAGGGCAAGAGCTCCCTGGGCAGGCTGGGCCTGCTCACCCACTCGACCGCGGGCTGGATCGACCCCGGGTTCTCCGGGCACGTGACGCTCGAGCTGTCGAATGTGGCCACGTTGCCGATAAAACTGTGGCCGGGAATGAAGATCGGCCAGCTGTGCCTGTTCCGCACCAGTTCCCCAGCGGAGCACCCATACGGCTCCTCCGTTTACGGCTCCAGGTACCAAGACCAGCGCGGCCCTACGCCGTCGCGTTCATACCTGAATTTCTACCGCGCCAAGGTATGAGCAGTGTCAGAAATGAATCTCTCTTTGTAATGATGGAATCACACTTCCGTTCATGACACTCGAGATGAAGTCGTGCCACGACTGCGCTGAATACCGCAGCCAGCTGCCGCCAGGATTCCTGGAATCCCGGACGACTATCTGACCGTTTAGGAGCGCCACTTCTACACATGCTCCATCGTTGGCGCTGCGGCTAGCCTTACGCCACCTGAGGTCGCGGTCTGCCACGTTAGTCAGGTGCATCGGACTCCTCTGTTCTTTCGACACTACTATCATCGGTACGGGAGAGTTAATGGATTGTGTAAGCATCCCTCTAGTCCGTCTCGTAAGAACGTCTGAGGCTGGAAATCAAATCGGCGGTGTACTTTGGATTCAGCGCGATGGATTGCAATCGACTAAAGATTTCACGATATCTTTTATGATCTTCGGCTCGTTCAAGGTAGACTGACCCAATCAGCCCTTCTACATATACCAAACCAGGAGTGGGGCTGGGCAGTTCGAGGATGGTGAAGTTACTCTCCATCGCCGGGTGCGCGCCGAGTTCATACGGCAGAACCTGGACCGCGATGTTCGGCAGATCCAGCATCTCCAATAGCTTGGCCAACTGCAGCGCCATCACCTGGCTCCCGCCGAACATCCGGTGTAGCGCCGCCTCATCCAGAACCACGGCGAGGCGAGGAGGATTGTCTTTGGTCAGAATGCGTTGCCGGGTGAGCTTCGCCTCGATTTGCTTCTCGATCTGGCCGGCGCTGAGCCGGGGCATAGCAACCTCATGCCCAGCGCGCGCATAGTCCGCGGTCTGCAGAAGACCATGAATCACCGCCGATTGGAAACATGAGATGACCACTGCTTCCGCTTCCAGCCCTACATAATTGGCATAAGCTAGTTCGTAGGACTGCCACCAGCCCCGCTTTTTACCCTCTTCGGCGAGCTTCATCATCCGGTCACGCTCGGCCTTTGCGCTCACGTCGTAAAGGTCGCACAGGTCCCGAACGTCCCGGAGCGTCCCTGCGCGGAAGCTTGCTTCCATGCCCCTGACTTTGGCCGGCGAGCACATCAAGTGATCCGCCACTTGCCTAACCGTCAGCCCCCGTCGCTGCCGGAGAGTGCTGAGCAGGGCGCCAAGTTCTCGCCGACTGGCTATCGGACTGTGCGTTGCCCGCGCGTTCGCCGCGTCAGCAAAGTGAGGCTCTTGTTCGGTCCGTTGCCGATCGATGGCGGCTAGCTGCAGACGGAGCTGTTGGTTGTCCGCGTTGAGTCGGCTGATCTGGTCACGAAGCTGCTCAGCCGAGGGATCTTCGGCAGCCGTCGAGAGTTCGGCCGACCGGCCGACCCTGAGCTCTGTTTTACTAGCACTGTTGGCCATGTCCGGTCGTGGCCCATCGGAGCGCTGGTATGCACCGGCGGTAAGTCGCTCCTGCCCAGGTGAGATGGTGGCCGTAGCCTTACGTTGAGTTAGTTGAGGTTCGCGGACAACGACTTCCTCCCAGGCGTGCAACCACGGCGCCAGGCGGTCATCGCGAACCCCGCAGGCCCGGAGAAAACTGACCATGACGGCCTTCCGAGGAAACCGAACGCCCTTAAGCATTTCGGATACAACGGTCTTCGACAGTGGGGTCTCTTCGTACCTGGTCCGCGCTTCCAGTGTGCGTAGCGAGGGCCTGTCGGCCTTGAGATGCACGGTCCGCAAGAGCGCTGCAAGCTCTCCCTGGGTAGTCACCGACGCGAGATCGAAATCCTCGGTAAACGGCGCATCGTCCACGTCCGGGTTCCCTGTCCGCAAGTGTCCGCTGTTGTCCTCAAGTGTACGGCCAAGGACCCGGCGTTGACCGAATCGTCCTGCGCCTACCTCGGGCTGTCACCGGGTCAGGATCGATTCGTCCGAGGTTCTACCGGACACCTGGACGCAAGGTTGCCTAGCGATCACAGGCAAGCGGCTCCGACCTGTCACCTGGCCCCTCGGCAAGGCAAGCAGGTAGGAACCCAGCGGTGCCGGTGAGCACCACCCCAGAAAGGACACTTGTCATGGTTATTGCGATTTACGCCGCCCTCTCGCTTACTTGCTCATTTACTCTGTGCATATTTGGTTTCTTCGTCGGACGTTGCGCGCGCAAGATACCAATCCTCGACCATAACCTGCCGCGAGTCCTCTACCGCGGCCAGCTACCTTCAGATAGCCCGCAGCAAAAGGAGTCGGCGCCGGCTAGCACAAGCTGTTCCGAGGATGACTAGTATTCGGATCAGTGCGGTAAATTTCTTTCGCCCGAGTGCATGGACCGAGATTTTAGATGGTTTGATACTTGCCTCGACCAAGCTTATTAAGGAAAAGGCCGCCCGACTAGACGTTTACCGCCGAAGTCCATGCAGGGCACCTGGGGCGACCTTTGCCCTAGCATAAAGTTCTGGTAATCATATGGTCCGCCGACTCAGGCCGAACTGCACTGAGGCGCTCACCGTTATTTCGGGTCGAACTGTCCGATCTTTGCATTATCGAGGAATACGCGCCACGACTTGCGGAATACCGCATGAAGCCTCCGCCGGGATTCTTGGAATCCCGGACAGGATCTGTCCGTTTGCTGGCGCCACCTCCACGCAGGCCCCGTTATTCGCGCTGCGTCTAGCCTTTCGCCACTGAAGGTCACTGACATTCAGATCGTTCTGGGACATCGGACTCCTCCCATCGCTATAGATACTGTTGGCTTAGCAAATACATGTCGGCAGCCGCCGCAGTCCCTCGCGCAGCTGCCGGAGCCTATTTATGGGTAAACAAAGGCTCTGCTATACAATATTGATAGTTAGCTGTCCTTATAAGAACTGCATGAATTTTGCAATCAAATCTGCTGTATCTTTTGGATTCAGCGCCATTGATTGCAGTCTGCAGAAGATCTTGCGAGACCTTTCCAGGTCTTCGGCTCGTTCAAGGTAGGTAGACCCTATCAGCCCCTCGACGAAGACCAGATCGAGAGCTTCATTTGGCAGCTCGAGGATAGTAAAGTTGCTCTCCAGCGCGGGATGGGCGCCCCGTTCAAACGGAAGAACCTGTACCGCTATGTTCGGCAATGCCGACATGTCCAGGATCTTGGCCAGCTGAGCGGCCATGACCTGGCGGCCGCCGGCCATCCGGTGCAATGCCGCTTCATCCAGCACGACGGCAAGACGGGGCGGGTTGTCCCGTGTGAGGATGCGCTGCCGCGTGAGCTTCGCCTCGATTTGCAATTCGATCTGATCGGGAGCGAGCCTGGGTATTGCGCTCTCGTGGCCGGCGCGCGCGTAGTCTGCGGTTTGCAGGAGACCGTGCACTACCGATGACTGGAAGGCGGATATGGCTACCGCTTCCGCTTCCAGCCCGACATAGGTGGCGTATCCCAGGTCATAGGACTGCCACCAGGCTTGCTGCTTACCTTCGACTGCCAGGTGCGTCATGCGCTCGCGTTCGGCGTCATCGGTAACGCCATACAGATCGCATAGGTCACGGATGTCACGCGCCGTAGCAACACCGTGGCCGGTTTCCATGCGGCTCAGCTTGCTCATGGAGAACAGCAGGCGATCGGCGGCCTGCTCGACGGTGAGACCTTTTTCGGTGCGAAGCCTGCGCAGCAGGGCGCCTAGTTCGCGACGCCGAACGGTAGGGCTGCGCACTTCGGGCACGGAGGTAGCGTCCTTTCGCAGAAGTTCAACGCTGTAGCTCATAACCCGGGACCAATGGTCCCAACCCTTGGGGCGGTGCCGATGATACATGCAAGTTGCACTTTATTTTGGCACTTGCCAAGTTGCATTGCCAGATGCACTATGAAATCAGATCGCAGAGTCATCCTCAAAGCGACCCGCCGACAACGGGGTCGAGCGGTGCCCCAGGGGGTTGCCGGCAGAAGACCGCGTGCCATCTAAGGCCCGCACGGGCGACCGGGAGTCGCCCCAGCGGAGGCCTGGCTACGTGAGGGAGGGGAGGCACTGCCATTTCCACTAGCCAGCAAAGACCGCACCCGCTTCCGATGTGCCGAAGCATGCGGACCGTGGCTCTGCATCCACGGCATCAACCGCAACGATCCGGGGCTCGCGCCGCCATCCGCTGCGCTATACCCCGGACACGCCGCTGGGCCGGTGCTGCAACACCGACCCAGCGAAACACTACCCAGGCTCACG
Organism: uncultured Actinomycetes bacterium; assembly: GCA_963722275.1. Classification (GTDB taxonomy): domain Bacteria; phylum Actinomycetota; class Actinomycetes; order Streptosporangiales; family Streptosporangiaceae; genus Palsa-504. The sequence continues at coordinate 311,229 of CAVRMX010000034.1, read as the reverse complement.
AGCGAGCGAGAAGGGCTAGCGATGTGATCAACACTAGCAACTCCACCAGCAAAAACAACCCCCGGTGGCGGCTCGCCGAGTCGCCGGGGCCCGCCCGGCCTGCCCAGCCGGCACAGCCGCCGGCGGCCGCGAGGGAGACGGCCGGGCAGTCGGACCCGGCCCGCTTCGGCCGCATCCTGGCTATCGCCGTCCGGGTCGCGCTCAGCTGGCTTGCCGCTATCCCGCGCCGCCTGGGCGACCGGCTGTTCGCCATGAACGACACGGAGGCTTACTGGCGCGACTGGCAGATCACCAGGACGCAGGGGGGCCTCGGCCGCAGCTACCGTGACCCGCGGTTCGACACGCTGGCCGAGTGCCCGAAGTGCCGCGGCGCGGGCTTCACCGCAGCCGGCGCGGGCGCCATCGCAGGCGGCGCGGGCCTCACCGCGGGCCTGCCGTGCCTGCCCTGCCTCGGCACGGGCCGGATAACCCTCGGGGAGGTGAGCTAGCCATGGCGTCCGGACGGCCGCGTCAGCCTAACGACCCGAGCATCATGGCCAGCGTGGAAGCCGCCGTCAGCTCGGTCACGCGGCCTGGCCTTATCGCCCGGATGTGGCACTGGCGCTACGAGCTCGGACTGATCGCCGGACTGCTCCTGGGCACGATCGGCATCGGCTACACGCTCGGCCTGGGCTGGCTCATCGCCACGGCGGCGGCGGCGATGATCATCCTGGGCGGCGCGCTCGCGTGGCCGCCTTCCCGCCAGCGCATCATCAACCGCGCCTGGTGCGTCATCACGCCGCACCGGATCAGGACCGGCTGCACGCACGCCTGGATCCAGACCAGGGACGGCCGGCTCCCGGTGGTCCTCTACACCGTGCCCGCGGATTTCGGCGAGCGGGTATGGGTGTGGTGCCGCGCCGGGATCACCGCCGGGGACCTGGAGGCGGCCAGGGACATCCTGCGGGCCGCCTGCTGGGCCAGCGACGTCAGGGTGGTGGTGAACGATCGGCGCAGCCACGTCGTCGTGCTCGAGGTGATCCGCCGCCTGCCCGCCGGGCACCCGGGGGCGGGCGACGGCCGGACCGGGCCGGCCTGGCCCTACCGGGACCGCAGCGGGGTGGATGGCGTCGACCCAGAGGAGCCTGCTTTGTACGGGGGGCTGGGACACCGCCGTCCGTTCGGGTAAATGGCCGGCGGTCAGCTGTGCGGCGCTTCCCGCCCCTCCTCCGGCTCCGGTGCCGCGGCGGTGGCACCGGCCTCCGGGTGTGCCGCGGCCGCATCGCCGGCGACCGCCGCGCCGACGGGTGCCACCGAACGGGCGAGGAGCTGGGCGACGTCGATGACCTCGAGTGTTTCCTTGGCGTCGCCGGAGCTCTTCTTGGCCGCGACGGCGTCACCCAGCATGACCAGGCAGTAGGGGCAGGCGGTGGAGATGGTGTCGGGGTCCAGGGCCAGCGCCTCGTCGATCCGCTCGGTGTTGATGCGCTTGCCGGTGCGCTCCTCCATCCACATCCGGGCGCCGCCGGCGCCGCAGCAGAACCCGCGGCTCTTGCACCGGTGCATCTCCTCGGCCTGCACCCCGGGCACCGCCTCCAGGATCTCCCGCGGCGGCGTGTACACCTTGTTGTGCCGGCCAAGGAAGCACGGGTCGTGGTAGGTCAGCTTCTCCTCCACCCGGCCCGCGGGCGTCAGCTTGCCCTCGGCGACCAGCCGGGCGAGCAGCTGGGTGTGGTGAATCACCTCGTAGTTCCCCCCGAGCTGGGGATACTCGTTCGCGAGGGTGTTGAAGCAGTGCGGGCAGGACGCCACGACCGTCCGCGGGGCGGCCTCGTTCAGCGTCTCGATGTTCTGCTGGGCGAGCATGGAGAACACGAACTCGTTCCCGATCCGCCGGGCCGGGTCACCGGTGCACGTCTCGGCCGGGCCGAGCACCGCGAACTTCACCCCGGCGGTGTGCAGCAGCGTGGCGATCGCCTTGGTGGTCTTCTTCGCCCGGTCTTCCAGCGCCCCCGCGCAGCCCACCCAGAACAGGTACTCCACGTCCGGGTCGATCTTCCCGTCCACGACCGGGACGTCGAAGTCCAGCTCGGTGATCCAGTCGCCGCGGCGGTTCGCGCCCATGCCCCACGGGTCACCCTTGTTCTCCAGGTTCCGCAGCATCCCCGCCGCCTCGACCGGGAACGCCGACTCGATCAGCACCTGATGGCGGCGCATCCCGTCGATGTGGTCGATGTGCTCGATGTCGACCGGGCACTCCTCCACGCACGCCCCGCAGTTGGTGCAGGACCACAGCACCTCCGGGTCGATCACGCCGCCGTCCTCCGCTGTCCCGACCAGCGGCCGCTCCGCTTCCTTCTTGACCGCGTTCGGGGAGCTTGTCGCGCTCCTCGTCGGAGGCGGCGAGCAGGTACGGGGCCTTGGCGAAGGCGTGGTCGCGCAGGTCCAGGATGACCTGCTTGGGGGACAGCGGCTTGCCGGTGGCCCAGGCCGGGCACTGCGACTGGCACCGCCCGCACTCGGTGCAGGTCGCCATGTCCAGCAGGCCCTTCCAGGTGAAGTCCTCGATCTTCCCCAGCCCGAACACGTCCGTGTCGGGGTCAGCCTCCTCGAAGTCCAGGACCTTGCCGCCGGACCGCATCGGCTCCAGCGCGCCGAGGGCGTCCGGCCGCCGGGAGAACAGGATGTTCAGCGGGGCCAGCGCGATGTGCAGGTGCTTGGAGTACACCACGATCACCGCGAACGCCAGGACCACCGCCAGCTGCCCGAGCAGGAACACCACCTCCAGCACGCTGTTCACCCCGGTGCCCAGGGGATGCAGCCAGTGCCCGACGATCTGGGAGGCGAACGCGCCGTGCTTATAGGGGAACACCCCGGTGTTGATCTGGGCGCCCCTGTAGAGCAGCAGGGTGGCGATGACCAGGAAGATCATGCCGAGGACGATCCAGGCGGCGCGGGTGTGCGAACCGAAGAACCGTGACGCCCGGCCCTCGCGGTGCGGGTCGTTCCGCAGCCGGATCACCGTGAACGTGATGATCCCGGCCAGGACCCCGACGGCGAACAGGTCCTCGATGAAGCCGATGACCGCCCAGTGCCCGATCCCGGGGATGGCGAACGTGCGGGAGAACAGGGCGCCGTAGGCTTCGATGATGGTCAGCAGCAAGACGATGAAGCCCCAGAAGGTCAGGGCGTGCGCCGCGCCGGGGATCGTCCACTTGAGCAGCTTGCGCTGCCCGATCACCTCGGTCGCCTCGGTCTTCACGTCCGTGCCCGGATGGTCCCGTACCGCCGCGACCCGCTCCGGCGCCGGCTGACCGCTGAACGCCAGCCGCTTCAGCCACCACAACCGCCGCCCCGCGATGCCGAACGCGATCACGGTCAGGACCAGGCCGACGGTCATCCGCAAGACCACGCGAACCTCCTCGTTATCCGGAGCTCAAGCGTAGCCATGCAGGCTGCGCCGCAACATGACCGCATCCGCACGAGCCTTCCTCGCCCCGAGCCGGGGACCCGCGCCCGCGCGGGCCGCGTCATGCTATTTACAGCTAGTTCCTTAAACTATTTAGATCATTCTCCCAAACGAGCCGGGTTTCTCCTCGCCACGCCCGGCCGCGTTCTGATCGGGCGGTCCAGCCCGGCCGGCCTCAGCTAGCGCCGCCGGATCCAGCCCTGCCCGGCGTCCCGGTCCCGGCCCTTTGCCCTCCCGCGTCCCGGTCCCGGGCACGTCCCTCCCGCGTCCCGGTCCCGGGCACGTCGGCGTTACTAACGGTGCAGATGAGGATGATCGGCGGCGTAGTCTCATGATTGTGGATTGTTACACCCCCGATAGGGGGTGTTTGTATCCACGATGATTGTCGGGCCCGCTCGGGGCGGGGCAAGGCGGGCACGCGCGGGGCGGGGGCAAGGCGGTCCGCGCGATTTTCCGGGCCGCGGCGGGAATCATCCTGGGCTCCGCTAAGTTGAGCCTATATGACTCAAGTCATTTGACGGCGGTCGCCCTCGCTGGCAAGCTTGGGCCCGGACTACTCAACTTCACACACACAAGGACTGCTCATGGCACGTGCGGTAGGGATTGACCTGGGGACGACCAACTCAGTCGTCGCCATCCTTGAGGGCGGCGAGCCTACGGTCATCGCCAATGCCGAGGGCTCACGGACGACTCCCTCGGTCGTCGCCTTCGCCAAGAACGCAGAGGTACTGGTCGGCGAGGTCGCCAAGCGGCAGGCCGTCACCAACGTGGACCGGACGATCCGTTCGGTCAAGCGGCACATGGGTACCGACTGGACCGTCAACATCGACGGCAAGAAGTTCACCCCCCAGCAGATCAGCGCGTTCGTGCTGCAGAAGCTGAAGAGGGACGCGGAGGCCTACCTGGGCGAGAAGATCACCGACGCGGTGATCACCGTCCCGGCGTACTTCAGTGACGCGCAGCGGCAGGCCACCAAGGAGGCCGGGCAGATCGCGGGGCTGAACGTGCTCCGCATCATCAACGAGCCCACCTCGGCCGCGCTGGCTTACCACCTGGACAAGGAGACCGAGGCCACCATCCTGGTCTTCGACCTGGGCGGCGGCACCTTCGACGTGTCCCTGCTCGAGGTCGGCGAGGGCGTCGTGGAGGTCAAGGCGACCAGCGGCGACAACCACCTCGGCGGCGACGACTGGGACCAGCGCGTCGTCGACTGGCTGGTCAAGGACTTCAAGAACGGCTACGGGATCGACCTGTCCAAGGACAAGATGGCCCTGCAGCGGCTGCGTGAGGCGGCCGAGAAGGCCAAGATCGAGCTCTCGCAGTCGATGGAATCGCAGATCAACCTGCCCTACATCTCCCACTCGGCGGACGGCCCGCTGCACCTGGACGCCAAGCTGACCCGCGCGGAGTTCCAGCGGATGACCTCCGACCTGCTCGACCGCTGCAAGAACCCGTTCCAGCAGGTCATCAAGGACGCCGGGATCTCACTCGATGACCTGCACCACGTGGTGCTGGTCGGCGGGTCCACCCGGATGCCCGCGGTGGTCGACCTGGTCAAGTCGCTGACCGGCGGCAAGGAGCCGAACAAGGGCGTCAACCCGGACGAGGTTGTCGCCGTCGGCGCCTGCCTGCAGGCCGGCGTGCTCAAGGGCGAGGTCAAGGACGTCCTGCTGCTCGACGTGACCCCGCTGTCGCTGGGCATCGAGACCAAGGGCGGCATCTTCACCAAGCTGATCGAGCGGAACACCACGATCCCGACCAAGCGCTCGGAGATCTTCACCACCGCCGAGGACAACCAGCCGTCGGTGCAGATCCAGGTCTTCCAGGGTGAGCGCGAGATCGCCGCGTACAACAAGAAGCTCGGCATGTTCGAGCTGGCCGGCATCGCGCCCGCGCCCCGCGGCGTGCCGCAGATCGAGGTCACCTTCGACATCGACGCCAACGGCATCGTGAACGTGTCCGCCAAGGACCTGGGCACGGGCAAGCAGCAGTCGGTGCAGATCACCGGCGGGTCCGCGCTGCCCAAGGACGACATCGAGAAGATGGTCAGGGACGCGGAAGAGTACGCCGAGGAGGACCGCAGGCGCCGCGAGGAGGCCGAGGTCCGCAACCAGGCCGACTCGCTGGTCTACCAGACCGAGAAGTTCCTCGGCGAGAACGAGGACAAGGTGCCCGAGGACATCAAGTCCGAGGTGCGCGAGTCGCTCGCTGAGGTGAAGAAGGCGCTGGAGAGCAACGACACCGAGGCCATCAAGACCGCCAGCGAGCACGCCGCGCAGGTCAGCCAGAAGATGGGTACCGCCATCTACCAGCAGGCTCAGGCGCAGCAGGCCAGCGCGCAGTCCGATTCGGCCGACGGCAGCGCCGGCACGCCCGCGGACGACGAAGTTGTCGAGGCCGAGATCGTGGACGACGGCGACGGCGAGGGCGGTAAGGCCTGATGCCAGCATCCGAGGAAACGGGCTCCGGTCCGGTCATTCATGACCACCGGCGCATCGACCCGGTAACCGGCCAGGTTCGGGGGAAGCACGCGGCGTCAAAGCCGGCCGGCACCAGAGGTGCCGGCCGGCCGGGTCCAGAAAACCCCGCGGCCGAGCCCCCCGAGGCCCCCGAGTCGTCCGCGTCGTCCGAACCCACCGGATCCCGTGACGACCAGGACTCCGCGGAAACGCCTGAGTCCCCCGAAGAGGCACCAGAGATGGTTACAGCGCAAGCAGTCAAGGGCGGCAAGCAGGCCGCGGACCTCGAAGCGCAGCTCGCAGAGCGAACCGCCGACCTGCAGCGGCTGCAGGCCGAGTACGCCAACTACCGCAAGCGCGTCGACCGGGACCGGGCCGCCGTGAAGGAGCAGGCCGTGGCGGCCACGCTGGCCGGGCTGCTGCCCGTGCTCGACGCCATCGACCAGGCCAGGGGACACGGCGAGCTGTCCGGCGGCTTCAAGTCGGTCGCCGACTCACTGCAGGCGGCGACCGGCCGGCTCGGGCTGGTGACCTACGGAGAAAAGGGCGACCCGTTCGACCCGAAGATCCACGAGGCCCTGACCAGTTCCTATTCACAGGATGTCGCCGAGGACACCTGCATCGAGATCCTGCAGCCCGGCTACAAGGTCGGCGAGCGGATCCTGCGCCCCGCCCGGGTCGCCGTCGCGGAACCCGCGACCGGCCCCGACGGCAGCAGCAACGAGCCCGACTGGGACGCCGACGAGGAAAACTAAGCCCGCCAGCGAGGAAGGAAAGCGAGCTGAAGGGCACGCGCACCGCGAGGGTTCCCCGCGAGCCGAAGGGCCGCGGTCCCGTCTGGACTGAGGAGCGAGGAGCTTGCGACGAGCGACGAGGGAAGACGGGACCTGCGAGCGGCCCGGAGGCGAGCGGGACAGCAGAGCGAGCGGAGAGGAGAATATGAGCACAAAGGACTTCCTCGAGAAGGATTACTACAAGGCCCTGGGGGTCGCCAAGACCGCCAAGCCTGGCGAGATCAAGGCGGCGTACCGCAAGCTGGCGCGCAAGTACCACCCGGACGCGAACAAGGGCGACGCCTCGGCCGAGGAGCGCTTCAAGGAGATCTCCGAGGCGTACTCGGTGCTGTCCGACGAGAAGCGGCGTAAGGAGTACGACGAGGCGCGCTCGCTGTTCGGCGGCCAGTTCCGGGTGCCGACCGGGCAGCGGCCCGGCCAGGGCGGCTTCGGCGGCTTCGACCTCGGCGACATCTTCAGCGGCGCCGGGGACGGCGGCGGCGGCCTGGGCGACCTGTTCGGCGGGGTGTTCAACCGCGGCGGCCGCACCACCACCGCGCAGAACCGGGCCCGCCGCGGCGCCGACGTGGAGACCGAGACCACGCTGGGCTTCAGCGACGCGATCGACGGGACCACGGTGGCGCTCCGGCTGACCGGCGAGGGCCCCTGCCCGACCTGCCACGGCACCGGCGCCAAGGCCGGCACCGTGCCGAGGATGTGCCCGTCCTGCCAGGGTACGGGGCAGTCGAGCAGGAACCTGGGGTCGTTCGGGATCTCTGAGCCGTGCAAGGAGTGCCGCGGCCGCGGCCTGGTGGTGGACGACCCCTGCCCGGCGTGCACGGGCAGCGGCCGGGCGATGAGCTCGCGCACCATCCAGGCCCGCATCCCGGCCGGGGTCGCGGACGGCCAGCGGATCAAGCTGACGGGCAAGGGCGCTCCCGGCGAGCGCGGCGGTCCGGCCGGCGACCTGTACGTCCGGGTGCACGTGAAGCCGCACCCGGTGTTCGGGCGGTCGGGTGCCGACCTGACCGTGACCGTGCCGGTGGCGTTCGCCGAGCTGTCCCTCGGCGCGGAGGTCAAGGTGCCCTCGCACCGGGGCGCGCCGGTCACCGTCCGGATCCCGCCGGGTACCCCGAACGGGCGGACGTTCCGGGTCCTAGGCAAGGGCGTGCGGCGCAAGGACGGGACCACCGGCAACATGCTGGTCACCGTCGACGTGATGGTGCCGCACGACCTGAACAGCAAGGCCCGCAGCGCCATCGAGGATCTGCGGGAGGCCACGGCGGGCCAGGACCCGCGCGAGGAACTCCTCGAGCGGGCCAAAGAGGCCTGAGAGGAGGAGATGACATGAGCAGCCCGTACGAGCTGTCTGACGATCTGCCGGTTTACGTCATCTCCGTGGCCGCCCAGCTGTCCGGGATGCACCCGCAGACGCTCCGCGCCTACGACCGGCTCGGCCTGGTATCACCGGGCCGCAGCCAGGGCCGGGGGCGGCGCTACTCGATGCGGGACATCCTGGCGCTGCGCGAGATCCAGCGGCTGTCGCAGGAAGAGGGCGTGAACCTCTCCGGCATCAAGCTGATCCTGGACCAGCACCGTGAGCTCGACCAGGCCCGCAGGCTGATCGCCGAGCTGCACGCCGAACTGGCCCAGCTGCGGATGGAGCTCGAATCCACCCGCGCCGTGGCGGCCCGGCTCGCCGAGCTGCGCCGCGGCGGCAATGACACGCCGCCCGGGCTCGTACCCGTACGAAGCGCCCGGGTGGCGATATGGGAACCCATGACTGGGCCGTCCAGCGGATCTGGGCAGCCCAGAGGAGATAAATAATGGACGACAAGCTCACCCACAAGAGCCAGGACGCGCTGTCCGCCGCGGTGCGGCGCGCCGCGGCGGACGGCAGCCCGCAGGTTGAGCCGCTGCACCTGCTCCTGACGCTCGCCGAGCAGGCGGACGGCACCACCGCCCCGCTGCTCCGCGCCGTCGGCGCCGACCCGGCGCTGGTCGCCAAGCAGGCGGAGGAGCGGCTGGCCCGGATGCCCCGCGCCCGCGGCGCCACGCTCAGCGCACCGGAGATGGCCCGCCCGCTGCTCACCGCGATAGCCACCGCGTCGGCCCGGGCCAAGCAGCTCGGCGACGAGTACATCTCGACCGAGCACCTGCTCGTCGGCCTGGCCGCCGACGGCGGCGACGCCAAGGCCGTCCTGGCCGCGGCCGGCGCCACCCCGGAGGCGCTGCTCGAGGCGTTCAGCCAGATCCGCGGCAGCGCCCGGGTCACCAGCCAGGACCCCGAGGACACCTACAAGGCGCTGGAGAAGTACGGCGTCGACCTGACCAAGCAGGCCCGCGACGGCGGGCTCGACCCGGTGATCGGCCGGGACGCCGAGATCAGGCGGGTCATCCAGGTGCTCTCCCGGCGGACCAAGAACAACCCGGTGCTGATCGGCGAGCCCGGCGTGGGCAAGACCGCGGTCGTCGAGGGCCTGGCCCAGCGGATCGTGGCCGGCGACGTGCCCGAGTCGCTGCGCGGCAAGCGCCTGATCGCGCTCGACCTCGGCGCCATGGTGGCCGGGGCCAAGTACCGCGGCGAGTTCGAGGAGCGGCTCAAGGCCGTACTGAACGAGATCAAGCAGAGCGAAGGCCAGGTCGTCACGTTCATCGACGAGCTGCACACGGTGGTCGGCGCGGGCGCCGCCGAGGGCGCCATGGACGCGGGCAACATGCTCAAGCCGATGCTGGCCCGCGGCGAGCTGCGCATGGTCGGCGCGACCACGCTGGACGAGTACCGGCAGCGGATCGAGAAGGACCCGGCCCTGGAGCGCCGGTTCCAGCAGGTGCTGGTGGGCGAGCCGAGCGTGGAGGACACCATCGCGATCCTGCGCGGGCTCAAGGGCCGCTACGAGGCCCATCACCAGGTGCAGATCTCCGACGCGGCGCTGGTCGCCGCGGCCGCGCTTTCCGACAGGTACATCACCGCGCGGTTCCTCCCGGACAAGGCCATCGACCTAGTCGACGAGTCCGCCTCCCGGCTGCGGATGGAGATCGACTCCCAGCCGGTCGAGATCGACGAGCTGCGGCGCGCCGTGGACCGGCTGAAGATGGAAGAGCTCGCGCTGGCCAACCAGGAAGACGCGGCCAGCAAGGACCGGCTCGAGCGGCTGCGCGCCAACATGGCCGACCGGCAGGAGCAGCTGAACGCGCTGGTGGGGCGCTGGGAGCAGGAGAAGTCGGGGCTGAACAAGGTCGGCGAGCTGAAGAAGCGGCTCGATGACCTGAACGGCCAGCTCGAGCGGGCCGAACGCGACCACGACCTGGACACCGCGGCGCGGCTGCGGCACGGCGAGATCCCCGCGGTCACGGAACAGCTAGCTGAGGCGAGCACCGCGGCTCGTTCGGCCGCATCGGACAGCACCGGAGCGGCCGGGATCCCGGCCGCGGCGGCCATGGTGAAAGACGAGGTCGGCCCCGATGACGTGGCCGACGTGGTGTCCTCCTGGACCGGCATCCCGGCCGGGCGGCTGCTCGAGGGGGAAACCGCCAAGCTGCTCCGGATGGAGGCCGAGCTCGGCCGGCGCGTGATCGGCCAGGCGCAGGCCGTGCAGGCCGTCTCCGACGCCGTCCGGCGCGCCCGCGCGGGCGTGTCCGACCCGGACCGGCCGACCGGCTCGTTCCTGTTCCTCGGGCCGACTGGCGTCGGCAAGACGGAGCTGGCCAAGGCGCTGGCCGAGTTCCTGTTCGACGACGAGCGGGCGATGATCCGGATCGACATGAGCGAGTACGGGGAGAAGCACTCGGTCGCCAGGCTGATCGGCGCCCCGCCGGGCTACGTGGGCTACGAGGAGGGCGGCCAGCTCACCGAGACGGTCCGCCGCCGGCCGTACTGCGTGGTGCTGCTCGACGAGGTGGAGAAGGCGCACCCGGAGGTCTTCGACGTCCTGCTCCAGGTGCTCGACGACGGGCGGCTCACCGACGGCCAGGGCCGGACAGTGGACTTCAGGAACACCATCCTGGTGCTGACCTCCAACCTGGGCTCGCAGTTCATCGCCGACCCGGCGTTCGGCGACGAGACGGCCAAGCGGGACGCGGTGCTGGCCGCGGTCCGGGCCGCGTTCAAGCCCGAGTTCCTCAACCGGCTCGACGACGTGATCGTCTTCGACGCGCTGTCCACCAGCGAGCTGACCCAGATCGTCGACCTGCAGGTCGACCGGCTGGCCGCGCGGCTGGCCGGCCGGCGGCTGACGCTGACCGTGACGCCCGCGGCCAGGGAATGGCTCGCGCTGACCGGCTTCGACCCGGTGTACGGGGCCAGGCCGCTGCGCCGCCTCGTCCAGTCGGCCGTGGGCGACCAGCTCGCCCGCAAGCTGCTGGCCGGGGAGATCACCGACGGCGACGAGATCACCGTCGACGTCGACCAGGCCAGGGACGCACTCCAGGTCACCAGGGCCGAACGGGCCGAGAAGATCGCTCGCTAGTCCGTCAGCGAAGGCCGGTCTCGCGCGGGTTTTACAACCCCGCCGCGGGGCCGGCTTTCCTGTCGTCGAGCATCTTGTCGTAGTCGTCCTCGGGGAAGCCCAGGTCGACCCGGATCCGGTACCGCAGCCGGAGCAGCAGCCGCAGCTCGTCGCGGTCGTCGCCGCCCAGGCAGGCCTCGACCCCGGCGGTGGCCCAGTCGAGCGCGCCGGCCAGGTCGCCCTGCTCGGTGAGGATCTCGGCCACCAGGTCGCAGGTCCGCGATCTGGTCAGGCCGCCGGACTCGCGCAGTTCGCGGAGAATGGCGTCGCCGTCGGCGGTGCGGCCGAGCGAGAACATCGCCCGGGCCAGCGGCACCCGCGGGTCGTCGGACGTCGACCCGGGGTCGGCGATCGCCTTGCGGAACTCCTCCACCGCCGCCTCGGGGTCGTCGGCGAGCAGCCACTGCTCGCCCGCCCGCATGTGCGCCTCGGCCCGGGATATCCCGCTCGGGGTGGCCTGCGTCGCCAGACGGCTCATCCGGACCGCAGCCCGCTTATGGTTGCCCGTGCGAGCCGCGTTGACCTCGATGGCGTCGAACAACTCGCCGGACAGCACAACCACGTTGAAGACCCTACCCACCGATGCCGTGGACAATCCGGGCGTCTTTCTTTTTACCGGCGGGTTCGCTCGAGCGCGTCCCAGAAACCCCGGCGCAGCGCATGCCTCACTTCGTCATGCAACAGGAAGTCGATCGGCAGGGCCGAACCCTGCAGCAGCCGGGCCTCGAGGTCCGACGGCATGCGCGGCTTGCGCGCCAGCACCGCCTCCAGCCACAGTGCCGGGGCGTCCCTGGCCACCGAGCCGCCGAACTCCTGGCCCTCGTCGTGCGCGGCCTGCACGGCCTCCGACAGCGAGCCGCCGCCGCCGTTCTGGTACCCGCCGGACGCGGCCGGGCTCACCACCGGCTGCGGGCCGCTGTAGGGGGCGCTGCGCGCCGGGCCCTGGCCGGCCTGGCCGCCGTGGCTCTGGCTGCCATGGCCCTGGCCGCCGTGCTGCCCGGCCGATGCCGGGCCGGATCCGGTGATGCCCATCGGCCCGGGCTGCCCCTGGTTCGCCGCGCCGCGCGAGGAAGGCAGGCGGCGCAGCTGGGCGGGCGGGGCCTGGGTGGCTTCGGGACCCGTCGCCGCCGGTCCGGCTTCCGGCGCGCCCTGCGGTCCCGTGGCCGGGGCGTAGCCGGCCGCCTCTTCGGCGGCGCGGGCCCGCGCGGCCGGGTTCTGCGGCGCCGGCTCCTGCCGGTTCCGCGTACCGGACGACGGCGCGGCGTAGATGTCCGGCCGGGCCGGGATGTCCTGGCGTGCGGGGATGTCCTGGCGGGCGGTCAGGTCCTGGCGGGCGGTCAGGTCCTGGCGGCGGCAGGCTGGGGATGTCCTGGCGGCCGGGGATGTCCTGGCGGGCCGGGGACGGCGCCTCGCCGTTGACGGCCGACGGCGCGGTCCGCTCCTCGCGCGCCCGGTCGTCGCGGGCTCTGTCCCTGTCGTCCCGCGCTTCCCGCGCGTCCCGGCCGTCGCGCGCGTCCCGGCCGTCGCGCGGCTCCCGTGACGCCACCCTCGGCAGCTGCAGCGCGGGCCGCTGGTACTCCGCCACGACCGGCGCGGTGTAGATCGAGGGCGGCGCGTGGTTGGCCGACGCCGCCGGTACCTGCTGGTACGACGCCGCGGGCGTGGTGGAGTGGCCGTTGGCCAGCGGCCGGGCCGCGGCGAGGTCGCCGTCCTCGTCCGCGTGGACGGGCTCGGCTCCGGCGATCAGCTCCACGTACGGCCGCAGGTGCTCGCCGCTGATCTCGATGATGTCGTCGGACTCCTGGCGGAGCGCCCGCGAGATGGTCCAGTTCCCGTCCACCGCGATGTGCACCAGCGTGACCCGCATGCCGAGGTCCTGGACGTCGGCGATGACCTGGGACAGGTCCTCTTCCGCGCTGACCACGAGCGCGTCGCTGATCGCGTTGTTGCGCGCCAGCGTGGTCAGGTCGCGGTGGATCTCGGTTTCCACGCCCTCACGGCGGCCCGGGCGGATCTTGGCGACCCGGAGCTTGATGCCCGGCACGTCGGCCAGCGCGTCCTGCTCGGCGGTGCGGCGGCCGTCCACCGTGGCCTCGTACCAGTAGCAGCGAAGCACCGGCAGGCCGGACCGCTCCCTGGCCAGGCCGGACAGCAGCTGCAGGAGGCCCTCGTAATCCCAGGAGACCGATTCACCTCGGCGGGTCCCGTGCACAGCCATAGCACCATCCGCGAGCACGTAACCAGCGTCAACGAACAGCGCACAGCGATCCACGGCCCCACCGTCCTTCCCTCGACGCAGCGGCCAGCCCGTCGCATCCACATGGACCCGACGGCTCTAAGACTAGTGAAGTAACCTTCCCGTGGATGCCTTTCCGCGCATTCCCGCTGCCTGGAGCACGTTAGTCACGTTCCAAACCCCCGCCACCCGGGGCCTCAGGAGGCACAGGACTCGCGGGTTCCCGAGCTCGCCTGCCGCCCGTTCCGCGTTCTGCCGGGGTTTCGTCACCTGGCTTGCTTCCCACTGGCCACGTTAGCCACATCAATAACGCCAATCGACGCCGGGGACGCGGAGGACGCCGGGACGCGGAGGACGCCGGGACGCGGAGGACGCCGGGACGCGGAGGACGCCGGGGGCGTTTACGGAAGGCAGTGGCGGGGCGGATTGGTGGTGCGCCTGCTGGCTCGACGTCCCGGGCTGCGGCGCCGGAGGCGCGGTCCATTACTCACCGTCTTTAATTAACTCCGGATAGTTACCTCAAGAATCCTGGCCTATACGGCGTCATGCCGGGACGGGTTTGCCGTCACTACCTAGAAAGCGCAAACACCCGAGCGGGAGGAGCCGACTAGCCGATGGAGCCAGACCGGGAAGACCGCTTCGCCGCGCAGGCCGGGCTCAGGGAGGCCTGGCCTGCCGGGCCCGGGGAGGCGCTCCGGGAGGCCTGGCCTGCCGGGCTCCGGGAGGCATGGCGCCAACGCAGCCTGGCCACCGGCTGGCTCACTCCCGACGACTGGCACAACGAGGAGGTCGAGAAGGTCCTTGCCGCGTGCCGGAACCGAGCACCGGCGCCCGGCGGGGCCGGCCTGGCCGCGGTCGGGGACAGTGACCTGACCGCGGCCTGCGCCGGCCTGGGCCGGTCCCGGGCCAGGGCCGGCATCGGCATCGCCGAGACGATCGACGACCTGGCCGCCCTGTTCGCCGTCCTCGGCCGCAACCCGGACGGCGGGCAGGCGGCCGACCCGCCGCTGCGGCTGATCTGCGCGATCGCCGAGGGCTGGGCCGAGGAGAGCCTGGCCCAGCTCGCCCAGGGCGGCTGCGAGGACCCGCTCAGCGGACTGGCCACCCTGCCCTACCTGCGCACCCGGCTGGCCGAGGTGTACCGGGAGGCCGAACGGGGCGGCACCAGCCCGGCCGACACGCACCGGCTGCTGGTCGTCGGGCTGTCGCGCCGCCCTGACCCCTGGCGCCGGATGGCTCTGGCCATCCTGGTCGGGCACGACCTGCGGGCCGCCTTCCCCGGCGGCGAGACGCTCTCCATCGCCAAACCCGGGCCGGCCATCGCGCTGGTCCGCGCGCGCGGCGACCTGCCGCTCCAGTACGCCAGGCTGCGCCGGAGCATGCGGGCCACGTTCGGCACCCAGATCCGCATGATTCCGCTGCCCGGACGGCTCGGCGAGGCGCTGCGCCTGGTGGACGAGCTGGCCCGCTGACTCCGCCGGCGCCGGGGCTCTAGTTTGAGGGGGACTGGAAAACCGGCGCCGGCGGACTATCCCTTAGGATCACGTCCCGTGAGCGACCGAGCCGAACTCCTCGCGGCGATCAAGGCCAAGGCCGTGATCCGGGGGGACTTCGTGCTCTCCTCGGGCCAGCGCGCCGACTGGTACGTCGACCTGCGCCGGATCCTGCTCGACGGGCGGCTGGCCCCGCTGGCCGGCCGGGTCATGCTCGACCTGACCGCGGACCTGGGCTACGACGCGGTCGGCGGGCTCACCATGGGCGCGGACCCGGTGGCCACCGCGATGATGCACGCCGCGGCCGGCCGCGGCACGCCGGTCGACGCGTTCGTGGTGCGGAAGAAGGAAAAGGAGCACGGCACGCAGCGCCGGATCGAAGGCCCCGACGTGGCCGGACGGCGGGTGCTCGCGGTCGAGGACACCTCCACCACCGGCGCGTCCCCGCTGACGGCGGTGGAGGCGCTGCGCGAGGCGGGCGCGGAGGTCGTCGGCGTGGCCGTGCTGGTCGACCGGGGCGCCCGGCCGAACGTGACCAGCCGCGGGCTGGCCTACCGCGCCGCCTACGAGCTAGCCGACCTCGGCGTCTGACTACCCGGCCCGGTGCGACCGCGGCTTGGGCCGCGCTTCCGCGGTACCGCCAGAGCCAGGGCCCACGCCAGAGCCGGGGCCAGGGCCCACGCCAGAGCCGGGGCCCACGCCGGAGCCGGGGCTGACACCAGCGGCGCCGGCCTCGCGCCGGAGCTGGTCCTCACGCCGGAACTGGCGCAGGCGGTAGAAGACGAAGCCGACGATGGCGATGACCACGATCGCGAACAGGGCATAGCCGACGATGGTCAGCCCGTGGCTGACCTTGGTCCACTCGCTGCCGAGCGCGTACCCGAGCGAGGACAGCACGGTCGCGTAGATGACCGTGCCGATCAGGCTGAGGACCCCGAAGCGGATCGCGGGGACGCGCACCAGTCCGGCGACGATCGAGGTGAAGGCGCGGATGAAGGGCAGCATGCGGCCCACGGTGATCGCCCACCCGCCGCGGCCCTCCAGGAAGCGCTCGGCCCGGCTCACGTCGGACTCGGTCACCAGCACGTACCGCCCGAGCTTGTGCACGAGCGGCTTGCCGCCGACCCGGCCGACCGCGTAGGAGGCGTACGAACCGGCGAGTTCGGCCAGCGAGCCGATGATGATGACCAGGGCGAGGTTAAGGTGTCCCTGGTAGGCCAGCACCCCGGCGAAGCCGAACGTGATCTCGGACGAGATCGGGATGCACGCCGCTTCCAGGAAGCCGAATAGGATTAGCGCGGCGTACCCCGCCGAGGTAAGGAAGCTCTCCATAGGCTTCCTGTTGTACCTCATGCCCGGCCATGCCCGGTGCATCTTCACGTGTGCTTCATGTCTGGCGTTGTCAGGCCGAAGGTCCCTACAGAGATCCAGGCCCGGATGTCTAGAGTGAGGTCAGTTCTAATCTGAGGGAGTTACTGACATGCCTATCGCGACCCCAGAGGTCTACGCGCAGATGCTCGACACGGCCAAGCAGCGCGGTTTCGCGTTCCCCGCGATCAACGTCACCTCGAGCCAGTCGCTGAACGCCGCGCTGCGCGGGTTCGCCGAGGCCGGCAGTGACGGCATCGTCCAGATATCGACCGGCGGCGCCGAGTACCTGTCGGGCCCGGTCAAGGACATGGTGACGGGCGCGGTGGCGCTGGCGGAGTTCGCGCACGTGGTCGCGGCCAGGTACCCGATCCACATCGCGCTGCACACCGACCACTGCCCGGAGAACAAGCTGGACGGTTACATGCGCCCGCTGGTGGCACTGTCCAAGGAGCGGGTCGCCCGCGGCCAGCAGCCGCTGTTCCAGTCGCACATGTGGGACGGCTCGGCCGTGCCGCTCAAGGAGAACCTGGAGATCGCGGCCGAACTGCTGGCCCAGTGCGCGGCCGCCCGCATCGTCATGGAGATGGAGATCGGCGTGGTCGGCGGCGAGGAGGACGGCATCGTCGGCGAGATCAACGAGAAGCTGTACACCACGCCGGAAGACGCCCTGGCCACCGCGGAGGCGGTCGGGCTCGGCGAGCGCGGCAGGTACCTGCTTGCCGCCACGTTCGGCAACGTGCACGGCGTGTACAAGCCGGGGCACGTGAAGCTGCGCCCGCCGGTGCTGAAGGAGATCCAGGAGGCCGTGGGCCAGAAGTACGGCCAGGAGAAGCCCTTCGACCTGGTCTTCCACGGCGGTTCCGGTTCGGCGCTTGAGGAGATCAGGGAGGCCATCTCCTATGGCGTGGTCAAGATGAACGTCGACACCGACACCCAGTACGCGTTCACCCGGCCCGTAGCCGACCACATGTTCAAGAACTACGACGGCGTGCTGAAGATAGACGGCGAGGTCGGCAGCAAGAAGGTGTACGACCCGCGCAGCTGGGGCAAGGCGGGCGAGGCGGGCATGGCGGCGCGGGTCACCCACGCCTGCGAGGACCTGCTGTCGGCCGGCCACCAGCTCAGCTGAGCCAGGGACACACCCAAGCTGAGCCAAGGGAGACGAATGGAACGCCAGAACCTGCTGGGCGGCCCCCCGGCCACCTACCTGCTCCCGCACGAAGAGGCGGACGCCGCGCTGGCGGCCGGCGAGGCGCCGGAGAAGATCGCGGCGCGGTTCCCGGCGTACTCCGGGGCCTGGGCCGCGCTGGCCGCCCGCGCGTACGGCCAGGGTGACGCGGTCACCGCCTACGCGTACGCGCGGACCGGGTACCACCGCGGCCTGGACCAGCTGCGCCGCGCGGGCTGGAAGGGCCACGGCCCGGTCCCGTGGGAGCACGAGCCGAACCGCGGCTTCCTGCGCTCGCTGCACATGCTCGGCGCGTCGGCCGCGGCGATCGGCGAGGACGACGAGGCGGAGCGCTGCGAGCAGTTCCTCCGGGACTGCAGCGCCACCGCCGCGGCCGAGCTCGACCGCGAAAACCCGCCCGCCCAGCCGTAGCACACAGCCGCAGCACACAGCCGCAGCACACAGCCGCAGCAGCCGTACACCCGGCCGTCAGCCGGCCGCAGCGCATCCTCGCGGGAGCTTTCCGCCCAGAGCGGGACGATCCTGGCTGGTTACCTCGTGATTGTGCGGGTAACCTCAGAACGCAAGAGCCCCTGCCGCGACTTGCGCCTGTGCGGGGGCTTCATCATGCGCCGCCGGACCCGGGATCCCGCCAGGAACCCAGCCCGAGCCTGCGCCAGCCGAAGGGATGCGCATGCCCGCCATCGTGCTTGTCGGGGCCCAGTGGGGCGACGAGGGCAAGGGCAAGGCCACCGACCTGCTCGGCGACCGCGTCGATTACGTGGTCAGGTATCAGGGCGGGAACAACGCCGGCCACACGGTCGTCATCGGCGACGAGAGCTACGCCCTGCACATGCTGCCGTCCGGGGTACTGTCACCGCAGGTCATCCCGGTCATCGGCAACGGCGTGGTGATCGACCCGCAGGTGCTGCTTGACGAGATCGAAGGGCTGCACCACCGGGGCATCGATTGCTCGAAGCTTCTTGTCTCGGCCAACGCGCACCTGATCATGCCCTACCACCGGGCGCTGGACAAGGTGACCGAACGGTACCTGGGCAGCTCGCGGATCGGCACCACCGGCCGCGGCATCGGCCCGGCCTACGGCGACAAGATCGCCCGGGTGGGGATCCGCGTCCAGGACCTGTTCGACCCCGGCATCCTGCGCAAGAAGCTCGAGCTGGTGCTGCGCGAGAAGAACCAGATGCTGAGCAAGGTCTACAACCGCCGCGGCATCGACCCGCAGGCCTGCGCCGAGGAGTACGAGCGGTACGCGGACCGGCTCCGCCCCTACGTGGCCGACACCGGGCTGGCCCTGGGTCGGGCACTGGACCAGGGCCAGGTGGTGCTGCTGGAGGGCGCCCAGGCCACCATGCTCGACGTGGACCACGGCACCTACCCGTTCGTGACCTCGTCCTCCCCCACGGCGGGCGGTGCCTGCGTCGGGTCCGGCATCGGCCCGACCCGGATCTCCGACGTCATCGGCATCGTCAAGGCCTACACGACCCGCGTCGGCGAGGGCCCCTTCCCCACCGAACTGCGCGGCGAGCAGGGCGACTGGCTGCGCAAGACCGGCGCCGAATACGGCGTGACCACCGGCCGGCCGCGCCGCACCGGGTGGTTCGACGCGGTCATCGCCAGGTACGCGACCCGGGTGAACGGCATCACCGGCTACTTCCTGACCAAGCTCGACGTGCTGTCCGGCCTGGACCAGGTGCCGGTCTGCGTGGCCTACGAGGTGGACGGGAAGCGGTGCGACGAGATCCCCATGACGCAGACCGAATTCCACCACGCGGTGCCGGTATACGAGTACTTCGACGGCTGGTGGGAGGACATCTCCAAGGCCCGCACGTTCGACGAGCTGCCGCCGAATGCGCGGGCCTACGTCAGCGCGGTGGAGAACATGATCGGGGCCCCGGTGTGCGCGGTCGGCGTCGGCCCGCGCCGCGACCAGACCCTGCAGCTACGGCCGCTGCTGCGCTGAGCAATGCGCGCTGAGCAATGCGCGCTCGATAATGCGGCGCTGGCCCGGCAGGCCGCCGGTAGGCTCGCGGCGTGCGCATTCTCGTCATCGGGTCGGGCGGCCGTGAGCACGCCCTCGCCCGCGCCCTCAGCCGGCCAGCAGGGAGCGGGGAAGAGGACGGCCTGCACGCGGCCCCGGGCAACCCCGGCATCGCGGAGCTCGCGGAGACCCACCCGGACACGCCGCTGACCCCGGACGGGATCACCGGCCTGGCCCGCAAGCTCAGCCCGGACCTGGTGGTGATCGGCCCGGAGGCGCCGCTGGTCGCGGGCGCGGCCGACGCGCTGCGCGCGGCCGGGCTGACCTGCTTCGGACCCGGTGCGGCCGCCGCCATGATCGAGGGCTCGAAGTCCTTCGCCAAGCAGGTCATGACCGAGGCGGGCATCCCGACCGCGGCGTCGTACACCTGCGCCACCGGCGCCGAGGCGGACCAGGCACTGGCCGCGTTCGGGCCGCCCTACGTGGTCAAGGACGACGCGCTGGCCGCGGGCAAGGGCGTCGTGGTCACGGACGACCTGGCGGCCGCCCGGGCGCACGCGCGAGCCTGCGGCACGGTGGTGATCGAGGAGTTCCTCGACGGCCCCGAGGTGTCGCTGTTCGCCGTCTGCGACGGGGTCACGGCGGTGCCGCTGCTGCCCGCCCAGGACTTCAAGCGGGCCGGCGACGGCGACCAGGGCCCGAACACCGGCGGCATGGGCGCCTACGCCCCCCTCCCCTGGACCCCGCCTGACCTGGCCGAACAAACCATGGCCCAGGTCATTCAGCCGGCTCTCGACGCGATGCGCCGCCGCGGCACGCCGTACCGCGGGCTGCTCTACGCCGGGCTCAGCCTGACCCCGGCCGGCCTGCGGGTGGTCGAGTTCAACGCCCGGTTCGGCGACCCGGAGACGCAGGTCGTGCTGGACCGGCTCGGCAGCCCGCTGGCGCCGCTGCTGCACGCCGCCGCGGCCGGAGACCTGGCGGGCGCCGCGGCGCCGCGGTGGCGCCCGGGCGCGGCCGTCGTGGTGGTGATCGCCGCCGCGGGCTACCCCGGGCACCCGGTCAAGGGCGACAAGATCAAGATCAATGATCCCGAACGGGCCGGGTTCACCCGCCCCGGCGCCCCCGATTCCCCTGGCGGGCAGGCGTACCTGCTGCACGCGGGCACGGCAGCCGGAGGAACGGGTGCCAGCGGGGCGGGCGCAGGCGGAGCGGGCACCGGCGCCGCCGAGGGACCTCGTGTCGGCCGGCGGCCGGGTGCTGAACGCCGTCGGCTCGGGCCCGGACATCGCGGCCGCACGGGACGCGGCCTACCGGCTCGCGGCCACCGTCGAGCTGCGTGGCGGCTGGTACCGCCGGGACATCGCCGCCCGCCTGTGACCCTGCCCGCCTTCGGCCCTGACCAGCCCGCTGGCGCGGACCATCCCCCGGGCGCGGCCCTGGGGTGCGGCGTCGCCCCGCCCGCCTCCCCTCCCCTCTTCCCTGGGCCGGCAGCGGTGGGGGTCACGCTGGAGCGGCGCGCGTCTCGGTGAGCCGGGCGGTGATCGCCGGGCCCTCGCCAGCGGCTCGCCGTCGGCCTCCGTCACGCTCCCAGCGTAGCGGGGGCAGCGTAGCGGGGGCAGCGTAGTGCGAGGGCGATAGCGTGGAGCCATGATCGAGCGGTACACGCTGCCCGAGATGGGGCGGGTCTGGAGCGAGGCGCACAAGTACGAGCTGTGGTGCCAGGTCGAGACGCTGGTCCTGGAGGCGCACACCCGGGCGGGCACGGTGCCGGCCGAGAGCGTGGGCCCGGTCCGTTCGGCCCCACCGCCAACCCCCGAAGCGGTAGCCGCGGTCGAGGCGGTCACCGACCACGACGTGATCGCCTTCCTCACCGCCTGGGCGGACAACACCACGCCCCGCTCGGCCGCCGCCTGGGTGCACTACGGGATGACCTCCTCCGACCTGCTGGACACCGCGCTCGCGGTCCAGCTCGCCGAGGCGAGCGACCTGCTGATCGCCAAGGCCACCCGGCTGGTCGGGGTGCTGCGGGACCACGCGCTGGCGCACCGGGACACGCTGCGGCCCGGCCGGACGCACGGCATCCACGCCGAACCCGATGTCTGGGGGCACCGGGTGGCCGACTTCGCCTTCGCCATGGCGCGCTGCCGGGACCGTCTGGTCCGGGCGCGGGAGGCGGTCGCGGTCGGCACGCTGTCCGGCCCGGTCGGCAGCTACTCCAACATCGACCCGGCCATCGAGGCCGAGGTCATGCCCGCCCTCGGCCTGCGGGCCGCGGACGTGGCCACCCAGGTGGTGATGCGGGACGGGATCGCCGAGTGGGTCAGCATGCTGGCCCTGGCCGCCACCGTCTGCGAGGCGGTGGCGCTCGAGGTCAGGCACGGGCAGCGAACCGAGGTGCGGGAACTGGCCGAGCCGTTCCGTTCGGGCCAGAAGGGCTCCTCGGCCATGCCGCACAAGAAGAACCCCATCCGTTCGGAACGGATCGCGGGCCTGGCCCGGGTGATCCGCGGCTATGTCACCCCGGTGACCGAGGGCATCCCGCTGTGGCACGAGCGGGATATCTCACACTCCAGCGTCGAGCGGATCGCGCTGCCCGACGCCGCCATCGCCGCCGACTACCTGCTGCACCTGACCATCGGGCTGGTCGAGGGGCTGACCGTGGACGCGGCCCGGATGCGCCTGAACCTGGAGGCTACCGGCGGGCTCATCTACTCCTCCGCGGTGCTTCTCAACCTGGTCAGCGCGGGGATGACCCGCGAGGACGCGTACGCCCTGGTGCAAGCCGCGGCAATGGAGACGTGGGATTCCGGGGCGCCGTTCCGCGACACCTTGCGCAAGCAGGCCGCGACACGCGGGCAGACACTTCCCGAACAGGCACTGGACTCCACATTCAGGCCGGAACGGTACACAGAGCGGCTAGCTCCGGTCTTTGAGCGCCTCGCCCGGCTAAGCTAGCGCCCATGACCCTGGGACCCGAGACGAGTTACCGCGTGCGCGGAGGCGCTCCGCTGCACGGCACGGTTTTCGTGCAGGGCGCGAAGAACGCGGCGCTGAAGATGATCGCCGCGTCACTGCTGACCGGCAACGGCCATACGGTGCTGCGCAACGTCCCGGCGATCGAGGACGTCCGCCGGGCCGTCGAGCTGGCCGAGGCGGTCGGCGCGGTCGTCGAGTTCCACGAGCCCGAGCGGACGCTGGTCGTCGACGCGTCCAACCTGACCAGCCCGGTGCTCCCGGCCGAGATCGCGCGCCGGTTCCGCAGCTCGGTGCTGTTCGTGCCGGCCCTGCTGCACCGGTTCGGCGAGGCCGTGATCGAGGGCGTCGGCGGCTGCAACCTCGGCAACAGGAACCTGGACTTCCACTACCGCGGCTTCGCCCGGCTCGGCGCCATCGTGGACGAGGGCGAGTCGGTCATCCGGATCAAGGCCAGCAAGCTGCAGGGCGCGCACCTGTACCTGGACACCCCGTCGCACACCGGCACCGAGAACCTGATCATGGCGGCGTGCCTGGCGCCGGGCAAGACGATCATCGACAACACCGCGCAAGAACCCGAGGTGCTCGACGTCATCGCGTTCCTGACCAAGATGGGCGCGCGGATCACCGGCGGCGGCACCGGCTTCATCACCGTGCACGGCGTGGACGAGCTGACCGCGGTCGAGCACACCGTGATGGCGGACCGGATCGACGCCGGGGTGTTCGCGATGGCCGCGGCGATCACCGGCGGCCAGCTGAACCTGGTCGGCGCCTCGCTTGACCACTTCGGCGTGGTCCGGTGGAAGCTGGAGCAGATGGGGGTGGAGTTCGCCACCAACGGCGCGGTCGTGTCGGTCCGGATGGACCGGGAGCTGCGTCCCATCAACGTCATCACCAGCCCGTACCCCGGGTTCGCCACCGACCTGCAGTCGCCGATCATGGCGCTCGCCTGCCTGGCCGAGGGCGCGTCCTACATCCGCGAGACGATCTTCGACGGGCGCTACCTCCTGGTCGGCGAGCTGAACAAGATGGGCGCCAAGGTCGAGCTCGACGGCAGCGCGGTGGTCGTGCACGGTCCTTACGCGTTCCGCGGGGCCGAGGTGGTCGCGCACGACCTGCGGACCGGCATCGCGCTGGTGCTGGCCGGCCTGGCCGCCGAGGGCGAGACCCTGGTCACGCCGGCCTACCCGATCGACCGCGGGCACGCCGCCATCGCGCAGCGCTTCAACGCCCTCGGCGCGGACATCACCGCCGTCAGCGCCTGACCTGCTGCCATGCGGGTCGTCATCCTGGGGGGCACCCGGTTCATCGGGCGGCGGATCGCTCTTGACCTGGCCGCGCGGGGCGACGAGGTCGTCCTCGTGCACCGCGGCGAGTCCGAGCCCGCCGAGCTAGCCGGCTGCACGCACCTGCATGTTTCGCGTTCCGCGCTTTCCTCGGTGGCGGGGCAGCTGCGGGCGCTGCGGCCCGACGCGGTGATCGATACCCGGGCGATGACCCGCTTTGATGCCGAGGCCGTGCTGCCGCACCTGCCGGACGTCTTCGTCGTGCTGCTGTCGAGCATCGACGTCTACCGGGCCTACGAGCTGCTGCTGGCCGGGACGGGCGGCGAGCCGGTGCCGCTCACCGAGGAGTCGCCGGTCCGGGCCGGGCGCTACCCGCTGCGGGACCTGCTGCCGGGCCTGGGCGAGCACTACGACAAGCTCGACGTGGAGCCGTCGTACCTGGAGCGCGGCGGGACCGCGCTGCGGCTGTCGATGATCTACGGCGAGCACGACGGGCAGCGGCGGGAGGAGTTCGTGCTGCGGAGGGTTCGGGCCGGGCGGCGGCAGATCCCTGTGGGGGCTGGCACCTCGCTGGATACCCGGTGCTATGTCGGGGACGTGGCCTCCGCCGTGCTGGCCGCGCTGGACCGCCCGGCGGCCGCGGCGGGCCAGGTGTTCAACGTCGGCGACCCGGTCACCGGCACGGTGCGGGACTACGCCCTGCACATCCTTTCCGCGGCTGGTTCTGAGGCCGAACTGGTCACCGTGCCTGAGGACCTCGTGCCCGAGGACCTGGAATCGACCAGGGCCATGGCCCAGCACTTCCTCGTCGACAGCCGCAAGGCCGTGACCACGCTCGGCTGGCGGCCCACCGACCCGGCCGAGACCATCCCGGTATCGGTGCGCTGGCACCTCGCCCACCCGCCCGCCGAGCCCGACCAGGACTTCTCCGCCGACGACCGCGCGCTGTCCTGATTACGCGCCCTCCCGCTGGAGCTGCCGCACCAGGTGGAGCAGCGGGCCGGCCACCAGCTCGGGGTCGGTGACCATGGCCAGGTGGTGGCTGACGAGCTCCGTCACCGGCCAGCCGAGCGCCCTGGCCTCTTCGGCAGGCTCCTGGTAGGCCTCGCTCAGCCGCAGGTATCCGCAGGGCGCGTCCGGCCAGCCGGGAACGAGAGGATGGATCTCCTCGAACATCGCCAGCGGCAGCGCAGGGCAGTCCGCGGCGAAGCGCTCCCGCATCGCCTGGTCGGGCAGCAACTCGGCCAGGGCGTCGGCGCCCCACCACTGTGGCCAGGGAGGCAGCCATCCGCGTTCGGCCATGGACCGCACCTGCTCGGCCAGTTCCGGCGGTGCTGTCTGCAGCCACGCCTGCCCGGGGTAAGGCAGCCCCGCATCGACGAACACGTAGCCCCCCGCCTGCCCTGTCTGCCCCGCCTGCCCCGCCTGCCCCGCCTGCCCCGCCTGCCCTGTCTGCCCTGCCTGCTCCAGGGCCTCCCCGGCGGCGGCCAGCAGGGGACCCGCTCCGCTATGGCCGACGAGGAATACGTGCTGCCCGGCGGCACGGCCGGCGATCGCGGCGACCTGCCTGGGCCAGTACGGCGGTCCGCCGGCGAGCGCGGCGGTCAAATCCGGGATGAGCACCTCATAGCCGCGCTGCCGCAGCGGCCCGGCCAGGGCGTCCCAGGTAGCCGGCCCGACCAGGGGACTATGGACCAGCACGAGCCGAACGGGCATGACACGTAGTTTCGCACCAAGGGCGGGCGCTAGTTAGAGCGCTGGTCCAGTAACTTGGGTAAGTCCGGTCCGCCTGGCATCACGGCCCCCGTGGGCTCGGGAGTGAGCGGGGGCCAGCCGTCCGCCAGGGCCCGGGGCCTGCCGGACGGGTGGCCCGGGCCGGCCAGGAGCGGGTGGCCAGGGGTGGGGCAAACCCGAGGACGCTACTGGGGCTAGCCGCATTCCGCTTGCCTGCCTGAGGTCCGTACCGTTTCTGCAGGGGTTGACGGAACGTTCGGAGGGCATGATGACCGCAGATAGCCAGGCTGAGATCGCCGCCTCGGTGGCCGCCCTGCAGGACCTTGGCCCCGGCTATGACCAGGCACTGGCCGAGGGCCTGGTGGAACGCATCGGCGCGGACATCGACAAGCGGATCGCGGCCGAGATGGACAACCGGGTCACGGCGGAGGTGGATAGCCGCATCCTGACCCAGCTGGACCGGTACGCGGGGTGCAGGCACCAGCGCCGCCGGGCCAGGCGCATGATCCGGGCCGAACGGCGCACGATCCGGGCCGAGCGGGCCGACCGCTCCGCCCGGCAGTCCTTCGCGCTGGCCCTCGGGTCCATGCTGGTCACCCTGCCGGTGACCGCGATCGTGCTCAAGGGGTCCCCGGGCGGGGCCGCCATCATGCTCATGGCCCTGGTCTGGGTCATCATCGGCATCGTCAACGTGGTCTACGCCATGCGCAGATACCCGGAGCAGTAGCCGCCGCAGGCCAGGGTCATCATCCCGGGTCCGATAGTGGTGAACCGGGAGCAGGATGAGGAGGTCGAAATCTCGCGACGTACCTTGTTCCTATGACTCGGGAGGATCCTGAGGCTTTCCTCCGCTCGATGCTGGCTCCGCTGAGCGCGGTGCAGCCCGGCCGGGCACTGCCTGGCGTCCCGTTCAGCCGGGAGGCGGTGGCGAACGCGTTCGTGATGCTCGGCTTGCTGCCGGAGGCACGCGCCGAGGAGATCCTGGCCGGATACCGGACGGAACTGGAGGCCAAGGGCTTCCGGTTCGGGGTGCTGACCGGCGAGCTGAGCGTCCGCCCGGGCGCGCACGGGTACCAGGACGCGCAGGCGGCGGGCCGGGGCGACCTGACCGGGATTCCCCTGGCCGTGGCGGCGGGCCCGGTGCCGTTGCCGGTACCGGACGGCAGTACCGCCGCCGGGCTGAACCTGACCTGGGCGACGCTGACTCCGGGCGGTGCGAAGCTGCGGTTCAGCGGCACCACGCTGGAGGGTGTCCGCCCGCCCCAGCCGGGTCGGCGGCCCTATGTCGTGTGGTCCAGTCAAGGGCTGGCCGAGGAGATGCGATCCGGGCTGTCGGTCACCGATGACCTGGGCCGGAGGTACCGGCTGCGGCCGGGCGGCTGGATGTCCGGCCCCATCGGGGCGGGGCAGCCCGGGCGTCGCTGGGACGGCGAGATGCTGGCCGAACCAGAACCAGCCGCCGGCCGAGCCGAGCCGGGCGCGGCGGTCAGCTGGCTGGAGTTCGCGGCCGGGTCACGGCCGTCCGTCCGCGTGGCCATGCCCGCGGCCGCCGAGGTGCCGACCGGCACGGCCGAACCGCCGTGGCCGACTCCGTCGGAGTGCTACCTGGCACAGCTTTCCCCGGTGACCTCGATGACGATCGGCGCGGACGGCGCCACGGCGGAACTCGACACGGCGGAGATCGTCGCCGCGGTGGCGGACGCGCTGCTCTGGGTGGGGGCGCTGCCGCACGGTAGCGCCCTGCTGGCCGGCGGGGCGCAGCGGCCGGCGGGGGCGCAGCGGCCGGCGGGGGCGCGGCGGACGGCGGCTGGCGTGAGCGGCTGAAGCACCTCTGGGGCGGCCAGGCGGGTCAGCGGGCTCGCGCCGCCGAACCGGACCGGGCGGGCCTGGTCGTCACGCTGCCGCTGCGGCAGGCCACGGCCGTGATCGAAGGCATCGCCGCGCACGATGACTACGTATCCATCCAGTTGTACGGGCACCCGTGGGTATCAGGCGAGTACTGGCCGATGATCGCGCCCTGTTTCCAGGTGCGGGCGGTCGACGACACGGGCGCCGAGCACGAGGGGGTGCGGGGCAGCGGAGGGGGCGCACCAGAGAGCAGTTATGAATTCTGGTTCTGGCCGCCGGTCGCAGCGGAGGCGAGGCGGATCCGGGTGATCGTAAGCACGCTGCGGGAAGCCGCCTGGGCGGAAGTGGATATCCCCGGCCGGTCCTAACCGGCCGTGTCGCGGTGCGGGAAGGCGTGGGCGATCGCCAGCAAGGCATCGTTGGCCTCGGCGTCGCCGATGCTGACCCGGGCGCCATCGCCGGCGAACGGGCGGATGGCGATGCCCTCGTCGAAGCAGGCGGCGGCGAAGTCCAGGGTGTGCTCGCCCAGCCTCAGCCAGACGAAGTTGGCCTCGGTCGGGGGAACGGCCCAGCCGTCGGCGACCAGCGCCTCGCGCACCCGGGTCCGTTCCTTGACGGTGAGCTCCACGCGCTCGAACAGCTCATCCTCCGCGGCCAGCGAGGCCACCGCGGCGGCCTGCGCGATGCTGTTCACGCTGAACGGCAGCATGGTCGTCCGGGCCGCGGCCGCCACGGGCTCGTGCGCGATCATGAACCCGGTCCGCAGGCCGGCCAGGCCGTATGCCTTGGAGAAAGTGCGCAGGACCGCTACGTTCGGCCGGTCACGGTAGAGGTCCAGGCCGTCGGGCACCGCCTCGTCGCGGATGTACTCCCGGTAGGCCTCGTCGAGCACGACCAGGCAGTCGGCGGGCACCTGGTCGAGGAACGCCTCGAGCTCGGCGGCGTGCACCACGGTGCCGGTCGGGTTGTTCGGGTTGCAGACGAAGATCAGCCTGGTGCGGGGGGTGATCGCGGCCGCCATGGCGGTCAGGTCGTGGGTTTCCCTGCGCAGCGGGACCCGGACCGACTCCGCCGCGGCCAGGTCGGAAAGGATCGGGTACGCCTCGAAGGAACGCCAGGCGTAGATCACTTCGGCGCCGGGCTCACCGACCGCCTCGAGGAGCTGCTGGGCGACTCCGACCGAACCGCAGCCGACCGCGACGTGCTGCGGGGGGACGCCGAACTTGGCCGCGATGGCCTCGATCAGGGCCTGCGCGCCGTTGTCCGGATACCGGTTGACCGATCGCGCCGCCTCGGCGATGGCATCCACCACCGAGGGCAGCGGCGCGAAAGGAGACTCGTTAGATGAGAGCTTGTGCGTCTTGCCGGCCGAGCTGACCGGTGTCCGGCCCGGCTTGTACGCGGGAAAGCCGTCGAGTACCGAACGGAAACGGGGTGACGCGTCAGTCATGCCACCAGTCTGCACCAGCGGTCGTGCTAGTGCAGCGACTGGGCGACGGCGGTGGCGCCCAGCTCGTCACCTGGGATCCCCGTGGCGGGTATCGGGCGGCTCGGCCGCCTCCCGGCGGCGCCAGTCCTCGGGCAAGGTGACCTCGAGCACGTCGTCGACGGTGATCACGCCGAGCAGGCGGCGCACGTCGTCGACGACCGGGATGGTGATGAGGTTGTAGTCCGTCATCAGCACGGCGACGTCGGTGATGTCGGTGTCCGCGCCGACCCGGACCGGATCGGTGTCCGACACGTCGATCACGGCGGCGTCCGGGGCGGACTGGACCAGGGTGACCAGCCGGGCCACACCGCGCAGGCAGCCGTCCTCGTCGACGGCGTGCACGCTGGTCAGCGCCTCGGGCTGGAGCGCCACCGACTCGCGGATCCGGGTCAGCGCGTCGCTGACGCTGGCCATGCTGGGCAGCGCGACGAAATCCATCCCCATCAGGCCGCCGGCGCTGGTGCTGTTGAAGCCCATCAGGGTCAGCACCTTGGCCCGCTGGCCCGGCGGCAGCAGGTCGAGTACCGGCTGCCTGCGCCGCTGCGGCAGTTCGGCGATGGCGTCTGCGGCGTCGTCGGCGCGCATCCGGGCCAGCACGGCGGCGACCTCCTCGTCGGTGCGCGCGCCGAGCAGCCGGGTAGCCAGGTCCTCGTCGAGTTCCTCGAAGACGTCCGCCTCGAGTTCGGGGTCGGCGTGCACCCGGCCGAGGATCTCGGTTTCCTCTTCCTTGGAGGCGCTCTCCAGCAGGTCGGCGATCTGGGCGGGCTTCAGCCTGCGGATGCGGGCGAACGGG
Organism: uncultured Actinomycetes bacterium; assembly: GCA_963722275.1. Taxonomy (GTDB): domain Bacteria; phylum Actinomycetota; class Actinomycetes; order Streptosporangiales; family Streptosporangiaceae; genus Palsa-504. Next base: position 281,648 of record CAVRMX010000034.1, on the reverse strand, counting down.
CCGCGCAGCAGTGCGCTGCCCGCGTGCCCGATGAGCCACTCGAAGTCGTGCCAGTCGCGGAAGACCCCCGGCTCGTCCGGGTTCTCCGGGCCGAACAGGCCGAACATCCGGCGCGGTCGTCGCCTTACATCCACCCCGGCCAGCACCCACTCGGCGCCGTCCCTGACCAGCTCCAGGTTGGCGGCCCGTACCAGCCGGGCATTCTGGACGTCGATGAGCCGGTGGCCGAGCACGTCGGCCCGGAGCAGCACCTCGCCCTCCCGGCGCTCGAACTGCCGCAGGCTGAGCCGAGCGCTCGACAGGCGCAGCGGATTTTCGCCGAGGCTGCTCACCTGGTCGACGGGCACGAATATCTCGCGTCCGCCGACGGCGGCCACCAGGCCCGTGACCGCCGGGTAGTCGGCTCCGCGGAGCCGGACGATGACGTCGGCCACCTGGCCGATGGACTCGCCGCGGCTGTCCGCGATCGGCAGCCTGAGCAGCCGCGACAGGCGCAGCGTGGTTCTGTTGCCTGCCGGAGCACCCGGCCCGGCGGCCGGTGTTGCGGTCATGGGAAGCCTCTTCCAGCTCGGACGCTGACGTCTTCCGGCCCAGCCTAGGGTTTTGCCGCCCGCAGCAACGCTGGCCCAAGCGGGTGAACGGGCAGATACGGGGTAGTCCTTTCCAAGTAGGCCACGACGGCCCGGGCCCCGCCGTCCGCGGGCCGCAGGTTACGCACACACCGATTTGGATGGTAAGAAGTCACTGGCGCCCAAAAAGCGTATTGACCCCATGAAAGGCGCAGATCAGTGGCCACGCGGAAGGCAGCAGGCTTGCTCGAGAGAAGCGGGGGCCTGCCCGACACATTCTGGTACTCGACCAAACGCCGGCTGCTCGGCCCGCCGCTGGTCAACCAGGATCTCGGCGAACAGCGGCTGTCCAAGCCGCTCGCGCTCGGCGTGCTGTCCCCGGACGGCATCTCCTCGTCGGCCTACGGCACCGAGGAGATCCTCATCGTGCTGGTGCCCGCGATGGGCGTGGCCGCGTTCAGCCTGATCCTGCCGATGACCCTGGTCATCTTGTTCGTCATGGTGCTCGTGCTGCTGTCCTACCGCGAGATCGTCATGGTCTACATCAGGCCCGGCGGCTCTTACGTGGTGGCGCGGGAGAATTTCGGGCCGCGCATCGCCCAGGTGTGCGCGGTCGCGCTGCTCATCGACTACGTGGTGACCGTGGCGGTCCAGGTCGCCGCGGGTACAGCGGCGGTGGCGTCCGCCTTCCCGGGGATCGGCCCGTACAAGCTCGAGATCTGCGTCGGCGTGGTCCTGCTCATGTGCCTGGGAAACCTGCGCGGGCTCAAGGAGGCGGGCCGGGCCTTCGCCGTCCCGACCTACCTGTTTTCTGGCGCGGTCATCTTGATGATCGTCGTCGGGCTGATCCGCCAGGTGCTGGGAAACCTGCCGCAGTCCGACCCGCACGCGCTGCACGGCACCTACGGTTTCGGCTCCGGCTCGTCCGGGCTGATCACCGGCGTGATGATCTTCACCTTGCTGCGCGCGTTCGCCAACGGCGGCGCGTCGCTGACCGGCATCGAGGCGGTCTCCGATGCCGTCGGCGCGTTCCGGCCGCCCGAGGGCCGTAACGCGCGGCAGGTCCTCATGGCCGAGGGTGCGATCCTGGGCGTCCTGGTGGCCGGCATCTCCTGGCTGGCGCACGCCACGCACGCCACGCCGTACAAGAGCGGCTATCCGACCGTGCTGGCCCAGGAGGCCCAGCTCGTCTTCGGGCATACCTTCATCGGGCAGGCTCTTTTCTACCTGGTCCAGGCTGCGACCATGCTCATCCTGTACACCGGCGGCAACACCAGCTTCAACGGCTTCCCGTTCCTGACCAGTTACGTGGCGGGCGATTCGTTCCTGCCCAGGTGGCTGCTCAAGCGCGGGCACCGGCTCGTGTTCTCCAACGCCATCATCCTGCTGACCATCACGTCCTCGGCGCTGCTGATCATCAAGGACGCGAACGTCAACAACCTGGTCCCGCTGTACGCCATCGGCGTGTTCACCGCCTTCTCGATGGCCGGCTTCGGCATGGCCAGGTACCACAGCAGGCACCGGACGCCGGGCTGGCGACGGCGCCTGGTCATCAACTTCTCGGCCGGCGTGATGACCCTGATCGTGGTGGCGATCTTCGCGGTGGTGAAGTTCGCCGAGGGCGCCTGGGTGGTGGTCGTGCTTTTCGTCGTCCTGGTCCCGGCGCTGATCAGGATGAACCGCGAGTACACGGCCGAGTCCGAGGTGCTCGAGACGATCACCGAGAACCAGCCGCCGCCCCCGCCGCACTACAACCGCCGCACCACCTTCGTCTTCGTGGACAACTTCGACCTGGCCACCCTGGCCGCGCTCCGGTACGCGCGGAGCATGCGGCCCACCAGCATCCGCGCGGTGCACTTCGTCATCGACAGCGTCCGGGCCGACAAGCTGCGGGAGAAATGGACCCGCGCTAACCGCGGCGTCGCGCTGGACTTCATCGACGTCGCCGACCGCAGGCTGCTCCGGGCGGCGGCCGAACTCGTCGAGCGCGAAGTCAGCGACCCGGGGACGCACGTGACCGTCGTGCTGCCCCGGCGCAGCTACTCCGCGCTGCTCGGACGGCTGCTGCACGACCGCACCGCGGACAAGATCGCCGCCGTGGTGAACCGCATCCCGAGGTCGGCCGCGACCATCGTCCCCTACGACGTGGAGAGCCGCGTCCGGGTCCTGCAGGAACGCCACGCCGCCACGATCGCCGCCGCCATGGACGCCTCCGCCGGGGACGCCTCCGCCGTGGACATCGCCGACCAGCACCTCAGGTCCGAGGAGGCCGAGGTGGCGGCCAAGCACGGCCCGCCCGCCGCGCCGCCGAACGGAGCCCAGCCGAACGGAGCCCAGGCCGACACGGGCCAGCCGGACGCCAAGGCGCCCGGCGCCCAGGCGCCGCTGCCGGAGTCGGTGGCGAAGGCCCGCGGCCTGCTCAGGAAGAAGGGGCCGGGCGACGCCAACGGCCAGTCGGGCGACGCGCCGCCCCCGGCGCCCGGCGTCACGCCGATCGGCTCGCTGACCAAGCCGGGCCGGGCCGTCGTCGAAGGCCGGGTCCGGGTGGTGGAGATCAAGCCGGTCGAGCGCAACTCCGTGCTGGCCTGCGAGATATCCGACGGGACCGGCGCGCTCACCGCCCTGTTCTACGGCCGCTCGCACATCCCCGGCATCGTGTGCAGCGCCCGGGTCCGCTTCAAGGGCTCGGTCGGCATCAAGGACGGCCATCCGGTCATGATCAATCCCGCTTATGAGCTGATCTTCCCCGCGGTGTAGCCCGGGGGGTGAGCTGGGGCACGAGCCCGGGCCGTTCGGGTCGTTTATTTCCCGTCCCCGTCGGCTTTGCCCGGCGCCGCCGGGGCGATGAGCTCGTACGCGGGGTTGATCATGACGGGGTGCTCGTGCTTGATGCCGACTGGACCGCGGAACCGGACCCTGGCTCCGCACATCAGCCCCGGAATGCGGGAGCGGCCGTAGAACAGGGCGGTGAGGTCCCCGGTGGAATCGGAGATCTCGCAGGCCAGCACGGAGTTGCGTTCCACCGACCGGATCTCCACGACGCGGACGCGGCCCTCGACGGAGACCCGGCCCGGCTGCTGAATGGAGCCGATGGGGGTAACACCCGGTGGCGGTACGGGCCGGTCGTACCCGCCGGCGCCGGGTAGCGGCCCGGGCTTGTCCTGGCCTGACGTCGCGGCCGAGACCGCCGCCTGGCGGTCCTGGCGTTCGGCCGTCAAGCCGTCGGCGGGCGGGCCGGGCGGGGGCGTCAGGGACACGGGCGCCTGCCCGTCGCTCGCGGCCTGGCGTTCCGCCAGAACGCGCACCCTGTTCTGCACGTCGAACGGGATGATGGTGGCCGCGGCGTTCGGCACCCGGCTCACCACGCCGGCGATCTTGTCGGCCGTACGGTCGTGCAGCAGCCTGGCGCGCAGCGAGAAGCTGCGCCTGGGCAAGATCGCGGTCACCTGCGTGCCAGGCGTTTCCGCCTCACGGCTGACCAGCTCGGCGGCGCACCGGGTCAGTCTCCGGTCGGGGCAGTCGATGAACTCCAGTGACACGCTGCGGTCTGGCAGCCAGGCGGCCCGCAGCTTCTCCGCCTGCTCGCTATCGATGACGAAGTGCACGGCACGCACGGTCGTGGGCCGCAGGCTCTTCGCGTACCGCAGTGCGGCCAGGGTGGCCAGGTCGAAGTCATCGACGAAGACGATGACTACCCGGCGGGAGTAGTTCGGCTGGCGCTGGACCCCGCCGGATGACGCCCGGCGCTCCCCGATGGTCTCCAGGACCCGGGCCTCGGTGCGGTACTCCAGATTGAGCCGGATCAGCGCGAACACTCCTACCGGGAAGATGATCAGGATCAGCCAGGCGCCCGCGGTGAACTTCACCACCGCGAAGATCACTACCACGATCGAGGTGAGCACCCCGGACGAGAAGCAGATGACCAGCTTGTGCCGCCAGCCTGGTCCCCTGTGCGTGCGGTAGTACTTCGCCATGCCGAATCCGGCCATGGTGAACGCGGTGAACACGCCGATCGCGTAGAACGGCACGAGGGCGTTCACGTTGGCGCCGACGACCGCTATCAGCGTCACGGAAAGCACGGTCAGCACGATGATGCCGTTGGAGAAGACCAGCCGCTGGCCCCGCTTCATCAGCCACCGCGGCAGGAAGGAGTCCTCGGCGACGAAGCTGGTCAGGAACGGGAAGCCGTTGAAGCTCGTGTTCCCCCCGGTGTAGAGGATGAGCGCGGTCGCCGCCTGCACCACCCAGAACATGAAGTGCCCGGCGGACCCGAACACTATGTTCGCTTCCTGCGAGATCACCGTCGGGAAGCCGAGCTTGTAGGGGGCGGCGTGGGTCAGATGCGCCACCCAGGAGATGCCGGCCACCAGCGTGCCGAGGATCAGGCCCTCCATCACCAGGACCCGGCGGGCGTTGATGCCCTCGGGCGGCTTGAACGCGCTGACGGCGTTGGAGACCGCCTCGATGCCGGTCAGCGAGGCACCCCCGTTGGCGAACGACTTCAGCAGCGTGAAGATGATCACCAAGCTGGTAAAGCTGGAGGCGCCGGGGCCGATTTTGAAAAGACCGTGGAGGGCGTAGATGTTCTGCTGCGGCAGGTTACCGAGCGCCTCGCGGACGATCCCCACCACGATCATCAGGATGACCGAACCGGAGAACAGGTAGGTGGGCAGCGCGAAGATCTTGCCCGGCGCGCCGCCGTATGCGGTTCGTCAAGCTTGCTGTACCGGGCGTTAAGGATCCGTTAGGACCGCTGATATTGCCCGAAACCGGGACTGGAATAGCAAGGGAGATGAGATACGGACCTGCACAGCCAGCGATACCGGCGCCTTATGCACTGCCGGTGGGCTTCGCCATGTTCCTGGGCGTCGGCACGGTGGCCGCCGCCCTGCACGGCCGCCTGCCCGCGACCGGGGTGCTGATCGCCTGCGCGGTGATCACCGGGGTCATGTCGTTCGCGGCCGAGGCGGTCGCGTCGGTGCTGCTGGCGGGCATCGGCTGGCTCACCACGGCGGGCTTCTCCCGGCCGCCGTACGCGCAGCTGCGACCCACCGGGCCGGCCGCTCTGCACTCCGCCGTGGCGCTGGGCGTGTGCGCGCTGGCCGGCGCCGGATGCGGCCTGGTATTCCGCTGGTACTGGCGACGGCGCACACTGGTAAGCATGGGTATGCGGATCCGCCGTCCGGCGCTGGCTGACGCCGAGGAGGCGGCTGCGGCGGCCGGGGCCATCGGCGTGCGCCGGCGGCTGGCGGGCGCGCTGCTGGCCGCGACCCTGCTGCCGCTGCTCACCGTCGCGCTCGCAGCCTGGCGGCCGCACCTGGACCTGGCCGACGACCTGCTCATCTACCTCGTCGCGGTGGTGACGATCACGGTGGTCGGCGGCTTCTGGCCCGCCGTGCTCGCTGCGGTGGCGGCCAGCCTCCTGCTCAACTGGTACTTCACCGTGCCGATCCACACGTTCACCATCCAGCAGCCGAAGAACCTGCTGGCGCTGCTGCTCTTCGTGACGGTCGCGGTCGCCGTCAGCAGCATGGTGCACCTCGCCGCCCGGCGCGCCGTCCAGGCCTCGGCGGCCAGGGATGAGGCGGCGTCGCTGCTCGAGCTGGCGCAGACCGTGCCGGGCGGCGGCCTGACCGTGCGGATCACGCTCCCGGCGGCGAGCGAGGACAACTCCGTGCTCCGCGCTCCCGGGTCTTCATGACGCGGGTGCTCGTCGTGGACGACGAGCCGTCCATCCTGCGCGCGCTGCGGATCAACCTCAGCGCGCGCGAGTACGACGTCAGCACGGCCATCGACGGCACCACCGGGCTCGCCGCGGTGGCCCGCGACCGGCCCGACGTGATCATCCTGGATCTCGGGCTGCCGGACATGGACGGCACCGAGGTGATCCACGGCGTCCGCGGCTGGACCTCGATCCCGATCATCGTGCTGTCGGCGTGGGGCCAGGAGAGCCAGAAGGTGGCCGCGCTCGACGCGGGCGCCGACGACTACGTGACCAAGCCGTTCGGCATGGATGAGCTGCTGGCCCGGCTGCGGGCCGCGGTCCGTCGCGCGTCGCCTGCGCCGGACGAGCCGGTGGTGGCGACGGCTGACTTCACCGTGGACCTGGCGGCAAAGCAGGTTTCGCGTCGTGACGGTTCTGCCGTCCGGCTGACCCCCACCGAATGGCAGCTGCTGGAGATCCTGGTGCGCAACAGCGGCCGCCTGGTCACCCAGCGGCAGCTGCTCCGGGAGATCTGGGGTCCCTCGTACGAGACGGAGAGCAACTACCTGCGGGTCTACCTGGCCCAACTGCGCCGCAAGCTGGAACCCGAACCCTCCCGGCCGAGGTACCTGCTCACCGAATCGGGCATGGGCTACCGGTTCAGGCCGTAGATTTCGTGTTACGAGCAACAACCGGGCCGGGGGCTCTGACACCCGAAACCGCCGACAAATCGGGGTGGCGGCTCCGCGGCGAAGCTGCCGAAGCCCGCCGGGGGTAGCCGGCGCGGGGGGCGGGTACGCATTAGACGTGCGGCAATCCCTTCTCCCCGCGGCGCTGCGAGCGCGCAAGACCCGCAAGGCCTCCCTGCTGTCCCAGCCGGCGGCCGTGGCCGAGCGCATCGAGCGCGCGCACGCCCTGGACCCGGTCATCCACGGTCTTTCCGACTCCGTGGTGCGCGCGCTGCCGGCCTGCCCGCGCACCGACGCCCTGCACGGCGTCCCGTTCGGCCAGCCCGCGCATCCCGCGCTGGTCCGGCTGCCGCTCGGCTGCTGGACCTCCGCGGTCCTGCTGGACATGTTCCGCGGCACCGAGCGGGCGGCCGCGGTGCTGATCGCGGCCGGCGTCGCAGGCACCGCGCCCGCGGCGGCCACCGGCCTGGCCGACTGGTCGGCACTGCACGAGGACCAGCAGCGGGTCGGCCTGGTGCACGCCATCTGCCAGGGCGGCGCGGCCACCCTGTTCCTCGGTTCGCTGGCCGCCCGGGCCGGCGGCCGGACCGGCTACGGCCGGGCGCTGTCGGCGGCCGGGCTCACCGTGGCCAGCCTCGGCACCTACCTGGGCGGCCACCTGGCGCTGCGGCTGGGCGCGGGCTCAAGCCACGCCGAACAGGTCAGCCACCTGTCCGGGCTCGGCTGGCACGACCTGTGCGGGCTGGCCGAACTGCCCGACCGGCGCCCCGTCCGGCGCCAGCTCGGCTACCTGTCGCTGCTGGTGTACCGGCAGGGAACCGAGGTCAGCGTGCTGTCAGACCGGTGCTCCCATCTCGGAGGGCCCCTGCATCAGGGCCGGATCGTCGTGGAGCGGGGCGCTGCCTGCGTCGCCTGCCCCTGGCACGGATCCACCTTCGTGATCGCCGACGGCGCCGTCGTGCACGGGCCCGCTACCGCCCGTCAGCCATCCTTCCAGACCCGCGTGACGACCGACGGCCGCGTCGAGCTCCGTCCCCGGCCCTGATTCGGCCAGCGCTGACGGGACCTCGGCCGGAACCGCGGGCTGGGCGTCGGCCCGGCTCGCGGTGGCGGCGCTGAAGAAACCGCCGAGGCCCTCCAGGGCCTTGCCGATCTCGCTCGGCACGATCCAGACCTTGTTCGCGTCGCCCTGGGCGATCTGCGGCAGCATCTGCATGTACTGGTAGGCCAGCAGGCGCTGGTCCGGGTTGCCCTCGTGGATGGCCTTGAACACGGTGCTGATCGCCTCGGCCTGCCCGCGCGCCCGCGCCGCCTGGGCCTTGGCGTCCGCCTCGGCCCGGAGCACGACCGCCTCGGACTCGCCGCGGGCCTTGAGCACGGCCGCCTGGCGCTCGCCCTCCGCGGTCAGGATGGCCGACTGCTTGGATCCCTCGGCGGACAAGATGGCGGCGCGCTTGTCCCGGTCGGCGCGCATCTGCTTCTCCATCGAGTCCTGGATGGAGCCGGGCGGCTCGATGGCCTTGAGCTCCACCCGGCCGACCCGGATCCCCCACTTGCCCGTCGCCTCGTCGAGTTCCTTGCGCAGCTCGCTGTTGATCTGGTCCCGTGAGGTGAGCGCGGTCTCCAGGTCCATGCCGCCTACCACGTTGCGCAGCGTGGTCACGGTCAGCTGCTCCACGGCGGTGATGAAGTTGGCGACCTCGTAGGTGGCGGCCCGGGCGTCGGTCACCTGGAAGTAGATGACCGTGTCGATGCTGACGACGAGGTTGTCCTGGGTGATGACGGGCTGCGGCGGGAAGCTGACCACCTGCTCGCGCAGGTCGATGAGCGGGAGCAGCCGGTCGACGAACGGCGTCACCACGTTCAGGCCCGCTTGCAGGGTGCGGTGGTACCGGCCGAACCGCTCCACGATGCCCGCCCTCGCCTGCGGCACGATGCGGACCGACCTGACGACCGCCACGACCACGACGATGACGAGGGCGACCAGCAGGATGGTCGCGACAAGAGAGCTCATGACAGCCTCACTCCTGCGCCCGGTGCGGGGTTCCCGGTGGTTGCGGGGTTTCCGGGCTTGCTTGCTACGTTACCGACCGCAAGCGAGTTGAGCCAGTATGTGCAACTCAGCGTGCCCGCGCCGTCCACCGCGCCTGCCGGTGCTCGATCTCCAGCTGGACGCCGAAGCACCGGGACAGGTTCCGCGCGGTGAAGACCTCCTCGATCGGCCCGGCCGCGAGCACCGAGCCCCGGCGCAGCAGCATCGCGTGGGTGAAGCCGTCGGGCACCTCTTCGACATGGTGGGTGACCAGCACCATCATCGGCGCCTTGGGATCGCGGGCCAGCTTGGTGAGCCGCCGCAGCAGGTCCTCGCGGCCGCCCAGGTCGAGCCCGGCGGCCGGCTCGTCGAGCAGCAGCAGCTCCGGGTCGGGCATCAGCGCCCGGGCGATCTGCACCCGCTTGCGCTCACCCTCAGACAGCGTGGAGAACTTCCGCCTGATCAGGTGCGCGCAGCCCAGCGCGTCGAGGATCTCGACCGCGCGGGTGACGTCGGCGGAGTCGTACTCCTCTTTCCACCGGCCCAGGATGGCGTAGGAGGCGGTGAGCACCAGGTCGATGACCTTCTCCGCGGGCGGGACCTGCTCGGCGATCGCGGCGCTGGTCAGCCCGATCCGCGGGCGCAGGTCGAAGATGTCGACCTCGCCCATGCGCTCGCCGAGGATCTCGACGGTGCCCTCGGTGGCGAACATCAGGGTGGCGGCGATCTGGAGCAGGGTCGTCTTGCCCGCCCCGTTCGGCCCGATCAGGATCCACCGCTCGTCGCCGTGCGCCGTCCAGTCGACGTTGCGCAGCAGGACCGCCGTGTCCCGCCGGACTTCGACGCCCCGCAGCCGCAGCACCTCGTCCGACATCAGGCCCCCTTTCTCCGCACGCGCCGCATCGGATCCGCCGAGACCGAACCTATGCCACCGCACCCCTCCCAGCACAGCCAGACGGACCGGTAAGTAGGCCGCGCAGAGCGGCCCGTTCTGGAATCTCGCCTGATGAGAGACCAATCTGGTGGATTGTGTGCTGGCATGGGGCTTTATATCCGTTTCCCGGATGAATTATTGCCAATAGTCAGGACTCGGCGGGGGAAACGGCGCTACGATGCCTGCTTGCCTGGTGACCCGAGCGACCGCAAAGAGTGATCGAGCGAGAGGAGCGGGAAATGGCCATGCGCATCCGGGTTCTGGCGGGCGGTTTCGCCCTGGGCCTGGCAGCGCTGTTGCTGACCGGAACGGCCGCGCACGCGGCGCCACAGTCCGGCGCCCACGTCAGCGCCGGCGTTTCCGCCGTCAGCACACCGACGCCCACGCCCACCCCGACGTGTACATGTCACACGCCGACCCCACCGCCCACGCCGACCCCGACGTGCACCTGCCACACGCCGACCCCGCCGCCCACGCCCACCCCCACCTGCACGTGCCACACGTCGACGCCGACTCCGACACCGACGCCCTCGAGCCCGACTCCGCCGACACCGGCGCCGACGACGGCCACGCCCAGCCCGTCCGTTACCGCGCCGACTCCGCTGGTGTCGTCAAGCGCCAGCGCGTCGACGGCCCCGTCGGGCGGGGCCAACACCGGTGGCGGCGGCAGCATCGGCGGCGGCAGTAACGTGCCGCTGGCCGCGGGCGGCGCCGCCGTGGCGCTGGGCTCGGCCGGCCTCGGCCTGTTCGCCTACCGCCGCTGGCGTAAGACAGCCGCCTAGATAGGTTGCACGTGGCTCGTCACCGGCGCGCTCGCGCGAACCGGTGGGCCCTCGGCACCGCCCTCGCCGCCGCCCTGGTGTGCGCGGGCGGTGTCGGCGTGTCCGCGTTCGGGCTGTTCGGCGGCACGCCCGCGCAGGCCGGGGCGACGTACATCCCGGCCTCGGTGCCGACCGCCCCGCCCCGGCTGGCCAGTGATCCGAGGGCTCGTCCGCTGGCCCGTTCGGTCCCGGTCAGCATCAGGATCCCGGGCATCGGCGTCAGCGCGCCGGTGATGAGGGTCGGCCTGGCCGCGGACGGCACCGTGCAGGTGCCGCCGCTCGATCAGCACAACCTGACTGGCTGGTACCAGGACGGCCCGGCGCCTGGCCAGCGCGGGCCGGCCGTCATCCTGGGCCACGTGGACTCGACCGTCGGCATCTCGGTCTTCTACTACCTCAAGGACCTGCAGGCCGGCGACAAGGTGTACGTGACGCTGGCCGACGGGAAGGTCGCCGCGTTCGCCGTGGACGGGCTGCAGAAGGTGGCCAAGGACGCCTTCCCCACGGCCTCCGTCTACGGCAAGGCCGGCTACCCCAGCCTGCGGCTGATCACCTGCGGCGGCCCCTTCGACAAGACGACAGGCCACTACGCGGACAACGTCATCGTCTACGCCCACCTGATCAGGGCGCCGGGCTAGGGCCCCTGCTCGTGCCGGACGGCGACCAGGGCGGCCTGGGTGCGGTCCTGCACGCCGAGCTTGGCCAGCACCGCGCTCACGTGCGCCTTCACCGTCTTCTCGGCGACGCCGAGGGCCCGGGCGATCTCCCGGTTGGAGCGGCCCTTGGCGATCTCGGCGAGCACCTCGCGCTCCCGGCTGGTGAGCGCGTCCAGGCCGGCCACCGGACTCCAGCCGCCAGCGAGGCGGACCAGGGAACCCGCCGCCTCCGGCGCTAGCAGCAGGTGCCCGTCGTGCACCGAACGGATCGCCCGCACCAGCGCGTCCGGGTCGACGTCTTTGTACAGCAGCCCGGCCGCCCCCGAGCGCACCGCCAGGCTCGCCGACGCCGGCTCGGTGGCGCTGGTGAGCACGAGCACCCGGGCCGCGCAGTTACGCGCCTTCAGCTCGCCCAGCACGGCGATGCCGTCCATCCCGGGCAGCTTGAGGTCGAGCAGGATCACGTCCGGGGTGAGTTCGGCGGCCAGCGCGAGCGCGGTGGCGCCGTCGCCGGCCTCGCCGGCCACCTCGATCCCGTCCTGCACATCGAGCAGCACCCGGAGCCCGCGCCTGACCACCGGGTGGTCGTCCACGATCAGCACCGCGATGGGCGGCGTCATGGCTGGTTACCCGGCCGTTCGGCTCGTATTGGCACCTTCCTGACCGGGACGGTCATCCGCACCACGGTCCCGGCCCGGCCCGAGCGGATGGCCAGCGCGCCGCCCGCCGCCGCCGCGCGGTCCCGCATCGAGGCCAGCCCGAGGCCGCCGGACGGCGCCTCGGGGACGAACCCGTGGCCGTCGTCGGACACCTCGAGCACGACCTGGCGGGGGGCCTTGAATACGGCGATCCGCACCGTGGACGCCCCGGCGTGGCGCAGCGCGTTGTGCAGCGCCTCCTGCGCGACCCGGTAGAGCGCCGCCTCGGCCCGCGGCCCGAGCGCGGGCAGCGGGCCGGCCGTGAACGTGACCGGCAGGCCGTGCGCCCGGCCGGCCAGCGCCGCGTACCGGCGCAGGGATTCGGCCAGCCCGCACGCCTCCAGGTCCGGCGGGGTCAGGCCGTCGATCACCGCGCGCAGCTCGGCGTGGGCCTCGGCGCCGAGCTCGCCGACCACCTCGATCTCGGTTCGGACCCGGCTGGCGTCGACCGGTTCGCGGGCGGCCAGCACCGCGGCGGCCCGGGCGTGCGCCCGGATGCTGAACAGCTTCTGCGTGACCGCGTCGTGCAGGTCCCGGGCCAGGCGGGATCGTTCCTGCATGACGGAGAGCTCGCGGCTGCGCTCGTACAGCCGGGCGTTGGTCAGCGCGATCGCGGCGTGCGCGGCGAACAGGGAGAGGATCTCCTCGTCGCGTTCGGTGAACCCGCGGCAGGCCGCGGCGGCGGAGGTCTTGTTGGCCGCGAAGATGATGCCGAGCACCCGGTCCCCGTCCCGGACCGGCATGCCGATGAAGTGCGACATCTGCGGGTGGGCGGACGGCCAGCCCTCGAACCTGGGGTCCTTGCGTATATCGGCGAGGCGCTCCGGCTTGCCCTCGTTGAGCAGCACGGCGAGCATCCCGTGGCGGCGCGGCAGCGGGCCGATGGCCTGCCACTCGGCGTCGCTGACCCCGTCTACCACGAACTCGGCGAACGAGTCGCCCTCGTCGGGCACGCCGAGCGCGGCGTAGCGCGCGCCGACCAGTGACCGCGCCGACCGCACGATCACCTGCAGCACGTCGCGGACGGACATCTGCCGGGTGACGGACAGCACCGCCTGGCTCACCTGGTAGAGCTCATCCAGCCCGTCGGTCACGTGTCTGACGTTAGCCCGGACGGGCGGGTTTCGCATCGGGCGGCGGTCCTAGGACTATCGGCCCAGGACGGGCGGGGCGCGGGACCGATGCGCCGGGGGGCGCTGGCGCCTAGCGTGCGAAGCATGAACAATCCGACAGCCATGATCACGGGGGCCTCCCGCGGGCTGGGCCTGGCCCTGGCGGCCGGCCTGGCCCGCGAGGGCTTTGACCTCATCATCGACGCGCGGGACGCGGCCGCGCTTGACGCCGCCGCGGCTTCGGTACGGGCCGCCGGCGGCGCCGTCACCGCGGTAGCAGGCGACGTCACCGACCCAGCGCACCGCGCCGCCCTGCGGCGGGCCGCCGACGCCGCTGGGCGGCTCGACCTGCTGGTGAACAACGCGGGGACGCTGGGCGCCAGCCCGCTGCCTGCGCTGGCCGACTACCCGCCGGACGAGCTGCGCGCCGCGTTCGAGGTGAACGTGATCGCGCCGATCGCGCTGACCCAGCTCATGCTGCCGCTGCTGCGCGGCGGCGGCGCGGTGCTGAACATCACCTCGGACGCGGCCGTGGAGGCCTACGCCGGCTGGGGCGGCTACGGCGCGGCCAAGGCCGCCCTGGAGCAGGCCTCGCACGTGCTGGCCGCCGAGGAGCCCGCGCTCCGCGTCTGGTGGGCCGACCCCGGCGACCTGCGCACCGACATGCACCAGCAGGCCTTCCCCGGCGAGGACATCTCGGACCGGCCGGAGCCCGATGCGGTCGTGCCGGCGTTCGTCCGGCTCGTCTCGGAACGGCTGCCGAGCGGCCGGTACCGCGCCGCGCACCTGATGCCGGCGGCCCGGTCATGACCGCCATGATCACCGACGTCTCCCCGGCCGGTGCCGCGCTGGCCGGTGCCGCGCTGGCCGATTTCGGGCTGCCGCCTGAGCTGGAGGCGCACGACCCGCCCGAGGCGCGCGGCCTGCCCAGGGACGGGGTCCGGATGCTGGTCAGCCGCCGGTCGTCCGGCGAGATCAGCCACCACGGCTTCCGCGACCTGCCCGGGCTGCTGCTCCCCGGCGACCTGCTGGTGGTGAACACCAGCGCCACGCTGCCGGCCCAGGTGCGGGGTCATGGCTCGCTGGCCGTGCACTTCTCCAGCCCGCGGCCCGACGGATCGTGGCTGGTGGAACTCCGGCAGGTCAGGGACAAGATCTCGGTGCCGAACGGGCACGGCTATCCCGGCCAGCTCATCAGCCTGCCCGGCCGGGCGGTCCTGACCCTGGAGGAGAAGGCCACCGCCCGGCTCTGGCGCGCCCGGCTCTCCGTCGCGGTCGTGCCCTACCTGCTCAAGCACGGCATCCCGATCAGGTACTCCTACGTGCCGCGCGAGTGGCCGCTGCCGTACTACCAGACGGTGTTCGCGCGGGAGCCGGGCAGCGCGGAGATGCCGAGCGCCAGCCGCCCGTTCACGCCGTCGCTGGTCACCCGGCTGGTGGCCGGCGGGGTGCTGATCGCCCCGCTGACCCTGCACGCCGGGGTGTCGTCGCTGGAGGCCGACGAGGACCCGTACCCCGAGCCCTACGACGTGCCGCCCGCGACGGCCCGGCTGGTCGGCCACGTGCGGGCGCACGGCGGCCGGATCATCGCCGCGGGCACCACTGTGGTCCGCGCGCTGGAGACGGCTGCGCTGCTCGCGGACCCGGGCTCCGGCGGCTCGGGCGGCTCTCGGGCGGCTCGCGGCTCGCGGCTCTCGCGGCTCGGGCGGCTCCGGCGGGCCGGTGGCGGCCGCGGCGGGCTGGACGTCGCACGTGGTCACGCCGGAGACCGGGGTCCGGGCGGTGGACGGGCTGCTCACCGGGCTGCACGAGCCGCGTTCTTCGCACCTGCGGATGCTGGCGGCGTTCGCCGGGCCTGAGCTGCTCGGCCGGTGCTATCAGGCCGCGATCGGCTCCGGGTACCTGTGGCACGAGTTCGGCGACGTGCACCTGCTGCTGCCGTAACCCCGTTCGGGTAGCCTGGCGCCCGCGATGAAAACTCCGCGGACCTCCCTGCTCATCACGCTGACCGGCCGGGACCGGCCGGGCGTGACCTCAAGGCTGTTCGGCGTCCTGGCCAGGCACCCGCTCATCGTCCTGGACGTCGAGCAGGTGGTGATCCGGGGCCGCCTGGTCCTGGGGGTGCTGCTCGGCTGCGACGCGCCGCCCGACCTGACCGGCATCCACGCCGCGGTCAGCGCGCTGGCCGCCGACCTCGGCCTGGACGCCGAGATCACCACCGGTTCGGCCGCGGGTGATCAGGGTTCGCGCGGCGGGCGGCTGCACGTCACCCTGCTGGGCAGCCCGCTGGCCCCCGCCGCCATCACCGCCATCGCCGGGCGGATCGCCGCCAGCGGGGCCAACATCGACCGGATCGGCAGGCTGGCGCAGCAGCCGGTGACCTGCATCGAGATGGACGTCTCCGGCGGCGACCCGGGCCTGCTCCGGGAGGACCTGGCCCGGGCCGCGGTGGAGCACGGGATCGACGTGGCCGTCCAGCGCGGCGGCCTGCACCGGCGCGCGCTGCGGCTGATCGTGATGGACGTCGACTCCACGCTCATCCAGGGCGAGGTGATCGACCTGCTGGCGATGCGGGCCGGCTGCGCCGCCGAGGTGGCGAAGATCACCGCGGCCGCGATGCACGGGGAGCTCGACTTCACCGCGTCGCTGCGCGAGCGGGTGTCGCTGCTGGCCGGGCTGGATTTTGCCGTCCTGGATGAGGTCCGGGCCGGGCTTCGGCTGACCGCCGGCGCGCGGACCCTGATCGAGACGCTGAGCGGCCTCGGCTACAAGTCCGGGATCGTCAGCGGCGGTTTCATCCAGGTGATCGGGCCGCTGGCCGCCGAGCTGGGCATCGGCTATGTGGCCGCCAACGAGCTGGAGATCTCCGCCGGGAAGCTGACCGGACGGCTGTGCGGCCCGGTGATCGACCGGGCCGGGAAGGCGGCGGCGCTGCGCCGGTTCGCCGCCGACGCCGGGGTCCCGCTGTCCCAGGCGGTGGCGGTGGGCGACGGGGCCAACGACCTCGACATGATCGCCGCCGCCGGCCTCGGCGTCGCGTTCAACGCCAAGCCGGTGGTGCGCGACGCGGCCGACACCTCGCTGAGCGTCCCGTACCTGGACGCCATCTTGTACCTGCTCGGCATCTCCAGCGACGACGTGACCGCCGCCGAGTCCCGCCCCTAGGCACCGGTCAAGTGGCCACCTGCCCTGGCCGGGACCCGTTTCGCCCTGGGGCTGGCCCGCCGGCCGCGGCCCGGCGGCTGGCCCGCCGCTCGCTCCCGAGCTCACGGGGCCGGTGATGCCAGGCGGACTGGACTTACCCTAGCTACTCGACCAGCTGGCTAGTCCGCGGCCGCGATCACCCGCCCCCAGCCCGCGTCCATGATCATGTGTACTTAGGCGTCATTTTCGGAGCCTTCCGGCACATGATCATGGCAGCAGCTAAGTGGCGACGGGCGCGGGACGCCTCGAAGCCGGGCTCCACGTCGACGTGGAGCCCGGCTTCGGGGCCTGGCGGTTACTCCGTGCGCTTGACGGCGGCCGCTCGGTCCTCGGCCTCGTGCGCAGAGTCGCCCACGGTGGTGGCCGCGGTGACCTCGGGGGCCGGGCTAGCGCCCTCGACCGCGGGCGAGACGGCGCCGGTCACCTCGGTGCCCGCAGGGGTCTGTTCGCCCATGCCGTGCGAGCGGCGCTTGGAGATCACGATCGCGACGACGATGATGATTACCGCGCCGACGGCGACGCCGACCCGCAGGCCGGTGTTGCCGCTGTACTTGACCACGCTGGTCGCGATCAGCAGGGAGACCAGGTTCATCACCTTGATGAGCGGGTTGATGGCCGGGCCCGCGGTGTCCTTGAACGGGTCGCCCACGGTGTCGCCGACGACGGTGGCAGCGTGCGCCTCGGAGCCCTTGCCGCCGTGGTTGCCGTCCTCGACCAGCTTCTTGGCGTTGTCCCAGGCGCCGCCGGAGTTGGCCAGGAACACCGCCATCAGCACGCCGGTCGCGATCGCGCCGGCCAGGTAGGAGCCGAGCGGCTGGTAGCCGAGCGCGAACCCGACCGCGATCGGGGCCAGCACCGCGAGCAGGCCCGGGGTGATCAGCTCGCGCAGCGAGTCCCGGGTGACGATGTCGACGACCCGGCTGTAGTCGGGCTTCTCGGTGTAGTCCATGATGCCCGGGTGGTTGCGGAACTGGTTCCGCACCTCGATCACCACCCGCTGCGCGGCCCGGCCCACGGCCGAGATGAGCAGGCTGGCGAACAAGAACACGATCGAGGCGCCGATGATGACGCCGACCAGGATGTTCGGCTTAGCCACATCCAGGTTGAAGGTGCCGGCCGCCTTGCCGGTCAGCGCCGACTCGACCGAGGTGCGGAACGCGCCGAACAGCGCGGTCGCAGCCAGCACCGCGGTGGCGATCGCGATGCCCTTGGTGATCGCCTTGGTGGTGTTGCCGATGGCGTCCAGCGTGGTCAGCGCCTGCGCGGCGTCGCCCTCGACGTCGCCGGACATCTCCGCGATACCCTGCGCGTTGTCGGTCACCGGGCCGAACGAGTCCATCGACACGATCACCCCGACCGTGGTCAGCAGGCCCAGGCCGGCCATCGCCACCGCGAACAGCGCGATGGTGGCGTTGCCGGTGGCCAGCAGGTAGGAGCCGAACACCGCGCCCGCGATCAGCAGCGCGGAGTACACCGCGGACTCCATCCCGATGGACACGCCGGAGAGGATGACGGTGGCCGCGCCGGTCTCGCTGCTCTCGGCGATGTCCTTGACCGGGCGCCGGTTGGTCTCGGTGAAGTACCCGGTGAGCAGCTGGATGGCGCTGGCCAGCACGATGCCGATCAGGATCGCGCCGAGCGCGATCCACCGCGGGTTGCCGTTGTAGGCCGCGATGGCCGGGTCGGTGACGCCCTTGAAGCTGGAGAAGTGCGCCGGCAGGAAGGTGAAGCAGGCGATGGCCACGCCGATGGCCGAGATGATCGCGGAGATGAAGAAGCCGCGGTTGATCGCGGTCATCCCGCTGCGGTCGCCCCGGCGCGGCGAGACCGCGAAGATGCCGATGATCGCGGTGAGGACCCCGATGGCCGGGACGATCAGCGGGAAGACCAGGCCCTTGTCGCCGAACGCCACCTTGCCCAGGATCAGCGAGGCCACCAGCATGACCGCGTAGGACTCGAACAGGTCCGCCGCCATGCCCGCGCAGTCGCCCACGTTGTCGCCCACGTTGTCGGCGATCGTCGCGGCGTTGCGCGGGTCGTCCTCGGGGATGCCCTGCTCGACCTTGCCCACCAGGTCCGCGCCGACGTCGGCGGCCTTGGTGAAGATGCCGCCGCCGACACGCATGAACAGCGCCAGCAGGGCCGCGCCGAAGCCGAAGCCCTCCAGGACGCTCGGCGCGTTGCTCTTGTAGATCAGCACCACCAGGGCGGCGCCGAACAGGCCCAGGCCGACGGTGAACATGCCGGCCACGCCGCCGGTGCGGAACGCGATCCGGAACGCCCTCCGCTCGCCGCCCTCGCGCGCCGCGGCCGCCACCCGGACGTTGCCACGGGTGGTCAGCGTCATGCCGACAAACCCGGTCACCGCCGAGAACAGCGCGCCGACCAGGAAGAAGATACTCCGGCCCCATTGCACGCTAGCGCCGTCGGCGGGCAGCACGAGCAGCACGAAGAAGATGATCACCACGAACACGCCGAGGGTCCTGAACTGCCGACGCAGGTACGCCGCGGCGCCTTCCTGCACGGCCTTGGCGATTTCCTGCATCCGCTGGGTTCCCTGGCTGGCCGCCAGTACCTCCCGCACCAGCGCGCCGGCCACGCCCAGGGCGAGCAGCGCGACCACGGCGACGATGATAACCCAGGTCAGGTTGGAGCCGCTCAGGCTGACGGGGTTTGCCGCCAGCGCAGAGGCATGCCTGAACATTCGACCTCCTGGAACTCCGAACGGAAGATGTTGCCGATCGGGACTGAACGAGTGGCCGGGAGTCTACGCACGCGCGGGCCGAACCACTAACATCGAGCCATTCCTAACAGTTTCGTTACTTCGTCGTTATCATCGCGAAATGCCAGTGTAACCGTTCAGGCTTCGCACGATCATGGGGGGCGCCGGGTCCGGCCCGGCGGCCTGGCTTCAGGCGGTGGGAGCGGCCGACGGCCAGCTCATCCGGACGCTCACGCCCGAACTCGTCGACGAGACGTGCACGTCATCGGCCAGGCCGGAGATCACGGCCAGCCCGAACCCGGCCGGGATCGCGGCCTCATCGGCGACCTGGACCACGGCCGCGGCACCCTGGCTCGAGTCATGGCCGCCCGCCTGATGACCGCCCGCCTGATGACCGTTGGCGCCGGCCTGCGCGGCGGTGCTCGTGGGGGCATGGTCACTCACCACGACGACGAACCGCTCACCCTGGTCGGTCATCTCGATCTTGACCGGCTCGGCCGGGCAGTGCCGCCGGTGCGCCTCGACCGCGCGCGAGCATGCCTCGCCCACGGCCAGGCGCACCTCGTCAAGCAGTGCTTCATCCACGCCGCTGCGCCGCGCTACCGCGGTGGCGACCAGCCGCGCGGTGCGGACATGCGCGGGCAGCGGCGTGAAGGTGACTTCTACGGTGGCCATGTCTCGGAAGGGTCTTCCGGTCCTCTGCTTACTTCTCGAGCTTCTTGGCCGCGATGGCCCCGTCCACCGTCTCGTGGATGCCGAAGACCTTCGTAAGCCCGGTGATCCTGAAGATCTTGAGTATGCGCTCCTGCGTGCAGACCAGATCCAGGGAGCCGTCGTGCGCACGCACTCGCTTCAGGCCGCCGACCAGCACTCCGAGACCGGTGGAGTCCAGGAACTCGACCTTCTCCATGTTGACGACGAGCTGGTAGTTGTTCTTGTTGACGAGATCGATGAGCAGCTCACGGAGCCGCGGGGCGGTGTAGACGTCGATCTCACCTTCGACGTCGACGACCTCGATGCCGTCCTTGTTGTAGTGACCCAGCTTCAGATCCACAAATCCTCCAGCGCCATGCACGGCGTTTCATCTCAGCGTCCCGCCCAGGCGCGCGGGTTACCTGCCAGAACCTAGGGCGTGATCGTCTGCGGCATTCAACCACGCTCCGGTGTCATGTCTATACGAAATCATGCCTCCGGGCATCCCCCATCGGGGCGACACACGGAAAATCTCCGAGCATCGCCGGGCAGGATGTCACACTGAAGAGGTTGTGTCGACCCTTGTCCCCCTTCCCCCAGCCGGTCCGGTGACGCTCGCGCCCGGCGCCGGGACGGAGAACCGCGCCCTGGGCATCCTGCTCGATGACGCGCGGGCGGGGCGCCCGGTCCACGTGGAGCACATCCCGGCCCGGCCCGGCCGGGAAGCGCCCTGGCCGCCGTGGGTTCCGGCGGAGGTCATCGGCGCCTTCGCGGCCCGCGGCATCCGCGCGCCGTGGAGTCACCAGGCCCTGGCCGCGGACCACGCGCAGGCCGGCCGCAACGTGATCATCTCCACCGCGGCGGCGTCCGGCAAGTCGCTCGGCTACCTGCTGCCCGCGCTCGCCGCGGTGCTGGCCGGCGACACTGTGCTTTACATCACGCCGACCAGGGCGCTCGCCGCCGACCAGCTCGCGTCGATCCGCTCGCTCGGCCTGCCCGGGGTGCAGGCGGCCACCTTCGACGGCGACTCCACCTACGCCGAACGGGCTTGGGCGCGCAGCCACGCCAGGTACCTGCTGACCACCCCGGACATGCTGCACCAGGCGCTGCTGCCCCGGCACGCCCGCTGGTCGGGGTTCTTCAGCCGGCTGCGCTACGTGATCATCGACGAGTGTCACGGTTACCGGGGAGTGTTCGGCTCGCACGTGGCGCACGTGCTGCGGCGGCTGCGCCGGGTGGTGGCGCATCACGCCCCGCCGGACGGCCAGCCGCGCCCGATCTTCGTGCTCGCCTCCGCCACGGTCGGCGCGCCGGGCATCTGCGCCCGGCTGCTCACCGGCCTGGACGCCGAGGAGGTGACCGAGGACGGCTCGCCGCGCGGGCCGCTGGCCTTCGCCCTGTGGGAACCGCCGCTGACCGAGGCCCGCGGCGAGGCTGGCGCCCGGCTGCGCCGCACCGCCACCGCGCAGGCAGCCGACCTGCTCGGCCGCCTGGTCAGGGAGAACGTCCAGACGCTGGCCTTCATCAGGTCCCGGCGCGGCGCCGAGGCGGTCGCGCTGGCCGCCCGCCGGTCGCTGGACGCGACATCGCTGGACGCGGCGCCGCCGGACGGGGCTGGGGCCGCGGCGGCGGCCGGGACCAAGGTGGCGGCCTACCGGTCCGGGTACCTGCCCGAGGACCGGCGCCGGCTCGAGGCGGCGCTATCCGACGGGCGCCTGGTCGGGCTGGCCACCACCACCGCGCTTGAGCTCGGGGTCAACATCACCGGCCTGGACGCGGTGCTGATCGCCGGGTGGCCGGGCACCTGGGCCTCGCTGTGGCAGCAGGCCGGCCGGGCCGGGCGCAGCGGCCGGTCGGCGGCCGCGGTGCTGATCGCCAGGGACGACCCGCTGGACACCTACCTGGTGCGACATCCGGAGATCCTGCTGCGGCACCCGGTCGAGGCCACCGTGCTGGACCCGGACAACCCGTACGTGCTGGCGCCGCACCTGTGCGCGGCCGCCGCCGAACTGGCCCTGACCGAACCGGACCTGGACATGTTCGGCCCGGCGGCCAGGACGGTCGTGGACGACCTGACCCGGGCGGGCCGGCTGCGCCGCCGCCCGTCGGGCTGGTACAGCATGCGCCGGGACGCGGCCCGGGCGGCTGGCTTGCGGGGCGCCGGCCTGGCGCCGGTCCGGGTGGTGGAGCAGGGGACGGGCCGGCTGATCGGCACGGTGGACGAGCCCTCGGCGCACCTGATCGTGCACGAGGGAGCCATCTACGTGCACCAGGGCGACAGCTACCTGGTGGGGACGCTGGACCTGGGCGACCGGGTGGCCCTGGTCGAGCCGTGCGAGCCCGGCTATGTCACCACCGCCAGGGACGTGACCGAGATCGAGGTCCGCGGCGAGCTGCGGACGATGACCTGGGGCCAGGCCGAGGTCCGGTTCGGCGACGTGCAGGTGACCCGGCAGGTGGTCAGCTTCGTCCGGCGCCGCGCCGACACCGGCAGGGCCCTCGGCGAGACCCCGCTGGACCTGCCGCCCCGCCACCTGCAGACCCGGGCGGTGTGGTGGACCCTTTCCGAGGACCAGGCCGCCGCGCTGACCGCCGCGGGCACCGACCTGGGCGGCGCGGCGCACGCGGCCGAGCACGCCTCGATCGGCCTGCTGCCGCTGTTCGCCACCTGCGACCGCTGGGACATCGGCGGGGTGTCCGCCGCCCGGCACCCGGCCACGGGCCTGGCTGACCGTCTTCGTCTACGACGGGCACGACGGCGGCGCCGGGTTCGCCGAGCGCGGCTTCACCGCCGCCGCGGACTGGCTCCGCGCCACCCGGCAGGCCATCGCCGCCTGCGACTGCGAGGCCGGCTGCCCCTCGTGCGTGCAGTCACCCAAATGCGGCAACGCCAACCACCCGCTGTCCAAGCGGGGGGCAGTCGTCCTGCTCGATACCTTGCTGGCCGGCGCCCCGCTGGCCGGTCCCGCCGCCGACGCGGCCTGAGGATCGTCCTGGCACGGTCGCGCCATCGGGATTCTGCGCAGGAGGCAACCCACCCGGCCCGAGAATAGGAGGCGGGCGCCGCCGGGGGGGAGAGCGGCGCCCGCGCGCACGGTCCGGCCCTGGGGGGGAGGCCGGCTCCGTCCTATCAATAAGCTTATCCGCAAGTGCCCCCGTATGCGACCACCGGTGTCGGTTTCGCGACCGCCGGTGGCGTATCCGCCACAGGTAACCGTTGCAGCGTCAGCCCAATCGAATTACAACATATGCCGAAGGGTCTTGGAAGGGCTACGGAGAAGTTGGCTACCGGAAAGTAGGCTGCGCCCTTGGGGCGTATCACCCGGTAAGAGGATCGGCCGGCCGGATTCGATCGCGGCCACGGCGGCGGACACTGTCCGCGAACAACAGCGAAATAGGCCGTAGCCCTCCTGGGCAGCCCTAAAGCCGCCGGCAGCCGACTACGGACTGCGCACGGCCGGGCCGGCGAGTCACTAGTTAACGGCATGTAATCGCCCGGACTGATTAAGATCACGAATTGATCACGCGCCAGGGCTTTGCAGGCTGGTGATTTCGTCGTAGAAAGGTGCTACGGACGTTGAAGCGTCCGGGCACGGCAGCCGGGTACCCACGTGCGACCAGCCGCGGGAGGCGTGTCAAGCCAGGTCAGGTCGGTAGCGGCCCGCCTGGCTGACAGAGAAGGTGCACGCTTGGTAGCCCAGCCTGACGTGGGTTTTCGCGGCGGCGCCCCGGCCAGGGGCGCCGCTCGCAATTACGGGTCGCCCCGATTTTGCTGCCGCTGTGCTTCTGCCGGGTAACCGGCCTTCCGTGCGCAATCGTGACGCTATAATCCGGCGTATCACCCCACACTGGTGTAAATGCCGCGTATCCCGGCGGCGCGATATTCGGGCCGGCGTACCAGATCGGCCGCCTGTCGGCATGCTCGCCGCCGCGGCGCGGCGCCCTGAAACGCCGTACCGGCCCGGGGTACTGCCATGCTGACGACCAACAACGCTAGCCTTGGACCTTGCCGAACATGAGCTAGCCCGAGGATGCGACCGGACGCGGGCGCTCATAGCCGTGCCGGACCGCGGAAAGTGGTCCGCACACGAGGGAGATGGACTCGATGGTCCGCAGCGAAACGCCGGAGCCTGCCGGCGGTGATCAGTCACTCGGGGATCTCGTCGCCCTGGCCGCCAAGGACGTGTCCCAGCTGATCAGGTTCGAGATTGACCTGGCCAAGACCGAGCTGAAGGGCGACGCGCGGCGGGTCGGCCTGGCCGTGGCGCTGGCCGGCCTGGCCGCCTTCGTCGGCTGCCTGGTGCTCGTCCTGCTCAGCTTCGCCTATGCGTACGGCCTGATCGCCCTCGGCATCTGGCCCTGGGCGGCCTTCCTCATCGCCGCGGGCACAGAAGTGCTGCTGGCCGCGATGGCGGTCGGGATCGCCTTCCTGAGGGTGCGCGGGCTGTCCGGCCTGCGCCAGACGCGCAAGACCGTGACCCAGGGCATCGAAATGCTGCGCCACGACGGTCAGCAGCCCGAGATCGCCGCCCGCAAGACCAAGTGAGGTGACCGTGATGGCCGGCGGTGCCGACACCGCGGTGCAGATCGGCGGCCCCTGGCAGCACCGGTCCGTAAGCGCGAACGGCACCAGGTTCCATGCCGCCGAGGCCGGCGACGGGCCGCTGGTGCTGCTGCTGCACGGGTTCCCCGAGTTCTGGTGGACCTGGCGCCATCAGCTGGCCACCCTGCCCGGGGCGGGCTTCCGCGCGGTCGCGGTGGACCTGCGCGGCTACGGCGGCAGCGACAAGCCGCCCCGCGGCTACGACCTGGTGACCGCCGCCGCCGACGCGGCCGGGCTGGTCCGGTCGCTGGGCGAGGCGAACGCGATCGTGATCGGCCACGGCCTGGGCGGGCTGATCGCCTGGACGCTGGCCGCCTACTACCCCAAGGTGGTCCGGCGGCTGGCCGTGATCTCGATGGGGCACCCGCTGCGGATGCGCTCCTCGGTGTTCACCGACCCGCTCGGCCAGGGCCGCCACAGCGGTTACGCGCTCGGGTTCCAGCTGCCCGTCCTGCCCGAGCGCCAGCTGCTGCGCGACGGCGCCGTCCGGGTCGGCCAGCTGCTGGAGAAATGGTCCGCGCCCGGCTGGCCCGATCCGGAGACCGGGCAGATCTACGCGCGGGCCATGCGGATCCCCTCGGTGGCGCATTCCGCGCTGGAATACCACCGCTGGCTCGCCCGCAGCGGCATCCGGCCCGACGGCGTGCGCTACGCCCGGCACATGCGGGCCGCGATCCAGGCCCCGACGCTGCACCTGCACGGCGCCCTGGACAGCTGCGTGCTGCCGCAGACCGCACGGGGCGCCGGGCGCTACGTCGACGGCCCGTACCGCTGGCGCGTGATCGACGGCGCCGGCCACTTCCCGCACGAGGAGCGCCCGGAGGTGCTGGACACCGAGCTGCTCGGCTGGCTGGCCGACCCGGAACCCGAACGTTGACCCGGGACCGCGATCCGGCCGGCCTGCCCAGGAACGCGCGTCCCCGGGACGCCCTGGGGCGCCCGCTGGCCCGTGCCGAGGCGGACGCCGCCGTCGGCTCCGGCGCCGGAGCCGGAGCCGACGGCGGCCAGGACAGGATCCCCGACGACCTGGTGATTACCGGGCCCGGCGCGGCCGCGCTCGCCGACCGGCTGCTCCGCGACGGACGCCCGTTCCACGCGCACGAGGTCCTCGAGGCCGCCTGGAAATCCGGCCCGCCGCAGGAGCGCGACCTGTGGCAGGGCCTGGCTCAGATCGCGGTCGGGCTGACCCACGCCGGCCGCGGCAACGCACGCGGCGCGATCACCTTGCTCCGCCGGGGCGTCCAGCGAGTCCGTGCCTACCAGGAGCAGCCTGCCGGGCCCCGCCCGTATGGCATGGACGTCCCGGCCGTGCTGGCCGCCGCGGACGACCTGGCGACCCGGATCGAGCAGGACGGCCTCGACGGCATCCCGCCGGCCGCCCTGGCGCCCGGCCTCCTGGCACCGGAGGGACGTTAGTCGCACTCCATGGTGGAGACGGCGGTGGTGGAGCGCTCGCCGGCCTGGGCGTCGGCGGTTACCTGGGTGGCGGTCAGCGCGAAGCCGGTGTCGGAGACGCCGACCGCGGCAGCGAACACGACGCCGTCGACGGTGCCGGCGGGCGACAGCAGCGGGCCGCCGGAGTTGCCCGACTCGACCAGGGCACGGATCTCGTAGATCTGGCGGGTGACCGTGCTGGTCTGGTAGATGTTCGGGCCCTGGGCGTTCTGGATGCCGCCGATCCTGGCCGGCACCGTGTGCAGGCTCTGCGCGTCCAGCGGGTAGCCGGCGACCACGGCGTTGTCACCGGGACTGGCCTGCCCGGCGAACCGCAGCGGGGTCAGGTTGAGCCCGGGCACGTACAGCACGGCCACGTCCACCTGCGGGTCGTAGTACACCACGGTGGCCAGCAGCGTCTGGCCGCTGACGGTGGTGACTGTCTGCCGCTGCGTCACCCCGGCCACCACGTGCGCGTTGGTCAGGACGTGGTCACGCGAGACGACGAAGCCGGAACCCTCGATGGAGCGCTGGCAGCTCGGCGCCACCCCCTGCACCTTGACCACCCGGTCTTCGGCCGCCCGGATGCCCGGGCTGTCCAGCACGCCCGGGTCCGGGGCCGGGATGGACAGGATGCGCTCCGCCCCGATCCCGCTGAACACCTCGGCATAGGTGCTGTTGCTGGCCAGCAGCCGGCGGAAGTCGGAGAACATGGTCTTCGCGGGCGAGGGCATGAACTTGTCCAGCGTCTGCAGCGCCAGCGAGTTATTCACCTGCTGGTCGACCACGGGGAACGGGGATCCGTTCAGCACCGACCCGACCACCCAGGCGATCAGCAGCACCGAGATCATGCTGACGACGGACCCGCCTACCGAGTCCAGGACCGTCGCCGAGCGCCAGGTCACCGTGGACCGCATGGCCGCGCCGATGGAGGAGGCGATGAACTGCCCGAGCACGGCGAAGCTGACCAGCAGGACGACGGCGATGATGTCCTGCTGGGTCTGGCCGCCGACCAGGGCCCGGGAGATGCCCGGGCCGAACTCCGCGCCGAGCAGCGCGCCGCCGACGAAGCCGAAGAAGCTGAGCACGCCGACGATGAAGCCCTGCCGGTACCCGGACACCGCGAACGCGGCCACAACCACGATCAAGATGAGGTCGAGCACATCACCGCGCACGACCCTAACCGTATAGCGTTTCCGCCGTTGTCAAGGCCGCCGGCGCATTTCACAAGTCCATGACGACGGAGACATCCCAGGGCTTCTCCCAGCCGCCCAGGGCGAGCAGGCGGTCCACCAGCGCGGCGGTGAACCCCCAGATGAGCATCCCGCGGACCCGGAACGCGGGGCTGGTCCGGCCGTCGCGCACGCGCACCATCAGGCGGACGGCGGGATCGGCGAGCTCGGCGACGCTGACCCGCTCCACCGCGGCCACCTCGCCCGCGTCGACCGGCGCGACTGCGGACGGCCGCCGCCACCAGGCCAGGACCGGGACGACCCGGAAACCCGTCCGGGGGATGAACACCTCGGGCAGGGTGCCGACCACGTCGACGCCGCTCGGGTCCAGGCCGGTTTCCTCGACCGCCTCCCGCAGCGCGGCCCCGACCGGTCCGCCGTCGCCGGCGTCGATGGCCCCGCCCGGGAAGGCCGGCTGCCCGGCGTGCAGCCGTAGCCCCTCGCTGCGCTGGATGAGCAGCAGGTCCGGGCCGCCCGGGCCGTCACCGAACAGGACGAGCACCGCCGACTCACGGCCGCCGGTGGCGGGCGGCACGAGCAGCGGGTGTATCTCCATCGTCTCGGCCGCGGCGGCCAGCTCGCGCAGCCACGCCGGGGCGGGCCCGGCCGGGGTCGGCTCGCGGCCCGCGGTCACGAGAACGGGCCGGATTTGACGAGCTTGGCGGCCACCTTCGGGTCGGTGGGGCCCTCACCGTAGGAGGGGCAGAGCGCGGCCAGCGCGCACGCGCCGCAGGCGGGCCGGCGGGAATGGCAGACCCGCCGGCCGTGCCAGATCATCCGGTGCGACAGGATCGTCCATTCCTTTCGCGGGATGAGCGTGGCCACCTCGGCCTCGACCTTCTCCGGCTCCAGGCTCTGCGTCCAGCCGAACCGCCTGGCCAGCCGCCCGAAATGCGTGTCCACGGTGATGCCAGGGATGCCGAAGGCGTTCCCGAGCACCACGTTCGCGGTCTTGCGGCCCACGCCCGGCAGGGTGACCAGGTCCTTCAGCCGCGGCGGCACCTCGCCCCCGAACCTGTCGCACAGCGCCTGCCCCAGCCCGAGCAGGCTGTTCGCCTTGGCGTGGTAGAAGCCGGTCGACTGGATGATCTTCTCCAGCTCCTCGCGGTCCGCGGCGGCGTAGTCCGCGGCCGTGACGTACCGCGCGAACAGCGTCGGGGTGACCATGTTCACGCGCTTGTCGGTGGTCTGCGCGGACAAGATCGTGGCGACGAGCAGCTCGAGCGGGGACTTGAAGTCCAGTTCGCAGTGCGCGTCCGGGTAGAGCAGGGCCAGTTCGCGGTTGATCCGGCGGGCGCGCCTGACCAGGGCGGTATGCGACGGGGGCTGGGCGGTCACCGTTCCAGCTTAGGGCCGTCAGGACGAGGACGGCGACGTGGACGCGGGGTCCGCCGGGGCCCGGCCCGGACGGCGACGGCGCCGGGTCAGACGGCGACGGCCGCGGGCGCCGCGGGTAGCCCGGGTGGGCCGAGCCGTGCGGCAGGGGGCAGGCTCATGTTTGGGCGTGTACGGCGCATTTGGCCGGGTGGTAGGGGGCCGGGGCGAGCCGGGCGGCCAGCGGGCCGCCCAGCCGGTCGGCCGGGTCGACGTGGCGGCCGAGCACCACCACCGCGACCCGGCGCGCGCCCGCCCGCTTGAGCGCGGCGGCCGCGGACTGGGCGCTGGCGCCCGATACCCAGGAGTCGTCAAGCAGCAGCACGCAGGCTCCCGGCCCGGTCCGTTCGGCATGAAAGCGGTCCGCGTCGGGATCCCGGCCCTGCTGGCCCGGCCTGATGACCAGCCCCGTCACCGGGAGCCGCAGGTACGGGGCGGACAGCTCGAGCAGCGGGTGCGGTCCCGGGCGGCCGCCGCCGGCCGGCACCACGGCCAGGCGGCCGGGCGCGGGCATGCCCGCCTGCCGCCACACGCAGCCGCCGTGATCGTGCAGGAAGGCGAGCAGCAGGGCCAGCAGCGACGTCCGCGCGGCGGCGTCCGGCGCCCGCCCGGCCTTGTACCGCCACAGGGCGGCGGCGAACGCGGTGCCCTTCACCGCGTAGGAGACCGGCGCCACGGCGTCGGCGAGCAGGCCGGGGCCGAGCAGGTCATGCTGCGCGCACCGGAAGCAGCGGGCGAACCCGGGCCGGGCCGGGCCGCGGCAGACGGCGCAGATGCCCGGGCCGGGCGGCTCGGGCGGGTACACCTCGACCGGGATCCGCCGCCGCACGATGGCCCAGGCATCACGTTCGCGCGCGTTCGGAGGCGCTGATCCTGGCATGGGGCGATGCTACGGACCGGGTCTGACAAGGCCATGCCGTGACCGGCCTCACGCCGGTCACCCCGGCCTGGCCGCTGATCGCAACTGGTGACGACACCGGCCAAATCTCGCTCATAGGCCCGCCTGTTACCTCCTGATGCGGCAGAATGAGGCCTGCCAGAAAGGCGCCCGGGCGCCAGCGCGGCATCTCCCCCAGCCCCGACGTGCCAGCCCAGATGTGCCAGCCCAGACGTGCCAGCCCAGACGTGCCAGCCCAGACATGGCTGCCTGATGCGACATGGCGAGGATTCTGCGTGACCGACAGGAGCGAAACCGCATTGCGTGCTGCGAGTTCTGCGGGTCAGGTTGCCGGGTCCCGCGCGGACCGGGTCATGTGGGCCACCGTGGACCTCGTGCGCAGGCACTGGCTGTTCTGGCTGCTGCTGGCGGGCGGGCTGGTGCTGCGGGCCGTCGCCCAGATCGCCTACGAGCCCGCCCTGCTGTTCATCGACTCGAAGAAGTACATCTTCGGGACCGACTTCACCAACAACGTCTGGGGCTCCTTCGACCCGCTCGGCTACTCGCTGCTGGTGCTGCGCCCGGTGCTGATGCTCGCCGACCTGGCCTTCGCGGCGCTGCTGCAGCACGTCCTCGGGATGGCCATAGCGGGCGCGCTGTACGCGCTGATGGTGCGCCGCGGCGTGGCCCGCTGGCTCGCCGCGCTGGCCGTCGCGCCGGTGCTGCTCGACGCGTACCAGCTGAACGCCGAGCAGACGATCATGCCGGACGTGCTGTTCGAGGCGCTGCTGGTGGCCGGGATCGTGCTGCTGCTCTGGCGGCCCCGGCCCGGGGTGTTGCTGATCATCTTGGGCGGGCTGGCGCTCGGCGCGTCCGCCCCGGTCCGCCAGGTGGGCGAGGCGCTCATCGGGCCGGCCCTGATCTACGTGGTCGCCGCCGCGCCCGGCTGGCGTACCAGGCTGCTGCACGGCGCGGTCCTGACGTTCTGCTTCGCGCTGCCGGTAGTGGGCTACATGAGCTACTCCGCGGTGATCCTGCACTACGGGTTCGAGCTGTCCAACATGGGCGACGCCTACCTGTACGGCCGGGCGGCGCACGCGGCCGACTGCGCCACGCTGAAGATCCCGGCCGCCGAGCGGCCGCTGTGCCCGAGCCCGTCGGTGTCCGCCACCCTGGGCGTGGACGGCCTGGTCAACGCGCAGACCGCGCCGCGCGTGCTGTACCAGCCGGTCAACATCCAGCTGGGCCAGCTAATCAACACCCTGCCAATGCAGCGGTCGCTCGCCTACAGCGTGCTCCGGCAGCAGCCGCTGCGCGTGGCCGGCGACATCGCCGGGGACTCGGTGAAGATCTTCGCCCTGACCAGGAACACCGCGGAAGGCGACACCCCGGTCGCCCGCTGGCAGTTCCAGTTCGGCTACCCGTCGTACCCGCCCGGCGTCACCCGGCACGGTTACAACAGCGCCAGCCGGGTCTTCGCCCAGGCCGGCGGCGGCGGCCACGCGCGGGTCCACTGGAAGGCCGACATCGCGCTGCGGTATTACCAGCTGCACGGCGGGTACACGCCCGGACCGGTGTTCCTGCTCGGGCTGCTGGCCGGGATCGCCGGGATCTTCACCTTCCGGCGGCGCAGGGATCCGGGCCTCGCACTGGCCTGCGTGCTGATCGCCGGGTCCGCGGTCGCCGTGCTTCTCAGCGCGGACCTGTACGAGTTCTCCTGGCGCTACCAGCTGCCCGCGCTGGTCACGCTGCCCGTCGCGGGAGCGTTCGGGGCCACCGCGCTGGCCCGGCACATCCGGGCGCGGCGCCGGCAGGCCGAGGCCGCCGCCGCCGTCGCTGTCACCGTCGCCGTCCCCGCCGGGGCGGTCAGCGAGCTGGCGATCGCCGGATCCGAGCAGGTGCCCTAGCCGATGCCCGTCCCGGATGACGGTTCGGATATCCGCATGCTCGCCTCCGGCGTGGTCTACGAGGACAACTGGATGCGGCTGCGCCGGGACGAGATCGAGCGGCGCGACGGCTCGCGCGGCACCTACGCGTTCATCGAGAAACGCGACTTCGCGCTGGTCATCCCGGCCGAGAACGACGGCTTCCACCTGGTCGAGGAGTACCGCTACCCGATCGCCCGGAGGACTTGGTCGTTCCCGCAGGGCGGCTGGCCGCACGGGGAGTCCGGCGAGCCGGAGGACCTGGCCCGGCTGGAGCTCGCGCAGGAGACCGGGCTGCGCGCCCGCGAGCTGGTCAGGCTCGGCTACCTGCACAGCTCGCACGGCACCAGCAGCCAGGCCGGGCACTACTTCCTGGCCACCGGGCTCTCGCCGGGGCCGCCGGAGCGGGAGCGGGAAGAGCAGGACATGCGCCAGGCCTGGGTGTCCCGGGCCCGCTTCGAGGAGATGATCGGCGACGGCGTGATCACCGACGACTCCACCGTCGCCGGGTACGCGCTGCTGCTGCTCGGCGAGCGGCGCCGGGCAGGTTAGCCGAGCAGGGGGGCGAACAGGTCGCCGTGGGCGGCGACCCGGTCCAGGGTCTGGGGGGCGGTGAAGAACAGGTCCTGGGGCTGGCGGCAGGCCGCCACCTCGTCCCACCTGACCGGGGTGGAGACGGTGGGGAACTGGCGGGCGCGCAGCGAGTAGGGGGCCACGGTGGTCTTGGAGCCGTTGTTCTGGCTCCAGTCGATCAGGACCTTGCCGGTGCGCAGCGCCTTGGTCATCCGGGAGACGGCGCGGCGGGGCTGCTCGCGTTCGAGTCGTTCGGCGTAGGCCCGGGCGCGGTCGCTGGCCTGCTCGGAGGTGATCCCGGAGATCGGCGCGTACAGCTGCAGGCCCTTGCCGCCCGAGGTCTTGGCCAGCGGCGCCAGGCCGTCGGCCTCCAGCAGCGGCCGCAGGTCGCACGCGACCCGGCAGCAGTCCACGATGTTGGCGGGCGCGCCCGGGTCGAGGTCGAAGACCAGCAGGTCGGGCTCGCGGATGTGCGGCATCCGCCACATCGGGACGTGCAGTTCCAGGCCGGCCAGGTTGGCCGCCCAGATGAGCGCGGGCAGGTCGTCCACCACCAGGTAGGTCACGCTGGCGCCGCGGGCCCGCGAGCTTTCCGAGTCGATCCGGGCGGTGCGGATCCAGTCCGGCCGGTGCGCCGTGACGTGCTTCTGGAAGAAGGCCTGGCCGTTCACGCCCTCGGGGTAGCGCTTCAGCGTCAGCGGGCGGCCCGCGATGTGCGGCAGCAGCGCCGGCGCCACCCGCTGGTAGTAGTCGAGCACCTCGGCCTTGGTGAACCCGCTCTCCGGGTACAGCACCTTGCCCAGGTTGGTCAGCGTCAGCGTCCGCCCGTCCACCTGGGCCGGGACCTTCGTATCAGGGCTCACGGACCACGTCCGCGGGATCCTTGTCGTCGCGCAGGCCCTTGTAGACCGGCGCCCGCATCCGGCCGGCCCGGGTCCACCTGTCGAAGGTCACCTCGATCACCAGCCTGGGCTCTACCCAGACGGCGGTGCGGGCATGCTCGGGCGGCACCGGTTCACGATAAGGAGAATCCGAACGGCGCAACGGCTCGAGCCGCTCCCCGAGCAGGCGCAGCGTCTCGACGCTGAACCCGGTGCCGACGTGCCCGGCGTAGATCAGCCCGGAGTCGTCGTTCACCCCGATGAGCAGCGACCCGACCTGGCCGGTCCGGTTGCCCTTGCCCGGCTTGTAGCCGGCCACCACGACCTCCTGGCGCCGGTGGTTCTTGATCTTGCGCCAGTAGTCGGTCCGCACGCCAGGCACGTACTTGGAGTCGAGCCGCTTGGCCACCACGCCCTCCATGCCGTGCGCGGCCGAGACCGACTGGACGGCGGGGAAGTCCTCGCCGGGAAACGACGGCGGGGTCTGCCAGTACGGCCCGGCGATGCCCAGCTCGTCCAGCCGCGCCCGGCGCTCGGAGTACGCCTCGTCAAGCAGCGGCCTGCCGTCCAGCTGCAGCAGGTCGAACACCAGGTAGGTGACCGGGCTCTGGCCGGCCAGCATTCTCGCCTGCGAGGCGTCGGAAACGTGCATGCGCGGCTGCAGGGCCTCGAACTCGGGCCAGCCGTCCGGGCCGAACACCACGATCTCCCCGTCCAGCAGCAGCTGCTTGTGATCGGTGGCGTTACCCAGGCCCGCCAGCTCGGGGTAGGCCACGGTGATGTCCCGTTCGGTCCTGGACATCAGCCGGACCCGGCCGCGCTCGACGAAGGCCAGCGCGCGGACGCCGTCCCACTTCATCTCCAGCGCCCAGCTCCCGTCGTCCGGCGGCGGCGCGGCCCAGGAGGTGGCGAGCATGGGCCGGATCCCGGCCGGCAGCGGCTGGCGGTCGCGGTGGATCATCCACTGGCTGCCGCGCGTCTGGAACAGCGCGAACTCGCCGGAGACCCGGCGGCCGTGCAGCCTGACCTTGACCTCGTTCGGCGCCCACTTGAGCGTCTCGTACCGGCCGGAGTCCCACAGGGATACCGAGCCCGCCCCGTACTCCCCGCGCGGGATCTCCCCCTCGAAACCGCCGTACTCCAGCGGGTGGTCCTCGGTGTGCACGGCCAGGTGGTTCACGGCCGGGTCGGCCGGCACGCCCTTCGGCAGCGCCCAGGACACCAGCACCCCGTCCCGCTCGAGCCGGAAGTCCCAGTGCAGCCGCCTGGCGTGGTGCTCCTGGATGACGAACGCCCCGCCGTCCGGGTTCTCCGCCGCCGGGGCCGGTTCCGCGGGCACCGGCTCAGGCGTGCGAGACGCATCTCGCTTGCCCCGGTACGCCTGGAGTTTGTCCACGTCCGGTGTCTACCCCGGTTAGCGGGCGGGGGAACGGGTACCCGGCCCGTTCGGGTCCCATGATGACCAGGGCCGTTACAAGTGTTTCCTACATTTCACACTTTTTAAGTTAAGGTGCTAGGGAATGTCAGGATCATGCAGGCACCTAGAAGGGAGAGCGCCCGATGGGCCTCAATCTCTACGTCGTCCTGGGCAGCGCGGTGGTGGGGTTGCTGGTCGGGCTGACCGGCGCCGGCGGCGGCGCCCTGATGACCCCGATGCTCATCCTGCTGTTCTCGGTCAAGCCGGCCGCGGCCATCTCCAGCGACCTGGTCGCCGCGGTGGTGATGCGGCCCGTCGGCGCCGCGGTTCACCTGCACAAGGGCACGGTGAACCTGCGCCTGGTCGGGCTGATGTCGCTCGGCTCGGTGCCGATGGCGTTCCTGGGCGCCTTCATCCTGAAGGAGATGGGCGAAAAGTCCGCCGACCAGAAAAACATCGAGATCGCGCTCGGCGCGGCGCTGCTGGTCGGGGCGGCCGCCATGGTGCTCAGGTACGTGCTCGACCGCCGGTCCGGCCGGGCGCGCACCGGCAAGATCGCCGAGGTAGCGATCCGCCCGGTCCCGACCGTGCTGATCGGCATGGTCGGCGGGCTGGTCGTCGGCATCACCTCGGTCGGCTCCGGCTCGCTGATGATCATCCTGCTGCTGTTCACCTACCCGCTGCTCAGCGCCGGCCAGCTGGTCGGGACCGACCTGACCCAGGCCGTCCCGCTCACCGCGGCGGCCGCGCTCGGCGCGCTGACCTTCGGGCACGTCGAGTTCGGGGTGACCGCGTTGATCATCGTCGGCAGCGTGCCCGCGGTGCTGATCGGCTCGCTGCTCTCGTCCCGGGCGCCGGACCGGTCCATCAGGCCGGCCATCACCTTCGTGATCTTCGCGTCCGGCCTGAAGTACGTCGGCGTGCCCACCTACCCGCTGGGCTTCGTCATGGGCGGCGTCCTGGTGGCCGGGGCCGGGTACTGGCTGGCGACCAAGCGCCCCTGGCAGCGGGAGCCGGCCCTCGCCGGGCCGGAGCCCGCGGTCACGGCACGGCCGGAGGCCGGCACGGGACGGCCAGAGGCCGCGGAGGTGATGGCCGACCCGCTGGACGACGTGCCGGCCAGGTAGGCGGCCAGGCCGCCCAGCGGTCAGGCCGCGTACTTCTGGACCAGGGCGCCGAGGCTGGGCAGCGCGGCCGCGACGTTCCTGGCGGCGCTGCCGCGGACGGCGCGGTACGCCTTGAGGATGGTGGGCCGCTCGCACACCTCGGCCCGCGCGTCGGTCACCTCGAGCAGCGCCTCGGACACCTCGTCGCCGCGCTTGACCAGGTAGTCGCCGAACTCGGCGGCGCCGGAGGCGGTGAAATCGGCCCAGTACGGCTGGAGCTTGTCCGCCATGTCGGGGATCAGGGATTCCACCGTGGCCTGCAGGTAGCCGGGCTTGAGCGTTTTCGCGGTCTTGTAGGCGAGCTTGACCGCGGTGCCGGAGACCCCGGACTTGGCGGCGATCTCCTGCTCGATCAGCGTCAGGCAGTCGGCGGTGACGTGCGGCTCGGTGTCGGGCGCGAGCAGGATCTGGGGCAAAGTGGCGGTCATGGCGCGTTGTTCTCCTTCATTAGCGTGTTCCCGTATGCCTTTTGGGAGCGCCTCCGTGCCTGACCGAAACGTGCACCCGGCTCCCCTCCGGGCCGAACCAAGCTAACGCAATTCCGCACCGTCCGTTACCAGCGTTTCGCTACTGTGACATGGTGACCGAAACCTGGCAGGTGGAACCGTCCGGGCCGCTGCGCGGCGACATCCAGGTGCGCGGGTCGAAGAACGCGGTGACAAAGCACATGGTCGCGGCGATGCTCGGCGACGGGCCGAGCACGATCCGCAACGCCCCGGAGGTCGGTGACGTCGACATCACGGCCGCGATGCTGGAGGCGGTCGGGTACGAGGTCGGCCGGTCCGGGGCGGATATCACGATCGCGCCGGCCCGCGCGGTCGAGCCGCGGGTGCCCGAGGCGTTCACCGGGCTGAACCGGATCCCCATCCTGATGCTCGGGCCGCTGCTGCACCGGACCGGGGAGGCGTTCGTGCCGCTGGTCGGGGGCGACCCGATCGGGCGGCGGCCGGTCGACTTCCACGTGGCGGCGCTGCGCGCGCTCGGCGCCGAAGTCGAGACGGGCCCGGCCGGAATCATCGCGCGGGCGTCCCGGCTGCACGGCGCGCGGATCGACCTGCCGTACCCGAGCGTGGGCGCGACCGAGACGGTGCTGCTGTCCGCGGTGCTGGCCGAGGGGAAGACGGTGCTGCGCAACGCGGCCACCGAACCCGAGGTGGTCGAGCTCGCGCTGTTCCTGCAGCGGATGGGCGCGCACATCGAGCTCAGCCCGGACCGGCGGATCGTCATCGAGGGGGTGCCGCGGCTGCGCGGCGCGTCCCGGTGGCTGGCCGGCGACCGGCTCGAGGCGTTCTCCTACCTGGTGGCCGGCCTGATCACCCGGGGCGAGGTCCGGGTGCACGGCTGCCCGCAGGACCGGCTGGTCACCGCGATCACCACGCTGGCCAGCATGGGCGCCCAGCTCGACATCACCGACGAGTGGATCACCGCGTCGGCGCCGGCCGGCCTGCGCCCGGCCGCGGTGCACACCGACACCCACCCCGGCTTCATGACCGACTGGCAGCAGCCGCTGATGGTGCTGTTCACACAGGCCGACGGGATGTCCGTGCTGCACGAGACGGTGTTCGAGAACCGCCTAGTGTACGTGCCCGCGCTGCAGAAGATGGGCTGCGAGATCGAGACGTTCGCGGCCTGCCTGGGCGGCCCCGCGTGCCGCTTCCACGACACGAACTCGGTGCATTCGGCGGTCATCAGGGGCGCGTCCAAGCTGGTCGGCGCCGACGTCACGCTGCCCGACGTGCGGGCCGGGTTCTCCGCCGTGCTGGCCGCGGCAGTGGCCGACCGGCCCTCGGTGCTGCGCGGCATCCACCACATCGAGCGGGGCTACCACCGGCCCTTCGACCAGTTCGGCTCGCTCGGGCTGACCGTCCGCCGTGGCTGAGGCCGTAGTTTCATATCCCGAACGGATGGCTAGGCTGCCCCTATGACCACGGCTTTCGTCCTCGGCGGCGGAGGCCTGCTCGGCGCCCACGAGGTAGGCATGCTGCGCGCGCTCGCCGAGGCAGGCGTGCGGCCCGACCTCGTGGTGGGCACCTCGATCGGCGCGCTGAACGGCGCGCTGGTGGCGGCCGATCCTGCTCGGGCGGCGGACCGGTTGTCGCGGATGTGGCAGGGCGAGGAGCTGCGGCTGGCGTTCAGCGAGAAACTGTGGGGGCGGGCGGTCCGGCTGGTGCGTTCGGGTACCCACCTGCATTCGTTCGAGGGGCTGGGGCGGGTGCTGGCCGCCGCGCTGCCTGGCCCTTCCTTCGCCGACCTGGAGCTGCCGTTCTACTGCGTGGCGGCCGGCATCGAGGGGGCCAGCGCGCGCTGGTTCTCCGCCGGGCCGGTGGTGCCCGCGGTGATGGCCTCGTGCGCCGTGCCGGGGCTGCTGCCGCCGGTCGAGATCGACGGCCTGCACTACTTCGACGGCGGCCTGGTCGACTCGATCCCGGTCGGGCGGGCGGTCGCGCTCGGCGCTTCGACCGTGTACGTGCTGCAGGTGGGCCGGATCGAGAGCCCGCTGGCGGTGCCGCGCCGGCCGTGGGAGGTGGGCCTGGTCGCGTTCGAGATCGCCCGGCGGCACCGGTTCCACGAGGAGATGTCGGCGCTGCCCGAACACGTCCGGGTGCATGTCCTGCCGACCGGCGGGGACCGGCCGCCGCCGGGCCTGGCCCAGTTCCGCTACCGGGACAAGGCCCGGGTGGGGCTGAGCATCGAGCGCTCCTACGCGGCGTCCGCGACCTATCTCGCCGCGCTGGCCAGGAACTGAGCCATGAACGGACGCTACTTCATCAGTTACTCGCGGGTCGACGCGGCGGAGTTCGCCCAGCAGATAGCCGACGAGCTGGTGGCCGGGCCGCCCTCCTACCCGGTCTGGCTGGACGTGCGGGACGAGCGGCCGGCCGCGGACTGGGACACCCAGATCAGGGACGCGATCCAGTCCTGCCGGGGCGTGCTGTACGTGATGACCGAGGACAGCGTGCAGGATTACTCCGGCTGCAAGGAGGAGTGGGTGCTGGCCCTGCGGTGCAAGAAACCCGTGATCCCGCTGCGTGTCGACGCCGGGGCCGAGCTTCCCTTCCGGCTGTCGTCACGGGAGTACATCGACTTCAGCGGCGGTTTCGGGGTCGGGCTGGCGCGGTTGCGGAAGTATCTCGGCGAGGTGGGCAGCCCCGACTGGGTGCTGCGGGATCTGCGGGACCAGGTGCGGGAAGCCGAGCGGGAACTGCCCCGGGCCGACCCGGCGCAGCGGCCGCGGGTCCTGCAGGACCTTCGCGACCTGCGCCAGCGGGCCGCCGACCAGGAAAGGCTGCTGGCCGACCCGGAGGCCGCCCGGCAGCGTACGCAGGAGCGGATCGCCGCCGGGCTGGAGCACGAGCGGCAACCCGAACGGCCCGCGGTCGCCCCGGCCCGGGCGAGGTTCGTGAACCCGCCGCCGATGGCCGCGCCTGGCTACTTTCAGGACCGGCACGTGGAATCGGAGCTGGCCGGTGATTTCCTGCGCGCCGACGACGAGCGGATCATGACGGTGGTCGGGCGCGGCGGGGTGGGCAAGACCGCGATGGTGTGCCGCCTGCTCAAGGCCCTCGAGACCGGGCATCTGCCCGATGACCTCGGGGAACTGGCCGTCGACGGCATCGTGTACCTGAGCCCTAACGGGGCGCATCCGGTGAGCTTCCCGAACCTGTTCGCCGACCTGTGCCGGCTGCTCCCGGCGGAGACCGCGGACCGGCTGCGGCAGCGGTACCGCGACCCGCGCCAGACCCCCGCGGCGCTGATGCGCTCGCTCCTGGACGCCTTCCCTTCCGGCCGGGTGGTCGTGCTGCTTGACAACTTCGAGGACGTCATCGGCACCGACTCCGGCGATTTCGTGATCACCGACGCGATGCTGGACGAGGCGCTGCGGGCGCTGCTTTCGGCTCCCGCGCACGCGGTGAAGGTCATCCTGACCACCCGGGTGACACCTCGCGGGCTGCTGCTGACCCGCCCGGAGCGGCAGCGCCGCCTGGACCTGGACGAGGGGCTGGGCTCGCCGTACGCCGAGCAGGTGCTGCGGGCCAGGGATCCCGACGGGCGGCTGGGACTCAAGACCGCCCCGGACCAGCTGCTCGCCCGCGCCCAGGAGCGGACCCGGGGCTATCCGCGGGCGCTGGAGGCGCTGGCGGCGATCCTGTCGGCCGACCGGGGCACCACCCTGGCGGAACTGCTGGCCGAGACGGGCGAGCTGCCCGACAACGTGGTGGAGGTCCTGGTCGGCGAGGCGTTCAGCCGGCTGGACGCGCTGGCCCAGCAGATGATGCAAGCCCTGGCCATCTATCCGGTGCCGGTTCCGCCGGTCGCGGTGGACTACCTGCTGCAGCCCTACCGGCCGGCCGTCGACGCCGCCCCGATGCTCGGCCGCCTGGTGAACATGCAGTTCGTCCGCCGTGAGGCCGGACGGTACTACCTGCACCAGGTCGACCGGGACTACGCCCTCAGCCGCCTCCCGGCGGGCGCGCCCGCCGACCGGGACGCCGACCCGGCGCCGTTCACCCGGCAGGCGCTGCGGCACCGCGGCGCCGGCTACTTCGAGCAGACCCGGAAGCCGCGGGAGGACTGGAAGAACCTGGACGACCTGGCCCCGCAGCTGGCCGAGTTCGAGCTGCGCTACCAGGGCGAAGACTACGACACCGCCGCCGAGGTGCTGTTCGGCATCGGCTTCGACTACCTAATCCAGTGGGGCCATTACCGGCTCACCGCCGACATGCACCTCCGGCTCCAGGGCCACCTCGACGACCCCTGGGCGGACGCCATCAGCAAGTCGGAACTCGCCGAGTGCTACCGGTCGCTCGGAGAGTTCACCCGGGCCATCGAGCTGAACGAGCAGGCGCTGGCCCTCGACCGCGAGACCGGCAACCGGTGGGGCGAGGGCGTCCGCCTGGGCAACCTCGGCAACTGCCACCTCGAACTCGGCCAGCTCCCCCAGGCCATCGACCTGTACGAGCAGGCGCTGGCCCTCGCCCGCGAGACCGGCTACCGGCAGGGCGAGGCCATCCACCTGGGCAACCTCGCACTCTGCTTCGGCGACCTCGGCCAGATCCCCCGGGCCATCGACCTGAACGAGCAGGCGCTGGCCCTCGCCCGCGAGACCGGCCACCGGCAGGGCGAGGCCATCCACCTGGGCAACCTCGGCACCTGCTACCACCAGCTCGGCCAGATCCCCCGGGCCATCGACCTGAACGAGCAGGCGCTGGCCCTCGACCGCCGCACAGGCCACCGCTACGGCGAGGCCCTGGACCTGGTCCGCCTCGGGATCCTGCAGCGCGATCTCGGGCGGTGGGAGCAGGCGGCCGAGTACTGCCGGCAGGCCATCGAGGTGGCGGACGCGATCGGCAGCGCGCAGGCGCAGAATGCGGCCCATCGCGTCCTGGCCGGTATTCACCTGCTCGCCCGCGACCTTCCGGCGGCGCGGCAGGCTATCGGCGCCGCCGCCGAGCACGATTACCCGCCAGCCCGGGCGGACCTGTCCATTCTGTCCGGAGCGATCCTGCTCAGGCTGGACCAGCAGGCAGCCGCCGCACGGGCGTTCCGGGACGCGATCACCCAGGCTGACGAGCTGCTCCGGCAGACCAGCGGATCCTTCGGCGTGATGAACACCAAGGCACTGGCCCTGTGCGGGCTCGCCCTGACGGCCGATCCAGAATCGGCGGCGGAAGCCGCCGAGGTGTTCCGGGCCGCGCGCGCGATCACCAGCGCCGACGGCATCGTCAGGCAGGTCCTGATGCTGTTCGACGTCCTGGCGGCCGCTGATCGCAGCGGCATCCTGGCCGGGATCCGCCCGGCTCTGGCGGGCCCGGATGGAGCGGATCACGGTGGCTGAGCGGAAACGCGAGGATGTCCCCGGCCCGCGCCGGAAGCGGGTGCCGATCGGCGCCCGGGTGCGCCAGGCGCACCTGGATCACTTCTGCCCCGGCGGTGCCGGGTTTCCCGTGACCGACTCGGGCCCGATCGGGCTCGACAGGCCCGATGAAACCCCGGCCCAGTGGGAAAGCAATTCGGCGCGTGCCGCCGGGCAGCCATGCGGCCGTTGCGGGCAGCCGGTAACGCCACGGCAGGACGCACGCAGGCGCGTCAGCGGGACGTGGGTGCATGAGACCTGCCCGGACTGGGTCACAAATCTGGGGTGACCTCGAGCCAGCGGGCCATGTCGGCGCGGTAGAGCGCCAGGTCTTCGCCGGGGGGATCATCGCCCGCAGTTCGGTCAGCGCCCGGTCCGCCAGCGCGGTGTCCAGCTCGGCGGGCGAGCAGTCATGCGCGTGACGGGACCCGCGTGTGGCGTGCCTGCGGACTGGCATCCTCGGTATCGGTAACAATCTGCCCAGACGGAAGGGCGAGCCGATGACAGGGATGTGGGCCTGCCCGGAGTGCGGGCGGAGCTTCGCCAGCCGCAACCAGGCTCATGCATGCGCGGCGCTGGGCGACCTGGATCAGCATTTCGCCCGGGCCAGCCCGCAGGTCCGGGCCACCTTTGACACGGTACTGGCCGTGGCATCCGCGGTGGGCCCGGTCCAGGTGCTGGCGGAGAAGACCCGTATCGCCTTGCAGGTGCGGATGAGCTTCGCGGCGTTCATGCCGCGCCGACACTGGCTGAACGGTCACCTGGTGCTGGCCCGGCGGGTCGACAGCCCTCGCTTCCTGCGCATCGACACGCTGTCCCCGCGCAACATAGTGCACGCGTTCCGGCTGGTCTCGCCCGCCGACGTGGATGAGGAGTTCACCGCGTGGCTCACCGAGGCCTACCAGGTCGGCGCCCAGCAGCACCTGCGACGCCCGCCGTGACCGCCGTCGCTTTCCCGCATGCCCCATCAGCACCGCCCGCCCGCCCGCACCCAACCTGGCCCCAGCCTGCCCCGGCCCGCCCCCCGGCAAACGACCACGATGCTCCATCGTGGTCGTCACAGCGACATCGATGCTCCATCGTGGCCGTTAGCTCGGGGCAGGACCGCGTGCAGCGCCAGCGCGGGCGGTATTGCGTGGGACGTTTCCGCGGAGACGCCGCAGCCACCTCGCCTGCTCCGGGCCTGCCGGTCAGCCGCCGCGGTGCCGAACGATTTCGGCCCGGGCGTGATCAGCCGCGTCTTCCGCGACTGGCGCCTCGACCAGATGGCCATCGAAGACATTCCGTCCGGCACCTGGCAGATGCCCGCCTTGGTCGTCCGGCGGCACCGTCCGTGGCGATATCCGGAAATCGAGCCGCCCCGCCGGTGCGGCTGCGTGCTAGTTGTCCGAGCCTCGCCGGATGCCCAGGGTGGCGAGCAGGTCCTCATGGAACTGGATCCACACCATGTGGCAAGAGTCGCGGTCGGAGGCGTCAATCCAGGAGCGCTGTCCGGCCTCGGCCTGTCTGAACGCCGAGGAGTACCGGCCGGCGTAGCCGTCAAAGCGGGCCAGGCACTCCGACAGCTGGCCGCACAGCTGCAGGAAGGGGCCCTGCAGGGACGCGAGCGTGCGCAGGACCCGGTCGTCCCAGCGCCAGTCGGTGTGATCGTTGAACGCCATGGGATCACCTGGTGCCGGCCGTATCTGCCAGTCGGTGCAGGCCGCGCCGAACCGCCGGTTGAGCGGCAGGAACCTCTGGTGCGCCGCCGCGACGATGTCCCTGGCGCCCGCCCGGTGGAGTTCGGCGGCCAGGCGCCGCTCGTTCTCGCCGCGGCCGGCGTCGGTCAGTGACCAGCCCGAGCTTCCGGCGAAGCTCAGCTGGCTGACCCACCCTCTCGCCTCGTAGTCAAGCAGCAGTTCCTGAACGGCGCCGGGGTCCAGGCCGTAGCGCCCGGCGATGCGAGACGCCGTCACGAAGCCCAGCACCCGCACCCCGTGCAGGGCCAGGTCCTCAGGAGCGGACCCGTACGGCACGTCAGGAGCTGGCCGGCCGGCTGGTGCGGTCAGTGAGCCGGTCGAACCGCTGCTGCGCCGCCTGCGCGGACCCCAGCCCCATGGCCAGCGAGATCCGCGGCCACGAAAGCCCGTGAGCGCGGGCGGTGAACAGCAAGGCCGCCTCGGCCTGGTCCATCTCGGCCCGGGCCGCAGGCAGCAGCGCCAGGGCCGCCAGCAGCTCTTGTTCGCCGAGATCGCCTGCGCCGG
This sequence comes from uncultured Actinomycetes bacterium, assembly GCA_963722275.1. Taxonomy (GTDB): domain Bacteria; phylum Actinomycetota; class Actinomycetes; order Streptosporangiales; family Streptosporangiaceae; genus Palsa-504. The sequence continues at coordinate 238,235 of CAVRMX010000034.1, read as the reverse complement.
CGCGCCATAGGGTGAACCGGATCAGGTCGGCCGCCGGCGCAGGCTGACCGCCATGCCGCCAGGGTGCACGCGGAAGCGCACCGGCACCCGCGGCGAGCAACTGCCTGCGCGCACCCGCCTCGCGGGCCGCCTGTCCCTGATCCGGATACGCCTCGGCCACACCGGTCATCCTGAGCCCATCAACACTGTGTTGTCAACACTGTGTTGTCAACGAAACGTTGAGGCGGCCACGCTGCAGGAGCTGCTCACGCGCATCGTCGCCGCCATCGACCGGCGGCCGCGACCTTATCATCGGACGGTGCCCGGCCCTGACCATGACCCGCTGCCCCTGATCCAGTCGTTCGCCAACACGCGGAGCGCCGCCCCCGGCCCCGACCACCTGCGCACCCGCGAGGAAGCGGCCGTCTGGCTCCGCGCGGCGGCCCTGCTGCCCGCCGAGGCCGGCCTGAGCAACTCCGAACACGCCGCCCTGCTCCGGCTGCGCGAGTCGATCAGGGACGTCCTGGCCGCCCACACCGCCGGCCGCGAGGACGCCGAAGCCGCCACCCGGCTGACCAAAGCTCTCGCCGACGGCCGCCTCGTCGTCACCGTCGACCCGGCCAGCACCATCCAGCTTGCCAGCGGCGCGCGCGCCAGCTACTCCAGCCTGGTGGCGGCCGTCGCCGTCGCCGGCTGCGCCGTCTCCGGCGCGTGGCTGCGCCTCAAGGCCTGCGCCGCCCCGGACTGCGGCCAGGCCTTCCACGACGACTCCCCCGCCTCCACCGTCAGGCACTGTCCGCGGCACGCCGCGTGAAGGCGGCCTCGATGTCCTGGCGTGTCACCGGCGGGCCGGGGATGTCGCCTGGGCCGCGGGCGGCGAGCCCGTTGACGAAGATCGCGAGCTGGCGCCCGGCGATCAGCGGCCAGCCGGGGCCGTGCGGCAGCGGCTGGGTGATGAGCGCGCTGAAGACGATGATGTCGGTCGCGTTGACCGCCGCGCGGATGCTGCGGTCGGCGCGGCCCCGTTCGATGAAGCGATCGAGGCGGCGGTTGATCTCCCGCCGCGCCTGCACGGCCTGGGCGGTGGTAAGCGGGGGTGCGCCGTGCAGCGGCAGGATCAGCTGGTCGCCGATGGCCAGGGTTCGGGAGAGGAACTCGCTGACCGCCTGGAGCCCGGGCAGGTCGCGGCCGTCGATTTCGTCGAGAATCTGGTTGAGCAGGCCGTAGGCGCGGTGCTCGAGGGCGTGCAGCAGAGCCTCGCGGTCGGCGTACCCGCGGTAGAGCGTCCCGACGCCGACGCCGGCCTCGGCCGCGATGGCCGCGAGCGGGACGTTGCGGCCCTCCCGCAGCATCGCGGCGGCGGCCGCGGCCAGGATGCGCTCGCGGTTCAGTTCGGCGTCGCGCCGGCGCCGCCGGGGTGCCCGGCCGGCGGGCCCGGACTCCGGGGCCTGTCCCGGATCGGCAGCTTGCCTGCTCACCACGCCCCCTCCTTACCGGACGAAAAATTCCTCTTAGGCTATCCCGGGCCATGGCACTGGACTAGGGTGATTGATACGGACGAAATATTCCGGTTTCAGCAGTGGCCCGGAGGATTCCAGCGGTGGCCCGGAGGATTCCAACGGAGGATTCGGAGGACGTCAGCGGAGGGTTGGCGGATTCCGGCGGTTGTTGGAGGAGGAGCGCGATGAACGGCAGCCAGGCAGTCCCGCCCGACGACCCGCGGCGGCAGCTGGCCGTCGCCCGGCCGGACGAGGACCACGCGCTGCCGCACCTGGGCATCGTCGGTGACACCTACACGATCCTGCTGACCGGCGAGGACACCGCCGGCCGGTACACCCTCATCGACATGCACGTCCCTCCTGGCGGCGGTCCCCCTCCGCACCGTCACGACTTCGAGGAGACGTTCACCGTGCTCGACGGCGAGGTGGAGCTGACCTTCCGCGGCGAGCACCTGGTCGCCCGGGCCGGCCAGACCGTCAACGTGCCGGCCAACGCCCCGCATGCCTTCACCAACGCCTCCGGCCGGCCAGCGCGGCTGCTGTGCATCTGCTCCCCGCCCGGGCAGGAGAACTTCTTCCTCGCCGTGGGCGAACCGGTCGCCAGCCGGACCGAGCCGCCCGCGCCGCTTGACCAGGAGGCCCAGGCGGCGTTCATCGCGAAATCGCAGGCCCTGGCCCCGGAATACCGAACGGAGCTGCTGCCGCCGCCTTAAGCCCGCGGGCTCGTCGTCCGCCGGGTCGTCCGCGTCGTCCTCATGACGCCGGACCAGCGCGGTGACCTCGTGCGCGAGGCCGATCGACGGGACGCCGATCAGCTCCCAGGCCCGGCCCACCCCCACCAGGAAGCAGACCACCACCAGGGCCGCGATCGTGTTCACGTCGCCGGATCCGCCCGGGTCCGCGATCACGCCCGCTCCCTCGATCATCTGGAACACGAAGGTGACGGCCAGCCCGACCAGGAACAGCGCATCACGCACGGTGCCCCACTGGACCGGGCGCAGCTGGATCAGCGACAGCAGCGAAGCCGCCACGAAGGCGAGCCCGACCGCTGCCACGATCACCGCGGTCACCCCGATCTTGTGCCCGGGGATCAGCGCGAACAGCGACACCGCCAGCGCGTTGATGAACGCCGTCAGCGCCGCCGACGCGCGTATCCGGTACAGCTGCGCGGCCGCCTTGGCGCGGCTGAGACGCTCGGCGGACACCGAGATGGCCACGAACAGCAGCCCGGTCAGGGCCCCGGCCACCCCCGCGCTCGCCAGGAAGAAGTCATGGATGCTGGCAGGTACCACCCGGCGATTGTCCCAGCTGGCCGGCCCGGCCCCCGACCGGGCAGGCCTACCCGGGCGCTACCGGATCGGCCGGTAGGTCGCAATCAGCGTGCCGCTGCTGGTCGGCTTGGCATCGACCAGGTCGAACCTGGCCAGCGCGGCGTCGCCGGGGAACAGCCGCTTGCGCCCGCCGCCGGCCACGACCGGGCTGATCATCAGGGTGAGCTCGTCGAGCAGCCCCTCGTCAATCAGCGACCGGACCAGCGACGGGCTGCCGGCCGTGCCGATCGCCCCGCCGTCCTGCTCGCGCAGTTCCGCGACGAAGTCGGCCACCGAGCCCTTGATCAGCGTGCTGTTGGACCAGTGGTCGACCGTGTCCAGAGAGCTGGAGGCAACGTACTTCGGCGTGTTGTTGATCCAGCTCGCGAACGGCTCGTCGGTCGACGTCGGCCAGTACCCGGCCCATTCGGTGAACGTCACCCGGCCGAGCAGCACGGTGTCCTGCTCGTCGAGCATGCGCGACAGCGCCGCGCCCATCTCCTCGTCGAAGCCGGGCTGCCACTCGTTGGGCGCCTCGACCACCCCGTCGATCGAGCTGAACAGCCCCGCGTACACCTTGCGCATCTGATGAATCCCCTTTTGTCGATCAGAACGGCCAGCCTAGCCAGCGAGTGGTCTGATTGACTGGTCCAATTGCCGACATATAAGTGAGTCCAATCGTGGATCTGGAGATAGATTTCGCGCCCGGCGTCCCGCTCCGCCGGCAGCTCGAACGGGCGCTGCGCGTCGCGATTCGTTCCGGGCGGCTGACGCCGGGATCGGTGCTGCCGCCGAGCCGGGACCTGGCTGACGAACTCGGCGTATCGCGCGGCGTGGTGGTCGACAGCTACGCTCAGCTGACCACCGAGGGTTACCTGACGGCCAGGCGCGGATCGGGCACCAGCGTCGCCTCGCTGCCGGCCACCGGGACGCCGCCGGCCCGGCGGCAGATACGTACCCCGGAGCTATTCCGCTACGACCTGCGCCCCGGCCAGGCCGATTACCACGGCTTCCCCCGGGCCCGCTGGAAGGCATCGCTGGTGCGCGCGCTGCGCGAACTGCCTGACCGGCGGCTGGGCTACGCCAGCCACCGCGGCGTCCGCGAACTCAGGAACGCCGTGGCCGGCTACCTGGCCCGCGTGCGCGGCGTGGTCGCGGAGCCCGAGCAGGTGGTGGTCTGCTGCGCGGCCTCCCAGGCGATGACCGTGATCTGGCAGGCCCTGCGCAAGCAGGGCGGGCGCCGGGTCGCGGTGGAGGACCCCGGCTGGCGGTGGCAGCGGTACACGGTCGAGCACGCCGGGCTGGAGGCGGTCCCCGTGCGGGTGGACGCGGACGGCATGGTCGTCCGGGATCTCGCGGCCGCCGGTGTCGATGCCGTCGTGATGACGCCGTCGCACCACTATCCGACCGGGGTCGTCATGACGGCGGAGCGCCGCGCCGCCCTGATCACCTGGGCGCGCGAGCGCCGGGCGCTGATCGTGGAGGACGACTACGACGTCGAGTACCGCTTCGGCCGGGAGCCGGTGGCCGCCCTGCAGGGCATGGCGCCGGATCTCGTCGCGTTCGTCGGGACGACCAGCAAGACGCTGGCGCCCGCGCTGCGTCTCGCGTGGATCGTCCCGCCCTCGCACCTGATCGACGACGTCGAGAACGTGCTGCTGGTCACCGGCGTGACCCCGCCGACGCTGGACCAGGTCGCCATGGCCTCGTTCATCGAAGACGCCGCGCTCGAGCGTCACCTGCGCTCGATGCGGCGGCGCTACCGCGCCAAGCGAGACGTCCTGATCGACGCGCTGAGCACGCACCTGCCCGAGGTGCGGATCGGCGGGACCGCCGCCGGGCTGCACCTGCTCGCCTGGCTGCCCGACGGCGCCGACGAGCGCGCGACGGCGATGCGGGCCCGGCGATCCGGCGTCGGCCTGCATGAGCTGCACCGGCACTGCACCATCCAGGCGCCGGCCGGGCCGGCGCTTCTCCTGGGCTTCGCGCTGCCGACCGAGTCCGAGCTGAGGACGGCGACCAGGCTGCTCGCCGAGGCGGCCGGGTTATCCTGGCCCGGTGCGCTTCGGAGTGCCCGGGACCCTGGCCGCGCTGATCGACGATCTGGAGACACGATGCTGCTCGACAGCAAGACGGCGATCGTTTACGGCGGAGGCGGCGCGATCGGCTCCGCGGTGGCACGGGCCTACGCCCGCGAGGGCGCCCGGGTGTTCCTCGCGGGCCGCACCGGGCCGGCCCTGGAGGAGGTAGCCCGGACGATCCGCGGCGCCGGCGGCCTGGCGGAGGTCGCTCAGGTGGACGCGCTCGACCGGGCCGCGGTGGAGCGGCACGCGTCGTCCGTGGCCGACGCGGCCGGCGGCATCGACATCGCCTTCAACGCCACCTCGAACTCCGATGTCCAGGGCATCCCCCTGCTCGACATGACGTATGAGGACTTCGTACGCCCCGTGACCAAGGCCGTCACCGCCCAGTTCGTGACCGCGACCGCCGTCGCGCGGCACATGAAGGCCCGCGGCTCCGGGGTCATCTTGGTGATGGCGGGCGGCCGGGAGGCGATCCCGTCACTCGGCGGCGCCCACGTCGCGTGGGCGGCGCTGGCCGGCCTGTGCCGGCAGCTGGCGTCCGAGCTCGGCCCGGATGGCATCCGGGTCGCGTGGCTGCTGTCCCCCGGGTCACCCGACGCCGCCGCCGACCCGGAGGCTGGCGACCCGGAGGCTGGCGCCACCCTGCTGCACCACCGGCCCACGCTCGACGAGGTGGCCAACGTCGCGGTATTCCTCGCCTCCGGCTGGGCCAGCTCCATGACCGCGACCGAGGTCAACATCACCGCCGGTGCGGTCGTCGACTGACGCCCGCGATGTGCCCGGGCCGCTCATGGCCGGCGGGCGGTGAGCCGGGCTTGCAGGCCGTCGAGGATGGCCTGGAGGCCGAACTCGAAGGTGCGGCCTGGTGCCGCGCCGTAGCCGGCGGCGGCGGCGGGGAGGCGGGCGCGCAGCCGGGGAAACTGCGCGGCGATCTCGCGGGCTCCGGCCACGCTGTCGCGCATCAGCTCGTCGGCGTTGCCGCCATCGCGGCTGAGCTTGCGGGTGAGCGAGGCCGTCGCGGCCGGGCCGAGGGCGTTACCGAGCACGAAGGTGAAGACGCTGGCCGCGGCCTGGTCGGCCTGCTCGCCGGTGAATCCGGCGGCCTCGTAGATGGCGAGGGTGTGGTCGTCGTGGCGGGCCTTGCCGGTGCCGTACAGCACCTGGGAGCCGAAGGCCTGCACCAGCCAGGGGTGGCGGGTGAGCATCGCGTGCAGGCCGGCGGCCATCGCGGTGGCCGCGGCCCGCCAGCCGGCCGCGGTCGGGTCAGGCAGCGCGATCTCGTGCCACGCCTGGTCGGCGGCGAGGGCGATGAGGTTGTCCTTGCTGCCCACGTGCCAGTAGACCGCGGTGGCCGCCGAGCCCAGCCGCGTGCCCAGGGCACGCATGTTCAGGCCCTCCAGGCCTTCGGTGTCCAGCAAGTCGATGGCAGCCTTGACGATCTGCTCGCGGGTCAGCGTGTCGCGCGGCATGCGCCCACGCTAGGGCATGACTTGCACATCGTTCAAGTCATGCCCTAGCGTGCTACTTGAACAATGTGCAAGTCACGCGGAGCCGCGAACAGAAGCGGAAAGGGGAACGGGATGTCACACGAGGCGCTGTCCGGTTTCGTCGAGGCGGCGGCCGCGAAGTCCGGCCTTCCCGGCGTCGCCGTCGGGGTGTGGGCGGACGGGCGGGAGGCCTACGCGTGCCACGGGGTGACGAGCATCGACAACCCGCTGCCCGTCGACCAGGACACGCTGTTCGTGCTGGGCTCGGTCACGAAGACCTACACGGCGACCGTGCTCATGCGCCTAGTCGCGGCGGGCCGGGTCGAGCTGGACGCGCCGGTCCGCCGGTACGTCCCCGAGCTCATGCTCGCGGACGAGCAGACCGCGGCGCGGGTCACCGTGCTGAACCTGCTCAACCACACCTCGGGCCTCGGCTGGGACCTTCTCGTCGACACCGGCGAGGGGGATGACGCCCTGGCCAGCTTCGTGGCGAGGCTGGCCGAGCTAGAGCCGGTCGCGCCGCTCGGCGCCCGGGCCTCCTACAGCCAGGCCGGGTACAGCCTGCTGGGGCGGGTCATCGAGAAGGTCACCGGCATGCCGTACGAAACCGCCGTCGCCTCGCTCCTGTTCGAGCCGCTGGGGCTGGCGCACAGTTTCTTCGCGCCCGCCGACGTCATGACCCGGCGGTTCTGCGTGGGGCACAACCGCGGGGAGGACGGCACGCTGTCCATCGGGCGGCTGTGGCGGGGCCCGCGCTGCCGCAACCCCGGCGGGGGCCTCGCGTCCTCGGTGGCGGACCAGCTGCGCTGGGCCCGGTTCCATCTCGGTGACGGCCGCGGGGAAAGCGGTGAGCGGGTCCTGCCCGCCGAGGCGCTGCACCGGATGAAGGAGCCGACGGCCGAGCTGCGGGGCAGCACTCTCGGCGATGCCCTCGGCATCTGCTGGTTCCTGCGAGACGTGGACGGCGTCCGCACCGCCGGGCACGGCGGGTCCGCCAACGGCCAGTTCGCCGAGCTGCTCACGGTGCCCGACCGGGGCTTCGCCGTCGTCGCGCTGTCCAACGCCGGCCCGGACGGCATCCCGTTCAACCAGGCGGCCGTCCGCTGGGCACTCGAGAACTACCTGGGGGTGGCCGAGCGGGACCCCGAGCCTCTCCCCCACGACGAGGCGCGGGCCCGGGAGTTCGCTGGGCACTACGAGAACGACGCCATGGACATCGACATCGCCACCGACGGGGCGGTGATGACGCTCGCGGCCGACATCAAGCCGCAGATCCGGGCGGCGGCGGACGAGGAGCTGCCCCCCGGCTACCCACGGGAGGAAATCGGCCTGCTGCCCGGCGGCGGGGACGAGTACATCATCACCAGCGGCGGCATGAGGGGAATGCGCGGCTTCTTCACCCGCGACGACAGCGGAGCGGTGGTGGGGATCGACGCCGGCGGCCGGATGTACCGCCGGGCGCCGGCCGCCTCCGGGTAGGGCCGGGGCCTTCGCACAAACTGGAACACGTTCTAGTCTTGTGCCATGCGCCACGGCATCGTCCTGTTCACCTCCGACCGCGGGATCACGCCGGCCCAGGCCGCGAAGGCCGGGGAGGAGCGCGGATTCGATGCCTTCTACGTGCCCGAGCACACCCACATCCCGGTCAAGCGGGAGGCCGCTCACCCCCGCACCGGCGACGGGACGCTGCCCGACGACCGCTACCAGCGGACCCTCGATCCGTGGGTCTGCCTGGCGACCGCGGCCGTGGTCACGTCGCGGATCAGGCTCTGCACCGCGGTGGCCCTGCCGGCCGAGTCCAACCCGGTCACGCTGGCCAAGACCATCGCCACGCTTGATCACCTGTCCGGCGGCCGGGTCACCGTCGGCGCGGGGTTCGGGTGGAACACCGATGAGCTTGCCGATCACGGCGTTCCGGCCGGGAGGCGGCGCACCGTGCTGCGCGAGTACGTCGAGGCGATGCGCGCGCTGTGGACGCAGGAGGAGGCGGCCTACGACGGGGAGTTCGTGCGGTTCGGGCCGTGCTGGGCGTTCCCCAAGCCGGTGCAGGCGCACGTGCCGCTGATCATCGGCGCGGGCGGAGGCCCGAAGACGTTCGGGTGGATCGCGCGGCACGCTGACGGCTGGATGACCACCCCCGGCGAGCAGGACATCAGCGGCAAGGCCGCCGCCCTGCGGCGGGCGTGGGCCGCCGGGAGCAGGCCGGGCACCCCCGACATCCGCGTGCTGGTCGCCGCGAAACCGTCCCCCGGCGACCTCGCTGCGTGGGCCGCGGCCGGCGCCACCGAGCTCCTCTGGGGACTGCCGGACGCCCCGGCCGGGGCGGTCGAGGCCTACCTTGACCGCCTCGCGGGCCGGTACTTGAGCTGACGCCGCGACATGAACCAACCCCGTTCGGAACTACCTCCGCTCCTCCCCGCGTCGGTCCTGGCTGACGGCACCGAACGCTACGACGTGACGGTCATCGGCTTCGGCATCGCCGGCGGATGCGCGGCCCTGGAGGCGGCCCGGGCCGGCGCCCGGGTGCTGCTGCTCGAGCGGGCCGCCGTGCCCGGGGGGACCACCTGCATGGCCGGCGGGCACTTCTACCTCGGCGGGGGCACGGCGGTGCAGCAGGCGACCGGTCACGAGGATTCCGCCGAGGAGATGTACAAGTACCTGGTCGCGGCGTCCAAGGAGCCCGAGCACGACAAGATCCGCGCCTACTGCGAGGGGTCGGTCGAGCACTTCGGCTGGCTGGAGTCGCTGGGCTTCGAGTTCGAGCGCTCCTACTTCCCCGGCAAGGCCGTGATCCAGCCCGGCACCGAAGGGCTGATGTTCACCGGCAACGAGAAGGTGTGGCCGTTCCGGGAGCAGGCCAGACCGGCGCCGCGCGGGCACAAGGTCCCGGTGCCAGGGGACACCGGGGGGGCGAAGCTGGTGATGGACCTGCTGCGCGACCGGGTCGAGGAGGCCGGCGCCGAGGTGCGGTACGAGACCGGCGCGGCCGGCCTGGTGACCGGCGAGTCCGGCGCCGTCGTAGGGGTGGCCTGGCGTTGTTTCGGTGACACCGGGGTGGTCCGGGCCGGCGCGACCGTGATCGCCGCCGGAGGTTTCGTGATGAACCCCGAGATGGTCGCCGAGTACACCCCGGCGCTGCATCCCCCAGGACTGCATCCCCCAGGGCGGGGCGCGAAGCTCATCACGCTCGGCTCGACATATGACGACGGGCTGGGCATCCGGCTCGGGATGTCGGCAGGCGCCGGCCTCAAGCACATGGACGAGCCGTTCATCACCGCGCCCTTCTACCCTCCCCCGGTGCTGATCACCGGGCTCATCGTCAACTCCCGCGGCGAGCGTTTCGTGGCCGAGGACTCCTACCACGCGCGGACATCGCAGTTCGTGCTGGAACAGGGCGGCGCCGCGGCCTACCTCATCGTCGACAGCGCGCACCTGGAGCAGCCCGAGATGCCGCTGGTGCCGGTCCTCGACGGCTACGAGACCGTGGCCGAGATGGAGGCGGGGCTCGGCCTGCCCGCCGGCTCGCTGGAGAAGACGCTGGCCAGGTACAACCATCACGCCGCCCGCGGCGAGGACCCGGACTTCCGCAAAAGCGCTGACTGGCTGGCACCGCAAGACCACGGCCCGTGGGCGGTCTTCGACCTTCGGCCCGGCCGCGCGCTCTACGCCGGGTTCACTCTCGGGGGCCTGCGCACCACCGTGGACGCCCAGGTACAGCGTCCCGACGGTTCGGTCATCCCCGGGCTGTACGCGGCCGGGGCTTGCGCGTCCAATATCGCCCAGGACGGCAAGGGGTACGGCTCAGGCACCCAGCTCGGCGAGGGGTCGTTCTTCGGCCGGCGGGCTGGCCGGCACGCGGCTCGGCAGGCCCGCCGCCTCGCCACCGCGGCTGACGGCGGCGGCGACCGAGCTGATCGCTAAGGCTTGCGGCCCATCCCCGCGTAACAGGGGATCGGGTACTCGGAACCGGGCCCGTGCCACTCCGGCAGCGGGACGACCCCGGGCTCCACCATCTCGAGCCCGCCGAAGAACCGCTCGAAGTCGGGCCGGGTCCGCAGGGTCAGCTGCGTCGGGCCCATCCGCTGGTTGAGCCGCGCGGTCCCCTCGGTCACCCGCCCGGTGTCGATGTCGCGGACCGTGTCGGAGACGGTCAGGTAGCTGCCCGGCGGGAGCGACTCGAGCACGCGCCCCACGATCCCCCAGGGGTCGTCCCGGTCCGGGATGTACTGCAGGACCATCAGCGCCATGACCGCGACCGGCCTGCTCAGGTCCAGGGTCTCCGCCGCGCCCGCCAGCACCTTCCCGGTGTCCCTGATGTCGGACGGCACGTAGGCGGTGACCCCCTCCGGCGCGCTGGTCAGCAGCGCCCGGGCGTAGGCGAGCACGATCGGGTCGTTGTCGACGTACACGATCCGGGAGTCGGGGGCGATCTCCTGGGCGACCTGGTGGGTGTTCTGCGCGGTCGGCAGGCCGGTGCCCAGGTCAAGAAACTGCCGGATCCCGGCCTCCGCGGCCAGGTAGCGGACCGCGCGGCCGAGGAAGGCCCGGTTGGCCCGCACGCCAGGCAGGACGGCCGGGTTGGCCGCGATCACCTGCTCCGCGGCCTCCCGGTCGGCGGCGAAGTTGTCCTTCCCGCCGAGCCAGTAGTTGTACACCCGGGCGGGATGGGCCACGCTCGTGTCGAGCGTGACTCCTTCGGGGGGCGGGTCGCCGGCCTCGGCCATGAGCTGCCATCTCTTTCCGCGGCCGCATCGGCCGCACGGAGTCGCTTGCCCCCCGTAGAGGGTAACGCCGCCGCATCCCGGGGCCGCGGAGACGTCATCTTCATCCATGGCGGGTGGTGCAGGGCCTGGTGCCCTGCGTCCACCATGGCGTGATGGACAGTCTGCCGTTTGAAGACCGTGCGGATTTCGAGGATGCCGACCGGGGGCTGATCGGCTCGCTGGATCCGGGCGTGGTGAAGGACGCCAGCGGTCGGGTGGTGTGGGACAACGACGGGTTCGCTTTCCTGCGGGAAGACTGCCCGGAGACGGCTAACCCGAGCCTGTGGCGGCAGTCCCAGTTGTGCGCCAGGCAGGGCCTGTTCGAGGTGACCGAGGGCATCTACCAGGTTCGCGGGCTGGACCTGTCGAACATGACGATCGTGGAAGGCGACCGCGGCGTCATCGTGATCGACCCGCTGATCTCGACCGAGACGGCGGCCGCTGCCCTGGCCTTGTACCGCCAGCACCGGGGTGACCGGCCGGTGACCGGGGTGATCTATACCCACAGCCATGGTGATCACTTCGGCGGTGTCCGGGGCGTGGTGACCGAGGTCGACGGGAGGTGCCGATCCTGGCCCCGGCCGGGTTCCTGGAGCACGCGGTGCAGGAGAACGTCTACGCGGGCGGCGCGATGAACCGCCGCGCGGTGTACATGTACGGCGCCGAGCTGGCCAAGACGCCAGGCAGGCCAGATCGGTGCAGGGCTCGGCATGACGACCTCGACGGGAACGGTGTCGCTGATCCCGCCGACTGCCGATATCACCCATACCGGCCAGCAGGAGACACTCGACGGGGTGCTGATCGAGTTCCAGCTCACCCCGGGGACCGAGGCGCCTGCGGAGATGAACTTCCTGTTCCCGGACCGCCGCGCGCTGTGCATGGCCGAGAACGCCACCCATAACCTGCACAACCTGCTGACCTTGCGCGGAGCGCTGGTGCGTGACCCGCGGATCTGGGCCCGCTACCTGAATGAGGCCATCGTGCTGTTCGGTGACCGGGCCGATGTCGCGTTCGCCTCGCACCACTGGCCGACCTGGGGGCACGACAAGGTCATCCGGTTCTTGTCGGAGCAGCGGGACCTATATGCCTACCTGCACGACCAGTCGCTGCGGATGCTGAACCAGGGTTACACCGGCCTGGAGATCGCTGAGCTGATCCAGCTTCCGCCCGCGCTGGAGCGCGCCTGGCACACCCGCGGCTATTACGGCTCGGTCAGCCATAACGTCAAGGCGATCTATCAGCGGTACATGGGCTGGTTCGACGGCAACCCCGCCAGCTTGTGGAAGCACCCGCCGCAGGAAGCAGCGCACCGGTACGTCGACTGCCTCGGCGGCGTCGACACGGTGGTGGCCAAGGCCCGGCAGTACGTCGACGCCGGCGACCTGCGGTTCGCCGCCGAGCTGCTCAACCACGCCGTGTTCGCCGACCCCGGCCACGACGAGGCCAAGGAGCTGCTCGCCGCGACCTACGACAAGCTCGGGTACGGCGCCGAGAACGGCACCTGGCGCAACTTCTACCTGATGGGCGCCCTGCGAGCTGCGTCATGGCGCGATCCCGCCGTCCCTGAGCCTGGCCTCGCCCGACCTGATCCAGGCGCTAACCGTGGAGCAGCTGTTCGACTCGATCGCGATCCGCGTCAACGGGCCGAAGGCCTGGTCCCAGGCCTTGACGATCGACTGGGAATTCACCGACCAGAGCACCCGGTACCGGATGACCCTGTCCAACGGCGCCCTGATCCACTGGGCTAACCCCGCCCCCGGCGGCGCCGACCTCACCCTGACCCTCACCAGACCGCAGCTGCTGGGCATGCTCGCAGGCAAAGGCCTGGAAGGCATCCAGGCCAAGGGCGACCAGGAAGCATTGCCACGGCTCCTCGGCCTGCTTGATACCCCCGATCCCTGGGTTCGCGATCGTCACACCGTGACGGTGCGGCGGAGTTCGGCAACTCAGCCGTACTCTGCCGGTGATCAGGTCTGCGCTAACTGGCGCTGCAGCAGGTCGCTGATCGCGGGCACGACCTTGGTCACGATGCTGAAATGGCCCTGAACGTGGGCGGGCTCATGGTGGCTCTGCCCTGCGGCCAGCGCATGTCGGTCATCGAGCAGCAGGCGACAACGCCGAGGACGCGCTCGGGGGCGAGCGCAGCGAGCGCCAGCGCGAACGCGCCGCCGGTCGAGATCCCCACCGCCGCGAACTGCCCGATGCCCAGGTGATCGGCGACAGCGAGCGCCTCGGGCACCCAGCGTGCCCCGCGGTGCGGGGAACAGGCCAGTGAGAACACCGTTGCCAGGTAGCGTGACGATCAAGATAGGCGTGATCCTGCCGACCTCCACGCCCGATCCGGCTCAGCCGATCCTGGGTGATGTCCGCGCGAGCGCGCGGCTGGCCGAGGAGACCGGGCTAGATTCGGTCTGGTCCACGGACCATCTGGTGGCGAGCGCCCCCATCCTGGATAGCACCGTGGTGCTCGCCACCGCGGCGGCGGTGACCGACCCTATCACTATCGGTTTCCGCGTGATGCTGCTGGCTCTTCGGCCGCGGCCTGGGCGGCGAAGCAGATCAGTAGCCTGCAGTATGTGTCCTGTAACCGGATCGTGCTGGGTGTGGGGACCGGCAACCCGGCGCACGGAGACATCGCGTGGCGCGCTGCGGGTGTGTCGTACCAGGACCGCGGCTGGCGCACCGACGAGGCACTGCGGGTGCTGCCGGCGCTTGTCACCGGGCAGCCCGCTGTACTCGGCGACGCGCTGGAAGTGACGCTTGCTCCCGGCTCAGCCATGCCTCCCGTGCTGATCGCGGGTAACGGGGACAAGGCGCTGCGGCGCGCCGCCGCATACGGCGACGGCTGGGTCTGCATCGGGCTGCCGCCCGATGACGTGGCCGCGGGTCTGGCCGTGCTGGACGGGCTCGCTGCTCAGCACGGCCGGCACGTGCCGGGCGCGAGCGTTGTCGGCCCGGCACTGGACGCCGACCCGCGCAAGGCGGCCGCACAGCTTTCCGCGTATGCCGCTGCAGGCACCGAGCGAGTGATCCTCGCGCCGTCCGGGGCCGGCTGGCAGTACGACTACGAATTGGCCGGGAAGCTGCGCGCCGCCCTATGACTCGCGGGCACCCCCGCCACCGGAAGGAGCATCGTGGCCGTCACGGAAGCGTTCCAAGTTAAGGTGCGTTTGCGGCGTGCCGCCCGTGGCGGATGCGATACGCACGCCGAGCCCGCAGAAACGGGCATCCCGCTACAAATCAGGCACCTCCGCCAGCCGGGCCGCTGATCGTGTGCCATCAGGCGCCAAATCCGGCGCCTAACGGCACACGATCCCTCAGCCTGCCCCCGGCCGCCGCCGCGCTCTGCCAGGGGACGCACGACGGGCGCCGCCAGCCAGGACCAGGCCCTCACCAACCGCCAGCACACCGGCCCTCGCGACACGCCGCAAACTCACCTCACTTCGGAATGCCTACATGACCACCACGACGAGCACCGTGGTCGTTTGCCGGGGGCAGGCCGGGGCGGGTTCTGGAGCGGGCGGGGCTTAAGGATGGAGCGGTGGGGGCCGGGCGCGGGCATTGCCTGGGTGCAGCCGGGGACCGTTGTGCGACGGCCTCAAGCACCTCGGCGGGTTCGCAAGGGGATCCGTTTACGGGCGCCCCCCGGCGCTGGCGAGTTCCGCTACGGCGGCGACGGCTCGGTCGATCTCCGCCTCGGTGTTGTAGTAATGCGGGGAAAAGCGGACCAGGGGGTGAACGCCTCGCTCTTCGGTGTCGAACGGGTTGTCTTCGGCCACGGTGGTGCTGACGTTGATGCTGGCTCGGCCGAGTGCAGCGGCGACGTCATCCGCGCTGCGGCCGGCGACCTTCGCGGTGACGATGGCGCAACGGTGCGTGCCGAGGTCGTGGGTGGTGACGCCCGGGAGCTCTCCGAGATCCTCCCGCAACCGCTCACCGAGGGTGCGGGTGCGGTCGCCAATGACGTCAAGGCGCAACTCGAGGGCCTGCTGCACCGCGGCGCCGAGGCCGATGATGTTGACGTAACTGTTCTCCCAGGTTTCGAAGCGGCGGGCGCCGGCGGCCCATGTGAAGCCGCGTCCGCCATCCCATGTGGCGGAGCCGATCTCGGCCACGAACGGGTCGAGCCGCTCGAGGGCGGTGTCACGGACCCAGAGGAAGCCGGTTCCGCGCGGTCCGCGCAGGAACTTGCGCCCGACGCCGGTCAGCAGATCGCAGCCCAGGTCGTTGACGTCGACGGGGAACTGGCCGACGGCCTGGGTGGCGTCCAGAAGGTACAGGGCGCCGGCGTCGCGGGCGAACGCCAGACCGGGGGGGCAGCGGCGGCTCGACCGAGCGGCCGCTGGTCGGCACCCAGGTCGGCCCGACCAGCTTGGCCGCCGTCTACGGCTCGGCAAGCGCGCCGAGGTCGATCGCCCGTCGCCATCGTCAGGCACGACCACGTCTCGGCGCCTGAGCGCTCGGCGACCTGCAGGTAGGCCGAGCACGTCGCCGCCATACTCGGCGCGGCCGGTCAGGATCCGGCCGGCAGGGCCCGACGGTCGAGAAGAAGGCGGCGTTCCACGCTGGCCTCGAGTTGTCGAACAGCGCGACCGCACCGCCCTCCGGCCGCGCTCACCAGCTGCGCTCGAGCGCGGCAGATGCGGGCATCGATCTCGCTCCGCGCGCCTGCAGCGCAGCTTCACGCCCGCCTGATCCGGGCCCGCAGCCGTCCAGATCGAGAGGTCATCGCCGCCAACGTCGCCCGGACATCCGCGTGGCCCGGCGCGCGTGCTTCAGGTGCCGTTCCCGCCGGCACCCCGGCGCCTGGGGCCCGCAGCTGATCCAGGTCCATAGCCCGGCCTGTCATGCCGCGTCGACGACATCGCAAGAGCCGCGTAGCGGCATCGGCCACGCCGGGTCGCGGGCGGCCCGGCGCATCGGGCTGCTCGCCAGCCAGGACGCGGCGTCGGCAGCCGGGGGACGGACCCAAGCGACGCGGCGGCGACCAGTCGCGGCGGACCGGGACCTCCTATTGTTGGGGTGTGCTGACCGGACCGCGCTTGCGCCAGGTGGCCCTGGTGGCGCGCGACTGCGGCCAGGTGGCGGGCGAGCTGCGCCGGGCCTTCGGCTGGCCGCCGCCCTTTCACGATCCGGGGGTGGGACGGTTCGGCCTGACCAACGCGGTGTTTGCGGTGGGCGGCACGTTCGTGGAGGTGGTGGCGCCCGTGCAGCCGGACACGACCGCCGGCCGGTACCTCGAGCGGCGCGGCGGTGACGGCGGGTACATGGCGATATTCCAGGTCCCGGACCTGGCGGCGGCCCGCCGCAGGGTCGCCGGCCTGGGGGTGCGGGTGGTCTGGACCGCCGACCTGCCCGACATAGCCGCGACCCACCTTCATCCCGGGGACGTCCCCGGCGCCATCGTGTCCCTGGACTGGGCGGACCCGGAGCAATCGTGGCGGTGGGCGGGCCCGTCGTGGACGGGGCGGGTGCCCGAACATGCTCCCGGCGGCGTGACCGGCCTGACGATCGAGGTCAGCGACCCGGCCGCCGCGGCACGGCGCTGGGCGGCGGTGCTCGGGATCTCCGCTGCCGACAGCGGGCCCACCATAGTGGCGGAGCTGCCGGACTCGGGCCAGCGGCTGCGGTTCGTGCCGGCCCGGGGCGGTCATGGCGAGGGAATCACCGAGGTGACCATCGCCGGACTGCCCGGCGGCGGGCCATGGGTGATCGGCGGGGTCCGCTTCGCCGGCGAGGAAGGATGACATGACCGCGCTGGATACCGGGACCGAGGATCTGCGGGCCGAGATCGACGACGGCGTGGCGGTGATCACCATGAACCGGCCGGATCGGCGGAACGCCTTCTCCGCCGCCATGGTGTCCGCCCTGGGGACGGTCCTGGCCCAGGTGGAGACCGACGAAGCGGTTGGCTGCGTCGTGCTCACCGGGGCGGGCGGCGCCTTCTGCGCCGGCGGCGATGTCAAGGCCATGGCCGCCCCGCCGGCGGACCCAGTCCGGCCGGTCACTCGACGCCCGCATCCACCGGCAGCGACTGAACCAGCGGGCCACCAGCGGCCGCCTGTGGAGCATGCCCAAGCCGACGATCGCCGCCATCGGGGGGCCCGCGGCCGGGGCTGGCCTGTCGCTGGCGCTGGCCTGCGATCTGCGCTACGCGGTCCCTGGGGCGGTGCTGACCACCGCCTTCGCCAAGGTCGCGTTCGCCGGAGACTACGGCGGGACCTGGTTCCTGACCCGGCTGGTGGGCAGCAGCAAGGCCAAGGAGCTCTACTACTTCTCCGATCGGCTGAGCGCCGAGGACGCCCAGCGTCTCGGGATCGTCAACGCCATCTTCCCGGCGGCCGACTTCGAGCAGGAGGTCATGGAGCGTGCTCGCCGGCTGGCGCAAGGGCCGTCGATCGCCTACCGCTACATGAAGGAGAACCTGAACCGGGCCGTATCCGGCGAGCTGGGCGACTGCATGGACCTGGAAGCGACCCACCACGTGCATACCGGGCTCACCGAGGATCACCGCGAGGCCGCGCAAGCCTTCACGGGCAAGCGCGAACCGCGTTTCCGCGGCCGGTAGTCCGCCCTGCCCGCAGGGCACTGGCTATCCCCGGCTTTGGTCGTGTAGACGCATCTCCCCGCTGCCCGTTCTGGATAATGCGCTGGCCGGCCCCGGGTTCGGCGGGATGGTTTCGACGGTGCCGTTCAGGCGCGCTCGCTCGGCGGCGAAGACGGCAAGGTGGCTCGCCAGCGACTCGCGTGGCCCGGACATGATCAGCTCGCGGTTCCCGGTGGCGACGGCGCCGGTGAACGCGTCCATGAGGGCCGCGTCGCCGCCGCCGTGACCCTCCGCGGTGTTCATCGCGCCTGCTGGCACCGGGGTGATCAGCTGCTCGGCCCGGGTGAGGAAGTCGTAGACCCGGATCGTCTGGCCGTCGCCTGCTAGCTCGCCGCAGGTGCCGAACAGCCGGGTGCTGCGGCCGGCGGCCTGGCTGAACGCGGTCATGGTGAACGTGGCCGTGGTCGCGCCGGGAAACTCCAGCGCCACGACCTGATGGTCGACGACGTTGTTGTCGCAGGCGTAGACGCACCTGCCGTACGGGCCGTGCCGTAGCGCCTGGTCGAGGGCGGCGGGAGAGAAGTCGTCGATGACGACGCTCAGCGGCCAGCGATGTTCGGCCCGGTCGAGCAGGCCCCGGTACAGCCGCGGCGCCGAGTAGGGGCAGCTCGCCTCGACGGAGCAGTCCACGCACCGGTCCGCGGCGCCGGCCGGGCGGTTCGCCGCGGTGAAGTGAGTCAGGCTGCCGAAGCTCGAAACCCGCAGCGGCGCCCGGCCCAGGATGTACTGCAGCCAGTCCAGGTCATGGCAGGACTTGGCCATCAGCATGGAGGCCGCCAGGTCGCTGCGCCGCCAGTTGCCGCGCACGTACGCGTGGGCCTGGTGCCAGAATCCGACCGGCTCGAGGTGCTGACGCTCATGATGTCACCGAGCTGCCCGGACTCGACGACCTGCTTGACGGCGCGCGTGTACGCCGTGTAGCGCACCACGTGGCCGACGGCCAGCATGACCCCGGCTTTCTCCACGGCCGCCACGATCCGCCGGCATCCCGCCTCGTCCGGCGCCATCGGCTTTTCCAGCAGGATGTGATAACCCAGCGCGGCGAACGCTTCGGCCTGCCCGGCGGCACGCCATCCTGCGTGAGATCAGGACCGCGTTGGCGAGCCCGCCGCGGCCAGCCAGCTGCCTCCAGTCGGCGGCCACGTTCGCGGCCGCGATGCCGTGTTCGGCGGCGAAGCGGGCGCGGCGCACCTCGCCGGGTTCGGCCACCGCGACGACCCGATGCGCGATCCGGGTGGCGCCGGACCCACCTGGCGTACCCGGTGCCGCGCTGACCTGCCCCGATGACGACCAGAGAGACCGGTGCCATATCAGTGACCTTCCCGTCGAGCGGGCTCTTCGCCGACGGCCGGGCCGCTTGCGTCCAGGCGAGGCGGTGAGGGCCAGAAGTAAGAAAACCAGCCCAGTCAGCCTCCCCCGGACTCAGCTCGACCTATTCAATGATCCGCCGCCCCGCCGCTCGTCGAGCGCGCCGGCCTGCCGCCGGAACGCCAGAATCTGCGGCCGCGCCAGTTCAAGCCGGGTCCGGGTCACGTCACATCACCACGACAAGCGTTCCACTCCGCGCGAGGTGAGCGCTGAGCCGGCGGCCTTCGACTCGAATTGTCCGATCCGGGCTGCTGAGTGCTTCCGTCCGCAATAATCTTGGCCGCGGGATGCGGCTGCGGCAGTCACCTATTCACTGGCGATCGGCGCGGACCTCGCTGATGCTGGTCGCGATGGCGGCTCTCGTTGCTGGCGGGGTCTCGGTGATCGCGGCGCGCCTGTCCCGTTGCGCGCGTCATCACTGGCATTGGCCGTCTTCACCGGTGCAGTCCGGTTCGTGCTCGACCGGGTGAACGTACCGCTCGGGGACGGATCTGGCTCTCGTCGGCTCCTCGACCGGGAAACCGCTTTGCGGCGTCCTGTAGCGGACGCGACCGACCCGCTGCGGCTCGGGGTGCACCCGGCCGTGGATAGCCCTGGAGAGCACGGGCGCCGGAAGACGCCACGTTATGTGCGGCGCGACATCGACCATGACCTAGATGAGGCGCTGGGTGGGGAGCGACTGGTGCTGCTGTTGGGCGATGCGATGGCGGGGAAGTCGCGGGCAGCTTATGAGGCGCTGCACAGGATGCCATCGGGGCGGTGGGTGCTTGTGCCGCGCGACGCTGGTTCGCTGCGGCGGCTAGGCGACGGCGGGATCCAGTTGCGCGATACCGTGCTCTGGCTGGACGACCTGGTCCGCGATCTGGGCGTTGATGGCCTGGACCTGGCATTGCTGGAGCGGCTCATCGGTGAGCCGGGCCGGCGTGTCGCCCTCCTGGCGATATGCGGACCGGTGCCTACACGGAACGCGGTCTTGGGGGCGCCAGCGGCTTCGGTCTTCGCGCCGAGCGGGAACTACTGGACGCGGCCCGCGTGATCAGGCTCTCTCGGCACCTTTCGGAGGCTGAGTCAGAGCGGGCAGCGGAAGCCCGGAGAACCGGTCCCCGGATCGCCGCCGCACTGGCGGCTAGTTCCGAGGGAATCGGGCTGGCCGAGTTCCTGGCTGCCGCGCCGCGGCTGTGGGATCGCTGGCGCGATGGCTGGTCCAGCGATGTCCAGCCGGCGGGCGCGGCCATCGTTGCTGCGGCCATCGACTGCCGCCGAGCGTGGCTGACCCGCCCGGTCAGTGAGCTACTGCTGCGCGATCTCTACCGTAATTACCTCGATGAGCAGACCAGCGCGCTGCTTGGCCCGGACGCGTTCGAGGCGGGTTCGCCGGGGTCGCCCCAGTGCATGCGACCAGCGCGCTGCTCAGCAGGCGCCCTGATGGGTACCGGGTATTCGACTACCTGCTTGACCGGATCCAGCGCGACCTGCGAGCGCCGCCGCTACCGGACTCGACATGGGACCGGCTGATCCAGGATCTCCGACCCGATGATGCCGCCGGTATCGGGTTCGCCGCGTTCTTTTCCGGCCGTAAGGCGACTGCCGAGGCGGCTTTCCGCGTGGGGACTAGGGCCGACGACCCGCATGTCTTGACGCTGTCCATTGATGGGCTCGGGCTCGTGTACCGGGATAAGGGGGACCTCGAGGAGGCAGAGCGGTGCTTCCGGCAGGTGCTGGACCGAGAAGGGCATGACACGCTCAATGGCGCTGGACTGGCTGCGGCAGGCAGCCTGGGCCGACTGCTCATGGACCGCGGCGACCGCGCCGCGACGCAAGAGGCGGAGACCTGGCTTCGCCGGGCCGCCCGGGGCGGCTTTCCCTACGACCTCATTGACCTCGGCAGGCTGCTCCGCGGCCGGGGTGAGTACCAGGAGGCAGAAGAGCTGTTCCGCAGCGCCGCAGATACTGGCAGCGCCGCTGGGTCCATCGAGCTGGGCTTCCTGCTCAACAAGCGCGGTGACACGGAGGGTGCCGAGCGTGCGTTCCGCCGGGCGGCGGAGCACGGATCGGCGGACGCGGCGTTGCTGCTGGCCGAGCTCCTGCTACAGCGAAACGATGATGACGAAGGCATCAAATGGCTGCGAGCAGCCGCGATGGCGGGAAACCTGGACGCGGCCAACCAGCTCGCGATGCTGCTGGTAGGCAGGGCCGAACTCACCGAGGCACGAGGGTGGCTTGAACGAGCAGCCGATGCCGGAGACGCACCCGCGGCCTACAACCTGGCTCGCATGCTCATGGGCTGGGGTAACACCCCAGGTGCCGAACACCGGTACAGGCAGGCCGCCGAAGCAGGCGGCTTTGTCGCCGCGAACGACCTCTCCGTCCTGCTCATGGAGCGGGGAGAGCTAGATGAGGCAGAGCGTTGGTTGCGCATGATCGCTGAGGCGCGGGAAGACCTCGCGGCTCATCAGCGCGAGCTGGGCGCGTCGGCTGAAACAGACGTCGGTGTCGCAGCCAAGCTCAACCTTGCTGCGGTTGCCGTCAGGCGAAACCGGCTGGGAGAAGCAGAGCGGTGGTATGCGGACGCGACGGCGGATAGCAATGCCAGCGAAAGCCAGCGGATGGCCGCCGCCGGGCAGCTCGCTGGGGCACGGAAGGAGATCAGGAGGCGCGGCAGTCGGCAACGCAAGCTCAGGAGGGCAGCCAGCGGAGGTGATCCGCAGGCGATCCTTAGACTGGCGGTTGAGTACTTCAGTGATGGCAAGCTGGACGCGGCCGAGCGGGCGCTCCGGCCCCTCGCCTCGAAAGGGAACGAGCGGGCCATGCTCAATCTCGCCGCCATCGAGCATCAACAAGGCGGAACGTTTTCGCTTGACGACCTGGCAGAGACCGAAGATCCGCATGTGGCCCTTGGCGTTATCGAGCTGGCTGTAGCAACTGGGCAGCTAGAGGTAGCACGGCGTTGCCTGAGCAGGCAGAATTCAGCGGGACTCATCGACGGCCTGACGAGTCTCGGTGTTTCCCTGCGAGCTCGCGGGCTGTCGGACGAGGCTGTTTGGGTTCTTGAGCAAGCCGCGACGGCAGAGTGTGATGACGCCGCACGTGGACGCGACGGCGCTGCGGGCGGGGGCCATGATGCCCAGGCCCTGCTCGGGGAGCTGCTCATTCACCTGGGCCGCGAAGATAAGGCGGAACCGTGGCTTCAGCTGGCCGCTGAGGCAGGGCTTCCCGGAGCCGAGTACAACCTGGGGCTCGTGGTCAAGCACCAGGGCAAACCGGCTGACGCCGAGCACTGGTACCGGCGCGCAGTCTCTCATGGCTACCAGGACGCCCAGTACAACCTCGCCCTCCTCCTGCTCGAGCAGGACCGCGCCAGCGAGGCCGAAGAATGGCTGCGCAAGTCGGCTGAAGCGGGTGACCACGACGGCGAGAACGCGCTAGGCGCGCTCCTGATGGGGCGCGGCGACGAGGCGAACGCTGAAGCACTGTTCCGGAGCGCGGCCAGCGAAGGGCATCACGGGGCGTGGGTGAGTCTCGGGATCCTGCTCACGCGGCAAGGACGAACCGAAGAGGTCCAGCCGTGGTTGCCGCACCCGCCCGCACCTGAAGCCGAGACCTTGACCTGGGTGTTCCGCCCCGACAAGCAAGATGATGACCATTGATTCGTGTGCCTTCGCTGGGGGTTCCGGCTTGCGCGGGCGAAAGGCCTTACGCGTTCAGCTGCAGGACGATCCGGCCGCGGAGGCCGCCTGCGGCGACTCGCTGGTGTGCCGCGGCCGCCTCCTCCAGCGGGAGGGTTGCCGCTACGCGCGGGGTCAGCCGACGGGCGTCGACCAGCGCGGCCAGCTCTGCCAGCCGCGGCCCGTCGGTGCGGATCCAGACGTTGTGCACGCGGGTGCCGCGCAAGGGCATGGGTGCGGCGCCGGCCGCGACCGCGACGAATGAGCCTTTGTCCCGGACGGCGTTGAGCGCCGCCACGCCGACGACCGCGGCGTCGAGCGCGCCGTCCACGCCTGCGGGCACCACCCGGCGAACCGCCGCGCCGAGACCCTGGGTGCGGGCGACGAACTCGTCGGCGCCGAGCCTGCGTACCAGCTCCTCGTCGCGGGGATCGGCGACGGCGACCGTGCGGAGCCCGCGTAGCGCGGCGAGCTCGAGCGCGAAGCCGCCCAGCGCGCCCGCGGCCCCGGTGACCAGCAGCCACTGGCCGGGCTGCAGCGCGAGCAGGTCCAGTGCCTGCACTGCGGTGAGGCCGTTGAGCGGGATCGTCGACGCCTCGGCGGCCGGGACGCTGCGCGGCGCGGGCGCGACCGCGTTGCTGTCGAGGACCACCTGCTCTGCTTGCGCGCCGACCGGCGCGGTCAGCAGATCGCGCAGCCCGATCACGGCGTCGCCAGCCTTGAACCGGTCCGTGCCCGGACCGACGGCATCGATGACGCCGGCTAGGTCCCACCCCATGCCGACGTCGCCGCTGGCGGCCATAAGGCCGTGCTCGGCGAGCCAGCCGGAGCGGGTGGCGATGTCGACTGGGTTCACAGCCGCCGCCTGGACCCGGATCCGCACCTGGCCGGTCCCGGGCTGCGGCGCGGGGACATCGGCTATCTCAAGCGCGTCCGGGCCCCCGTAGCGGCGAACGACTACAGCTTTCACGTGATCTCCTCGTTGCGGTACACCGGAATGCCCTACCATCCGATATGTTAGATGCGTTACTCTCCATTGGGGAGAAGGCACCTTAGAGTGCGTAGCGCTCGTCAAGGAGTGCGATGGCCACGATGACCGCGGCGCAGCGGCGCGAGCAGGAGCGCGCCGCCTACAACGCATACGTCGCTGAATGCCCGTCCCGCCAGGTACTCGACGCGCTCAGCGACAAGTGGGTGACACTGGTCCTGACCGCGCTCGCGAGCTCGCCGCAGCGTTATAGCGAGCTGTCGCGAACGATCGCTGGCGTCAGCCAGAAGATGCTCACCCAGACGCTTCGCATGCTCGAGCGCGATGGGCTCCTGACCCGCACCATCACCCCCTCGGTCCCGGTCCGGGTCGACTACCGGCTCACGCCCCTCGGCCGCACGCTCCTGCCCGTCGTCCGCGCGATCAAGGACTGGTCGGAGACGCACATCGCCGAGGTGCAGGCCGCCCGCGCCGCCTATGGCCAGGCCGCCCCGATCACGTAGCCGCGGGCGGCTCCGCCCCGCGCGACGCGATCACCTCGCGCGACGCGATCACCTCGCGGATGATGGCGGTCTGCTCGGCAACGGCATTCCGCAGGCCCTCAGGCAAGGCCCGGCCGGCCAGCGCGGCCTCGGCTGCTGCCACGGTGGCGGCATCGCAGAGCGTCGACGGGAACAGCAGCCGTCCGAGCCGTTCTTGCGGCCAGCTGCCCATCCCGGCGAGCGCGTGCAGGGCCTCGCCGAAGTACCGGCTCCGGTAGCCGGCCATCAGCTGCTCCTGCCCGGCCACCCACACACCCTGCGCGGCCGCATCCGCGAGCCGTCCGGTGACCGTGCCGGATATCACCGATGTCCACGCTTCTTCCTTGGCCGCCTGGTCCGGCTTCATCGCCAGGCACGTCGCCCGGTGTCTGGCGCCATTGGCCTGGTCAAGCTCCGGCAGCGCGTCGATGTCGGCCGACCGGGCCCGCCCGCGAGCGGACAAGGTAAACAGGGCCCGGGCCCGCAGTTCCGCGTCGACCGCCAGCCCGTCTGGCACCTGGTTCCCGTCCAGCCAGGCGGTCAGCAGGTCAAGCTGGTCGCCGCGATGCGCGCTGCCCGCGAACGCGGCGGCGAGGGTGCGCTGGACCGGGCTCCCTGGCCGGGCGCGGGCCGCCGCGGCCAGCGTGCCGTCCGCGATCTGCTCCCGTAGCCCGGCCCGGCGGCCGGCGGGCGCGTAGACGTCGGCGCAGCTGACCGCCCGGTCGAGCAGCACTTCCGCGCCCGCCGCCGGCAGCCCGGCCCGGCCGTCGGCCAGGCGCCTTATCACCAGGTCGGCGAAGGACGCGGCCGGCAGGCGGGCGCCCGTCACCAGCTGCCAGGCCGCGTTCCAGCAGACCGCCTCGGTGACCGGGTCATCCACCTCCAGCGCGGCCGCGGCGAGCGCCTGCCATGACCGCTCGTCGAACGTGATCCGTGCATAACCGAGGTCGCCGTCGTTCGCCACCACCAGATCCGGTACCGCTTCTCCGGGACCGAACGCGACCGGCACCACTGCCCGCTCGCCAGCCAGATCCACCTCGACCAGCTGCCGGCGCCGCAGCCCGCCGCCGGCCTGGGCACGGTCGTACAGCCCGATCCTGACCAGCTGCGGGCGGGGCGGGTCCTGCGTGACCACCAGCGAGGCACCCGGCATGGCCGGCGGGCCCGGCATGGCCGGCGGGGCCGGCCCGGCGGCGAATGCGGCCCGCAGCGCCGGCGCGCCCTCGCTGCGCAGCCACGTGTCCGCCCGCCCGGCCAGATCCCGGCCCGATGCCCGCGACCAGCATGCCACCAGATCCTCGGACGTCCCGCAGCCGCCGCCGAACCTGGCCAGGTAATCCCGCATCCCGGCATGCAGCGCATCCTCGCCGATCAGCGCGCCGAGCTGCCTGATCACCGCCGCGCCCTTGTTGTACGTCAGCGCGGTCAACCTGCTCAGCGCCTGCGCCGAACTGGCCACGGGGGACGATACCGGCAGCCGTCCCGGCAGCTCGTCCGCCCGGTACGCATTCGCCTTCTCCCGGTAACCGAACCCGGCCCAGCCGCCGGTGAACTCAAAGCTCAGGTACGTGGCCAGCGCCTCATCCAGCCACAGGTCATCCCACCAGCGCATGGTCACGTGCGAGCCGAACCACAGGTGCGCCACCTCATGCGCGCACACCACGGCCACGAAGTCGTCATCAGGACCGGCCATCCGCGCCAGCAGGTTCTCGCTCACGCACATCACCCCGGGCACGGAACCGGCCAGCGCGGTGAGCTCGGGCACGAACACGATGTCGTACCGGGGATACGGGCACGGCGTGCCGAGCGCTCTCTCGTAATGCCGCAGCGCCCGCACGGCCGTCTCGGCAAAACGCCCAAGCACCTCGTCCCACTGCGAGAGCGCTGCCCGCCGCCACGCCCGCACCACGGCGCCGGGGCCGCCGCCCGCCCAGACCTGCTGGTACGGCCCGGCGCACACGATGAACAGGTAAGGCCGCATCCCGGTCACGGTGCCGAAGCGCCACACCCCGTCGCCGCCGTCATGGGCCTGGCTGTTGCCCAGGGGATGCCAGCCGGGCGGCACCCGGACGGTGAGCGTCACCGCGCACGGCAGGCTCGGCTGGTCGAAGCAGCAGAACAGCCGCGCCGCCTGATCGGGAAACCCGTCGGCGAGCACATAGGCGGCCCCGTCGGCCGGATCGGTGAACCGGATCAGCCCCGGGTCCATTCCCCCGACGTCGGCGATCGTGCCGTCGGCGACCAGCACGTTCTCCGCGGCCAGCCCAGCGAGCCGGACCCGCCCGCCGTCCGGCGGCGGCAGCGGCCGCCCGTTCAGCCGCACCTCGCCTACCGCGGCCAGGTCAAGCTGGGCGAACGTGTCCGCCCCAGGCCGCCGGCACCGGAACCTGACCCGCGTCTGCGACCTGGCCGGGGTCGCCGCCAGGTCCAGGAAGACGTCATACGCGATATCCGTCAGCAGCTCGGCCCGCTCGCGGGCCTCGCTCTCCGTCACCGGTAGCACCTGGCAATTATGTCCCGGATGACGCAAGCAGCATCGGCTAAGCCGCGCTAAGCCGGTAAGCCAGGGCAGGGGCTTCCAGGGGCCGGCTAAGCCGCTTCAGGCCCGGCTAAGACCTATCTCAGCAGGCAGAATAGGGATTTCCTCCGATGCGCCGGGGAGGGCCTTACGGCGAGACTCGATAGTGACCGGCGAAGAGACGGCCGGAAACCGAGGAGGAACGATGAACCACAACGTGAGGCAGGGCGTGCGGGGGCCACTGGCTCGCATCGGCCGGCGCGTCGCCGCAATCGTCGCCGAGTGCAACTACGCCCAGACCCAGGTGACCAGCTCGCGGGAGACCCCGGCGCGTTTCTGACCCCGGGAAAGCAGCCGCTAGCCGGCCGGGCTCCGCGCCCGGCCGGCGGCGACGTGTCAGTAGATGGTCCGGACCGGTCCGGTCTTCGAGATGTTGCCGTGATCGCCGATGAACGCGTGGACCTTCAGGTGCGCGGTGTAGAAGACGAACGTCATCCCGACGCAAATGGTATCGCCCGGTCCGGTCAGGACGACCGCGCCGACGTTCTTGCTGGCGCCGCTGGAGTTATAGACGAGCGCGATCGCTCCCACCGAGGACGCCGTCCCGGTCTGCTTCGCGCACATGGTCACCTTCACCCGCGCGGTACCTATCTTGGTGTATGAGCCCCAGGCGCTGACGACGTTGTCGCCGGGGATGGCGGGCACCGTGAAATTGTGCGTCCCGGAACTCGCGCTCGTCGGGGAACTCGTCGCGTGCGGGGAAGTTGTCGCGTGCGGGGATTTTGTCGGGCGCACGGAAGCCATGGCGGTGACGGAAGGCTTAGCGGAAGCAGTGTGCTTGTGTTTCGGCGAAGCCGATGCTGTGGGGGTCGACGCGGGTGAACCCGTAAGCGCGGACGTCGGCGACGACCCGGGCGTGGCGGACAAAGCCGACGCCGAACCGCCCGAAGCCGCTGCCGACACGACCGGGGGAGGATTCGACCCGAGCACCCCGCACCCGGTCAGGCCAGCTCCGCCGATGACGGCAGCGATGATCACCGCCGGAACCCGGCACATTCTCATGCTCTTACCCTCCGTTAAGTAAACAAATGGTTACAGAAAGTGACATATGGTGGCTTAGCTGTAACGATAGGGGTTAGGCCCTGTATCACGCGGAGGACTTAACCAGAAACAGAGCACTTCAGGAGCCGGCGGCATCGCCACCGGGCAGGCCGGCAGGCGAACGTGGTTCGGTTATGCTGCCGGTGCCGGGTCCATGGCGATCCGCACCCATTGCGGCATCGTGCCATCCGCAGCGCGAGGGAGTGCCCATGCCTTACCGGGTGGTCGTCATCGGCGCCGGATTCGGCGGGATCGGCATGGCGATCGCGCTCAAGCGGGCGGGCATCGACGACTTCGTCGTGCTGGACCGGGCCGGCGACCTGGGCGGAACGTGGCGCGATAACAGCTACCCTGGCCTGGCCTGCGACGTGCCGTCACATTTGTACTCGTTCTCGTTCCGGCCCTGGCGCTGGAGCTACCCGCCTGACCGGTCAGCCGCCGGTCATCTGGCGGACGCTGAACGCCGGGAAGCCCGAGAACTGGCGCATGACGTCGGCCACGCGCTGCAGCCGGGTCACGTCGACCGCCCCGACCGGGTAGGAATCGAGCACCATGACCGCGGCCTGCACCTTGGTCAGGCCGAGCGGTGACGGGAGCGCCTCCATGGCCTGCTCCACGGCGGCCCGGTTCGTGTCGGCGATCTGCTGGCCCTGCTCGAACGCGGCGCGGAACGCCGCGAGGGTCGCCGGGTGCACCGTGGCCCACTGCCTGGTGACGGCACAGCCCTGTACCGGGAACGCCGCGGTCGCGCCCTGGTCCAGGTCCGCGAGCTGGGTGACGCCCATCGACAGCTCGGCCTGGCTGGCGAACGGCTCGGGCAGCACCGCCGCCGCGATCTTCCCGGCCTTGAGCATCGCGGCCATCTCAGGCAGCGGGTAGTACGCGAAACGCGCTCCGGACACGTTCAGCCCGTGGTCGGCCAGCGCGGAGGCGGCCAGCAGGTAGAGGATGTTCCCCGGCGCGTTGACACCGATGACCTTGCCCTCCAGGTCGGCCAGCGTCCGGACGCGCGAGCCAGGCAGCACGTACAGGCCCTGGGCTCCCGGCTGCATCACCGAGCCTTCGGCAAAGATGTCCAGGTCGGCGGCGACCATGGTGCTGCTGGTCGAGGAGGGCCGCTTGCCCAGGCGGTAGTTTTCCTGAGCCTGGATGTAGCTGACGTAGTTGCCGCAGGAGATGTCGATCCGGTCGCGCGGCTCGGCCAGCGCCTGGGCGTTGATGACCGTCTGGGAACTGATGGCCGGGATGAAGGTGACGTGCAGGCCGTGCGCCGTGAACAGGCCCTCGTGGAGGGCCACGAAGAAGCCGGCCGAATCGGCGGCGGGCACCACCGCGACATTCAGGTCCGCCTGCTCGATGGCGGGCGTGGCGGCGTTCCCGCCGCCGGCCAGCCGGGGCAGGAACAAGATGGCCAGGACTACGACGGCCGCAACTGCGCCGACTATCTCCGCGGCCCGAACCGCCCGCGTGAACCTACGTGCCATCGCCGGTTTCCTCGCTTCCTCAGGGTCAACAGGGCCACCCGGACCCCGCGGCGGGCTTCGGCCGCCGCGGCCGGTCCCGTGGCCGGCCGTACGGGGCACCGGTGCAGCCCGGCCGGACGGCCGGGCTGCACCGGGTTCCTTGGTGCCGGTTCGAGCTGGTCCAGGAGGGGTTGGCCACTCTGCGCGGCTGCTCCCGGTGAAGGTCCCGAGCAGGTACAGAACTGCCCGCGCCGGTTGCACGACAAATGCTGTTGCAAGTTGCAGTGAGAGACATCGGTCAGCTGACGGATCTTTTACCGCGGCCAGCGAGCCCCGTCCGGCGGCGCGTTTCGGGCCGCGGCTGAGAACCCGAAGCCGCCGCCGCTGGCCACAGGCGCCATCAAGTGCGAAAATACGGATATGGCCGGAAACGCAAACAGCCCGGGACGGCAGTTCAACGCCGCCTGGCAGACAGCAACGGCCGCGCTGGGCGAGTGGCGGCAGCAGGTGTCCGCGGCGACCAGCGAGGCAATGGGCAAGATCGATCCGGCCGTCCGCGCCGCGATGGAGGCCGGACGGGCCGCGATGACCGGGGACTGGCGTTCCTGTCATTGCCCGTGCGGCACGGCCCACCCCGACGACAAGGGCGTGTGCGACCGTAGCGCCGTGATGACCCGGCGGCTGGGCGATGCGGACGTGTCCCTGTGCGCCCCGTGTGCCGTGGCGCAGGGCGTCGCGGAATTCCGCTAGCCCGCTGGCGGCCCGGCTCGCTCGTACAGGGCGCCGTCATGCCACGATAAGGGCATGGGCTCGCAGCGTTTCCGCGCCGTCATCGCGGCCGGTCCTGGGGACAGCGCGGTCATCACGATGCCGTTCGACCCGGACCAGGCATGGGGCGCCAAGGCCGACCATCCCGTCAGCGGCACGATCGGCGGCTGCCGGACTCGCACCAGGCTGGTGCCCGCCGGCGGCGGATGGGTGCTGACCCTGGCTCCGAAGCGCCTGCGCGACATGGGCGTCGCGATCGGCGATGAGGTGACCGTCCAAGTGGCCCCGGAAGGCCCGCAGCGCGGCGATCTGGCCGACGATATCGCCGCGGCGCTCGCGGCCAACCCGGCCGCGGGGGCGTTCTTCGACACGCTGGCGCAGTTCTACCGCAAGGCCTACCTCCGCTGGATCGACTCGACCACCCGCAGGCCGGACCTCCGGGCCGCCCGCATCGCCGAGGTAACAGACCTGCTCGCGGCGGGCATCAAGGAGCGGCCGCGACCGTGAGGCAAACCGTGCGGCGACCGAGGTTGGTCAACAACGGCGCCGAACGGCCCGGGTGGCTCCGCCCGGATCCACCAGGGGGTCACTCGAATTCGGCCTTGTTTGCTTCGATGAGATCCTCGCGCCCGATGCTGGCCCACGCCTCGCGAGCCGCCCTCCACTGGCGGCTCCGTTCGCTATCCGCCGGGTCAAGCCGCGCCAGGCGGACCAGCACCCAGCCGATGGAGTAAGGGTCCGGGATCGCCCGGTACAGCGTCAGCGCCTGCTCGTACCCGGCCCGGGCACCGTCAAGATCGGAGCGGCTCCTGGCGATGTCACCCTGGCCCAGGATGCAGCTGGCCTGGCCGAGCACGGCCCCCGCCTGCTGGAACAGCGGCAGCGCCCGCTCGTACCGGGCCCGGGCGCCGTCATGATCGGACCTGCGCAAAGCGACGTCGCCCAGGCCCTTGATGCAGTTCGCCTCGCCGAGCACGGATCCCGCCTGCTGGTACAGCGTCATCGCCCGTTCGTACTGGTCACGGGCATCGTCAAGGTCGGAGCGGCCTAGGGCGATGTCACCCAGGCGATTGATGCAGCCGGCCTCGCCGAGCATGGACCCGACCTGCTGGTACAGCGGCAGCGCCCGCTCGTACCAGGTCAGGGCGCCGTCAGGATCGGACCTGCGCAGGGCGATGTCCCCCAGGCGATGAATGCAGTTGGCCTCCCCGAGCACGCCCCCGACCTGCTGGTACAGCGGCAGCGCCCGCTCGTACCGGGCCCGGGCGCCGTCATGATCGGACCTGCGCAAGGCGACGTCGCCCAGGCCTTTGATGCAGTTGGCCTCGCCTAGCACGTTCCCGACCTGCTGGAACAGCGGCAGCGCACGCTCGTACCAGGTCAGGGCGCCGTCACTATCGGACATATGGTAGGCGAGGTCGCCAAGGACTCTCCATGTCTTTGCCTGCTGGAAGGTCGTACCGTGCGCTTCGAGCGCCTGCTCGGCGATTTTGACCAGCGCGGGCTGGGTGAAGCCGGTGAACTGCCAGTACTCGGCCAGGCCGTACAGGCCGTCGGCAAGCTCATCGACCTGGCCGTCCGCGGCGGCCCGTTCCAGCATGGCCGCGATGTTGCCGGTATCGGCCTGGAGCTGGGCTGCGGCGCGGGCGCCGTCACTGCCGCCGACCCGGCGCCCGATCATGGCGGCGAGCTGAGCGTAGTGGCTGACAGCCTGGTCCATGTCGTCAGGGTCGGGCGGGTACGCGGCGGCGATGTGCTCGCGGACCGGGGCCAGGGTGCGCAGCCGGTCGCCGTCGCCGAACGCCAGCCCGAGCTGGCGCAGCACGGAGGCAGCGGCCAGCCCGTCACCGGGCAGCAATGCGGACAGGTCCTCGCGGGCCACACCGTCGGGCAGGACGCCCAGTAGCCTCAGCAGCCGCCTCGCCGGGGAGGTCATCAGGGGCGAGGTAACCGACGCCTCCACCGACACCGCGACGGACAGCTCCCGGCGCGTCCCGCCCATCCGCGCGAGCATCCCGGTCCGCTCGGCCCGCCACCGCTGCGCGACCTCGCCCAGATCGGGCTGGCCCTGGGCGGCATAGCCCATCAGCTCTACCGCTAGCGGCACCCCGTCCAGCCCGGCCAGCAGCTCATCCAGCCGCGCATCAGCCGCCAACTCGGGCCCGGCCACGGCCAGGAACAGCCGCCGCGCCTCGGCCAGCGGCAGCGGGCTCAGCATGGCGAAATCCCGCCACCGCATCCCCGCCGGACGCCCCGTCCCCCGCGAAGTGAGCGCCACTGCGACCTGCGGGACCGCGGCGATCGTCCGCAGCAGTTCCTCAACCGGCAGCGGGTCCGCCGTCCACGGGGTCTCGAAATTGTCCAGCACTACCACCGCTAGCCCCGCCCCCAGCACGGCGCGCACCCGGTCCACCGCGCCGCCCGGCGAACCATCGCCGGTCACGCCCAGCTCGGCGGCCAGCCCCGACAGCAGCACCTCGGCCGAGGTGGCGCCGTCGCAGCGGACGAACCACCGCCGGTCCCCGAACCGCTCTGCCACCTGGTCGTCGTGCAGTGCCGCCAGGCAGATCGTGCTCTTGCCGATCCCCGGCGCGCCCAGTACCGCCACTGGCTCCGGCGGGGTGGCCAGCCACCCGCCCACCAGCGCGGCGACCTCGCCGTCCCGGCCGACCAGATCCGGGCGCGCCGGAAGCCTGGCCCCGTGCCCGGCCGCCGGCGGCTCGGCCTGGGGGCGGGACTCCAGCAACGCCGTCGCCTCCGCCGCCGCCACGAACGACCGGTCACGCGGGAACTCCCGCAACTCCGACGTATGACTCAGGAAAACCCGCCGTGGCCCCACCATCACCAAAAGCTACGCCGGTTTGGCGCAGCCGGGCTACGGTTTGCCGCCCTACTGGGACGTGTCCCGTCGATCTTGGCGGGTGGTTCCGCGGGTTTCCTGGCAGGTGATCCCGCGTCACTCAGCCCCCGCCGGTCCCGGCCGCCACGCCCCGGCCCCGGCCGGCATGGCTGCGCCCTTGTGCTCCGCCACCCTGTTCCATGATCTACGGGACACGCTCTAAGTGACCAGCTGGGCGATCGCGGCGTACTGGCAGGCCGCGGCGAGGCAGACGAAGGCGTGGAAGACCTCGTGGTAGCCGAACACCGACGGGGAGGGGTCGGGCCGCCGCCGGCGGTAGCACAGGGCCCCGGCCGTATAGAGCAGCCCGCCGGCCAGGACCAGCGTGGCCAGCCCGACGCCGGCGTGAATCCAGATGCCGGGCAGCGCCAGGGCGGCCACCCAGCCCAGCCCGACGAAGACCGCGCCGACCAGCAGCTCGGGCGCGTTCATCCACCGCAGGTGGACCGCGGCCGCGGCGACGGCCAGCGTCCACACCGTGATCAGGCAGGCCAGGCCGAACGGCCCGGGTGAGGTCAGCAGCAGCACAGGAGTCGCCGTGCCCGCGATGAGGAAGAAGATCATCATGTGGTCCAGGCGCTGCATCCGCCGCCGTCCCGCCTGGGTCCAGCGGCCCCGGTGATACACGGCGCTGACCCCGAACAAGGCGCTCACGCTGGTCGCGTAGATGGCGCCGGCGGTGATCCGCTGCGCCCCGTGCGCCCCGGCCAGCAGCAGCGGACCTGCCACCACCGACAGCCCGAACCAGACCAGGTGCGACCAGCCGCGCATCGTCGGCCGAGCGTAATAGATGCCGCGGCGGGCGTCGAAGAAAACCTCCGCGTCCTGCGGTCCCGGCTCTTCGGGTATGGAACCTGTCCAGGTCATCGCAGGCCTCCGCTCGCCGGCCCGAGGGACGACCGTCCTGGCGCGACCCTCCTGTCCAGCATGACATCCCCAGTCCGTAAACGCGCGAATTCGCGCAGGCAGTCAGCAAGGCAAGCTGCCTCAAGCCGGCACGACCCGAGCATCCACCTCACTGCGGCAGGCGGCAGCCAGGGTCTGACTCAGCGCCCCGGTTACCCTGGGCTTGTGAGGCGAGCCGTGACCCTCCTGACCACGGCACTCATCGGTGCCAGCCTCGCGGCATGCTCGGGCGCGCCGACACGCCCGGAACATCCCGCGCCTGGCCCGGCCACATCCTCGCCGCTCTCGCTGAGTTGTTCTGACTCAGCCGGCCAGCAGGGAAGAGATCACGAGACCGTGATCGGGGGCGTCGAAGGCCTGGCCCTCCCCGGATCAGGCGATCCCGCCGGCCTGTACCCGATCGGCACAACCAGCACAAGCGGCAAGCGCTACTTCATCTACAAGGCCTTCCTTGCCGTTTCCGCGTCCGCAGCACCCTTCGCCACGGTCTCCATAACCCGGCCTGCAGGCGCCAGGCTCGTGTACGGCTCACCATCGCGCATCGGCGAGCTGTTCAGCACCCGGTCAGGCCAGGCTCTCCTCGCGGCATCGCGGAACACGGTCCGGCTGCCTGTATGCGGGCCGCGCTTCACCGGCTTCACCGGCGGTGTCATCGTCACCGGGCCGGCCTGCGTCACCTTCCAGGTCTCCTCGCCACGTGCGCGAGACGCGACCGTCACCGTCCCGATCGGTCCGGCCCCGTGCTGAACCCAGGCCCCGGGCAACGGAGCCCGATCCGGGAACCGGCACCGCTACTGGGTAGACCCCGTGGCCGCCGAGACCCGTGAACACGTTTATCACCTTAAGGGCCTGCGAACTCCGGAAAAGGAATGACCGGCTATGGCGACGGCACCTGACATCTCCTGGAATGGGCCCGCGGGAACATTTAACCTCCGGGTGGCGGCGATCATTTCTCGCGGTGAGGAAGTCTTGCTGTGCACCGTGGACGGCCTGAGCTACTGGTTCCTTCCCGGCGGAAGGGTCCGCTTCGGTGAGTCCAGCGATGCGGCCCTGGCCCGCGAGCTCAGCGAAGAACTCGGGCACCAGCTCCCGGCCGGGAGGCTGGCGTTCATCGTGGAGAACATATTCGATGCCAGGACACTCCAGCATGAGATCGGCTTGTACTACCGGCTCTCCTGGCCCGCAGCGCTGGCCCCCGACGATCTGCAGGGCGGTACGGAGCCTGGTCACAAGTTCTGCTGGACGCCGGTCCGCGCCCTCGGCTCGGTGCGATTCGAACCCGCCGGGCTGATCCCTATCCTGCAAGATCCAGGGGACGCCCCGCAGCATGTGGTTCTTGGCGCCATCTGATGATCTCGCGAACAACTCAAGCGAGCCCGGCGTACCATCCGTCAAACGTTACGGTGAAAGGAGAGTCCGGAAAATTGACTCGGCGGGCCGCCAGCTGCGGGATCATGTACTTTGAATACAGTTCTCCGCCGCTTATCTCGTGCACGGGGCAGAAGGTCGCCTTAAGGACGGCCGCGAACTCCCACGAGTCGGCCGGGATGGCGATCGGAACTGACCCGTCCAGTATCGGAAACCGCCGTTGGTCCCCCTCGCGTCGCGGGCCGATGTCGATGTAGTGCACGTCAGCGACTTCAAGAAACCGGGCCGCGGTGTCGTTCGCCCCGAACGGCAAGAAGTGGCAGTCCTTGCCGTAGTCGATCACGTCGGGCAGGTCCGGGTTCTGGTAATTCAGGCAAAGGCCAGGGCACATCGCCCTGGCCTTTGGCCATGCGCGGGATGGCCGCGCCGGCCGCTGACCGCCGCTAAGCGCTAACCTGGCGCTGACCGGAAACCGGCCCGGGCTTTGAGGACGGGAGGGGCCCATGCTCCCACCCAGGCTGATCCGGCGCCTCGTGCTGGCGCCGCTGGTGATCGTCCTGGCATTCGGGTTCCTGCTGCTGTCGCCGTTCCTGGCGCTGCTGGCCCTGGTGTCCGGCCTGCTGGCGCGGTCGCGGGCGGGGCACATGCGGAGCCTGCGGCTGGTGGGCATCGTGCTGGTCTGGTTCGTCGCGGAGACCGTGGCGCTGGTCATGCTGGCGGGGCTGTGGGTGGTGAGCGGGTTCGGCGGCCGGCTGCGCACCGAGCCGTACCAGAGCCGCCACTACAGGGTCATGCGCTGGTTCCTCGACCTGATGTACCGCGGGGCGGAGAGGACGTACGGGCTGCGGGTCGAGGTCGACGAGCCGGACGCCGACGTCGCGGAGCTGGCCGCGCGGCTGGCCCGGCCGGTCATCGTGCTGAGCCGGCACGCCGGGCCCGGTGACTCCTTTCTCCTGGTGCACCAGCTGCTGACCGTCTACCAGCGGCGGCCGCGGGTGGTGATGAAGGCGACCATGCAGCTCGACCCCAGCGTGGACATCGTGGGGAACCGGCTGCCGAACGTGTGGATCAAGGGCCGCCAGACCGGCGAGCGGATCTTCACCGAGCAGATCGAGCGGCTGGCCCGCGGGCTGGCCAGGGACGGCGCGCTGGTGATCTTCCCCGAGGGCGGCAACTGGACCCCCGGGCGATGGCGGCGAGGGATACGGCGGCTGGAACACCAGGGCCGTTCGGACCTGGCCGCCCGAGCCAGGGTTATGCCGAACCTGCTCCCGCCGCGGCCCGGCGGGGCCCTGGCCGCCGTGGCGGCCTGCCCGGACGCCGACGTGATCTTCGTGGCGCACGCCGGCCTCGACAACATCATCACGCTGGGCGACGTGTGGGGGAAGTTCCCGATCAACCAGGTCATCCGGGCCAGGTGGTGGCGGGTGCCGCGCGACGCCGTGCC
The DNA here is from genome assembly GCA_963722275.1 of uncultured Actinomycetes bacterium. Lineage (GTDB taxonomy): Bacteria > Actinomycetota > Actinomycetes > Streptosporangiales > Streptosporangiaceae > Palsa-504. The sequence continues at coordinate 201,494 of CAVRMX010000034.1, read as the reverse complement.
GCGTTCGGCCGATCATGAGACCCAGGTGCGGTGGCTGTACGACTGGTGGGAGCGGATCGACACCTGGATCTCGGAGAACCGGCTCGCGGGGAGCGCGGTCCGGGCGGCGGCGCCTCTTCCCGAGGAGCCGCTGCCGGAGGAACCGCTGCCGGAGGAACCGCTGCCCGAAGGCTCGTGACGCGCCCGGCCGGGAGGCTGCGCGGCCGCATCATCTCCACTTGACGTATCTGATTACGTGTATAGCATAGTGATATCAATTTTTAGCCGCGATGCTCCGGCCTGCTGGCCGGCGGGCTCGCCGCGATGCGCCGCGTCACCGTCTGACCCGATTTTGATCCGAACGGCCCAAGGAGGCCTGCGATGGACACGTTCACCGGAAAGCTCGCGGTGGTGACTGGCGGCGGCTCCGGCATGGGGCGCGAACTGGTCCGCCAGCTGGCGGCGCAGGGATGCTCGGTCGCGGCCTGCGACCTGAACGCGGACACGGTCGCGCAGACCGCGGCCACGGCGCAGGCGGACGCCCCGCCCGGCACCCTGGTCACCGGCCATGCCTGCGACGTCTCCGACGAGGCGCAGGTGCTGCGGTTCCGCGACGAGCTGCTCGCCGGGCACGCCAGCGACCACGTCAACCTGGTCTTCTCCAACGCCGGCATGGGCGGCGGCGAAAGCTTCGTCAAGAGCGACCGGGAGGTGTGGGAGCGCACGTTCGCCGTCGACTGGTGGGGGGTGTACTACTGCGCCCGCGCGTTCGTGCCGCTGCTGATCGCGAGCGGTGACGGCGTCCTGGTCAATACCAGCAGCGTGAACGGCTTCTGGGCGACGCTGGGCCCGGGCATGCCGAACAGCGCCTACTCCACGGCCAAGTTCGCCGTGCGGGGCTTCACCGAGGCGCTGATCGAAGACCTGCGCAGCCACGCGCCCCAGGTCCGGGTGGCCGTGGTGATGCCGGGACACGTGGGCACCGACATCATGGCGAACAGCCTGCGCGCCCGCGGCCTGCCGGCGCCGGAGCGGATGAGCGACGCCCAGGTGACCGAGCTGATCCCCGCCGAGGTGCAGGCCAAGCTGATCGAGGCCGGCTTGCTGCCCGAGGGCGGGTCAGCCGATGACCTGCGCCAGCTGCTGACGCGGATGAACGCCGACTTCCGGGACAAGGCGCCGGTCAGCGCGGCCCAGGCGGCGACCATCATCTTGGACGGGGTGCGCTCGGGGGCCTGGCGGATCCTGATCGGCAAGGACGCCGCGAAGCTCGACGAGCTGGTGCGCGCCCACCCCGAGGCCGCCTACGACTACGCCGAGCTGGCCCGGCTGACGGCGGAGGTGGCACCCGAAGGGTAGGCGCCAGCGCCTGCTGTCACGGGGGACGGCAGGCGCTGGCGTTTTCGCCCTCAGCCGCCCTCAGCCGCCCCCGGCGGCCGCGGAGGGGCGCGGCGGCCGCGGACGGGCGCCGGGGTGGGGCCGGGCTCGGCCGCGACTCACCTGACCACGGCCGTGAACATGGGTGATCTTGTTCGCGCGCTTCATCACCACCAACAGGCGTGACTTCGGTCCCGACATCAAGGAGATCGACGTTACCTACCCCGACGCCCGGCCCGGCCGGGCGGACTGAGACCCGGGCGACGCCCCAGTCGGCACGGCGACCGGCCGCTCTAACGGTTCCCGGCCGCTCTAACGGTTCCCGGCCGCTCTAACGGCGGCCGACCGCTTTAGCGATTCCCGCTGGTAACGCCCGCCGCACCAGTAAATCTCTGCCTCGCATTACTCCGCCGCGGTTTCCATGGATGTGACAACGTAATGAATAGAGGGGTGTTGTCCAAGTCCCACATCTGTTCAGGCAGCAATCTGGCGCGTCGGCTGAGGATCGAGGCAGCGTACTCACTCTGATCTGCCACGAGCTGCAACACCGCTAGCCACCCCGGGAGCGAGCGGTTCGTAACGCCAAACGATCTCCGCAGGCAGGTCCGCACCAATGATGGGCCGTTGGTCTTTTCCGGACGGGACCTGAGTCCCTGTACCTGATCTGCCCGGTCCGTAGATTCTCCAGACATGACCGCGTACGATGATGCGCTTTCCGAGCGGGAGTGCTGGGAGCTGCTCGCGACGGCTTCGGTGGGCCGGCTGGCGCTATCGGTCCGCGCGCTGCCGGTGATCCTGCCCGTCCAGTACTACCTGGACGGCCGCAAGCTGGCCGTGTGCCTGGGGCACCACGCGCTGCCCGAGCGGGCGCTGGATGACACGATCATCGCGTTCGCCGCTGACTCGATCGACCCGGTGACCAGGTCGGGCTGGTCGGTCCAGGTCCAGGGCCGGTCGGTGATCCCCCGCGGGCTCCGGATCGATACCGACTGCGACTGGCCCGCCGCCTCCGCTCAGGTCGTGGCGATCGAGCCGGGGAAGATCAGCGGCCACCAGATGCACCTGTGCCCGTTCATCGACATGCTGCTGGCCGCCGCTCCAAAGCTGTCGGCCACCTGAGGGCCGCATCCGCCGGTTATTCGGCGGGTCAGCGCTTCCAGGTTCCCCGCCGGCCGGGTATGGCCCTTGGTCCCGGCATCCGCCCCGCAAGCCGGCCAGCGGCCCGGCCGGCCCGCATCAGGACGGCATGTCACCAGGCCGCCCCGTGGCCGCTGCCCGGGCGCTGGGACCGGAAGACATGACCGCGGATCTCGCGGACGGTGTCATCTAGCCGCTGCAGCGCCTGGCCGATCCGCTCCCGGGCCAGCTCGGCGGGCTGGCCCGCGGCCGCGTCGAGGCTGAACCCGACGTGGAACAAGCTGCCGACAACCCGGTCCAGCAGGTCCTCGGCGTGCTGCGCCTGCTCCGCGAGGACGGCGCCGACCAGGCCGACGAGATCGTCCTGGGCCCGCTCGTGCGTGGCGTCCCTGACCACCGCCAGGACGAAATGGCCGCTGGCGGTCGGGACCGGCCTCAGCGTGATCGTCACCGGGATGGTGCTGCCGTCCTTGCGCAGCCCTACCAGCGCCGCCCGGTCGGCCATCGGCCGGGCGGCCGGCTTGAGCGCATAGGCAGCGCGGTCCAGCCGGTGCGCGTCCCGCAGCCCGGCCGGCATCAGGGACTCCACCAGCTGGCCGCCCAGCTCGCCCGGCCGGGAGCCGAACATCGCCGCTGCCCGCCGGTTCGCCAGCAGGATCCGGCCGTCCTCGCCGATCAGCACGATCCCGTCGGCCAGCGCATCGATCAGCTGCCGCAGCACCGCCTCGTTCAACGGCGCCGGCCGCGGTCCGTTCTCCAGCCCGTCCTGCGGCCGGGCCGGCCATCGCGGGGTCGCGATCGCCGGCGCGACATCGCCGCGGGGAACCGGCCCGTCCGGGTCCCCGGCGGTGATGGCCGCCTCAGCCGAGGAGTACACCGGAACCAGCCGGTCCAGGCCCTCAGCGGCCAGCAGCCGTCGGACCGCCGGCGCCGTGGCCACCAGCCGCAGCTCGGTCCGGCAGACCGCCGCCCGCTGGCAGGCCCGGGCCACCGCGTCGACACCGACGTAATCACACCACACCGTCGCCGACATGTCCGCGATCACCACCGCCGCGCCACGGTCGAACACTCCCAGTAGCTGTTCACGGATCTGCGCGGCGTTGGACATGTCGACATGCTCAGGAAATGCCACCACAGCCAGCCGGCCCGTCCATGCCACCGGCTCCTTGCCCACCGCCATGACAGCAGCTTGGCACGCTGACACCAGCCACGACAGCCCGGGCCCTGATCCACGATGCCCGACCGGTACTGGCAGCCGCTGAGCAGGTGAGGGGTGGGCTGGCGGTATCAGGGGCTGTCTGGTTCGCCGGGCACCTGTCGGGCGGTCGGAGACGCGGTGGTCGCGGGGCCGAGCTGGAGCACCATCTGGGGATGGCCCGGCAGCGCGAGCTGGCTCGTGATGAGATTGCGGGTTGTGGTGTCCTCCAATGGCTGGGTGTGCAGGGACGCGAATACCCGCTGGCTGGCGGCGTGCAGCAGCAGCCGGTACAGAGCCTGCCCGGCGCGCAGCCAGTCCGCGCGGCGGTCGCCGGGGGTCAGCAGCACAGCGGTGGCGGACGGGGGTGCCCCGCCGAAGGGCAGGCGGGCGATGCCGCGGCCGAGGTCGAAGTCGCGCTGCGGCAGCCTCCCGGGAGGGCGCCCGGTGCGGCTGGCGAGCGCGGTGGCGGGGATGCCGTCCCCGGCCATGCTCGCTGCGGTCCTGGTCCACCGCCGTATGTCGGCCCGGGCGCGCGGGCTGAGATCGCCGCGGCGGGCAGCTGCGGCGGCGATCCGCTCCAGCCGGTCGTAGGCGAGGCCGCCGGTGACGAGCGCGAGTGTCGCTCCCTCGGCCAGCGCGTCGTGCTGCAAGCCCGCCAGCAGCCCGCGCGGCAGCGGGCCGGGCGCGAACGGGCCGCGGTGCGTGTGCCGGTGCGGGACCGCATCCAGCAGCTCGCGTTCCAGACCAACCATAGGTGCCGCGGCGCCGACGCCTACCCGGGCCATCAGCCGCAGCCGCGCCGGATCTGGCAGCAGCTCTGTCACCGGCAGGTAGCCCAGCGACCGGACCGCCAGGCGCAGCCCGAACAGGGCCGCACCGCAGCTGATCAGCATTTCCCGGCCGGACGGGTCGGCCCGCAGCCTGCGCTGCGGGTCGCTCCACAGCTCGACCGCGCCCGGGCCGACCCGGAACCGCCACGGCTGGGTGTTGTGGACCGACGGGGCACGAGCCGCCGCGGTGATCAGGAACCGGGCGTGCCCGGCCAGCACCTGCGCCTGACCGCCGGTGGTCCCGGCCACGCTGTCGCCGCTGTCGCCCATCCGGGCATGGTCTCCCGCCGCCAGAACAGGTGTCAGGGTCTTTGGCCGGCGGCCAGGCCGACCAAAGACCCGGCGCGGAACACCACAGAAGGTGAATAGCTCAGGTCTGGGTTTGTCTGCTCGATCACATGCGGCGTGCCTGCGTGGTCCTGGTCGGCATCGGTTCCGTGCCGAGATCATGAGGTATCCAGATGGTGGTGGCCCGTCCGCTAGAGTCAATACGTTGTCACATCCATGGAATTCGCCCCGGCTCGCGATCGAAGCTACCTACCAGCTCTGACAGCGCAGATACCAGTCGTGGGCACCCGAAACGGATCGTGGTGCCTGCCTCCCGGCCCACTGGGCAACGACCCGGAGGAGGGCGCGCCGGCAGCGGTTCCATGCCAGCTGCGATATCCGCGCCCGGGGGGCAGAATCATGACCGTGAATGCGGATGACTTCGCGGCGTTGCTGGCCGACCGGCTCGCCGCGATCGTCCCGGCCGGGTTCCGCGTCGAGGCCCGCGACGGCTGGCTGTGGTACTCCGCTGACCGGGGACGCTTCCCCGGTCAGCACGGCGACTACTGCGTCGGCCAGGTCGCCATGGACGTCACGGCCAGCTTCGGCGCCGACGGCGAGCCCGATGCCGACCTCGTCGGGCCGGCCGTCCAGGCCCTCGACGAGCTCCAGGATTACGTCAGCGAGGCCACCCACGACCCGTGGCCGGGCACCAGGAGCCAGCCCGGCCCCCACGCCCGGATCCGTGACTCGATGCTGCACCTCGGGTACGGCGACCCCGACGTCCCCGTCCTGGCCTGCGACCCGATCCCCCTGCCGCCCCCAAGCCCGTCCCGCGACCGATGAATGCCGCACCCTTACCGATAGAGCGGTCTTTGATAAATCCCGCAACCGACCGGGCAGCTCAGCCCGCCGTCTCGTGATCGCAGCACGAAGCTAGCCGGCGGCGGCGATCAACATTCCCCGGGCAGCCGGCGTCCTATAGATATGACGGTCCCCACATATCGGGCTGGCACGGGGCCACAGCCCGATCCCTTGCCCGCCGCGGCCAGGGCAGCTGTCGACGACCTGTTCCGGATCCACGCCGTGGACCTGGTACGGTTCGCGCTCATGCTGGTCGGCGACCAGTCCACCGCCGAGGACGTGGTTCAGGATGCGTTCCTCGGTTTGTACCGGGCGTGGGACAGGGTCCGCGACCCGGACGCCGTACTCGGGTACCTGCGTACGGCGGTGGTGAACGGCGCCCGTTCGGTACACCGGAGCCGTGGCCGGGCCAGGCTGCTGCGGGTGCAGCATGACCCGCCGGTCTGGTCGGCGGAGGCCGCGGTCATGGACAGCGAGGACCGCCGCGCCGTCATGGCCGCGATCGCCACGCTGCCCCAGCGCCAGCGTGAGGTGCTCGCGCTGAAGTACTACCTCGACCTCAGCGAACGTGACGTCGCCGCCATCATGCGGGTCAGCCGCAGACCCTGCGGCGGACCACGCCGAGGGGCGCCGCCGGATCGGCCCGGCGTCCACGCCGGCTGAACGCGCTCATCCCGGTGGCGGCGGCCGTGGCTGTGCTCGCTGTCATCGGCGCCAGCGCAGCCCTGCCGCGCCTGCTGACCGGCCCGGCCGGCCCGGCCGGCGCGGCCGGGAAGCCGGGGATCAGTGCATCCGCACTCGCGCACGACCCACCGTTCCAGGTCATCGTGACCCGCGCGGGTGCCAGCACTAGCCTGCTGGTCAGGACGCCCGCCGGGCACGTGGGCAGCGCGCTCGCCCCGCCGAAGGGCACCACGTGGGGCGACGTCACCGCCACCGCGAACCCGCGGAAGTTCATCGTGGCCACCTCACCCAACGCTCGCGGCTTCTGGACCCCCTCCAGGCTCTATACGCTCACGCTGTCGGCGCGCGGCGCGGTCACGCACCTCACCCCGCTGGCCGTCGGGTCGCTGCCCGTCCATATCGGCTGGCTGGCGGCCGACGCGGACGGCGGCGTCATCGCCTTCTCGGGACAGCGCTCCAGCGGGGCCTTTGTCGTCGGCGTTGTCATCGGGAACCAGGTGAAGCAGTGGAGTGTCTCCGAGAGAGAAGCCGCTATCGGGAACGTCTCGGTGACCAGCGCCGGGAACAAGATCGCGTTCATTACCGAGTACAACGGCCCCGGCTGGAGCCACTTCGCGGCCATGGTGCTGGCCACCGGCTCGGCGCCGGGCTCCCTCCTGACCAGGGCCAAGACGGTGGGCAGCTACGACTACCCCAGGAAAGACTTGTGCATGTTCGCGGTGGCGATCAGCCCGGACGGTAACTGGGCCTATGTCGTGACGCGGCCGCTCGAGCCGCTCGCCGCCAAGCTCCCGACCACGCTGACCGCGTACAGCGCCAGCCGCCAGGGCGCGTCTGTCACGATAGCGACCTGGACTGGCGGTGAGCCAGCCCTGCTGCCGGTCGGCGGCATGCTGTTCGCCTGGATGTATGGCATGCCCAGCTCTGCTTCAGCATCCAGCCCAGCTTCGACCGCCTACCTGATCAACCCGGCCACCCGGACCAAGACGGCGGTGCGGTTGCCGGGGCCGCCGAGCGGGCAGTACATGTGGTTCGCCTGGTGACCGGGCCGGGCTCAGGTGTCCAGCAGGTGCGGGTCGAAGATTTCTTCGACGGTCCAGCGGCGCGCCGACAGGCCCTGCTCGTGAGGTCCGCCGATCGCATGCCTTACAGCGCGGCGTATGTCTAGCGCATCCTCCATGACGGTCACGGACGGCTACGCCTCGCCTAGATTCATGACGCTGTCACAACCATGGCCAGATCACGCCCACCCAGCCCGTGAATGCCCCTCTCTGCCCGGAAGAGCGGACTTGGATAAATCCCACAACAGTCTGGCCAGCTCAGCTCGCCGTCTCGTGATCGAGGCTACGTATCCGCTCTGACGACTCACAGCGTGGGGGATTCGCCTCCACCGTAGGGCCGGCGGCCCGCTTACCCGCCCTGGCGTCGGATCCCGCGCCGCTGCACGGAGCACAGCGCTCCGCACCAGGCTGGGTCAGCGCATCCCGAGGCGGGTCGCGCCGTCCAGCAGCTCGCGGGCGATATCCAGATGACCCGAATGCGCCGCGGTCTCCTCGATAACGTGCAAGATCACCACTTGGACGCTGGGTACCTCCTGGCCGCGATGGCGGCCACGTGGGACGTCGGACAGGCTGACCCCGGCCAGTATCTCGTCGGACCGGTCACACATCTCGCGGTAATAGCCGAGCACATCGGACGACCGGCGCTCGCAAGTGAAAGCCATCCGCGGGTCATACGGCGGCATGCCCTCATCCCACGGCCAGTCGTCCGCCAGACCCGCGACCACCTCGTGGAACCAGTGCCGCTCCGCGTTCCCCAGGTGCCCCACCATGCCCGCTACCGTCCAGCCGGAAGGAACGACCGGCTTATGCCAGGCCTCCTCGGCCAGCCCTCCGACTATCGACCGCACGGAGGACCGCTGGTATTCCAGGCAGTCAAGCAGGTCACGCCTGGTGTCAGGATCAGTCATCTTCGCCTCCTCATGCCTGTGCGAGTTAGGACGCGCTCACCACGGCAGTTTCATCGCCTGGGCGGAAAACGGCGCGCAAACCGACACCGAAGCAGACCACTACGGTCCCCGTTAGTCGGTCCAGGCACGACGGAGGCGCTCGCGGGCCTCATTCTCGGAGAGCGAGACGACTGGTTGTCCGAGCGCGTACTGGTACTTGGCGTCGTAGGCCCGCGTCCAGACACCGGCCGCCCACGACCGCTGGAGTTCGTCCGCGCTGAACTGCCTGCCACGGGCGTCGCCATAGGCTGCGAGGAACTGCTCAGTTTCCTCGACGGTGGCCAGCTTGTCCGCGCTGACAGTCGGATACAGTGCGGCAGCGAAGCCGGCCAGGACAGCTTCGCTGCCGGCGGTCACGCTGTCCCAGTCGTGAACCACCAGCAGGTTGTCGCCGCTCCAGCGCAGGTTGCCGGCGAGCCAGTCACAGTGGCCGATCACGGCTTCGGACGCTCCGGCTTGCAGCCGGTCACGGGCACGACGCCCGGCGCCGTCGATCCACCCGGGACCCGCCACCTCGTTGAGGTTGACGTCAGAGTCCTCGGGACGCGGCCACAGCCCGGCCTCGGCGTGATCCCAGGCCGCCCACGACGGTGCCGGGTCCAAAGTGGACACCTCGGCAGGCCGCGGGGCGAGCTTGACCAGCCACGCGAATGCGCCAGCGAACGCCCACGCTGCGCGATCCGCGCTTGGCAGCATGGCACCGCCGGGAACGTAGGTCTCGGCAGTAGCAGCGTCGTCACCGAAAGGGGCGGCGCCGGTAAGCGGCTCAGGGCACGGATAGCCGGACTCGAAGAGCCGGCGCTGGACTTCCACGCATGCGGCCACCCGCGGCGAACCGGGACGCACCTTGACCACAACCGTCCGGTCATCAGCTAGCCGGAGCCCGATCACCGCAGAGAGGTACCCGGACCTGAAGATCTCCTCGGCCGGCGGGCTGCCGAGATGCTCCGCGCACCAGTGAGCAAGGCGGCCAGGATCGACGTCACGCGCCCGAGATGACATCTGATCATCCTCACCCGAACCGCTGGTGTCCCGAGCCCGAGATAAGTCGCGGGCTGATGCCCAGCCGACCCCCTAGATTCATGACGCTGTCACAACCATGGAATTCGATCCGGCTCGCGAGCTTGCAATTATGCGGCCTTGGCTGGGCAGGCGGCGCCCGGCGGAGCGGCAGCGGAGCCGGGGCGCCGGGTACGGGTCAGGCGGCGGCTGGTTGCAGGCTGAGGGTCATCAGGTAGCGCCCCGACCGGGACTAACCAGCTCCGCGAAGGTCCGGAACCTGGCCCTGTCGCCCTCCATCACGACGAACCCCCGGTCGCGGTAGAAAACCGCGAGGCCGCCATCAGGGCGCATGTCATCGCTCTTGAACTCGCTGACTTCGTTGCGGAACGGCTCCTCCCGGCCGGTCAGGCGGAGGCTTCTCGGCACATCGCTCCGGTCGGCGAAGTTCAGGAATCCGACCATGGTGCACTTGGTCGGATCGCCACGGTGGATCTCGACGGCGTGCACGGTCGGCGGCAGGGCACCGTCGGACCAGCGAGTGAGGATCGAGCCTGGCATCACTATGGTGCCGGCCTTGGGCGCCGGCCGCCCGACCCAGCCCGGGCCGCCCAGCACCGTCAGCCCGGGCTGGTCCGTAACCAGCGCCGAAATCACATCGCCGTCGGGATGCACTCCGATTCCGGCGATCTCGCGTTGCACGGGCGCATACCGGATCGCGCGGTAGCGGACAGTGATTGCATCGAGGCAGGCCTGCGGCAGCTCCGCGGGAAGGTGAAGACCCTCGATGGCCACCCGCAGCGCGCGGTCAATCTCGCTCTTGAGCACTGACAGCGCGCCGGCCACTTCGGGATGCCCCTTGAGTACCCCTAGCCCTCGCACCCCTCCTTCGGCGTCGCCATCGAGACGGGCGATGTCACTCCGCTCGGTGTGAAGCTGCTGTCCCAGACCCGTGCTCGCGACCCAGAGCGATTGCCGGTCAGCCTCCAGGCCGTCAGCGCCGTGGAACGACTTCTCGATCGGGAGCGCCGAAAGGTAGCGCTCGACCGTGTGCATCGCGCTGGTGATCTCCGCGGCTGCGCTGTTCCAGGGCACGACGATCGCGCTGCCAGCGCGGAAGGCCCGTTCCACGACATCCGGACGATCCGATACACGCTGGATCAGATTCCGGCGGCCTGCTGACATGTTTTCGTCCTTCATCATCAATGATCACGAGAATTCGCCAGTTAGTGTCCCGCGGTCAGCCACCGCCATCTGGATACCTCATTACCTCGGCATAGCACCGCGCGGCGGCCATCACCAGTCCTGTAAGTATCCGGCGTCACCGTCCATGCGGGAGGGCGCGCCTGTGCGGCGGGTCCGGCTAGCACGCGCTGCGTTGCTGCCGTGGGGCCGCCGGGTTGACAGCGAGATCATCGGCTGTATCTTTGTCTTATGTCTATAGATAAAGGCAACAGCGCGCCGGGCGGCGGGGCTGGTGCTTCGCCTGCGAGCGGCATGGCTGGTGCTTCGCCTGCGAGCGGCGGCATGTATTCCGACCAGCACCTGCGCGTCTCCGACGCCGAGCGCGAGGCGGTCGCCGACCGGCTGGCCGAGCACTTCGCCGCCGGCCGCCTCGACCAGGCCGAGTTCGACGTCCGGGTCGGGCGGGCCATGAGCGCCAAGACCCGGGCCGACCTGAGCGGGCTGTTCGCCGACCTGTCGGAAACAGGGGCTCCGGCAGTCCCAGAGCTTCCGCGGGCCGGGCAGCACGCAGGGAAGCGGCGGCACGCCGGGGGCCGGGCCGCGCGGGCCGGGGTCACCGATCGAGTTCCGGCTGGATGCCGCCTCGGGGGTGCCGACCTACCTGCAGCTTGTGCACCAGGTGGAGCACGCGCTGCGGCTGGGCTACCTCAAGCCCGGCGACCAGCTGCCCAAGGTCAGGGACGTGGTCGCCTCGCTGGCCATCAACCCGAACACGGTGCTGAAGGCCTACAAGGAGCTGGAGACCAAGGGCCTGACGGCCGGCCGGCCCGGCCAGGGCACGTTCATCCAGGCCACGCTGAGCCAGGTCGCTCTCCCCGAGCTCGCCGGGCTGAGAAAGGCCCTGCTCGGCTGGCTGACCGCCGCGGACGGGGCCGGGCTGGACGAGGACGGGATGGTGGCGCTGTTCACCAGCGCGCTGCGGGATTTCCATGAGCGCCGCGGCGGGTCGCGCACCCGCACCCGCGGCGGCGCGGCTAACGGCGGAACGGAGGGCGTCGCATGAGCATGAACGTCGTCGAGGCCAGCGGCCTGGGCAAGCGGTACGGCAGCACCTGGGCGGTGCGCGAGTGCACGCTGGCGGTCCCCGCCGGTCACGTGGCCGCGCTGGTCGGCCCGAACGGCGCGGGCAAGACCACGCTGCTGAACCTGGCGGCCGGCCTGGCGGCGCCGACCGCGGGCACGGTCACCGTGCTCGGTGGCCTGCCGCCCGGGTCGCCCGCCGCGCTGGACGGCATCGCGTTCGTCGCCCAGGACACGCCGCTGTACAAGAACCTGTCCGCCGCCGACATGCTGCACTTGACCCGCAACCTGAACCGGCGCTTCGACCAGGCATCTGCCGAGGCCCGGCTGGCCGAGCTGGGCATCCCGCTGAAGCGGAAGGCGGGCAGGCTGTCCGGCGGGCAGCAGGCGCAGCTGGCGCTGACCCTGGCGCTGGCCAGGCGGCCGCGGCTGCTGCTGCTGGACGAGCCGGTGGCGATGCTCGACCCGGTGGCCCGGCACGACTTCATGGCCACGGTGCTGATGGCGGCGGCCGACGACGGCGTTTCGGTGCTGCTGTCCTCGCACGTGCTGGCCGAATTGGAGCGGGTGGCCGACTACCTCATCCTGCTGTCGCGGGGCCGGGTGCAGGTGGCCGGCGAGGTCGATGACCTGCTGGCCGGCCACCGCGTGCTGACCGGCCCGGCCGCCGAGGCCGACAGATATGCCGAACGGCCTGTGGTGCATGTCCGCCGTGCCCAGGCCCAGGCCCACCTGCTGGTCCGCGCCACCGCGCACGACCCGGTCCCGCCGGGCTGGGAGGCGCATCCGGTCGGCCTGGAAGAACTCGCCCTGGCCTACCTGCGCGAGCCCGGCGCCGCGGCGCTGCCCGGCCCGGCCCGCGCCCGGGCTCTGCCGCTTGAAACTGGCGAACCGTCGGAGGTGACGCGATGACCGCGCTGACCATGCCCGCCCGCCCGGAGCAGGACGCGAGCCCGCGGCCAGTGCCGTGGCGGCGGATGGCCTGGGTCACCTGGCGGCAGCACCGGATCGCGCTGGCCGGGGTGGCCGTGTTCCTCGGCGTGCTGGCGGTGTGCCTGTGGCTCGCCGGCCGTCAGCTGCACCACGCCTACGCCGCCGCGATCGCCGCCTGCCAGCCGGCGAACTCACTTGCCTGCCCGAATATGGTGACCGTCTTCAATGGCACGAACGGCTTCCTGGCGAATGGCTTCATACTGCAGGCGGTGCCGGTGCTGATCGGGGCGTTCGTCGGGGCGCCGGTGCTGGCCCGGGAGATGGAGACCGGCACGTTCCGGTACGCCTGGACCCAGGGCTTCGGGCGGTGGCGCTGGGCGCTCGCCAAGCTGGTGCTGCTCGCGGTCACGGTGACGGCCGTCGCCGGGCTGTTCACCCTGCTGTTGTCCTGGTACTACCAGCCGTACTTCGCCGCGGGCAACCAGGCCGTGTCACTTACCGAGACGACCCCGTTCTTCCCCGGCCTGTTCGACCTGCGCGGGATCGGGTTCGCCGCCTGGACGCTGGCCGCCTTCGCGATCGGCGCCCTGGCCGGCATGCTCATCCGCCGGGTCGTCACCGCGATCGCCGCCACCCTGGCCGTCTACGCCGGGCTCGCCTTCGCGACCGGGCTGTACCTGCGCCAGCACTACCTGACGCCGCTGCTCACCAGCAACCCCAACCCGCCCGGCTCCGCGTGGATCATCAGCCAGTGGTGGACCAAGGGCGGCAGGTTCGCCTTCGCCGGCTCTCCCCCCGCCCACCTCCTTGACCAGTTCTGCCCAGCGGGCCCTCCGGGCGCGGTGGGACCTGGCGGCAAGCCGAAGACCGCAGCCCTCGCGCAGTGCCTCACCCCGCACGGCTACACGCAATGGACCAGCTACCAGCCGGCCAGCCGGTTCTGGCCATTCCAGTGGATCGAGGGCGGCTGGCTGCTCGCGCTGTCAGTGCTGCTCATCGCCGTGACCGTCTGGCTGGTCCGCCGCCGCGCCGCCTGAATACCCGGCAACCGCCGCCGGGATCGTCGATCAGGGGCGGTCGTCCCCTGGCTCGAGGAGCCTGCCGTTCTTCGACAGGTCCGGGTCGGTGCATGCGGAGAGGTTGAAACAGCAGGGCCGTCTCTTCCCGCTCTTCATCTTTGAGATGCTCACGTCGACCCGTCGCGTGCGCGTGTCAGGGTTCTTCGTGGCGTTGACCCAACGCACCCATTCCCAGCGCGCCATCGGGGTGATCTCGTTCCACAGGTCCCGGATCTTCGGGGGGGCCGCTGCCAGAGCTGTCGCAAGGTCCTGGGGCACGCTCGGCTCTGGCCAGTCCTTGGTCACCTCGATGTCGAGCGTCGCAGTGTCACCCGCGCCGATGCCAGCTGCGTGCTGCAGCGTGTCATCGACCCTCATCCAGTGGCCAGAATTTCCGTCTGGTTCGAGCACCGTCTGGAACTCGACGCCATTGATCGTTCCGTGGACGGCCACCTGCCCGCGCGAGGGCAGGGTCTTGCCCGCCGTCTCAGGCAACCGCAGCACAGTCGCTGTGCCGATCGTGGACAGCGTGGCGCCGAAGCGAACCGTCATCGAGTGCGTCACGGCTAACACTCTACGGCGAGAGTTTCCTGACGCGGGGCCTGCGGAGCATGCCAAAAATGGCCACCCTGCCGGGGGTAGAGCGGCCGCAACTGGCTGTAGGGTGCCCACACGACCGACCTTGGTACTCACGTGGAAGGTGCGCCGGTGCGATCTCGAACGGAAGGCATGTGGTGGGGAACCGCTATCGAGGCGCCTGACCCCGGCGCTTTGGCGAGGTTCTACTCCGGGCTGCTCGGGTGGGCCATCGGCCATGAGGAGCCAGGCACGACAATCCTGGTCGCTCCCGAAGGATCCATCTATGTCGTATTCCAGCAGGCGGCTGGTTACCAGGCCCCTGTATGGCCACCTGCCGACGGGCAGCAGCGCCCGATGATGCATTTCGACTTCCAGGTCGGAGACCTGGACTCCGCGGTCGCCGAGGCAGTCGCCCTCGGAGCCTCGGTCGCTACGGAACAGCCGCAGGACAATGTCCGGGTGCTCTTCGACCCGGCCTGCCACCCCTTCTGCCTCTGCCGAGACGACGGCTGATCGCGTGACCGCTCATCGGCGGACGCAGTCCTTGTTACCCCCTTAACAACTCCGGACCCGCTGTACCCGAATCGCCCCAGAAAAGGTGTTCCGGGCCATGTTCATTCCGGTACTGCGTATTTATCGTGGTTCTGACGGCTCCGTAGGGAGAGCGGCCGTCTAGAGATGTCTGGTGGGGTTGATTTGGTCAGGGAACTGCAGCCCGGGGATCCGCAGACGATCGGGCCGTACCGGCTGGTGGGGCAGCTTGGCCAGGGCGGCATGGGGCGGGTATTCCTCGGCGTCTCGGCGGGCGGCCGGCCGGTGGCGGTCAAGGTCATCCGGGCCGAACTGGCCTCCGATCAGGACTTCCGGATGCGGTTCGCGCGGGAAGTCGGCGCGGCGCGGCGGGTGAGCGGCGTGTTCACCGCCCAGGTGGTGGACGCGGACGTCGACGGCCCGGCGGCGTGGCTGGCCACGGCCTACGTTCCCGGGCCTTCGCTGTCCGAGGCGATCGACGATCACGGGCCGCTGCCGGAAGGGTCGCTGCTGGCGCTGGCCGCGGGCCTGGCGGAGAGCCTGAGCGCGATCCACGCCGCGGGCGTGGTGCACCGCGACCTCAAGCCGTCGAACGTGCTGCTGGCCGAGGACGGCCCGCGGGTCATCGACTTCGGCATCTCCCGCGCGGTGGAATCCACCGCGCTGACCCAGGCGGGCCTGGTCATCGGCTCGCCCGGGTTCATGTCCCCCGAGCAGGCCACCGGCTACGCGGTCGGTCCGCCGACCGACATCTTCAGCCTGGGGGCGGTCATCGCCTTCGCCGCCACGGGCCAGGGGCCGTTCGGCACCGGGACCACGGCGTCGCTGCTGTACCGCGTGGTCCACGGCTCCCCCAGCCTCGAGCAGGTGCCGGCCAGCGTGCGGCCGCTGATCGAGCGCTGCCTGGCCAAGGACCCCAGGGACCGGCCCACCGCCGAGGGCCTGCTGGCCGAGGTCGGGGAACTCCAGCCGACCGGGGACTGGCTGCCCGAGCCGATCTACCGCGCGTTCGCCGGGGGCGCCGCGACAGGCGCGGCAGGCGCGGCAGGCGTGACAGGCGCGGCAGGCGCGGCAGCCGGGTTCGGCGCGGCAGCTCGGGTTCGGCGCGACCCGGACCACGGCGGCCGGCTCCGGTGCGCAGGTGCCTAGCGGCGAGAGCATGCTCCTGGCCGCCCCGCCCAGCCATTCGATGGCCGCCACCTCGAAAAGTTCGATGGCCGCCACCTCGAAGAGCATGACGCCGGCTCCCGGGGCCACGCATCCTTCCGGGCCCATGCATCCTTCCGGGGGTCCGCCGCCGACAGGCGGGCGGGGCGGGCCGCGACGCCGCTCGCGGCGGCCGCTGGCGCTGATCATCGGCGGCGTCATCGCGGCGGGCGCCGCAGCCGGTCTCACCGTGACCGCTCTGGGCGGGCACACGCCCACCCCCGTTCCGTCCCAGGCGGCACTGACGTCCTCGCCGTCGGCATCCGGGGCAGGCGGACGGGGCGGCGCCCCCGGCCTGTCGGCCTCGCAGTCCGCCTCCCGGAACGCGTCCACCTCGGCGAGCGCATCGTCGTACCAGGGCGCGTCCCAGCCGGCGAGCGCGTCCGCATCCGCGTCCGCGCGCACCTCCCACCCGCCGTCCGCGTCGCCGAGCCCGTCCCCGGCTTCGTCCTCCCCGTCGCCGTCCACCTCCACGTCCTACCTCGGCGTCCCCGACCGCGTTGACGCCGACCTCGGCGCCACCGACCGCGTCCTCGCCGGCACCCCCGCCTTCGTCCCCGCCCGCGTCCACCCCGGCATCCACCCCTGCGTCCACTCCGGCATCCGCGTCGGCGAGCACACCCGCGTCGGCACCGGCAACCGCTTCTGCGTAGCGGGAGCGGGAGGAGCTTGCGGCGGCGGCGCGGCCCGAAGACGAGCTGACGGAGCCGGCGGTGCCGCTATTCGGCTGTCGTTTACCTTCTAGCCGATTTGGCGTTGAATTCGGTAGCATGAGAATGCGCCTCACAGCGTGCGATGCCCCGCCAGTGTCCTGGACTGGCGGGGCATCGGCTTGTCGACTTCCCCAGGGCGTGTCCCGTAGATCAGGGTGAGCGGGCCGCCCGGCTCAGCGGCGGACGCGGTAGCGGATGTGCGTGGCCTCCGGCGTGCCGATCACCCGGACGATCTCCAGCTCGACGCGTGACGGCAACCCGTCGAACAACCGCATCCCCTGGCCGAACAGCACCGGGATCTGGTGGACCTGCAACTCATCCAGCACACCGGCCTCCAGCGCCCGCTGCGCCGTGTACGCGCCATGCACCAGCACGTCCCGGTCCCCGGCGGCGGCCTTCGCCTGCGCCATCGCGGCGACGATCCTGGCCGCGGGCCCGCGCCTGGTCGGCCTCGGCGGCCCGGCGGCGCGCCCCGTCCGCGTCCAGGGTGACCACCGAACCGAGCCGGGCGTCGTGCCGCTGGATCCGCTCGAGCTGATCTTCGAGGACTTCGGCCGCCGAGACGTCGCCACACCGGATCGCCGCGGCGACCTGATAAGCGCTGGCCCAGCCCAGCCCGGTCATCGGCCCTCCCGGTAGAGCTCCGCCGGCCACGCGGCCGTGGTCAAGACGTTCGGCAGCATCGTGATCTGCAAGGTCAGGACCGGATAAGGTTCGGGCCGGCCTTCAGCTGGCCACCGAAGGTGCGCCAGGCACCGGGGGTGAACCGCAAGACAGGACCCAAACGGTCCTTACTGTCGCGCACCACCACGCCCCGCGCCTCGGGACCCAGGCCGACCTCCACGCACTCGGCGCCGTTAGTGCTGTAGCTCGACTTGCGCCAGCTGTAGTCGCCTATGTGTTCCATGTTTCCTCAGCAGCTCTCAAAATCAGGTCGCGCGAATCGTTACGAGATAGCGCGTCGCTTCGCACCAGATCGAATGCCTGCTTCCTAAAGTAGTCACCTACCTGTCACCTTGGATACCGATATCCCTAGCCGCACCTACTCGAGGACCGGCCGCCGATGACTACCGAATTCGTCACCAGGCTCCCCTCGCCCGGGGAAGCCGCGCGGATGACCGTCTTCCTGCGGGAGCACCCGCAGTGGTCCGCCACCTGGGACAAGAGGGACGGGGTGTGGCGGGTCGCGGAAGACGACCCCGACTCCGGCCTCTATGCGGAAAGCGGCGACGTGGACACGGTGCTCAGCTATATGGCTGTCCATTCGGCGGCGGAGCCGCCGTCACGGGCGGCCGGCGCGCGTGCTAGCCGTACCTCCGATTCGGGTGGCCGCACGGTGGATCTGCGGCCCGCGTACGGCGAGCATTGAGATGCAGGTGACCGGAGTGGCCGGGTGCCGCAGGTCACAGGAGGCATCCCGATGCACGCACACACCCAGATAACCCAGGGCCAGCCTGAAACATCCCTCGTAGATGCGCACGCACGCTTATCGTGACGATGACCAGAGTCGTTCGTGCTGAGGACGTGAAGGTAGAAAGAAAGCCCCGCCGGAGCATCTCCGGCGGGGCCTTTCATGTAGGTTGCGGGCCGCTGCGATGTCTTGCAGGATGTGGCCATGACGGGCGACGATCTGCCGGCGGCAGCTCATCCTGGTGCTGGCGCTAAGCCTGAGCTGCGGGCCTCCCATGAAGACAGGGACCGGGCGGTCGAGCTCCTCCGTGTTGCCGCTGGCGACGGGCGGCTGACCGCGGCCGAGCTTGACGAGCGCCTGGAGGCGGCCCTGACGGCCCGCACGAGCGGCGAGCTGGCGGCGCTGACGGCTGACCTTCCCGAGGTGGGCGGGATCGCGGGCGGGATGGCGGCGCGGGCTAAAGACGTCGTCCGGCTCGACTACGAGGGCGGAAATGCCACGCGGCGCGGCCGGTGGGTGGTCCCGCAGCGGATGGAGATACGCGCGGTCGGCGGGACCGTGAAGCTCGACTTCACCGAAGCGATAATCACCAGCCCGACACTGCAGATCCAGGCGGAAGTCCGGGGCGGGTGGCTCGTCCTGGTGACCAAGCCAGGCATCGAGGTTGATGCCGATGCCGTGGCGGTGCATGGCGGCAAGGTCAAGGTGCGGCCCGAACACGGCTGGGACGCGCCCGTAAGACTGAAGATCGAACTATCAGGCCAGGCCCGCGGCGGCCACGTGGTCGCGCGGCCGCCGCGCCGGACATTCCGGCAGTGGGTGCTGCGCAGGCAAGGGCCGTACCACGGGTCAGCTAGGGACTGATGCTGCTGCGTAGGTCGTGAAGCGTTTTGTCCTGGGCCGAGAGCGACACCCCGGCGGCGATAACGACCTGCTGGTGAGCGCCACGACGGCGACGCCGACTCAATCGCGAACGAGTTTCAGTGCCAGCCTGGGCACGACAAAGGACGCGAGAAAGATCGGCAAGAGCCTCTTTCCGGTGCATCGGAAGGCGACGATCTCTTCCTCGGCGGCGTCGAAGGTTTCAGTGCTGCTCGAGTTTCGTCCATTGCGAACTTGCAGGGTGTGACGTCCAGGCTCGACTGGTATCTCGATCGTGTGGTTCATTTCGACCGACCCGACCCGCTCACCGTCGACCACGGCATCGTACGGGCCACGACGGATCTCCGCTCCGATTGCCTTATGCGTCAGCTTCAGCGTCGCCGGCATTTGCTGGTCTCCTCTTGTTTCTGAACGGCGCCTCTCTGGCTGCTCGGCGACGAACGCAACGTGCCGTCGGCCGGGGCAGCAGGCCGGCGTGGTGCCGGTCGTCGCAACCGCTGGCGGAACATCCTCGGGGTAGGGAACACCCGTGTTGCGCCGGCCGCGAGAAGGGATCCGGGCGGTGTCGCCCGTGGCCATCGTATGGCCGTGCCCGCTTGCGGTCGATGCGTACGCGGCGGGACGATTGGCAGACCGCGCCTGCGGACGGCAGTCTGGAGGCATGACGACAACACTTATTACGGGAGCGAACAAGGGGCTGGGCTTCGAGACCGCCCGACGGCTCATCGCGGCCGGCCACACCGTCTACATCGGCAGCCGGGACGCCGAGCGCGGTCGCCGCGCCGCCGAGCAGCTGGGGGCGCGGATCGTCCTGCTCGACGTCACCGACGACGACTCCGTCGCGGCCGCGGCGAAGGACATCGAGGCCGACGGCGGGCTGGACGTCCTAGTCAACAACGCCGGCATCGAGGGGCGGAAGGCGGACGGAGGGGTGTTCGGCGCCGCGGAGGTCACCGGCGACATCATGCAGACGATCTTCGATACGAACGTCTTCGGGATGGTTCGGGTGCTGCACGCGTTCCTGCCGCTTCTCTTGCGCTCCGCGGCGCCGGTGATCGTCAACGTCAGCAGCGGGCTGGGGTCTATGACGCGGATGACCACCGCGGGCACCCCGCAGTCTGCGTATCCGGGGGTCGCTTATCCGACGTCGAAGGCAGCGGTGAACATGCTCACCGTGCAGTACGCGAAGGCGTTCCCGGGGATCCGGATCAACGCGGTAGAGCCCGGGTTCACGGCGACGGACCTGAACATGTTCCAGGGCACGCAGACCGTGGAGCAGGGCGCGGAGATCATCGTGCGCATGGCGCAGGTGGGGACCGACGGGCCCACCGGAAGCTACTTCGACGCGAGGGGGCCTATCGCCTGGTAACGCGCTGACGTAGGCGGGTCTTGTGATCGGCTCGTCCAGGTTCAAGCCCGCGATCCAGTGCGCTGACCATGAACGTTTACCGGGCTAAGGTCAGAAAGAATGCACCGGACGATCGTGTATCTGCGCCGGTCGGCTCTCCTCTTATCCGATGGGCCGGATCCACGGGATCAGGGCCCGTGTCATGAGATTCCGGGTGGCATTCTGCGCGCCTGGGCTTCTTGAGGGGAGAAGTGCCATGGGCTTGATCACACGTGTCGCGGGAACCGGCGCGCCCGGGAACACGGGCGACGACGGGCCGGCCACCGACGCCCAACTCCACGAGCCCGTCGGGGTGGCGCTGACCGCCGACGGCGGGTTCCTGATCGCCGACACCGCCAACAACGAGGTGCGCCAGGTATCGGCGGGCGGGGTGGTCACCCGGGTCGCGGGTACCGGCACGCCCGGCAACACCGGCGACGACGGCCCGGCCACCGACGCCCAGCTCAACCGGCCCTTCGGGGTCGCGGTGACGCCTGATGGCGGGTTCCTGATCGCCGACACCGGCAATAACGTGGTGCGCCAGGTGTCAGCCGCGGGAACAATCACCCGGATCGCGGGCACCGGCACGCCCGGCAACACCGGCGACGACGGGCCGGCCACCGACGCCCAGCTCCACCAGCCCTTCTGGGTCGCGGTGACCGCCGACGGCGGGTTCCTGATCGCCGACACCGCCAACAACGAGGTACGTCAGGTGTCAGCCGCGGGAACAATCACCCGGATCGCGGGCACCGGCGCGCCGGGAAGCACCGGCGACGACGGGCCGGCCACCGACGCCCAGCTCAACCAGCCCGCCGGGATGGCGGTTACCGCCGACGGCGGGTTCCTGATCGCCGACACCGCCAACAACGAGGTGCGCAAGGTGTCAGCCGCAGGGACAATCACCCGGGTCGCGGGCACCGGTACCCCCGGCAACACCGGCGACGACGGCCCGGCCACCGACGCCCAGCTCAACCGGCCCATCGGGGTCGCGGTGACGCCCGACGGCGGGTTCCTGATCGCCGACACCTTCAACCACGAGGTGCGCAAGGTATCGGCCGCAGGGGTGATCACCCGGGTCGCGGGCACCGGCGCGCCGGGGAACACCGGCGACGACGGGCCGGCCACCGACGCCCAGCTCCACGAGCCCGCCGGGATGGCGGTCACCGCCGACGGCGGGTTCCTGATCGCGGACGTCCTCAACAACGAGGTGCGCAAGGTGTCGGCCGTCTAGTGTTCCGTGCGGGCCGGGCCTGAGACCGGAAATGATCGTGGTGGAAAGAGCCTGGCGGGTTCGCGCCGGGTGCGCCGGATCATCTACGCGCCGTTCTCGCACCGGCAGGTGGCGCTGCCCGGCCGGCTCGTCCGGCACAAGTCTGGCTGAGTTGTTACCCCGGCACCATGCTCCGGGTCTCGGACGGCGTGACCGTTACGGGCGGCTGGAAGAGGCGGAGGCGCCTGCGGGGGATTCCGGTGGTCACGAAGATCAGCCGCACGGCCGTGAACGTGATGATCATGGCCAGGAACCACCAGAAGCTGGCCGTCCACGCGGTATCCCGGACCGGCCAGAGCATCCGCACCCCCGGCGGCCCCTCGGCGATGTCCCGGGCGAAGTGGATCAGCAGCCCGGCTACGCATCCGGCCAGCACGGCCCGGTGCCGGCGGCTCACCGCCGCGGCCACGGCCATCACCAGCACGGTCGTCAGGGAATGGGTGACCGGGCGCTGATCCTGCTTTCCCAGCAGGCCCAGGTAAAGGGGTATGTGATCCAGGTCGATGACCACCGACGCGATCAGACCCGCGACATAGAAACGGCGCGGGACGTCGATGAAGCACGCCAGGGCCAGCAAGCCCAGCGCCGCGGTGGCCAGATGGGCTGGCTCGTCGAGAAGTCCGGTGGCCAGGACGCTGAACGGAACCCTGCGGTCGACCGCGTCGAAGGCCAGCGCGAGCCCGGCCAGCACGATCGGAAGCAGCCACGACCTTATCGGATCCTGCCCGCCCCACCGCACTCCACGATGCTATGTCTTGCCGGCCCTGACTAGCCCCGGCGGTACAGGTCGGCGACGCGGAAGGCCAGGTCCAGGGACTGACTGCGGTTGAGTCTCGGGTCGCAGGTCGTCTCGTAGCGGCTGGTCAGGTCGGCCTCGGCGATGTGGTGGCCGCCGCCTATGCATTCGGTGACGTCATCGCCGGTGAACTCGATGTGGATGCCGCCGGGGTGGGTGCCGAGCGCCCGGTGCACCTCGAAGAAGCCCGCCACCTCATCCAGCACGTCGTCGAAGTACCTGGTCTTGTGGCCGCTGGCCGCCTCGACCGTATTGCCGTGCATCGGGTCGCAGACCCACACGACGGCGGCTCCGCTGGCCGCCACCTTTTCCGCCAGGGGCGGCAGCGCCTGGCGGATCCGGCCCGCGCCCATCCGGGTAATCAGGGTGAGGCGGCCGGGCTCGCGGTCCGGGTCGAGGGCGTCGATCAGGGCCAGGACATCCTGCGTGCTGGCCGCCGGGCCGACCTTGACCGCGACGGGATTGCGGATCTGCCGGGCGAACTCGACGTGGGCGCCGCCCAGAGCACGGGTGCGCTCCCCGATCCACAGCAGGTGAGCGGACAGGTCGTGGGTCTGCCCGCTCTGCGGGTCCGTCCGGGTCAGAGGCCGCTCGTAGTCCAGGAGCAGGGCCTCGTGGCTGGAGTAGAACTCCACCGCGCGGAATTCGTCCGGGTCGGCTCCGCAGGCGTGCATGAACGCGATGGCCCGGTCGATCTCCTTCGCCAGCTGCTCGTAGCGCTGCCCCGCCGGGCTGCCGGCCACGAAGTCCTGGTTCCAGGCGTGCGCCTGGCGCAGGTCGGCGTACCCGCCGCCCGCCAGGGACCGGCACAGGTTCAGCGTGGCCGACGAGCAGTGATACGCCTCCAGGAGCCGGCCCGGGTCGGGCGTCCGGGCCGCGACTGTGAACTCGATGCCGTTGACCGCGTCGCCCCGGTAGACGGGCAGCTCCACCCCGTCCCTGACCTCGGTAGCCGCCGACCGCGGCTTGCCGAACTGGCCCGCCAGCCTGCCCACCTTCACCACCGGCACGCTGGCCGCGTAGGTGAGCACGACGGCCATCTGCAGCAGCGTCCGGAACTTACCCCGGATGCCGTCCGCCGTCATGCCGCCGAACGTCTCCGCGCAATCGCCGCCCTGAAGCAGGAACGCCTCGCCGCGCGCGACCGCCGCCAGCCGGTCCCTCAGCTGGTCACACTCCGCGGCCAGCACCAGCGGCGGCAGGCCGGCCAGGCCGCGCACCGCCTCCTCGAGCAAGGCGCGGTCAGGCCACTGCGGCTGCTGCAGCGCGGGCGAGGTCACGTGCCCAGGCTAGCGGCGAGCCAGCCGGACGCCCGGCCCGGGTGGTTGCGGAATCACTGGTGCGAGTCGATCAAGCCGTGCTGGACGTGGTCCTGGCCGGTAAAAGGAGCTGGCCTGGGCAGACCCGGAACCAGGAATCTCCGCGGCGGTGGCCAACTTCCTCAAGTGAGAGTTGCGTCCATCCGTGCGAGAGCCCGAAACGAGGCGTGCAACGACCGCCGCACGCTTTGTACCGAGGACACCGGGCGCCACCGCAATTCCATGGCTCGGTTGCGGGGAACTACCGGCCCTGGGCTCAGGCGGTCGATAGCAGCACCGCGGCGCGTTCGGCTTCGCTGACTACGAAGGCCCCGAACTCGGCGGGGCTCATGTGCATGGGATCCGCGTCATGCTGGGTCAGCCATTGCGATAGTTCTGCCGTGGCGAGGGTGCCCGCGATGTCGCGGGCGAGCGTGCTGACGATGCCGGCCGGTGTTTGCGCTGGCGCCCAGATCCCGTACCAGATCGGGAAATCGAAGCCGGCGGCACCAGCTTGTGTGAGCGGCGGTACGTCCGGCAGCAGGCGCGAGCGGCGCGCTGTGCTGACCCCGAGCGCGACGAGCCTGCCGTCGTGAAGGTAGGGAGCGGCGGGCGGGATCGGCAGCATCGCGTATGTGGTGTGTCCGGCCGCCGTGCCGGCGATCACATCGGTAATCGCGTCCGTGGCTGCGGGCGGCGTGTGCACTGCGGCGATGCCGAGGTCGCGATTGAGCTTTGCCACCGCGAGGTGGGTGCCGGTGCCGGCGCCGGCGGAGGCGAAGCGGATCTCGCCGGGCCGGTCGCTGGCCGCGGCGGTGAGCTCGTCG
This sequence comes from uncultured Actinomycetes bacterium, assembly GCA_963722275.1. GTDB lineage: Bacteria > Actinomycetota > Actinomycetes > Streptosporangiales > Streptosporangiaceae > Palsa-504. Next base: position 176,995 of record CAVRMX010000034.1, on the reverse strand, counting down.
ATGGTGGTGATGCCGGACTGGGCGCCGGCGACGAGTACGTACGGCTGGCTGGTGAGCGCAGCGACGGGAACGAAGTCCCGGAGGGGGTCGTACGGCAGCTCGCCTGCCCGGGCGGCGCTGTATGCCTGGGCGCTGGTGTTGATCAGCAGCGTGTACCCGTCGGGGGGCGCATGTGCGACCAGCGCGGGCGCTGCGGTGCTGCCGGCGCCCGGGTGGTTCTCCACGATCGCCGGCTGGCCCCACGCCGCCGCCAGCCTCCGGGCAAGAGCCCGGGCGATGACATCGACGCCCCCGCCGGCCCCGAATGGATCGATGATCCGTACCGGGCGGTCCGGAAAGGCCTGGTCGTGGACCACGGACGTGGAGGACATCGGCGCTTAAGCCCGACTCGGCCAGGCCAGACCGTGATGCCGCCGGCAGCGCAAGACAGGGGCCGGGCACCATGGCCTCCGGTATGGGAATCGTCACAGCACAACCAGAGATCTGTTCGGGGCATCTTACGCCGTCGCTGGCCGGTAATGCCCGTCGTTCGGCACCTCGCTCCCTCAGCCCGATTGTCCACGCCGCGGTGCCGGCGTCAACGGCGCTTCGCGGCTCCTCGCCGGTTACAGGTCGCGGCGCTCCAGCGGTAATCGCAATCGCCGGCACAATCGTCGTCAACGACCCGGACAGGGTGCTGGCCCCCGCCGCACCGGCCGGCTGAACGCCGGAGGGTGCGTCAGCCCATGGACTTGGAGCCGTCCAGGGTTTCCCGGATGATGTCGGCGTGGCCAGCGTGCTGGGCGGTCTCGGCGATGATGTGCAGCAGCACCCGGCGGGCTGACCAGCGTTCGCCGGACGGGAACCACGGGGCCTTCGGCAGCGGGTGCGACAGGTCCAGGTCGGGCAGGCTCGCGACCAGCTCGTCGGTCTGGCGGGCCACGGCCTCGTAACCGGCCAGCACGCCCTCCAGGGTCTCCTCCGGCAGCAGCCGGAACCCGTCGCGCCAGCGGGCGAAGTCGTCCTCGGTCATGGCGGCGAAGTCGCTCGTCCCGGCCGGGCCGTCCACGATGAACTTCGCCCAGCCCTCCTCGGTCTCCGCGACGTGCTTGATCAGGCCGCCCAGGGTCAGCTCGCTCGCGGTGGTGCGCTGCCGGGCCTGCTCGTCGGTCAGGCCGCGGACGGTCAAGCGCAGGAAGTACCGGCGCGAGGCCAGCGCCGCCAGCAGGTCACCGCGCTCGCCGCCGCCGGACGCCGCCGCCGGCATGCTGGCCGGCTGACTGCCCTGGTCCGGGGTGCTCGTCGTCATGGTCTCCGCCTCTCATGGGGTTGCTCTTCAGGATCTTGAGCTCAGATTAGAACCGATAGCGGCCAGTTCCTGGCCTCAATTGCGCGACGATGGGGATATGGCTGACACCAGCGCCCGGACGCTGCGCCTGCTGTCCCTGCTGCAGGCCCGCCGGTACTGGCCGGGCGACGAGCTCGCCGGCCAGCTGCAGATCTCGCGGCGCACCCTGCGCCGGGACATCGACCGGCTACGCGAGCTCGGCTACCCGATCCAGGCCCGGCGGGGGGTGGCGGGCGGCTACCAGATGGCCGCGGGCACGGCGGTGCCGCCGCTGGTCGTCGACGACGAGGAGGCCGTGGCCCTGGCCGTCGGCCTGCAGGCGGCCGCGCACAGCGCAGTCGAGGGCATCGCGGAGTCTTCGGTGCGCGCGCTGGCCAAGGTGGTGCAGGTGCTGCCGGCCCGGCTACGGCGGCGGGTCCAGGCGCTGGGCGCGATGACGGTGCCGGCCGGCTGGGGCGACGCCGGGGGCGGCGCGAGCGCGGACCCGGGCGTCCTGACCACGGTCGCGCTCGCCTGCCGGGACACCGAGCGGATCCGCTTCTCCTACACCGCGGCCGACGGCGTGCGCACCGGCCGGCACGTCGAACCGCACCGCCTGGTGCTGCTCGGCCGCCGCTGGTACCTGGCCGGCTACGACCTGGGCCGGCACGGATGGCGCAGCTTCCGCCTCGACCGGCTCGACGCGCCGCGGGGCACCGGGGCCCGGTTCCGCCCCCGCGAGCTGCCCGCCGCCGACGCCGCCGCCTTCGTCCGGGGCGGCATCCAGACCGCGATCGCCGTCTACGACGTGCGGGTCCTCGTCGAGGCCCCGGGCGAGGCGGTGCGCGAGCGGATCGGCCGGTGGGTCACGGTGGAGGACATCGGCCCGGGCCGGTGCCTGGTGCGGACCTCCGGCGATTCGCTGGACTGGCCCATCATGGCGCTGGGCATGGCCGGCGCGGACTTCCAGGTGATCTCCCCGCCCGAGCTCCTCGACCGGGTGCACGACTGGGGCCGCCGGTTCAGCCGAGCCGAAGCCGCAGGCGCGGAAGGGCAAGCATGATCTTTGGCCATACGCGCAGACCTACGACCGAAGGCAGCCCGCGGTTATTGCCCCGCCCGGTCTGTACGCTCCTGGATCAGCTCGCGTCAGGAGCCTCCCCGGTCCAGTAGGCGAGGTTGCGGCGGGCGGTCAGGGTGTCGGGGTGCTCGGGGCCCAGGACCCGCTCCGAGGGCAGCAGGACCGTACTGGTCGCGGGCCCCGGCCGCATCCCCCGCCTCCCCGGTCCAGCGGGCGAGACTGTGGCGGGTGGTCAGGGTGGCGGGGTGCTCAGGGCCCAGGACCCGCTCGCGGAGGGGCAGCAGGGCGGCGAGCTGGTCGCGGGCCCCGGCCGCATCCCCCGCCTCCCCGGTCCAGCGGGCGAGTTGGTTACGGGTGACCAGGGTGTCGGGGTGCTCGGGGCCCTGGACCCGCTCGCGGACGGGCAGCAGGGCGGCGTACTGGTCGCGGGCCCCGGCCGCATCCCCCGCCTCCCCGGTCCAGAAGGCGAGATTGGCGCGCGCGGTCAGGGTGTCGGGGTGCTCGGGGCCCTGGACCCGCTCGCTCGATGGGCAGCAGGGCGGCGAACTGATCGCGGGCCCCGGCCGCATCCCCCGCCGCCCCGGTCCAGCGGGCGAGCTCGTGGCGGGCGATCAGGGTGTCGGGGTGCTCGGGGCCCTGGACCCGCTCGGATGGGCAGCAGGGCGGCGAACTGGTCGCGGGCCCCGGCCGCATCCCCCGCATACCCGGCCCAGTAGGCGATTTGATGGCGGGCGGTCAGGGTGTCGGAGTGCTCAGGGCCGTAGGCGTCAGCTTCCGTGTACGCGTCGGCGATCAGCCCGGACAGGTCCCGGGCCGCCGGGTAGCTGCCGCTGAACCCGAGGTACAGCGCGATCCGCCACATGCCGCCGCTGGTCAGGTCCAGGACCGCCCGGGCGTGCGGCAGCAGCACCGCGTATGCCGGCCAGGCCGCGGGCAGTTGCGGGTCGGCGGGGACCGCCGCTTGAACCAGGGCGGCGGCGGCCTGCTCCCACTGGCTGGCCGCCTGCTCCGGCAGCTGGGCGCGGGTGACGGCCTGCACCAGCCGGTGCACCAGCACCAGGCCATCCCCGGCCGGAGTCACCAGCGTATAGCGGCGCAGCGCGGTGATCGCATCCCCCGCCGCCACCGGATCACCCAGCAACGGCCCCACCACGGCCGCCACCGCAGGGTCCAGCAGGCCCGCGGCCTGCTCACCGACGCAGCACGGACCGGCTCGGGCCAGGAACGCCAGCAGCCGCACCAGCCCCGCCGCCGCCGGGGCCTCCCTGCCAGCCGGGACAGGGCCAGGCCCAGCGTGGCCGCCACGTCCGGGTGCCCGGCGACCTCGCCGCGGGCCAGCAGGTCCGCCTGCCGGTCCCGGAACACCGGCAGGTACCGGGCCAGCGTCGTCCCGGTGGCCTGCATGTACGCGGCAGCCTGCTCCAGCGCCAGCGGCAGCCCGCCCAGCCCGGCAGCCAGCTCCCGCGCCGCCGCCCGGTCCGCATCCCCGGTCCGGTCCACCAGGAAACCCGCCGCCACCTCCCGGTCAAGCACCGGGACATCCAGCACCTGACCCGGCGGCCAGAGCTGATTCTGGGTAGTGATCAGTATCCGGCCCGGCCCGGCGGGCGGCACGAACCGTTGCACCGACGCCCGGTCCGGCACATTGTCGAACACCACCAGCCACCCGGCCTGTGCCCGGGCCAGCACGGCGTGCACCGACGCCACCGGATCCCGCGCGTCTGCCACCTCCCGCGCCCCCAGCTCGGCGGCCAGCACGCCGAACTCCGCCGCCAGCACCGCCGGGTCCTCGGCCGCGAACTGCCAGCACACCCCCGCCCCGGCCAGGTGCCGGTGCGCGTATTCGATGGCCACGCTGGTCTTGCCCGCACCGCCCAGCCCGCACAACACCGCCACCCGCGGCCCGGGTTCTCATCCCCGCCCAGCCGGGCATCCAGGTCCGCCAGCAGCCCCTCCCGCCCGGCCAGGAACACCGGCCGCGGCGCCAGCCGCAACGCCACGCCCGCCGCCTCCCGGCCGCCCGGCCGCTCTCGCGCTTCCGAGCTTGGCCAGCTCACCCAGGATCCCGGTGCTCAGCCCCTGGACCAGCCCCTGCAGGTCGCCGAACTCCGCCGCACGCACCCGCGCCGGCCACCTCCTCCCGGAACGCCGACACCAGCGCCAGCCGCCGCGGATCCCCCAGATCGGACAGGCTCACGTCCGGAATGCTGGTGCGCAGCAGCGCCACCCGCGGGATCCCGCACTCCCCGGCCCGCCGGAACTCCAGCTGCGTGATCGACAAGCCCTCCGGATTGCCATCCGGGGGCTGGAACCCGTACCGGTGCCCCGCGATCAGCACATACAGGTCACACCCGGCGACATCTCCAGGCAGCTGTCCCGCACCGTCTCACTGCCCGGCAGGTAACTGTCCACCGCCTGATGCCGCGCCAGCCGCAGCCAGTCCAGCACCGCCCGCCGCTCCTCGGCCAGGTCAGCGACCGTGGACGACACATACACCGTCGCCATCATCACCCCCCAGACCCCGCCCACGCCTACCCCGGGATCCTGCGCCAAGGCCCCTCACCCGGCCGGTGACCCAACGATCGCACAGCGCGGCCCGCCCTGCCACCCAGACCCGGCAGTTCAGTCCGGGTCTCGGCTGAGACCGCGGCCTGACACAGAGCGCGGGCGACAGCATCGGCCGTTCTTAAATTCCGCGGCGGGGTGCCCTGTCGATCGGGCGGGACGGCGTTCGTGTAGGAGGTGAAGGAACCAGACAAAGCGAGGAGGCGTCATGTCGGAGCCGGAGGTCCTGCTGAGCGGCCTGGGGATTCCTGAGTCGCCGCGGTGGCACGAGGGGCGGCTGTGGTTCTGCAACTGGATCGACCGGCAGGTCGTGGCGGTCGGCCTGGACGGCACGGCCGAGGTCGCGGCGGTCGGGGGCGACCGGAGGATGGGGTATTCGATCGACTGGCTGCCGGACGGCAGGCTGCTGGTGACCGGGGACACGGTGCGGCGCCAGGAACCCGACGGGTCCGTGGTCACCATCACCGGGCACCCCGCAAACGAGATCGTCGTCGACGGGCGCGGCAACGCCTACATCAACGGCGCGGACTTCAACTTCTCCGGCGGCGAGGCCCCCAGGCCCGGCTGGATCAGGCTGATCACGCCGGACGGCGAGGAGCGCCAGGTCGCCGGCGACATTGAATTCCCGAACGGCATGATCATCACGCCCGACAACCGGACACTGATCATCTCGGAGTCGTTCGCGGGCCGGCTGACCGCGTTCGGCATCGACCCGGACGGGGGACTGTCGGGGCGGCGGGTCTTCGCCGAGGGCCTCGGCCCGGACGGCATCTGCCTGGACGCCGAGGGCGCCGTCTGGGTCTCCGCCGGCGGCAACTCGGTCGTCCGGGTCGCCGACGGCGGCCAGCTCCTGCAGCGCGTCGAACTCGGCCAGGACCGGGCCCCGTTCGCGCTGATGCTCGGCGGCCCGGACCGGCGCACCCTGTTCATCATGACCGCCGAATGGCGCAACGGCGACGGCATCACCGCCAACCTCGAGCGGCTGGCCACCGGGCCGCGCACCGGCCAGATCCTGACCCTCACCGTCCCGGTGCCCGGCGCCGCCGGCCCTGACCGCGATCACGGCGGGCGGCCTCATCATCGTGGATAGAAATACCCCGCATAGGGGTGTAATGATCCACGATGATGCCGGGCTGGGAGCCGGCTCATGATCGGCAGCGAGGCCGGGCCCTTCACCGACCCGGACGGGTTCGCGTGGGAGACCGCACCGCTCCGAGCGGGGCGCGACGTAGGATCGTGCGTGTGACCAGCAGACCCGCCGCGGAGCAGCACCTGCGCGACCTCGCGCGGCTGCGCCGCGTCCGGGACCGGATCGACCGGGAGTACGCGCAGCCGCTGGACGTCGAGGCGCTCGCCCGCGGCGCGCACATGTCGGCCGGGCACCTCAGCCGCGAGTTCAAGCTCGCCTACGGCGAGTCGCCGTACAGCTACCTGATGACGCGGCGGATCGAGCGCGCGATGGCGCTGCTGCGCCGGGGCGACCTCAGCGTCACCGAGGTCTGCTTCGCGGTCGGCTGCTCGTCGCTGGGCACCTTCAGCACTCGCTTCACCGAGCTGGTCGGCATGCCGCCCAGCGCCTACCGCAGCCAGGCGGCCGGCGCGACGGCGGGGATGCCGCCGTGCGTGGCGAAACAGGTGACCAGACCGGTCAGGAATCGAGAAGCGCCGGCCACCGAGCCGCAGCTAGCGTGACTGCCATGGACATCACCATTCACGCGAGCTTCCTCCCGCACGACGACCCGGACGCCGCCCTGGCCTTCTATCGCGACATCCTCGGCTTCGAGGTCCGCGCCGATGTCGGACAGGGCACGATGCGCTGGATCACGGTCGGCCCGGCCGGCCAGCCCGGCACGTCCATCCTCCTGGCGCCGCCGGCCACCGACCCCGGCATCACCGACGACGAGCGCTCCACCATCGCCGAGATGATGGCCAAGGGCACCTACGGCTGGATCCTCCTGGCCACCAAGGACCTCGACGGCACCTTCGAGCGGCTGCAGGCCAGCGACGCCGAGGTCGTCCAGGAGCCGGTCGACCAGCCGTACGGGATTCGCGACTGCGCCTTCCGCGATCCCGCGGGCAACCTGGTCCGCATCCAGGAGCGGCGCTGAGCCGCCGGGCGAGCGCAGCCATGTGCCCAGCCGCGTACCGTGAGGCGCTGATACGAGACCTCTCATCCACGGCGTCGCTGGCGCCGGTCTCGACGCCGGCGCCGGGCCGACGCCCCGCCGACGAAGCCGGCCGCGAAGGCGCTCAGCCTGCCGGGGAGCAGAACGTGACCTCGGGGTAGCGTGATGACGGCTGGTCCAGCAGGGGTTGCGGCGTGCCGCGCAGGTGCTGGTCGAGGAAGGCCCGGACGTAGGCGCGGGTGATATCCAGGGACCGGGCTCCGGGCAGGACGGCGCCGGTGTCGATGCCGATCTGATCGGCCAGCAGGGCCAGGTCGGTGAAGGAGGCATGCACGGCGCCGGCCACCAGGAGCCACCGTTTCCAGCCGGTCAGGAGTTTCCAGTCACGCTCCCAGGTGGTCACGGCACCTCCGCTCCCTGGCGTGTAGTTGGCTTGCTTGCCCAGGAAGAGGAACGGCCGGGACAGGCCGTGGTCCGGGATCGGGGCGTGAGTGGCGCCATCCATGTCGATGCCGGCGCGGATGCGGGAGTCGGCCAGCATGGCGGCGATGGCGGCCGCGCCGCCGGCGGAGTGGCCGGCCATCGCGATCCGGGACGGGTCGATCAGCGCGGCGCCCGGCCATGCCGGGTGCGCGCCGGTCAGCTCGCCGAGCACGAAGGAGACGTCGGCGGCCCGGCCTGCCGCCACCTTCTCCTGGGACCCGGTGCCCCGCCGGCGTGCCTGGCGGGCGAGGCAGGTGGTGACCCGCCCGTCGGGAAAGGCCGTGCCGAAGCTCTCGTACGTGTGATCAATCCCGGCCACGACGTAGCCGTGACTGGCCAGGTCCTCGGCCAGCGCGGTGAGCGCGCCGCGGGGGTTGGTGAAGCCAGGTGAGAGCACGACGAGGGGGAGGCTGCGCTGACCCCCGGCCGGCGTGGCGTCACTGACCGCGTTGGTCCGGACCGTGCTCAGCACGTCCGGCGGGACGCCGGTGATGTCCCTGCTGGTGAGCTGGAGTCCGGACTCTGCCGGCGTCATGTACCGGGCTCGCCGCCCGTCCGACGGTACCGCCGGATACCACAGGGAGACCATCAGCTCTCGCGCGTTCTCCCCCGCGGCCCAGGGATCGGGACGGGAGACGTCTGTCAGCCACAAGGACGTGGTGCCGGCCGGGCTCGGACCCGTCGGCGCGGGCAGGCACGGCGCGGGCCCCGGCCCGGCCGGCGCGTCGCCGGCGTCTGCGGAAGTTCCCATGCCGCCCATCATCACCGGCCGGGCGCCGCCCGCACCATCCGGGAAACCCCAGTCTTCGGGCTAGGGTCTGGTGCTCACGGCAGCTCGGCAGGCCCTTCGATCACCCGCATGCCGAGCTGGCCGGCGATCTCGCCCAGCACGTCCTGCACGGCCACCGTGTCGGCCAGCGGCATGATCTCGCTCTCGGTGTGCCCGCCGGCCATGCGTTCGGTGACCTCGGCCAGCTCGTGGGTGTAGCCAGCGCCGGTGAGCCGGGCGTCGATGGTCTCCGGGTCGTGCCCGTGGCGGTGCAGCACGACCGGCTGGGGTAGTGGAATCGCGGCGGCACCTGGATCCACCCGGCCGTGCCGAGCACCCGGGCCTCCCCCGGGGCCGGGCTGCGCAGCGAGGCGAACAGCAGCGCCGAGCGGCCGCCCGGGTAGCGCAGCAGCACCGACTCCTCCACGTCGACCCCGCTCTCGTGCACGACGCCGTGCGCGACGACCGCCTCCGGGGCGCCCAGGAGCATCTGGGCGAACGAGACCGGGTAGACACCCATGTGGAACAGCAGGCCGTCACCCCGCTCGGGGCGGTAGGACTGGGTGGCCGGGTCCACGGGGTGGCGCACCCCGAGATCCGCGGTCACCGTGCACACCTCGCCGATCGCCCCGTCGGCCACCAGCTCGCGCAGCCGGGCCACGGCCGGGCAGAACCGGGTCCACATCGCCTCCATGGCAAGCGGCCGGCCGCGCGGGCCGCCGCGACGACCTCTCGTCGCCGCCGGGGTGACCGTGAACGACTTCTCCACCAGGACCGCCTTGCCGCGGCCAGCGCGGCCAGGCCAGCGCGCGGTGAGCGGATGCGGTGGCCACGTAGACCACATCCACGTCCGTCGCCGAGCAGCGCCCGGTAGGAGCCGTGCGCCGCCACCGCCCGGCCGCCGACGCGCGTGCACGGCGCGCACGCCCCGCCCTTCGGCTGAGCGCGAGCCGACGGCGGTGAGGACCGCGTCCGGCACGTGGCCAGGTCCCGCATCACCTTGCCAGCGACCGGCCCCGGCCCGGCCACACCCCACCGCACGGTCATGACCCGATCATGGCCCATCCCCCCGCAGGCGGCATGCCGGACTTCCCGAAGATGCTGGCGGTGCGCTTCCGCCAGCCGGGGCGCCGGTTCAGCGTCGCCGGGTCGTCACCCTTGGCGCAGCACGCCGCAGCGAACTACGGTCAATGTCATGCCCGACGCATGGACCTTCGACGATCTTGATTTCGCCTTGGTACGCGCGCTGCATTTCGGGTCGGCCCGGCAAGTCGCAGACGAACTGCTCGCGGCGGCCGATCACCCGGCCACCGGCCTTGATGGCGTAACGCCAGGTTCGGCACGGCTGCGAGCCGCCGGAGTGCTGAGCCGCACTGGCGATTACGAGGAGGCCATGGCCATCCTGCGTGACATCCAGCCATCCGATTCGGCGTCCGATCCGCCGTCCGGGATTGCGCTGGCGCTTGCCTTTGCGCAGGCGGGCGAGGCGGACGAAGCAGAAGCGCTGGCCCGCACCATGATCGGGACGGAGCGCGGCCATCTGCGCGGCGTGTGGCAGTTCACTCACTGCCTGGCGCTTACCGGGAACCTAGCCTCTAGTGGTCACTTTGACCGGGCCATGTGCTGGATTGACGAGGCGATGGCGGTGGCCGAAGCGGAAGGCGGACGGGCCGGCCGAAAGATGACAGAGCTGGCCGAGGCGGCCAGGAATCAGCTACTCGGCATTCAGCGAGACGCTGCCGCGGACGGGATCTATGACCCGGAGACGATGAGGAAGCACCGGCAGCAGATCGCGGCGCGGGCAGGCTCCCGCCAGATCGACGTGCCATCCTGGCCAGCCATGGTTGACGGCTGCCTGCTGTGGTGGCCAGGACCTGAGTATCGCAGGCTCATCCGGCAGCTTCCCGGACTCGAGGGCGTGATCGGAACTCCGTGGCACTGGCATACCGCGCGGGTTGAGTCGGAGCTGGCCGCTAACGGGCCTGCGGTCGCGCCTAAACCGCTCGTGGCCGCCGATTTTACCCAGTTCATCGGGTTCCTTGAGGAGTCTGAAGCCGATCCGCTAGCGGCGTCCACGCTGACGGCGTTTACCAAGACCGCGGCAAAATTCCAGCCGCCAGAACCCTGGCCCCCCCGGTCGTGGCGGCCGTGCTGGTGCCGGAGCGGCAAGCGTTATCAGAACTGCTGCGCTAGGCAACGCGCACTCGCCTAGCCTGCCAGGGCCGCGACGAACGTGAAGTTGCTGGTGATTCAGCCTTCTTCTGGCAGCTCGGTGATCAGGTCCTCGGCGGTCTCCATGCCCTTGCGCCAGACCGACCGGGCGATGATCTTGCTGGGATCGACGCGGTCGCGGTAGCGCCGGGCGATGTCGGTACCCTCGGCCAGCAGGCCGTCCGACAGCGTGGTGGGCTCCAGGCCCAGGGCGAGGAACTGGTCGTTGCGGACGATCAGCTCGTTCTCCTCCGCCTCCTGCCGCGGGTTCGGCAGGTAGGCGATGTCCGCGCCCATGATGTCGGCGACCAGCTTGGCCAGGCCGCCCACCTGGTGCGTCTCGGTGACCTGGTTGAGCACCTGGGGCCGGTCGCCGGCCTGCGGCGGGTTGTTCAGCGCCAGCTCGATGCACCGGACGGTGTTGCGGATGTGGATGAAGGCGCGGGTCTGCCCGCCGGTGCCGTGCACCGTCAGCGGGTGGCCGATGGCGGCCTGCATGAGGAACCGGTTCAGCACCGTGCCGTAGTCGCCGTCGTAGTCGAAGCGGTTGATCAGCCGGACGTCACGGGCGGTCTGCTCGGTCTGGGTGCCCCAGACGATGCCCTGGTGCAAGTCGGTGATCCGCAGCCCGTCGTTCTTGGCGTAGAAGGAGAACAGCAGCTGGTCCAGGGTCTTGGTCATGTGGTAGACCGAACCAGGATTGGCCGGGTGCAGGATGTCCCGCTCGAGCTCCCCGTCCGGGGTCGGCACCTTGACGGTCAGGTAGCCCTCGGGGATCGGCGCGCTGCCCGACCAGCCGTAGCCGTAGACGCCCATCGTGCCCAGGTGCGCGAGGGCCGCGCCGATGCCGGTCTCGACCAGGGCGACCAGCAGGTTGTGCGTGGCGCGGATGTTGTTGTCGACCGTGTACCGCTTGGTGGCCGGGGTGCGCATCGAGTACGGCGCGGCGCGCTGCTCGGCGAAGTGCACGATCGCGTCCGGCCGCGTCTCCAGCAGGACGTCGACCAGCCGGTCGTACTCGGTGGCGATGTCCAGGTTCACGAAGCCGATCTCGCGACCGCTGACTTCCTGCCAGGCCCGCAGCCGCTCGCCGATCGGCCGGATCGGAGTCACCGACTCCACCTCGAGCTCGATGTCGATCTTCCGACGGCTTAGGTTGTCGAGGATCGTGACGTCATGACCGTTGTCCGACAGGTACAGCGACGTAGGCCAGCCGCAGAACCCGTCTCCACCGAGAACCAGAACGCGCATGTTATGAAAGCTCCATCTTCCGCCGGTCAGCCATCAGACGCTACCGGCCTGGCGATGGGCACGCAAGAAAGCCATCGCAGCCGGCCAGGTGAGCGTACCGCTGCGGTAAGCCCGGCGGCTGCCGATCTCTGAGCGCGAACGGGGCGAGCTGCCAGTTCACCGGCTAGCGCTCGCGGGTCACGTGATCCTAGGTGTGCCGGTCACCTTCGACGGCAGCGATGAAGCCGTCTGGGTCAACGAGGCTCACGAGAAGCGAGTTCACCCTCTCCTTGACGAACATGGTGCTGGGCGTGCGGTCGGTGTAGCAGGGCGGCTCGATCGTGACTTCCACCAGGCCGTCGGCAGAGCCGTTCACCAGCAGCTGTCCCTTCCTGTTCATGTGCACGCCACTCGTTCCGTGGAGCTTCTGCTGAGACCGGCTAGCGGACCGAACGGACCGCCGCGGTACGTCGAACTTGTAGAGGCCCATCCGGACCCGGATCTCGTCGGGGCCGACTTCCACGCCCGATTTACCCGGACCGCTGCCGACCAGCGTGTCCATCCAGGAGGTGATCTTGTATATCGCGACCTTGCTGTAGCTGATCGCGAACCACCGGGTGTCCGGACGCGGGATCTCGCCCCCGGCGGCCTGGTGCTCCCTGATGACCTCGCGCCGGGCGGCGGCGTAGGACTCGCCGGTCTCCGCCATGCGCTTACGGGCGGCTGCCCTGATCTTGTCGTGTGACATCGTGCCCTCAGTCCGGTGGCCCTGCCCCGGCGCCTGGCCACCGTGAAGTATCACGATGAAAGGAAAGAGGGAACCACGTGAGGGCTGCGCCGCTCTTGTCCTCATCACCACGACCAGCGCCGGGCTGGCGTAGCTCGGATCAGGCAGACGTGGCTGCCCCTTCCAGGGTACGCGCCAGTATCAGTGGTGGCCAGGCCCGGCAGCATGCTGGGCGGGAGGGGATGGGGCCGCCCGCTCACGTGTCCTGGGGCAGGTCGCTGATCATCTGGATGATCTCGCCGCGGCCGTAGCCCTGCTGCCTGGCGAACTCCAGCAGGTTCCTGACCTGGGCCAGGACGGCACCGCGCTCGGGCGTCCCCGCCACCGTGATGCCGCGTCCGCGGCGGAACTCCAGCAGCCCCTCCTCCCGCAGGACGTGCAGCGCGCGCAAGACGGTGTTCTTGTTCACGCCGAGAACGGCCGCCAGGTCTTTGGCCAGCGGCAGGCGTTCGCCCGGGCCGGCCTCGCCGTCGGAGATGGCGCGGCGGATCTGCGCGGCGACCTGATCGTGCAGCGCGACCGGGCCGGAGCGGTCGATGTTGACATCAAACATGGTCCTAGTCATAGTAGTCCCATGCTCGATGGACGGCACGGGCCGGCCCATGCGGTGATCGACCCGCCCGGGCCAGCAGCCGCTAGCGCAGCCGAGGCTGAGGCCCTCTTCGCTGAGGCCCATCGCCGCCGCCGGCGGCGGCGATTGGCCGGCGGCGTGGCCTGCCTGCTGCTGGCCGGATCGGCTGCCGCCGGGCTCATCACTGCCTGGCCGGGTGACGGTGCCGGGACACCTCACGGGCACCCGGGCGCCGCCGCGGCGCGCGGGCCCGGCTTCACGATGCCGCCGGTGCGGGTGGCCTGGGTCGACGACAGCGGACAGCTGCACATCGGCGACCTGGCGACCGGGACACAGCGGGTCATGGCAACCGTCGATGCCTCGCCAGCCGATCCCATGATCGTGGCCGGCGGGAAGCTCTTCTGGGCCGGCATCAACGAGAACGCCGAACCGGTCAGGGAGTATGACATCGGGACGGGCAAGATCCGGTATCTGCCGCGCGGAAACTCGGTCTTCACCTCGGCCGACGGCCGGCACCTCTACATCGTGCAGACCGGCACCAGGCTGATCGAGCTGCCCGCAGACGGCACCGGCGCGCCCCGCCAGCTGGCGCTGCCCGCTGGCTGGCACATGTCCGGCCTGCTCGGCAACTGGCCGGCGGCGGGCGGCATCGTGGTCTACTCCAGCGATGCCGATCCGAGCCGGCACCCCGTCACCCTGGCCGTCTGGAACCCGGCGACCGGGACGGTGAAGATCATCGGCCGGGGCCTTGACGTCATCGATTCCTACACCCCGCCCGGTGCCCGGTACAGCCTGCTGGCCTGGACGCCAGCCGGCTGCCTGCAGCACTGCCCGGTCGGGATCACCAATACCGCCACGCTGGCCAGCCTGACCGTACGCAGCCCCAACCGGTACGGCTTCGCCTATGGCGGCCTGTTCACCAGCGACGCGTTCTCACCGGACGGGACACGCCTGGCGGTATTCCTGAACACCACGGACCCGCAGGATCCCTACCGGGAGCCGGTCTCCGAGCCGGCCATCGTCAACACCAGGACCGGGTCGCTCCGGCTGGTCCGCGCGGCCCGCCTCGGGACATATGAGGACGCGGGCTGGGCCCGGTGGCTGCCGGGCGGTCACCGGCTCATCGTCGGGGCCGAGGTGGGCAACTACGCGGTAGACGCCGAGTCGCTGTCGGTCAGGCCGCTCTCCTTCGGGCCCGGCAACGACATCAACTTCTCCGCGACCGTGCTTCCTGTCCCGTAACCGAGCTTTGACAACTTAAGTCGTCATCGAGCAGGGAGCGCGGGAGGCTGACGCCGCCGCGCAAACCTTATGAAGGCTGCCATCCCACCGCGGAGAACAGCGTCCCGCGCTGGTAGGCCCCGATGCCTTCTGCCGTGTAAGGGTAAGTCTGGCCGGGGAGCCCGTCGAGTGGCCACCATCTAATCTGCGAACATTTATGCGGCTCGGCGTTGTATGGCTCACCCTGCCAGTTCCGAACATGAAAAAAGACGCCTATCCGAGCATCACCCAGAGCATTGCGGTAGTGGATAAGATGGGCGAATTCAAGGTCGCTTTCAGTGGCGTTTATGCCGATCTCTTCTGAGCCTTCTCGCATGGCTGCCTGCACGACGGTCTCGCCGTGCTCGAGCTTGCCTGACGGGAGGTTCCAAGCGCCGTCCGCGTAGCCGGTCCCCTGGCGCTGCGCGAGAAGCACATGACCATCACGCACCAGGATGAGCAGTGCGTCCACGATTGACCGGTAAGGCGCCGGCGCCGTTGATGCGGTCATGCTCATGAGCACAAGAGACTAGCGGCCTGGCAGTCCCAACTCAGCCAGACGCGCGGAACTCCATCTCACGCGTTCAGCGGTGGCCAGCCCCGTGGGTACGTCGATCAACCGCAGTCCTACCTGCGCGGCGATCCCGCGGAGTTCCTGATCGATTTCGTCCTGCTGGTCTGCCACCTTGGCGCGGAAGGTATCGCCGCGCTGACGAGGGCATACGTATCGCGCCGCGGCCACGTCGTCGAGGGGAGCTGCCGGACGCGTTCGGCGAGTTTCGGGTCGTCGTGGTCGACGGGTTCGACGCCGGCGGCCCTGTGGGCATCGTGATGACGGGGCGAGGCGCCCCGATGACCCGGATTCCCTCGTGCTGCGCCAGCTGGATGAGGATTCCGCCCACGCCGCCGTTGGCGCCTGCCGTCGGGCCGACCTGAAGGACGGTCAAACCGACCGAAGGCGACCCCGCGGTCTTCCCCGCCCAGTCTGTAAGCTCCTGGATCAGGTCACGTCAAGAGCCGCGTCCCCCGCCTGCCCGGTCCAGTAGGCGAGGTTGCGCGGGTGGTCAGGGTGTCGGGGTGCTCGGGGCCCAGGACCCGCTCGCTGATGGGCAGCAGGGCGGCGTACTGGTCGCGGGCCCCGGCCGCATCCCCCGCCTCCCCGGTCCAGCGGGCGAGGTTGCCGCGGGTGGTCAGGGTGCCGGGGTGCTCGGGGCCCAGGACCCGCTCGCGAAGGGGCAGCAGGGCGGCGAACTGGTCGCGGGCCCCGGCCGCATCCCCCGCCTCCCCGGTCCAGCGGGCGAGCTGGCTGCGGGTGATCAGGGTGTCGGGGTGCTCGGGTCCCAGGACCCGCTCGTTGATGGGCAGCAGGGCGGCGTACTGGTCACGGGCCCCGGCCGCATCCCCCGCCTCCCCGGTCCAGGAGGCGAGGTTGTCGCGGGTGGTCAGGGTGCTCGGGGTGCTCGGGGCCCAGGACCCGCTCGCGGATGGGCAGCAGGGCGGCGAACTGGTCGCGGGCCCCGGCCGCATCCCCCGCCTCCCCCGTCCAGCGGGCGAGCTGGTTACGGGTGACCAGGGTGCCGGGTGCTCGGGACCCAGGACCCGCTCGCGGAGGGGCAGCAGGGCGGCGAACTGGTCGCGGGCCCCGGCCGCATCCCCCGCCTGCCCGGTCCAGACGGCGAGGTTGTGGCGGGCGGCCAGGGTGTCGCGGGTGCTCGGGCCCGTAGGCGTCGCTATCCCGGTACGCGTCGCGATCAGCTGCGAACAGGTCCCGGGCCGCCGGATAGCTGCCGCTAAAGCCGAGGTACTGCGCGATCTGCCACATGCCGCCGCTGGTCAGGTCAAGGACCGCCCGGGCGTGCGGCAGCAGCACCGCGAACACCGGCCACGCTGCGGGCAGTTCCGCGTCGGCGGGGATCGCCGCCTCGACCAGGGCGGCGGCGGCCTGCTCCCACTGACTGGCCGCCTCCGCCGGCAGCTGGGCGCGGGTGATCGCCTGCACCAGGCGGTGCACCAGCACCAGGCCGTCCCCGGCCGGGGTGACCAGCGAATAGCGGCGCAGCGCGGCGACCGCATCCCCCGCCGCCACCGGATCACCCAGCAACGGCCCCACCGCGGCCGCCACCTCAGGGCCCAGCAGACCCGCGGCCTGCTCACCGGCGAGCAGCAGGGCCAGCGGCACCGGCTCGGGCGCCAGGAACGCCAGCAGCCGCACCAGCCCCGCCGCCGCCGGGGCCTCGTCTGCCAGCCGGGACAGGGCCAGGCCCAGCGTGGCCGCCACGTCCGCCGGTGCCCGGCGACCTCGCCGCGGGCCAGCAGGTCCGCCTGCCGGTCCCGGAACACCGGCAGGTACCGGGCCAGGGTGGTCCCGGTGGCCTGCATGTACGCGGCAGCCTGCTCCAGCGCCAGCGGCAGCCCGCCCAGCTCGCCGGCCAGCTCCAAGGCCGCCGCCCGGTCCGGGTCACCGGTCCGGTCCACCAGGAAACCCGCCGCCACCTCCCGGTCGAGCACCGGGACGTCCAGCGCCTGGCCGGGCGGCCAGTGCTGGTTCTGCGTGGTGATCAGCACCCGGCCCGGCCCGGCCGGCGGCACGAACGCCTGCCACCGACGCCCGGTCCGGCACGTTGTCGAACACCACCAGCCACCCGGCCTCCTGCCCGGGCCAGCACCGCGTGCACCGAGGCCACCGGATCCCGCGCGTCCGCCACCTCCCGCGCCCCCAGCTCGGCGGCCAGCACGCGCGAACTCCGCCGCCAGCACCGCCGGGTCCTCGGCCGCGAACTGCCAGCACACCCCCACCTCGGCCAGATGCCGGTGCGCGTACTCCACCGCCACGCTGGTCTTGCCCGCACCGCCCAGCCCGCACAACACCGCCACCCGCGGCCCGGCGCCCCTCCCCGGCGCCAGCCGGGCATCCAGGTCCGCCAGCAGCCCCTCCCGCCCGGCCAGGAACACCGGCCGCGGCGCCAGCCGCAACGCCACGCCCGCCGCCTCCCGGCCGCCCGGCCGCTCCTCCCGCTTTCCGAGCTTGTCCAGCTCGCCCTGGATCCCGGCGCTCAGCCCCTGGACCAGCCCCTGCAGGTCGCTGAACTCCGCCGCACGCACCCGGCGGGCCACCTCCTCCCGGAACCCCGAGCACCAGCGCGCGCCCGGGCCGGATCCAGCAAATCCGAAGCCGCACATCGGGAACGCTGGTGCGCAGCAGCGCCACCCGCGGAATGCCGCACTCACCCGCCCGCCGGAACTCCAGCTGCGTGATCGACAGGCCCTCCGGATTATCCTCCGCGGGCTGGAACCCGTACCGGTGCCCCGCGATCAGCACGTACAAGTCACACCCGGCGACATCATCCAGGCAGCTGTCCCGCACCGTCTCGCTGTCGGGCAGGTAACTGTCCACCGCCTGATGCCGCGCCAGCCGCAGCCAGTCCAGCACCGCCCGCCGCTCCTCGGCCAGGTCAGCGACCGTGGACGACACATACACCGTGGCCATCATTACCCCCCAGACCCTGTCCAGCCTCCGCTCCAGGAGCCCTGCGCCAAGGCCCCTCACCCGGCCGGTGACCCAACGATCGCACAGCGCGGCCCGCCCTACCACCCAGACCCGGCGGGCGCCGGTCGCGGCGGGTCAGCGTGCGATCACGATCGCGAACGCGGCGCGGCCGATGTGAATCGGCGGCCTGGCTTGCTGGTGGCGGTGCTGATCGGCGTCACCGTGCCGTCCTGCCAGCTGACCGCGTAGGCGGTCTTGCCGTCCGGCGTGATCGCGATCGCGATCGCCTGCGGGCCGACCCTGATCGGCAGGCCCGGGGTGTTGGTGGCGGTGCTGATCGGGGTCACCGTGCCCGAGTCGTAGTTGGCGACGTAGACGGTCTTGCCGTCCGGGGTGATCGTGATCGTCATCGGTTCCTTTCCGACCTTGATCGGCGGGCCCGGCCTGCCGGTGGCGGCCGCGATCGGCGTCACCGTGTCGGCGCCGGAGTCGAGGACGTAGACGGTCTTGCTGTCCGGCGAGATGGCGATGGCGAAGGGAAGCTTGCCGACCGTGATCGACTTTCCGGGTTTGTTGGTCGCGGTGCTGATCGGGGTCACGGTGTTGCCGAACCCGGGATTGGCGGTGTAGACGGTCTTCCCGTCCGGGGCCATCGCGATCGCGAACGGGCCGTCGCCGACCTTGATCGGTTTCCCCGGCTTGTTGGTCGCGGTCGCGATCGGCGTCACCGTGTTCGAGCTCTGGTTGACGACGTAGGCGGTCTTGCCATCCGGCGTGATCACGATCCCCCGGGGGCGGATCCCGACCTGGATCGGCGGCCGGCGGTGTTGGTGGCGGTGCTGATCGGGGTCACGGTGTTCGCGTTGATGTCGGCGACGTAGAGGGTCCGCCCGTTCGGCGTGATCGCCATCGACTCGGGAACGGGGCCGACCTTGATCGGCCGGCCCGGGGTGCCGGTGGCGGTGCTGATCGGGGTCACCGTGCCGGACTTGTCGTTTTCGACGTAGACGGTCTTCCCGTCCGGGGTGACCACGAGCCCGTTCAGGGCGATCTTGATCGGCCGGCCGACCTGGTTCGTCCCGGTCGTGATCGGCGTCACGGCGCCGGTCACGCCGTTGCCGACATACGCGACCGGCCCGCGCGCCGCCTGCGGCAGCTGGTTCCGCGCCGGGCCATGACCAAGGGCCGGGATGGCGACGGCGATGACGGCCACCGCCGCGGCTCCGGCGATGCCCTCGATGACCCGGCGCCGGACCACCCGGCGGCGCACCGCGTCGACGTCCACCCGGTGCGGCGGTTCGCCGACCGCGGCCTCCAGGAGATCACGCAACCGCCTGTCCGTCCCGTTCATCGAGCCTGCCTATCCAGCAACTCAGCCAGCCGGGGATCACCGCGCAACCGGGCCGCGGCCCGGGCCATCGTGCTCTTGACCGTCCCGACCGGGCAGTCAAGCACTTGGGCCACCTGCGCCTCGGACAGGTCGTCGAAGACCCGCAGCACCAGCACGGCCCGCTCCCGGCCGGTCAGCGACCTCAGCGCGCTGCGCACGGCCACCCGGACCGCGACCTCGGCCGCCATGTCCCCGGGCGCGGGTTGGTCAGGAACGGCCCCCGAGGCACGTTCCGAACGCCACCGGCGGCGGCTCCAGCTCGCCCAGGTGTTCACCATGACCCGGCGCACGTAGATCTCCGGGTCGTCGCGCCGCCTGATCCCCTCCCAGCGGGGCCAGGACCGCACCAGCGCCGTCTGGACCAGGTCCTCGGCCAGCGCCCAGTCTCCGGTCAGCAGCCACGCCGTCCGCAGCAGCGCTCGCTCGCGCGCGGCGACGAACTGCGCGAAACCCTCGACCTCGGCGTCCACGGCACCTCCGGCCTGCCCGACGCGACCACTTGTATGACTACCTGAGTGGCGCAAAAGGTTCAGATCTGGCTCCGGTGCAGGGATTCGAACCCCGATCAGCTGGTTAACGGCCAGCGGCCCTGCCGTTGGGCGACACCGGAATGACGGCACCTGTGCTTGCTCAGTGCCTGGTTGCGTAGCGAGAGTGAGAGTCGAACTCACGACCTGCGGCTTATGGGGCCGCCGCTCTAACCGGCTGAGCTATCTCGCTGTGGGCGGGCCGTGCTGGGGCGTCTCCGCGGGAACGTCGGGTTGCGGGCCGCCCCAGGGTGCCTTGGATTCCTGCTAGCGTTTCCTGAGGGAAAAAATTCCACTCAGGAAACGGTGCGGGGAAGGGCACCGTGCTCCCGGGCGTTTCCGCGGAAACGCCCGGATCCGGCCGCAGCCGCCCGCTCACCCGGGAGGAAGCCCGCCAGCGCGAGCAACATGTCGCTGCTGCGTAGCGAGGATCAGGCTGCGCAGCGAGGATCACTCAGTACAGCTCGAGGTCGCCGGTCACCGGGTCGATGAGCTCGTCGTAGTCCGGGCCGACTGCCAGGCAGGTCCGGGTCGGGACGCCGCCGAACTCGGTCAGGCCCCGGTCGGTGATCAGGTGCACCGCCAGCCCGGCCTGGAGTGCCTTTTCGTAGACAGCCAGCAGCTCCTCCTCCGAACCCACCTTGACGGTGACCTTGCGGAGGCTGCCCTCGAGCCACGCCCGTTCGGCGGAAGAGAACTGAAGGTGATCCACCGTCCCCGCCGGGCTCATCCGCGGCAGCACCCGCTGCCGCAGCCACGCCATCGAGGCGTGCGCGCCCTGGGCTATCTCCTTGCCGCGGCGCATCCTCAGGTCACGCCGGATCACGATGACCTGCTTCGTCGAGCGGCGCTCTGCTTCTTCATCCACGAGCGGTTGACCGGTTTCGAACCGGCGACCTTCACCTTGGCAAGGTGACGCTCTGACCTGCTGAGCTACAACCGCGTAGGGCTACCTGCTTACCCCATTGCGTGCGCCGCCAGGGACTCGAACCCCGAACCATCAGCTTAAGAGGCTGTTGCTCTGACCATTGAGCTCGCGCGTGAGCGGGCGGACCTAAGGGGCATGCCGGGCCAACGTGGCGTGCGGGACTCATGCGAGCATTCCGGATTATCCGGGCTTCTCAGGTGTACTCTGCTGTGCCAGACAGCGGCGGAGACGGGGAGCACGATGGGCTACAGCGGGCCGGCAGCGCCAGAGCCCGCGGTCACCTGCCTGCCGTCCGACTGGTGGGATCCGGCCTGGCAGGCGGTGAAGTCACCGGGCGTCACCACGCTCGAGCCGACGATCTGCGGGCCGGGTGAAGCGCCGGCAGGTGCGCCGGAGGCCGCGCCCGCGGCCAAGGTGGCGCCGTCGTGGGGCCAGGTCCTGACGACCACCCTCAGCTTGTGGGCGTCGCGGCACCTGCCCCGGCGCCGCCGGTCCTCACGGCGGCTGCTGGCGACGTGCGTGGTCGGCGCCGGGCTGGTGACCATGGCCGTCGGGACCACCGGGCTGGCCGCGGCCGCCCTCTCGGCCGCGCCCGCCGCGCCGGTCGCGAGGCCAGCGCCGATCCCCCCGCCCTCCGGCCGGGCCGCGCTGCCGGCCTCGGTGCAGACGGCCGGGCCGACCGCCCGGCCGGCCTGGGTGAGCGTCCCGGCGATCGGGGTCCGGACCTCGCTGACGGCTCTCGGCCTCAACAAGAACGGCACGCTTCAGGTGCCGGCCAGCACCGCGGTGGCGGGCTGGTACACCGGCGGCCCGCGGCCCGGCGCGGTCGGCGCCGCCGTCATCGCCGGCCACGTCGACTCGCGCAGCGGGCCGGGCATCTTCTTCTGGCTGCGGACCCTGCGCCCCGGCGAGCGCGTGTACGTGGGCCGCGCCGACGGGACGATGGCGGTCTTCACCATCACCAGCGTCCGGCTGTACCCGAAGGACCGGTTTCCCACCGCCGCGGTGTACGGCTCCGTCCCGGACGCGGAGCTGCGCCTGATCACCTGCGGCGGCATCTTCGACCGGTCGCTCGGCAGCTACCTCAGTAACGTCGTGGTCTCCGCCCGGCTCACCGGGTGATGGCCGTGCTCGTGGCGGAAAGGAACCAACGATGAGGCTAGGCAGGCGTCTCGTCCTGCTCACCGCGGTCGCCGCGCTGCTCGGCGGTCCCGTCGCCGGGGCCGTCCCGGCAGACGCGGCCGCGGCCGCGAGCCAGGGCTGGGTGCGCTGCGCCAACCTCTCGCCCGGCACGCCTGAGGACATCTACCTGTACCCGTTCGGCAATCCGGCGCACCCGACCGTGCTGAGGCACGTCGGGTACGGCGCGGTATCCGACTACATGCCGGTCAGCGTCGGCCAGTACACGGTGGCGATGCGCCCGGTCGGCGCCCCGGCCTCGAGTCCCCCGTCGGTCTCGACCAGCTTCATGGTGAGCGCGGCGACGAACTACACCGTGGCCAGCATCGGATCGGTCTCGGGACGGCGGCTGGAAGTGCTGCAGGACCAGATGGCCGGGCCGGCCGGGTCGACGGGCGACGTGCTCGTCCGGGTCATCCAGGCGTCGGTGAAGCAGCCCCAGATCACGGTCAGCGTGGGGTCCGACGTCCTCGCCCGGCAGCTGGCCTTCGGCTCGGCCACGCAGTACCAGGCCGTCCGGCCGGGGACGCCCACGGTGGCGTTCACCGCGGCGGGCGGGCACGCCGCCATGCCCGTCACGCTGGCCGCCGGCTCGGTCCACACCATCGTCGTGCTCGACGGGACCTCCGGGCTGAAGATCGACAACCTGACCGACGCGGCGGTCAGGCCGGCCGCCCCGCGCGGCGGCGCCGCGACCGGCCTGGGCGGGACCGCGCCGGACGGCGGGCCCGGCCTGGCGCCGTGGCTGGCCACGCTGGGCGGCGGGACGCTGCTGGTTGCCTTCGGGGGGTTCGGCCTGCGCAGGTCGCGCCGGACCGCCGCGGCGCGCGAGTAAGCGGAGATGGCCGGAATCGAACCGGCTCACGCTATGGACGTGTCAATAATGCAAGCCTGTACGAGAGGCTGAGCCGCCTTCGGGGCAATCGTATTTCCGGCGACCTTGCGCTGGTGTTCCCTGAGTTACGCCAGGTAACCTGTGGACCACTTGTGCATAAGCCAGTGGATAACCGCCGTAAGGTGCGGATAACCGGCGGAATTTTGTGGACATCATGTGGACGCCGAGAAAACTCGAATTGAATTCCCGCAGGCTCTTGCGCGACTCGCGGAAAGGGCGTAGAAATACATTCACCGTTGGAAACGGGCACCATCCGGGGGAGACTCCGGGACGCGGGAAAGGCCGGGAAACCGGTGTTTGCTGCGGGTGCCTGGCCCTGGCGGGCTGGCGCGCGGCGCTAGGGAGGCCGGGCAACCGGTCGGCCTGGAGCGGCGTGGCCAGACAAGGCCCCCTTCATCTCATACATGAAGGGGGCCTTGTTGCATTCTGCCGCAGGGCTGAGTTCCGCGCCGGAACCGGCACGCCGGCGACGGGGGCCCAGGCAAGAGCGGCGAACCAGCACTGGAGCCTGCCCTAGCCGGGCCGGGACAGGGGCGGGCCGCCGAGTCGGCCATCACCCCGGGCAGAATGGCCGGATGGATCTTGGATTGCGCGATCGGGTTTACCTGGTAACCGGCGGCAGCCGCGGTCTCGGGTTCGCCGCGGCGCAGGCACTTGTCGCGGACGGGGCCCACGTCATGCTCAGCGCTCCGCACGAGGCGACGGCGGCGTCGGCCGTGGCTCGCCTCGCGCCGGACGCCGTCGCCTGGATCGTCGCGGACAACGCCGATCCGGCCACCCCGGACCGGCTCATCGCGGCGGCCAGGGATCGTTTCGGCCGCCTGGACGGCGCGCTGATCAGCGTGGGCGGATCGCCGCCGGGGACGGTCGCGACCACCGCGGACGAAGCGTGGCGGTCGGCGTTCGAGAGCGTCTTCCTGGGCGCCGTCCGGCTGGCCCGGGTGCTCGCCGCCAATCTGGGCGGCCGCGGCGACGGCGGTACGGCGGGCGGCGCGCTCACCGGGACGGGCGGCTCGATCGTCTTCGTGCTGGCCTCCTCGGTGCGCGTGCCGCTCGCGGAACTCGCCATCTCCAACGGGCTGTTCCCGGGGCTGGCCGGGGTGGTGAAGACCCTGGCCGGCGAGCTCGGGCCGGCCGGGATCCGGGTCAACGGGATACTACCGGTGAGGATCGCCACCGACCGGGTCCGTGAACTTGACGCCCTCCGCGGCGACCCCGACGAGGTGCGGGCCCGCCTGTCCGAGCGCATCCCGCTGCGCAGGTACGGCGAGCCCGAGGAGTTCGGCCGGGCGGCCGCGTTCCTGCTCTCCCCCGCCGCGTCCTACACCACCGGCGCGATGATCCCGGTGGACGGGGGCGCCATCAGCTCCATCTGAGCCATGACCGTCCGGGGCCTGTGGACTGCTTGTGCATAAGGCGGTGGATAACCAAGGTGACGTGCGGATAACCGGCCCAATTCTGTGGACATCATGTGGACGGGAAAATACTTAAACGAGGCTCTTGCGTGGCTTGCGGAAAGGGCGTAGAAATACATTCACCGTTGGAAACGGGCACCATCCGGGGGTAACCCCAGAGGCGCGGGAAAGGCCGGGAAACCGGTATTTCCTGCGGGTGCCTGGCCTGGCGGGTGGCGCGTGGCGCCGGGACGGCCGGGCAGCTGGCCGGCCTGGAGCGGCGTGGCCGGACAAGGCCCCCTTCATCTCATACATGAAGGGGGCCTTGTTGCATTCTGCCGGACGGCTGAGTTCCGCGGCGGGCCGACACGCCGGCCAGATAGGCGTCAGTTAAGGCGCGGCCGGGCTCCGGGTCCCGGACAGGCCGGTAGCCCGATCCCGCTGTCGGTCGGTATGGTTCGGCTTGTGGGGGAGGGTGCTGTGACTGCGGCTATCGGCGGCATGCACGGGTTCGTGCCGCCGCTAACCAGCTTTTTTGGCCGGGCGGAAGAGATCGAGACTCTCGCGGATCTCGTCGCCGAGTACAGGCTGGTGACGGTGACCGGACCGGGTGGGGTGGGCAAGACCCGGCTCGCCGGTGAGATGGCGCGCCGGGCCGCGCCGCGGTTCGCGGACGGGGCCTGGTTCGTCGAGCTCGCCGCCGTGCGGGACCCGGAGCAGGTTCCCGCGGTCGTCGCGGCGGCACTCGGCCTTAAGCAGGCACCCGGCGGATCCGTCACTGATTCGCTGCTCGCCGGCCTGGGGCGGCAGCAGTCCTTGCTGGTGCTTGACAACTGCGAGCATCTGCTGGCCGCGGTGGCGGAGCTTTGCGCACTGCTGCTGGCAGCCGCTGATGACGTGCGGATACTCGCCACCAGCCGGGAGCCTATCGGGATGGCCGGCGAAGCGCGGTTCCGGTTGCCGCCGCTGCCGGTCGCCGGACCTGACGCGCAGCCTGACGTGGGCGGGCCCGCGGTGGCCTTGTTCGCGGACCGGGCCCGCCGGGCCGATCCCCGCTTTGTTCTCGATGACGATTCCGGGCCGCTGGCAGGACAGCTGGTCGCCCGGCTGGACGGCATGCCGCTCGCGATCGAGCTGGCCGCGGCCAGGGTTGACGCCCTGGGACTTGGCCAGCTGCTGGACCGGCTGGAGGCCAGTTTCCCGCTGCTGACCAGCGCGGACCGGACGGCCGCAGCACGGCACCGGTCGCTGGCGGCCACGGTGGAATGGAGCTACCAGCTGCTGGATGTGGTGGAACAGCGGGCGTTCCGCCAGGCGGCCGTGTTCCCCGGCCCGTTCACCCTGGACGCCGCGGCGGCGGTGGCCGGGGAAGGTACCGAGCCGGCGATGCTGCATCTGGTCGACTGCTCGCTGCTGGCCCCGCCCCGCATCGGCCCGGACGGCCGGACGCGGTACCTGATGCTGGAGACCTTGCGTGCGTTCGGACGAGACCGGCTCACCGCGGCCGGAGAGCTTTCCGGGAGTCTCGCGGCGCTGGCTCAGTACGCGCTGGCCACAGCCGAGCAGGCCGCGGCGCTCAGGGCGACCAGCGGCGGGGAGCTGGCGGCCGGCCGGTGGCTGGACGCCCAGGACGCCAACATGCGCCAGGCTCTTGACTGGGCCATGAAGCATGACGGGACCACGGCGCTGCGGCTGACGGTCGCCCTGATGCCCTGGTGGCTGCTGCGAGGCCGCGGCGCGGAGGGATACACGCTGCTGAGCACGGCCGCCGTTCACGCCGCACCGGGCAGTGTGGAATGGGGTACCGCGCAGTTCTATCTCGGCCAGGCAGCCGTGGCCACCGGCGATGTGGCCGCCGGGCTGGATCACTTCACCGCGGCCCGTGATTGCCTGGCCGAAGACGGCCCGTCACCGGAGCTTGCCATGGCCCTATGCGGCCGGGCCGACGTCCTCGTCCTCGTCCTCGGCCGCAGCCGCGAGGGTGCCGAGGAGGCTCGCCGCGGTCTGGCCATGGCCCGCCAGACGGGCAGCCTGACCGGCGAGGCCGTCGCCCTCGTCACCATGTCGCAGGCCGCCTATTTCGCCGGCGAATTCGAAGAAGCCGTGCAGTGGGCCCGCCAGGCGCGTCAGATCGACCCGGCTCGCATTCCCGGTGAGGTCGCGCGCGAATGCAGCCTCCGCCTGACCGTGGCCTTGACCGAGGCCGGGGACCTCGCCGCCGCCCGGGAAGGCTGCACCGATGCGGTGGCCCTGGCGCGCGCCGCCGGCGACCTGTCCGCGGAGGCCTTCGGGATGCTTCTCCGGGCGCGCCTGGATACCCGGGCCGGTGACCTGACCGACGCCTGGATGCACCTGGGTGCGGCGCTGAAGCTGGCCGCGCGCATCCGGGACCGGAGACGGCAGCGGATGTGCCTGTCTCTTGGCGGGGAACTGTGCACTGCGTCGGGGAACTGGGCAGGCGGGGTCACCGTGTGGGCCGCTTACCTGGAGATCATGCGTGACAGCGATCTAGTGGAGACAGCTCGCAATGTGCAGCGCCGCCGGGAGCTGCTGCAGAGCGCCGCGGAGGCCCTGGGAGCGGACCGGATGCGGGCGGCGGAAGCGCGCGGTGCGATGATGACGCTGGACACCGCCGCGGAATTCCTGCTTCTGCTCGCCGAATCCGGCGCCCAGGCCGGGCCGGCCGCCGGCAAGCCGCCGGGACTCAGCGGGCTCAGCCCGCGCGAGCAGGAGCTGATCACGCTGGTGGCGCAGGGGCAGACGGATGCGCAGATCGCCAGTCAGCTGTTTATCAGCATCAGCACTGTCCGCTCCCACCTGGACCGCATCCGGGACAAGACCAGCTGCCGCAGGCGCGCTGACCTGACCCGGCTGGCCCTGCAGGAAGGTCTCGTCTAGCCGGTCAACCGGAACTGGCGATCCGGTCCGCGAGTACGGGCATCATCGCTCCGGCGGGCGTCTGACCAGGCTCATGTTGGGGCGGGTGCGGAGCGGGCGATAGTGATGTACCAGTAGCCGCCCCCGAGATTCAGCGCCCCGGTAGCCAGGAAGAAGGCTGCCCATCCGTAGACGTCGTACGAGAGGCACACGACGCCCGCGGCGGCCGCGACAC
The DNA here is from genome assembly GCA_963722275.1 of uncultured Actinomycetes bacterium. Taxonomy (GTDB): domain Bacteria; phylum Actinomycetota; class Actinomycetes; order Streptosporangiales; family Streptosporangiaceae; genus Palsa-504. Next base: position 149,694 of record CAVRMX010000034.1, on the reverse strand, counting down.
TGCCACCGGCAATACGCGCGGCCCCTGAGACGCGGAGGTGGCGGTATTCCCATGGGTTGATCAGGCGGTGCATGCCGGGTCGCGGGGGAGATAGCCACCACCCGCGCAGGCCTTTCGCAGCGGTGTTGTCGTTGGGTCCGTTCATCGGGATGCCTCCTGCGGAGTGTGGTGTCGGCCACCCGATCACTGATTAAAGTGATATCATATTGATAGCTGGCATGTCAACGGTGGCGGCGAACGTTCCCTCCTCGCCAGGACCCGCACACCACCAACGGAACCGACTGACTTGCGCACTTGCGTTATCAGGGCGCCTGGTTCTCGAACTGGAACCTTCTCAGAGGAGGGCGCGACCTCTGCTGATACGTTCTTCCGGGGATTACGCCGACGCCGGCGAACGTACTCGGTGAGGTAATCGAAACGGGCGTCCATCGTCAGGATGGTGAGGAGCGGTCGTCAGCGGCAGTTCGTCAGCCACATGCCGAACGGCATCTTCGTCGGCGTGAAGCCGTTCATCCGGACTGCGGTCCGGGTCAGGTGCGCGCTGTCGGCGAAGCCGGCCGCGTGCGCGGCGCGTGTCACGGACGCGCCGTCGGCGAGCAGGCTCAACGCGGTCAGGTACCGGTGCCAGAGGAGGTACCGGCGGATGGGGACGCCAACCTGGTCGCGGAACAGGTGCTGGAGCCTGCTCTGTGACAGGTGCGCGATACGCGTGAGGTCCCCGATCGACGGCGGCGGTGACGGCGTGGCGCGCAGATGGTCAAGGACGGCCGCGATGCGGTCGTCGTACTCGGGCTCGGGCGTCACGTCGATCGGGAGCCGGCCGAGCGCATCACGCCATCGCTTATACGCCTCCGGGCAGCCGGCCGTCTTGCCGGACGCGGGACCTAGCACGCCCGCGATCTGGTCGCACAGCGGCTCATCGAGCAGGGCATACGGCCGGCCGTCCAGGACGCGGTCGCGAAGCTGCCCGGCGAGCCGGCTCTCGCCTTCGATCCAGCCGATCGCGGTCAGCTGCCTGTCACAGTCGAACGCGTGCGGGACATCTGTATCGATGAGCACGCCGCGGGCCCTTCGCCAGGCGCCGTCCAGCCGGACGCGCGGACTCCCGCCGATCCCGACGGACAGCTGCAGCGCACCGTGCGCGTGCGGATCGGCGGCCAGGAAGTCCGAGAACACCAGGAACTCGGTTGGCCATAGGAAGCCGCGCATCGTGCCCGGCAGCCCCTGGCGCCTGCCTGTTCGGCGATGCTCAGCTCCGGACCCTGTCGTGGCCATGCCCCACCCAGACCCTTCGCGGCCATCACCCGAATCCTACTGCGGGCCGGATCCAGCAGGTTCGTTCAACGGCTGAGCAGATTCGTTCAAGGGCTCCGCCGCCCGCCCGGCCGATCCTTCCTTATAGGCAAACACGGCAGAGCACCGCCGGCCTGCGTGGAAGGAACCGTGAGATGACTCCCCTGACCTGCACCATCGAGCCGGATGAGCTGCTGGGGCTCAGTGCCCTGGTCGAGCTGGACCAGGCGACCGCTGGCACTGGCACCGGCACCGAACGCATGGCGAAGGCGCTGCTGCGCACGGCGCTGGCGGACAAGCTGGAGCAAGCCGGCCTGCCGTGGGCTCCGTCCGCGGAAGCAGCCGGCAAGCGCGCCGCCCAGGCCGCCGCCCAGGCCGCCGCGCCGGCGAGCGCCATGCGCCGGATCACGGGAAACGGCAAGGCACGCAAAGCCGCCGCGTGGGTGGCGGCTGCCGCCCTGGCGGTCATGCTGTGGGGCGGCTACACCCGGGGCTGGCAATGGACGGGCTTCCGGGGCAACAACCAGTTGTGGGCCTGGCTCACCCTCCTGCTGTCCCCGGTCGCCCTCGGCGCCATCCCGCTGTGGATCCAGGACAAGGACTACATCGGCAAGGGCAGGCGCGTCATCTACGCCGCCGCCATCGCGGCCTGGACCGGGCTGGTCATCGCCGGCTACCTGATCCCGCTCAACTGGACCGGGTTCCGCGGCCAGACGCTCTGGGCCTGGCTTAACCTGCTCGTGCTGCCGGCCGCTGTCACGACCACGATGGCGCTGGCCAGCAGGCGGGCCCGGCGGCCGCAGGCCCGCCTGCGGCCGTATCAGATGGTAATCATCGCCGCCCTGGCCGCCGGGTGGATCGTCACCATTATCGGCGGTTACGCCCTGCGCTGGCAGTGGACCGGCTACGCCGGGAATACCGTGTGGGGCTGGCTCGGGATACTCCTGCCGCTGGTGTTCCCGACCCTCCTGCTTCCGCCCTTGCTCAACTGGGTCTCGGGTAACGCGGCCGGGCGGGCCAGCGCGGCCCACCAGGCGGCCGTGGCCCACACGGCCACCGCCGCAGCCTCGTCATAAGGGACATATGACCGCGGGACGAGCTGCCGGCGCGGGCGCCCGGCAGGATGTGACAGCCCGGCGTAAACCGGATCACTGAACAGGCATGGAATTGGACCTTATGAGTGCTCCGGTTGGCGCCTAGCGTCACGTACATGAGCACCATGACCCAGACCGAGCACCCCGGCCGCACCGCGCACCGCGGCCCGTCCGACCGCCCCGCACCCCGCGCACGGCTCGTCAGCGGCCGTCTCGCGCTCGTGCTGATGTCCTCCTTCGGCGCGCTGACCAGCTTCTACCTCCTGCTCTCGGTGACGCCGATGTACGCCATGTCGGCAGGCGCCGGGAGCGCCGAAGCCGGCCTGGTGACCGGATCGCTCATGCTGGCCACCGTGCTGGCCGAGTTCACCTCGGCCCGGCTGATGAGCCGCTATGGCTACCGCGTGGTGTTCGCCGCCGGGGCGCTGCTGCTCGGCGGACCCGCCCTGGCGCTGCTTGGCCCGCGCAGCGTCGCCATGATCGTCGCGGTCAGCATCGCCCGCGGCATCGGCTTCGGCCTCAACACCGTCGTCACCGGGGCCCTGGTGGCCACGGCGCTGCCGCCGGAGCGGCGCGGCGAGGGGCTCGGCGTGGCCGGGGTCGTGTCCTGCGTGCCCGCGATCGTGGCGCTGCCGTCCGGGGTCTGGCTGGCCGGCCACGCCGGTTACGCCGTCGTCATCGTGATCACGGCCGTCAGCGCGCTAGCCCCGCTGGCGGTAGTCCCCTGGCTGGCCGTCCCGGCTGGCCGCCCGGCCGGAGCGGACCCGGGCGCGGCACCGTCAGCCGGCCTGCTGGCCAGCCTGCGGACCGGCGCCCAGCTGCGGCTGTCCCTGGTCTTCGCGGCTACCACCGTGTCGGCAGGCGTGGTCGCCGCGTTCCTGCCGCTCGCGGCCGGAGTGTCCGGCAGCGTCGCCGCGGCCGGATTGTTCGTGCAGGCCGTGGCCTCGACGGCGAGCCGCTGGTGGGCCGGGCGCCACGGCGACCGGCACGGTCACGCCCGCCTGCTGGTCCCCGGGCTGCTGGCCTCCGCCGCCGGGATGACCCTCCTGATCTGGGTGGCGACCCCGGCCGCCCTGATCGCGGGCATGTGCCTGTTCGGTATCGGCTTCGGGATCACCCAGAACGTCACCTTCGCGCTGATGATCGACCGTGCGCCGGCCTCCGGCTACGGCACCGCCAGCGCCCTGTGGAACCTGGCCTACGACGCCGGGTACGGGGCCGGTCCCGCCGTGTTCGGCCTGTTCGTGGGCGCCACCGGCTACCCGGCGGCCTTCGTGCTCACCGGGATGCTGATGCTCGCCGCGCTGGTGCCCGCCGTGCGTGACCGCACCGTGGTTCGCGGTCAGTAGCGGTGGCCAGGGCCGGGGGGTTCGACATCGTCGTAGACGCGGGCCGCGGCCAGCAGTCCGTCCGGGCCGCGCTCGTAGACGCCGAGTCCCGCCTGGGGCGGCAGTTCATGGCTGCCCCAGCGGACGCAGTTGTATTCCAGGGCGCAGCGCACGCCGTCATCGGTCACCATGCAGGGCTGCAGGCCGATGCCGCCGCCTGCGCTGAAGCAGGTGGTGAAGAACGAGCGGAGCTCACTCGCGCCGCGGTGGGCGAAGGGCGGGGCGCCGGGCTCGCGGTAATACCCGTCCGGCGTGAAGGTGCTTACGACCGCCTCGGTGTCACCCGCGTCCAGCGCGGCCTGGTAACGGCCGACGACATCACCGGGGCGGGCTGGCCCGGGCTCGAGGATGGGAGGCCGCAGGCCGCGCCGTCCGTCGACCGGCCACACGGTGCAGTAGGTGCGGAACACCACCGACCGGTCGTCCGGGGATTCGGCGACGACCGCCACCGGCCAGGCCAGTTCCCGCCCGTCATGGGCCAGGTGCGCCAGCAGCTCTACCACGGCCCGGTCCCCGACGACGGTGGAGGCTACGGTCTCGATCCGGGCATGACGCTCGTCCAGGAAGGATTGACTCTGCCGAACGAACCGGCGTAGCTGCCTATGACCGCGGACCTCGCCGGCATGGGGGTCGTAGACGACCACCTCACCCGGCCACACCGTCTCCAGGGCGTGCGTGTCGCCCTGGTTCAGGGCGGCGAAGTACTGCCCGACCGGATCGGCCTGGCCGACGGCGCGAGTCTGCCTGCGCGCCAGCTCCACCGCATTCACGAAGTCCGGCAACCATGGCATCGCAACCCCACGTTTCCTTCCGCCCGCCCGGCATGTCCCCGGCAGGCTAGCCGTCCCTTGTCCTCCGGCCACCTAATCATTCCCGGCGGCTGGCGGCTACGGAACCAGCGGGGCGGTGTTCTGGCATCGTTGGGGGATGGACAAGCGTCTCCGCTTCATGGCGGACCTCATCGAACCGCTGCTGGTAACGCCGGAGAGCGCTGTCAGGCTGAGCGACCACGATCCGGGCTACACCGGCAAGGTGACGCGGGCACAGGCCGGCACGCTGGCTACCGCCGCGATCCTGGTCACGGCGCTCCACGCGATCGACCCGCGCTACCCGGCCGCTGACCCTGCGGACCGGGATGAGATGGCGCGAGCCAGGGCCGGGCTGGTGGCAGAACTCGGCCTCGCGCAGCCCGGCTGAGTTCCCTCCTGACCACACTTGGGCATGGCTTGTCCGTCAAGTTCGCTAGTGCCGTGCTGCGCGAGGGCCTGGTCCAGGCTCGTGAAGTTGGGGATCATGCGGTCAATGCCGGTGATCGCGAAAATGCGCAGGGTGGGAGCGGCGGAGATGACCAGCAGCAGCTCGCCGCCGTCAGCCTGGGCGCGCTTTTGCGCCGCCAGCAAGGTATGAAGGCCGGACGAATCACAGAACTGGGTCCGGGTCATGTCGACCACGAGCGTGCCGTGCCCGTACGCGGCTGCCTCCACCAGGGCCGACCGCAGCCCGGGGGCGCTGGTGATGTCGATCTCCTCGGGTGCCGTCACGACCGGCACGCCGCTGACCACCTCAAAGGGGAACCTGCCGTCATGCATCTGTGTCACCTCCTGTGGCCGGGTACGGCTGCACTTCTGGCGGGCGCGCCGCTATGCCTGTGCCGCGCGCGGTGGGTGACCTGATCAGGACATCACCAGGATCGGTCTCCAGCCGGAGGCCTGTCAATAGAAATACGAGAAAAATCTCGCGTGTTTCCTCTCGCGAGTTATACAATCAGGAAGCGTGAGCGATGCTGATCATGGCGGCGGCAGCTGGACGCTGCTGACCGGGCACGGGCACGTGCTGGTGGAGATCGCCCGCGACCCCGGCGCCCGGATCCGGGACATCAGCGCCGCCGTGGGACTGGCCGAACGCACCGTCCAGGCGATCGTGGCCGACCTGGAGGCCGCCGGTTACCTCACCCGCACCCGCACCGGGCGGCGCGTCAGGTACACCGTCCACCACGACAGCCTGTTCCGGCACCCCGCCCAGGAAGGACAGCGGGTCGGCCCGTTCCTCAGCCTGCTCGCCGCGGCCGAGGAGAACGCCCGCACCACACCGGGGCCGGACGACAACGGGCGAGATCGGGGGGTGTAAGCCCGACCCGGGCGCGGCGGCGAATGGCGGCGCGGCGCGCTGTAAGCGGGCGGAAAGGTGCTGCTTTCTAGCTTGGCGTCATGAGCATGGCGCTGATCAATCATCTGCTGCAGTCCTACGGGTACCTGGCGGTGTTCCTGTTCGTCGCGCTGGAAAGCATGGGCGTGCCCCTGCCCGGGGAGACGGCGCTGATCGCCGCGGCCCTGTATGCCGGCTCGGCGCACCGGCTCAATATCGGCCTGATTGCGCTCGTCGCGGCGGTCGCGGCCATCGCCGGCGACAACGGCGGTTACTGGCTGGGCCAGCACGGCGGCACGAGGCTGGTCCGCCGCTACGGCCACTGGGTGCGGCTGGACGCCCGGAAGCTGCAGGTCGGCCGGTACCTGTTCGCCCGCCACGGCGGCAAGGTGGTGTTCTTCGGACGATTCATCACCGTCCTGCGCACCTACGCCGCGTTCTTCGCCGGCCTGAACGGGATGCGGCGCTCCCGCTTCCTGGTGGCCAACGCCGCCGCCGGGGTGCTGTGGGCGGCCGCGGTCTCGTTCGGGGCGTACGCGCTGGGCAGTGCCGCGACCCAGGCGGGCACCGCGCTCACGATCGCCGGGCTGGCGGCCGCCGGCGCGCTGCTCATCGCCGGTGCCCTGGTCAAGAGGAAGGTCATGCGGCGGCTCGAGGAGCGCGCCGAGGCGGCCTTCCCGGACCTGCCGCGGACCGATCCGGCCAGCGAGCGAGCCGCGGCGCGCGGCCCGGCAGCGCCGCTTCGTCGCCGACGCCTCGCACGAGCTGCGCAGCCCGCTGACCGCCATCCGCACCGGGCTGGAGGTGGGCCTGGCCCACCCGGACCGCGCGCCGTGGCCGCAGATCGCGCGCCGGGCCGTGCGGCAGTCCCAGCGCCTGGACCAGCTCATCGCCGAGCTGCTGGTGCTGGCCAAGGCCGACGCGCAGCAGCCCGCCGCGCGCCGCCAGCCGGCGGACCTGGCCGCGCTGCTGGCCGGCCTCGCCGCCGCCACCCCGGCGCCGGGCATCAGCATCGACCTGTCCGTCCCCCCCGGGACGGCCACGGCCGGGAACCCGGAGGACCTGTCGCGGATGTTCCGCAACCTGCTCGACAACGCGGTCCGGTACGCCCGCCACCGGGTACTCATCACCGCCGCCGCCGGGCCGGACGGCGTCGTGGTCGAGATCGCCGACGACGGCCCCGGCATCCCGCCCGGGGAACGGGAGCGGGTGTTCGGCCGGTTCGTCCGGCTGGACGCCAGCCGGGAGCAGGCCAGCGGGTCAGCCGGGCTCGGGCTGGCCATCGCCCGGGAGATCGCCGCCGCCCACGGCGCCACCATCGTGCTCACCGAGGCCCCGGACGGCGGAACCCGCGCCGTCGTGATCCTGGGCGGCACAGCGGGCGCGGGAAGAGAAACCACGATCCGTTCGGCATAGAGATTTTGGCCAAACCTTGGTTTGACCTCTGGGCCCCGGTGGCTGCTAGGGGCGGGCGACCGCTGGATGGGCCCGGCAGGCGGCGGCGACGATGGCGGAGCGGAGGCGGCCGAGCGCCTCGAGCCGGGCCCCGGCCAGCGAGGGCTCGGCCGTGAGCCCGGCGGCCCGGACGGGGACGTGCCTGCGGTGACCGGCGGCCGCCGCCGAGATGAGGTCGAGGATCACGGGATGGCTGCCCCACGGTCCGCCGATGACGACGAGCTCCGGGTCGGCCAGCGCGACGACGGCGGCGAGGACCCCGCCGATGGCCTGGCCGAGGGCGCGGCGGGTGGCCGCCGCCTGGGTGCCCGGGCCGTCCGCGACGGCCAGCAGCCGGCCCACGTCGATGGCGGTCGCCCCGGGCTGCCGCAGCCCGAGCTCGCCGAACACCTCGATGAACGGCATCGCCCGCCCCCGCGGGCCGGCCGTGACGAGGTGCGCGATCTCGCCGGCGAAGCCGCCGTGCCCGCGCCTGACCTCGCCGTCGCTGATGATCGCGCAGCCCAGTCCCTCGCCGAGGAACAGGTAGGCGAAGTCGTCCAGGGCGGGGGCGCCGGCGTGGTCGCGTTCGGCCCGCGCGGCCCAGTTCACGTCGTTGTCGACGGCGACCGGCCCGCTGACGTGCGGCGCCAGGACCTCGGCCGGATCGAGCTCGCCGAGCAGGAACGGCGCGTCCGGCAGCTGGATCAGCCGGCCGGCGTGGCGGTCCACCGGGTCGGCGGCGCTCACCACGGCCAGCCGCGGGGTCAGGCCGGCGCCGTGCCGTCCCCTGGGCCGCGCCCCGGCCGCGGCGGCCCGCAGGGCGGCGGCGACGTCGTCCGGCCGGGCCGGGCGGGCGAGCGGCCGGCCGGACCGCGACACGGTGTCGCCGTAGGCGTCGACGCACTCGGCCGTGACGCCCCCCGGCGCGATGCTGACGGCGAGGGCGACGCCGATGTCGCCGGCCAGGGCGTAGTACGAGCCCACCCGGCCCCGGCCGCGGCCGCCGGGAGTCCGCTCACCGGTGGCCGCCACCGAGCCCGTCTCGGTCAGGCGGCGCACGCTCTCCCCCGCGGTCGGCTTGGAGATGCCGGTCTCGGCGGCTAGTTCGGCCCGGGTCAGCCGCCGGTGCCGCATCAGGGCGCGCAGCACGCGCTCGTCGGTCAGCGAGCGGACGAGCTCCAGCGAGGGCATGGCGGGATCCACGTCGATAATTCTAGGCAGGACTCTTGCCTAGAAAAGCCCTTACGGGTTATCGTCTTTCCAAGTAAGGAGACTTTCCTAGAAGGATGATGCGATGTCAGCCCCGGCCCGAACCGCCCGAACCGCCCCGCTTCCCGCCCTGCCGCACTGGGAGGAGCCGCCCGCGGACCTGCCCGCCGCTATCAGGCAGATCAAGGAGGCGCTGCGTGCCCGCATCGCCGCGTCGGGCCGCACCGTCGAGGAGGTCTTCGCCGTCGTCGAGCGGCAGGTCAAGGCCGAGGTCGACGAGATCGCCGCCGCGCGGGAACGCGGCGAGGCGATCTGGCCCGTCATCGACTACGCCGACATCGAGGCCGGCACGGTGCCCGCGGCGGCGCTGGCGCGGCTGAGCCGGCGGGGCTGCCTCGTCGTGCGCGGGCACTTCGACCGGGAGCAGGCGCTGCGCTGGGATCGCGACATCGTCCGCTACGTCGAGGGCAACAAGTTCTTCGAGAACTACCAGGGGCCGGCCGACGACTTCTTCGGCACCGTCGGCTCCAAGCCCGAGATCTACCCGATCTACTGGTCGGCGGCCCAGGTGCAGGCCCGCCAGGACGACCGGATGGCGCGGGTCCAGGGGTTCCTCAACCGCCAGTGGAAGCACGAGTCCGAGGGCGTGCGGTGGTTCGACCCGGACCGGGACTCGCTGTACCCGGACCGGATCCGCCGCCGCCCGCCGGGCGCCGACTCGGCCGGCCTCGGCACCCACCTCGACCCGGGCAACCTCGACCTGTGGATGACGCAGGCCTACCAGCAGGCCTTCCGGCACCTGTTCGACGGCACCGTCGAGCAGTACGACCCCTGGGACGCGGCCTACCGCACCGCCGGGCCGCAGTACCCCGGCACCACGATGTGCTCGGTCTTCCGCACCTTCCAGGGCTGGACCGCCCTGTCCGACATGGCCCGCGACCAGGGCGTGCTGCACACCGTCCCGATCCCGGGCGCGATGGCCTACCTCATGCTGCGCCCGCTGCTGGCCGACGTGCCCGACGACGACATGTGCGGGGTCACCGTCAACCAGACCTTCCCGGCCGGCGAGACCTGGCACCCGCTGCTCATGCAGGCGCTCAGCGGCATCCCCGACGTCCAGGCGGGCGACTCCGTGTGGTGGCACTGCGACATGATCCACAGCGTCGCGCCCGTCCGGGACCAGCAGGGCTGGGGCAACGTCATGTACATCCCCGCCGCCCCCTGGTGCCCGCGCAACGAGCGTTACGCGCCGAGCGTGCGGGATGCCTTCCTCACCGGGTCGAGCCCCGGCGACTTCCCGGCCGAGCACTACGAGCGCAGCTGGCCGGACCGCTTCCGGCGGGAGGACCTCAACGAGACCGGCCGCCGGGGTCTCGGCCTGGCCTAGCGTGCACCTGGCCTAGCGTGCACCTGGCCTAGCGTGCACTGAGGAAGCCGAGGACCCGCTGGATCAGCAGCGCGGTGGCGTCCGCGTCGTACGACGGCAGCGTGCTGTCGGCGAAGTAGTGCTGGTCGCCGGGGTACAGGAACAGCTCCGCGTCCCTGGCCTGCCCGACGAGCTCGCGGGCGGCGTCGATGTCGCCCTCGCCCACGAAGACCGGGTCGGCGTCCATCCCGTGCACCTGCGCCGGCACCCCGTCGGGCCAGCCGGGGCCGAACGCCGATACCGGCACGCAGGAATAGAAGAGCAGCGCGCCGCGCGCGCCCGGCCGCGTCTGCGCCAGCTTCTGGGCCGGGAGCACGCCGAGCGAGAAGCCGGCGTACACCAGCCCGGCGGGCAGGCCCTCGACGGCCCGGGCGCCGCGCTCGATCACCTCGCCGGGGAAGCCGATCTCCCCGGCATAACGCATCCCGTCCTCGATGCTGCCGAAGGTACGGCCCCCGAACAGGTCGGGCGTGTGCACGGTGTGCCCGGCCTGGCGCAGCTCCTCGGCGAAGGCGACGACGCCGGGAGTCAGCCCCAGCGCGTGGTGGAAAAGCATCACCTCGGCCATCTCTGCCCTCCTGTCCAGCCCGGCGTTCCCGTGATCGGGAAGACTTTGGGGGTGGAAAACGACCCCCAAATCTTCATGATCACGGCGCCACGGTCATGGTCCATGTCCCCAGTGTCCCCCCGGCGCCTCCGGCCGGGGCAGGTCCTCGGCGTCCAGCACCACCACCAGGCCGTTGCCGTGCAGCGCGCGCCGGCTGAAGACGTCGACATGCCGGTAGGCGAGATCGAGCACGCCCCAGGCTCGCACGCAGCGGGCCGGCAGACAAGCCACCTGCGTTGAAGGCGCGGCGGGGCGCTGCGTATCCTCGCGCCTAACAGGCCTCCACCGCAGCGATAGGCGCCTTGATGGTGAACGAACCAAGCCGCGAGACGGGTCCGGTCACGGTGTTCGGCCCGGACTTCCCGTTCCCCTTCGATGACTGGATCGCGCATCCGGACGGCCTGGGGTCCATCCCGGCCGAACGGCACGGCACCGAGGTCGCCGTCATCGGCGCCGGCATCTCCGGGCTGGTCGCCGCGTACGAGCTGATGAGGCTCGGCCTCAAGCCGGTGGTCTACGAGGCCTCGCGGATGGGCGGGCGGCTGCGGTCGCAGGCGTTCGAGGGCGCCGACGGCGTGGTCGCGGAGCTGGGCGGGATGCGGTTCCCGGTGTCGTCGACGGCGTTCTACCACTACGTCGACATGCTCGGCCTGCAGACCCGGCCGTTCCCCAACCCGCTGACCGAGGCGGCCGGCAGCACGGTCATCGACCTCGAGGGCGTCACGTACTACGCGCGCACGCTGTACGACCTCCCGCCGCTGTTCACCCAGGTCGCTGACGCGTGGGCGCAGGCCCTGGAAGAGGTGCGCTTCACCGCCATCCAGGACGCGATCCGGGCCCGCGACGTCGGCGCGCTGAAGTCGCTGTGGAACGACCTGGTGGCCCGCTGGGACGACCGCACGTTCTACGACTTCGTGGCGAGCTCGAAGGCGTTCTCCTCGCTGTCGTTCCACCACCGCGAGGTGTTCGGCCAGGTCGGGTTCGGCACCGGCGGCTGGGACTCGGACTTCCCGAACTCCATGCTGGAGATCTTCCGGGTGGTGATGACCAACTGCGACACGAACCAGCGGCTGGTGGTCGGCGGGGCCGAGCAGGTGCCCCGCGGGCTCTGGCGCCACCCGGCCCCCGAGCTCGCGCACTGGCCCGCCGGCACCACGCTGGCCTCGCTGCACTCCGGCGCGACCAAGGCCGGCGTCGCGCGGATCACCCGCGCGGAGGACGGCCGGATCGCGGTCACCGACGCCTGGGGCGACACCCGCCGGTACGCGGCGGTGCTGACGACCTGCCAGAGCTGGCTGCTCACCACGCAGATCGAATGCGAGGAGTCGCTGTTCTCCCACAAGATATGGGCGGCCCTGGACCGCACCCGCTACATGCAGTCCTCCAAGACGTTCGTGATGGTGGACCGGCCGTTCTGGAAGGACACCGACCCGCGGACCGGCCGCGACCTGATGAGCATGACGCTGACCGACCGGCTGACCCGCGGCACCTACCTGTTCGACAACGGCGACAACCAGCCGGGCGTGATCTGCCTGACCTACTCCTGGATGAGCGACGCGCTGAAGATGCTGCCCGAGCCGGTGGACCGCCGGGTCCGGCTCGCGCTCGGCGCGCTGAGCAAGATCTATCCCGACGTCGACATCGCCAGCCACATCGTCGGTGACCCGATCACCGTGTCCTGGGAGGCCGACCGGCACTTCCTGGGGGCGTTCAAGGGAGCGCTGCCCGGGCACTACCGCTACAACCAGCGCATGTACGCCCACTTCCGGCAGGACGCCATGGCGCCGGAGCAGCGGGGCATCTTCATCGCCGGAGACGACGTCTCCTGGACGCCCGCGTGGGCCGAGGGCGCGGTGCAGACCTCGCTGAACGCGGTCTGGGGGATCATGCATCACCTGGGCGGCGGCACCCACCCCGGCAACCCAGGACCCGGCGACGTGTTCGACGAAATCGGGCCGCTCGAGCTGCCCGACTAGACGTCAAGCGGCAGACATTAAACGTTTACCCCTGGGTAGTACGCCCGTCGACCTACTGACCGCTCACGCGGAGGTGACGCGGCTGTGCTCAGGCTCCATGTCAACGCATTCGATTACACGATCCTGGGAATCTACTTCGCCCTGGTCGTGACGATCGGGGTGATGGCCCGCCGGGCCGTCGCCACGAGCGAGGACTTCCTGCTGTCCGGGCGGTCGCTGCCGGCCTGGGTGACCGGCCTGGCCTTCATATCCGCCAACCTCGGCGCCATCGAGATCCTGGGCATGGCCGCGAACGGCGCCCAGTACGGCCTGCCGACCGTGCACTTCTACTGGATCGGCGCGGTCCCGGCGATGGTGTTCCTCGGCATCGTGATGATGCCGTTCTACTACGGGTCACGGGTCCGCAGCGTGCCGGAGTTCCTGCTCCGGCGCTTCAACCCGGCCACGCACCTGTTCAACGCCCTGACGTTCGCGCTGGCCGCGGTGCTGATCGCTGGCGTGAACCTGTTCGCCCTGGCCCTGATCATCCACACGCTGATCGGCTGGCCGACCTGGCTGTCGATCATCGTCTCGGCGGTGTTCGTGCTGGCCTACATCACCCTCGGCGGCCTGTCCGGCGCGATCTACAACGAGGTGCTGCAGTTCTTCGTGATCATCGCCGGGCTGGTCCCGCTGGTGATCATCGGGCTGCACGCCGTCGGCGGGTACAGCGGCCTGCAAGCCAAGATCGATCACACCAAGCTGGGCGCCAGCGCCTTCTCGAGCTGGGGCGGCGTCGGGATCGGGCACTGGACCAACCCGCTCGGCGACTGGATCGGCATCGTCTTCGGGCTCGGCTTCGTCCTGTCGTTCGGCTACTGGACCACGAACTTCGCCGAGGTCCAGCGCGCCCTGTCGGCCAAGGACCTGTCCGCGGCCCAGCGGACGCCGCTGATCGGGGCCTACCCGAAGATCTTCATTCCCGCCCTGACCATCATCCCCGGCCTGATCGCGCTGGCCGTCATCCCCAAACTGGGCGGGGCCAAGATCACCTACAACGACGCCATCCCGGCGCTGATGGGCAGGTACCTGCCGAACGGCGCGCTCGGCATCGCGCTGGCCGGCCTGCTGGCCGCCTTCATGGCCGGCATGGCGGCCAACGTCAGCTCGTTCAACACCGTCGTCACCTACGACATCTGGCAGACCTACATCAGGAAGGGCCGCCGGGACCGGTACTACCTGAACGTCGGCCGGGTGGTGACCGTGGTCGGCATCCTGATCGGGATCGGCACGGCGTTCATCGCCTCCGGCTACAACAACATCCAGAACTACATCCAGTTGCTGTTCTCGTTCTTCAACGCGCCGCTGTTCGCCACGTTCATCCTGGCCATGTTCTGGAAGCGCACCACGCCGTGGTCCGGGATCGCCGGGCTGGCCGCCGGGACGATCGGCGCCGCCGTCATGCACTTCGCCGGCTACCACATCGCCTACTTCTATCCGCACCAGGTGTATGACCCGACCCACGCCACGGTCAACGCGCAGATGGTCAACTTCTACGGGGCCAGCGTGGCCTTCCTGGCCGACCTGGTGGTCACGGTACTCGTCAGCCTGGTGACCAAGCCCAAGCCGGTCTCCGAGCTCGCCGGCCTGGTCTGGGGCGTGCACGACCCGAATGCGCCCGACCCGGCGAGCGTGCCCAAGCCGGTCTGGTGGAAGTCGCCCAAGCTGCTCGGCGGGGTCGCCCTGGGCATGGTCCTCGTCCTGTCGATCATCTTCGCGTAGCAAGGAGGCAGTCATGTCCGAGGCGCCAGAGGTCGGTGCCGAAGTCCCGCAGTCGGCAGCAGCGAAGCTCTTCGACCTGCGGATCCTGATCGGCGGCCTGTTCCTCCTGTACGGGGTCATGCTCATCGTGGCCGGGCTCTTCACCTCGTCGGCCGAGCTGGCCAAGGCCAGCAATATCAACATCAACCTGTGGATGGGCATCGGCATGCTCATCATCGGCGGGTTCTTCACCACGTGGTGGCGGCTCCGCCCGCTCAAGCGTGAGGAGCCGGACCAGCCGAAGGCGTACGACACCGGGACCAGCCGGTGACCGCCCCGGCCCGCTCCGTGGTCGTGGTCGGGGTGGACGGCTCGACCGGCAGCCGGGACGCCGTGCGCTGGGCCGCGGAGTACGCCAGGCTGACCGGCGCCGAACTGAGGGCGGTGGCCAGCTGGCGGTGGCCGAACTACGTGACCCGGATACCTCCCGGCGCCGACCTCGCGGCCGACACGCTGCGCACGCTGCAGGAGGTGCTCGCCGAGGTCGGCGCGGAGTTCCCCGACGTGCCGGTCAGCGAGCACGTGGTCGAGGGACCCGGCGGCCCGGCCCTGCTGTCCCAGGCCAGCGACGCCAGCCTGCTGGTCGTCGGCGCCCGGGGCCGCGCGGCTTACCCCGGCATGCTCCTCGGTTCGGTGGCCGAGTACTGCGTCCGCAACGGGCCGTGCCCGGTGGTGGTGGTCCGTACTCCGGCCAAATAGGGCCGAACGGACCGCGGCCGGAGCTCGACCCGTACCATGCTTGCCTGGGGTTGGCGGCCACGCTGGCCTCGCCAGAGGTCAGTTCCAGGGATCCTGGGTGAGAGGGCTGGCGGCCAGGATGTGTTCGGCGGCGGCCCGGGCGGGCATGGGATCAAGGGAGCGCCCGGTGCGCAGGCGCAGCGAAACGGTGTCGCTGGCGGTCTCCCGGGCGCCGACGACCGCCTGGTAGGGCACGAGGCGGTGGCTTCTGATCCGGGCGCCGAGGGTGCCGCGACCGGGTTCGGCGAGCTCGGCCCGGAGCCCGGCCGCGGTGAAGCGGCGCAGCAGCGCGGCCGCCGCGGGCAGCTGCTCGCAGGTGACCGGGAGCACGACGACCTGGACCGGAGCCATCCAGGCCGGGAACGCGCCCGCGTGCACCTCGGTCAGGTGGGCGACCAGCCGCTCGAGGGTGCCGACGATGCTGCGGTGGATCATGACCGGGCGCTGCAGCCGCTGGCCGGCGTCGACGTAGCACAGCCCGAACCGCCCGGGCTGGTAGAAGTCGAGCTGGACGGTGGACAGGGTCGACTCGCGGCCCGCCGGGTCGAGGATCTGCACGTCGATCTTGGGGCCGTAGAAGGCGCCTTCGCCGGCGGCTGCCTGGTACGGCAGGCCCCGCCGGTCGAGCAGGTCAGCCAGGGCCCGTTCGGCCCGGTCCCACATCTCGGTATCGCCGGCGTACTTGCCGGTGCCGCCGCGCAGCGAGAGCCGGTAGCGGTGGGCGGTGATCCCCAGCGCGCCGTAAGCCTGGCCGATCATGTCGAGGATGGCGGCCACCTCGGCGGGCACGTCGGCCGGCGGGCAGAAGACGTGCGCGTCGTTGAGCTGCATGGCCCGCACCCGGGTCAGGCCGCCCAGGACGCCGGAGGCCTCCTCCCGGAACTGGCCGCCGAGCTCGGCCAGGCGCAACGGCAGCTCACGGTAGCTGCGCTGGCGGGCACGGTAGATCACGACGTGATGGGGGCACAGGCTGGGCCGCAACACCAGCTGGTCGCTGCCCTCGGCCATCGGCGGGAACATGTCATCGCGGTAGTGCTCCCAGTGGCCGGAAATCTCATACAGCTCCCGCTTGCCCAGCACCGGCGAGCAGACGTGCTGGTAACCGGCGCGGCGTTCGGTCTCGCGGACGAATTCCTCGATCGCGTGCCGGATGGCCGCGCCGGCCGGCAGCCAGTACGGCAGCCCGGCGCCCACCAGCGGGTCCGAGCCGAACAGGCCGAGCTCGCGGCCCAGCTGACGATGGTCGGTCATCATGGTCTCCCT
This sequence comes from uncultured Actinomycetes bacterium, assembly GCA_963722275.1. Classification (GTDB taxonomy): domain Bacteria; phylum Actinomycetota; class Actinomycetes; order Streptosporangiales; family Streptosporangiaceae; genus Palsa-504. The sequence continues at coordinate 133,318 of CAVRMX010000034.1, read as the reverse complement.
TGTCCGCAAAGGGGTGAGCGACCGGCCGACGACAAAGCCCCGGGGCGTTCACCCCGGGGCTGTCAGCACAGCCGTCACTACGCCGGGATGGTCTCCGGCGTCGTCGTGACGGCAGCAGGCTTCATGTCGTCAGGATAGCCCGCGAGAAGCGCGCCGCAACCGAATTCGCCGCCCGGCCGGCCAGAGCCGCGGGAGGCCGACGTCTTCAGTGTCAGGAATGTGCGAATTACCTTGCCATTATTCCGACCTTTTATAACGGATATACGGCAGCAGCTCGCTGGAATGATCACTCAGTGTAACTAATAGAACACTTTTGGTTGAAAAGTAGCAAAAAGGTTGAAATGAGGACAAGCCTAGTGATTTCTGGGTACTCATTCAGTAGCCTCTAGGTGTACCTGGGGGGGCCGGCTCAGGAAAACGCGCACGATGTGATCCTTGAGAATGCTGCTCAGGTAGGGATGGGAATAATTGACGGTTTCTGAGCAGCGGGAGCGGCTGCTGTGGCTACCGACGCTGACCCGGCGGCGGTCGCTCAGCTGGGTCGCCCGCTATCAGTGGGAGATGGTCGCGGCCGACGCGGCGTGCGGGCTGCTGGCCGGCCTGATCGCGCTGGCCGGCCGGTTCTCCGGCGCGCCGCATTCCTTGCTCTACGTCATCTCGACCGCGGGCCTGCCGCTGATCTGGATCGCCTGGGTGGGCGCGGCCGGCGGCTACGACCCGCGTTTCATCGGCCTGGGCTCCGAGGAATTCCGGCGGATCATCAACGCCGCGTTCAGCCTCACGGCCGCGATCGCGATCCTGTCCTACGCCTTCAAGGTCGACTTCGCCCGCGGCTACGTGCTCATCGCCGTGCCCGCTCTCGGCGCCGCCGACACGGCCGCCCGGTACCTGCTGCGCAAGCGGCTGCACCGGCAGCGGAAACGCGGGCTGCACATGCGGCAGGTGACCGTGGCGGGTCACCCGGCCGCCGTGGCCGACCTGATCGTGCAGCTGCGCCGCGAGCGCTTCCACGGGCTCGAGGTGACGAACGCGTGCGTGGTCGGCGACACCGTGACCGGGGACACCTTGACCGAGGTCGCGGGCGTGCCGGTGCTGGGCGGCCTGGCCGACACCGCCCGGGTGGCCGCGGCCACCGGCGCGGACACCGTGGCGGTGCTCGCCTGTCCCGAGATGGACGGCGTCACGCTGCGCCGGCTGGCCTGGGAGCTGGAGAAGGAAGGCACCGACCTGTGCGTGGCCCCGGCACTGATGGACGTGGCCGGCCCGCGGACCACGATCCGGCCGGTGGCCGGGCTGCCGCTGCTGCACGTGGACCACGCCGAGCTGACCGGGGCCAAGTGGGCGGTCAAGAGCTTCTTCGACAAGGCCATCGCCACCGTCGCGATCGGCCTGTTCAGCCCGCTGCTGGCCGTCATCACCATCGCGATCATCGTCCGGGACGGCGGTCCCGTGCTGTTCTCGCAGACCCGGATCGGCAAGGACGGGCAGCCCTTCACGGTGCTCAAGTTCCGCACCATGGTGCCCGACGCGGAACTGCGCAAGCAGGAGATCCTCGCCCTGAACGAGGGCGACGGGCTGCTGTTCAAGATGCGCAGGGACCCGCGGGTCACCGGCACCGGCGCGTGGCTGCGCCGCTGGTCGCTGGATGAGTTCCCGCAGCTTTTCAACGTCGTGCTTGGCGAGATGTCCATCGTCGGCCCGCGGCCGCCGCTGCCGGCCGAGGCGGCCAGGTACGGCGACGACGTCCGCCGCCGGCTGGTCGTCAAGCCCGGCATGACCGGGCTGTGGCAGATCAACGGGCGGTCCGACCTGAGCAGGGACGACGCCGTCCGGCTCGACCTGCGCTACGTGGAGAACTGGTCGCTCGCCCTCGACCTCCAGATCCTGTGGAAGACGTGCGCCGCAGTGGCCAAGGGCCGTGGGGCCTACTGACGAGAAGGGTGCCATCGCACGTAAATCCGTCCGTACCGCCAGCAAGGGGAGCAGGTCGTCAAGAACCTGCATGTGGGGAGAGAGATCATGAAATCTATTCGGCTAGGCCTCAAGGCCCGGATCGGCTTGGCGTCGGCGGCCGCGGTGGCCGCGGCCTGCACCGGGCTGCCGGCGCACGCGGCGACGGGACCGGTGTCGTCGACCCCGGCGTCCGGCACGCCGCAGCTGGCCACCACCGGCAGCACGGAGCAGGTGCGCCAGCTCGCGCAGTGCGGCGGCACCATGTACGCGGTCGGGACCTTCACCTCGATCAAGCGGTTCTCGACCACCTACGCCAGGAACAACGCGTTCAGCTTCGCGGCCGCCTCGCCGTTCGCCGTGACGTCGTGGAACCCGAACGTCAACGGGATCGTCAACTCGATCGCGTTCAGCTCCGACTGCTCGGTGGCCTACCTGGGCGGGGTGTTCAGCTCGGTGAACGGCACGGCGGTGAAGAACATCGCCGCGGTCTCGACCAGCACCGGCGCGGTGATCACCGCGTTCGCGCACAGCGCGGCCGGGCAGGTGGAGACCCTGCTCAGGCTGGGCAGCCACGTGCTGGCCGGCGGGTACTTCACCTCGATCAACGGCAGCTCGGCGAACCCGTACTTCACCAGCCTGAACGCCACCACCGGCAAGGATGACGGCTTCCTGCACCTGTCGATCTCGGGCAACTACCAGTTCCCCGGGGTGTCGTCCAACGGGACCAGGGTCTTCAACCAGCAGCTGAGCAACGGCGGCACGCTGGACCTGGTCGAGGGCGACTTCACCTCGGTCGGCGGGCAGCCGCGGCAGCAGATCTTCATGCTGAACGTGTCCGGCAGCACGGCCACGGTGACGCCGTGGACCTCGGCCGAGTTCAACGGGAACTGCGCGACCGTCGAGCCGTTCTACGTCCAGGCCGCGTCCTGGTCGCCGGACGACTCGGAGATCTACATCGGCACGACCGGTTATCACCCCAACGGCCAGCCCGTCGGGGCGACCCCGCGGACCGGCCTGTGCGACGCGGCCGCCGCCTTCCCGGCCACCCAGGCCAGCGTGTCCCACCTGTGGGTGAACTACACCGGCTGCGACTCGCTGTACTCCACCGCGGCCGACGCGTCCACCGCCTACTTCGGCGGCCACGAGCGCTGGGCCAGACAACCCGAACGACTGCGACGCGATGGGCCCGGGAGCGGTCAACGCGCCCGGCATGGTGGGGCTGAGCCCGGCCAACGGGTCCGTCACCTTCAACCCGACCCGTGACCGCGGGCTGGGCGCCGACGACATGCTGGTCACCAGCGCGAGGCCTGTGGATCGCCAGCGACAACTTCGACGGCTCCAGCCGGTGCGCCGGGGTCTACGGGTTCGCGGGCATCTGCTTCCTGCCGTACAGCTAGGCCGGGGGCAGCAGATGGAAGGTGGACGAGTGCGCGTGCTGTACCTCGGCGGCCTCGGCCGCAGCGGCAGCACGCTGATCGAGCGGCTGCTCGGGCAGCTGCCCGGGGTCTGCCCGGTGGGTGAGCTCGTCCACCTGTGGTCCAGGGGCATCACGGAGGACGAGCGATGCGGCTGCGGCGAGCCGTTCGGCGAGTGCCCGTTCTGGCAGCAGGTGGGCAAGGCGGCGTTCGGCGGCTGGGATCAGGTCGACGTCAGCCGCGTCGCCGCCCTCCGCTCCCGGGTGGACAGGAACCGGTTCATTCCCGCGCTCGCGCGGCGGAAGGTCCAGCCGGGACGGCGCCGCGGAACTCGACGAGTACACCTCTTACTACGCCCGGCTGTACGCCGGGATCACCGAGGTGAGCGGCTGCGACCTGGTGGTGGACTCCAGCAAGCACCCAAGCCTGGCGCACTGCCTGCGCTGGCAGCAGGACGTGGACCTGCGGGTGCTGCACCTGGTCCGGGACAGCCGCGCGGTCGCCTACTCCTGGAGCAGGCAGGTCCGGCGGCCCGACAGCGACGCCGAGAGCTACATGACCAGGTACTCGCCGGCCGTGGCGGCGGGCCAGTGGAACACGCAGAACGCCGCCTTCCACCTGCTGGCCAGGCTCGGCTGCCCGGTCATGCGGCTGAGGTACGAGGATTTCACCGCCGCGCCTGAGGCCGCCGTGCGCCGGATCGCCGGTTTCGCCGGGCTGCCGGCCGAGCAGGCCTACCCGTTCCTCGGCGGCGACGGCACGTCGTCCTGGGCGCATCTCGGCACCGCGCACAGCGTCTCGGGCAACCCGATGCGCTTCGCCACCGGCCGGATCCCGATCAGCCGGGACGAGCGGTGGCGCACCGGCATGCCGGCCGTGCAGCGGCAGGCCGTGACCGCGCTGACCTTCCCGCTGCTGGCCGGCTACGGGTACGTGGGAGCCAGGCCGTGACCGGCTGGCCGTCGGTGGGCGTGGTCGTGCCCACGCACGACCGGCCGGGTCCGCTGCGGGCCGCGGTGGCCGCCGTGTTCAGGCAGGACTACCCCGGCCTGGTCCGGGTCATCGTCGTCTACGACCGGGCCGAGCCCGATCTGGCACTTGCCGCCATGAACCCGAACGACTGCCTGACTGCCACCGTGAACAGCCGGACGCCCGGGCTGGCCGGCGCCCGCAACACCGGGATCCTGGCGCTGGACACCGACCTGGTCGCGTTCTGCGATGACGACGACGAATGGCTGCCGGGCAAGCTCCGCAGGCAGGTCGAGGCGCTGCGCGCCCGGCCGGGCGCGGAGTTCGCGAGCTGCGGGATCGGCGTCGACTACGACGGCACGGTACATCCGCGGCTGGCGGGCCGGGCCGAGGTGAGCCACGCCGACCTGCTCAGGTCCCGCATGGTGATGGTGCACTCTTCTACCTACCTGGCCCGGCGGGCGGCCCTGCTCGACGGCATCGGCCTGGTCGACGAGACCATCCCCGGCAGCCAGAACGAAGACTGGGACCTGGCGCTTCGCGCCGCGCGCCGCCACCCGATCGTGAACGTGGACGAGCCGCTGGTCCGGGTGGCGTGGAGCGCCTCGTCGCACTACGCGCGGCAGTGGCAGACCAAGGCCGACTCGCTGCTCTGGATGCTCGAGCACCATCCCGACCTGGCCGGCTGCGGGCCGGGCGCCGCCCGGGTCTACGCCCAGCTGTCCTTCGCCTACGCCTGCCTGCGCCGGCGCGGCGACGCCTACCGCTGGGCGTGGCGGGCGCTGTGCAGCAACCCCCGCGAGCGCCGGGTGCCGTTCGCGCTGGCGGTCGCGTCGGGCGTGGTGCCGGGCGAGACCGTGCTCCGGCACCTCAACGCGCGCGGGCACGGGATCTGACCCGGTGAGCCGCCGCCTGCTCCTGCTGCTCGCCGGGCTCGCCTGCGTGATCGTGGCCGCCGTGGCGGCCGTGGTGGCGGTCAACCCGTTCTCCTCCTCCCCCGGCCCCTCCTCCCCCGGCCCCGTCACCCCCGCGCCGCGGGTGAGCACCACGGTGAACCCGGCCCTGGCCCCGGCCCCGCCCGCCAGCGGGGCCTACTTCGGCGCCTGGGTCGGGCCGGACGACTTCACCCAGGTCAACGAGATCAACGCGGTCGAGCAGCTGCAGCAGCAGCTCGGCCGCAAGCTCAGCATCGTGCACACCTACGTGAAGTGGCAGGCGAAGTTCCCCACCACCAGCGCCCTGACCTTCCTGGACCAGGGCAGCACGCTGCTCATCTCCTGGGCAGGCACGGACACGGCCCAGATCAACTCCGGTGCCGACGACGCCTGGATCCGCACCCGCGCCGCGCAGATCAAGGCGCTGGGCAAGCCGGTCTTCATGGAGTGGCGCTGGGAGATGGACCGGCCCAACCTGCGCTCGCAGGAGCACTCGGGCGCCGACTACGTCCAGGCCTGGGACCGCATCCGGCGGATCTTCGCCGCCGCCGGGGTGCGCAACGCCGCCTGGGTGTGGTGCCCCACCGCGAAGGGATTCAGCGACGGCCAGGCGGCGGCCTTCTATCCCGGCGACGCCGAGGTGGACTGGATCTGCGCGGACGCCTACCCGGAATACGGCAGCCGCGTCAGCTTCGCCTCGACGGTCACCGCGTTCCTGGGCTGGGCGTCGCACCACGACAAGCCGGTGATGATCGGGGAGTTCGGCGTGCCGGTGAGCTACGGGAACCAGCAGCGCGCGCAGTGGCTGCACGCGGCCCAGCGGGTGGTGACGGCCGACCGCCAGATCAAGGCGCTGCTCTACTTCGACGCCGACCCGCCCGGGCAGGGCCCGGAGGGCAGCTACTCGCTCGGCGGCGACGCCGCGGCGCTGGCCGTCTTCCGCGCCATCGCCCGGCAGCCCTACTTCAACCCGGCGGCCCGCTGATGGCCGCCGTGGCCGGGCTCGACTTCGACGCCCTGTCCGAAGAGCAGGTGGTGGCGCGGATCACCGCGGACCTGGCGGACGGCCGGGGCGGCTGGGTGGCCACGCCGAACATCGACATCTGCCGCCGGGTCAGGCGGGACCCCGCCGCCCGCGACCTGGTCCGCGGCGCCTCGCTGGTGGTCGCCGACGGGATGCCCCTGATCTGGGCGGCGCGGCTGAGCGGCGACCCGCTGCCCGAGCGGGTGACGGGCGCGTCGCTGATCTTCACGCTGAGCGCGGCCGCGGCCGGGCACGGCCGGTCCGTCTACCTGCTCGGCGGGGAACCCGGCGTGCCCGAGCGGGCCGCCGCCGCGCTGGCCCGCCGCTACCCCGGCCTGCGGGTGGCCGGCACCGACGCCCCGCCGCCCGGCTTCGACGTCGCCGAGGTCCGCCAGCGGATAGCCGGGGCCCGGCCGGACATCGTGTTCGTGGGGCTCGGCTTCCCCAAGCAGGAGCGGGTCATCGCGGCCGTCGCCCCGGCCCTGCCTGCCGCGTGGTTCGTCGGCTGCGGCGCCGCCATCCCGTTCGCGGCCGGCGCGCTGCCGCGCGCGCCGCGGTGGATGCAGCGGGCCGGCCTGGAGTGGGCGTACCGCTTGGCGAGCGAGCCGCGCCGGCTCTTCCGCCGCTACCTGATCGACGATCTGCCGTTCGCCGCGCGGCTGCTCGTCACCGCCGCCCTAGCCCGGGAAGTAACGCACCGGGGTTAACGCCAGCTGGGGGGCTGGCCGCCGAGCCACGGCGCCAGCCGCTCGTCGTGCGGCAGGAAGTGGTCGCCGAGCGCGGCCCGCAGGGCCTGCGGCATCGGCGAGCGCGGGCGCGCGTTGTGCTGCTCGAAGACCGGGTAGCCGTGGTGGCGCAGGCCGAGAAACTCGAGCACGCCGTCATAGGTCCGTTCGGGATCTGTGAAAAACCGCCCGCTGTCCACCACGTGCAGCCGGTCGCGGCCGAACCACTCGCTCAGCCGCTCCAGCTGGTCCGCGTAGTGGCCGCGGGTGCGGTAGGCCTGGTGCTGGTGGCTGGGGCTGAGGTAGCCGGGCTCGCTGACGATCTTCTCCGCCTGGCCGGCCAGCCGCTGGTCCTCCAGCTCGAGCGCCCGCTCGAACGGCTCGGTCTCGAACCCCCGGGCCAGCTCGTGCGCGTGCGCGGAATAGGCCCGCTCGACCGGGTCGCGCACCAGCACGAGCAGCTTGACGCCGGGCAGGTCGCGGCTGATCCGCCCGGCCGCCAGCGGGTGGAACATGTAGTACGGGCTCGACTCGAAGGTCAGCGGGACGTCGCCGGCAGAGCGCCGGGCCAGCGCGGCCCGCGCCCGCAGCGGGAAGTGCCCCTGGTACCAGGCCAGGTCGTGGTCGTAGCCGGTGTCGAAGTAGTGCACGCCCTTGTGCAGCACCGCCTTGAGGATCGCGGGATGCTGGCTGAGCGTGCGGTACATCGACGTGGTGCCGCAGCGCTGCGCCCCCACGATCAGGAAGCCGGGCAGCATGCGGGCCCGGTGGGTGAGCCGGCCGGCGTTCACCGAGACCGTGTGGGCGGCCCGCCGGGCCGCGGACGGCGCATGCTGGGAGTGCGCGCCGGGCCGCGCCAGCGGCGCGCTCGTGCTGTGTCCGGTCATAGGTTCCTCATCGCTTCTTCGATCGCGGGGATCAGCCAGGTGCCCGGCCGCCCGAGCCGCGCGCCCGCCTCGGCCTGGCGGTCGGCCAGGTAGCGGACGGACAGCTCGGCCAGGTACAGGACGCCGGTCAGCCGGGCCTCGGCGGCCGGCACGCCGAACGGGGCCAGCACCGCGGGCGCCGCCCGCACGCAGTCCGCCGCGGCGGCCGGCGGTGGCTGGCGCCGCCGGACCACGGCGGTCTGCAGCCGGTAGTGCAGCGCGTCAAGACCGGCCGGAACGGCCTGGGTGAACCGCTCCCAGTCCCAGACCAGCAGCCTGCCGGGGATGCTGGCCATGTTCCAGCCGGTCCAGTCGCCGTGCCAGGCGCCGAAGCTGAGTTCCGGGCCGGCCTCGGCCAGGGTGCCGAGCGCGCCGGCCAGGGTATCCCGGTCGGCACCGGCGGGCGCGCTGGCCAGGCGGGACGTCATCCGGGCCAGGAAGGCGCTGCCCGCGAACCGGCCGCGGCTGGTGCCGCCCACGGCGGTGAGTTCGGCCATCGCCGCGGCGAGCTGCCCGGGGCGCAGCGCCCGGCGCCGCCGCCAGACCGGCAGCGCGTTCATGACCAGCACCTCGCGGCCCTGCCACTGGCCGTGGTGCAGCACCCGCGGCGCGGTCAGGTGGCGCAGGTTCCCGGCGGCCAGGGTGTCCAGCGCGGCACGTTCGGCCCGGATGAGGTCGCGGGTCAGCGGGTTGACGCTGATCTTCGCGAAGCCGGCCGTCTCGCCGCGCGCGGTGAGCAGCTGGAGCACCGGCTTGCGGTTGGCCCTGGCCGCGCCCAGGTGGGTGCTGATCAGCACCTCGTGGCCGAGGACGTCGCGCAGGTACGCCTCGATCGTGTCGGCGCCGGCCGGCACGCTGACCCGGAGCCGTCCGCCCAGGCCCGCGGCGGCCGCGCCGCCGGCCAGGGCCAGCGCCAGGGCCCGGCTGCCCGCCCAGGCGGTGACCGATCCTGGCTCGCCGTAGCGGCGCACCGCGGCGGCGCCCGCGCGCCGGGCAGACGGCACCAGCAGCCGGGGGCGGCCGGCGGACGGCAGCACGATGAAGTCCCGCGCGCCGGGGCGCGGCGGCCCGCCCTGGCGGCCCGGCCGGCCCGGGGCCAGCGACGCCGCCGCCGGCGGCGGCCACAGGACGGCGCAGACGGCGCCGAGCTGGCCGAGGCGGCCGTCGTCGCCCGGGTCGCCGGGATCCGGCCCGCGGACGCCGGGCCCGGCCCCGGCGGTATCGGGCGCGGTCACTGCAGCGTCGGGGAGGGCTGGCCGGCCCGGCGCCCACCGGGCCTGTGCCCGTTGGGCCGGTGCTCGCCGGCCTGGGGCTCCGCCGTCACCGGGCGCGCCGGGCCGTCGACCAGGCGGACCGTGGCGATGAACACGGCCAGGATGAGGACGCCGTAGATGAGCCCGCTGACGGCATCGGTGAACCAGTGCAGGGTCAGGTACACGCGGCTGTACGCCTCGGTGAAGGCCAGCGCGGCGACCACGCCGGCCAGCCAGATCGCGGTGCTCCGGCGCCCGCTGACCTCACGCCAGATGAGGTAGGCGATGAGCCCGTAGAAGACGATGATGCGGTCGCAGCCGCCGGAAGGGAACGTGCCGAGCGGGCTGTCCGGGGGGCCGAGGCGGTGGAAGGTGTGCCGCAGCGCCAGCGTCAGGTAGTGATCGATGACGATGGCCGCGCCGAGCACCACCGGGGGGAGCCACTTGCGCCTGCGGTAGAAGGCCGCCAGGCAGGCCGCCGCCCCGGCGGCCGCGCCCCAGGTCGTCCAGGTGTTCCCCATCTTGGTCAGGCGATTCATGACCGCCTTCCAGAAGTGCACCCGGTGGTGCAGCATCCAGGTGTAGATCGGCTTGTCGATGCTCGGTCCCGCGTGCACGATCAGCACGCCGAGCAGGCAGGTCACCGCGTACACGGCCACCGCGCCGACGGCCAGGATGAGCAGCATCCCGATGATCGAGGACCGCGCGGCCCGCAGGCCGGTGACCGCGTTGCCGCTGTGGCCGTCGCCGCTGTGGACGTGGCCGTTCATCGCGGCCGGAGACGGCGACGCGCGGCCGGCCAGCCGCCGGGCCGCGAGCGCAGCCCCGAGCAGAATTGCGGCGATACCGACGAACCATAGCAGAACTACTAGCGCTTTCAGCATTATCAGGCTCCCCAGACTGATCATTTACCGGCTATATTATGTACTTTTGTCTTTTTGATAAGGTGCAGTTTGGTTTAGTTTGGGTTGCTAACACTGAATTCTCCGCTATTTCACTTGCTCGTTTTCTGTTACTCTGCCTTCGGCGGGCTATCAGCGCTGTGAGCTGCGCGGCGCCGGGCATAGCAGTCAAATTAAGGTCATCGCGGAAACGCCACATTCCCGCGGCCATAACGACGCAGCCACAACCGATCGCGAGCAGTGAACCAATGGCGCCGGGGCCGAAGATCTCGCGCTCCGCAAGCGGCAGCGCGCCGAAGGAAAATGCGCAAAGCGCGGCGGTGATGAAAGTGCCGCGGCCGAACGGGTGCAGCCGCACGGTCGCCGCCACCTGGGCCAGCGGCATGAGGTTGGTCAAGGTGATGGCGGCGGACCAGCCGATCGCCGCGCCGATGATCCCGTAGCGCGGTATCAGCAGCACGTCCAGGCCCACGTTGACCCCGACGGCGAGCAGCCCGTTGAGCAGGCTCCAGCTGCTGCGGCCGGTGGTGACCAGGACCATGTCCACCTGCCCGCACCCGGTGGCCAGCAGCATGGTCAGGCCGAGGATCACGATCACGCTGGACCCCGTCTGGTACGAGTGGCCGAACACCGCGATGACCTGGGGCCCGAACGACACCGCGAGCAGGTACAGCGGCCAGGTCAGCAGGATCAGCCAGGCGGTCGTGGCCTGGTAGACGCGGTTCGCGGCCTGCCGGTCGCCCTGCGCGAACATCTCGGTGAAGCGGGGCTGGGCGGCCATGCTGATGGCCTGGTTGCCGAACTGGCCGGCCACCAGGAACCGGGTCGCGGCGGTGTACACCGCGGCCTCCGCGGGACCGCGCATGATGGCCACCAGGACGATGTCGATGCGCTGGATGGTGATCTGCGCCAGCGCGGCCAGGCCCCGCGGCCCGGTGAACCGCCAGAACCCCAGCGGCTCCGGCCGGCCTGCCGGCGCTGCCTCGGTGAGCTGCTCGGCCCGCGGCTGGCGGCGCTGGATGCGGCGGAGCCACAGCCAGACCAGGCAGGCGGCGGGCAGGTACGGCAGCGCCCACAGCGGCGCGAGCAGCCCGGCGGCGCCGGCCGCCGCGGCCGCGGCGATGCCCGCGAGCTGCAGGAGCGGGCGGCCGATCCGGTCCACCAGGTTCGTCGGGCCCATGGCGCGGTAGCCGCGGGTGGCGCCGAGCAGCGTGTCCAGCACGGCCGCGAACGGCAGCGCGACCGCGAAGAACCTGAGCTCGGTCGCCACCTGCGCGGGCGACGCCCCGGCGTGGCCCAGGTGACCCCCGGCCAGCAGCCGGGCCACCGGGCCGGCCAGCAGGGCCAGGGCCACCGCGGCGGCCACGGAGACGATCGCCACCGGCCGGATCGCGGTGCGCAGCACCTCGGGAATCCGGTGCTGCTGGCCGAGGGAACGCAGCCGGGCGATGAAGTACACCGTGCCGGTCGCGGCGCCCAGGCTGGCCACCGCCTCGACGATCAGGAACAGCGACATGGCGGTGAAGAAGGCGCCGGCCGCGGCCTTGCTGAAGCTCCGGGCGATGATCACCGTCAGCGCGACCGTGCTCAGGCCGGCCACCCCGGCCCCGGCCAGGTTGAGCACGCCGCCCCTGGCCACCTCGGTCAGCCGCCGGTCCACCGCCGGGCCGCCCGAGGGCGGCGCCTTGTCCTGGCGGCTCACCGCCGTCATGGCCGCACCGCCGGCCTCCCGGCCTGGCGCAGCCACTGGTCGTTGCGCCACAGCAGGGCCACCGCGAGCATGGTGAACTCGAGCGGGGCGGTCACCGACACGTACGCGAACATGTACAGGAACGACAGCAGGATGACCAGCACGCCCGCCATCCCGTAGGCCGTCTTGTCCCGCCGGTAGCGCCAGGCCAGGTAGGCGAAGAAGCTGAGGAACAAGAGGGTCCCGAGCCAGCCGTTGCAGACCAGCAGCAGGTACAGCTGGCCGTTGCTGCCGACCGGGTACCCGCCCGCACTGCGCGCAGTTCTGGGTCGGGCCGACCGCGATCGAGCTGGCGCTGCCCTGCTGGTGCCGGGTGTCGCCGTAGCCGATCAGCGGGGCGGCGTTGGCGTCCTGGATGGCGTTGGCCGACAGCGAGGCCCGGATCGAGTTGCTCTGCTGGTGCTGCAGCCGGGACGTGATCAGGCCCTGCAGCGGGGTCGCCACGACCGCGACCCCGACGACCGCCAGCCCGGCGCAGAGCAGGCCGAGCACGGCCAGCTTGCCCCGCGCGGCCAGCCGGAAGGCCAGGTAGACCACGGCCAGCCCGACCCCGGCCCAGACCCCCCGGTTCAGCGAGTAGACCAGCGGGATCAGGGCGATCGCCACCGTGACGATCGCGAGCTTGCGCTGCCGCTTAGTGCCGTAGGACCACCAGGCCACCAGCAGCCACGGCAGCAGGATGGTCAGGCAGTCACCCCAGGTATTGGTGTACTCGAACGGCGCCTTGGGCCGCCCCTCGGTCACCCCCAGAACGTCGGTGACCTGGGAGAACGCCGGGTGCATGGCCGCGCCGATGAGGGAGTTGTTCTGCACGCTGGCCGGCAGCAGGTACGACAGCGGGGAGGTGAACTGGAAGCTCGGGAGCAGGACGCCGCCGAGCGCCGCCGATGGTGGTGTAGATGCCGACCAGGCCGAGCAGCCAGGCCAGCCGGAGCCGCGGCAGTTCGCTCTCGGTCAGGTTCCCCGCGTACAGCAGGATGACGGTGAGGCCGCCGTAGGTCAGGCCGCGGTCGGCGAACGACAGGACCCGGTTCGACATCGGGCTGACCACGGTGCCCGGCGCGGGCAGGCCGAGGGTCGCGATCCCGGCGACGACGCACACCAGGAACAGCAGCCACAGGCCGAACGCCGGGGGCACCTTGACCGGGCGGCCGTGCCGCTGCCAGGCGCGCATCTGCAGCAGCATCGGGACGGCCAGGAAGATGACCGACTCGTCGGCCAGGCCGAGCACCCACCAGAGCGGGTAGCCGGCCAGCAAGGCGGTCACCGGCCAGGCCGGGTGGCTGGCGAACCACTGCTTGCGGCGGCTGACCGGGTATCCGCGGCGCGGGAGCCGCCGGGGCTGTCCGGGTGCGGGGAGCGGTGACCGTCATCGGCGATCAGCCCCCGGCCTGGGTGGTCCGGGTGCCCGCGGGGGCGAGCACGATCCAGGTCGGCCCCGGCGCGAAATCCATCGGCACGCCGGCCGCGTCGAGGTAGTTGGTGACCGCCGCCAGGCCGGGCTTGACCCAGGTACCGGCGGCCGCGATGCCCCCGCTGTTTCCGGCGCTGCCTCCGGTTCCGCCGCCGGCCGCGGCGGAGAACACGGTCACCTGGCCGGTCCCGACCACCCGGGCGCTCTGCGCGGTCTGCCCGTACTTGCGGCTGAGGTAGACGGTCTTGAACGAGACGATCTGCACGATCAGGTTGGCCACGCTCACCCGCGGGCCGCCCGCGGTCTCCACCCAGCGGCCGGCCCGGGCGTCGAAGTCCCACCGCTGCTCCGGCAGGCCCGGTACGTCCACCCGGACCGATGCCGGGTGAGACTGCTTCGCCGAGGCCAGCGGCGCGCCCGGGGCGCGGTAGGAGAACAGCCCGGGCGGCGGCCCGTCGGAGCGGCCGGCCGCGGCCAGCGCCGCGGTCGAGACGGTCAGGCCGCCGGAGCCGGCCGAGTACAGCGACGCGTGGCCCGCGTAACCGGCGTCGACGATCTTGGTGGCGTCCAGGACCGAGATGAACGAGCTGGTCCCGCCGGCGTAACCGATCAGCGGGTGCAGCACCGACAGCGCCTGCCCGTCGGTCGGGCGGGTGCTCGTCACCGGGCCGACCGCGCTCGCCTCCGCCGACTGGAACACGGCCAGGTACCTGACCGGCGAGCTCATCTCCTCGAAGACGACATCGGCGGCGCCGAGCCCGGCCGGGGCAGGCCCGGCCACCGCGACGGCCACGGCCGGCCGCTGCGCGACCGCGCCGGTCGCGGGCAGGCCAGTGAGCGGAGCCACGGCGCCCGTCCCGGCGGACGCCGCCGGCCCACTGGCCCTGGCGCTGGCCCCATGGCTTGATACCGCGCTTGATGCTGTGCTCTTGGCTGTGCTTGCTGCCGGTGCGGTGGCCGATGAGGGGGCGGCCGCGGAGCCCGCGGAACACCCGGCCAGGGCGGCGAGCACTCCGCACGAGAACGCCGCAGCCCCCCTCCGTGTCCGCCGTGCCCCCCGGCTGGGCATCTGCCTAGCTCCCGCGCAGCGAACTGGACGCCTCTTCGGCCGCCGGCCAGTCGCTGGTGCCGGTCTCGCCGATGCCTTCGTCCTCATCGGCCGGCTCGCCCGCCGGGCCCGGGCCCGGGGCCCCGAGGGCCAGCCGGGCGTTGCGTTCCAGGGCCGGGACCGGCACGACCCGCCGGGGCGGAGCCTTCGGCGAGGGCAGCAGCACGGCGCCGAGCACCGGCGCGCCCATCTCCTCCAGGTGCCGGACGCCGTCCCGGACGTGGTTGGTGCGGGTCCGCGGCACCTCGGCCACCAGGACCGCCGCGTCGGCGACGTGCGCGAGGGTGTAGACGTCGGGACCCGACATGACCGGAGGCGCCTCGAGGATGATCCACTGAGCGGTGTCGCTCAGCTCGGCCACCAGCCGTTCCATGGCGTCAAGCGGCAGGTCCTCGGCTTCGGCTCCGGCCGCGGAACCCGGCGTGATCAGCCGCAGCCGCGGCGCCGCGGGCAGCTGCGGCCCGGCTTCCGCGACGGGCATGTCGGTCAGCCCGCCGTCGCCCAGCATGTCGGTGAGGCCGGGGCCCGGCGGCAGGCCGACCATGTCCGGGATCGCGGATTCCTCCAGGTTGGCGCAGACCAGCGTGACGTCCGGCTGGTTGCGGGACAGGGCGACGGCGAGGTTGGCCGCCACCAGCCCGGTGCCGTAGCCGGCCGAGGCGCCGGTGACCAGGACGACGTGGTTCCCGGCCCCCAGCGAGCCGGTGAGCTTGTGCGCCAGCTCGGTGAAGTCCCGCCCGCTCGGCGACCGGGGCACGGCGACCGCCATCTCGGGCGTGAACCTCTTCAGCGGCAGGCTCATCAGCACCGGCACGTCGAGCTTGGCGAGATCGCGCGGCCTGCGGATCCGCCGGTCCCTGCGGTCAGCCAGGAAGGCCACCACCAGCCCGATCAGCAGGCCGACCAGCAACCCGCTCGGCAAGATGAGCAGCGGCTTCGGGCTCGAGGGCTTCTGCGGCGGAACGGCGCTGCTGAGGATCGACCCGCCGGACGGGTTGGCCAGGGCGGCGGTCAGCTGGGCGACCTGGCTGTTCAGCGAGCCCAGCTGGCTGTGGTCGGAACTCAGCTGCTCCACGGCGGCCGCCCGCTGCGTCGAGTTGTCCGGCAGGCTGGCCACCTCGACGGTCAGCTTCGCCGAGGACGACTCCAGGCTGCCGATCCTGGACTGCAGGGACGCGATCTGGCCCTGGGCGGCGGCGGTCGTGCTCGCCGTGGTGTAGGTCAGGTATGCCTGCGCGAAGGACTGCGCGCAGGTCGCCGCCTTGACGGCCGAGGAGGCCTCGCAGCTGACGGTCAGCACCTGGGAGTTCGGCGGGACCGCCACGCTGACCCGGCTGATGAGCTGCGACACGGTCTCGGTGCTGTGCATCAGCTTGGCCGCCGCCTGCGCGACCGTCGCGGACTCCACGACCTGCGCCTGGGTGTCCAGGTTGACGGTGCCGGTGGTGCGTCCGCCGGCCACCTGGCTGGCGGCGCCGCTCGTCGCGGTCACGTATACCGACGCGGTGGCGGTGTAGACCTTGTGCGCGGTCTTGAGGTATCCGACGGCGCCGACGGTCCCGATGATGGCGATCGCGAGGATGATCCACCATCGGCGCCGGAGTACGCCCACATAGTCAGCGAGCTGCAGGTCCTCAGGCCCAGACGTATAGCTCATCGCGGGTACGTCCCTTTCATCCGGCCTCCGGGCCGGCGTCGCATCCGCCGCGCTCTCGGCGGCAGCGTTCATCCGATGCTTCGGTAAAGTTCTGTTTCAGGACATCCTATCCACATTCGTTACACTTTGTGACTGGTTTGGGTGGATTTAATGCTAGACGGGCAAAGTGCAACGTAACGGCAACAAACTGCCACGTAATGGAAACAACGGCGCTCGCGGGCAGCCTTCCGGGACGCGCCGGGAGAGGGTGCCGGCTAACGATTGCGCAGGTCACGACCGATGGGGGACGGCGGGCCGACCGCCGGGTTCCGCCCAGGGCAGGCCGCCGGGTCCCGGGCTGCCCAGGCCACTGACCGGCGCCGCGACCCGGATCCGTCTCGGGCATTCGCTCGCCAACGCCGGGTAATTGTCTTACTCTTAGCCGCTAGTGGGTGGGATGTCGCTTGCGTGGAGTTTGAGAAGTTGTCAACCTTTTGAGGCTTCTCCGCGTCTACCTCGCCAAACAGGCCACCTGCTACTTGGCAGCGAGTTGCCGGGCCCGGCTGGGGGGGACCTGGCTGACGAGGAGAAAAATGTGCGGAAATATCTCATTACCGTAGGCGCGGCCGCGGGGCTACTGGCGTTCGGCATCCCGGCCGCCCAGGCGGGAACCGGCGGGGAGCAGCCGCCGTCCGGCGTGGTGTCGGCCACACCGGTCAGTAACACGCCTCACCTGAAGACAACGGAAGACAACCCGACCGAACAGATCCGCCACCTTGTGCAGTGCGGCAACACGATGTACGCGGTCGGCACCTTCACCACCATCATCCGCGAGAGCCACACCTACACCCGGTACAACGTGTTCAGCTTCAGCGCGACCGCGCCCTACACGGTCACGGACTGGGCGCCCGTGGTCGTGGGCACGTACGGGACCACCTCGAACGTCAGCGACACGGTCAACACGATCGGGTTCGCCAACGGCAACTGCGCCGATGCCTATATCGGCGGCAAGTTCACCTCCGTCAACGGCACGGCCGTGCAGAACATCGCGGAGATCGACACCACCACAGGCAACGTGGTCAGCACGTTCGCCAGCAAGGCCGCGGGCGCGGTGCAGAGCATCGTCGGGGTGGGCAACCACCTGCTGGTCGGCGGCAACTTCACCGGCATCAACGGCGACACCGCCGACCCGTACATGGCCAGCCTGAGCCCGGTCACCGGCAAGAGCGACGGGTTCGTGCACCTGAACATCTCCGGCAGCTACCAGTACCCGGGGGTGGCATCCAACAACACCCAGGTGTACAACCAGCAGCTCAGCCACGGCGGCACACTGGACCTGGTGGAGGGTGACTTCACCTCGGTCGGCGGGCAGCAGCGGGAGCAGATCTTCATGCTGGACGTCGGCGGCAGCTCGGCGTCGGTCACCGGCTGGACCTCGCCGGAGTTCGACGGCAGCAGCTCGTCCTACCCGTATCAGTGCGCCACGGTGGAGCCGTTCTACATCCAGGCCGCGTCCTGGTCGCCGGACGACTCGACGGTTTACATCGGCACGACCGGCTATCACCCGTATCTCCAGAACCCAGGGAACGGCCCGTGGACCGGCCTGTGCGACGCGGCCGCCGCGTTCCCGGCGACCCAGTCCTCGGTGCTGCACACGTGGGTGAACTACACCGGCTGCGACTCGCTGTACTCCACGGCGGCCGACGCCAACGCGGCCTACTTCGGCGGGCACGAGCGGTTCTCGATGAACCTCAACGGCTGCGACGGCCTGGGCCCGAACGCGTACAACGCGCCGGGCATGGAAGGGCTGGACCCGGCCAACGGCAACTTGTACCTCAGCGCGGACAGCTCGGTCGGTTACTACAGCCGCGACCGCGGCCTTGGCGCGGACGACATGCTGCTGACCAGCGCCGGGCTCTGGATCGCCAGCGATAACCTCGACGGCAGCCAGATGTGCGGCGGGGTACAGAACCTGTCCGGGATCTGCTTCCTGCCCTACAGCTAGGCAGCAGCTAAGTTAAGCCCAGCCGCGGCCGCGTCTCCCGCTCCCAGCGGGAGACGCGGCCGCGGTTCGCCGATGGCGCTGCGGCCGGCAGTGACTGAGGCTCGGGCGGATTACGGCTCCGGCCGATCAGCCGGGATCCGAAGAGCCTTCCGGGACGGCGAGGCTCTTTCCCGGCCCCGGGACGGCGAGGCTCTTTCCAGGCTGAGGAGCGGCCTCGGGCGATCGCCATGGCGGACGGAAGGACTTGAGTCTGAGCGCCGGACGCTCCACGAGCCGCCAGCTAAGAAAGGCCACCGGCAGCGTGACGACCATGGATGTTACACCAAACCAGACGGCCGACCATCGGGCGACAACCGTAAACATCAGCAGTTGCTGAATGGGCCATGCGTAAACGTAGACGCCATAGGACACGTCATTGGTCCGTCCGAAGCTGTGCAGGGGGAGCACCCGCCCGAGCCACATGCACAAGTACGCCACAGGGAGGGCAGCGAACATACGGACGTCGTTAAACGCGGTCACCACAACAAGGACGGCGAGAGCGAGAAGCGCACCGAACCCAGTTAGCCTGATTCGCCGGCAGCGCGCGAGCAGCGCCCCGGCCAGGAAAAAGGTAGCGAGCCTGAAACCGAGCTGCACTGTCGTGGCGCGATCGGTCCCGCTGATGATCAGCGCCGCATGAACCACGGCTACCACCACGAACACCGCCACGACTACGGAGGGGCGCCGCCGAGCCACAGCCAAGGACAGCAGCACGCCGATCCCGAGATAGCAGGCGAACTCATAAGGAAGCGTCCACAGCGATAGGTTCCATGTGCTCGGGTCGGGCACGCCGCGCAGCGTGGTGCCTATCCCAGGCTGGAAGACGTGCAGCGCCGCATCGAAAAAGACATACCGCAAGGCGGCGATAGGACGCCAATGTCCTGGGCCGGCCCAGGCTGCAAGCGGAGCGGCGATAAAGGCTGTCACAATGAGGCAAGCCCAGAAGCCGGGAAAAATGCGCAGGGAACGGCGCCAGAGGAAATTCCCGATCGAGAGCCGTTGCCTGCTTTGCGTAACAAGCCAGCCGCTGATGGCGAAGAATCCGGCGACGGCCCACCCGCCGATCTCAAGATCGCCGACGAAAATTGCGTGCATTCCGCGCACAATTGGAACATGAGAGATCACCACAACCAGCGCGAACACAAGGCGTAGCGCGTTCAGGCTGTTAGCGGAAGAAGGAACGCGATCGTCGGTGCTGTCTGAAACAGTTTGCGGGCTGAGCAGGATCCAGGGGCGCGGTTTGCCGACGCGAACATTCGCGTCGGCACTGGCATGACGCAAATCGCCCTTGCTGCCCATTTACTTCCCCTGCGTTATCTGCTACCCCAAGACAAGATGAGTCTACGCGATGCCACTACAATTTCGAGAAAATAGGACTTAAGCCGCAAACTCCTGTTCATGGGTCACATCGTACATACGACGCACGGAGAGTGCCAGCGAACTGCATAGATGAGGCCAGCTGCCGAGGGCCTTGCGCGGCCCACCGGCGCGGGACCGACGCTGAGCGCAAGCTCTCGACCCGGGCACCGGGCGGTCGCGGCGGGGCGGCTAGGCTGGCCGGTGAGCGAGCTGGAAGAGGTCGTAAATGCCGTTTATAGTCGTCACCCGGCTCCGGCTGAAGGACCCGGCGCTGCAGGACGAGTTCTTCACCAACGCCGTCGCCGCGATCGAGCAGGCGCAGAAGTCGGAGGGCAACCTCGCCGTGGACGCGCTCGCCGACGCGGACAACACCTGGTGGACCGTCACCGCCTGGCAGGAGCGCCGGCAGATGCGTGCCTACGTGGGCGCCGATCCGCACCGGGGCATCATGGCGCACCTGGACCGCTTCTGCGACGAGGCGACGTTCGTGGACTGGGAGCAGGACAGTCCCGGCATGCCGGACTGGCAGACGAACTGGCGTCACCTCGTCGCCGACGGCACGGCGGCCCGGCTCACCGAGCCGTCAGCCGCCCATCAGACCCGTGAGTTCCCCGCACCGGTGCAGGCGCCGCCGGCCTAGGCGCGGTGCGGTCGGCGGGGGATCCAGCGCGGGACCGCGCGCCGGTACTCCAGGTAGCTGCCGCCGAAGCGGCGGCCCAGCGTCCGCTCCTCGTAGCCGGTGACGAACAGGTGGAAGAAGACCGCCATGACGCCCGCGTAGGCCAGCAGCGGCAGCGACATGAACAGCCACGCCTCCCCCAGCACGACCAGGAGCGCGGCGATGTAGATCGGGTTGCGCACCCAGCGGTAGGGCCCGGCCGCGACCACGCGCCTCGGCGCATCCCACAGGCCCGGGGTGCCGTTCCCCACCGCCGCGAAGTTCCAGGCGCACCACAGGTACAGGGCCGCCCCGGCGGCGATGACCGGGACCGCCTCCCACGCGGCCGGGGTGGCGGTGCCGCCGTCGCGGGTCAGCAGCCACCAGGGCAGCCACACTCCGCCGAGGCCGGGCACCACCACGGTGAACACGACATTGCGGATGACAAGGCTCAGCGTGCGGGCCATCTTCGCTCCTCCCGCAGTTTATAAGTAGCATTACTACTTATAAACCTCACGATAGCCGGCTGATTGCCTGGCCGGAAGGCCTCAGGTAGTATTACTACATATGCGAGCCGAAGAGCTGAAGGGGCACCTGGACGCGGTGCTGCTGGCCGCGCTCGAAGGCGGCCCGCGGCACGGGTACGCGGTGATCGAGGCCCTGCGGCAGAGCACCGGCGGGCAGCTCGACCTGCCGACCGGGACGATCTACCCGGCGCTGCGGCGGCTGGAGCAGGCCGGGCTGATCACCGGGTCCTGGTCGGTGGTGAGCGGCCGGCGGCGGCGTGAGTACCGGCTGACCCCGGCGGGAGTCCGGGCGCTGTCGGGGCGCCGGTCGGACTGGCGGGACTTTTCCGCCATCGTGACCGCGGCACTGGAGGACAGGTCATGTGCGCGTCCGAACCCCGCCTGATCAGCAGTTACCTGGACACCCTGGCCAGCGCGGCGCGCATCGCGGTCACCGCGCGGGCACTGCGTCCCGTCCTGGCGAGATGACCTCAGGCTGACACAGGCCCATGATGGTGGCGCTGATCGCGCGATCAACCAGCGCCAGGACATCCGCCCTGGTCCGTTCGGCCGTGTCGTTCCACTGGGTCAGCGTGCGCACCCGGGCCAGCCGGACCGCGGGCGGCGGCGCCGGCGGCAGCGCCGGCGGCTGGCCGGCGGGCGGGGGCACGCCTGGCTGGCCGCGGGAGGCCCACAGCGCGTCGTACACCGCGTCGACCGCCCGGCCGACGTCCGATTCCGCGCCGGGCGGGTGCGATCCGGCCCGGACCAGGGCACCGACCAGGCAGGCGCCGCCGACGTGAGCCGGGGGGCCGGCCGCGGCCGGGACGCCGCAGACCAGCCGGTAGCTGCCGTCGCCCGAGCACACCGTCCACCAGCCGCCCTGCACCCAGCCGGCCTCCAGCTCGGTGCGCGCCCCCTCGAGCACGGCCAGCTGCCGGCTCAGCTGGGCCCGCATCAGCTCCGCGCTCGGCGGCGGCATCAGCCGCCGCCACGTCCGGCGCCACCCGCCGGGTTCGCGGCCGCCGTGACCGGGGCTGGCCGCCATCTCGTTCGGCCCGGCCGGCACGGCCGGCCGCGACAGGTCCGTTTTCACCGTTCCAGGATTCCACGCCGTCGGCCGCGGCGCCACCGCTCACCTGGCTAGCGGGCGGCCGGCCCGGCTGCGGTAGGTTGCCGGGATGAGCGGTCACCGTGAGCTGGCGGAGCGCTTCATCACGAGCCTGGAGGCCAGGGACTGGGAGGCCTGGGCCGCGCTGCTGCACCCCGCCGTCATCTACGAGATCCCGCAGTCACGGGAGCGGATCCGCGGACGCGATCGCTACCTGCGGTTCAATCGGGAGTACCCCGGCGACTGGCATCTGCGGCCGAAGGTCATCATCGCCGACGAGGGCCACGGGGTGGTGTGGTTCGAGTGGCGCGTCGACGACCAGGCCGACGACGGGATGGCGTTCTTCGAGTTCGCCGACGGGCTCATCAGCCGGGTCACCGACTTCTGGCCGGAGCCGTACGAACCGCCGCCTGGCCGCGGGCACCTGGTCGAGCGCTGGTAGCGCGTTAGCTTTGGCTCATGCCGAGCCGGTTGCAGGCCTTATCCCTACGGCGAAAGCGAAGGAACCGCCACAAGATCACTGCTTTCTAGAACCCGCGCCGGACACCCTGCAGCTTCCTCTGTGATAATTATCGGATTTTCGAAGGTTCCGCCTACTGCAATGCCGTTTAGTTGCCGTTTGTCGCAACTTTCCGGAAAGCCGTAATGGACAGGCTCGGCCTTCAAGTAAACGCTTACGGGTGTCGGCCTTGAGACCGGGTCATTAGACGTCGGAGAAGGTATCAGCAATGCGAAGGCGATCACAGCGACTACGAAAACGAAACCGCCGAGCGGAAACCTGCGAATAAGATGTTCAAATCGTCGTTGCGCCTCCAGGAACTGAGCCTTGGCTTCGAGCCTCTCTACCTTTGCCTCATTCTGAGCCGCTATAATTTCAACTAGCTCTCGGTCTGCCGCAACAGCACCGTCGAGGTGCCGCCCAGCTAGGTCGGCTCGGTTGCCCGCAATTACAGCGGCACGCACGGACATCGACGCAAGATAGCGCTTGTAAAAGTCTGCGATCGTCTCGCTGCCATCGAGCAGGTAGGACCGCTGCTCAAGGACATCCTGAACCAGCCGGTCCTTAAGAGGTTCGAGACGCAGAGTTAGCGTAACGCCACCCGCCTTGAGCTCCCGATCCGCCAGATCGTGCACGCTGAGCCGTGGCGTGGCGAGCACCCTGGCTCCCCCGACTACAACGAACAAGATCGTTCCGAGTGCGACGGCCGCGGCGACGGCCGCGGCGGCCTGCCGCAGCGGCCCAGCCGCTGCGAGTTGGCCGAAGCCCTTGAGTTGGAGTGTCGCGATCAGGACAGCGGCCGCGGCAGCGGCCGAAGCAATGAGCCACTTCAGCGTGTCACGTAGTTCGTCCAGGCCAGTTGACGGCTTGACCTGCGTCGATGTCCCGAGCTGATCTGACTGTGGCACTGGGGTCACCTGGCCCTCGCAAGCATTGCTAAGATGTACTACACTGTAGTACATCTTCTTCATGAAGTCGACAGGCAAGGACTGGCCAGGCTTGGAGGCGTAGAGAGATGGATAGACAGGAGAGCTAGGGAGTACTACGATGTAGTACAACTCCTAGGCGACAGGTAAAGTATGAGCAACAGGCTTGCGTATGAGATCTCACAAGACCGGATCTATACAATGCGCCAGCTCAATCAGCATACAGCGGATGTGCTGCGTGAGATCAATGAGAGAGGGACGACAGCCCTGATCACACGGCATGGAAGGTTCGTCGCCGCCATTGTCCCGCTCGCTACCGCCAACCTGGAATCCAGGTATATCGAAGAGATCCTTCAGGAAACCAGGCATCGGGAGAAGATGCTTGGCTTGGATACTCTCGATGAGATCCACGAGACAGATTCACTTAGAAATGAAATTAACAGGTAGCTTGTACCCGGTCTAACTCGCCACATCAGGCTACCGGCTATACAGCCGTGCAAATTCCCGGTTGTGCAACACTCTCAATACGACAAACGGCGGAGTTCCTCGTCGCCTGAAGATAACGGAGGATCGGACCGTTATTAATTCCAGCCTAAACTTGATTATTTCATCTTCAGTCACGTAACGATATGCTAGTACATAATCGTAAGCCCTTATCTCGCCGCCATTCTCGTCGATTAGATGCCAGCCAAGAAAATCATCTAGTGCTCTCCGGCGGACCGCTCGTCTATAGAAGATGTCGGGATTATTTGATGCCCGCCCCTCGAATCCTGGCTGGGAACTATCAGGAGCGGTAAGCTCCGTTTCGGCAAGATCCAGGATCTCAGCGCAGACGCGGACGTCCATGATGCGATGAAGGTCTTCACGCGCATCAGCAGACCACTTCACGGCGCCCATGCGTGACTATATAAGCAGAAGGTGAAGCGTACGGCAAGGGCTGACACAGACGCCGGCCTGAATATACACCGGAACCGCGCCGTATCCCCGACATGCGCGGTCAGGTGGTAGTCCGCTGCACATAACGGTGGTGCTCCAGGGAGCCTTAACCGGGCGGCGGGCCGGGGAGGTAGGTCCACGCCGCGGCCCGGGTGTACTTGACCTGGAACCTGACCGGCTTGAACGCGTCCGGGGTAACCAGGCTGGGGTAGCGGCAGACGACGTTGCGGTAGACGTAGTCGGAGATGATGAGGGCCAGCTCGGCGCCGGAGCCGGTCAGCGCGCGCTTGAGCGGGTACGCGTCCAGCATGCGGAACAACAGGTTGATGTCGCTGCTGATGAACCCGTGTCCGTCGTGGTCGACCGGCCCGATGTGGGCGGCCGCGCGCAGCTGGATTCCGGCGGCCTCGCAGGAGACATGATTATGCCGGCGGATCAGGCCGCGAAGCCGTTCGGGTAGCGGATCGATGATGCCCGTGCAGGCGATGCCGGGCGGCACGACGACAAGCACGCCGTCGCCGCGGTCCTCGTGAAAGCAGCAATTCCAGGCAATACCCGAACCGTCGAAAGCCTTTTCAAGAATTCTGTATAGTTCCTCATGCAGGTACAGGCGGATATCGTCGTCGCGATGCGCTCCGGTGAACCCGGCGATGTCGACAGCAAATACGGTGCATACCTGTCCGCCCGTCGGCGGCGCAGGCGCCCGGCTGGATGGGCGGGTCACCGCGCGCCCACAGGTGAGACCGGAGCGGCGCGGCCCGCCGTCGTGATCTTGCCATCGGCCCAGCCCGGTCTAATCGCACCATATGGCCCCGTGCCGCGCATGCCCGAGACAGCAGCGTCGCGCATGGCGCACCTCCTTTCGGGGAGGAGGGCCGTTCGCCGGGCCGGTGGCGTTCTGATCCCACGGCGAGCCACCGGACCAGGGGCGGTCCTCCGGCATTTGTGAAGGTAGTCACGGGGTAAGACGGCTGCGGCGGCCGCTGACTGCCCCGTGCAACGGCTGTGCAAAATACAAATGAACGTGCATTTGATCTTGCATTTGCTTAATATACCAGGCGAGACCTCGCAAAGTGCGCAGGTATGCCGTGATGGGCAAAGGGTTTTCGCGCGCAGCGACATCCGGGGAAGTTGTCACGCTGGAGGTCGCTATCGGTTACGGAATGGCGGCGCAGAGGTGTTGGGCGCGCGCAGGTAGCCGCCATCGTCAGCGTGGCCGAATGTGCAATCGTTTGTTTGATCTTGCTTTTTCGGCATAGCTGCATAGACGGGCAGGATGCGGGCGTTACCGGGCGAATTCGGCTGAATCCGTCGGTAAGGAGAATCCAGTGCTACTGTGTCGCACGAGTCGAATCCGACTATCTTCTCACTACATGCGACCTCAGCCGCTAGGGCACCACCCGCATCATCACGCAGGGCCCCCCGTTCAGCAGGACGTGTGGCCTGCGCTCGAGCCCGTGTACGAGCACTGGCCGAGGACCTTGCCGTGGGCGTCCTTCAGGGTCGCACGATCCCCTGTGTTATTCCAGATATACCAGCTGTGTCCCCAGTAAAGGTCGGTCTGGGTGTTGCTGCCCTTGCCGGTGTGGATCTTCACGTAACCGTGCGGCTTGATCGTGTAGGTCCCGAATGTGTAGACGTGATTCTGCGCGTCTCGCAGCGTCCAGCCGGCCAGGGAGATCCGGGATCCCGAACGGTTGTGCAGCTGCACCCATTCCTGATCGAGACTCGAGTTGGTGCCGGTATCCTTGCCGGGCGAGTTGTACCAGATCTCGCTGAACTGCATCCGGGGGGAAGCGGCCTGAGCGGGCGAATCGACCATCAGGACCACCCCGAGCAGCACCACCCCGAGGACCAGGAATCTCCGCATCCGTTTTCTCCTTTTAGCACCTTTTAGTGCGTTTGCTGAAGGGGAATTGGCCCATGCGGCGGCGATATCACGGCTGCCTGGGACCCGCCAATACTACGATCGGGACGTGACCGATGAAGCCACCGGCACAATCAGGCCGCGTATGACACGATTGCCGCGTTGTACGCACAGCGGCAGGCCGGGCGCGAGTTGCCATTCCTGGACCTGCGGCGGCCCTTCGCGGCCCGGCTGCCGCCGGCGGCCGATCTTGCCGACCTCGGATGCGGCCCCGCGGTCGACGGGGCGTGGTTCGGGGCGGGTTCGCTGGTTTCCGCGGAAACGCCTGGGAGTGCGGTGTCCTTCCCCGCGCCGTTTCCTGAATGGAAATTTTTTTCCCCTCAGGAAACGCTAGCAGGAACCCCAGGCACCCTCCGGTGACCGGCACTCCGGGGTAAGGGCGAGAGAGGCCAGGGCCCGCGCATGGAGGCTGCGCACAAACTCTGCCCCCGGGGGAAGGTTAGTCCCGTTCGGGGTCCTT
Organism: uncultured Actinomycetes bacterium; assembly: GCA_963722275.1. Classification (GTDB taxonomy): domain Bacteria; phylum Actinomycetota; class Actinomycetes; order Streptosporangiales; family Streptosporangiaceae; genus Palsa-504. The sequence continues at coordinate 106,882 of CAVRMX010000034.1, read as the reverse complement.
GACTCTCCCGCCAGGGCCGCCCTGATTCTGGCTCAGCCGAGACAGATAGGAGCCACGCCATGAGTACATCGCCGGCCAGCCGGGAAGCTGGCGCCGCTGAGCCCGAGACGAAGGATCTCACCGGAAGGAGGGCACTCGTCACAGGAGGAACGCGCGGCATGGGCGCGGCCATCGCCGAACTGCTGGTGGCGCGAGGGGCGCATGTCATCGTGACCGCGCGGCATCGAGCGGATGGCGAGCCACCGGTGAGGCTGATTCAGGCGGATCTGGCCTCGCCCGAAGGCGCAGACTTCGTGGCTGGCGAAGCGACCCGGATTCTCGGTGGCCTCGATATCGTCGTGCATTGCGTCGGGGGGTCGTTCGCCAAGCCGGGCGGAGTGCTGGCCCTCACCGAGGACGACTGGCTGCAGGCCCTCGGCACCAACCTGCTATCCGCAGTCCGGCTGGACCGCGCCGTCTTGCCCGCCATGATGGAACGGCGCTCGGGCGCCATCGTGCACGTCTCCTCGCTGCAATGGAAGCGCCCTCATCCCTCCTCGCCGGCCTACGGACCTGCCAAAGCGGCGTTGACGAGTTACAGCAAGGTGCTCGCGAACGAGTTCGGCCCCATGGGCATACGCGTCAACACCGTCACACCCGGTTATATCGCCACTTCGGCGGCGGAAGCCAGGATCAAGCAAACGATGGACCACGCCGGGATCAGCCGGGACGAGGCCGGGGCTGCACTCCTGGCTACCATCGGAGGAGTACCCCTCGGGCGCCCCGGCACCGCAGCCGAAGTGGCTCAACTGGTTGCTTTCCTTGTCTCCGACGCCGCGGCCTACATCAGCGGATCCGAGTATGTCATTGACGGCGGCAACAACCGGGTCCTCTGAGCTGGGATACCCGGGTGCGACGGGCCGCTCAAAGCGCGACCATGATGCCAGTAGCGGCCGCGCCGCGCCGGGCCAGCCTCTGGTGGGGCCGCGCGCCCGGCGGCGGGCTAGGCACCGTAGTACTGGCGGAGGGCGTCCTCTTCGCTTTCGCTGATGCGCGCGTCCGGGTCGATGTTGGGGGCGTCCTTAACCTGGTCCTTGGACACGGCCAGCACGACCAGCTGCTCGCCGTCCAACCGGGATCCGCGGATCGGCGCGAAGCTCTGCCGGGTGCCGAACAGGCCGGTCTCCACGAGGATCCACTGCGGCTGCCCGGTCTGGTCGTCGAGGTACACCTTGGTGATCTTGCCGATCCTGCTGCCCTCGGCGTCGACAGCGGCGCGGCGGATGTACTGCTCGGTGTCCTGCGGGGTGGTCATGACTGCCTCCTTTTTTGCCGGATGCCGCGCATGCCGGCGTCCGGCCACGCGACGAGGTACAAGACATGCCGGGTACCCGGCGAGGACAGCCACAAACAGCGCCGTTGCACCGGAAGGTGCCGGCACCAGCTCGATCGCCCCTTGATGATGGTGAGAAATCCACGCAGCTCCGCCGTGGCGAGCTGCTCAACCTGCGGCGGAAAGACATCTGCCTTAGCCTCGTCAGACCCTGTTTGGTGTGGTCAGGGCAGCTGCCTAGCGGCTGTGGCCGCCAGGCGGATCACCGGATCGCTGCACTGCCCCCTAGCGCGCGCTGGCCTTCGGAGAGATGCTTTCCTCACGGCAAGGCCGAGCGGAGAGGCCGTGCGCAATGCCGGACGCGCAGGGATGGCAGCACCTGTTCGGGTGGGTTCGGGCTGCAGATTCGCCGGCTTGAGGCCCTGGCTGCGATTCGGCCGGAGGCTGTCGGCCAGCAGGCCAGGTTACTGGGAGGGGCAATGGTCAGCGGTAACGGAGCTGATGACCGGGTATCGGCGGCGTCATCGCCGTCGCGGATGCCGCAGCCAGCGGCCAGGCGCAAGTTCTGGGGCTGGGGCCTGGAGGGCGAAGGGCTGACGGTGAGCGAGATCGAGCAGCTCGGGGCCATCTTCGCCGGGCGCCTGGGGATCGATGGCGTGCGCGTCCGGGAACCGCCGCGGGTGGATGAGCTGGACCTGCGGGCGCCGCGGCTGGCGCCGCCGGCCTCGCTTGAGGCGGCGTTCAGCACGGACCCGTATGACCGGGCGGCCCACACGTACGGCAGGTCGTTCCGCGATCTGGTGCGCGCGTTCCGCCGGGATTACGCGCATGCGCCCGATCTGGTGGCGTTCCCTCGCAGTGAGGGCGAGCTGGTGTCGGTGCTGGACTGGTGCAGCGGCGCCGGTGCCGCGGCGATCCCGTTCGGCGGCGGTTCCAGTGTGGTCGGCGGTGTCGAGCCCGATGTGGGCGGCGGCTACCACGGCGCGGTCAGCGTCGACCTTCGCCACCTGCGGGGGGTGCTGGAGGTGGACCGGGCCTCGCGGGCCGCGCGGATCGCGGGCGGCACGCTGGGCCCGGCGCTGGAGGCGCAGCTCAAGCCCCACGCCCTGACGTTGCGGCACTTCCCGCAGTCATTTGAGTGGTCGACGCTGGGCGGGTGGATAGCGACACGGTCGGGCGGCCATTTCGCGACCCTGCATACCCATATCGATGAGTTCGTGGAGGCCGTCCGGGTGGTGACACCGCGCGGTGTGCTGCAGACCAGGCGGCTGCCGGGCTCCGGCGCGGGCCCGTCGGCGGAACGGCTGTTCTGCGGCTCCGAGGGCACGCTTGGCGTGATCACCGAGGCGTGGATGCGCGTCCAGCCGCGGCCGCGGTTCCGCGCGGGCGCATCGGTGTACTTCGCCGGCTTCGCCGATGCGGTGGAGGCAGCCCGGGAGCTCGCGCAGTCGGGGCTTCATCCTGCCAATTGCCGCCTGCTCGGCCCTGACGAGGCGCTGTGGTCGGGCAGCGGCGACGGGTCGCGCTCGATTCTGGTGCTCGGCTTCGAGTCCGCTGATCACGAGCTGGGGCCGTGGCTGGCCCGGGCGCTGGAGATCTGCGCCAGCCACCGCGGCGAGGTGCGCCCGGAGGACAGCGACCCCGCCGCGATCTGGCGGGCCGCGTTCCTGCGCGGTCCGCACCTGCGCGACGGCTTGACCCGGCTCGGGCTGGTGACCGAGACTTTCGAGACGGCGGTCACCTGGGACCGCTTCTGGGAGTTCCACGAGGGCGTGCTGGCGGCCACGAAGCAGGCCATGCGCCAGGCGTGCGGCGGCGGCGCGGTCTCGTGCCGCTTCGCGTACGTGTATCCCGACGGCCCCGCGCCGTATTACTCGGTCTACGCGCCCGGCCGTCCCGGCCAGGAACTGGAGCAGTGGGATGAGATCAAGCTCGCCGCCTCGGAGGCGATACTGGCGCTCGGCGGCACGATCACCCATCACCACGCGGTCGGGCGTGACCACCGCCAGTGGTACCTGCGCGAGCTGCCGCAGCTGTTCACCGGCGCGCTCGGCGGCGCGAAGGCTGAGCTCGACCCGGCCGGGATCATGAACCCGGGGGTCTTGCTGCAGCCAGCCGGAGCCGTGAGCCACAGCCACGAAGGAGACAGACGATGAGCGGCGTGCTCTCCGCGACCCCCGGTGTGCCCGGGCCCGAGGCGGTACCGGGCAAGGTGTTCCGGTCGGAACTGAACCCGGTCGATTTCCTGCGCCGGGCGGCGTACATCTACCCGGGGAAGGCCGCGGTCGTCGACGGCGACCGCCGGTACTCCTACCGCGATCTCGCCGAGCGCTCCTGGCGGCTCGCCAACGCGTTGCGGTCGGCCGGGCTCGGCAAGGGAGATCGCGTCGCCACGCTGCTGTTCAACTCATCGGCGATGCTCGAGGCGCACTTCGGGGTGCCCGCGGCGGGCGGGATCCTGGTCGCGATCAACCACCGCCTGGCCAGCGCCGAGGTCGGCTACATCCTGCAGCACAGCGGCGCGCGGTACCTGCTGCTCGACGCGGCCCTGGAGGCACTGGCCGCACCGCTGGAACTGGCAGGCGTCACCGTGATCCGCTGCACGGGCACTAGTACAGGCACGGGGGCTGACCCGTACGAGGAGTTCCTCGGCGCCGCCTCGCCGGAGATGCCATCCAGCTGGCTCGAGCACGAAGAGGAGACCATCTCGATCAATTACACCTCGGGCACGACCGGACGTCCCAAGGGGGTGCAGTACACCTACCGCGGCGCGTACCTGAATGCGCTGAACGAGGTGATCGTGGCTGGCCTGAGCACCGATTCGGTGTACCTGTGGACGCTGCCGATGTTCCACTGCAACGGCTGGTGCTTCCCCTGGGCCGTCACTGCGGTGGGGGCACGCCACGTAACCATGCGCGCGGTGGACCCGCAGCGCGTGTGGGAACTGATCGACGGCGAGGGCGTGACGCACTACAACGGCGCGCCGACTGTCCAGCTGATGATCCTCAACCACCCCAGGGCACACCGCCTGGACCGGGCGGTTACCGCCATGGTGGCCGCCGCGCCGCCCTCACCGACGTTGTTCGCCCGGATGAGCGAGCTGAACTTCCGCGTCGTGCACGTCTACGGCCTGACCGAGACGTACGGCCCGATCACCGTGTGCCCCGAACAGGAGGCGTGGCGCGACTTCCCGGTCGAGCAGCGCGCGCGGTACCTGGCACGCCAGGGCCAGGCTTACCCCTCGGCCGATCTCGTCCGTGTCGTGGATGGCGAGATGAACGACGTCCCGCAGGACGGGGTAACGATGGGCGAGGTGGTCATGCGCGGGAACAACGTCATGAGCGGCTACTTCGACGACGACGCGGCCACCGGCAAGGCGTTTGCCGGCGGCTGGTTCCATTCCGGGGACCTGGCGGCGTGGCATCCCGACGGCAACATCGAGCTGCGCGACCGCAGCAAGGACATCATCATCTCCGGCGGCGAGAACATCTCCAGCATCGAAGTCGAGCAGGCCATCGCCGCCCATCCCGCAGTGCTCGAGTGCGCGGTCGTCGGGATCCCGCACCCGCACTGGGGAGAGCGGCCGAAAGCGTTCGTCACCCTCAACGAGGGCGCCGCGGCCACGCCTGAGGAGATCATCGCGTTCTGCCGCGACCGTCTGGCCCATTTCAAGTGCCCGGACACGATCACCTTCGGTCCGCTGCCGAAGACCTCGACCGGCAAGGTGCAGAAGTTCGTGCTGCGCGAACGCTAGCGGGCGGACCGGGACAAGCGGATCAGCGGAGGGTAGTAGAACGCACACCTGGTCCGGCGAGGCGCAACGAGTGCTGTCGATGCGATGATGGGACAGTGAATGGCCAGGGGGGAGACCTCGCCTTCGTGCGCGTGCTGGGCCCGGTCCAGGCCGTGACCACCTCGGGGCGGTCGCTCGATCTTCCCAGTGCGAGCCAGCGGCGGCTAGTGGCGCTGCTGGCCACGGAGGCGCCCCGGTCCCTTCGCGCGGATTGGATCTGCGACGTACTGGCCGTTTCTCCGAGCGCGTTGCGGACACCCCGGCGTCGAGATCGGAGCGAATGTTGAAGGCGGTCCGTTTCAGCCGGTTCGGGGGCCCGGAGGTCCTGGAGATCGTGGATCTCCCCGATCCGCATCCGGGTCCCGGCCAGGTCCGGATTGCGGTGCGCGCGGCCGGCGTCAACCCGAGCGACTGGAAGAAGCGCAAGGGCCTGATGGACGGGGAGCTCCCGCAGACCATGGGCCACGAGGCGGCAGGCGTCGTCGACGAGCTCGGCGCGGGCGTTGCGGACGTGGCCGTCGGCGATCGCGTGTTCGGCTTGTCCGCCGAGGGGGCGGCCCAGGCCGAGCTGGCGGTGCTGTCCTGCTATGCGCCGATCCCGCCGTCGCTCGGCTTCCCCGGCGCTGCCGCGCTGCCTGCCGCCATCGAGACGGCCACGCGGGCGCTCGACCAGCTCGGCGTCGGGAGCGGCAGCACGCTGCTCATCAACGGCGCCTCTGGAAGCGTCGGCAGCGCCGCGGTTCAGCTCGCCGTGGTGCGCGGCGCGCGCGTGATCGGCACCGCCAGCCCGGCCAACCACGAGTACCTTCGCTCGCTGGGGGCCAACCCCGTCGCCTACGGCGAGGGTCTCGCCGGGCGGGTTCGCGCGCTCGCGCCCGACGGCGTCGACGTCGCGCTCGACGTCGCCGGGAGCGGCGTCCTGCCCGAGCTCATCGAGCTCGCGGGCAGCGCGGGGCACGTCGTGACGATCGCCGACTTCGGTGGCGCGCAGGAGCACGGGGTGAGGTTCAGCAGCGGGGACGCCGGCCGCGCGGTCCATGTGCTCGCCGAGATCGGCGAGCTGATCGAGTCCGGGCGCTTCTCGCTCCCGGTCGCACAGACCTTCCCGCTCGCCGAGATCGCGGAGGCGCACCGGGTCAGCGAGGACAGTCACGTCCGCGGCAAGCTGGTACTGCTGGCCGCCGGCGAGGAGAAGGGACCAGAGCCGTAGCTGTGCCCAGGGCGTACCCGCAAGTCCACACCCCAGACGGCCCTGCTGGCTGTCGAAGATCACGGTGATCCCGCTGGCTGGCCGGTCCTGGTCCACCACGGCACGCCGAGTTCCAGGCATCATTTATGGCCCGCACGTGCGGGATGCCGCCGAGCGCGGGCCGGGCCTCATGAACTCCTGCTTCCTTCAGCACTCTCATTTGATCGGTCTTGGTCGTCCCGCGAAGCATGGAGGGGTCGTGTGGGCGAGACTTGCGTCTAACGCCAATCTCGGACCGCCCGTCCGAGGGTCGGGCTGACTTCGGTTGTGAGAAGAGGCGCTAGTGACGCCGCTGTGGCCTCGCTGGCGTTGACGCGATCGGTTGAGTGAAAGCAATCCCAGAAACGAACCAGCCCGTTCTCACCGTCGACCTCGAACATCTTGGCCGCGAGCCGGAGCCACCGGTACTGGTACCAGACGTAGTTCAACGGGTTCATCGAATCGTCAGAACCCGTGTAATGGGCTTGCAGCTCCTCCAGCGTGCTGTACCCCTCGGCGTGCATCCGAGCGGCAAGCTTTCGACTTCCCGCTCCCACGGTTGGGAGCACCTCAAGCGTCGGGAGGCTCGCCCGCAGCTGGGTTGCGACGAACGCGTGCATGGCCAGGTTGACGAAGATCTCGCTGAGCCAGAAGGTCGGGAGCCGCAGATCTCCGAGCACCTCGAACGCGTGGCCGAGCTCATGGATAGTGATGAGGTCGAAGAACGGCTGCAGGTCCAAGCCACCCGTGCCGTCCGGGTATGTCGCGAGCAACTTCGCATACCCGCGGGGTGACGCGTCGCGGAGGTCCTGCGCAATCTCGCTCCAGAAGTCTCCGCCTCCGGCTGGCATCACCACGATGCCGGGACGGATCTCGCCGGCATCATCTCTGAAGAACGGCAGCCCGTACGGGCCGTTTCCCGCCCAGTCCGCTTCGTCGGCCACGATGATGGCGATGTCCGGCTCAACTGCTGCGAACAGGCGGCTGAAGTAGACGTAGGCGTTCGCGGCGACATCGGCCGCCGCCCGCGCCCGCAGCAGCGATCCATCGCTGTAGCGCACCTCAAACGGATAACCACCCAGCTGCGAAAGCCCTGATCCCACCGCCACCCGGCGAGCCTAGCCGCTGCCGGATCCACGAAACCGCGAAACTCTCGGACGGGTCCCGCACGGTGCGGCGGGCTCCTGCTTTGCCTCTCTGAAGGCTGTTGATTCATCAAGTTTCATGCCCGCGACCGGCTAGCCCCGGCTTGGAAAGGGCACGATGCCGTACCAGCGCCCGATGTTCGACAAGGGCGTTGCCCACAGGCCTGGCAGATGAGCCACGCCGCAGCGGGCCGTGGGAGTGAGCAGGGGTGATGGGACAACACGACGCTCGATCCGACGGGGAGAGGGCTAGTCTTGGGGTTATGCGAGAGGCGCGCGGTCCCGGTGTTTTGAGCCGGGGGTCTCGAGTCGCGCTTCGGCTTCGCCCTGGTACTGCTCCCATCCCTTGCTACGTCGGGAAGTCATGATCCCATGGCCGCGAAGGTGCTGGCCGCGGTGGCGGTCGTGAAATGAGCGGCAAGGTGGTCGTGAACAGGTCGATGTCGCTCGACGGCTTCATCGCCCGCCCGCAAGCCGGTCCCGGTCACGAGATGGACTGGGTCTTCGACTTCGTGGCGCCAGACCAGTTCCCGGAGATCGCAGCGGCCACCGGCGCCATGCTCATCGGCCGGCGGACCTACGAGGTAGCCAAAAAGATGGAGGCCGGCGAGACCGAATACCCCTTCTCCGGACCCGTGTTCATCCTGACCCACGAGCCGCCGGACCCGCCGGACCCGCCGGTCACGTTCCTCACCGGTGACATCGGGGAAGCGGTCGCCACGGCACTGGACGCTGCGGGCGGGAGGAACCTCGAAATCCTCGGTGCTGACGTGGCCGGTCAGTGCCTGCGGCGGGGGCTCGTGGACGAGATCCTGGTGTATGTCCTGCCGGTGCTGCTCGGGGACGGCATCCGGTTCTACTCCTCCCCGGGTATCGCGAGGATAGACCTGGAACCGCTCGGCAGCACACGGTCGGGAGCCGTCACCATCCTTCGCTTCCGCGTCCGCAAGCAGTCATCGGTGTAGTACGGCGACCCGCTCGCGCAGCACCGGCTCGGCCGCGTCCACGATCGACCCCTTCGGCCGGACGCTCATACCGCGGGCGGCTCATCCGGCCAGCCTGGCCCTACCCGGCCGGACTCCCCGGCATGCCTAGACCGTCCATATCAGGCAGAAGGGCTTGCCAGCCGGATCGGCATAGACGCGCCAGTTCGGGCCGGCGCCGTCCAGCCGGGTGGCACCGATGTCAAGGGCGGCCCGTTCCGCCGCGTCCACGTCCTGGACCGTCACGTCGAGGTGGATCTGCTGCGGGTACGCCGGATCCGGCCAGCGCGGGGCCGTGTACTGCTCCACCTGCTGGAACATCACCGGCTGCGCGCCGTCCTCGCCGATCATGGCGACCCTGTCCGCCTCGTACGTCACCGGCTTGCCGAGCAGCTCCGCGTAGAAGTGGCTCAGCGCCTTCGCGTCGGGGCAGTCGAGCATGACGCCCATCAGCATGGTCCGCGGATCGTCCGGGTTGACGCACAGGTCGAACGGGTGGCCGGCCGGGTCGGCCAGCGTGTGCCACCGCTCATTGCGGCGCAGCAGAGTAGCGCCGAGTTGCCGGGCGCGTTCGGCCGCCGCGTCGATGTCCGGTACCCGGAAGTCGAGATGGGCCTGCTGCGGACGGTCCTGGTCCGGCCAGTCGGGCGGCACGTGGTCCGTGGCCCGTTGCAGGCCGATCCGCCAGCCGTCACCGGTGTAGAGCGTGATCCACTCATCGTCGTCGTCGGGGACGCGCCGCCAGCCGGCGAGCTGCTCGTAGAACGTGGCCAGGCGGTCGATGTCCGGGGCGTCCAGGGCCACGGCCCGCAGTGAGCCGATCGCCCGCCGGTGCAGTTCGGAGGTCATACCCCCGATCCTGCCGATCCTGGGGCCGGCCCGCCACCGGAACACCGGCGTCGACGGTCTGGCCTGGCCCCGACGGCAGGCGCGGGTTGAGGGCGATGGCGTGGTGCCAGGCCGCCCGATCGCCGTCCTGGCAAGATAGCGGCATGGAACGTGTGCTTGGAATCGGCGGGTACTTCATGCGGGCCGCCGACCCGGCGGCCCTGGGCGCGTGGTATCGCGATTGCCTAGGCCTGGACGCCGATGAGAACGGCCTGTGGCGTCAGGGACCCGGGCTGACGGTGTTCGCGACGTTCGAGTCCGAGACCGGCTACTTCGGTTCCCGCGCCCAGCAGGCCATGCTCAACTTCCGGGTCCGCGACCTGGATGCGATGCTCGCGCAATTGCGCGCCAAGGGAGCGGACGTGGCTAAAGAGACGCAGGACATGGAGGGTGTCGGCCGGTTCGGCTGGGTCACCGATCCTGAGGGCAACCGGGTCGAGCTGTGGCAGCCCGCCTGACCGCGGCTTCACGCAATTGGTAGATCACTGCCTTCAGGCGCGGGACAACAGGGTGGAGCCAGAAGTCTGTCAATCTGCTCCGGGGAGGGTTCGGGGTAGTCCGAAGCGCGTCATGACGTTGGTGCTGAAGCTGGTGATGGCGGTGATGTGGTCGCCGGCGGTGGTGATGACCAGGAGACAGTAGGCGCGGTAGACACTGGCGTGGGGGTCTGCCAGGTACAAGCCGAAGGCGGGCTGGCCGTTGGCGCGGGTGGGTACCACGCGGTAGGTGCGGCCGGGGCGGAAGGTGACGGCGGCGTAGACGCGCTGGGCTGATTCGATGCCGCGGTATTCCAGCATGGCCGGGGGCATGGAGAGTCTCACGTCGGTGACGAGCAGTCCGATCAGGGCGTCCAGGTCGGCGCGTTCCAGGGCGTCGGTGAACCGGGCGACGAGCCGGTATTCGGCGGCGGTGTCGGGTTGGCGTGCAGGCCTGCGGCTGCCGGTGCCGCCGCCGCTGACGCTGCCGCTGCTGCTGCTGCCGGTGCTGCCGCGTGCTGCCGGAGTCGGCGAGGTGGTTGTCGACGGTGGCGCGGGCGCGTTTGAGGGCGCTGTTTACGGCTTCCTGGGTGGTGCCGAGCATCTGGGCGACTTCGGCGGCGTGGTAGCCCAGGACGTCGCGGAGGACGAGCACGGCGCGTTGGCGCGGAGGCAGCAGTTGCAGGGCGGTGATGAAGGCCAGGGAGATGGCCTCGGTGGTCTCGTAGCGGGCCTCCGGTCCGGGGCGCTGGTCGACGAGGTGGTCGAGCAGGACGTCGGGGTAGGGTTCCAGCCAGGGCGGGGCGTCGGCGGCGCCGGTGGGTTCAGGCAGGGTGGCCTCGGGCAGCGGGACGGCGATGCGGGGGCGTCGGCCGTCGGCGCGCAACATGCTCAGGCACCGATTGGTCGCGATCTTGTAGAGCCAGGTCCGGAGCGAGGACCGCTGGCCAAACTCGCCGAGGTTACGCCAGGCGGACACGAGGGTCTCCTGGAGTGCGTCCTCGGCGTCCTGCAGGGATCCCAGGATGCGGTAGCAGTGCACCTGCAACTCGTGGGAGTGGCCCTGGACCAGGTCGCGGAACGCGTTGTGGTCGCCGGCCCGAGCCCGGGCGATCAGGTCCGTCGTGTCCATCTCCATCGGCATGCATCCTCGCTCTTCTTCTTTCCGCAGCGCGCGTTCGGCTCGCTCAACGATAAAGACGCCGTCGTGCTGGCGGATTGGGCGGCGTTGCGCCGCCCAACCCGGGCGGGCGGTGGCATCTACCCGGTTGGAGGCGGTCCCAGTCCGGGGCGCGCCCCGGATACAAGGAGAAACAAGATGGGAAAGATCGTGGTCAGCCAGAACGTCACGCTCAACGGCGTCGTCGAGGACCCGAGCGGCGAGGGAGGGTTCAGGCACGGCGGCTGGTTTCTTCAGTTCATGGGCCAGGACTGGGAGGCGTGGGCGGAGCTCGAACTGGCCGAGGCACAAGGCGCCGAGGCGCTGCTGATGGGTCGGCGGAGCGACGAGTACTTCGGCGCACGGTCGTCAATTATGAGCGGCGAGTGGTTGGACAGTTTGAACCGCCTGCCCAAGTACGTCGTGTCCGCGACGCTCCAAGAGCCCAAATGGACGAACGCGACCGTCCTGGCGGGCGAGGTAGTTAGCGAGGTCTCGAAGCTCAAGCAACAGATACAGGGGGAGATCGTCGTGTACGCCAGCCGCCCGCTCGTGCGCACGCTGATGGAGCACGACCTGGTCGACGAGCTGCGCCTGACCGTCTTCCCGGTTGCGGTCGGCGCGGGCGAGCGCCTGTTCGGCGAGACCAGCGACAAGCGACCCCTGCGCCTAATCCACACGAAGACCGTGGGGAACGGCCTCGCCCACCTAACCTACGAGCGCGCCCGCGAGGCCTAAACAGTCGAGTCGGCCATCTACGAGATGATCGAGGCCGCCGCTCCCGCCGGGACGATCACCCAGGCATTGTCGTGGCTGCCCCCCGCAAGCGAGGTCGGCGCGGCTCTTCGGAGCCGCCGCCGACCTACGCCCCGACACAACCCCCCTATGTCCGGGATCCACGTCAGCTGCCCGGACGCGGTTCCCCGGTCACCTATTCCAGGAACCGGGGATCGGCGAAGTCGCGGAAGAGCACGATATGACCTTCCCGGATCCGGAGAATCTGGATGGACGTTGCCGTGATCGGCCGGCCCGTCGTGGTCACGGTCGCCTTCGCCCGCATCTCCACGATCACCACCTCCGGGTCCTGGGCCTGGTAGAGCTCCGCCACCTCGTAGTCCTCCAGCCGCAGCGACGACGCCATGACACGGCGCGAGTACTCGCGGATCGCCTCCCGGCCCTCCAGGCGCACGGGCGTGCCCGGCGGCCCATGGAAGGAGAACTCGATCACCGCATCGGGCGCGAACAGGTCAGCGAAGCCGTCGGCATCGCCGTTCAGCATCAGCTGGCGGCGGCGGTCCAGGACATCGGCGGACGAGGCGGATGGCATGCAGCGTTTCCCTTCACTATCACGGTTCGTTCAACAGGCGTTCATTGATCAAGCGTAGAATCAAATGAGCCATCGGTCAACACCCGTAGAATGAAGCAATGACTACTCCCCGGCCCGGTTCGCGCGCCGAGCAGCGCCGCCGCACCGAGGCGCGCATCCTCGACGCCGCGACCCAGGTCTTCTTCAGCGCCGGGTACGACCGGACCACCATCCGGGGCGTAGCCTCGGCCGCAGGAGTGGACGCGGGCCTGGTCATGCACTACTTCGGGTCCAAGCAGCAGCTGTACCGGCGGGTGATCGACGCCGCCCCCGTCCCTGAGATCGGCGGGACGCCGGCGGAGGCAGCCGAGCAGATCCTCGCCACGCTCGCAGACCGGCTCGCCAGCGCGCCAGTGGCGTCGCTGGCCCTTTTGCGCTCGATGCTGACCAATCCCGAGGCCGCCAGCGCCGCCAGCGCCGGCATCGCCCGCTACGAGGCGCAGATCGCCCAGGCCATCCCCGCCGGCGACGCGGACCTGCGGGCCGCGATCATCAGCGCCATCATCCTCGGCATCACGGTCTCCCGGCACCTCATCAAGTCCGACGAACTCGCCACCGCCGACCCGGCGCAGGTCATCCGGCTGCTGCGTCCCTGCGTGCTTTCGCTGGCAGCCCGCCCCGACCACAGCGGGCCGCCTTAATCGAGACCTGCTAATGGGCCGGAATCAGTGAGACATGACCGATCCACCTGCTCCCAGGGTCTGCTGCTGCCGTTCGCCGCCATCCGCAACCAGGCCGCCCACTACGTCATCCCGTCCATGTCGCGACCAGAGGCTCCGGCGGTTGGCACCTGTGCCGGCCAGGGCTGCGGCGTATGCTCCGCGCCATGACTGTCGATGTGACCGTGAAGACCGTCGAACCGACGCCGACGGCGGTAGTAGTGGCGGCGACCACGTGGGCAGATTTCCCGGCGATGTGGGGGCCGATGCTGGACAAGGTGTGGAGCTTTCTCCGCGGCGGGGCTCCGGAGGGGCTCTACCAGCAGGGGCACAACATCATGCTGTACAAAGACGATGTCCCGAACGTCGAAGTCGGCGTTCAGGTCAGCGGCTCATTCGATCCCGCCGGGCACGTTGTCGCGTCAGCGCTTCCGGGCGGGCTCGTCGCCACCGCGACCCACACCGGCCCGATCGCCGAGATCGGCAGCACTCATCAGGCGGTGCGCGAGTGGAGCAAGGCGAACGGGTACCGGCTGACCGGCCCTCGCTGGGAGATCTACGGCGATCCCGACCCGTCGAGCGGCGATTTCGACGTGCAGGTGTTCTGGTCGCTGGTAGCGCCGTAACCAAGACTTTTCTGAGAAGTTGAGGGCGCCCGCTAACCTGGCCCAACTCGGGTCAGACCCTCGCATTTCAACCTCTGTAATCATGGCCGTAGCGTGGGCTTGTGTCTCCCTGCGTGCGTGCGTGAAGACCACTTTCGGGGTGCGACAGTTTTGCAGATCGTGTACTCCTGCTAGTCCGCCCCCGGATCGTCAAGCCCGGTGGCGGCCGTGTGCCTTATGAGCGGACGGGTTAATTATCATCGCCCCGCTGGCGGCGGACCGCAGCCGTCTGCCCCGGCGGACGGCTCGCCCGATCCTGCCCGGCGTGAGCAGGCTCGCCAGGGCTAGATTGACCACGGCCAAGACGAGCAACGTGACCGAGGTCTGAGTTGCCGACCACCAGATGGCTTGGGTGACGACCACGGCCGTGACCCCGGCCGGGATAACCGCGCCCAGCACTAGCTGGGCAGCTCGCACCCGGGGTGCGAGCGTGAGGTGCCTGGCCGTGGCGGTGGCCGCGGTGGCCCACAGCCCGATCACGACCGCCATCGCCAGCCCGGTCACGAGAAGGCCGGCCACCCAGGCCCACGACAGGTTGAGCTGAGCAGGCGAACTAGAGCCCGGGACGACGACCAGGCCAACCAGCCCGCCTCCGGCTACCGCAGTCGCTCCCGCCGCCCACGCGACCCGGCGCCGTATCCTCGGCCAGCCGCCCGCCCGCAAGAACCTGACCAGCGCTGGAAGGGCCGCCAGACCGTCAGCCAGGACCGCCGCGCCGGTCAAGGCGACGGCCGCCAGCAGTGCATCCAGGGCCACCGCCTGCCATGCTTGCGCCGTCGGCGACCGTCGGCGCGAGGCTACCGGGGAGCCAGGCGGAGACCAGCCCGGCCATGAGAATCGTGCCCCATCGGTCAGACCAGACCGGACGCTTGAACCACGCCGCCGCGGCGTGCCTGGCCTGGCGGTCTCGTTCGCCCAGGCCGCCCCAGATGACGCTGAGCCGCAAAGGCCAGGCCGGCCGCCCCTCATCCAGGTTGTCCTGGACCAGTACCAGCAGTTCTTCGCCGTACCGTTCGCGCCACGCCCGCGGGTACCAGCGGAGCAGATTCGCGGGCTTCATGCCAGGTCCAGCCTGAGCCGGGCCAGACCCGTGCGGGTGACCCGCCGCATGTCCGCCAGCGCCTCGGCCAGCGCGGCCGAGCCCGGCGGGGTGATGCGGTACGGGCGGCGCCGGTCGTCGCTGCCGAGCGGCTCGATGAGGCCGCGCTCCACCAGACGGGTGATCGCCCCGTACAGGGCGCCCGGCCCGAGCCTCACCCCGGCGAAGTCCTCGATGTCCTTGGCCAGCGCATGCCCGTGCTTCGGCCCGCCGGCCAGGCTGACCAGGATGAGCAGCGGCGGGTCGTTCGACCTGCGCAGCCCGCTCGGTGACATACCCCCTTTCTACTACGCCCCACGTAGCTACGCAAGACGTAGCGGGTCGGCCGGCTCCTACCCGGCGACGTCAACTAAGCCTCCTCTGCTGCCATCCACCTGACCAACCGGCTAGCGCACAGATCCGCCAGCAGTGCGGACCGGGCATCACCGGCTACCTGTGACAGCAGACGGCCGCCTCTTGATCGTGTCTCACAACCCATCATGATCGCGGCAGCCGCACTTTGTCCGGGGCCCGGATGCCGCCGCCTCAGGCCCAGTTGGTGAACCTGTGCCCCGCGGAGGGGTTTCCGTGCGGAGCGGTAACGTTCCCGGAACGGTCCGGGCGTAGCGTTGCGTTCGTGAGACACATGGCCCCGGCGGCGTTCTGGCGCGCGTGGTCGATCTGGGTCGTCTCCGTGGCGGCGTACGTGGCCGTGTCCGGCTATACCGTCATTCACCCGCTGCCCGCGAAGCTGGCCAACGACGTCGGCGGCACAGCGGACGGGGTGGTCGGAGCCGTGTTCATCGGCGCGTTCGCCACGGTTGGCGCGCTGCTGGCGTGGAAGCGGCCGGAGAACCCGATCGGATGGCTGCTGTCCGCGGTCGGCCTGGTGTTCGTCGTGGCGGGATCCGGCGTGTTCCTGGTGCGTTTTCCCCGGACGCTGACCCTGGCCAACTGGCTGGGCTTCCTGTTCTTGCTGGGCTTCGGGCTGTGCGTATTCGTGGTGCTGCTGTTCCCCACCGGGCACCTGCCCTCCCGCCGGTGGCGGCCGGTGGCCTGGGCCGCCGGGGCAGGTCTGGCTGGGTGGGTCCTGGGCTGCGCGTTCGCTCCCACGCTTATCACGGTCAGCCCGTCGATGCGGAACCCCGTCGGCGTGACCGGGCCGGCCGGGGACATCTTCAAGCTCATGGCGTTCGTCGGCACAGGGCTGATCGCCGCCGCGGGCCTAGCGGCCGTGCTGTCGCTGGCGTTCCGGTACCGGCGCGCCCAGACGGTCGAGCGCGCGCAGCTGAAGTGGCTGGTCTACGCGGCCGCCGTGATCGTGGTGGCCTTTCTCGCCACGATTCCGATCGCGTCCACCAACCTCCAGAACGCCATAGGCATCGGGGCCGTCGCGCTGGTCCCGGGGGCCATCGGCATCGCCATCCTGCGGTACCGGCTGTATGACATTGACCGGGTCATCTCCCGGACCGTGGCCTACGCGATCGTCACCGGCCTGCTGGTCGGGGTCTACGCCGGGCTGGTGCTGCTGGCCACCCAGGTGTTCAGGTTGCACACGCCGGTGGCGGTGGCCGCCGCCACACTGGCCGCCGCGGCCCTGTTCAGCCCGGTGCGGCGGCGGGTGCAGCGGGCGGTGGACCGGCGGTTCAACCGGGCCCGCTATGACGCTGACAAGACTGTGGCGGCGTTCGCGGCCCGGCTGAAAGACGCGGTCGACCTGGACGCAGTCCGCGATGACCTGGCCAGCGTCGTGCACCATGCCCTGGAACCCGCCCATGTATCGGTGTGGATCAGCCAACGCGACTGAGTCTGGCTTCCGCCGGCACCGCCGCCAAGCCCCGCCCTTCTAACCCGAAGTTACGGCCAATTCGGCAGGCGATTCCCAGTCTGACCTGGTATTTTACTGGATCGGTCGGGTGGCGTTCTGGCTACTTCAGGTCAGCGGGGTAACCAGGGATAGGCGGACATGTCCACGTGATAATTTCCCGGATCGAAATATGAGACGAGCAGCTGGCCGCGGGTGCTGAGTTCCGGATGGCCGATGACGGCCCGGCACAGGTCCTCCGTTCCGCGCTGGGCGCCCCTGCTGCATGGCACCTGACCGGTAATGATCCGTCGCCACGGGCCGACAGGCGACCTGGCCTGCCACACCTGGAAGCCGCCAGCCAGGCTCGTCTGCTCGACCATGACCAGACCGTGGCCGTCGGCGGTATAGTCGCCAACCGAGATCCCGAACGGGTGCCCGGCGAGCATCAGCGTACGGGCGGCGGCCTCGTCCGGCGACCACCCGCCGCCGGTCCAGTACTGGTACGTCAGCGGGTTCTGCCAGTACGCGGGCTGGGCAACGGTCCGGACCAGGAACACGCTGCCGCGGCCGCATCCGGCGGGAGGGGCCCCGGCCTGACAGAAACCGAAGAGATAGAGGTATCCGTCACCGGTGAACACCGGAGAGCCGAGTACCTGCTGTGGCGGCAGCTGCAGCCCGGGGACGCTGTTGAAGACGACGGCCGGCAAGCTGAGAAGATTGCTCGCCGGGTCATACTCGATCAGGCCGAAACCCTCGGCCGTCAGCGCATCAGCATTCCCGGTGACGCAGTAGTTGTCGTAGCTGATGAGCAGGTTGGAGGCGGCGTCCGCCGTCGGTTCCCTGGCGACCCCGGAGATCCAGGAGGCCGGATAGGCGCCGGGGCCTGCGCAGGCCAGAGTGCTGCCCGGCAGCAGCAGGCGCTGAGGCCCCGGCAGAAATGGCTGCGGAGCGCCGAGGCCGGACAAGGCCAGCGGCGTCGGCGGGGTGGGAATCTCGCTCAGCCGTGAGGGTGCGTAGCCCGCGCGGTACGGACCCGCCGCCGCCGTGTCCGTGCCGAGGATCAGACGCTCGGTTTTCCCGCCCCGGACGCTGGCGATCACCGTGTCGCAGAACAGCCACAGGCTCCACCCGGGCTTGCCCGGCAGCGGGCTGCTAAAGCCGCAGTCGCGGCGGATGGTGGTGCCGTTTCTCTCATAGTTCGACAGCACCGGCACCGGCACCGGACGGGGAACACCAGTCCCGCAGGCCGCGACCACGACAAGAGATGCCAGGACCGTCCAGACACAAGCCAGCGCACGGCACCGGCGGACCCGCCGTGTGATAGCCGAACGATCCCGCCTGATCAGTGTCCGCCCGCTCAGTGTCCGCCTGCTCAGTGTCCGCCTGCTTAGGGCCGACGGCAGCGACATCGTGCCCTCGGCTGATCAGCTGGAGCCATAGTTGTAGAGCACCCGGGTGGACGCAGGCACGACTGCGGTGTTGTCGTGGACCAGGATCGCCACCGAGGCGATGGCCAGGAGGATGCCGACTAGGAGGGCGATCAGCATGCGCATGGATGCAGTCCTTCCTAACTTGCCTGCGTGGTCGTCGGGCAGGCCGCGGCGGCAACCTCCGCGGGGCCAGGTGTCATGGGATGCCTATGTCCGCGGTTCTGCACGTCGCGTCGGCGCCGCTGCGCCATGCCTCAGCGGGGGCAGGCTAGGCAGAACCGCGGCCACCGCGGCGTCATGCCACGCCGCCGTCCCCAGGACGGCTCGCAGCAACTCCGGCAGCAAGGTTTCCAGTTCCTCCCGCGTCGGTTCATCCTGGCGCAGCCACTCGCAGCCCATCGTCTCGACCATGGCGATCCAGCCGCGCAGTACCGACTGGAGCACAGCCGAGTCGCCGGGCGAGCCGAGGTACTCAAGGATGAGCGCCAGCATCCGGTCGCGGAACTCATCCAGGACCTGGCGGTCCTCTCCTCCGGCCAGCGACCCTTGCCGCATCAAGGCCGTGAGGGCGATCGGGTTGGCGTAAATATGGTCGAAAAACGCGGCCAGGCCGGCGGCCAGCCAGTTGTCCGGATCGGCTAGCCCCGCTTCGGCGATGGCCGCCATCAGGTCCTCGCCCGTTTGCCGCAGAGCGGTGATGAACACCCCCGCCTTGCCTCCGTAATAGTGGTAGACCAGCGGCCGCGACATCCCGGCGTCCGCCGCGATGTCATCCACCGACACCTCGTCGTAGGGGTAGGTGTTGAACAGCTTCAGCGCCGAATTGATCAGTGCCTGGCGCCGGTCGTCCGGGGCGAGCCTGCGCCGGACGGGACGGGCCGGAGGTTCCCCGCTCTTCGATGACCTCATACCGTCACCGTAAGCCGCCGAGGCGCCAAGGCGCGCCTCCCGGCCGCGCGGCAGACCTCCGGTCATCAGTTGCGCCGGGCCTGGACGAGCAGGATGCTGGCCACCGACGGCCAGCGGCACAGCGAGCGATCCAGGGGTCGCAGCAACCGCGGTACGTCGTGGTAGGGGGCGCCCAGTACCCGCTCGCAGGCGAAGCGGCGGGCGGCGAGGAACTCCACCAGGGCCCGCCGGGTGAACAGGCGCAGGTGGCCGACGACCTGATGACCGGGCCTGCCGTAGATGCCATGCAGGCTGACCTCGGAGAACACCGGCTGGATGCCCAGGCCGAGCAGTCCTCGGTTGAACCACGCCGCCAGGTTCGGCGTCGACAGGAGCAGGATGCCTCCCGGCCGCAGGATCCGGCGGGCCTCCTCGACGGCCGCGTCGGTGTCGACCAGATGCTCGATCAGCTCGCTCATGATCACGATGTCGGCACCGGCGTCGGGGAGCGGCAGGCCGGACGCGTCGACGCCGCCCTGGATCACCAGCAGTCCCCGGGCGCGCGCCTGGACCAGCGCCATCGCCGACCAGTCGACGCCGATGACGGTATTGCGCGGATCCAGCCGCTTGACCAGCTGAGTGGCGGTCCCCTCCCCGCAGCCGACATCGACGATCCGCTGGGGTCCGCTCCGCTCGGCCAGCACCGCGGCGAGCATCCGGGCCTGCCGGTGCGCCCGGTCGGGCCCCGAGCTGACCGTGGTGCCGGGGTGCTCATAGAAGGCGTGCAGCCGGCCGCTGCGGGCCGGATTCCGGGCGGGGCCTGACTGTGATGGTGTCATCGTGGCCGCCTTCAGCCCGGCCGGACGCAGTTGAGCCGGTCATGGTGGGGCGGCGAGCCGATGGCCTCATCGATGACCGCGGAGAAGTGCTGCACCGCCGTCGACCATTTGAGCTGAGAGGCGCGCCGTCGGGCGGCCTCGCCCATGGCCGTGCGGCGCCCCGGGGCCAGGGCCAGCGCCGCCCACGCCGAGGCGAACTCGGCCTCGGTGCGGGCCAGCAGGCCGGTCTTGGTGTGCTCGACGGAGTCTCGCAGTCCCGGAACGTCGAAACCGACCGTCGGGGTGCCCCGGAGGGCGGCCTCGGTGACCACGATGCCCCAGCCTTCGATCAGCGCGGCGTGCACGAGCAGCCAGGCGGCTCCCAGCAGGCGGTGCTTTTCCGATTCGCTGACCCGCCCGGCGAACGTCACCCCGGGACCGGCCAGCGACTCCAGGTAACCGCGCTGGGGACCATCTCCCGCGATGACCAGCTGTCCGCCGACCACCGGGTGTACCCGGTCCCACAACCGAAGCAGCAGGTCGATGCGCTTGTATTCGGCGAGCCGGCCGAGCGCGAGGAACAGCGGCTCGCGAGTCCGCGGGGTCGGCGGCCCGGCCGGGGCGACCCCGTTGTGGAGCAGGCGGATGCGCCCGCGGTCCACGCCCAGTGACTGAAGTTCCAGCGCCGTCGACGCGGACACCGTCAGCACCAGACTGCGGCGGTGAGCCCACGGCATGACCCGCTGCTCCATGAACCGGCCCACCGTGGAAAGCGGCCGGGGGAACCGTAGCGGCCACAGGTCGGTGTGCACGTGGTTGATCATGCAGACCATGGGCTTACGGCACCACAGCGGCGCCAGGAACGGCATGCCGTTGCAGACCTCCACTACCACGTCGCAGTCGCGCAGCCGGCCCGCGTAGGCGAACGGGGCGCCCACGAACTGCGTGTACGGCCCCCCGCTGTGCACGACGTCATAGTCGTGGACGGCCGCCGGGCCGCCGCATATCAGCGTGACCTGGTCACCGCGGGCAGTGAGCCCCGCTGCGAGCTGGTCGACCAGCAACTCCGAGCCGCCGGCCTGCGGGCTGGCGATGTCCCGCCACGCCACGATCACCACGCGGCGGCCCGCCCTGCGCTCCCCCTGCCCGCGCTCCTGCCCGCGCCGAGGGCGCTGATGAGCTGGGGAAAGGAGGGTCCGATCGATCTCCATGCCTGATCACCTCTACGTGGACCGGCCGGTGCGACAGCACCGCCAGACACCGCCGTCATTGTTCACACAAAATTGACTCAGTGTCAATAACCCGTGACGAAGACCGTGCCGCCCGCGAGGATCCGCTGGAATCCCAGGAGCCTTGGTGTTCTTGAAGGTCGTTATCAGGACTTTATTGACGAAACGTCAAGAGTGATTTACCGTGCGGTAACAACAGGCGGTAAATCACCCGTGGCGCGTGCCCCCCGGCACCGTGACCATGAGGGCCGCCGCCTGGACCGAGTCAGGAGGATAGGAATGCCTACCGGTGCACTCCCGTCCACCACCTCCGGGAGTGCGTCGGCGCTGCGCCCGGCTGGTGCATTTCACCTGCTGGCGGCCTTCGCCCGCGAGCAGTCCGATCCAGGCCGGTTCTACACCCTGCTGGCGCGCGACTCGGTCGCCTTGGTGGAACGCCACCTGGACCTCGACGGGCGCCAGGTCGTCGACGTCGGCGGCGGCGCGGGGTACTTCGCCGCCACCTTCCGCGATCGCGGCGCCCAGTGCCTCCTGGTCGAGCCGGATCCCGATGAGCTGTACCGCCACGGTGCCCCTGGCCGGGCCAGCGTGATCGGTGACGGCTACTGGCTGCCGCTGGCCGACGCCACGGTGGATCTCTGCTTCTCCTGTAACGTGCTCGAGCACGTGAAGGATCCGGCGGGGTTCATCGACGAGATGATCCGCGTGACCCGGCCCGGCGGGCTGGTGTATCTGTCCTACACCGCCTGGCTGTCACCGTGGGGCGGGCACGAGACTGCCCCCTTCCACTACTTGGGCGGCGACTACGCGGCCCGCCGTTACGCCCGCCGCCACGGCCAGGAGCCCAAGAACCGCTTCGGGCAGACGATGTTTCCGCTCGGCGTCGGCCATGTCCTGGCCCTGGTGCGCCGCCGCACCGACGTCACCGTGGTCGAGGCGCGGCCCCGTTACTACCCGCGCTGGTGCCGGTTCCTGATCTACCTGCCCGGGCTGCGCGAACTGCTGACCTGGAACCTCCTGGTCATACTGCGGCGGCGGGCGTGACGACGCAGCGGCTCACGCTCGAGGAGATCTTCTCCGATCAGCCCGGCTCCTCGGACGGCGGAAGCCGGCCTCCCCGGCGATGGCGGCGCGGCTGGGCAGAGGCGGCGGAACGGGCCGGTCTGCGCTGGACCGTGCTGCTGTGGGTGATCGTGCTGGCCGCCCTGATCCTGCAGGATCCCGGCCGGATGACGTTCGACACCAAGCTGGGCGTGGACATCGACCCGGTGGGTTTCTACCGGCAGCTGTGGCATCTGTGGGACCCGCTGGAGTGGTTCGGCGGCGTGCAGGACCAGTACATCGGCTACGCCTTCCCCATGGGGGCCTTCTACCTGATCGCGCACCTGCTGCACGTGCCGGTATGGCTGACCGAGCGGGTGTGGATGTCGCTGCTGATCGTGGTGGCGTTCTGGGGGCCGGTCAAGCTGGCCGAGGCCCTGGGCATCGGATCCCGGCCGACGCGGCTCCTGGCCGGGGCCGCGTTCGCGCTGTGGCCGACCTTCACCATCCTGGTCGGCTCGAGTTCCGCCGGGGTGCTGCCGGGCATGCTGGCCCCGTGGGCCGTGCTGCCGCTGGCCCGCTCCGGTTCAGCCCGGATGGCGGCGGCCCGTTCGGGCCTCGTCGTGGCGTGCATGGGCGGCGTCAACGCGGTCTCCACCCTGGCCGCCATCGTCCCGGCCGGCCTGTACATCCTGACCCGGCCCGGGCGGCGCCGGTGGGTGCTGGCGGCCTGGTGGACGGCAGCGGTCCTCCTGGCCACCTCGTGGTGGCTCGTGCCGCTGCTGTACCAGGGACGGTACGGCTTCAACTTCCTGCCCTACATCGAGCAGGCCGCCAACACCACCCAGACCATGTTGGCGGCGGCGACCTTGCGCGGCAGCGGCAACTGGGTCGCTTACCTGAACTTCGGGCAGCCGTGGCTGACCGCCGGATCGGTCATGGTGGGATCGGCTTGGGCGGTGGCGGGCGGCACCGTCGCGGCGGCGGCGGGCCTAGCCGGGCTGGCCCGCCGCGACCTGCCCGAAGCGGGATGGCTGCGCTGCACCGCCGCGGTAGCCGCCCTGTGGGCGCTGACCGGCTACGCCGGGCCGCTGGGCGGGCCGCTGCACCAGCAGGTCCAGGCGCTGCTGAACGGACCGCTGTCGGCGCTGCGCAACGTCTTCAAGATCGAGCCGGCCCTGGCCGTGGTGCTGGCGCTCGGGATCGCGCACGTGCTGGCCCGCGGGGTGTGGCCGCGGCCGGCCGCCCGCCGCGCCGCCTGCGCCGCCGCGGTGGTGGTCCTGGCGGGCATGGCGCTGCCCTATCTGAGCGGGAAAGTGCTGCAGCCCGGCTCGTTCAGTCAGGTACCCAGCTACTGGCAGCAGGCGGCCACGTGGCTGGCCTCAAACCACAAGACCGAGACGACCCTGGTGGTACCGGCCGATTCGCACGGCATCTACACCTGGGGACAGCCGATCGACGAACCGCTCGAGCCGCTGGCCCGCTCACCGTGGGTGCAGCGCAACCTGGTGCCGTTCAGCGGCGGCGGGGTCAGCGACCTGCTGGACGGCGCCGAGCAGGCCATCGAGTCGGGCACCGCCTCGCCGGGCCTGGCCAGCTATCTGGCCCGGGCTGGCATCCGGTACGTCCTGGTCCGCAACGACCTGGATCCCGCCCAGCTGGGCTACACCCCGCCGACGGTGGTCCACGCCGCGCTGCAAGAGTCGGGGTTCACCCGGGTCGCCGCCTTCGGCCAGCCGGTGCCCGCCGGCCCGGTCGGCCAGGGGACCGCCCTGCAGGTCGAGGCGATCGAGCCGGAGTATCCCCCGGTTGAGATCTTCCAGGCCGCCGATCCGGCCGAGCGGCCGACCGGTCCGGCGGCCGTCCTGCCCGCCGCCTCGACCACGCTCGTCGACGGCGGTCCTGCCTCGCTGCTGCAGCTCGAGGCCCAGGGCATGCTGGGCGACCGGGCCGCGGTGATCGCCGGCCAGGACACCAGCGTCGGCCCAGCCCAGATACCTGCCGCCCAGCAGGACGTCACCGACGGGCTCCGCCGCGCCGACACCGTGTTCGGCCTGCCCAACGACAACACCTCCTACACCTACACCGCGACTGGCACCATCCCGCCGGATGATCCGCAAGGCGCGGCCGGCCAGCCGCCGCGGCAGCTCCTGCCGGCCGGCACGGCCGGCCATCAGACCGTCGCCGTGCTCACCGGCGCGGCCAGCGTCACCGCCTCCTCCGCGGGGTCCTGGCTGTGGGAGGTGCCGCAGGGCGACCCGGTCAACGCGTTCGACGGCGACCCGTCCACCGCCTGGACCGAGGCGAGCCCCGCCAGCGCCGACGGACAATGGATCCAGATCAACTTCACCCACCCGCTGCATCTGTCCGGGCGGCTGACGGTGCGTCTGCTCGACGACATTCCGCGGCCGGTGGCGACCCGCCTGGTCATCACCACCGCCGCGGGCCGCGCCGTCAGCGGCACCCGGGTCACCGGAGCGCCCCAGCCGGTCAGCGTCCCGTCCGGCACGACCAGCTGGCTGCGGGTCACCATCGCCGCCACCCGCGGCGGCACCCCCGGCGGCCCCGGCGCGGGCATCAGCGAGGTCACCATTCCCGGCGTGCGCGTCACCCGTTTCCTTCAGCCGTCGCAGGACCAGGCCGGGCCGGCCCCGTCCTTCAGCTTCCACCGCGAAACCTCCAGCACGTTCGGCCTGCCCGGCGCACCCCCGGAACCGGCCCTCGACCGGACCTTTACCGTCCCCGCCGCCCAGCGCTTTACCGTCTCGGCGAGTGTCACCGCCGTGCCCGGCGCGGCGCTCAACGCCCTCCTGGACCGGGTGGGCTCCGGGACGCCGGCGCAGCTGCACATCACCGCCAGCTCCACCTTCGGCTCGCTGCCCGCGCTGCGCCCGCAGAACCTCCTGGAGAACGGCGGCAACGGCTGGCTGGCCGCCGGCCCCGATGCCACCCTGCACCTGTACTGGAAGGGGCAGCGGACCATCGACGAGATCGACCTGACGGCGCCGACCGTGGGGATCGCCGCCGAACCGACCCGCGTGCTGATCACCAGCCCCGGCGGAACCCGTGATGCGCCGGTGCCGCAGAGCGGCGTCCTGCGCTTCCCGGCGCTGATCACCGACCAGCTGGACATCAGCTTTCCCGGCGTGATGCCGACCACCTCTTACAACCCGCTGGTCGGCCAGGCCCAGCAGCTACCTGTCGGCCTCGCCAGCCTGAGCGTTCCGGCGCTGGCCGGCCTGAGCACTGGCATTCCCGCCCCCTCCGCCCCTTTCAGGCTCGGCTGCGGGCAGGGTCCGCCGGTGACCGTAGACGGCCACACCTATCCCACCTCCGTTTCCGGCACCGTGAATGACCTCACCGACTTCACGCCGCTGCCGCTGCACCTGTGCACGAAGGGAGCGGCGCTGACGCTGAGCGCGGGCCGGCACTGGCTGACCTCGCCCGGGACCGGCGTGCCGCTGGCCGTCACCGACCTGAGCCTGCGCGCATCCACGGCTTCATCCGCCGCCGCGCCGTCAGGGGCACCTCGTCAACTGCGGATCGGCTCGTGGGGGGCCGAGTACCGCACGGCGACGATCGGTCCCGGCCGCCAGTCGTACCTGGAGGTTCACGACGTGGCCAATCCGGGCTGGACCGCCACCCTCGACGGGCACCGGCTCACGCCGGTCACCCTGGACGGCTGGCAGCAGGCCTTCGTGGTACCGGCTGGCGCGGGCGGCCGGGTCGTCATGACCTTCGCCCCCGCGACCGGATACCGGTGGCTGCTGGCCGGATCCGCGCTGGCGGTCTGCGTGCTGATCGCGGCCGCGGCTTGGCCGTCGCGACGTCGTCCGTCCCTCCGGCCGCGCCCTGCTGCCGCGGGCCTGGCCGGGCCGGCCCCCACTGAGATATCGCCTGGCCTCAGCCCGCTTGGGTACTGGCTCGCTGTGGCGGCCGCGGCCGTGGTGCTAGCCCTGGTCGGCGGGCCCCTCGTGGCCGCGGTCCCGGTGGTGCTGGTGCTGGGCTGGTGGCGGCCGCGATGGGTGCCGTGGCTCGCCTTTGCCGCGATGTGCGTCGCAGGGGCGCTGGCCATGACCAGCCTCGGCCACGGCCCGCAGGCCGGCGCCGGAGCCTTCGGCTGGCCCGCCCAGGCCGCGGCGCTGATCGCCCTGGCCGCCGCGCTCACGCCGACCACCCGGGGAACGCGGCGCCGGACAAGCCCTGTAGCCCCCGGGAGCGAGGGGCACGGCGGGTGATCACGCTCAGGGACGTGCCCGGCGCACCGGCGTCCTGGCCGTTGGCCCCGATCGAGGAGCTCGACCTCTACCTCGAGAATGCCCAGGAGCCTTCTCTGGTGGCGCTCGAGACCCACACCCAGGGCCACCTGGACCGGGCGGCGCTGGAGGCAGCGCTCGCCGCCGTGCTGGCCGCCGACCCCTCGGCGCGACGGCACCTGGCCGCCACCTCCCGATGGAGCCGCCGCATGCGCTGGGAAGCCGCCGCGCCTGCCATAAGGACCGGCAGCGGTCCCGCTCCCAGCGGGGAAGCCGGGTTGCTCACCGTGGCCGGCTGGCGCAGCCCCGAGCAGCTGGCCGCGCTGCGGGATCAGCTGTCCGCCCGGCCGATATCCCTGAGCAGCACCGGGGCGCGGCTGATCCTGGCCGTGGGACCTGAGCACGATGTCGTGTTCTTGCAGATCCATCACGCCGCCTTCGACGGCATCTCCGGCCTGGCCCTGCTCGCCGCGATCTGCGCCGCCTACCGAGACCGCGCGGGCCCGAGCATCCGCCCGCAGTCCGCTTCCCCCGCCCGCCCCGCCTCTGACCCGGCCCGCCCGCCGGCCCCGCACTGGTCCCGGCACGAGCAGGCACCGGCGTCCCGGCGGGACGGCCACCGGCCCGGCCTGCCCCCGCTGCCCGGCCTGGTCACCCGGATCGCCGCACAGGCAGCACAACCCGACCGGCCCGGATACGGTTTCGTGCTGAAATCGGCACCGGTTCCCCGCTCGGCCCGCACGGGCCGCGGCCCGTATCCGACAGTCAACGACCTGCTCGTCGCGGCGATGATCCTCACCGTGGACCAGTGGAACGCGGCCCGTGGCCGTCGCGGCGGCACCGTCCGAATCTCCGTGCCAGTCAACGGCCGGGACCCGCAGCGGCGCTGGGAGGGGCCCGGCAACCTGTCGCGGCTGATCCGGGTGACCGCTCGTCCCGGCCAGCGCACCGACGCGGCTGGCCTGCTCGCGCAGGTCGCGGTGCAGACCAGGGCCGGCAAACGGCAACCCCGCCCCGGACTGGACGCGGTGAGCAGGCTGCTGGCCGCGGGCTGGGCGCCGACCGTGGTCAAGCGGCACACGGCGCGCCTGGCCCGCCGCCTCGCCGCGCCGGTATGTACCGATACCTCGCTGGTCAGCAACCTGGGCGTGCTCCCTGACCCGCCCTGTTTCGACGGCAGCGGCCAGGATCCGCTGTGGTTCTACGGCCCGGCCCCGATGCCGCGGGGCCTGGCGGTGGGCGCCGTGACGGTCGCTGACCGACTGCACCTGTGTGTCACCTACCGGCACGCGCTCATGGACTGCGGCGCCGCGGCGGATTTCACCGCTGCCTACTGCCAGGCGCTGGCCGGACTGGCCGGACTGCCCCAGGGGAGGCCGCCGTGATCGCTCATCCCGGGATCGTCCTGGCCGTGTCGGCCACCATCGTCTATAACCTCGGCTTCATCCTGGAAAAGCGCGCTCTCGCGCACCTGCCCGCCATCGACGCGCATCACATCTGGCGACTGCTGCGCACCTTGTTCACCGCACCAGCGTGGCTGGCAGGTTTCGTGCTGATCTGCGGCGGCCTGATGCTGCAAGTCCTGGTGCTGTCCCTGGTACAGCTGTCGGTCGCCCAGCCGCTGCAGGCCTGCGGGGTGGTGGTAACGATCGTCTTGTCGCGGCTGGTGCTGCACGAACGACTCGGACGGGCCGAGCTGGCCTGCATCGGGATCATCGCCGCGGCGGTGCTGCTGCTTGGCCTGTCGGTCGGCCGCGGCGCGGGCTCGGCCGCGGGGGCCCACGCGGACGGAATCGCCATCGCAGCGGCCGCGGCTCCTGCCTGCCTGGCCGGCCTGCTCATTTATCTCTGGGCCCACCGGGGGTCCGCCGGCCGACACCATTATCCCGTGACCGGCGTCAGCTACGGTCTGTGCGCCGGGCTGATGTACGGGGTCGCCGGACTCGCCCTCAAGGCACTGTCGGCCGCGATCTTCACCAGCCGGGCCGTGTCGCACGCACCGGCCGCGGCTCTTGCGATCCACACCGTGGCGGCCAGGGCAGGTGCGGTAGGGCCGCACCACCCGGCTGGCAGGCTCCTCGTCGCTGCCGTCCTATCTCCGTACCTGTACGCGTTGCTCGCCTGCTCGGCCGTGGGAATGTGCCTGTTCCAGACGGCGCTCCAGCGCAGCCCTGCCTCCATCATCCTGCCCATGTCGAACATCATCAGCACCGGCTACCTCGTCGTCATCGGTTCATGGCTGTTCCACGAGCGGCTGCCCGCCGGCCTGGCCCCGCTGGCCATGCGACTGGGGGGCGGCGTCGCCGCGATCGCCGTGCCGGTGATCCTGGCCGTCGCGGCCGACGGGGCCTCCTCCCGGCGCCGACCCGGCTACCAGCGACACGACCGTCACAACCCCGTCCCGCCCCTCTCCACGGAAAGACCCCTGCCATGAGTCTGGACCCGCTGTTGCTCAACCTGCTGGCCTGCCCGATCGACAAGCAGGCGCTGCTGTACCTCGCCGAGGACGACGTCCTGTACAACCCGCGACTGCGCCGCCTGTACCGCGTCCGCGACGGCATTCCAGTCATGCTCGCCGACCAAGGGGAGACGGTGAGCGAGGACCACCACCGCGACCTGCTCCGCCGGGCGACCGCCGGCGGCGCGCTGACCACCCTTCAGGTGGCGCTGCGCGACGTGCTGGCCAGCCACCTCGCTGACGCGCACACAGACTCCGGCGAGGACGCAGCCTAGGACCGCCGCCGTGGAGCTCGCAATGACTACCTCCCCGCGGCGCGAAACGCTCCTGCGGGGCAAGGGCCCGGGCCGGCTGGTCCTGGCCGGCGTGGGGGCGTTCCTAGTGGCCGCCGGCCTGCTGCTGCGTTTCTACGCCGCGCCCCGGCTGATCGCCGCACCCGCCGATCTGTACCAGACGGACACCCTGGTGGCCGCGGACGCCTCCTACTTCGACCAGGGTTCCCTGACGACCCGGCGCGGCGCCACCCTCACCTATACCCTCACCATCCGCGGCGATCCCGACGCCGGCACCGGTACCACCGCGGTATGGGACTCGTTTGCGGCCCTGGCCGATCGCCAGCGCGGCGTCCAGGTGAACAGCACCTATCAGCGTGCCGCCTTCAACCGCCGCACCGGGCAGTTGCTCGACTGCTGCGGCGCGGCGGTCAACGACGACACCAGGGTCCGCCAGGACGGCATCGGGCTGTTCTGGCCGATCGGCGTCCGCAAGGCCACCTATCAGGTCTTCGACGTTAACGCCCAATCGGCCTGGCCGGCCACCTACAGCGGTACGGCGGACGTTCAGGGCGTCATGACCTACCGGTTCGTCCAGCACATACCGTCTACCCTGGTCGCTCAGATGGCCGGAGTGCCCTCCTCGCTGCTTGGCCTGCGCGGCAAGGTCAGCAACGTCGTGGCCGACCGCTACTACCAGGCCGACAACACCTTCTGGGTCGACCCGCGCACTGGCGTCCTCATCGACATCGAGCAGCGGATCTTGTCCGTGCTGCGCGGCCCTAATGGCCAGGGAAAGCTCATGGTGGCCGACGCGGACCTGAAAATGTCAGGCTCAAGCCAACGCCAGCTGGCCGCCCTGGCCAGCAAGAACGCTGCCGAAATCGTCATGCTGCGGGAAACCGGCCCCCTCGGCTGCGGCATCGGTGGCCTTATCCTCCTCTTGGCGGCCACGATCCCCTTCCGCCGTCACTGGTGGGCGGCCGTCAGCCGGCGGGCCCGTGGCCGTCACCTGGAGGGCCCATCGCCCCAGGGACCCGTCAAGGAGTAGTGATCGTTGAGTTCCATGGGTTCACGGTTCTTCGTCGGGCAGGCCGCGGAGGGCGGCGGCGCCGAACACCGGCTCGAACACCGCAGCGTAGTCGGGGCCCCGGCGCAGATGCTGGCCGCCGTCGACGTTGATGACCTCCCCGGTCATCCAGGCCGACTCCGGCCCCGCCAGGAACCGGACCGCCTCGGCGACCTCAGCCGGGGCGCCGACGCGGGCCAGCGGTATGCAGGCCAGGTAGTCCTCCAGGACCGGGCCGGGGTCGGCGATGCCCGCGACCAGCTCGGATTCCACGATCCCCGGCCGGATGCCGTTCACCCGGATGCCGATCCCGCCCAGCTCGTCCGCGGCCAGCGCCACCATGTTCTCGACCGCGGCGCAAGCCGGACCATAGGCGCCGAACCAGCGGTGGACGGTGGTGGCGGCGAGGGAGGAGATCGCCACGAACGACCCCCCGCCCGCACGCGCCATCTCCCGCGCGGCGTACTTGAGCGTCAGCATGGTCCCGGTGGCGGTGAGGTCCAGCGTGGCCCGCCACCCGGCGGTGTTGAGCCGGGCAACGGGACCGATCGAGGAGGAGCCCCGCGCGGCGGCGATGACGATCCGCAGCGGACCGCTGGCGGCGGCAGCGGCGAGAACATCGTCGACCTGGTCCTCTTCGGTGACATCGGCGGCCGCGTAACGCAGCCCGTAAGCATCGGCGCTCTCCTTCAGGCGCCGCTCGGCCGTCCCGCAGATGGTGACCACGGCGCCGTCCGCGGCCAGCCGCCGGGCACAGGCCAGCCCGAGCACGCTGTCACCGCCGGTGACCAGGGCAGCTGTCCCGGCCAGAGATCCGCCTTCCCCGAGGGAGGCCATAACCTTGTCACCCCGCTGACGACGCTCGTTGAGGTAGCTTCAAAATCCCCGGCCAGCGGGTCGCGCAGCCGGTGCGGGATCGGGTGGATCACCGGATCTCCGATCGGGCAGGGGACCCGGCGAGAAAGGACTTGCGCCATAGGTGCATCGCGGGCGGCCCGACCAGGCCTGCGTCGTCGAGGAACGCCATGATCTTCTCGCCGCCGAACCGGATCGTCTGCTGATGGCAGGGGTTGGCGAGCGCGGCCCGGCGTGCCATCCGGGGGTCGAGCCCGACGGACCGGTAGACGTCCGGGCTGATCAGGCTGCGCGTCAGGATGAACCCGGTGCGGGCGAGCAGCAGCCGCTGGAAGGGCAGCTCCGCGCGGGGCAGCTTCGCGGCACGGCGGATGAGTTCCGCGCGGGCGAACCCGATGTGGCGGGCTTCTTCCATGATATGGATCCGGTTCACCATCCGCGCCAGGGGCTGGATGGTCTCGTCGTCCATCATTTCCCGCTGGAAGCGGTCGGTGATTTCCTCGCCGATCAAGATGGCTCCCCACAACGCTGGGCCGCGGGCGGCGGCGAACAGGAGATCTCCCATGGCGCGGGCGTGCCCGGACGGGCCGTAGACGGGGGTGCCCATCCGCTCGATCACGCGTGCGAACATGATCGAATGCCGGCACTCCTCGGCGATCTCGGCCAGTATGTACTGGACGTGGCGGCTGGCCGGATCGCCGTGGCAGGCGAGCTTGGCCAGCATCCGCATGAGCAAGGACTCAAACCAGATGCCGACGCCGAGCAGGCTGGCAGCCTCGTGCTTGCGGAGTTCCAGGCGCTGCTGCGGGCTCAGCTGCTCCCACAGCGGGGTTCCGTACAGCGAGCAGCGGCGCTCGGGGAGGAACCCCTTGCCTTCGGCCAGCGGCGCCGACCAGTCGATGTCCAGATCGGGATCGTAGGAGCGCGCCGCGGTCGACCGCAGCAGCCGCTCGGCTGTCCGCTCGCGGTCCGCCCGGTGCTCGCGGTTCGCCCGGTGGGCACGGTCCCGCCCGCGGGCACGGCCGGCCTGCTCGTGTCCGGCCAGCATCTCGGCACCCATCAGCCCTCCTGACGTCAGCCCGGAATCAAAGCTGTGACTTGAAGTAACAGTTACTTTTGGTAGCATGCAGTCCGTGAGCGAAACTGTCAAGCCCGTCCCGCTGGGCGACGCGCGCAAGCAATGCCGCGTCGTTAAGCGTGGCGGCTAGTTGTCAACCGGTACCGGTCACCTTTTCGTCACGGACTAGCTCGTGTCCCTTGAACGTGGCGGAGCTCCTGTAGATCAAGGGATTGCGACATCACTTTGATCTTGAACAGGAGCTCCGTTGAATCAGTCTGCCATGGTTGCCGTGCCGTGCGTGGTGACGGTCGCCGCGGGCGTGTTCGCCCCGGGTCATCTGGGTGGCTGACCCGGTACCTGCCGTTTGAGCTGGTCGATGACGTGCTGGAGATGACCGGGGCGGTGCAGAAGCGGATGCGGGCGCTGCCCTCGCGCGTCGGGATGTACTTCGTGCTGGCGATGACGCTGTTCCCCGGGATCGGGTACCTGAAGGTCTGGGACAAGATGACCGGCGCGCTGGAAGACCTGGGCCTGTCCCGCCCGTCGGAGAAGGCGCTGCGGGACCTGCGCCGCCGCCTCGGCGCGGCCCCGGCGAAGGCTCTGTTCGAGACGGTCGCGGTCCCGCTGGCGTCACCGTGGACCCG
This sequence comes from uncultured Actinomycetes bacterium, assembly GCA_963722275.1. GTDB lineage: Bacteria > Actinomycetota > Actinomycetes > Streptosporangiales > Streptosporangiaceae > Palsa-504. The sequence goes on along the minus strand of CAVRMX010000034.1, from coordinate 74,303 downwards.
GGGAGTTACCTGGCGCGGCTGCGTACCGTCGCGTTCGACGGCCTGAATTCGGTCCATGTGCCTGATAGTGACCGGAACCGGTCCTGGCTGGGGAAGCTGAGGAACCGGCTGGGCCTGGCCGGGTATCCCGCGATGCGGATCGTGGCGCTGGCCGAGACCGGGACCCGCGGGCTGCTCGGGGCGGTGATCGGCGGCCAGGGCGAACGTGCCGAGGTGCCGCTGGCCCGCAAGCTGGTCACCCTGCTGGGTGCGGGCATGCTGCTGCTGGCCGACCGTGCCTATGACGCGGCGGACCTGCTCACCGCGATCGCCGCGACCGGGGCGCACTTCCTGGTCCGCGGCAGCGCCAGCCGCAAACCCGGAGTCGGCGAGATCCTGCCCGACGGGTCCTACCTGTCCCAGGTGGACGGGCTGCAGGTGCGGATCATCGAAGCGGACCTCGATGTTCACGGCGCGGACGGGACCCGGATCGGGGACAGCTACCGGCTGATCACCACGCTGCTGGACTGGCGCCGCTACCCCGCCGGGGAACTGATCCGCCTTTACCATGAGCGCTGGGAAATCGAGGTCGCCTACCTGGCGCTGCGGCACACCCTGCTCGGCCGGTACGTGCTGCGCTCCCGCGACCGGGCCGGCGCCGAGCAGGAACTATGGGCGCTGCTGGCCGTCTACCAGGCGCTGCGGATGGCCATGACCGCCGCCGCCGAGTCCGCCGGAGCCGACCCGGACCGGGCCAGCTTCACCATCGCGCTGGAAGCCGCCCGTGACCAGGTCACCGCAGCCCGCGGCGTCGCGGACTCCGCAGACCCAGGCGACGCCGGCCGGATCGGCCGTGCCGTCCTCGCTGACCTGCTGCCTGCCCGCCGACCGCTGGAGTGCCCACCGGGAGCGGCGCCACCACGCTCACCGCCGCGATCGGCGACCTCTTCAGGATTTTCAGCCTGGAGAAGTAGTTAGGAGATTCGCGTGGGTGATCTGAACGGTTTTGATTATGTTGTCGTTGGCGGCGGGAGCGCCGGGTGCGTGCTTGCGGCCCGGCTGACCGAGGACCCGGCGGTGTCGGTGCTGCTGCTGGAGGCGGGGCCGCCGGCGGATGCCGATGAGGTCGCCATCCCGGCAGCGTTTCCCGGCTTGTTCAAGACTCGCTGGGATTGGAATTACACGACTGCTGAGCAGAAGCAGCTGGCCGGCCGGCGGGTGTACTGGCCGCGGATGAAGGCCCTCGGCGGCTGCTCGGCGATGAACGCGATGATCTACATCCGGGGAAACCGGGCCGATTATGATGGCTGGCGCGACCAGTACGGCGCGGCCGGCTGGGGTTATGCGGATGTGCTGCCGTATTTCATCCGCGCGGAGGGCAATACCCGGCTCGACGCGCCTTACCACGGGCGGCACGGGCCGCTGCACATCGAGGACCGGCGGTACACCCACGAGCTGAGCCGGGCGTGGGTGGAGGCGGCGGTCGCGTGGGGGCTCAAACCCACCGGCGACTTCAACGGCGCCTCGCAGGAGGGTGCCGGGCTATACCAGGTGACCTGCAAGCGGGGACGCCGCTGGTCGGCCGCGGATGCCTACCTGAAACCGGCCATGGGCCGGCCCGGCCTGGTCGTGCGTACCGGTGCGCAGGCCACCCGGATCGTGCTGGAGGGCACCCGCGCGACCGGCGTGGAGTACCGCTGGCAGGGCGCTGAGCAGACCGTGCATGCCCGCGCCGAGGTGCTGCTAGCCGGGGGCGCGGTCAACTCGCCGCAGCTGCTGATGCTGTCCGGTATCGGCCCGGCGGCGCACCTGCGGGAGCTGGGCATCGATGTGGTTGCCGACCTGCCGGCCGGGGAGAACCTGCAGGATCACCCCGTGGTGCCGCTTGCGTGGCACACTCGCGGCACCACCGACCTGCAAGACTTCGGCACGCCCGGCCGCCTGGCTCAGTGGCGGCTGCTCGGCCGCGGCCCGCTGGCCTCCAACGTCGGGGAGGCCGGCGCGTTCTTCGCCAGCCGGGACGGCCTGCCCGTCCCGGACATCCAGGTGCACGTGGCGCCGACCGGGTTCTACGACAACGGCCTGCGGGAACCGGCCGGCCGGATGGTCACCGCCGGCCCCACCCTGGTCAGCGTGGCCAGCCGCGGGCGGCTGCGGCTGGCCTCGGCCGACCCGTTCTGGCGCCCGGATATCGACGCGGGCTACTTTGACGAGCCGGCCGATCTGGACGCCATGCTGGCCGGCTGCCGGGTCCTGCTGGAGATCGCCGAGCAGGCCCCGCTGCGCCGGCTGCGCGGCCGCCCGTTCCTGCCCGCCGGCGGAGCCGGCAGCACCGACGAGCAGCTGCTCGGCCATATCCGCCAGTGGGCCCAGACGCTCTACCACCCGGTCGGCACCTGCGCGATGGGCACGGGAGAGGCCGCCGTGGTGGACCCGCAGCTGCGCGTCCGCGGGATCGAGAACCTGCGGGTCGTCGATGCCTCGGTGATGCCGGCCATCCCCCGCGGCAACACCAACGCGCCCACGATCATGATCGCCGAGAAGGCGGCCGACCTCATCCGCGGCCTGCCCGCGCCTACGCTCAAGGAGCCACTTCCGTGACCAGTACATCTGCCAGTCCGGTGATCACCGAACGCCCAGTCCCAGCCACCTTCGACTCGCTCGACCCGGCCACCGGCGAAGTCGTCGGCACCTACCCTGTGCACGACGCGGAGGCCGTGGACGCGGCGGTGGCGCGGGCCCGCGCCGCGGCCGGCTTCTGGTCGCCGCTGCCGTTTGCCGAGCGCGGCCGGCGGCTCATCACGTGGGCGGCCGTCCTGACCCGCCGGATGGGCCAGCTGGCCGAGCTGGTGCACGCCGAGACCGGCAAGCCGCATTCGGACGCGCAACTGGAGATCGTGATGGCGGTCGAGCACATCACGTGGGCGGCCAGGCACGCCGCCAAGGTGCTCGGCCCGCGGCGGGCCCCGGTCGGCCCGCTGATGCTCCACCACGCCGCCAGCGTCGAGTACCAGCCGCTCGGCGTCGTCGGCGTGATCGGCCCGTGGAACTACCCGGTGTTCACCCCGGTCGGCTCCATCGCCTACGCCCTGGCGGCCGGCAACGCGGTGGTCTTCAAACCCAGCGAGCACACCCCCGGCACCGGCGCCTGGCTCGTGGACACGTTCGCGCAGGTAGTGCCCGAACATCCGGTGCTGCAGCTGGTCACCGGCCCCGGCGCGACCGGCCAGGCACTGTGCCGGGCCGGCCTGGACAAGATCGCCTTCACCGGCTCGTCGGCCACCGGCAAGCAGGTGATGCACGCCTGCGCCGACGGGCTAGTCCCGGTCGTCATCGAGGCCGGCGGCAAGGACGCGCTGCTCGTCGACGCCGACGCCGACATCCCCGCCGCCGCCGACGCGGCGGTCTGGGGCGGCATGTCCAACGCCGGGCAGTCCTGCGTCGGGACCGAGCGGATCTACGTCCACGCCCAGGTGTACGACGCGTTCCTCGGCGAGGTCACCACCCGGGTCAGGGACCTGCGGGCCGGCCCCGGTCAGAAGATCGGCCCGATGACCACCCCAGCGCAGCCCGGCGTGGTCCGCGCGCACATCGCCGCCGCGCTGGCCCGCGGCGCCACCGCCCTGGCCGGCGGCCTGGACGCGGTCGGGGAGCGTTACGTTCAGCCCACGGTGCTGCTCGACGTGCCCGAGGATTGCCCGGCGGTGACCGAGGAGACCTTCGGCCCCGTGCTGACCATCGCCAAGGTGCCCGACATGGACGAGGCCGTACGCCGCGCCAATGCCACGTCCTACGGCCTCGGCGCCGCCGTGTTCTCCCGCGCCCACGGCACCCAGCTGGCCCGCCGGATCCGAGCCGGGCTGGTCGCGGTGAACTCGACCGCCATCTCCCTCGCCGCCATGCCATCGCTGCCCTGGGGAGGGACCGGCCAATCCGGCTTCGGCCGCATCCACGGACCAGACGGGCTGCGCGAATTCACCGCCGCCAAGGCCATCGCCCGGCAGCGCTTCACCCTCCCGCCCCGCCTGACCACCTTCGCCCGGACCGCCCGCGCAGACAAGGCGGTCGCCGCCCTGACCACCCTGCGGCACGGCCGCGCCAGCACCCTGCCCCCGCGCAGCCACCGGCGATGAGTAACGAGATCGGTGCGTTGCGGGTCGCCGCCGGGCTCGGCCCGCCGCTCGAGCACGCGCTGATCTCCCTGCTCGAGCGCCCGGCCGCGGGTCTCCGAAGCGCCCTGCGCCGATCGAGCACCTCGGCCTAGAACGCGGCGCGGGCGGGCCCGCCTAGTCGTTGCCGACCGCCAGCAGCCCGTCCTGCGTCATGCGCCCCTCGGAATGAAGCTGTGACTTGAAGTAACAGTTACTTCTGGTAGCATGAAGTTCGTGAGCGAAACTGTCAAGCCCGTCCCGCCGGACGACGCGCGCAAGGACCGCTGGACGGCCCACCGGGAGCGGCGCCGCCGGGAGTTCGTGGATGCGGCGCTGCGGGTGCTGGAGGCCCAGGGGCCAGGACTGCCGATGGACGCGGTCGCCGCCGAGGCCGGCGTCACCAAGCCGGTCCTGTACAGGTACTTCAGCGACAAAGCGGCGCTGGTCCGGGCGCTGGATGAGCGCGGCTCGCAGATCCTGCTCGACCGGCTGCTGCCGGCGATCAGCGCGGGTAGCCCGATCCTGGCCCGCATCCGCGACTCGGTCGGCGCCTACTTCGCGGTGATCGAAGAGCACCCGAACCTCTACTGGCTGCTGGCGCGGCACGCGAACGTCGACGGTGCCGGGCCCGACCTGACCGAGCGGCACAAGGAGCTCATCGCCACCACGCTCACCGCCGTGATCGGCGACCTCCTCAGGGTTTTCGGCCTGGACTCCGGCGCCGCCGAGCCCTGGGCCTACGGCATCACCGGGCTGGTGCAGAGCACCGGCGAGTGGTGGCTGCAGCGGCGCTCAATGAGCCGGGCCCACGTTGTGGAGTACGTGACCCGGCTGATCTGGGCGGCGCTGTCCGGGCTCTTGGATGAGGCCGGGATCGTGCTCGACCCGGACCGGCCCGTGCCCGCCGCGCGACCCGGGCTCACCATCCACCGCACCGGCCAGGCCCGCGGGAAGGCCGCGGGGTAGCGAAGGAGATCAGATGGCAGCAGGCGCGGACGAGACCGGCGCGGCTAACCGTGCCGCGGGACCGGGTGACGGCGATCATTACGAAGGACCGGCGACGCTGGCTATCGGCGGGTCGCGGTTCACGGTCCAGGTGCAACTGCGCGGCCACTTCCAGCCGATCGACGGCCGCTACCACTGGTACGGACGCACGGCCGCGCACGACGCTCTCACCGCGGCACTGACATCCGGGCGGACGCCGGCCCAGCTCACCACGCCGGAAGGTGCCGCCCCCTGCGAGCTGTCAGACCCCGATCCCTGGCACCGCTACCGCGTGACGGGCATCTCGACTCCCCCGTTCGCCGCCGAGCTCAGCGCCGGCTCCGGTTCCCCCGATGCCCGGTTACCGGTCTCCCGGCGCACCGGCAGCAGGGCCAACCGAGCCGCAAGCTGCTGCCGCAATCACCTCGCGCACAACGCGGCGCCGCCCAGACTCGCCCGCGCAGCAGCCGCGCAGGTCGCGCGCCAGGTCGGGCGGAATCTAGCTCCAGGTGCTGCTGCCGCTGCTGGAAGACGGGCTGCTGCTGCCCAGGCGCCAGAACGGGTGCAAGACGAGATTCGCCGAAGGGAAGGCTCGCCCGTGAACTTTTTCATCCAGCCCAAGAAGTACGAAAGCTTGCAGTCGGACGAAGGGTCGGGGGCCATCATGCAGAAGACCATCGACTTCTTCGAGCACATGGGCAAACAGCGGCTCTTGAGCGATTTCGACAAGCGCGTCTGGTACCGGGAGTTCATCGACTTCATCGGCCGGGAGCGGATCTTCTCGAAGCTGCTGACCCGTCCCAGTACGCCGATGGCGACCCCGACTGCCGATGGGACACGGCGAGGAACGGCGAGTACTCCGAGCTGCTTTCCTTCTACGGCCTCGGCTACTGGTATTGCTTTCAGGTGAGCATTCTCGGGCTCGGCCCCATCTGGATGAGCAAGAACGAGACGGCGAAGCGCAAGGCGGCCAAGCTCCTGAAGGAGGGCGCCATCTTCGCCTTCGGCCTCTCCGAGCGGGCGCATGGCGCCGACATCTACTCGACAGAGATGGCGCTGACGCCCAAGGGCGACGGTACCTGGACCGCCAAAGGCGAGAAATACTACATCGGCAACGGTAACGAGGCCGAGATGGTCTCCTGCCTGGGCAAGGTGAGGGACGGCACCGACGACTTCTGCTTCTTCGTAGCCAATCACAAACACAAGGCCTACGAGCTGAAGCGCAACGTCACCTCTCACCAGGAGTACGTGGCGAACTTCGCGCTGCACGACTACCCGATCACCCAGGACGATCTGCTCGAGCGCGGGCCGGAGGCCTGGAACGCCTCGCTCAATACGGTGAACATCGGAAAGTTCAACATCGGCCCTGCCTCCATCGGCCTGGCCGAGCACTGCTTCTACGAGGCGATCACCCACTCGTCTAACCGCGTTCTCTTCGGCGCGCACGTGACGGACATGCCCCACGCGCGCAAGAACTTCATGGATGCGTGGCTGCGCCTGGTCGCGATGAAGCTGTACCAGCGCCGCGCCACCGACTACTTCCGCAACGCGGGTGAGAAGGACCGGCGCTACCTGCTCTACAACCCCACCAGCAAGATGAAGGTCACCCTCCAGTCGGAAGAAGTCGTCAACCTCCTTTGGGAGGTGATCGCGGCCAAGGGCTTCGAGAGCGACACCTACTTCCACGTGGCCACCTCGGACGTACGCGGCCCGTCGAAGCTGGAGGGCACCGTCCACGTCAACGTGCAACTCATCCGCAAGTTCATGACGAACTACTTCTTCCACCCGGCGGAGTATTCGTACGTCGGGCCCGAGTTCACGCGGCGTGACGACGCGTTCGTCTTCCGGCAGGGGCCGGCCAAGGGCCTGGGGTCGGTCCGCTTCCACGACTACCGCCCCATCTTGCAGGAGAACGAAGGCCTGCCCAACGTCGCCGCTTTCACCAGGCAGGTCGAGATTTTCAAGCAGATGCTGGAGAAGGCGGGCCCCGGCGAGAAGCAGGACCAGGACCCCGCGTTCTCGCTGCCGCTCGGTGAGATGTTCTCGATCGTCGTGTACGCGCAGCTCATCCTCGAGCAAGTGAAGATCGCCAAGGTGGATCAGGACGTCGTGAACCAGATGTTCGACTTCGTGGTCCGCGACTTCGCGCACTTCGCTTTGCAGATCTACGACAACCACAGCACCCAAGAGACGCAGCGCGCCTACTGCAAGGACATCATGCTCATCAGGGCGGTCCCCGACCACGAGCAGTACACGCGGCTCTGGGAGTGTTACGTCGCGGCGCTCAACGGCGAGTACGCGATGAACCCCTAGCGCCTGATCGACGGTTGAACACGCACGCCTGAGCAAGCAGCTCGGAATGGAGCAGAACCATGGACCGGGAAAAGGACTACCAAGCTGATCGACGGTCACGTGCTCACTGACAGGGCGGCGTGACGCTGGGTTTCGGATGCGGCTGGCCGCGTGCCGCTGTCAGGGCCGCCCGGGTGCCGCGGGGTTCACGCTAGCCGGGGAGAGCGCGGCGATGAGGCGGTTGCAGCGGTCCGTCATGGCGGCGGCCGTCTCGCCGGGGTGGCCGAGCCACCAGTTGACGACCGCCGTGACGACCGCCGACCACACGTGGGAGGTCAGCGCGTTGTCGTCGGCGTCGGTGAGGCCGTAGCCGCCGAGCACCTCGCGGGTTCCCTCGACAGCCAGCCGCTGCAGCCGCGCCCGGTAGCTGAGCGCCGCGTCCCGGACCGCCGAGCCGGCCGGGAGCGTCGGGTCGTAGATGACCGCCCAGTCGAGCCGGCGGCCGTCGAGCGCGCTGAAGATCGCCGCGAGCGTCTCGCCGGCCCGCGCCAGCGTCGTTCCGTCCTGGGCGCCGGCCACCCGGTCGACCAGGTGGGTTCCGGCCCGGCTCAGGCACGCCAGGTATAGCCCGTCCTTCGAGCCGAAGTACTCGTAGATGAGCGGCTTGGATATTCCCGCCCGCTGCGCGATCGCCGCCATCGAAGCGTGCGCATAGCCACGCTCGCCGAACTCGGCAACCGCGGCGTCAAGGATCTGCTGCTCACGGTCGGCCCGCGGCACTCCCTTAGTGCCGACGCCGCCGCCGGTCTCTGCCATACGCACAGTCTGCCTCCTGGGCCCGCTGGCCCGCCCTGATTCCGGCCCGGCTTCTTCGCCGCGGCTGGCTGCGCACCGCCCGCGACGGCGCAGCCCGCGCCCCGCACGAACCGCCGGACCGGCCGCGGCGGACGCGGCTGTCCAGCGGGCGCGCCGGCCCACCCTTTGCACCCGATCTTACCTTGTGGTAACTTACCACAGAGTCAGTTAAGCGCGAGTCGAAGCGAAGGGGACATGTGGCTGCGAACGATGAGGGTACAGAGGCCGGCGGCCATGGTGAGATCCGGGTTGTCGACTACATCGCAGCCACGCTGGCTCAGCACGGAGTAGAGCACGTGTTCGGTGTCGGCGGCGCTAACATCGAGGATCTTTACGATGCGTTGCATCGCTGCGGCGGCGCGATCAGAGGCGTCGTAGCCAAGCACGAGTTCTCCGCGGCCACCATGGCGGACGGTTATGCACGCGCCGGGAACCGGCTGGGTGTGGTCGCAGCGACCTCCGGGGGCGGGATGACAAATCTCGTTTCGGGGCTGGCCGAGGCCTATGCCTCTCGGGTTCCGGTGCTGGCGCTGGTTGGCCAGCCGCCCACCGGCCTGTGGGGCCACGGCGCGTTTCAGGACTCCAGTGGCCGGGCAGGGTCGATGGACGCACGCCAGCTGCTGTCCGCGGTGTCGCGTTTTTGCGCGCGGGTAGACGATCCAGCGACAATCACCGAATTGCTCGCGGCTGCGCTGGAGGCCGCCCAGGCCGGTGTGGCCGGCCCGTCCGTGCTGTTGCTGCCGAAGGACGTGCAACAGGCGGTACTCAAGGCACCAGGACCCGTCGTGTCCGCCCCGCGAGGCGATATCGCAGAGCAAGCGGTCCGCTGCCGGGCGGCGGAGACGCTGCGCTTGGCGGCCGGCAGCGTGCTGATCATCGCGGGTGAGGGCGTGGCCAGCGCCGGGGCCCGGGGGGAGCTGAGTGCGCTTGCGGCAGCGCTGGGCGCCTGGGTGGCAGTCGCCCCGGACGCTAAGGACGTCTACGACAACCAGGATCCGCGGTTCGTCGGCGTGGCCGGGATAATGGGGAGCCCGACGGTAGCCGACTGCGCCCGGCGGGCCTCGGCCTTCCTAGTGATTGGCAGCCGGATGCCGATGATGGCCCGGGGCGGCCTAGACCAGGCTCTGGCCAGTAAGCCCGTGGTCTGTGTTAATGCCGAACCGCCCTTCCTCACCGGCGAGCACGTTGTGCACGTGCCCGGCCATATGCGCGGCGAGCTGGCCGCGCTTCATTCCCTGCTGCCTGGCCGCGCCCTGGACTGCCCACCGCATCCAGGACCGCGGCCATTGCCGACCCCCTCCCCGGCCGGCCTGAGACCTGCCCTCAGCGACACGGTTGCTGCCATCGCGGCGGCGCTGCCCGAGGACGCTCACGTATTCGTGGACGCCGGCAACGCCGGAGCCGCCGCGATCCACTTGCTGCCCGCACCGGCACGCGGCCGGTTCGTCGTCGCGGTCGGGATGGGGGGCATGGGCTACACATTCGGCGCCGGCATCGGTGCCGCGTTCGCCACCGGGCAGCGTACCTACGTGCTCGCCGGTGACGGTTCCTTCTTCATGCACGGCTTGGAGATGCACACGGCCGTCGAGTACGACATCCCGGTAACGTACGTGATCTTCAACAACAACGCCCACGCGATGTGCCTTACCCGTGAGCAGCTCTACTACGCAGGCGACTACAGCTACAGCCTGTTCGCCCACGCCGACATCGCCGCGGGCATCGCGGCAATGTTCCCTCGCCTGAACGCCACACAAGCCGAAACCGCTGACCAGCTGCGCGATGCGCTGCTGGAAACTAACAGCAGCGGTTCACCCGCATTCGTATGCATTGATCTTGATCCCAACGAAATCCCGCCTTTCGCCCCCTTCCTGGCGACCCCCGCCCCACGCTCCGAGGAGAAGAAAACAGCACATGAGGACCGACCAGTTTCCGTTGGCTGATATTCCCGGCCTGCATCGCGTCGAGACCACCAGCCGGGACCAGATGATGGCAGCCGCGGTCGAGATGACACACTCCGTCTATCCGCACGACCAGGTCTATGGCACCTACTGCACTATCCAGGGTCACATCGACTGCCCGCCGGAGCTGGTGTTCGAGTACCTCAGCAAGGGTCACCATCTTGAGGAATGGACCTACAGCCTGCGGGGCTTCAAGCCCACCGACCAGCCCGGCCTGTGGGCGGGCGAGGACAGGCTGGAAGCCGGCACGAAGATCTACTGCCGGGTCATGGCCAACGCCGAGGCGATGACCGTGGACTACCACTGTGCCTGGGACCAGCCCGACGCACTCTGGATGATCTACCTCATGCGCGTCGTGCCAGCCGAGGTCGTGCTGAACAAGCCGGGTGCCGTAGTGCTGTGGACCAACTGCCGGCACCCCTACTACGACAGCAATCCCCGCCCGGAGCTGGCCAGCACACCCGGCAGGCCCTGGGTGGGTGATTACTGGGATCTGTTCTATGCCGGCCACACAGTCGAGCTGAACAACCTGAAGGCGATCCTGGAGTACCGGCACCGAGCCGGCCTGCCGGTCGTCAGCCGCCCGGCGAGCGTGGCGGCCCGATGACTACCGTCAGCCTCCTCGACGTCGCCAGCTATCTTCCTGGCGAGCCGGTCCCGGCAGAGTTCTATACGGACTACCCAGGTGCCGAAACCGCGCTGCGGGACCACAGCATGTTCAAGCCGCCGGCCTACCGGCATCACGTCGCCCGGAACGAGACCGCCGTCGACATGATCGAGCAGGCCTGCCGGCCGCTCGCCGACCGCCATGGCATCGCGGCGATCCGGGAAGTAGATGTCCTGCTCGTGCACACCCAGCTGCCGGATCTGCCTTTCGTCGGCTGCGGCACCGAGGTAGCCCGAAGGCTGGGGTGCCATCCGGAGTGGCTGATCGATGTCCACAACAGCGGCTGCGCGTCATTCGTGTACATGCTCAAGCTGGCCAAGCAGATCATCGCATCCACCGACGCGAAGACGGCGCTGATCTGCAACGCGCAGAATGCGGCCGGGCAGGTCTTCACCCAGTCCGAAGTACGCGGGCTGGCCCAGGCGTCAGTCCCTGGCGACGGCTGCGGCGTGGGGTACCTGGTTGCGTCGCGAGAATCGCCGCTCCTGGCCACGACGTGTGAGCACCTGGGCGAGCATGCGGGTGACATGACCGTCACCTGCGAAGACCGCAAATACTGGGAGGCGGGCAGGAGCCAGATCCGGATCGGCTTTACCGACGCGAAGATCGCCAAGGTCATCTCCCGCGGGAATCGCCTGGTCCCCGACATGGTGACCCGGGTGTGCGAACAGATCAAGGTGGCCACGACCGACATTGACATCCTGGTCACTAACCAGCCGAATCGCACCTTCCTGCGTAACTGGCATGAAGCCCTGGCCCTACCCCCCGAACGGCACCTGGACACCTTCGAGGAATGCGGCAACATGTTCGGCGCCGCGATACCGGTCACTCTCGACCGGGCCATCCAGGCCGGCCAAGTCAAAGACGGGGACCTGCTTGTCCTCGGAGGATTTGCCCACGCCGGCGACTTCGCGGGCGCCGCGGCTATCCGATGGCGAGCCGGGCCCGCGATGGCAGGCAGGCCATGATCCGGTCCGAAGCGGCCGGCGCCGGACCGCGGCCCGGTGTCAGGAGACCTGGGCAGATCACCATGTGCGTCCCCGGCACAATCCCAGACCCGCCAGCGTCACTGCACCAGCTCTGCCTGAACGAGAGTCCGTTCGGCCCGCTGCCGGCCGTATCACTCGCTCTCGCCAATTCGATCATGCAGACTAACCGCTATCCCGAGTTTTACCCAGAGCGGCTGACTGAGCTGATCGCCGGCCGCCTCGGTCTTGCTGCCGGCAGTGTCGCGGTCGGCAGCGGCTCGGTGGGGGTCGCCCTGCAGCTGCTCCAGGCGGTGATAGAGCCCGGAGACGCCATGGTGTACGGCTGGCGGAACTTCGACGCTTACCCGCTGCTGGCACGCATGGCCGGCGCCCGGCCGGTGGAAGTACCGCTGCGCCCCGATGGACGGCAGGACCTCGACGCGATGGCTAGGACAGCGGGCCCGGCCACGAAGGTGATGGTGTTGTGCAACCCGCACAACCCGACAGGCAGCCTCATCAAATCCCAGGAGCTGACAGCCTTCCTCCGTCAGATCCCCCAGAACGTCATCATCATCCTCGACGAGGCGTACATAGAGTTCGCCCGCGGCCCCGGCGTGCCGGACGGGTTGGCCCTCCTGGCCGACCATCCGAACCTGCTTGTGCTCCGCACGTTCTCCAAGGCCTACGGACTGGCCGCCTTGCGTGTCGGTTATGCGTTCGCCGACCCGGACCTGATCGCAAGAGTGAGATCGCGGCAGCTGCCCTTCGGCATCAACTCCTATGCCTTCAACGCCGTCAAGGCATCCCTCGAAGCCACCGCCGAACTCCGGCACCGCATCGACACGGTCCTCGCCGAACGGGACCGGTTGTCGTGCCTGCTCCGCCTGGCTGGGCGGCCGGTCCTTCCGAGCAACGCCAACTTTCTGTGGCTCGCCGAACCAGACCTAGTGGAGGAACGCGAAGCGGCGTTGGCAGGGGCCGGGGTGCTGGCCCGATGCTACCCGGGCGAAGGTATCCGGATAACTGTAGGCGACCAGGACGCAAACGACGCGGTCGTCGCCGGACTGTGCGCTCAATTTTAAATGCTCGTTTCCCGACGGCACTATGACGCAGGGACGAACTGGAACGCTCCGATGTCGCAATGGCCCGGGGGGCGCGGGACGCCGCGCTGGTCGGTAGCGGGGCAGCCGGCCGAGCCGCCCGCGTTGATCGCGGGGCTACCGGGAAGGAGGGCCAGGGTGTCGGTGGGGCCGCCGTTGCTGGCGAGGGGACCGAGGCGGGGGTTGGTATTACGCAGGTCGCTGGGCAGCCTGAACGGGCAGGATCGATCGCTGGCGAGGTTGTGGCCCGCCGAACGGAAACGGACGATGCCGAGGCTATTGCAGTTGGCGCTGCCGGTGGTGTCGACGTTGTTGGCCACGATCGTGTTCCGGACCGAGACGCTTTGCGCGAGGGGAAGCCCGAAGATAAAGGGAGGATAGCCCTGGGCCACGTTGATCCCGGCGCCGCCCTTGCTGGCAAAGTTGCCGGCGATGGTCGAATTGACGATGCTGAGCGCACTGGGGGTCGCGCCCCGGGCGTCGATGCCGGCCCCGAACCCGGACTCGGTACCCGGGCGGTCCGCCCGGGAGACTGCGGTATTGCCGGTGATAGTCGTGTTCACGACCCGACCGCCGGAGTCGAAGCGGATGCCGGCCGCCTCGAGCCCGCTGTTGCCGTTGACCACGCTGTCGCTGATGGTGAGGAAGGACAACGGGTAGTTGAAGATGCCGGCCCCGAAGTCAGCGTGGTTGCCGGACACGGCCACCCGCTCTAGCCGGAGGACGCCGATATTGGCGACTCCCCCGCCGCCGATCGGCAGCGGCAGCAGCGGCGAGATGGGCGGTATGAAGGCACCGGTGATGGTGAGGCCGGTAATGGTGGCCGCCGTCCAGTTGGCGAACACCCGGGTGATGCCGGTGCCGTCGACCACGGTCGTCCGGGCGCCGCCGCCGGTAATGGTGACCGGCCGCAGCAGCTTGAGGGCGCCGCGGCGGAGATCGAAGTCGGTCAGGAAGTCATCAGCCGGGAACCGGGGGGAATGGTCAGCCGGTAGTGGCCGGCCGGCAGGATGATCGTGGTGTGCCGGAGGCTGGCGTCGGCCACCATGACGGCCGCCCGCAGTGAGCAGGTGCCAGCGGCGTCACGGCACACCCCGCGGCCGGCCGCGACGCCGGGGAGGTCGGCGGTGGTGTTGACGGTAAGGACCGGGTCTGCGCCGGAGGCGGCCCTGGCCGGCGCCGCAAGCACCGAAACAGCGCCGGCGGCCAGCATGACGAATACCGCCGGCGCCGCGACCAGCTTCCTGGCCGCCCACCAGGTCCTGTTCGCCGTTGTCTTTTTCATCGTTGCCTCCGCGACCTTAATTGCACAAAATTCAGGAGAATATAGTGTTCATGTCTCCGCGTACACCCAATGGGGTCATCTCAATGATGCTTAATTTTTCAGCGGCACTTCGTGATCATGCGGGCGCGGGGCCCCCTCGCTGCCAAAATCCGGTGAGATACGAGGTACGGGTAAATCTCTGAGCAAGCAGGGCGAGACGGGGGCGCGGCGACGACGGCGGCCGGCTTACCCCGGGCCGCGCCCGGGGTAAGCCGTCAAGAGGCCGGGAAGGATGGTGCGCCGGGCACCGGGATTGCTCCCGGTGCCCGGCGTGCGGTCAGGGCGCGACCGTGATCGCTGGCGGGTTGTAGCCGGAGCCGGGGGCGGTGTTGCCGGTGGGGCCGTAGGCCCGCAGCAGGACGTTGAACAGCCCGCGGCGTACCGGCAGCCAGTTCGCGGTGGGCACGCCGGCGGGCTTGGTGGCCGCCATGTAGATGGTGACCGAGCCGTCGGGGTTGGTCACCAGGCCTGGTGTGTAGCTGGCGACCAGGTACTTGTTCAGCCGGTTGGGTATCGGCTCGATGAGGGCCGGGCGGTAGGCGGTGAGCGACCAGAACCGCTTGGCCTGCGGGAGCTGGCTGGCGGAGAAGGTCAGCGTGTAGTTGTGCCGGGCGCCGTTCAGCGGCCGGCCGGTGCCGTCGGTGAACGCCTGCCAGTAGCCCGCCGCGGCGGGGTTGTTGCCGCCGTAGAGGTATTCGTTGCCCGCCGCGCGGGCCAGGTAGTCGGTGCCCCACTCCCCGAAGTTGTCCTGGTGAATCCAGTTGGTGGGGCCGGTGTCGGTCAGCCAGGCCGCCACGATCGCGGCGTAGGCGCCGCGGGCGCCGGCGTCGATCCGCGCCAGCGGCACGGGATTGCCGCGCGCCGCTGCCCGCTGGGCCGCGGCGAAGTCGGCGTTGAATGCCTGGGAGAGCTGGATATCCGAGGGGGACAGCGGCTGGGTGAGCGGGTTAGCTACGGCCCGCTGCATCACGCGCAGGAACACGTTCGGGGTGAGCGTGACCCCGGCATCCATCAGCAGCTTTATGCTGGGGAAGAATGTCGGGACGACGGGCAGGATCTTGGCCGCGCCGCTGGCGTGATCCGCCTCCCATTGCGCCAGCGTGGTCATGCGCACCGCCCTGCGGAATGCGTCCGCTTGCGCGGTCATGTCCTGGCCGGCGGAGGAGAACCTATCGGCCCGGATGTTCCAGACCGTGCCCAGGTAAGGGACCTTGACCTTCTTCAGGCCGGGGGGAAGCTTTCCCTTCCATCCGGGGGGAACCAGCGCGTAGGTCCCCGGCGCCGGGGGTGTGATACTCACCGGAACGACGTTGCCGAAGAGGTCTATCACCAGCAGCGAGTACACCACGCTGGTGGGCGGGATGGTCAGGACCGTCGGGCCATTACTCAGATTCACAATCCCGAAGGCATAGCGCGTGTCGTCGTTGATGGCGACGACCGCGTGGAACTGCGGGTTTATCGTCGTGGGGCCAAGCAGTGAGTTGTAGCCGTGGATGCGCACAATGGTGTTCTGCGTAACGTAGGTTATATAGCGCGGCCAGAACCGGATCACGTACTGCTTGGTGGTCTGCGCCGCGGTGGCGGTCTGCGCCGCGGTGGCCTGCGGGCCTGCCGCCCGCACGCTCGCCATGCTCGCGGTCGGCACGCCGAGCGCGAGCGCCCCGACTACGGCGATGGCGCTCAGCCAGGCGCCGCGCAGCCGGCGATGCCCGGCCCGGCCGCGGGAACCGGAAGATGAGAGATTCCATCCCTTATGCTCCTTTTCCACGTTGAAAACTGACATAGGTGCTGCACGTGTGTGCGCGCACATCGGACGGGGCAGCAGCCCCCGTCACCGGATTTGCCTGGTGACGGGGGCTGCTTCTGTTACCGCCGTTGCGGACCGGAGCGGGTGATCACCGTGCCGGCGGGGGGCCGCCGGGTGATGGTGATCTCATGTCCGGGCCGCGGGATGTCCATCGCTACAGCGGCTACTGCTTTGAGTACTTGCTGATGAACTGCGCGAAGGTCTGCTTCACGCCGTCGACGTAGTACGGCCCGTTGTACTTAGGGCTGGAGGCGTACTTGGCGAAGAACGCCGGGCTGGTCTGCTGGCCCCAGGTCTTGTAGCTGTTGTTCTGCGACCAGCACGGCAGGGCCGTGTTCGAGTAGGGGAAGGACGAGCTGATCGCCTTCTGGCGGAGGGCGATGCTCGGGTAGGGAATCGTCCTTGCTATGGGCCCGGTCGGTGGCGGCGGAAGCTGGACGACATTGAAGTGCTGCGCTTGGGCCAGGGCGCGCACCTGCGCGATCTCGGAGGCCGGCAGCTGCGGGTCACCCGGCAGGTAAACCGTCACCCACTCGCCCTTGGAGGTGTAGACCGCGTTGTCTGTATTGGTCCAGCCCGAGTTGTACAGCCTGGTATTGACGGTGAAGTAGTTCACCCCGAGGGACTCATACCGTATCTGGTAATCTCGCATGACCGAGATCGGTGTGACCAGGTCATTGTTGAAGTACTCCGGCACCTTGTGCTGCGTGACCACCGAGATCTTCGCCCGAGGCAAAGTAGCCACCATGTACTGGAGGCAGCTTTGCGGGAGAGGACCGGGGTAGCCGTCAAGCCCGAGGAAGATGACGGCCGGCGCTGACATGAAATCGATCTTGTTGCCGGTCTTGGGCTCCGGCGGAGCCTGGATGCCGCCCCAGTGCCTTAGATGGCTGGCGAACGTGGAGAGCTGAATCGCGTATGCGGTTGCGGCAACTGAGGGGGCATCGCACTGGCGCCAGGGTCGTTGCCGACACCGCGGTGATCTTCGTCTGCCGCAGGCCCTGTAGCTGGGTGTACCCGGGCTGCGGGTGGTACTGGCGCATCGCGATGCCCCACCGGGCAGGGCCCGTGCCCGGGTACGCCGGCTTCGTCGGAATACAGGACGACGTTCTTCAGTCCGGCCGGCACCGGGATGTTGTTCGGCCAGAACCACGCGGTGTAGTTCCGGGGTGTAGCTTCCACCAGGTTGCCCGGGACGAAGGGGTTCACCGACCCCGGGTCCGGGATGATCTGACTGTCGTTGAGGACGTAGTTTGCCCCGGGAATGTCGTTCAGATTGTCGTAAGACGTGAACGACATTGTCGTCGTATGCGTGAACTGGCCATTGACTTTGTAGGCAACGCCCCGGTGCCGGGGGTGCCGTAAATACTCGCGATAAGGCCGACCGGACTATTCACTGGGTCTGTGACCCAGAGCTGGGCCGGCGTCGGTAGCCAGCGGCAGGTGCTTGAGCTGGGCGCGGCCATGGCGGCCGGGCCGGCCCGGGCCACGGTATGCGCTGACGCTGCCGGGATCAGCCCCAGCATCATGGCCAGGGCGCTTACCGCCACAGCCGCACCGGCGAACCGGCGGGACCCCTTCTTTGGGGTCAGGTTAATTCGCATGATTCTTCCGCTTCTCCCGCTCTTTGTTCTTCTTTGCTCTTCCTTTGCTCTTTCCCTGTCCTCTCTCTTCCTTCTTTCTCTGTGATCGCTGGACGGATGATTGCTGATGGGTTCAGTTGTCATAGCTGATCAGCGGCCGCTTGACGGGCGCGCACTAGCAGGGTCAGGCGCTGCAGTTCATCGCCCGCCGGCGTTGGCCGAGCGGGGGATCTTCGAACTTGAGATCTTGAGGACAGGGCCGGCGCAGCCTTTCGAGTGAGGGCGGTCGTCACGTGGGTGAACTCGGCTCTCCCCTTGTATGCTCTTGTTCGTTTTCGCATCACCCGTTTCATCTTTCGTTCGATAGGGTCGGGAGCAAGTTCGAGTTCGTTTGCCTGTGACGCTACGTGTGCTAGCGGATGGCGTCATCGGCCGATCTGGCCGATCTTCACTGCCTCGCCGGTTGATGCTGGGTGCCTGTTTCCGGGGCTGGCCGGCTGGTTCTCCGGCCTGGCGGCCGTCGCTGAACTCGGCGATCCGCTGTGCCGGGGCGGCTCAGCGGATGCCCAGGGCGGCTACCGCCTGGGCGCGGGTGCCGACATCGAGCTTGGCGTAGAGCGACGCGACCTGGGTCTTGACGGTCGTCCGGCTGACGCTGAGCTTCTGCGCGATCTCAGCCAGGGTGCGGTAGGTCGCGAGCTCGCTGAGTACGCGCATCTCTGCCGGTGTCAACGTCGCCAGCTGGGGATTCCTGTCCGTGGCGCTGCTGGCCAGCCGGGCCAGGCGCGCCGGTATGATCCCGGCGTCAGGCAGCCGCGCCAGGCGGTAACGAGCCGTCTCGGCCAGGGCACTGGCGCTCTGGGAATCGCCGATGGCGAGGGACGCTTCAGCGCATCTTGATGCCACGTCGGCGATGAGCCACGGTACGGCCGCCGCGAGGTGCAGACGGTCCGGTGCTGTCGCCAGTTCCCTCTGTGCGGCGGCCCGCTGCCCGGAGCGGGCCAGGAGGGTGAGGCTGGCGGTGAACGCCGGGAGGCTCATCCAGTTCTTTTCCAGCCCCAGCCGGACGATGACGCGCTGAGCCCGGCGGGTCAGCAGCCGGGCCTGAGCCTCCTCCCCCCGGTCGAGGTGGGCCAGGGCCAGGTAACCGAGGCAGAACAACAGCTCCAGCTGGGCAACGTCCTGTGGCCCGGTCAGCAGTACGACCTCTTCCAGAGGAGCAATAGCCTCATCCGGCCGCCCCAGGAGCACATGGGCGACGCCGACGATCCGGCATCCGGCGTGCGTCCGCCTGGTCCCTGCCGGCCGTTCCATGGCGGACACGAACAATCCGTCGGTGAGCATCTGGTTGACACCGCCAGTCCCTGCCGTTCCGCGCAGGATCGACAATGCTGACCGCAGCGAGCTCGCTCCACTGGGGCAGGGCTGGTCCAGGTTCCCCCGCCCCGCGGCGGTCGCGTAGCGTCCGGCCAGCGGCGAGCCACCGAGATGCAGGTACGCCCATCCAGCTCCCAGGGCGAACCGGGGGTCGGACTCAATCTCCTCCTCGGTCCAGGCCTCCAGCCGCACCCGTAGGTTCTCGAGCGTGCCGAGCCGGGCGTAGTCCTCGACATGGCCGCAGACGATGCGCGCGGCCCTGTCGAGATCGCCGCTCATCCGGGCATAATCCAGGGCCTCATCCAGGCTGCCGTGTTCCTCGTGCCATGCCGCGGCCCGGCCATGCAATACACAACGGGCCGACGGCTCGGTTCGGTCGAGCTCAGCCCGGAGCATCTCCTGAAATTGCCTGTGATACCTATACCACTCTCGGTGATCATCGAGGGCCACGACGAACAGGTTCATCCGGTCGAGTTCTCGAAGAACGGCATCGGATCCCTGCCGGCCCAGGAGCATGTCGCAAAGCTGCCCGCAAAACCGATCGGCCACAGAGGTTTCTATGAGGAACTGGCGGAGTTCCTTGGTCTGGCGCGATAGGACTTCCTCGAAGAAGTAGTCGGCAACATGCCGCCAGCGCCCCGAGAGTCCCTGCTCCAGATCATGAACGCCGTCTTCCCCGCCCAGTGACCGTACGATCATCCCAATCCCGGCCGGCCACCCCTCCGTGCGAGAGTGCAGCAGGCCCACCGCCTTCTCGTCCAGGTCCAAACCTGCCCGGTCGAGCAACTGCGCTGTCTCTTCGATGTCGAGGGCGAGCAGGTCGGCGCGGATTTCAAGTAGCTCACCTGACAGCCGCAGCCGTGCTACGCCGATATCAGGGTCGGTCCGCGACGTGATCACGATCTGGCAGCCGGCGGCAGGTTCTCCCCCAGGTGGCGTACGACGGCGACGCTCTGCGGGGCGGTGACGGCATGGAGATCATCGATCACTATCACAAACGGTGCCGTCCGTTGCATACGTCGGAGCAACTCCGGCAGCAGGCTCTGCCGGTTGTGCTGAGTGGGGATGCGGAGCGTCTCGACGGGCTTCCGGTCAGCCGGCTCGATACGGTCCAGCCTCACGACCAGAGAACGCACGAGGTGAACGGGGTCATTGTCCGATTCGGTCAGGGATAGCCAGACGAACGGCAGAGGATTGTGCCTGACCAGCTGAGCCGCCAGGACAGACTTGCCGTAGCCGGCTGCGCCGAGATCAGAATCACAGGCAAGTCCAGGCGGCGACCTACCTTGCTGCGAATGCGAGTTCTATCCACTTCGTCCACCCGGGGAGGTGGACCGTCACTCTTTCGCATCTTGCGAAGCTCCAAAAGCGTTCCTCATCAGGACGGGGCCGACCGAGAGCGATCAGTAAAACATCCGGTGCCTCCAGCGCGGCCTGGATGTCGTACCCCAGCGCCGTTGCCACCCCAGGAGCGGCCGAGACCAGCCGGCCCATCCCGGCCACCGGAGCGATCGCCAGCAGCACGTCGGCGATATCGTCCTTGATCGCGCCCGCCGCCAGCGCCCGGGCGGCGCTCCATTCCAGGCAGGTCGCCGACGACCCGATGGCCACCGGCACCCCGACCTGCAGCAGCGCCGCCGTCTTGGGACCCAGCGCCGGCGCCCTGGCCAGGTGGTGGCCGGACCCCTCCGTGACGAACCCCTCGTCGAAGATCGCCAGCCTGCGCAAAGTCTCCTGGAAACTCGCCATCTGGTGCGTGCGCCTCCCATGCCGCCCAGGACCATTCCACCCCGTGCCGGGGCCAGTTCCATCCCCCCGATGGTGGTAAAGACCGGCCGTCACCCCTCCAGGAGCCCTAGCTCACGGGCCTGGGTGACCGCCTGATTCCGGGTGGAGGCGCCCAGCTTGCGGTAGACCGACTTCATCTCTGACTTGATGGTGTGAGGCGAGAGGAACAGCTCCGCGGCGATCTCCGGGAACGACAGGTGCGTGGACAGCATGGGCAGCAGGCGGAGTTCGGCGGCGGTCAGCGCCGACGCCCCGGGGACGGTGGCACCGCGCTCGTTTCCCAGCCGGGCCCGCAGCGTCCCGGCCTCGCCGGCCAGCGTTCCGAGGCCGGGCCGCCGCTGGAGCAGCTCATCGATCTCCCCCATCAGCGTCCTGGCCCCGGCCAGGTCGGCCAGCGCGAGGTGGACGCGGGTGAGCTCGATCCGGGCCTGAACGGCCACATGGGGGAGCGCATAGGTCAGCAGATGCCGCAGCCGCTGAGCAGTAACGAGCTCCCGGCGCGCCGCCGGGACATCTCCCCGGTGCAGGGCTGCACGGGCCTGCACCGCGCAGACCAGGGGCGTTATGTAGCTGTCCTCGATCCCAGCCTCACGCAACACGGTACGTGCTTGCCCGGCAAGGACCGCGGCCCGGGTCCATTGGTTGCGTGCCATCGCCACCAGTGACCGTTCGCACAGCGCGTCCGCGAGAATCTCGTTTGCGCCAACATCCTCTGCGGCGCTGACCGCGTCCTCTAGGGACGCGTCGCCGCCGTCCAGGTCCCCGCTAAGGACGCGCGCGATCCCCTGAAGGAGTGTGGCTACTGGCCTCACGAGGTTCTCCGCCGCGAACCTGCGCACGGCTTCGTCGGCGTCGGCGCGCATCTGTTCGACCCCGTGGCGGCACAGGCTGGCCCGGAGCACGGCGGCCCACGCCTCAGCGGCAGGGTCATCGGGCCGGGCCGCGTCCTGGTACTGCCAGCGATCGACCACATCGGCCCATCGCTCGGCCTCAGCCGGCCGGCCTATCGTCTCGGCGACCAATGCGGCCTGCACGGCGAGCATCGGGTGTCCCTCCATCCCGCCCCGGCCTTCCAGCCACCGAAACCACCGCTCGACGGTAGCGGTCCGGCCTTGCCGGTCGGCCGGCAGCCAGAGTTTCTCCACCAGGCGAGCGGCCCTATCGACGTCTCCGGCGGCCATACAGTAGTCCAGCGCGTCCTCGGGCAGGTTGTTCCGCACATACCAGCTGGCGGCGCGGCGCTGCAGGACCGGGATCAGGCCGGGAGTCTGGCGTTCCAGCTCCGCTAGGAGCATGTCGCGGAACAGGTGGTGGTAGCGGTACCACCGTCCCCGCTGGTCCAGCGGCACCAGCAGCAGATTGGACCGGGCCAGGTCCGCCAGCGTCGCGGCGGAGCCGGGCAGGTCGAGCACCGCCTCGCAGAGCGGCCCGCACATCCGCTCCAGCACCGCGGTCCGGGTCAGGAAGGCCCGCTGCCGCTCGGAGATCCGGGCCAGGAACTCCGACTCCACATACTCGCTTACGAACCGGTGGTCACCGCCGGTGGAGTTCGGCGCGGTCCCGAGCGATCCGCCTTCCCTGAGGCACAGCGCCGCGAGATACAGTCCGGCCGGCCATCCCTCGGTCCGCCGGTGCAGCTCCACCACGTCATCCGCATCCAGCACTACCTCAGCCGCGCGCAGCAGCGAGGACGCCTCGTCGCAGGTCAGCGACAGGTCGCCGGGGCCGATCTCGGTGATCCGGCCCTCGGCGCGCAGCCGCGCGATCGGCACCGGCGGCTCGACCCGCCCGGCCAGCGCCAGCCGCGAGCCGCCCGGCACATGATCAGCCAGCACCGACAGCGCGGCCCGGCATTCGGAGTTGCGCAGCGCGTGCACATCATCCAAGACCAGGACCACCGGCGTCGTCATCGACGAGAGCACCGCCCCCAGCCGCGGGACGACCGAGCCGGGCACCGAACTGGCCGGTGACGCCAGCGCATCGAACACCCGCCCGCCGACCGGCTGCACCGCATCGAGCGCTTCCGCTATGTAGGTGAGCAGGACCTTCGGATCGTTGTCCGCCTCATCGACCGACACCCACGCGAAGGCCTGCCCGTTGCGCTCGGCCCACTGCGACAGCAGCGTCGTCTTCCCGTAGCCGGCCGGCGCGACCACCGACACAACCGGACCGCAGTCATCACGCGCCAGCCGCTCGATCAGCGACGACCGTCCGACCGTCCCGGGCCGGACCGGGGGACGGCGGAGCTTCGACACGACAAGATCGAACGCCGACCCGCCCGCCCGCTGCGCCCGCCCGGCCCGCTGAAGCACCACGCTGTCGTCCACGCCCCGATGGTGTCCCTTTTTGAAGGTATGTGTTGACCCCGGAAGGTCTGCTATTACATGCTGATACGAGGCTGTGGATCAGGTCAAGCGACAATAGCTCAGGGCAAGCGACCATGGCGCGCCGTGACCAGGTTGGCCAGATCGCGGCGGATCGGGCAGGCACGCCGCGCTGGACCGGGGAGAGCGTGGCATGGGCGCTGGTAGTCGGGAGGCCCGCGGGCTGGCCCACGGGATTGTCGGCTCGGCGCGGGTGACCGCCTTTGGCACGAGCATGGTGGCACCGGCTGCTTCGGTCATCACCGCGCTGGTCATCGTGGTGTCTTACGCCGGGTTCGCCTCACCGCTGGTGGTACTCATCACGTTCGTCGCGTCCTTGTGCTGCGCGCTCAGCATCGCGGAGTTCGCCCGCCGGGTGCCGTCGGCGGGCTGGGCGTACACCTACAACAGCCGCGGCCTCGGCCCGACCGCAGGGTTCCTGACCGGCTGGATGATGATCTTCGGCTACGCGCTGTTCGTCCCCGCCGGTATCGCGCTGACCAGCACGTACGCGTCGCGCCTGCTCGCCAGTGACGTGCCGCGCGTGACCATCGCCCCCTGGGCGCTATTCGTGGTCATCTTGGCGGCGGTGGCCCTGGTCGCCTACCTGGGCATCGGTACCTCAGCCTCGGTCGACCTGCTCCTGGTGGCCGGGGAGATGGCTGTGATCGCGGCGCTGGCCATCACGATCCTGGTCAAGACCGGACCCGCGCATTACTCGCTGGCCGTGTTCTCCCCGGCCTCGGTCCCGCACGGCCAGCTCACCGGCATCACCGACGCGATGATCTACGGCATCACCGCGTTCGCCGGCTTCGAAGCCGCCGCCGCGCTCGGCGAGGAGGCCAGGGACACGCGCCGGTCCGTCCCGGCCAGCATCATCGGCATCGTCATCGTGACGGGCATTTTCTACCTGCTCGTCAGCCTGGCCGAAACGTTCGGCGTCGGCCGCCGCGGCATCGCGGGCTTCATCGCGCAGCCTAGCCCGCTGGGGTACCTCACCAGCCTTTACTGGTCACCATCGGCGCTATGGGTCATCGACCTGGTGGTCGTGCTCACCGGCCTGGGCTTCGTCATCGCCGCATCCAACGCCGCTATCCGGGTCCTGTTCGCCATGGCCCGCGAACAAGCACTGCCCGCCCCGCTCACCCGGCTGTCCCGCCACCACACCCCCGTCGTCGCGATCGGATGCCTCGCCGTCCTCACCCTGCTGCTCGGGCTCCCCCTGACCTACGCTTACGGCGGCCCGCGCGCCTTCGGATACCTCGCCGGAGCCGGCGGGCTCGCCGTAGTGCTCGTCTACCTGACCGGGAACATCGCGGTCATCCGCGCCTTCCGCACCGAATTCCGCGATGAATTCAACTTCTGGCGGCACCTGCTCATCCCGGCCACCGCCGCCGTGATTTTCTTGTTTCCACTATGGGGGATCCTCCGCCCGCCGGCCTACACGCTGGTGAACCTGCTGCCCTTCACCGCGCTGGGATGGCTCTGCCTGGGTGTCGCCGCCGCCGCCGCCCTCCGGGCCCGGCGGCCCGACAGCTTCCAGACGCTGGGCACGGTATTCATGCCTGCCGAAAAAGAAACCAGCAGTAAAGATGCAGGTCCAGGTTAACGGTGCCGCAGGCGCAGTCCGTGAGGTGAGCGCCGAGTGCCGGTCCTGATTGCCCAGGTGGTGGCGCTGCGGGCCCGGGCCGCCCTACGCGGCCCCGGGCCGCCGGATCCGGAGGATGGCGGCGGTGATGACACCCAGGCAGAACCGGACCACCGCACCTCCGCGGAACGTCACCGGCGTTCAGCCCTAGTCAGACGTGGCCGTGCGGTGTGGGATCCCTGGGCCACGGTTAGATTAGCGGCGCGAGAGGGAACGCAATTCACCCTTAGCGGAGCTTGTATAACCACGGATTGGGCAGCAAAATGAAGCTTCTCGTGCTGCTCTAGACCCCGGCGGTCATTGAGAACCAATGATCGGTGGACATAAATGAGCTGCGAAGACAGGCGGGTCGCGGACGGCGGCCGACCGGTCGGCATTTCACGGCCAATGGTAGACCTTCAAAAAGGCCACCGTCCGGGCGTGGACGACAGCGTGGTGCTTCAGCGGGCCGGGCGGGCGCAGCGGGCGGGCGGGTCGGCGTTCGATCTTGTCGTGTCGAAGCTCCGCCGTCCCCCGGTCCGGCCCGGGACGGTCGGACGGTCGTCGCTGATCGAGCGGCTGGCGCGTGATGACTGCGGTCCGGTTGTGTCGGTGGTCGCGCCGGCCGGCTACGGGAAGACGACGCTGCTGTCGCAGTGGGCCGAGCGCAACGGGCAGGCCTTCGCGTGGGTGTCGGTCGATGAGGCGGACAACGATCCGAAGGTCCTGCTCACCTACATAGCGGAAGCGCTCGATGCGGTGCAGCCGGTCGGCGGGCGGGTGTTCGATGCGCTGGCGTCACCGGCCAGTTCGGTGCCC
Organism: uncultured Actinomycetes bacterium; assembly: GCA_963722275.1. Lineage (GTDB taxonomy): Bacteria > Actinomycetota > Actinomycetes > Streptosporangiales > Streptosporangiaceae > Palsa-504. Next base: position 48,661 of record CAVRMX010000034.1, on the reverse strand, counting down.
GGCTCGGTCGTCCCGCGGCTGGGGGCGGTGCTCTCGTCGATGACGACGCCGGTGGTCCTGGTCTTGGATGATGTGCACGCGCTGCGCAACTCCGAATGCCGGGCCGCGCTGTCGGTGCTGGCTGATCATGTGCCGGGCGGCTCGCGGCTGGCGCTGGCCGGGCGGGTCGAGCCGCCGGTGCCGATCGCGCGGCTGCGCGCCGAGGGCCGGATCACCGAGATCGGCCCCGGCGACCTGTCGCTGACCTGCGACGAGGCGTCCTCGCTGCTGCGCGCGGCTGAGGTAGTGCTGGATGCGGATGACGTGGCGGAGCTGCACCGGCGGACCGAGGGATGGCCGGCCGGACTGTATCTCGCGGCGCTGTGCCTCAGGGAAGGCGGATCGCTCGGGACCGCGCCGAACTCCACCGGCGGTGACCACCGGTTCGTAAGCGAGTATGTGGAGTCGGAGTTCCTGGCCCGGATCTCCGAGCGGCAGCGGGCCTTCCTGACCCGGACCGCGGTGCTGGAGCGGATGTGCGGGCCGCTCTGCGAGGCGGTGCTCGACCTGCCCGGCTCCGCCGCGACGCTGGCGGACCTGGCCCGGTCCAATCTGCTGCTGGTGCCGCTGGACCAGCGGGGACGGTGGTACCGCTACCACCACCTGTTCCGCGACATGCTCCTAGCGGAGCTGGAACGCCAGACTCCCGGCCTGATCCCGGTCCTGCAGCGCCGCGCCGCCAGCTGGTATGTGCGGAACAACCTGCCCGAGGACGCGCTGGATTACTGTATGGCCGCCGGAGACGTCGATAGGGCCGCTCGCCTGGTGGAGAAACTCTGGCTGCCGGCCGACCGGCAAGGCCGGACCGCTACCGTCGAGCGGTGGTTTCGGTGGCTGGAAGGCCGGGGCGGGATGGAGGGACACCCGATGCTCGCCGTGCAGGCCGCGTTGGTCGCCGAGACGATAGGCCGGCCGGCTGAGGCCGAGCGATGGGCCGATGTGGTCGATCGCTGGCAGTACCAGGACGCGGCCCGGCCCGATGACCCTGCCGCTGAGGCGTGGGCCGCCGTGCTCCGGGCCAGCCTGTGCCGCCACGGGGTCGAGCAGATGCGCGCCGACGCCGACGAAGCCGTGCGCAGGTGCGCCAAGGAGGGCATCCGGACGTCGGCGGCCGCGCTCCTGCAAGGGACCGCGCGCATCCTGTGTGGTGACCTGGACGGTGGCGACGCGTCCCTAGAGGACGCGGTCAGCGCCGGAGAGCAAACCGGCGCGCACCAGAATCTCGCCTTTGCGCTATGCGAGCGATCGCTGGTGGCGATGGCAGGCAGTAAATGGAGCCAGGCCGAAGCCCACGCCGCGCAGGCACGCCGTGTGTTGCACCGGGCCAGGATCGAGGACAGCTACATAACGCCCCTGGTCTGCGCGGTGCAAGCTCGTGCAGCACTGCACCGGGGAGATGTCCCGGCGGTGCGCCGGGAACTCGTTACTGCTCAGCGGCTGCGGCATTTGCTGACCCGTACGCTCCCCCATGTGGCCGTTCAGGCCCGGATCGAGCTCACCCGCGTCCACCTCGCGCTGGCCGACCTGGCCGGGGCCAGGACGCTGATGGGGGAGATCGATGAGCTGCTCCAGCGGCGGCCCGGCCTCGGAACGCTGGTCGGCGAGGCCGGGACGCTGCGGGCCCGGCTGGGAAACGAGCGCGGTGCCACCGTCCCGGGGGCGTCGGCGCTGACCGCCGCCGAACTCCGCCTGCTGCCCATGCTGTCCACGCACCTGTCGTTCCCGGAGATCGCCGCGGAGCTGTTCCTCTCGCCTCACACCATCAAGTCAGAGATGAAGTCGGTCTACCGCAAGCTGGGCGCCTCCACCCGGAATCAGGCGGTCACCCAGGCCCGTGAGCTGGGGCTCCTGGAAGGGTGACGGCCGGTCTTTTACCCCCATCGGTGGGTTGGAACCCGGCCCGGCACGAGGTGGAATGGTGCCGGACGGCATGGGAGGCCGTATGAGTCAGATGGCGAGGTTCCAGGAAACCCTGCGCAGGCTGGCGATCTTCGACGAAGGGTTCGTCGAGACGGGTTTCGGGCTTGACCTGGCCCAGAGATCGGCCCTGGATGCTAAGACCGTGGCGTTGTTGCAGGTAGCGGTGTCGGTGGCCCTCGGATCGTCGGCGGTCTGCCTGCAATGGAGCATCGCCCGGGCGATGGCGGCGGGCGCGACCAAGGACGAGATCGCCGACGTGCTGCTGGCGATTGTCCCGGTGGCCGGGCTCGGCCGGGTCGTCTCGGCCGCTCCTGCGGTGGCGACCGCGCTCGAGTATGACATCGACGCTGCGCTGGAGGAACCGGACGATCACTGACCACTCCCAGCCGGTCACCTCCGCCTCGACCGCCGGCCCGCCGCCGGCGGCTGACAGGGAAAGTGGACTAGACGATGGCAGCCAGAAGTGAGACCCCGGGCGAGGCTTTCCCCGGGCCGTCGCAGGCCTTCCGATCATGTCGTCGGTCCTGGCCGAGACGGCTCGTTACCGCCTGGCGCGGCTGCCTGACGCCGGGATCATACCGGCGCGCCTGGCCCGGCTGGCCAGCAGCGCCACGGACAGGAATCCCCAGCTGGCGACGTTGACACCGGCAGAGATGCGCGTACTCAGCGAGCTCGCGACCTACCGCACCCTGGCTGAGATCGCGCAGAAGCTCAGCGTCAGCCGGACGACCGTCAAGACCCAGGTCGCGTCGCTCTACGCCAAGCTCGATGTCGGCACCCGCGCCCAGGCGGTAGCCGCCCTGGGCATCCGCTGAGCCGCCCCGGCACAGCGGATCGCCGAGTTCAGCGACGGCCGCCAGGCCGGAGAACCAGCCGGCCAGCCCCGGAAACAGGCACCCAGCATCAACCGGCGAGGCAGTGAAGATCGGCCAGATCGGCCGATGACGCCATCCGCTAGCACACGTAGCGTCACAGACAAACGAACTCGAACTTGCTCCCGACCCTATCGAACGAAAGATGAAACGGGTGATGCGAAAACGAACAAGAGCATACAAGGGGAGAGCCGAGTTCACCTACGTGACGACCGCCCTCACTCGAAAGGCTGCGCCGGCCCTGTCCTCAAGATCTCAAGTTCGAAGATCCCCCGCTCGGCCAACGCCGGCGGGCGACGAACTGCGGTGCTTGAGCAAGCCGGTGCGCGTCAGCGCCACGTTCGCCAAAGACGCAGCGGAAAGGTGGAAACCACATGAAATATCCGAATCCATTCAGGGCGACGACGGCGGGTGAATCATGCGAACTTACCTGACTAAGAAGAAGGGGTTCCGCTGGTTCGCTGGTGCGGGTGTGGCGGTTGGCGCCCTGGCAATGATCACGGGGCTGATCCCGGCGGCGTCGGCGCAGACCGCGGCCCGGGCCGGCCTGAGCGCCGCGGGCTCGGCTTCTGCCGCGCCCGCGCCTACATCAAGCGCGTGCCGCTGGTTCCCGATCCCGGCCGCGTGGTTCCTCGGGGACCCGGCGGCTTTGTATCCCACGGTCCACGGCGGGTACAACCTCCCTGGCAGCGCCGACGTGGCCTACAAGATCACTGGCCCGTTCCCGCATGCGACGACGTTCTCGTTCACGACTTACGACGACATAATGGACGTCACGGGGCCGAACTATCTCATCAACGACAATCAGATCGTTCAGCATCCGGGGTCGGTGAACCCCTTCGTCCCGGGCACCAGGGTGATGGGCACACCCCGGAACTACACCGCGTGGGCCTGGCCGGACAGCGTCCCGGTGCCGGCGGGACTGAAGAACGTCTTCCTGTATCCGACGAAGGCGAGGTTCCCGGGCGACAAGCAGGCCAATTGGAACCTGGTAATGCGCTTCTACCACATGCAGCCCGGGTACAGCGCGCTAGCGGCAATGCGCGCAACGAAAGTGACCGCGGTCTCTACAGGGACCATGGCGCCGGTGCCATGTCCTCTCGGTGCTCCGGCAGGCTCGATCCCGGCCCAGGTCACTGCTGTCCTCCGGCACTTCGATGTCTACGGTCCCACCGATATGGTGCCGGCGCCCCCCACCGGCAACAAGATCTATTTCCTGCGATACCCGCTACAAATGATGCTCGGGCCTGAGGGGTTCTCGACGGACGGCTGCACCGGCTACCTCATGGGGCAGCTGCCCAAGACTCTGATCTCAGTGGTCACGGTGCACAAGGTGGCGCAGTACTTCAACAATGATCTCGTCACGCCGGCCTCAGTCATGAGAGATTATCAGATACGGTACCAGTCGCAGACGATCGTGTACTGGCCTGAAAATAACAGGATATCGGTCAATTCAGACGACGCGGTCTACACGGCCAATGGCGAGATGGTGACGGTTTACCTGCCGGGTGACCCGCGGCTGCCGGCCTCGGAGATCGCGCAGGTGCGCGCCATGGCGGCGAGGCTCCATTACAACGTCATCCAGTCTCCGGGCAACCCGGCGGGCCGCCCTCTAGCAGGGCTAATTCCCTACCCGGCCATTGTCTACCGCAACAAGGCGATCAGCTCGTCCTTCCAATACTCGGTGAATGCCGTGCCGTGCTGGACCGACCCCAACAACCCCGCGACGGCGGGCAACAACTACAGGGACTTTACCAACCAGACCAGCCCGGCGTTCTTCCGCCAGTTCAGCTCCAGCCCGAGGAACCAGGGACCGTATTACGTCGACGGCGTGAAGATGACCTTCGCGCAGTTCATCAGCAAGTACGCGAAGACCTCATGAGCTGGTTCCCGAAGTAGCCGCTGTCACGATGGGCATCTTGCGGTCCGGACGTGAGATCACGATGACCCGGCGGCTGCCGGCCGGCCGGGTGATCACCCGGCCTGGCCCGCGACGGCGGTAGCAGGCGCAGCCCCCGTTACCGGGCAACTCCGGTAACGGGGGCTGCCGCCCTCTCCGATCTGCGCGCATACGCGCAGCACCTATGTCAGTGTCAACATGGAAGGAGCACAGGGATGCTGAATCTCTTGTCTTCCGGATCCTCCGGTCGTGCCGGGCGCCCCCGGCGGCGCACGTGGCTGAGCGCGGTAGCCGTGGCCGGGATGCTCGCGGCCGGCGCGCCGGCCGCGAGCGCGGCCGTCGCGCAGGCGGGGGGCTCGCAGGCCGCCGCTTCGGCGGCGCAGCCGGCCGCCTCCGCGGCGCAGACGACCTACCAGTACGTGATCCGGTTCTGGCCGCGCTGGATCACCTACTTCCAGCAGCTGGCGTTCCCGGTCGCCATCGGCGTGGACCGCCTGGGCGGGCCGAAGGTCATGGGCCCGATGTTCCGCACGGTCAACCTCATCAATAACGACACGCTCTATACCGCGGGAGTCGTCAACCTGAGCAACGGCCCGGTGGTGCTGACGATCCCGCCCACGAAAGTGACGTACTCGATCCTGCCGCTGTCCGTCTTCGGCGTCCTGGTCCCGGTCAGCATCCCGTCCCAGACGCCGGGCCACTACGCGCTGGTCCTGCGGGGATGGAAGGGAACGCTCCCGGCCGGCGTCACCAAGATCACCGTCCCCTACCCGGTCACGCTCTGGAACGTCCGGTCCGACTTCTTCTCCTCCACCGGAGTGGACATGACCGCGCAGGCGTACGCATTCCGCGCGGCGGTGCGCCTGGCTTCGCTGGCGGAATACGAGGCGAACCCGGACAGCGGCCCGGTCACCGTCAAGCCGGCCGCCGCATTCGCCCTCAGCTTCAAGGTGTTGCAGGATACAGCGGCCACGCTCACGCCGACGCTGTACCTGCGCGAGACGCAGCGGGCCGTGCACTCCGCGACCACCCAGCCGCTGTCGGCGTCGGACCGGCAGCTCGCAGCAGCGTTCGACCAGGCCTTCGCGGCGGCCCAGCAGGCGGCGCGGCGCGGCAACCCGGTACCGCTGGCCAGGATCGACGCCGCCGTCGGCCGGGCCTACCGCGCGCTCGTGGCGAACTACACTACGCACACCGGCCCCACCAACTGGGTGCATTTCACCAACTTCGCGGAGTGGGGCACCACGCCCCAGGACTTCCTGGACCGGGCCGGGGAAAGCGAATTCTGCCAGATCTGCAACAACATAACCGCGGCGGGCTACTGGACGGCGTTCACCGACGGGCCGGCCGGACGCTGAACGGCGCCCGGCACACTTACCGGCTGACCTTCCCCGCCGGACAGATCCCGCAGGCCAAGCGGTTCTGGTCGGTCACCGCGTACCTCCCGCGCACCCTGGAACTGGTGCCCAACCGGGCGGACAAGTACCTGGTCGCCAGCTACACGCCGGGCCTGGTGAAGAACCCGGACGGCTCCATCACGATCACCATGGCGCCGACCCGGCCCGCCGGCGTGCCAATGGCCAACTGGCTACCGGTACCCCGCCGGCAGTTCGTCATAGCCATGCGGGCCTACGGCCCCACCGGCAACACCGCCAGCCCGACCTACGCCCCGCCAGCGATCACACCCTGACCGCTGACCGCACGCCGGGCACCGGGAGCAATCCCGGTGCCCGGCGCACCACCCTCACCTCTGGGCAGCAGCCCGTCCCGGACGCGGCCTAGGGCGGGGGTCCGGTCTGGTGGTTCCTGTCGCGGATGCGACGCGAAAGGCAACGACGAAAAAGACCTGGCGGGCTGCCCGGAAGCTGGCCGCGGCGCCTGAACCCATCAGCAGTCATCCGTCCAGCGATCACAGAGAAAGAAGGAAAAGGAAACAGAGGAAGAGCAAAGGAAGAGCAAGAGAAGAGAAAGAGCAGGGAGAAGCGAGAGAATCATGCGAATTCACCTGACACGTAAGAAGGGGTCCCGCCGACTCGCTGGTGCGGCTGTGGGGGTCAGCGCCCTGGCCATGATGGTGGGGCTGATCCCGGCGGCGTCGGCGCATACCGTGGCCCGGGCCGGCCGGCCGCTCTGGCCGCGCCCGGCTCAAGCACCTGCCGCTGGGAACCGACGCCGGCCCAGTTCTGGGTCACAGACCCAGTGAATAGTCCGGTCGGCATTATCGGGGGTAGGTACGGCCGCAATGGCAGCAGGGGCGTTGCCTACAGAGTCAATGGCCAGTTCACGCACACGACGACCATGTTGTTCACGGCTTACGACAATCTGGTCGACATTCCCGGGGCAAACTATGTCCTCAACGACAGAGATATCATTCCGGACCCGGGGTCGGTGAACCCCTTCGTCCCGGGCACCAGGGTGGAGGGCACACCCCGGAACTACACCGTGTATTTCTGGCCGGACAGCGTCCCGGTGCCGGCGGGACTGAAGAACGTCGTCCTGTATCCGACGAAGCCGGGGGCAGCGGGCGGAGCGCTCCGGTGGAGCCTCGCGATGCGCCAGTACCACCCGCAGCCCGGGTACACCCAGCTACAGGGCCTGCGGCAGACGAAGATCACCGCGGTGTCGGCCGCGAACCCGAGCAAGCCAGTGCGATGCCCCCTCAGGGTGGCAGGCACATTCGCGGACCAGCTCGTCTCGTTCGTTGCACACCTAAAGTTCTGGGGCCCCATCCAGAATCCGCCGGAGCCCACCACCGGCAACAAGATCTATTTCACGAGCGCGCCTGCCGCCATCTTCCTCGGGCTTGACGGCTACCCCGGCCCGCTCCCGCAAAGCTGCCTCCAGTACATGGTGGCCAGTTTGCCTGCGGCGAAGATCTCAGTGGTCACGCAGCACAAGGTGCCGACGTACTTCAACAATGACCTGGTCACGCCGGCCTCGGTCATGAAGGATTACCAGATACGGTATCAGTCCCTCGGGGTGAACTACTTCACCCTCAATAGGAGGCTGTACAACTCGGGCTGGACCAATACAGACGACGCGGTCTACACCTCCAAGGGCGAATGGGTGACGGTTTACCTGCCGGGTGACCCGCGCCTGACGCCCGCGCAGACCGCGCAGGTGCGCGCCCTGGCCCAGGCGCAGCACTTCAACGTCATCCAGATGCCGCCGCCACCGACCGGGCCCATAGCAACGAGGATTCCCTACCCGAGCATCGCCCTCCGCCAGAAGGCGATCAGCTCGTCCTTCCCCTACTCGAACCTGGCCCTGCCGTGCTGGTCGCAGAACCACAACTACAAGGTCTGGGGCCAGCAGACCAGCCCGGCGTTCTTCGCCAAGTACGCCTCCAGCCCCAGCAACAACGGGCCGTACTACGTCGACGGCGTGAAGCTGACCTTCGCGCAGTTCATCAGCAAGTACTCAAAGCAGTAGCCGCTGTAGCGATGGACATCCTGCGGCCCGGACCTGAGATCACGATCACCAGACGGTTCCCCGCCGCCCGGGTGATCACCCGCTCTGGTCCGCGACGGCGGTAACAGAAGCAGCCCCCGTTACCAGGCAACTCCGGTAACGGGGGCTGCTGATCCTTTCCGATGTGCGCGCATACGTGCAGCACCTATGTCAGTTTTCAACGTGGAAAAGGAGCATCAGGGATGGATCTATCATCTTCCGGTTCCCGCGGCCGGGCCGGGCATCGCCGGCTGCGCGGCGCCTGGCTGAGCGCCGTGGCCGTTGCCGGGACGCTCGCGCTCGGCGTGCCGACCGCGAGCATGGCGAGCGTGCGGGCGGCAGGCCCGCAGGCCACCGCGGCGCAGGCCGCCACCGCGGCGCAGACCACCAAGCAGTACGTGATCCGGTTCTGGCCGCGCTATATAACCTACGTTACGCAGAACACGATTGTACGCCTCCACGGCTACAACTCACTGCTTGGCCCCACGACGATCAACCCGCAGTTCCACGCGGTCGTCGCCATCAACGACGACACACGCTATGCCTTCGGGATTGTGAATCTGAGTCATGGCCCGACGGTCCTGACGATCCCGCCCACCCACGTGGTGTACTCGCTGCTGGTGATAGACCTCTTCGGCAACGTCATCCCGGTGAGCATCAATCCCCCGGCGCCGGGGACCTACGCGCTGGTTCCCCCCGGATGGAAGGGAAAGCTTCCCCCCGGCCTGAAGAAGGTCAAGGTCCCCTACCTGGCCACGGTCTGGAACATCCGGGCCGATAGGTTCTCCTCCGCCGGCCAGGACATGACCGCGCAGGCGGATGCATTCCGCCGGGCGGTGCGCATGACCACGCTGGCGCAATGGGAGGCCGATCACGCCAGCGGCGCGGCCCAGATCCTGCCGGTCGTCCCGACATTCTTCCCCAGCATAAAGCTGCTGATGGATACCGCGGTCACGCTCACGCCGAACGTGTTCCTGCGCGTGATGCAGCGGGCCGTGGCTGACCCGCTCACCCATCCGCTGTACCCGTCGGACATCCAGCTCTCCCAGGCGTTCAACGCGGACTTCGCCGCGGCCCAGCAGGCGGCGGCGCGCGGCAATCCCGTGCCGCTGGCGCGGATCGACGCCGGCGCCCGCAGCGCCTACGCCGCGATCGTGGCGGCCTGGCTGACCGGCACCGGCCCCACGAACTGGATCCACCAGGACAACTTCGGGGAGTGGGGCACCCACTACCTGGCCCGCGCGGCCGGCAACGAATACATCTACGGCGGCAACAACAACGCCGCGGCGAGCTACTGGGACGCGTTCACCGACGGCACCGGCCGGCCGCTGAACGGCGCCCGGCACAACTACACGCTGACCTTCTCCGCCAGCGAGCTCCCGCAGGCCAAGCGGTTCTGGTCGCTCACCGCCTACCGCCCGGCCCTCATCGAGCCGATACCCAACCGGCTGGACAAGTACCTGGTCGCCAGCTACACGCCGGGCCTGGTGACCAACCCGGACGGCTCGGTCACCATCTACATGGCGGCCACCAAGCCCGCCGGCGTGCCCACCGCGAACTGGCTGCCGGTACGCCGCGGGCTGTTCAATGTCCTGCTGCGGGTCTACGGCCCCACCGGCAACACCGCCCCCGGCACCAGCTACAACCCGCCAGCGATCATGCCCATGCGCTGACAGCACACGGGCACCGGGAGGAATCACGCGTCGCGCCAGCCTCCCTCCGGGCCGCCCCGGGCACCGCCCGGGGCGGCCCGGCCGTCGTCGTCGCGCCGCCCCGCACCGGTAGCTGACCCCGTCAGGCCCGGCCCTGGCGACCTGCACGCCCGGGTGCCGCGGGGTTCACGCCAGCCATGGATAGCGCGGCGATGAGCCGGTTGCAGCGCTCCGTCATCGCCGCGGCCGTCTCGTCGGGGTGGCCCAGCCACCAGCTGACGACCGCCGTGACGACCGTGACCCACACGTGGGAGGTCAGCGCGTTGTCTTCGGGGTCGGTCAGGCCGTAGCCGCCGAGCACCTCGCGGGTTCCTTCCACTGCCAGCCGGTGCAGCTGCGCCTGGTAGCCCAGGGCCGCGTCGCGGACCGCCGACCCGGCCGGCAGCGTCGGGTCGAAGATGACGGCCCAGTCGAGCCGGCGGCCGTCGAGCGCGCTGAAGATCGCCGCGAGCGTATCGCCGGCCCGCTGCAGCGTCGTCCCGCTCTGCGCGGCGGCCACCCGGTCGACGAGATGGGTTCCGGCCCGGCGGAGGCACGCGAGATAGAGCCCGTCCTTCGAGCCGAAGTACTCGTAGATGAGCGGCTTGGATATTCCCGCCCGCTGCCCGATCGCCGCCATCGACGCGTGCGCATAGCCGCGCCCGCCGAACTCGGCCACCGCGGCGTCAAGGATCTGCTGCTCACGGTCGGCCCGCGGCACCCCCTTGGTGCCCACGCCGCCACCGGTCTCTGCCATACGCACAGTTTGCCGCCTGATCCTGCCGACCATCCCATTGCATCCGATCTGACCTTATGGTAACTTACCACAGAGTCAGTTACCCGCATGGCCGGAGACCCGTTGATCCACGCGATCCTGCACCAGCTGCATGACCCGCTGTACGCCGCGATACCCGTGTTTTTCGTGTTCATCGCGCTCGAGGCGGTCGCCTACAGGTTCGAGCGGGACGAGCCCCCGGTAGGCCGCGGGTACAGCGCGGCCGACTCACGCACGAGCATGGCGATGGGGTTCGGGGCGCTGATCCGTCGGGCTGGCCTTCCGGGCGGCGTCGTTCGTCGCGTACACCGCCATTTACGTCTACATCGCACCGTGGCACGCGCCCGCCGACCGGTGGCCGACCTGGGTGATCCTGTTCTTCCTCGTCGACTTCCTCTGGTACTGCTACCACCGCATCGCGCACCGCGTCCGGCTCGTCTGGGCCGCGCACCAGGCCCACCACTCCAGCGAGTACTTCAACTTCTCCACCGCCACGCGGCAGAAGTGGAACCAGTGGTTCGAGACGCTGATCTGGCTGCCGCTGCCGCTGCTGGGCATGCCGCCCGCCCTGGTCTACGCAGCGTTCTCGCTGAACCTGATCTACCAGTTCTTCACCCATACCGAGCGTATCGACAAGCTCCCGCGCCCGGTCGAATTCATCTTCAACACCCCGTCGCACCACCGCGTCCACCACGGCAGCGATCCGATCTACCTCGACCGCAACTACGGCGGGATCCTGATCGTCTGGGACCGGCTGTTCGGAAGCTTCCAGCAGGAATTGCACCGCCCGACGTACGGCCTGACCAAACCGGTCGGCACCTACAACATCATCCGCCTGCAATTCCACGAATACGCAGCCATCCTCCGCGACCTCCGGCAAGCACACGGCTGGGCGCGACCGGCTGGGATACATCTTCGGCCCCCCGGGCTGGCAGCCAAAGGCTGCCGACGCCGGTGACCGGGTAACGCCAGCGGACGACGAGCCCCTGGCCGCAGCATGACCGTTTGTTGTACCGCCAGTTGCAGGATGATTCCGGGAGATTCGCGTGAGTGATCTGAATGAATTCGATTACGTTGTCGTCGGCGGCGGGAGCGCCGGGTGCGTGCTCGCGGCCCGGCTGACCGAGGACCCGGCGGTGTCGGTGCTGCTGCTGGAGGCGGGCCCGCCGGCGGATGCCGATGAGGTCGCCATCCCGGCCGCGTTTCCCGGCTTGTTCAAGACCCGCTGGGATTGGAATTACACGACTGTCGAGCAGAAGCAGCTGGCCGGCCGACGGGTGTACTGGCCGCGGATGAAGGCCCTCGGCGGCTGCTCGGCGATGAACGCGATGATCTACATCCGGGGAAACCGGGCCGATTACGACGGCTGGCGCGACCAGTACGGCGCGGCCGGCTGGGGGTACGCGGATGTGCTGCCGTATTTCATCCGCGCGGAGGGCAATACTCGGCTCGACGCGCCTTACCACGGGCGGCACGGGCCGCTGCACATCGAGGACCGGCGGTACACCCACGAGCTGAGCCGGGCGTGGGTGGAGGCGGCGGTCGCGTGGGGGCTCAAACCCACCGGCGACTTCAACGGCGCTTCGCAGGAGGGTGCCGGGCTGTACCAGGTGACCTGCAAGCGGGGGCGCCGCTGGTCGGCCGCGGATGCCTACCTGGAACCGGCCATGGGCCGGCCCGGCCTGGTCGTGCGTACCGGCGCGCAGGCCACCAGGATCGTGCTGGAGGGCGCCCGCGCGACCGGCGTGGAGTACCGCTGGCAGGGCGCTGAGCAGACCGCGCATGCCCGCGCCGAGGTGCTGCTGGCCGGGGGCGCGGTCAACTCGCCGCAGCTGCTGATGCTGTCCGGTATCGGCCCGGCGGCGCACCTGCGGGAGCTGGACATCGATGTGGTGGCCGACCTGCCGGCCGGGGAGAACCTGCAAGATCACCCGGTGGTGCCGGTGCTGTGGCACACTCGCGGCACCACCGACCTGCAAGACTTCGGCACGCCTGGCCGCCTGGCCCAGTGGCGGCTGCTCGGCCGCGGCCCGCTGGCGTCCAACGTCGGGGAGGCCGGCGCGTTTTTCGCCAGCCGGGACGGCCTGCCCGCCCCGGACATCCAGGTGCACACGGCGCCGACCGGGTTTTACGACAACGGCCTGCGGGAACCGGCCGGCCGGATGATCACCGCCGGCCCCACCCTGGTCAGCGTGGCCAGCCGCGGGCGGCTGCGGCTGGCCTCGGCCGACCCGTTCTGGCGCCCGGATATCGACGCGGGCTACTTTGACGAGCCCGCCGATCTGGACGCCATGCTGGCCGGCTGCCGGACCCTGCTGGAGATCGCCGAGCAGGCCCCGCTGCGCCGGCTGCGCGGCCGCCCATTCCTGCCCGCCGGCGGAGCCGGCAGCACCGACGAACAGCTGATCGGCCATATCCGCCAGTGGGCCCAGACGCTCTACCACCCGGTCGGCACCTGCGCGATGGGCACGGGAGAGACCGCTGTGGTGGACCCGCGGCTGCGCGTCCGCGGGATCGAGAACCTGCGGGTCGTCGATGCCTCGGTGATGCCGGTCATCCCCCGCGGCAACACCAACGCGCCCACGATCATGATCGCCGAGAAGGCGGCCGACCTCATCCGCGGCCTGCCCGCGCCTACGCTCAAGGAGCCAGTTCCGTGACCAGCACATCCGCCAGCCCAGTGATCACCGGGCAGCCGGGCCCGGGCACCTTCGACTCGCTCGACCCGGCCACCGGCGAAGTCATCGGCACCTACCCGGTGCACGACGCGGAAGCAGTGGACGCGGCGGTGGCCCGGGCCCGCGCCGCGGCCGGCTTCTGGTCGCCGCTGCCGTTTGCCGAACGCGGCCGGCGGCTCATCACGTGGGCGGCTGTGCTGACCCGCCGGATGGGCCAGCTGGCCGAGCTGGTGCACGCCGAGACCGGCAAGCCGCATTCGGACGCGCAACTGGAGATCGTGATGGCGGTCGAGCACATCACGTGGGCGGCCAGGCACGCCGCCAAGGTGCTCGGCCCGCGCCGGGCGCCGGTCGGCCCGCTGATGCTCCACCACACCGCCAGCGTCGAGTATCAGCCGCTCGGCGTGGTCGGCGTGATCGGCCCGTGGAACTACCCGGTGTTCACCCCGGTCGGCTCCATCGCCTACGCCCTGGCGGCCGGCAATGCGGTGGTCTTCAAACCCAGCGAGTACACCCCCGGCACCGGCGCCTGGCTCGTCGACACGTTCGCGCAGGTAGTGCCCGAACAGCCGGTGCTGCAGCTGGTCACCGGCCCCGGCGCGACCGGCGAGGCGCTGTGCCGGGCCGGCGTGGACAAGATCGCCTTCACCGGCTCGGCGGCCACCGGCAAGCAGGTGATGCACGCCTGCGCCGACGGGCTGGTCCCGGTCGTCATCGAGGCCGGCGGCAAGGACGCGCTGCTCGTCGACGCCGACGCCGACATCCCCGCCGCGGCCGACGCGGCGGTCTGGGGCGGCATGGTCAACGCCGGGCAGTCCTGCGTCGGGATCGAGCGGGTCTACGTCCACGCTCAGGCCTACGACGCGTTCCTCGGCGAGGTCACCACCCGGGTCACGGGCCTGCGGGCCGGCCCCGGGCAGAAGATCGGCCCGATGACCACCCCGGCCCAGCCCGGCGTGGTCCGCGCGCACATCGCCGCCGCGCTGGCCCGCGGCGCCACCGCCCTGGCCGGCGGCCTGGACGCGGTCGGGGAGCGTTACGTGCAGCCGACGGTGCTGCTCGACGTGCCCGAGGATTGCCCGGCGGTAACCGAGGAGACCTTCGGCCCCACGCTGACCATCGCCAAGGTGCCCGACATGGACGAGGCCGTGCGCCGCGCCAATGCCTCGTCGTACGGCCTGGGCGCCGCCGTGTTCTCCCGCGCCCACGGCACCCAGCTGGCCCGCCGGATCCGCGCCGGGCTGGTCGCGGTGAACTCGCTCGCCATCTCCCTGGCCGGCATGCCATCGCTGCCCTGGGGAGGGACCGGCCAATCCGGCTTCGGCCGCATCCACGGACCGGACGGGCTGCGCGAATTCACCAGCGCCAAGGCCATCGCCCGGCAGCGCTTCACCCTCCCGCCCCGCCTGACCACCTTCGCCCGAACCGCCCGCGCCGACAAGGCAGTCGCCACCCTGACCACCCTGCGACACGGCCGCGCCAGCACCCTGCCGCCGCGCCGCCACCGAAAATGAGAACCGGCCAGCTCACGCACCCCTGCCGAGGAGTACAGGATCGCCGGCCGGTGCGGCAGGCCGGTAAATCGCCGGTTACCGGGGTGTGCCGGTGCTGCCTGGCAGCCGGAGCATCGGGAGCAGCGTGTCGCGGACGAGCGCCTGGATCGTCGACCGGTCATCGAGCGTGATCGCGCCGTCCCGGGTGAGGATGAGTGAGATCCCGAGGCGGGCGATGACCTCGGACGCCTGATCGACGTCTGCGGGGGCGGCACGGCCCGCGTCGATCTCGACCTGGAGCCGCTCGGCGATCAGCGTCCGGTACAGCGCCAGGACCGGCGCCCCGTCGACGGTCAGCAGCGGGAGCAGCATGTCGGGCTCGGCCCGCAGGAGCTTGTCGAACAGCGGGTGCCCGCGCACGAAGCTGACGGCGAACCCGAACCCTTCCACCAGCCGCTCCTCGATCGTCGAGCCTGCGCCCCACCGGCGGTCGATCTCCGCCAGGGCGCGACGCAGCTCGCGCGCGATCACGTCCTCGACCAGCCCCTGCTTGTTCGTGAAGTGCCGGAAGACGGTCATCTTGGACACTCCGGCGCGGCGGGCGATGTCGCTCATCGTCGATCGCCGGATGCCGAACTCAGCGAACTGCTCCAGGGCCGCTGCGGCGATCCGGTCGGCGGCGGCGTCATCGCGAGCGGCAGGGCCGACGCCGGGCTGATGCAACATGGCAGTCATTGCGCTATGTTACCAACATGGCCTAATAGTCACATGACGGGAAAGGCCGATGCGCGGGACGTCCCGTCCACTGCCGGCGCCACCAGTCGGGCCAGGCACGCACCCACTCGTTCGGCATCATGATCCTGACAGGGCGAGGGCGGGTTCGGCCTGCTCCTGCCGGGCCAGTTCCCGCTTGAGGATCTTGCCCGTCGCGTTCATGGGCAGGCTGTCGCGGAACTCCACGAGCCGCGGGTACTTGTAGGCCGCCATGTTCTGCTTGCACCAGGCGACCAGGTCGGCCTCGGTGAGCTTCGCGCCGGGGGCGCGGACGACGAACGCCTTGACCTCCTCGCCGTGGCTGGGGTGCGGGACGCCGACGACCGCGGCCAGGCTGACCGCCGGGTGGGTGAGCAGGACCTCTTCCAGCTCGCGCGGGTAGACGTTCAAGCCGCCCCGGATGATCATGTCCTTCTTGCGATCCACCACGTACAGGTAGCCGTCGGCGTCGCGGGTGCCGATGTCGCCGGTGCGGAACCAGCCGTCGCGGTCGACCGCCTCAGCGGTGGCTTCGGGGCGCCGGAAGTAGCCCTTCATCACGTTATGACCGCGGATCGCGATCTCTCCTGGCTCACCGTCGTCGGCCTCCGTCCCGTCGTCCCTGGCGATCCGGACCTCGACGCCCCAGACGGGCAGGCCGATCGAGCCGGGACGGCGTGGCCGGTCCACCCGGTTGAAGGTGGCGACGGGGCTGGTCTCGGACAGGCCGTAGCCCTCCAGGATCGGCACGCCGAACCGCTTCTCGAACCGCCGCATCACCTCCACGGGCAGCGCGGCGCCTCCGGAGACGGCGACCCCTATGTGGGCAGCTATCTTCTCGATGTCGAACCGGCCGGTTTCCTCGCAGTTCAGCAGGGCGTGGTACATGGTCGGGACGCCCGCGAAGAAGGTCACCTGCTCAGCCTGAATGAGCTCCAGCACCGTCGCGGCGTCGAAACGGGGCAGCAACACGACCGTCGCGCGGGCGGCGAACCCCGCGTTCATCTGTACGATCTGGCCGAAGGAGTGGAACAGCGGGAGCACGATCAGGTGCACGTCGTGCGGGTGCAGGCCGAACAGCCGGTTCGCGAGCAGCGCGTTGTGCACCACGTTGCTGTGCGTCAGTTCGGCGCCCTTGGATTGCCCCGTGGTACCGCTGGTGTACAGGATGACCGCGGTGTCGGTCTCGCTGGTCGCGGCGGAGGCGAACGTCGTCGGCTGGCGGTGCGTGAACTCGGCCAGCGTCTCGGTGTCCGGGCTCGGCGAGGTGGCCGTCGGGTCGGCGGTAAGCAGCACGAAATGCTCACAGCTGCCGGTGCGGTCGAAGGCCGCCCGGCCGGCCTGGCCGACAGGCAGCTCGGGGGTGCCCTGGAAGCAGAAGTAGGCCTTGGCGGCCGAGTCCTCCAGGTGGTAGGCGATCTCCCGCTCGGTCAGCAGGATGTTCAGCGGGACTACGGTCGCGCCGGCCTTCAGGATGCCGTAGTAGACGACGGGGAAGTACGGCAGGTTCGGGCAGCTGAGGGCGACCTGGTCGCCAGGGCCGACGCCCCGGGCGACCAGTGCGCCCGCCACCTGGCTGGCTTCCGCGTCGAGCTCGGCGTAGGTCAGCCGGGTCGGGCCGCAGGCCACGGCCACCCGGTCCGGGACGTTGCGGGCGCTGTCCTCGAGCAGGATGGCAAGGTTGAGCATGGGTGCCTCCGCGGTCGGTGTCCGGCAAAGGCACCACAATGACCGGCACAACCCGGTGATCGTTAGTGGGCAGCTCACAAAGTCCGTCGTGACCAGACCATAAAGTGAGCGTTGCGCCGGCCAAGCCGGCCTGGGCCAGTCAGGCCGCGCCGAGCAGGCGCACCGCGATCAGCAGTTCCATCACGTCGGCCAGCCGCCGCAGGTCACAGCCGGTCCTCATCGCGATCCGCTCCAGCCGGTAGTAGGCCGTGTTGACGTGCAGGTGCAGCCGCTCGGCCGCGGTCTTGGCGTTCATGTCGCAGGCGGCGAACTCGACCAGGGTGGTGATCAGCGTGCCGTCGGCCGCGAGGTCCTCCGCGACGAACTGCCGCACCTGCGGCCGGATCAGCCGCCGGGCCGTCTCGTCGTCGCGCAGCACCAGGTAGTCGAAGCTAGACAGCGCGGACAGGGCCAGCACTCCCGGGGATCCGCCCAGCCCGTCGCGCGCGGCCTGCGCCTCGGCGTACGCCTCCGGGACCTCGGGCAGCCCGGCGTGCACCGTGCTGACGCCCATGGCCAGCCGGACGCCGCGCCGGGCCAGGTCCGTCCAGGACCGCCGCAGGCCGGTCACCGCGGCGGCCACACCGCCCTGCGGCAGCGGCATGACCCCGACGATCTCGTCCTGCCGCACCACCGCAAGCCCGCGCCGGTCCCTGGTGACGCCCGCCGCGGCGTCCCGGACGGTCACGCCCTCGGGCAGGTCCCCGGTCAGCGCCGCGGCGATCACCAGCAGCCGCGTGTCCGGACTCAAGGCCGGCCGCGCGCAGCAGGCCCCGCTTCGGCCCGGCCGGGGACACACGGCGGGCCAGCAGGTCGTCCACCAGGTCCCGGCGGACCCGGTCGCCTTCGGCAACGACCTGCTGCTGGGCCGCTAGGTACGCTTCCGCCGCGATCGTGCTGCCCAGCTCGACTATCTGCATAATGTGCGCCACGATCGACAGCGCGACGTCACGGGCCACCGGGTCATCGCCGGCCGCGTCGAGCACGCCCCGCCACAGCGTGAGCTGCCCGATCCGGAACGCCTGGAGGAAATCCGCCAGCGTGATCCCCTGCACCACCCGCCGGGAGGCCTGCTCGCGGCTGGCTGCGAAGTCCGCGCGCCGGGCCGGCTGCCCGGTGCGCAGCCCGGCCAGGAAGGTCAGGAAGACGCTCCGGATGTGCACGGTGACGTCGTCGCGCAGCTGGTCGTCGGGGCTGGCGGCGTAGGCAGGCACCTCCGCCCAGATCGCTTCGGCCGCCGCCGAGACCAGCTTTTCCAGGGATGCCTCGACCGCCACGACGCCAGCGGCATGGCCAGGGCCGGGCTGATGCATCATGGCCGTCATTGTGCTATGTTACCAGAACGGTCTTATGGTCACATGTTGGGAGAGGCCGATGCGCGAAACACTCCAGACCCTGCCGCATCTGCGCCGTCCGGCCGCTGCCAACGCCGCGGAGTACTGGATCGCGCCGGAGCGGTTCGCGCGGCGCTGCGGACGCCTCGGTGACCGGTTCGTCGTCCCGATGCCCGCCACCGGCCCGTGGCTGTGCCTGACCGATCCCGGCGACATCCAGCGCGTCTTCACGGCCGACACGAACGTCCTGCGCTTCGGTGCCGCGCTCGCCAAGACCTCGCCGCACCTGCTCCTGCTCGGCCCTACCGGGCTGACCAATGTCGACGGCCCTGAGCACCTGCGCAGGCGCCGGATGCAGCTGCCCGCGTTTCACCGCCGGGTGCTGGCCGGCCATGAGGAGGTGATGCAGCGCAAGACCGAAGAGGCGCTCGCCGGCTTGGTGACCGGCCGGCCGGTCCGCATTCACGATGTCATGCAGGAGATCGCGCTGGGGATCATCATCGCTGCGGTCTTCGGCATCACCGAGCCCGCCCGCGCCGGGCGGCTGCGGGCCGCGACGCTCGCGCTGATGCACGAGGCCAGCTCGCGGCGGTTCTTCCTGCAGACGATCCTCGCGACCGCCCGCCAGGACGGCTGGGACAGGCCGTTCCCGCGGATCCGCCGCGCGGTGGCGGCGGTCGACGCGGTCATCCTCGAAGAGGTCAACGAGCGTAAGCGCGCCGGCGAGCCCGAGCGGGACGACATCCTCGGGCTGTTCCTGCGCGCCCCCGGCGAGCACGGCAGCCCGATGCCCGACAGCGAGCTCTGCGACGCGATGCGGACACTGCTGCTCGGGGGCCACGAGACGACCGCCTCCACGCTCGCGTGGATCCTCGAGCGCGCCGCCCGCCACCCCGACGTCGTGGCCCGCCTGAACAGCGCGGCCCTGGCCGGCGACGACGGTTACATCGACGCCGTCATCAAAGAGGGAATGCGCCTGCGGCCCGTGTTCCCGATGACCGCCCGCCTCGCCGCCGAACCGTTCGAGCTACCCGGACTGACGGTCCCCGCCGGCACCATGGTCGTCCCCTACATCATGCTCGTGCACCGCCGCGCCGACCTCTACCCCGACCCGCTCGCCTTCCGCCCCGAGCGCTTCCTCGATACCCGCGCCGGCACCTTCACCTGGATCCCCTTCGGCGGCGGAGCCCGGCGCTGCATCGGCGCCAACTTCGCGCTGATCGAAGCCCGCGTCGTCTTGCGGACGATGCTGCGCCACGCCGAGCTCCTCCCCACCCGGGAGCGCCCAGAACGAATCGGCCGGCGCAACGTAACGATCGTCCCCGCCCGCGGCGCACGCATCACCCTGACGAAGCGGCCATCCGCCACCCGGCCAATGCGCGCCGGCCAGCCGACCGCCACCGCAGCAGCCCATGCGTGACCCAGCCATCTACCGAGGTGACAAGATCATGGCCTCAGGGGGCGAAGGCGGATCTCTCGCCGGGACAGGCGCCTTGGTCACCGGCGGCGACAGCGTGCTCGGGCTGGCCTGTGCCCGGCGACTGGCCTCAGATGGCGCCGTGGTCACCATCTGCGGGACCGCCGAGCGGCGCCTCAAGGAGAGCGCCGACGCTTACGGGCTGCGTTACGCGGTCGCCGATGTCACCGAAGAGGACCAGGTCGATGATGTTTTCGCCGCCGCTGCCGCCAGCGATCCGCTGCGGATCGTCATCGCCGGCGCGCGGGGCTCCTGCTCGATCGGTCCCGTTACCCGGCTCAACACCGCCGGCTGGCGGGCCACCCTGGACCTCAGTGCCACCGGGACCATGCTGACGCTGAAATACGCCGCGCGGGAGATGGCGCGTGCGGGCGGAGGATCGTTCGTGGCAATCTCCTCCATCGCCGCCGCCACCGTCCACCGCTGGTTCGGCGCCTACGGCCCGGCTAACGCCGCCGTCGACCACATGGTGGCGCTGGCCGCGGACGAGCTGGGCGGGATCGGCATCCGGGTAAACGGCATCCGGCCGGGGATCGTGGAATCCGAACTGGTCGCGGGCATCGCCGACCCGGGTCCTGTCCTGGACGACTACCTGGCCTGCATACCGCTGGCCCGCGTCGGAGCCCCGGCTGACGTCGCCGAGGCTAGCCCGGTTCCTGGCCGGGCCGGAGTCGACGTGGATCACCGGGGAGGTCATCAACGTCGACGGCGGCCAGCATCTGCGCCGGGGCCCCGACTACACCGCGGCATTCGAGCCGGTGTTCGGCGCCGCCGCGCTGCGCGGCCTGCCCGAGGAAGGACCGTGAACATGCGGATCCTGATGGCCGTGCTGATCGGCGTCCTCATCGCCGTCGTCTTCTCGGCGGCCCTAGTGCACGACGCCACCGTGACCAGGCAGGCACCGGCCCGGGTGCTGTTCAGTGACGGCTCGGGCTGACCGGCTGGCCGCGTGCTATCGCCTCAGGAGCATGTCCGCCTGCGCCGCCGGGTGCTGGCGGCCTGCGTCATGGCCGGCTGCCTCGTCATGGCCGCGGCCTGCGGAGCGGCGGTTCCGCATCCGGCGCCGTCGCCGGTCCTGTCGAACTACGAACGGAGCACCGGCAGCACGATCCACCGGGACTGCGGGTACAGCAGTCCGCTGCCGGGCAAGCCCGGCTGGAGCGTCTGGCTCTTCTGCGACACCACGGTCACCGGTGCCCACGGCCGGAAGATCGAGGGCCTGATCCTCGGCACGGACACGGCGGCCGACGGGCCGTATCAGGCGGGCCGGGCACCTGCACGGCTGAATGAGATACCGACCCCGCCCACGCCGCCAGCCTCGCCAAGCACCGCTGCCCCGCAGCCGTTCCTGCCCGCGCCGCAGAACCTCCAGCTGCCAGGCAGCATGCTGCCATGCGCAGGCCCCAGCGCGTACCCGGCCGCCTGGATCTCCGGGGTCACCCGCGCGCCGTCGGCCGCTGCCGCAGGCACGCTGCTCATCACCTACGACGACTACTGCATCACCGGGACCGGGGAGACGCTGACCGCCGAGGGCTTCGGGCTGGCCGAGTACAACCCGGCGAGCAACCTGCTCGGGCCCGTCACGCTCGTGTTCAGCAGCGGCCTCGGGCTGCCGTCGGCGCAGGTGCTCGGCTCGCCGGTGACCGGCGGAGACGGTTACCTCTACCTGTTCGGCTTCTGCCGTGCCGCGCCTGCGCCAGCGGGATGCGGCCGCGGCCGGGTGTTCCTGGCCCGGACCGTCGCCGCGCCGGCGTACTGGCAGAATCCGTTCGCCTACCAGTACCGGACCGGCGACGGGTGGTCGTCACAGGCGGCGGCAGCCGGCTCGCTGATACCGGCTGGCCAGTCGCTGGGCATCTCGGTCGGCGACTACGCAGCCGTCGGCCGGGGATTGGTGATGATCGAGCAGACGAGCCTGACGGGCGGCTTCCAGGCCTGGCAGGCTAACTCGCCGACCGGCCCGTGGCGGCGGCTCATCGCCGGCCGGGTGCCGTGCACCAGCGGCGCCGAGCCCGGCCCGGAGGGCCTGTGCCGTGCCCTCATCGGACATCCGGAGCTCAGCACCCGCAGCCGCCTGCTGATCTCTTACTACGACCCGGGAAATTACCATTTGTACACGTCCGCCTACCACTGGTGAACAAGACCTAAGGAGCATCCGCGATGACACAAATGTCACCACGGCCGCACAGCGCGATTAGACCATTGATGAAGTTCATGGCAGTGAGCGCGGCGGTCACTGCGGCCCTGGGCATCTGCACTGGAGTGGCGTTCGCGGCTCCGGCCCAGCCTGCAGTGCCAGCCGCCCGCGCTCACGCCGCGGTGCCTGTCAGCGCGGCGGTTCCCGCCGACTCGCGGATCACCGCCACGTACCCGGCGACGGGCGGCACCTACCTCAAGGCACTCGGATCGACGGTGGCACTGGGCCCGGGCACGCTCAGCAGTACCGTCGACCGCAGCACCTCGGCCGTCACCGCCACGCTGACGCTGCCGCCGGCGACGGTCTCCTTCAAGGAGTTCGGGGTGATCCCGGTCTCCGCCACCACTGAGTTCATCCAGGACGGTACGGCCACCGGGACAGCCAGCCTGAGCGACAATACGGTTACCGCAACGTTGCGGGTCACGTTGAAGATCACCAGCCTGAGCATCGCTGGGCTGCCGATTCCTGTGGGCAGCCAGTGCCAGACGACGGCCCCGGCGACCATCACCGTGAGCTCGCAGCCCGGCTTCAACCTGCTGTCGGGCGGGACCCTGGCCGGAACCTACACGATCCCGCAGTTCAGCCACTGCGGGCTGGAGACGTTCCTGATCAACCTCACGGTTCCCGGTCCCGGCAACATGATCACCCTCACCCTCGGCCAGGCCACACTGAGCTAGCCGCGCAGGCACCGTGGAACCCGGCGGGAACCCTGCAGCGACTGCCCGGCCGCACGTAGCAGGCTGGCTGCTAAGCCCGCGCGAACGGGGGGAGGCGGGGCAGGGTCGCGGCGGTCGCGGGATCGTGCCAGGCCGCGGCGCCGAGCACGGCGCGCAGCAGCTCGGGCAGCAGCGTCTCCAGCTCCTCGCGAGTCGGCTGCCCATGGCTCAGCCAGCCGCGGCCCATCGTCTCTGCCATGGAGATCCATCCGCGCAGTACCGAATTCAGCACCGGGGAGTCGGCTGGCGGGTCGAGGCTGGCCAGCATCTGTGCCAGCACACGGTCACTGAGCTCATCTAGTGCCTGGCGGTCTTCCCGGCTGATCAGCGAGCCGTGGCGGAGCAGGGCGGTCATCCCGATCGGATTGGCCTGGATGTGATCGAAGTACGCGCTGAGCCCGGCCGTCAGCCAGTTGTCCGGGTTGTCCGTCCCGGCCTTGGCGATGGCCGCCGCCACGTCGTCGGCCATCTGCCGCAGCGCGCTGATGAACACCCCCGCCTTGCCCCCGCAGTAGTGGTATACCAGCGCCCGGGACATCCCGGCCTCAGCGGCGATGTCATCGACGGACACCTCGTCATAGGGCTGGGTGTTGAACAGCTTCAGCGCCGCGTGGATCAGCGCCTGGCGCCGGTCGTCGGGCGCGAGCCGACGCCGGCCGGGACGGGAGACGGGTCCGGTTTTCTCGGCTGGGCTCACAGTGCCACGGTAGATCATGCGCGCCTGGCGTGGACAAGCAGAATGCTGGCCATCGAAGGCCAGCGGCACAGCGAGCGATCCAGCGGGCGCAGGAGCCGTGGCGTGTCGTGGTACGGCGCACCATGGACGCGCTCGCAGCGGAAGCCGCGGGCGGTCAGGAACGCCACCAGCGCCCGCAGGGTGAACAAGCGCAGGTGCCCGGCGACCTCATGACCGGGCCTGCCGTAGATGCCGCGCAGGCTCACCTCGGAGAACACGGGCTGGATGCCCAGGCCGACCAGACCCCGGTTGAACCACGCGGCCAGATTCGGCGTGGACAGCAGCAGGGCGCCGCCGGGACGCAGGACACGCCGGGCCTCATCGACCGCCGCGTCGGTGTCGACGAGGTGCTCGATCAGCTCGCTCATGATCACGACGTCGGCACAGGAGTCCGGCAGCGGCAGCCCGGAAGCGTCCACCCCGCCCTGGATGACCAGCAGCCCGCGGGCACGGGCCCTGGCCAGCGCCGTGACCGACCAGTCGACGCCGATGACGGTATTGCGCGCGTCCAGCTTCTTGACCAGGTAAGTGGCGGAACCGTCCCCGCAGCCCACGTCCACGATCCGCCGCGCCCCGGGATGCTGCGCCAGCACGGTGGCGAGCATCTGGGCCTGCCGGCGGGCTCGCTCGTGCCCTGAGCTGAGGGTGGCGCCGGGGTCCTCGTAGAAAGCGCGCAGATGGCCGGCGCCGGCCGGCTCAGCGGGCTTCATCCGCTGCCTCGTCTATGACCGCGGCGAAATGGCGCACGGCTGCAGACCATCTCAGCCGGGACGCGCGGTGCCGTGCGGCCTCCCCTAGCGCGGCGCGGCGTGCCGGGTGCAGGGCCAGCGCGGCCCATGCCGAGGCGAACTCCGCCTCGGAGCGGGCGAGCACGCCAGTCCGCCCGTTCTCTACCGAGTCACGCAGGCCCGGGACGTCGAAGCCGACAGCCGGGGTACCACGAAGCGCCGCCTCGGTGATCACGATCCCCCAGCCCTCGACCCGCGCCGGGTGAAGCAGCAGCCAGGCCGCTCCCAGCAAGCGGTGCTTGTCTTCTTCGCTCACCCGCCCGGTGAAGGTGACGCCGGGTCCAGCCAGCCGTTTCAGGTAATCGCGCTGAGCACCGTCTCCCGCGATGACCAGATGCCCGCCCACCACCGGGCGTACCCGGTCCCACAGGCGCAGCAGCAGGTCGATCCGCTTGTACTCGGCGAGCCCGGCCGAGCGCGAGGAACAGCGGCTCGGCGGAGCGCGGGACAGGCGGGCCCGCCGGCGCGGCGCCGTTGGTGAGCATGCGGATGCGCTCGCGCGGGATACCGAGGGACTCCAGCTCCCGCGCGGTGGACTCGGACACCGTCAGTACCAGGTTGCGCCGGTGGACCCTTGGCATGACCCGCTGCTCCACGAAACGGCCCGCCGTAGACAGCGGCGGGCGGAACCGCAGCGGCCACAAGTCGGTATGCACGTGGTTGACCATGCAGATCACCGGCTTGCGGGACCACAGCGGCGCCAGGAACGGCATGCCGTTGCAGACTTCCACGACGACGTCGCAATCGCGTAGCCGCCGCCGGTAGGCGAACGGCGCGCCCAGGAACTGGGTGTACGGTCCGCCGCTGCGCACGACCTCGTAGCCGTGCGCGGCCGCCGGGCCGCCGCACAGCAGCGTCACCCGGTCACCCCGCGTGGTCAGCCCCGCCGCGAGCTGATCGACGAGCAGCTCCGAGCCGCCGGCCTGCGGACTGGCGATGTCCCGCCAGGCCACGATCACCACGTGACGCCCCGGCTGGCGTTGCCTCGTGTCCCCCTCGGCCCGCCGCTGAGCCGGGGAAGGGAGGACCCGATCGATCTCCACCATGATTCCTCCAGGCGACGGGGCCAGCGTCGTCATTGTCTACAGATATTAACCAAGTGTCAATAAGGCGCCCGTCACCGTCCGGAAAATAGACTTGCCGGGCCATCCTTGTCAGCCCTAGCCCTCATGTGACGGTCAGATCAGCAGGCTATTGACGAAACATCAATAGTGATTTACCGTCCGGTAACGTGACCGTTTCCGCAGCGTAGCTCGTTCCCCCGGCCGCACGAGATGTTTCTCACGCTGGCCCGGTCGGACCGGCTGGGCGCCGGATGCCGCCTTCGTGACCCGGGAGGCGGCATCGGGCAGTCCGTGAAGGAGAACCGACATGTCCGCCGATGCGCTTCCGTCAGCCCGTTCTGACCCGTCGGCGGTCGCGGCACGGGGTCCCGTCGGCGCGCTTCGCCTGCTGGCGGCGTTCCGGCGCGAGCAGGCGGACCCGGATGGCTTCTACGGCCTGCTGGCCCGCGACTCGGTTGCCCTGCTAGCGCGCCATGCCCGGCTCGAGAAGAGCCAGGTCGTGGACGTCGGCGGCGGCGCGGGTTACTTCGCCGAGGCGTTCCGCGGGCACGGCGCCCGGTGCCTGCTGATAGAGCCGGATTCCGCCGAACTAGGCGCCCGCGGCATCCCTGGCCCCGCGAGCGTGATCGGTGACGGCTACTGGCTGCCGCTGGCCGACGCCAGCGTCGATGTGTGCTTCTCCTGTAACGTGCTCGAGCACGTGCGGGATCCGGCCGGGTTCATCGACGAGATGATCCGCGTCACCCGGCCCGGCGGGCTGGTGTACGTGTCCTACACCGTATGGCTGTCACCCTGGGGCGGCCATGAGTCCGCGCCCTTCCACTATCTGGGGGGGGATTACGCGATGCGCCGCTACATGCGCCGCCATGGCAGGAAGCCGAAGAACGTCTACGGCGAGACGATGTTCCCGCTCGGCGCCGGCCAGGTCCTGTCCCTGGTACGACGGCGCGCCGACGTCACCGTGGTCGAAGCGCGGCCGCGGTACTACCCGCGCTGGTGGCGGTTCCTCATCTACCTGCCGGGGCTGCGCGAGCTGCTGACGTGGAATCTCCTGCTGATCTTGCGGCGGCAGGAGTGACCACCCTCCGGCTCGCGCGCGACGAAGTTCTCTCGGGCCAGCCAGGGGCGGCCGATGGCGGGACACGGCTGCCGTGGCGACTGCGGCGACGCTGGGGGGACGCGGCCGAGCGCGCAGGCCTGCGCTGGGCGGCGCTGGTCTGGGTAATCGTGCTGCTCGCGCTGTTGATCCAGGATCCGGGCCGCATGACGTTCGACACGAAGCTGGGCGTGGACATCGACCCGGTCGGCTTCTACGAGCGGCTATGGCACCTGTGGAATCCCCTGGAGTACCTCGGCAGCCTGCAGGACCAGTACATCGGCTACGCCTTCCCGATGGGCGCGTTCTACCTGACCGCTCACCTGCTGCACGTGCCCGTCTGGGTAGCCGAGAGGCTATGGATGTCGCTGCTGATCGCGGTCGGTTTCCTCGGCCTGGTGCGGCTGGCCGAGGCAGTGGGCATCGGAACACGTCCCACGCGGCTGCTGGCGGGAGCCGCGTTCGCGCTGTGGCCGACGTTCACGATCCTGATTGGCTCCTCCCCTGGCGGCCTGCTGCCGGGGCTGCTGGCGCCCTGGGCGGTCCTGCCTTTGACCCGCACCGGTCCGGCCCGCCTGGCGGCCGCTCGTTCGGGCCTCGTGGTCGCCTGCATGGGCGGCATCAACGCGGTCTCCACCCTCGCCGCCCTGGTGCTGCCAGGATTGTACATACTGACCCGGCCGGGGCGCCGCCGCTGGTCGCTGGCCGGCTGGTGGGCGGCGGCGGTGCTGCTGGCCACGGCCTGGTGGACGGTACCGCTGCTGTACCAGGGCCGCTACGGGTTCAACTTCCTGCCCTACATCGAGCAGGCGAGCACCACGACCCAGACCGTGTCCGCGGCGGCGGTGCTGCGCGGCAGCGGCAACTGGGTCGCGTACCTGAACTTCGGCCAGCCGTGGCTGACCGCCGGATCGGTGCTGACCGGATCGGCGTGGGCGGTCGCGGCCGGGACGGTGGCCGCCGCCGCCGGGCTGGCCGGCCTGGCCCGCCGCGACCTGCCCGAGGCGCTGTGGCTGCGCGGCACCGTCGGCGTGGCCGCGCTGTACGCGCTGGCCGGCTACGGCGGACCGCTCGGCGGCCCGCTGCATCGGCCGGTGCAGACGCTGCTGGACGGGGCGCTGGCAGCGCTGCGCAACGTCTTCAAGATCGAGCCCGTGCTGGCCGTGGTGCTGGCGCTGGGGATCGCGCATGTCCTGGCCCGCGGCGTGTGGCCGCGGCCGGCCGGCCGCATGGCCAGCGGCGTGGCCGCGGCGGCCGTCCTGGCCGGCCTGGGCCTGCCCTACCTGAACGGGCAGGCGCTGCAGCCGGGCTCGTTCACCCGGGTGCCCGCCTACTGGCCGCAGGCGGCCAGCTGGCTGGGCGCGCACAACGGCACCGACACCACCCTCGTGGTGCCGGCCGACTCGCACGGCATCTACACCTGGGGACAGCCGATCGACGAGCCGCTGGAGCCGCTGGCCAGCTCACCGTGGGTGCAGCGGAGCCTGGTGCCGTTGAGCGGCGGCGGGGTGAGCGACCTGCTCAACGGGGCCGAACAGGCAATCGAGTCCGGCACCGCCTCGCCCGGCCTGGCTGGCTATCTCGCCCGGGCCGGCATCCGCTATGTCCTCGTGCGCAACGATCTCGACCCGGCCCAGCTCGGCTACACGCCGCCCGAGGTCGTGCACGCCGCGCTGCGCGCGTCGGGATTCACCCGGGTCAGGTCGTTCGGCCAACCGGCTCCCGCTGGCCCTGTCGGCCAGGGGACCGCCCTGCAGGTCGAGGCGATCGAGCCGCAGTACCCGCCGGTTGAGATCTTCCAGGCCGGCAACCCGGCCGACCGGCCCGCCGGGCCGGCGGCCGTGCTGCCTGCCGCCTCGACGACGCTCGTCGACGGCGGGCCGGCGGCACTGCTGCAGCTGACGGGCCAGGGGCTGCTGCGCACCGGCCAGCCGGCCGTGATCGCCGGGCAGGACACCGCCGCCGATCCGCCCGCCGTCCGGCAAGACGTCACCGACGGCCTGCGCCGCACGGACACCGCCTTCGGCCTGCCGAACAACAACACTTCTTATACGTACACCGCGACCGGCACGATCCCGCCGGACGACCCGCGGGGCGGCGGGGGCGAGCCGCCCCGCCAGCTGCTGCCTGCCGGGACCGCCGGCCACCAGACCGTCGCCGTGCTCACCGGCGCGGCCAGCGTCACCGCCTCCTCGGCGGGCTCCTGGCTCTGGGAAGTGCCGCAGAGCGATCCCGCGGGCGCCTTCGACGGCAACCTGTCCACGGCCTGGACCGAGGCCAGCCCCGTCAGTGCCGCCGGGCAGTGGATCCAGATCAATTTCGCTCGCCCGCGCTACCTGCCCGGGCCGGCCACCATACGGCTGCTCGACGATATCCCGCGGCCGGTGGCCACCCGGCTGGTCGTCACCACGGCCGCCGGGCGCGCCGTCACTGCCACCCGCGTGACGGCGGCCGCCCAGCCGCTGCGGATCCCGTCCGGCACCAGCGGCTGGCTCCGCGTCACCATCGCCGCCGCCAGCGGCGGCAGCCCGGGCGGGCCCGGCGCCGGCATCACCGACGTCATCATCCCCGGGGTGCGCGTCACCAGTTACCTGCAGCCCGCTCAGGATCAGAGCGGACCGGACCCGTCGTTCAGCTTCCACCGGGCTACCGGCACGACGCTCGGCCTGCCGGGGGATCCGCCCGAGGCGGACCTGAACCGGACGTTCACTACGCCCGCCGCCGCGCGCTTCCAGGTCTCCGCCAGCGTTACCGCCGTGCCCGGCGCCGCGCTCAACGCCCTCCTCGACCGCCTGGGATCGGCGGCATCGGCGCAGCTGCGCATCAGCGCCACGTCCACGTTCGCCTCCCTGCCCGCGCTGCGGCCGCAGAACCTGCTCGACGGCACCGGCTGGATCGCGGCCGGGCCGTCCGCCACCGTACGCCTGCAATGGAAAGGGCAGCGGAGGATCGACGAGATCCAGCTGACGGCCCCGACCATCGGGATCGCCACGGAGCCGACGCGTGTGCTGATCACGAGCCCGGACGGGACCCGCGCCGTGCCCGTGCCGCCTACCGGTACCTTGCGTTTTCGGCCCCTGATTACCGACCAACTGGACATCAGCTTCACCGGCGTGATGCCCACCACCGCCTACGATCCGCTAGCCGGCCGCGCCGAGCAGCTCCCTGTCGGCCTCGCCGGACTGACCATCCCCGCATTGGCCAGCCTGAGCACGGGCATCCCGGCCGTCACCGCCCCGTTCCGCCTCAGCTGCGGGCAGGGTCCGCCGCTGATGGTGGACGGCCATACCTATCCCACATCGGTTTCCGTAACCGTGCGCGACCTCATCCACCTCACTCCGGTTCCCCTGCATGTGTGCACCGGGAGGGCGACGCTGGCGCTGCCGGCGGGTCGGCACTGGCTGAGCTCGCCAGGCACGGGCTTGCCGCTCGCCGTCACCGATCTGACCCTTACTGATGTGAGCACGGCCCAGGCCGCCGCACAGGCCGGCGCCGCCGCGTCTCGCAGCCTGCGGATCACCTCCTGGCGGTCCGAGTACCGCACCGTGGCGATCGGCCCCGGCGGACGGTCTTATCTGGAGGTTCACCAGGCGGCCAGCCCAGGCTGGACGGCGGTCCTGAACGGGCACCGGCTCACTCCGGTGACTCTGGACGGCTGGCAGCAGGCCTTCGTGGTCCCGTCCGGCGCTGGCGGTACGGCGATCATGACCTTCACCCCGGCGACGGGATACCACCGATTGCTGGTCGGGTCGGTGCTCGCCGTGTGCGTGCTGATCGCGGCCGCGGCCTGGCCGCCGCGTCGCGGGCTGCGCCGAACGCGCGGTACGCGCCGGGTCGCTGCTGATACGCGCGGCCCGGGTGCCAGGGCCGGATCCGCCGGGCCCGTCGGGTACTGGCTAGCCTCGGCGGCTGCGGCGCTGCTGCTGGCCGTGGTGGGCGGTCCGGTAGCGACTGCGGTCGCTGTCGTGATCCTGCTGGGCTGGTGGCGACCGCAGTGGGTGCCATGGCTGGCGTTCGTCGCGATGTGCGTCGCGGGGATGCTGGCCATCACCGGACTGGGCCACGGCGCCCAGTCAGGCTTCGGCCCCTTCGGCTGGCCCGCGCAGGCCGCTGCTCTGATCGCACTGGCGGCTGCGCTTGTCCCGGCTGTTCCCCGGCCATGGCGGACGCGGCCCGCCGACGTCCTCACCACAGAGGAGGATGACACGTGACCGCGCTTGGCAGCGCGCCAGGTGTCCGGCCCGGACTGGCATCCTGGCCGCTCACCCCGATCGAGGAGCTTGACCTCTACCTGGAGAATGCCGCGGAGCCAAGCGTGATCCAGCTGGAAACTCCGGTCCGGGGTCACATCGACCACGCGATCCTGAACGCCGCGCTGGCCGAGGTGCTGGCTGCTGAGCCGGCCGCGCGGCGGCATCTGGCCGCCGCCTCGCAGTGGTGCCGTCGCCTGCGCTGGGAAACCGGCGAACCCGTTAACCCCGCCGGCTTGGTCGCCGTGGCAGGCTGGCGGACCGCCGACCAGCTGGCTGCTCTGCGGGAACGGCTATCTGCCTGGCAGATTCCGCTCCACGATCGTGCGGTGCGGCTCATCGTGGCAGCAGGACCCGAGCACGACATCGTGATCCAGCAGACCCACCACGCCGCGTTCGACGGCATCTCCAGCCTCGCGCTGCTCGCCGCCATCGGCGCGGCCTACCGGGAACGAGCCGGGAACCTCCTCGGCACCGGCCCGCCGACCGCTCCGCTACCCGCATCTAGCCTGTCCGGGACCGCCGGCCCAGCCAGGATCCGCGACACGGGCGAGGTCCCCTTCGCCCTGACCCGTATCGCCGCCCGGCTCCCCGGCGCGGTAACCCGGATTGCCGCGGATACCACCTGGGCCGCGCGGCCCGGGTACGGTTCCGTGCATCGGTCGGTGCCCGTTCCGCGGCCCGCCCGCCAGGGCAGCGGCCCGTTCCCGACCGTTAACGACCTGCTGGTCGCGGCCCTCATCCGCACGGTGGACCGCTGGAACGCGGCCCATGGCCGACGCAGCGGGCGGATCCGCATCTCGGTACCGGTCAACGACCGGGATCACGGCAGCCGCTGGTCCGGACCGGGAAATCAGAGCCGGCTGATCCGGGTCACTGCGTGTCCCCGCGAGTACGCCGACCCGGCACGCCTGCTCGCGCACGTGGCCACCCTGACCAGGGCCGGCAAGCAGCGGCCGCCGGCCGGACTGGACGCGGCCAGCAGGCTGCTGGCCACGAGCTGGGCGCCGACCGTCATCAAGCAATGGACGGCGCGGCTCGCCCGCCACGTCGCCGCGCCGGTGTGCGCCGATACCGCGCTGCTCAGCAACCTGGGCGCCATCCCCGACCCACCCTCCTTCGGCGACAGCGGCACCAGACCGCTGTGGTTCTCCGGCCCCGCCCGGATGCCCCGGGGCCTAGGCGTGGGAGCCGTGACGGCCGGAGGCCAGCTGCATCTATGCGTGCACTACCGGTACGCGCTCCTAGACCGGGATGCGGCGGCGGACTTCGCCGCGCTGTACTGCCAGGCGCTCGGTGAACTGGCCGGAAGGCCGGCATGATCGCTCATCCCGGGATCATCCTCGCCGTAGCGGCCACGATCATCTACAACCTCGGCTTCATCCTGGAAAAGCGGGCTCTTGATCGCCTGCCCGCCATCGAGGCGCATCACCTCAGGCAACTGGCGCGCACCTTGTTCACCGCTCCGGCGTGGCTCGCCGGCTTTCTGCTGATCTGCGGCGGCCTGGTGCTGCAGGTCCTGGTCCTGTCGCTGGAACCGCTGACGGTCGCGCAGCCTCTGCAGGCCTGCGGGATCGTCGTGACGATCCTGTTCTCGCGGCTGGTGCTGCACGAGCGGCTTGGCCGCGCCGAGCTCACGTGCATCGGGGTTATCGCCGTCGCAGTTCTGCTGCTCAGCCTGTCCATCGGCCACGGGCCGGGCGGGGAGGCGGGCACCCGCGCCTCCGGAGCCGCCATTGCGGTGGCCGCGCTTCCCGCCTGCCTGGCGGTCCCGGTCATCTACTACCGGGCCCATCGGGCGCCCCGCCGTCGGCGCCGGTACCGGGTCACCGGTGTGAGCTACGGCTGCTGCGCGGGGTTGGTCTACGGGTTCGCCGGGGTCGCGCTCAAGGCACTGTCGGCCACCCTGTTCGCGGTGCCGCACTCCCGCGACGCTCTGCTCGCCGCGGCTCTCACGTCGCCCTATCTGTACGTGATGCTCGTGTCCTCGGCGGCTGGCATGTGCCTGTTCCAGGTAGCACTCCAGCGCAGCCCGGCCTCCGTCGTCATGCCGATTTCGCTGGTCATCAGCACCGGATATCTGATCGTCATCGGCTCGTGGCTGTTCCGCGAGCAGCTGCCTGCCGGCCCGGTCCCGCTGGCCATGCGGCTGGGCGGCGGAGCCGCCGCTCTCGCCGTGCCGGTCATCCTGACCGTCATCAGCGAACGGGGTACCGCTCGTTCAGGTTCCCATGACGTTGTTAGCAGCGCGGCACGCGCGCCGTCCGCGCACGACCCGGAAGGAGGAGCGGCGTCTCCCGCCTGGCCAGAAAGCCGGCGCTCACGCCGCGCACCTGATGAGCCTGGACCCGCTCTTGCTGAACCTGCTGGCCTGCCCGATTGACAAGCGGGCGTTGCTGTACCTGGCCGAGTACGACATCCTGTACAACCCCCGGCTGCGCCGCAGCTACAAGGTCCGGGACGGCATTCCGGTCATGCTGGCCGACCAGGGCGAGACAGTGACCGACGAGGAGCACCGCACCCTGCTCCGCGTCGCCGCCAGCGGCGCCGCGGTTGCCACGCTTCAGGTGCCGGTGTCCAGCCTGCTGAGCGACGACAGCTTCAGCGAGGAGGCGACCTGACCATCGAGCCAGATGCTGCGGAGGAACGAGTGAACCGACCCGAAGAAGCACCCACTCTCACCCAGGCGGCACCAGACACGGTCACCAGGAGCCGCCGCGTCCTGCTGAGGAGCGGCGGCAGGATCCGCCCGGTCCTGGCCGGGCTCGGGGCGTTCCTGGTGGCCTTCGGCCTGCTGCTACGGTTCTACGCCGCACCGCGGCTGATCGCGGCCCCGGTCGGCATCTACAGCGCGGTCACCCTGGCCGACCCGCACGCCTCCTACTTCGACCAGGGCACCCTCACCGCCCGGCACAACGTCACGCTCACGTTCAACGAGACCATCCGGGGCGACGCCGCGGCCAGCACCGGCACGATCGCCGTCTGGGACTTGTTCACGGCCCTCGAGGACCTCAAGCACAATGTCCAGCTGAACGTCGTCTTCCAGCGCAGCGCGTTCAACCGGCGCACCGGGGAGCTGACCAACTGCTGTGGCGCGTCAGTCAACGGTGACACCCGGGCCCGCCAGGACGGCATCGGGGCGGTGAAATGGCCGATCGGCACCCAGAAGACCACTTACCAGGTCTACGACCTCAACACCGAACGAGCCTGGCCCGCTGTCTACAGCGGCGCCGCGCACGTCCAGGGCCTTCTCACCTACCGGTTCACTCAGCGCATCCCGCCCACCGTGGTTCAGCAGTTGCCCGGCGTGCCGGCCTCACTGCTCGGGCTGACCGGCACCTCGCGCAACGTCGTGGCGAACCGAACGTTCCAGGCCAGCAACACGTTCTGGGTCGACCCGCTGACCGGCGCCCCGGTCGACGCGGAAGAGCGGATCCTGTCCGTTCTGCACGGTCCTGGAGGACAGGGCCGCCTGATGGTGGCGACCGCCGACCTCAAGATGACGCCTGCCAGCCAGCGCTCACTGGCCGCGCTCGCCAGGCAGAACGCCGTTACCATCACGACTCTCCGGCAGACTGGCCCGCTCGGCGGCCTCCTCCTCGGCATTCTCCTCATCTTGGCAGCCACGATGCCGTTTCCCCGGCCGTGGCAGGCCCGCCGGAATCCGGTCTCCCGCGGCCGCCGTTCACGCCGTACCGCTGAGTCAGGAACCTGACCGCTGGCGCGCGCCGGGCCCGTTCGGCCATCAGCTCCGAACGGTTATCCGGATGGGCAGCGGCGTGCGGCGCGGCACCTTCCGCGGTTCGGTAAATCGGTCCGCACCGCCGTGATGCGTGCCTTCCGGCTGTTCCGCTACGCGCCCTCGGCCCGGCCGCTTGTACCTGCTGCGGTCGTCCTGCGGCCCCGCCGGGCGGCTGCATCCCGGCGGGTTTGGGATGGCGTTTGGCAGCCCAATTTGGGGCCTAACTGGCAGCCAACGGTCACAGTCGCCCAGCCATACCCAGCCACACGGGGTCACGTAATGCCTGATCAGGCACATCCAGCGACTTCTGCCATCATCCAGCCACTCAGCGGAATCGCCCGCCTGTCTAGCACGAATCTGCACGCCGTACTCTCGGAGCAGAGGCCCTACAGAGGGGAGCCGGGTCAGATGACAGACATCGATCCCCAGGCGGACATCGAGGTTCGTTCGGCCGACGGGCGCGTGATGGTGAGGGTGCCGCTGGCGGGGCCGGTGACCGGCGAGTGGCTTAGGTGCTATCAGAAGCTTGCGCTAGCAAGTGGAGTGTCCGTCCAGGCCCAGGCCCAGGCGCATCATGACCGGGCCTGGATTGTCGTAAGTGTGCTAGCGGGAAGTAACCAGAGGGAAGTGGCGGCGACGTTGGACGCTGCCCGGGCCCTGATCGCCGACGCTGATGCTGAGCGGCCGCCCGTAACGGCGGCGGCGGAGGCCAGTGTCCGTGATTGGTGGGCTGGCAGGCGAGGAAGTGCTTCCGGCGGCCCTGGATCTGGGATCCAGGCTGCGAGGGCCTTGGCCGAGAGGCGCTGGCCGATGGCCTTTACGCTGGTCCTGGCGATAGCCGTGCCGCTGCTGCTTCCGGCTCGGTTCAGCCTGGGTCCGTCATGGGCAGTCCCGGCGGTGGAGGCATTGCTGCTGGTGGCCATCATCGCTACTGATCGGGGACGCATCGACCGCCGGTCGGCTGTCGGCCGGGTGCTGTCCCTTGGGCTGATAGCTGTGCTGGTCGCCGAGGCGGCCGGGGTCTGCGGTCGGCTGGTCGTCGATCTGGTTGAGGGCGGTCCGGAGACAAATTCTGCGGCGGATCTTCTCAAGACCGGTTTTCTGGTCTGGTTCTACACGATCATCGCCTTTGCCTTCCTGTATTGGGGGCTTGACGGAGGGGGTCCTGAATCGCGTTTCCTGGCTCCGCGAGAGTTCCCCGACCTCGCCTTCCCGGCGCAGCTCAACCCGGGGGTGGCTCCGCGTGGCTGGCGCCCTGAATTCTTCGACTACCTGTACCTCGGCTTTACCGACGCCACCGCCTTCAGCCCGACCGATGTGATGCCGCTTGCCCGCTGGGCCAAACTGGTCATGACGGTGCAGGCATTCGGCTCCCTCGTGATTCTGGGCCTGGTAATTGCCCGGGCGGTGAACATCTTGAAGTAGTCGCCCGTCTCGGCCGTTGCTGGCTCTCCTCGATCAGCTGCTCGATGACAGTCGCAAGCCTTGCCGCTGACCACGCGGCAATGTCCAGAATCGACAGCACTGGGGCTGTCTTGCCTTGTCGCTCTGGCTCAGCCGCCTCTTTGGGCGTGCATGGATCGTGGTGCCTTTCTCCTCCCCCGTCCTCCTTGTGGCTACCGTCCCTCGGCCCGCGGCCGCCCCGGCTGAAACCATCGCGCGGCGAGGAGGGTGTCAGTTCCAGCTTGGAAGGCTGCGACTGGGCCCTCCCGTGTTCGCCCCTGGTGGGTGACGCCCTGGCCTGTGCCGGGTGGTTGAGTCGGGACAGTGGGACCCGTGCTGCGCGCTCGGGCACCTTCGAGGAAGGGACCGCTGCCATGGCGGATGCGTCAGGCGACCGGACCCAGGAGGTCCGCATCGAACCGGGCGATCTGCTCTTTGTCAGGGTCGGCCACCGCAGCCGGCGCGCAGCGCTCGGGCCGTGGGACGCCGCGAATACGCGCGCCGGAATCCTCGCGGAACGGCGGATCGCGGCACTCGACAGCGACGGCAACAACGACACGACGCCGAGCGCGGCCAGGGTGTCGACTTTCCGGTGCACGTGCTCGCCGTCAACGCGATGGGCCTGCACCTGCTGGACTGGCTGCAATTCCTCCGTGCCGCGACCGGCTCGCCGGTCAACCCGATCGCCATTTTCTGAACCGGCAGGCCGCCACCCGGCCGAGGAAGGAGCACAGCATGGACGGACATTACGACGTGATCATCATCGGAACCGGGGCGGGCGGCGGCACGCTCGCCCGTCACCTGGCCCCCTCGGGCAAGCGCATCCTGCTGCTCGAGCGCGGCGACTGGCTGCCCCGCGAGCCGGAGAACTGGTCCACCGTAGACGTGTTCGTCGACGGCCGCTACATTTCCCCGGACAGCTGGTATGACCCGAAGGGCAAGTCGTTCTACCAGCCGCAGGTACATTACTTCGTCGGTGGCGCCACCAAGCTGTACGGAGCCGCGCTGTACCGGATGCGCGCCGAGGACTTCGGCGAATTACATCACCATGACGGCCTCTCGCCCGCCTGGCCCATCTCCTACCAGGACATGGAGCCGTACTACACGGCCGCCGAGACGATGTACCAGGTGCACGGCGCGCGAGGTGAGGATCCGACCGACCCGCCGGCCAGCGCGCCCTACCCGTACCCCGCGGTCTCCCACGAGCCCCGGATCCAGCAGCTATCCGATGATCTGGCCGCGGCCGGCCTTCACCCGTTCCACGCGCCGTGCGGCATCTTGGTCAACGAGACGAACATGCCCTACAGCGTCTGCGTGCGCTGCGCGGACTGCGACGGCTTCCCGTGCCCGCTGCATGCCAAGTCCGACGCCGAGGTGATCGGCGTCCGCCCCGCCCTGGAGCACGCCAACGTCACCCTGGTCACGAACGCGCGAGTGGTGAAGCTGGAGACCAACCCGGCTGGCACCGCGGTCACCCAGGTGGTGGCCGAGCACGACGGCGAAACCGAGCGGTATGAGGGCGACATCGTGGTTGTCTCCTGCGGCGCGGTCAACTCCGCCAAGCTGCTGCTGGCCTCCGCCACCGACAAGCACCCGAACGGGCTGGCCAACGGCTCCGATCAGGTCGGCCGCAACTTCATGTACCACGACAGCCAGGCCGTGCTCGCCCTGTCCAAAGACCCGAACCCGACCGTGTTCCAGAAGACCCTCGGCGTCAACGACTTCTACTTCAGCGGCCCGGACTTCGACTACCCGATGGGCAACATCCAGATGATCGGCAAGTCCCAAGCGGCCATGTTCCGCGGCGAAAAACCGCTGGAGACTAAGTTCGCGCCGACCTGGGCGCTGCGCGACGTCGCCGCGCACGCCGTGGACTTCTGGCTGTCCACCGAGGACCTGCCGCGGCCAGAGAACCGGGTCACTCTCGGCCCGGATGGCGCCGTCCACCTGGCGTACACGCCGAGCAACCCCACCGCCGCCAAGCGGCTGTACCACCAGCTCCATTCGATGCTGGGCTCGCTCCGCATGCACCCCGGCCACCTGGCTCACCGGTTCGCGTACATGAAGACCGATATTCCGGTCGCAGGCTGCGCGCACCAGGCCGGGACCGTCCGGTTCGGCTCGGACCCGGCCGCATCGGTACTCAACCCCGACTGCCGGGCCCACGAACTCGACAACCTCTACGTGGTCGACACCAGCTTTTACCCGAGCATCAGCGCGGTCAACCCGGCCCTCACCGCGATGGCCAACGCCATCCGGATCGGCGACCACCTGCTCGAACGGCTCGGCTGAGGCGGCGGAGCGCTGGCGGGCTGGCCAGGGGCCAGCCGTCAGCGCCGTAGCTGTGGTCATGGTGAGGGCGTGGCCCGGAAGATGGCAACGGAGCGGGGGCCGACGGTTACCTGATCACCAGCGTGGCGTTTGGCCGCTCCCGCGAGACCGGCGGGGTCGTAGCTGTCGATATCGGCATGCCATTCCGCGCCGGGCCGCGTCGGGATTTTCTCGGGTGTAGCGCTGTGGCCTGCAGGTTAGCCCGCAGATAGCGGTGTATTTGCGCACTAACCGGGTCTTGGTTCCGTCCGGTGGCGTATGTCCGGACGGTGAAGACGGCCCCAGAGCGATCGCGGTCCAGATCGTCTACTCCTCCCGGCGTGACTCGCGGAGCATCGAGCACTTCGGCTCGGCGCATGACGACGGGGAGCTGGAGGCACTTAAGGCAGCGGCTGGTGGCCGGGCAGGATGAGCCTGACCTCGGCTTGGCCGCTCGGCGCTCCACACCGGTCGTAATCTGCTGGTCCTGGCGGAGGTCACGTGGCAGGCTTCGCTGGTGGCCAGTGACGTGGTGTGGTGGCCGGCCGGCCCAGAAGCCAGCCGCGAGAGCGTGACGGCCCTGATTGTCTCGTATAACACCCGGGAGCTGACGGCGTTCTTGCTGTGGTCGCTGCGCACGGTCCTGAGCTGGCCGGAATTGGAGATCGTGGTGGTAGACAACGGTTCACGGGACGGGTCGGCCCAGCTGCTGGCCGAGGCCGGGCGGGGCGGGGTCTGCACGCTGCTCGCCAATCACGGCAACCGCCATCACGGCCCCGGACTCAACCAGGGAATCTCTTACCTGGCCTCCCGGCCCGGGCCACGGCCCGCGTGGATCTGGATCCTGGACTCCGACGTCGTCGCCGCGCGGCCCGGCGCGCTGTCCGCAGCCGTCACCGTGGCGCGGGAGCACTCGGCGGCCCTGGTCGGCGAGCCGCAGCACGACCAGTGGCACCCCGACGGGCGCTTCGGGCAGTACTCGCTGCTGATGGACCCGGCCGTGGCCTGGCGGCCGCAGGCCGGGCCTTTCACCGGCGGCGGCGACCCGTCGTCCGGCCTGCTCACCGCGGCCGCGCGACTCGGCATCCCGATGGCGCCCTTCCCGTTCACCGCCGCAGGCCACGTCATCCACCGCGGACGCGGCAGCCTCGCCGCGGTCTACGCCACCGGGGACCGTTCCCATCCCTTCTACGAGTGGGCCGCGGGCCACCATGAACCGCACTTCGCCGGAGTTCCCGGCGCGGACCAGCGATACCGCGCCCTGCAGCAGGAATTCCGTAAACAGACAGGCCCGCTGACCGGAGCAACCCTGGCCGCAGCCTGCCGGCGCGCACCATGGCACGAGTAACCTGACTTGGGTCTTACAGTGGCCTGAGAGTGATCGGCTTCCAGAAAATGCAGCACACTTCGCTGGCTTGCAGCCGCCGCTGCAGTGCGCACTTGACGGCCGGAGAGTACCCCTCGGGGGCGGCGATGTTCAGCACGAGGTCATCCGGATCCTGGTGCCGTTCGCGCAGCACATCCAGGCCGTCCAGGCCGAGGCGCTGCCGGTCTCCGTCCGGAATGATGACCATGTACTCGGCCTGCTGGTAGCCGTTCTTGAGGTAGAAATGCTCGACGTACCCGCCAGCAGATCCAAGGTTGACATTGTGGTAGCCGCCGTCCGCAGCAGCCTGCTCGAACCGAGCGAGCAGGAGAGATCCGAGACCGCAGGCGGTGTGCGCGTCATCGACGGTGATGCCCTCGAGCGTGGCGCCGTCCCCACGGTCGGGATGGCCGAACGCTACTCCCGCGACGGCGCCGTCGATGGTCAGAGCGATCGCCAGCTCAGGAAAGGCCGCGAAATCGGCTTGCAGGGCGTCAGCCCCGGACTGGCCGAGGAGCTCCGCCGCCAGCTCGGCCGCGGCTGCTAGCTGCTCCCGCCTCAGGTGCGAGCAGCTAGCCAGCGGCATCCCGATAGCCTACGCCAAAGGCAGTCCACCGCAGGCGCCTCACTGCCGGCAGGCCGAACGTGACCTCGCCATTGAGCGGGCCACAGACCCTGCGCCCAGCGACCCCCGTAGCACCCTCAGCCGGACCTGTGACACCCAGGTGCGCACTAATCTGATAAAAGTCAGGTTAGACACGTTCTCCGAAGCTTGAGTATGGATTTCGCCCTACCCGACTGAGGCCGCGTTGCCTTCTTGTTCGGAGCCGATGAGCAGTGATACGGCTTCGATGAGGGCCAGGTGGGTGAAGGCCTGCGGGAAATTCCCGAGATGCTCGCCCGTCGTGGTGTCGATCTCCTCGGCGTAAAGCTGCAGCGGTCCGGCGAACGACAGCAGCTTCTGGCACAGGGCATGGGCGCGGTCGGTTTCGCCGATCATGGCTAGCGCGGTCACCAGCCAGAACGAGCAGATGGTGAAGGTCCCTTCCTTGCCCTCGAACCCGGTGTCCGTTCCCTCGACCTTGTAGCGCAGGACCAGGCCGTCCTCGGTCAGCTCATCGGCGATGGCCAGCACGGTCGCCTGGACGCGCTTGTCGTCCGACGGCAGGAATCCCATGATGGGCAGCAGCAGCAGCGAGGCGTCCAGATCGTCGGTCTCGTAATGCTGCCGGAACACTCCCCGTTCGGAAACGCCCTTGTCCAGGATCTCGGCCTTGATCTCGTCGGCGCCTGCCCGCCAGCGCTGGGCGCGTTCGTCCTCGCCCCGCTCGGCGGCGATATCAGCGCCGCGCGAGGCCGCGACCCAGCACATGACCTTGGATGCCGTGAAGTGCTTGGGGTCGCCGCGGACTTCCCAGATGCCCTGGTCGGGCTCATGCCAGTGCTGCAGGGCGGCGTCCACGAACCCGGCCACCCCTTCCCATACCGGCGCGACGATCTGGCTAGCTCCGCGGTGGAACTGGACGTCCAGGGCGTCGAGGATCATGCCCCAGACATCGTGCTGCTGCTGATTCCAGGCGCCGTTGCCGACCCGGACCGGGCGCGCCCCGCGCCACCCGGACAGGTGGTCCAGGGTCCGTTCGGTCAGGTCGCGTTCCCCGCCGATGCCGTACATGATCTGCAGCTCGAACCGGCGGTTGAGGTCACCGCCGCTGACGGCGTTGATGACGAAGCCCCAGTACTCGATCGCTTCCCAGGCGAAGCCCAGCCGGTACAGCGAGCGGAGCATGAACGACGAGTCCCTGATCCAGGTGAACCGGTAGTCCCAGTTGCGTGCCCCGCCGGGGGTTTCCGGCAGCGAGGTCGTCGAGGCGGCCATGATGGCGCCGGTCGGGGCGTAGCTGAGCCCCTTCAGGGTCAGCGCGCTGCGGTCCAGGAAGGGCTTCCACGGATGGTCGGGGATCTTGGCCGAGCTCAGCCAGTCGCGCCAGAAATCGACCGTCGTGTTCAGCATGGCGAACGCCTCGTCCTGGCTGGCCGGAACGTCGCCGTCTCCCCAGGACAGCGCGACGAAGGCCGACTGGCCCTGCGTGAGCGTGGTACGGCCGTAACAGCGGGCACCCAGCACGCCGAGCGGCACGCTGCCCGCCAGCTCCAGCTGTATATCTCCCTCCGCCGGGGTGATCTTCATCGAGTCATAACCGTCGCCGGTGTAGCTCCACGTGCCGCCGGTGGTCCCGTAGTTAAACTGCGGGCCGCAGTTCACGACGGCCTCGACCCGGCCGCTGATGCACGTCGCGATCCGGACCAGCACGCCGACCGCACCGAAATCAGCCGGAGCCCGGTGATAATCCGGCCGCCGCCCCTCGTGCTTGACCGGGCCGACGGCCAGCAGGTCATGCACGGTCATCCACCCCGTCGGGGTCTGCCAGGTCGTCTCCAGCACCATCGTCCCCGGCACATACCGGCGATGCTGGGGCACATTGGTGTTGCCGGGACCGAACCGGAACAGGCCGGCGGTACGGTCAAGCAACGCGCCGAACACACTCGGGGAATCGGGGCGCGGCAGGCACAGCCACTCCACCGACCCGTCCGGCGCGACCAGGCAGCTCTGCTCGCAATTCGACAAGAACCCGTAATCGGCAATCGGCGGGAACAAGCTCGCCGACGCCGAACCTTCGCTAGCCACCACGCAACCTCCCGACACTGACAGGTAACGCGATCATAGGGACTAGTCTGCGCGCTGCCATCCCCCCGCACGGGTGAGCCCGGCCGCGGCCCCGAAGTCTTAAGGCGGTGTGACTCCAGTGACAGAGGAGACACCGGTGAGCTGACGTGACAGGGGTCACGCTCTCGCCACTACGAAACGGGGAAGAGTCCCCAGACCGGGGAAGTAATGCCGGTCTCCTTGGGAACGGCTGATCGGCGGATGCCTA
Organism: uncultured Actinomycetes bacterium; assembly: GCA_963722275.1. Taxonomy (GTDB): domain Bacteria; phylum Actinomycetota; class Actinomycetes; order Streptosporangiales; family Streptosporangiaceae; genus Palsa-504. The sequence continues at coordinate 5,907 of CAVRMX010000034.1, read as the reverse complement.
ACTGGCTGCCAACGGTCACGGTCACCCGGCCACGCCCAGCCTCATGGAGCCACTCAAGACCTGCTCAGACGGCACATCCAGCCATGTGTAGCATCACTCAGCGACCCTGCAGAATCGACTGATACCCAAACAGGTCCACGCCTAATCTCCACCATTTCCGCTGTTCATAAGCCTAATCGTCCCATCGGTAAAGACCTTGATGGCCTAACGGTTCGGCTTTGGCCTCGCGGGTCTTCCGTAACTGGCCCGCCACATTCCGCGCCGCGACGTCAGTGACCATCGTGTTCGGGATGGCCTGGATCAGGATCATCGGGGCCAGCCTAACCGCATGGCTGGCAGGCGCTCAGCCGCGCCGGCGGCGACCGGTCTCGCTCACGACGGGCGCGCCGGGTCGTTCGGGTGCGGCGATAGCGGAGTGACCTCATCGGTGCGCCATATCCGCAGCGGCATCGAGGCCAGGACCTCCTCGAGCTGACCGTCGTCGGCGGCGGCGAACAGTCCCAGTGTTCGCCATTCACCGGGCTGCAACGGCGGGCGCCACAGCCGCAGCAAGTGCCCCTGCGCCGCGAGTTCGCGCGACCGGGCGGCCTCGCGAGCGCGGATGTCGTCGACAGCCTCGGCCGGCGTTCCGTCCGGAACGTGCGTGGTCATGGTGACCAGGTATTCCATCGTCGGCACTCCTTGGCGCGGAAAGTGAGAGACCCCGGTCCGTTCGGTAATAAGTCTTCCGAACGGACCGTAGCGTACGTTCCCGGGCCAGGTACCCGCCGGGGGCGCTGGCGGCTCCGTGCCGTTAATTCATTTTGGCCTGAGCTGGAGATTTTGACGGAGGGGTTCGGAGGCTAGTTTCCGGTCGCCGCTTTGAACTTGACGACCAGCTCGGCGGGTACCCGGCCGCGGTCCTTTACGTCCATACCCTGGGCCTTAGCCCACTCGCGGACCTCAGTCGTATTCACCCCGTTCGCCGATGCCTTGCGCCCGCCGCGGGCCGGCCGCCGGGCCGCGCCGCTGGCCCGGCGGGCACTGCCAATGTAGGGCGCGAGTGCGTCCCGCAATGCCTGAGCGTGTTCGGTGTTCAGGTCGATCTCGTAGTCGGTGCCGTCAAGGCCGAAGCGGATGGTCCCTTCGGCAGCGCTGCCATCGATGTCGTCAACAAACAGGGTCTGCACTTTTTGCGCCACGGATGCTCCATTTCTCGTACTGATGGAACCAATCGTAGGCAATTCCAGCGGCACGAGCACGCAGCCGCACCGGAACGCTGTTCAGACGAGGTATAGGAAAGTTTCTGAGCAGTAGCGATACATGTGTGCTATGAGAAAACTGGCCGCGCCATATCGGCGTAACACAGCGTTTACTTCCCGGCGTAATCGAGAAATTACCGTTCAGCGCCTGAGTTGGCGCCTAGGCTGAGCGATGCCTTAGGCCTGGGTCGGGGTTACCTCGTGGCCGAACTTTTCCCGGACCCAGGCGACGATCTCGGTGGTGGGCGCGCCCGGCGTGAAGATCCTGGCCACCCCCATCCGGGTCAGTTCCTCGATGTCCTCGTCCGGGATGATGCCGCCGCCGAATACCACGATGTCGGCCGCGTCCCGCTCCTTGAGCAACTCGATCACGCGGCCGAACAGCGTCATGTGCGCGCCGGAGAGAATGGAGAGGCCGACCGCGTCCACGTCCTCCTGGATGGCGGCCGCCACGATCTGCTCCGGCGTCTGGTGCAGCCCGGTGTAGATGACCTCCACGCCGGCGTCGCGCAGCGCGCGGGCCACGACCTTGGCTCCGCGGTCGTGGCCGTCAAGCCCGGCCTTCGCGACGATCACCCGGATCTTGCCCATGACTGTAAGCGTAGCCGGAACGTCCCGCGGACCGGTTAGTCGACGCAGGGGATGCCGTTCTTGGCGATGACCGCGCCGCCCTGAGCGCCCGTGGTGGGCAGGGCCGTCGGGGAGTTCGAGGGGGACGCCGTCGCGGCGGGGACGCGGGCGGTGGGGCCCAGGTTCACCTGGACGTGCCCGGACGCCACCGCGGCGCTCGCCGTCGCGGAGACGCCGAACAGCGACGCGATCTTCGCGCCGCTCGCCGCCGCGCCGGTGCCGTAGAGGACCTGGGTCGCGGTCAGGGCCGTGGTGTTCGAGACCTGCCCGGCCTTGAACCCGTCCTTGACCAGGGCGGCCGAGACGTCCCCGGCCAGCCCCCGGGTGCTGCCCCCGTTGTACACGTCGACCGTGGTCGCGGCGGCCTCGGCCGCGCTGACCGTGGCCGTGTTCTTGGGCCGCGGCCCGGACGAACCGGAGGGACGGGGGGCCGGGTAGAAGGTGTTGTGCACGAGCTGCTGGATATACGGGACGTTGACCTGGTTGGCGGACTGGCCCTCGATGGTGATGTAACTCTCGATCGGCAGCGTGTTGAAGCTCAGGCTGCCGCTGGTCAGGCTGCGCATCTGGGTGGCGAAGTCGAGCAGGTTCCAGCCCGAGTCGGTGATCACGTACTGCTTGGCCACCGACAGCAGCGAGTTGATCTTGGTCAGGTCGCCGAGCACGCCCTCGGTGCGCAGCTGCTGCATCACCGAGGCGAGGAAGGCCTGCTGGCGGTGGGTCCGGTCGAGGTCGCCGTTGAGCAGGCCGTGCCGCTGGCGGACGAAGGCGAGCGCCATCTTGGCGTTCAGGTGCTGATAGCCGGCCTTCTTGGCGTGGAAGCCCGAGTAGGTGTCGAGCACGACCGGGTGCTTGAGGCAGACCTGCACGCCGCCGAGCACCTTGGCCAGCTCGTAGAACCCGTCCAGGTTGATCTCGGCGAAGTGGTCGATGTGCACCCCGGTGAAGGACTCCACCGTGGCCACCGTGGCCGCCCGGCCCGCCTCGTTGCCCTGGAAGGCCACCTCGTTCTGGCTCATCTTCGGGTGCTGCTGGCGGACCTCGGACTCCTTCTCGGCGAGGGCGTCTCCGTAGGCCTGGTCGATCTTGCCCGTGTGCTGCCCGTCGTAGGTCTCCGGGAACGTGACCCAGTCGTCGCGCGGAATCGAGAACCCGATCGCCTTCTTGCCGCCGGCCGGGATGTGGATCAGGATCAGGGTGTTCGTGGCGTTCCCGCCGACGCCCTCGTACAGGACGCCCTGTCTGCTCCCGGCGTGCAGGGCGTTCAGGATGTCGTTCGGCAGGACGTTGCCGTTCCAGTCGGTGCGGCTTTCCAGTCCCATCAGCAGGATGTTCTGCGCGCCGATGGACGGGCCGCTGTTGATCGCGTGCGAGCCGCCGATGCTGCTCACGTCGCGCACGACAAAGTAGGAAAAACCGCTCACCGCCAGGACCAGGGCAGCGGCCACGCAGCTCAGGGCATATCCGGCCTTACCGGCAGCGCCCCACAACGGGGTCGGAGAGCCCGGCCTAACCATGGCACCTTTCCTCAGCAGTCCCAGCTCTGGATCGTTACCGTCCGATGAAGCCTACCGTCGCGTTCCCGTTACCAGGCCGCAACGACTAACATCCGAAGCACCTATGAGCGACCCACGATGGCGCGAAACACGCCCGAACAGGCCGTACGGCGGCGAGCCTGGAGCCAGGCCGCGCGGCCGAGTTCCCGGGCCGCCTCCGACGCCCGGGCGTGTCCCGGGCAGACCTCCCGGCGCCGTCCCCTCCGGGGCCAGCGGGGCGCCCCGGCGTGAGGCCGGCCGGGGGGCGCCCGACCCGCGGGACCCAGGACCGCGCGGACGTGAGGCCGGCTGGGACGGCCGTGCCCCCGGCGGGCGCGGCACCAGCGGGCCGAACGGGCCGGGTGGCGGCGGGCCGAACGGGCGGGGTGCCACCGGGCGCGCCGCGGCTGACGGACCGCCGACCCGGCGGATGCCGGCCCAGCCCGACGAGCCCCAGCCAGCCAGGACGCGGCAGGCTACCGGCCCGCACGAGGTCCGCGGGCGGCGAAACCCCCGGCGATCGCCAGGGGCGGGCCGGTGGGGTGCGCTGCAGGGCGGCCTCGGGGTCTGCATCATCGTCGCCAGCGCGGCCGTCGGCACCATCGCGACGATGATGACCAGGAGCGCACCAGGTTTCCTGCTCGGGCTCTTCGTGGAGGCCGGGACGGTGGTCGCGGCGCTGGCGGTCCGGCCCCGGGCCGGCCGGATGATCTTCCCCGTCCCGGTGCTCTCCTATCTAGTGGGCGCGCTGATCAGCGGGTTCGTGTTCAACCGGTCCGGCACGTCGAAGACGGCGCTGGCCATCGGCGCGGCGCAGTGGGTCGCCAACGGCTTCTTCGCGATGGCGCTGGCCACCGTGCTGGCGGTCGCGATCGTCGCCGTCCGCTGGTTCCTCTGGCGCCGGAGCAGGCCGCCAGCACGTCAGGTGCGCCGGTCACGGACGGACTGGGAGGCGCGGGACTCCTGGGACGACGCGGACCCGCGCGGTGCTGGCTCCGGGGGGACTACCCCCCCGCGCCCCCCCGCGGTGGCAGGCGCCCGGGAAGGACTCAGCCGGGGCCGCGGCCGGGAACCGGTCCCTACAACTTCTCCAGAGGGGCGTAGCGGAGCACCAGGTGCTTCACGCCGTACTCGGCCCCGAAATCGATCTTCGCCTCGGCCTGGTCTCCGTAGCCGTCCGTCGACACCACCGTACCCAGGCCGAACTTGTCGTGGGTCACCATGTCCCCCGGTGACAGCGCAGGCACCTGGCGGTTCCCCGGTGACCGGGTCCCCGCCCGCTGCGCCATCCGCTCCTGGGCGGGCATGACCGACGACTGGGCGGCGGACACGTCCCGGCGCCACTCGATCAGGCCGGCCGGGATCTCGGTGAGGAACCTCGACTGCTTGTGGAAGGAGGGGCGGCCCCACCAGTTCCTCGCCAGCGCCCGGGTCAGGTAGAGGCGCTGCTCGGCCCGGGTGATCCCGACGTAGGCCAGCCGGCGCTCCTCCTCCAGTTCCTTCGCATTGGTCAGCGAGCGCTGGTGCGGGAACACCTCTTCTTCCATCCCGGTGAGGAACACCACCGGGAACTCCAGGCCCTTGGCGGTGTGCAGGGTCATCATCGTGACCAGGCCGCCGTGCTCCTCCCCGTCGGGGATCTGGTCGGCGTCGGCGACCAGGGACACCTGCTCGAGGAAGTCGGCCAGCGTCCCCCCACCCACCTCCCCTGCCCCCTCCATGTGAATCCCGTCGTATTCGCGGGCCACCGACACCAGCTCTTCCAGGTTCTCCACCCGGCTGGCGTCCTGCAGGTCGGACGACTCCTCCAGCGCTTCGATGTACCCGGTGCGGTCGAGCACGGCCTCGGTGAGGTCGGCGACGGGCACGGTCTGCGAGAGTTCCCGCAGCCCGGTGATGAGCGTGTTGAACCCCTCGATCGCGCGGGCCGACCGGGCCGCCAGGCCCGGCACGTCGGCCGGGCGGGCCAGCGCCTCGGCGAACGTGCTCGTGCTCCCGCTGCGCGAACGCGGCCACGTAGTCTTCCGCCCGGTCGCCGATGCCGCGCTTGGGCACGTTCAGCACCCGCCGCAGCGACACCTCGTCCGCCGGGTTGGCGATCAGCCGGAGGTAGGCGAGCAGGTCACGGACCTCGCGCCGCTCGTAGAACCGCACCCCGCCGACCACCCGGTAGGGCAGCCCGACCCGGATGAACACTTCCTCGAAGACACGGGACTGCGCGTTGGTCCGGTAGAACACCGCCACCTGACCCGGCGTGGCCTGGCCTGCGTCGGTGAGCCGGTCCACCTCCTCGGCCACGAACGCGGCCTCGTCGTGCTCGTTGTCGGCCACGTAGCCGATGATGGGCGGCCCCGCGCCCTGGTCGGACCACAGGTTCTTGGGCTTGCGGCCCCGGTTCTGCGAGACCACCGCGTTGGCCGCGGCCAGGATGTTCTGGGTGGAGCGGTAGTTCTGCTCGAGCAGGATGACCTTTGCGTCCGGGTAGTCCTGCTCGAACTCCT